>NZ_REFC01000011.1 GCF_003688405.1 Ulvibacter antarcticus
AAATCAGGAGCCGTTAAGGCCAGATCTCCAGCAGTAATAGCATCTGCCTCTTGCTCGTAATAATAAATATCATATAAAAGTGGATCCAAACCATCTAAAACCTCCGTGGCAACAGAGCTTAGATCGAAAAATTCTAGACCATCACCAGGATTGTCGTAATCACACGCACGTAAAGGTGCGGCAGGTGCAATAATATCTGGCGCACTCCGAACTTCTAAGGTTAAGATGACAGTTTCAAAGCAGCTACTTTCCGTACTTATAACTCTTCCGAAGACAACATCATTAAAAGGATCGTCATTAGTGTATGGATCCGATAATTCGTTGAGACCATTCTGAGCATCAGACAAAGTAGGATGATAGGTCACAATTAAGGTAGGATCACTTAGAGTGATATCATCGTCGGCATCGTGTAAGTTAAAAGGAGCAAATCCATCAGCATTACTATCGCAAACAAGTAAGCTTGCAGGCGATGTATTGAATACGATAGGTTGGTCAAATTCTATATAAACTTCACCTTCGGTTTCACAAGATCCTCCAAAATTAACAACGAGTTGATAATTCCCAGTAACGAAAACATCTAAATTGGGACCAGTCTCGGGAGGTGTAAAGGCAGTAAAAACACCAGAGCCAATAGGGTCTTCAAAAAACCATTCGTAATCTGTGCCGGGAGGTGCGGTAATATCTGGATTTATGGTATAAGCTTCTCCTTCACATCTGGCATTTCCTGTAGCAACTGTGAGGTCAACACCGAGGTCGACATCACCAATATCAAAGGACCCTGCCTCTAAAAAAACCGCTACATCATACAAGGCATCTTGTTGATCGGCAACTACTAATTTTATCGTATAACTAGTTCCGGCACTTACCGGACCAGTAGCTTCCAAGGAAACTATTTGTCCATTATAATCGATTGCCGCAGTTGCTGCAGGATTGAAAGGATCGAAATTATATTTATCAAAATAGACTTCATTCTGGGCTGAACACTGACCAGGAACATCCGGATGGATATTGGTCACTTGAATAGGAATTGTGGTTCCAGGAAGTACTGCTAGATTTTGAACTAAACCGGTAACATTATTTGTAAGAATAAATGCAAATGAATCTGAAAAAGTACATTCAAAATTTTGATTGTATTCTTCCGAAGCTAACAAAAAATTAAAGTTTAAAATATCTGTTTGTGGAACAAAATCGAATTGTATCCAACTACAATTGATAAGTGTAGTTGATGATATTCCGAGTATAGCAGCCAAATCGGGATCGCCATTGGCAGGATCTGCCCAAGCTGAACCAGCACCATCGTTATTTAGATCGAAATTAGGTCCCGGAACATTTGAAACATAACCGGAAGTTAGTACAATGCCGCTTTCGTATGGAAAATCTGAACCATTACGGTCAAATGCTCCAATGCCATTTCCATCACCAAAATCAGTACCTGTAAGCTGTAAGTAATTAGAAGATTCTGCGCAAGTACTGTTTATCAATACATCTTCAATTAACTGTTGTGTAGTCAATGACTCATCTACAGTTATTTGCGAATAACCGTCAAAAGCCAAAATTGAAAATAACACAAGTAATAATTTCCTCATAAATTCTTCCTTATAGCGCCAAATATATTGAATACATTGATTTGAATTTCATATTTTTGTAGAAAATACAACTAAATGCCTCACTTTAACATTACTATACAACCTACATCCAACGAAAATATTGTAAAGTTCGTTGCCAATTCGTTTTTAACTCAGGCAAGTAGCTATGAATTTAAAAATATCGATGACGCAAAACCGAGTCCGTTAGCACAGGAATTATTCTACTTACCCTTTGTAAAGACCGTATATATTTCACAAAATTTTGTTGCCATCGAAAAATACGATATTGTCGCATGGAAAGACGTTGAGCAAGAAGTCGCAGATTCAATTACTGAATTTCTAAACAGTGGAAAGTTGGTAATAGAAACTACAGAAGTAACTAAAAAAGTTCCTGTAACGGTTTATGCCGAAAGTACTCCAAATCCTATAGTAATGAAGTTCGTTGCGAACAAACCTTTAGTGGATGGCACTTTCGAATTTAAAAACATCGACGATGCTGAGTATGCTCCATTGGCGACTGCATTGTTTTCGTTTCCATTTGTCAAAGAAGTTTTTATTAGCGCAAATTACGTTTCAATCATGAAATATAATGTTGCCGAATGGCAGGAAATCTCGATAGAGCTTCGTGAATTTATTCGAACCTACATTGAAGATGGCAAAACCATTCTGAATGACGAAATGCTTCAGAAGAAACAAGAGACCGAAGCTACGGTTACTTCCGAAGAGCATAAAAAACCAATAGAATATTCAGATATCGACAAAGAGATCATGTCGATACTCGATGAATATGTGAAGCCTGCAGTAGCGAGTGATGGGGGTCATATCGCTTTTGAGTCGTTCGATACTGAAACCAAAACCGTTCGTGTAATTTTACAAGGAGCGTGTAGTGGATGTCCGTCTTCTACGATTACGCTCAAAAATGGTATTGAAACCATGCTAAAAGACATGCTAAATGGTCGGGTTCAGAATGTTGAGGCTATTAATGGATAAGGAATTCAGTGGTCAGTGGTCAATAGGCAGTCGTTCAAAATAAAATAATAGCTTTAAACTGTGACTGAAGACTGCGACTGCGATTGTAAACGTGGTTTTAACGATATTTTAGAATTACTTTATTTTGAAAATCGTAACTTGTTGTTTCATTCTAAACAAATAACAAATTATGGCAGTAATTAAAGTAATTGAAGTAATGGCGAATTCTAACACTAGTTGGGAAGACGCAACCAGAAAAGCAGTAAAGCACGCGGCAAAAAGCGTAAAAAACATCAAATCTGTTTATGTAAACGAGCAAAATGCAGTGGTAAATGGTGACGACATTGTGGAGTTCCGTGTGAACGTTAAAATTAGTTTCGAAGTAAACTAATTCGATTTATACTTTATATATTGATACGCTTTTGAATGTTCAAAGGCGTATTTTTGTTTTTCAACTTATATGTTTATGCGCCATTTATTGTATTCAGTTTTACTTATTACACTTGTTTTATCCTGTAATTCGTCGAAAAAGGAAATTCCGGAAACTCATATGTACACCAACGATTTAATTAACGAAACCAGTCCGTACCTTTTACAACACGCACACAACCCTGTTGATTGGATGGCCTGGAATGACACAACTTTGCAAAAAGCCAAGGATGAGCAAAAATTGATGGTCATAAGTATTGGTTACGCCGCTTGTCATTGGTGTCATGTAATGGAGCGTGAAAGCTTTGAAGATTCGACAGTCGCCGCAGTGATGAACGCAAATTTCATTTCGGTAAAAGTTGATCGAGAAGAAAGGCCTGATGTGGATCAAATTTATATTAACGCGGTAACATTAATGACCGGAAGCGCGGGTTGGCCATTAAATGTAATTACGTTGCCAGACGGACGTCCAGTTTGGGGCGGAACTTATTTTCCGAAAGATCAATGGAAGGATGCGCTTGCCAAAATGCAGGATATTTATACGAACGATCCACAAAAATTGATTGATTATGCCACGCGATTAGAAGAAGGCATAAAGAGTATGGACCTTATTAAATTGAACACTGAAGACATTGATTTTTCGAAATACTCTACAGATGAAATGGTTCAAAAATGGTCTCAAAGTTTCGACAAAACATATGGAGGATATAATCGAGCACCAAAGTTTATGATGCCGAATAATTATGAATTTCTTCTGCGTTATGCGGTTGAAAAAAAGGACGATGCTCTTTTAAAACAGGTGGTATTAACGCTAGATAATATGGCTTATGGCGGGGTATACGATCATATAGGAGGTGGTTTTTCGAGATATAGTACAGATGTGAAATGGCATGTGCCTCATTTTGAAAAAATGCTTTACGATAATGCTCAACTCGTGAGTTTGTACAGCAATGCATATTTGGTCACTAAGGACGAACATTATAAAGAAATTGTTTCTGAAACTCTCGATTTTATAGCGCGTGAAATGACAAATAATGAAGGTGCGTTTTATTCCTCATTAGACGCAGACAGTGAAAATGCAGCTGGTGAATTGGAGGAAGGTTCGTATTATGTTTACACCAAGGAAGAACTTCAGAAAGAGTTGGGATCTGATTTCGACTTGTTCGAGTCTTATTACAATGTGAATAGCTTCGGAAAATGGGAACATGGCAACTACATTTTAATTAGAAACAAAACGGATAAAGAAATTCTTGAAAAATTCTCACTTACTTCTGAAGTCCTTCAGAAAAAAAAGAAAGAATGGAATGAAAAATTATATGCTTACAGAAATTTACGCCCTAAACCCCGACTGGACGACAAAACCCTCACGTCCTGGAATGGACTTATGATAAAGGGGTATGTGGACGCATACAAAACATTTGGGGAAGACAACTATCTTAAGGCCGCACTAAAAAACGCCAATTTCATTTCAGAAAAACAGCTCAAAAAAGACGGCTCATTATATCATAGTTATAAGGATGGAAAAAGTACGATAAACGGATATCTAGAAGATTATGCTGCAGTGATTCAGGGGTATATTTCGTTGTACGAAGTAACACTGGATAAGCAATGGATAGAAAAAGCAAAACAACTTGCCGATTACAGTTTTGAATATTTCTTCGACGAAGAAAAACATATGTTTTATTTTACTTCGAAAGAAGATGCAGCATTGGTTTCACGAAATTTTGAATTTAGAGATAATGTGATTCCGGCTTCGAATTCGATAATGGCTAAAAACTTATTTGTGCTCTCGCATCATTTTGACGAACAAAAATTTGCAAAAACCGCAAAACAAATGTTGGTCAATGTAGAGCCTGAAATAGAACAATATCCCGCTGGTTTTTCAAATTGGCTTGATCTCTTGGCTAATTATCAGAACAAGTATTATGAGGTGGTAATTGTAGGAGCCGATGCTATGGAAAAAACAAAAGAAATAAATAAAAATTATATACCTAACAAACTTATCGCCGGAACTATCCAGCCAGAAAAAGGTGCACTTTTCGAAGGTAGATATGTTGCAGACGAAACGTTTATTTATGTTTGTGTGAATAATGCGTGTCGATTACCAGTTACTAAAACCGAGAAGGCACTTGAATTTATTAATTAATAATTTGGGCATGAACAGTATAAGTCCAACTTAAATATTTGTACCTTTATTAGCTTAAAAAATGAAAAATCTGATCAATTTACAGTTTAATGGTATAAAATTTGAGATATTACAAATTGAAAATCAAAAAAAATCATGAAAAATTTAACATTAACCTTAGTATTTGCCGTCATTTCACTCACGGCATGGTCTCAAGCGAATAACGCAGCCTACAGTCTTACTTCTCGAGTAATTGAAATTCAGCAGTCAGACGTTGCTTTTGGTCTAACCCAAGCACAGTTTGAGAGCACTGCTGGCTCACCTTATTCTAATGTCGATTTCCTTCAAGGAAATATTTATAAAGACAAAAAATTAGCGCAGACTGGTGTTTTAATGAGATACAATATGTTCTCTGACGAAATAGAAATTAAAAATTCGTCAACTGACAAGACCTATGGTGCTTTAATTCAGGATGCCAGTGTATTTGTGAAAATATTTAATGACATCTACGTTTTTGCTCCTTTTCAAGGTTCTAATGCAAATGGACACTACTTCAAAGTTGTGACTGAAGGAACGAATTTCGACCTTTATAAAAAGGAAGAAGTTACCTATCAACCACCTTACGCTCCAAAAACTACCTATGAAAGAGAAAAACCAGCGGAATGGGTTAAGAATGAAACTTACTTCCTCGTTTCAAAAAGTGGAGATTATTATGAATTGCCTAATAGCAAATCTAAAATCTTAAAAGTGATGAAGAACAAGGAAAAAGATGTAAAAGATTACATCAAGAAAAATAAATTGGACCTTGATAAAGAAAAGGATCTTGAAAAATTGGTGGATTACTATAATTCAATATTATAAATAATTTACTACTACTAAGCGCTATGTGGGTTTGACAGCTTCGAACGCACATAGCGATTTTTATATACAAACGTGAAATACTCACATCTATACTTTGCACTACTTTCTTAGTGCCAATTCTCTCTTTCTGAAGTACCTTTGCACAAAAATTAATGAACCTGCTTTATATTAATCCAAAGTTGGTTCAAAAATCAATTACATTTTAATGGACAAAATCAAAAACTTCGACACCTATCTTGAAGAATACGGACAAAGAATAATCGACTTTTTACCATCATTAATTGGAGCTTTATTGCTTTTTATTGTTGGTATATGGATCATTCGAATCATTAATGGATTAGTCCGAAAATTATTTATAAAAAAGGACTACGATCCTACTTTAGAGAACTTTATCGCCAGTCTTATTAATTGGGGATTAAAAATTATACTCTTTGTATTAGTTGTATCCCAATTAGGTGTTGAATCGGCATCTTTGGTCGCAATTATTGGAGCAGCTGGTTTGGCTATAGGTCTTGCGTTACAAGGATCGTTGGCGAATTTCGCCGGGGGTGTATTAATTCTATTGCTTAAACCCTTTAAACTTGGTGACTTTATTAAAGCGCAGGGAATTGATGGTACAGTAAAAGAGATTTCCATTTTTACTACAAAACTTACGACACCGGGAAATCAATTAGTAATCATCCCTAACGGAAAATTATCTAATGAAAACATCATTAACTATACAAGTGAAGGGATTCGAAAGGAAATGCTTGGATTTGGAATTAGCTATGACAGTGACATAAAGAAAACCAGAGATATCTTACTTGGTTTAGCAATGGAACAAGAATTAGTATTTAAAATGGAAGACAAAATGCCAATAGTAGTTGTAACAGAATTAGCCGATAGTTCGGTAAATCTGCAATTAAGATATTGGACGAAGAACGAAGATTTTTGGAATACTCGATTTTATACACTGGAAGAAGGAAAAATGAGACTTGAGGCTGCCGGAATAAGTATTCCTTTTCCTCAAAGAGATGTACATTTATACACTCAGGAAAAAGTTAACCTCCAATAAAATCTTTCAGATAATATGGTTCAAAATAAGCGACATCTTCGGTGTCGTTTTTTTTGTGCTTTTTTTCAGCAATTTCCGCCATTTCTCTCGAGGAAGGCAAATTGTCCCTTAAGAATACCGCATTAGGATGCTTACAAATAGCTTCAAACTTTTCAACCCCATTTCCAATGAAGAGTACTTTTCCTTTCTGAAGAAATACTTCAAAAGAGTCTTCTGTAAGTATTTCGGCCCTTGTTTCTCTAATTTCTTTTACTTCTGAAGTCTTTTCCGAAGAAAAAACAGCGGCATAAACTTCCATTCGGCGAGCATCGAGCATAGAGACAATATATTTTGCCTCCAACTTCGTCTGAAGCGCCAATGCCTCTAGCGTAGGAATAGAGATAAGTGGAACATCTAAGGCATAACAAAGGCCTTTAGCGGCAGAAACACCAATACGAAGTCCTGTGTATGAGCCTGGGCCTTTACTAACTGCTATAGCGTCAATATCGGCTTTGTCGGTGTTTGATTGTTTAAGAACATCCTCGATAAAAACATGAAGTTGTTCAGCATGAGAATATTCTTTACTTGTATCTTCACGCAACGCAATAACGCTCCCGTTTATCGAAAGCGCTACCGAGCAATTTGTTGTTGCTGTTTCAATACATAGAATGACTGCCATAATTATTCCTTCTTCTTTTTATCTTTTTCCGGTTTCTTTAACTCCACCTTATCACCGCTATCGAGTAGCTTTGTTACTGTATTATACGGCCCCGTAATCACCACATCTCCCTCTTTAAGTCCGGAAGTAATTTCAATATTTGCATCATCTTGAATTCCCGTTTTCACTACTCTCAATTTCGCCTCGTCTCCATTTTTTACAAAAACACATTCAAATTTTTCAACATTTACTGAGGTATCTTCTTTTACATAACCTACTTTTTTGGTTGAGCTCGTATCAGACTTGATAACGATAGCACTTATAGGGACCCCAATTATATTATTCTTTTTATTGGTAATAACATCTACAGTCGCTGTCATTCCAGGTCGAAAAGGAGAATAACTTTCAATTTTGCCCTCTACCAAATCTGCGTAAGAATCAGATAAAATACGGACTTTTACTTTGAAATTAGTAACCTGATCGGCCGACAATGCAGTCTCTGCAGAATTAGCAATTTCTGTAACTCTTCCGCGAAACTCTCTTTTTAGATACGCGTCAACTTCAACTTTCGTAGAATCCCCAACTGCAACTTTCACAATATCGTTTTCATTTACATCAACTTCTACTTCCATATTATTTAGGTTGGCAACACGTACAATTTCTGTTCCAGCCATTTGAGCCGTACCTACAACTCTTTCTCCTAATTCGACCGAAAGCTTAGAAATAGTTCCGCTCATTGGTGCATATATAGAAGTTCTCGACACATTATCTCTGGATTGCTTTACATTAGCAGCGGCACTTTGAACACTGTAGTAAGCAGACTCTTTATTGGCCTCCGCACTTTCAAACTCGTTGACAGAACGATCCCACTCAGATTTTGAAATAACACCTTTATCGAATAGTGTTCTGTTTCTATCGTAATTTAGTTTGGCGCTTTTTAAACCTGCTTCAGCTTGAGTCAACTGCGCTCTTACATTTTGTAATCCGGCTTGCGACTGACTTAACACAGCCTGAACAAGATCTGGATTGATTTTCACCAAAAGATCACCTTTCTCAACTTGTTGTCCTTCTTTTATTGGAAGTTCAATAATTTCTCCGGATACTTCTGAAGATAACTTCACCTCAATTTCGGGCTGAATCTTTCCAGTAGCTGCAACAGTTTCAACAATATTTAGCAATTTTATTTCAGTTACCTCAACTTCTTTAAAATTCCCGCTCTTACCAAACCAACCGGCTTTCTTTCCTACCATGAGCAAAGCGACCAAAGCAATAACGGCTACTCCGAGCCAAATAAGTGTTTTTTTCTTCATAATTAAAACTTTAATTCCGTTGCAGGAATTCCAAAATACAATTCTAAAACTTTAAGTTTAAAAATATAATCGTATTTACTTCTGTTCACCTCGATCTTGGCATTATCATATCGAAGTTTAGACTGACTAAAATCGAATGCATTCGTCAATCCTACATCATAACGGTCCTTACCATACTGGTATGCTAATTCCTGAGATTCTAATGCTCGCTCTGCAGCTTCGTACGCCTTCGCAGCACCTTGAGCATCTAAATACGCTTGATATACATTAGATTCTAAGTCGAGTTTTGCCTGCTCCAATTGATATTGAGAACTAATTAGATTGATCTTGTTTCTTTTTACATTATTGCGAACAGCCAAACCATTAAGTATAGGAATATCAAGACGCAATCCGTAATTAATACCGTCGTTTTCATACAATTGCTGATTGAAACTGCGCTCAAGAAAATCCTTATCGGTATAGTTAGTACCATATCCAAAAGAAGCGGAAAGCGTTGGATAATATGCCCCTCTGGTTATTTGAAGATCTTTTTCTGCTAAGGCTACATTTTTCTCTGCAATTTTTACTTCGGAACGATTTTCTTTTGCTTTGGTAATAATTTCTGAAATCGATTTGGCCGCTATTTCAGATTCAATAATTTCGAATTCTTCGTTGGCTATATCGAAGTTTTCATAGTCCTCAACCAATAATAGCTGAGCGAGACTAACTAATGAAATTTGTACAGCGTTTTCTGCAACGGCTAACTGCTGCTTTTCTCTGGCATCTGTCGCCTTGATTTCTAATAAATCTCCACGTGGAATAACACCTGCATCTACAAGATCATTTGTTCTTCCTATTTGCTCTAAAGTTACTACATTCTGTGCTTGAATTACTTCGAGGTTGGCTTTATTAAGTAAGACCTGAAGATAACCGTTTGCAACAAATAACGATATATCATCCTGCATTTTCGACAAACGATACTGACTTGCTAGTTTAGAAAGTTTTGCTCTCTGAACCTGACGAAAATTCCGAAGACCATTAAAAATTGTATATCCCGCACTTATTCCACCCGAAGCATTTAATATTGTAGTAGTTTCCGGCTGAAAAGTTACAGGGTTCTGACTTAATCCTGTTTGTTCAGAAACACCTAAACTACCATTTAATGAAGGTAGGAAATTTGCATCTGCATCGCTTTTCTCAATTTCCGTTAGTTGTACATCAAGTGCACTCTGCTTCACAGAAATATTATTTTCTAAGGCGTGAGTTACACACTCGGACAAGGTCCATTTCTTATTTTGTGCGTTAATTTGTAATCCCGTAAAAAGAACGAGAAATAAGATTGCTAACTTGTTCATATCTAATTGTAGTTGATAAATTTGTCTTTTGATTGACCAAAGTGTTACAAAAATGGTGAATTTTTAATTTTTGCCGAACTCCGGAGCTGCTTTAATGATGTTCCAAACTTTGACCTCATCCTCCTTCGAAACCCCTTTCTTAATTTCGACATTTATTCCGTCACTAATTCCAAGTTCTATTTCCCGTCTTTCAAATTTTTGATCACCGACGGCTACTTCTATAAAAGGAGCTTGAGTTTTAGGATCGTACTGTATCAAGGCTTCTTTTAAGCAAAGAACACTATCGGCTCGAGCCAGAATAATAGAGGCATTAGCACTTAAGCCTGCTCTTATAAAAGTAGTGTCCTTTTTATTAAGGGTTCCCTTTATTTCAAATTGAATAGCACCATTTTCACTCACCCCTTTAGGTGCGATATAATCCAATATGGCATCGAATTTTTTATTTTCAATAGCGCCAACAGTAATTTCCAAAGGTAGATTTTCGGTGATCTTGCCAACTTCACTTTCATCTACTTTACCTTCAAAAATCATTTTATCGACATCTGCAAGCGTAGCAATGGTAGTACCATCGTTAAAATTATTAGACTCGATAACCTGATTCCCGGTTTTAACTGGAATATCCAACACCATTCCGGCAACGGTTGCGCGAATTTCTGTATTTGCAGTAGCACCCAGACCACGGCTGGTTCCTGTTTTTACAATATCATAGTTCTGTATCGCCCCGTTAAGACCTACTTGTTCCTGCTTAAAGCGTTGTTGTGCCTGATTATACGAAAGTTGAGCTGTGTCGAATTCATTTGCTGAAATCACCCCTTTCTCAAAAAGCTCTTTTTGTCTGTTATAAATACTTTTTTGGTTTTCCAGCGCTAAACGGGCTGTTTCAACCTGAGTTCTAACGGCATTGATGTTATTCTGAGCACTACTTAAAGAAGATACATTTGGCACAACTTTTACCTTTGCAATAAGATCACCTCTTTCGATGATATCTCCAGCTTCCACGAATATTTCATCTATGATTCCTGAAATATTTGGTTTGATTAGAACCTCTTCCTTCGGAACGATACTTCCAGTAGCCACCGTTTTTTTTATGATTGTTTCGACTGAAGGTTTTTCAGTTTTATAAACAATGGGGTCTTCAGAATTCTTGGACCATAGCCAAAGCATTGATGCTAAAAAGAGTACCACAATAGTACCTATTATTAATATTGTCCCTGTCTTTTTCATTTTGGTAATTCAGTTAGTATTAATATTTTAATTATTCTGTTCTTAAAGCGTCCACAGGTTTTACACGTATTGCTGTCTGAGCTGGAATTAAACCAGCCAACAAACCTGAGACAACTAGTATTATTAGTGCAATTACAACAACCCCAATATTTACGGAAGGGTTTGCAAACATCATTTCACTGGTATCCACATTTTCCATAGCTAAATTCACTACAGCCAAAATACCGGAGGCAAATACTATTCCCGCCATTCCAGAAATAATGGTAAGAAATATTGATTCAAGTAATATTTGCGATCGTATTTCCCAAGGAGTCGCTCCTAACGCTCTACGTATCCCTATTTCTTTGGTCCGTTCTTTTACCACGATGAGCATAATATTGCTAATCCCTATGATACCTGAAAGCAATACAAGAATTCCGACGAAATAAGCTACGAAATTAAGGGCGGTAAAAAGTCCATTTATTTTACTGTATTCTTCATATAGATCAAAGTTACCTACCGCTCTGTCATCTTCCGGATGAATGCTGTGTCTGGCTTTAATTATGTCGAATACCTGGCTTTTGAGATTTGTAATGGAAGATCCGTCTTCGGCTGTAACCGCCATCCATCCTACTTCTTCACCACGATTAAAAGCTTGAGAAAATGCTGTAAAAGGCACGAAAATCTCTTTCTGAGCTTCTTCCGGATCACCCCCTCTCTGCGATTTCTTCTTATAGGTTCCTATCACCATAAAATTTACACCATTGATCTTAATATAGGATCCAATTACTTCTTCACCTGTCTCGTACAAGCCCGTTTTTACAGACTCACCAATGATAGCTACCTTTCGGTTACTATTGATATCGGAATAATTAATAAATCTTCCCGACGTAATATCCATAGGTTGCTGCTGAATAATCTCGGGATAATCCCCATAAACATTATAAGCCCCTGTTTTTAATCCACGTACTACGTTATTGGCTCCTCTAAAACCTCCTAATTGATTTCTAGGTGAAACAAAGCGAAGATTGGGAACCGATTGTTTAATAGCATCTACATCTCCTATCTTAAAATTATAGCGCCTTCCCTTCGGAAGTCCTTTGTAGGGTTTTGAAGCTGTTTGAGACCACATAAACATAGAATTTGTGGCCATACCATCAAATCCTTGCTTCACTCCGTTTTCCAAACCTTTTCCAGCTGCCAGAAGTATAACTAGGATGAAAATACCCCATAATACTCCGAATGCAGTTAGCAATGTTCTAAACCAATTAGAACTTAGCGCTTCCAGAATTTCTCCCCAAGTATCTTTACTAAATAATCTATTCATCTCGTAAAGCAACTATAGGTTTAATATTAGCCGCACGCCTAGCAGGAAAGAAGCCTGCTAAAGCACCAGCAACAATAAGTATAATTACAGTGGTAATAGCGACACCAAAATCAACAGACGGATTCAATAGATATTCACTTTCAATAAGTGGCCCTACCATTTCAAGAAGGAATAAACTTGTAATTAAACCTCCAAATCCGGCTATTGCCGTTACAAAGATAGATTCGTGAAGAATCATTCCAATGATTGATATAGGCTGTGCACCGATCGCTTTTCGAATACCAATTTCTTTGGTGCGTTCTTTTACAATAATTAGCATAATATTACTCACGCCAACAACTCCGGCTATGATAGTACAGATTCCAACTCCCCAGAAAAATGCTCTTATCATCCAAATAAGATCATAAAATCGCTTTGCATTTTCAAGTGAATTGTTAATTTGGACTGCTCTTTTATCTGTTGGTGCAATTATGTGTTTTTGCTTTAAATCTGCCTCAAGTTGTGCTGAAAATGCTACAGACGCTGCCATTGCATCTTCAAAATTATCTTGCTTTTCTAATGAAAAAGCCATTGATCTTAATTTGTCTCCGGCATTATAAACTCTTTGTGCAGTTGTAAGGGGAATAAACAAGCGTGTTTCTTCTCTTTCTCCACCAGGATCTGTGTAAACTCCGACTACCTTAAATTTAATACCGGATATTTCAACATACTCGCCAGTAGCCTGTTTTCCTTTAAATAAATCTAGAAAAACACGTTGCCCTAGAACCGTCACTTTCTCAAAATTATCGAGATCACTCTGATTAATAAACCTACCTGATGTAAGTGTTTCATTTTCTAAAAACTGATAATCCCCTCGAACACCCTCAATTCTATAGCTTCCCGATTCTCCTTTGTATGAAGTTAAACCTCCCCAAATACTGTAAACACCAGATTTATATTCTAATTGATCTATGTTTTTCTTTTCTGCTAATTCGAAATCTCTATTATCCATTTCGATTCTACGCCCCGCATTAAGACCTTTAAAGCTTTCTGAAGTAACTCCCGTCCAAACACTTATTCGATTGGTGGCATCATCTTCAAACTGCTTTCCTATCCCATTTTCCATTCCTTGCCCAATAGCGAGTAATACAACTAAAATGAAAATTCCGGAAGCAACAGACAGTCCCGTTAAAAAGGTTCGTAGTTTGTTTTTACGAATAGTTTCGAATATTTCCTGCCAACGCTCGATATTAAACATGGAGTGCCGATTTAGCGCGAACTTGCGTTACCACGGAATCATCAATAATAATTCCATCTTTCAAATTCACAATTCGTTTGGTCATATGCGCGATATCATCTTCATGGGTTACGATCAAAATGGTTTTTCCTTCGTCATTAATACCCTGAATCAACTCCATCACTTCGTAAGAGGTCTTACTGTCTAAAGCACCTGTCGGCTCATCGGCCAATAGTACTTTGGGATCACTTGCCAATGCTCTGGCAATTGCAACTCTCTGCTTTTGCCCACCAGATAATTCATTAGGATGGTGCTCTGCCCAATCTGCAAGTCCAACTTTTTCCAAATAATGCATAGCCTTTTCCATACGAATGTTACGCTTCACCCCTTGATAATACAGAGGCATAGCAACATTGTCTACAGCGGTTTTGTAATTAATAAGATTAAAAGACTGAAAAATGAAACCTAGAAACTTGTTTCTATATCGAGCCGCAACTTTTTCGTTGAGATTTTTGATTATAGTATTATCCAAGGTATAGCTCCCGCTATCTGCTTCATCTAACATCCCTAAGATATTAAGTAAGGTAGATTTTCCTGATCCGGAAGAGCCCATTATAGAAACCATCTCACCTTCAGCTACAGTAAAATCAATACCCTTTAATACATGAAGGGAGTTACTCCCCATATGGTAGGACTTATGCAAATCTTTTATCTCAATCATAATAGAATAATAATCCTCAAATTACAGGATTTCAGTTTTGTAATTTGTGAAATTCATGTTAAGACTTGCGTTGGGTGGTTAGCAAAGGTCTTTAAAATAAGACTACTTTGAAAAGATTATGTTACACCTTTAGTGTGAAGAAAATGTTAATTTATTTTGGCTTTCGCTTTCTTCCGACTTCGATAAATGATATATCCGATGCCTCCAACAAGGAGATAGGGAAATATCATAAGGTAAATAATTCCATTGTTGATTCCTTTTGCCACCTCATTACTTCCCTCACTTTCAATGACAGCGCGACACATCGCACACTGCGCTTCTGCAGGAAAAGAGATAAATAATAAAAGAAGTAAGGTTATTACAAAGGTCTGTTTCATCTTAATCTGACTATTCATTAAAGCCTTGCTTTTGTGATTATTCGCTATTTAGTAGTAAGGCGATATCATTAAATAAACGATTACTCCACTCACGGCCACATATAACCATAAAGGAAATGTTATTCTGGCTATCTTTTTATGCATTTTGAAATTACCTGTAATTGCTCTTACATAAGTGACAAGCACGAAAGGGATAACAACAATAGACAATAAAATATGGCTAATAAGAATCCCAAAATACATATATCTCATAACTCCTTCGCCTCCATAGGAAGTGGATTCTGAAGTCATATGATAAGCCACATACATTCCGAGGAAGAGTACCGACAATAAGATACATGTCCTCATTATGCGCTCATGTGTTTTCCGGTTTCCTTTTTTAATTTGAAATAATGCCACTACTAACAGTATTGCGGTTAGCGCGTTGATAGACGCATAAATTGGAGGTAAAAAGCCTAAACGTTCAACTCCAGGAATCTTTACACTAAAAAGAACCGACACCACTAACGGAATTGCGATAGAAAGTATCCAGATCCAAACAGTATATTTTTTATTGTTTTCTGAAACTTCTTTACTCATGATTCAGTAATTTTTTAGCATCCTCAATAATCAATAGTACCTCATCGTCTTCCAAGCCGTTGTAATATATAATCGGATTACCGTTTTCATCCTTTCTTGACCGAACATTTCCTTTTTTATCGATGAGTGCAAACATTCCAGAATGTGCAAATGTACCCGCCTCCTCATCTTTTGAAGCATATATTTTAAAACCTTCATTTGCCAGTTCGAAGATTTTCGTTTTTTCTCCAGTTAGCAGATTCCAATTCGGGTTAGTGATTTCATAGTTCTCGGCATATTTCTGAAGCACTTCCGGTGTATCGTAAGTAGGGTCTATAGAAAAAGATGCTACTCCGAATTCGGGATTTTCACCAATCGCTTTTTGAACTTTAACCATATTTTGGTTCATGATTGGGCATATATCTGGGCAGGTAGTAAAGAAGAACTCGACTATATATACTTTTCCGCTATATGAATTATTGGTAATGGTATCGTTATTCTGATTAATGAATTTGAAATCAGGAACCTTACTAATGGTGACAAGTTCATCTGATTTAGGAGTATCAAAATTATTCTCGTTGTTACTCATTCTATCGTTTTGAACAACACTTCCGTTCGAAATTCTGTCTATGATTTTAGGGACGAAAATAATTCCGAAGACAAGAATCACAAAGCTAATACCGATGTAAGACTGTTTTTTCATTTGCTATATTTCTCTTTTTGCCTTATACTTTTTTAACGCCAAACGATACTCGGCAAGGACTACCTTAATATCATCACTCATTTTGTTGTTAATTTCGGCTACACTGGACGAATCGAATCCATAGAGTACACCTTCGTCTTCATCTTCATCGTCGTTCCTTCCTCTTAATGCTGCTTCCTTATCAATAATATAGACATAGGAGGTTGCCAGATTTTCATCGAGCTGCTGATTAGTTTGTAATGAATTGAATAAATTTTTAATAGCTTCGGAAGAACCAAAAACAAACTTCCAATTTTCGGTATTAGCAATTTCGTCTAAATTTGCCTTCAAATCCAGGGCTTGTTCCTGAGTACCTTCAGGAGCTATAACTAATAATTGAAAATCATGGAATTCGTGATTCTTCTTATAGATTTTATGTGCCAGATTGTACGCATTCGCACGATTTGCAAAAAGATCACTTCCGAAGAAACCCAAAACAGTAATATGATCCTTAAATGTTACTGCTTTACCATCCAAATCCCGGAATTCAGTTAACTCTTGAACTCCTTGAGTTAGCACGGGTAATTTTGAAAAATTGTCTTTTCCTGAAGCGAAAAATATATACGCTGTAATTGGAAGGATGAACAGTATACCAAGTACTAAGAATTTTTTCATTAGAATGCCGGATTTTACGCTGCAAAAATACACTCTAAAACAGCTTTGACCAACCTTATAAAGTTAATTTTTAGACTTATAATAGTGAAGATGACTAGAATATACTAACAAAAAAAAGCCCTGAAAAATCAGGGCTTTTTTTTTAATATTTTAACTTGTTTAGAAGTCGAATTTTACAAATCCATCTTTGTAAACTTCAAATATATAATCTCCTTCAATTAGCAATATTAGGACTAAATAGCAAATAAGAAATATAGCGGTCCATACTACTGCACGGCGCATTGCTTTCTTCTCATCCCGCATGTGCATGAAATCCCATGTAATATAATATGCTTTTACTAATGTTAATATGATAAATAACCAATTTATCCACTTCATTGCTAAGAATGAATTATCCACTAAAAACGCCGGTTTAATAATACCAAATGCAACCTCAATAATAGTGATTACAGAAAGGAAGAAGAATATCCCCCAGATCTTGGTAATATTCGATTTGAATTTTACAAGACCTCTAAATATTTCTAATTTATGCTCGTGTGCCATTTTAATTTTATTGTTTATCCTGAAGTGTTTTCAGTATTAATTTAAACCAGATAAAAGAAGGTAAATACAAATACCCAAACTAAATCTACAAAGTGCCAATACAGCCCTACTTTTTCAACCATTTCATAACTCCCTCTTCTTTCGTAGGTACCAATCACTACATTAAAAAAGATGATACAGTTGATTAGAACTCCAGAGAATACGTGAAAACCGTGAAACCCTGTAATAAAGAAAAAGAAATCGGCGAATAAGGGAGTACCGTATTCATTGTGTTTCAGGTTAGCACCTTCTACAACAAGCTTACCATCGTTCAATAGTTTTGCTTCGGAAGCTTCACGTGATAGGACAATGTGATGTCCATGTTCATCCTTTAATTGTGTTCTTATTAAAACACTTTTATCGGCCATGAAACCGGCTTTTACTTCTTCGAAATTATAGGTAGTTTGAGTTCCATCTTTTTGAAACCAAAGTCCGTTGCTTTCTTCATGAATCTCTCGTGTCTTTGGAAGTTCAATAGCAAAATCACGAAGTGCAACTCGTTCGCCATCGGCATCTAAAAACTGTAGAATCTTTCCACCTTTTGTCTCTACTGCACCGAAATCCCCTTTGATAAAGGTCTTCCATTCCCATGCCTGTGAACCAACGAAAATGGCACCACCAATAATGGTAAGGAACATGTAAAGTATAACCTTCTTCTGTTGCATCTTATGTCCAGCGTCTACCGCGAGTACCATGGTCACCGAGGAAAAGATAAGAATGAAGGTCATAAATGCCACATAATACATCGGGGCATCTACCCCATGTAAAAATGGAAAGTGAGTAAATACTTCGTCGGCAATTGGCCAAGCATCTACGAATTTAAATCTCGAAAAGCCGTAAGAGGCAAGAAATCCTGAAAAAGTTAACGCATCAGAAACGATGAAAAACCACATCATCATTTTCCCATAACTGGCTCTAAGCGGTTGGTTTCCACCACCCCAGGCTTTTCCTTCGGTACCTGTTTCAACAACAGTAGCTTCCATAAATAGAATTAGGTTTTAAATAAGGCTTCAAAAATACGTATATTTTTTATCTAACGAAACTTCAATTATTATTTTATGCAAAATGGGAGAAAAACTCAGTCTTAGTTGTGCGTTCCGACCTATTTTTGCATCGTTTTATCTCACAAAAAATATAAACAAAAAGAGGTAAATCCACAGTATATCAACGAAATGCCAAAAGGTTGATGCCAATTCTACCCCCAGAGTCTTACCCCTTTTATATTTTTGTTTATAATGATTATAAATTACAACCATAATGGTGATAAGCCCCACGAATATGTGTGCCAAATGCAAGAGTACCACCAAATAGATAAAGGAAGTTGTTATACTACTCTCACTTCCAGTAAAAAAATAGCCTGCATCAATGATTTCTGAAAAACCCCTAAATTGAAGAAAAACAAATACAATACCTAGCATCAAGGTTGAAATAAGCAACCACATTCCTTTAGCATGCTCTTCCTTTTGAATCATCTTCTTCGCAAAATGAAAGCAAAAGCTACTCAGAATGATAACCCCCAAACTTATGTAAAATGCATTTGGTATATCAAAATCTGTAAGCCAATCCTTACGCTCTCTGCTTATCACATAGGCACTGGTTAATCCTGCAAAACTCATGGTAAGGCTTATAATACCAAACCACAACATATTCTTTTTGGCTCGATATATCTTTTCTTCTTCTGTACCCTCGGTATAATCCATTTTTATCTTATAAATTTATCTAATACATAAATTATCTGAAGCAGTGTAATATAACTTACACTGGCAAGCATTAATTCTTTTGCAGCTTTTGCTGTTTGTATTTTATACAATCTAAGTGCATAATATATCAATCCAATTCCTAATAATCCAATTAACACGCCCGAAACCGGAGTAAGATACAGACGCCCCGTTACTCCCATTACAGGAATTAAGGAAGCCAATACCGTCCAAATGGTATACAAAACCACTTGAATCGCAGTTCCCTTATCACGTCTTCCATTAGGCAACATAAAGAAGCCTCCTTTTTTGTAATCGTCAAATAGAAACCATCCAATAGCCCAAAAATGTGGAAACTGCCAAAAGAACTGTATCATAAAAAGTGTTCCCGGTTCAATTCCAAAATCATTGGTAGCAGCGACCCACCCTAACATAAAAGGAATAGCTCCCGGAAAAGCACCTACAAAAACAGATAGTGGTGTTCTGGTTTTTAAGGGGGTATAAAGACTTACATACATAAAGATGCAAATTGCACCGAACATGGCTGTTATAGGATTAATCACATAAAGTGCAGCGATCCCGGCAATAGTTAACACCGTAGCGATTATAAAAGCCGTGGTTACTGTCATTCTTCCCGATGGAAGTGGGCGGTCTTTGGTGCGATCCATTAGTGCATCAAGATCTTTTTCAATAATCTGGTTGAATACATTTGAAGCTCCTACCATGCAGTACCCGCCTAAACAAAGTAAGAATAGTACAAAGAAATCGATGGTTTCGGCACCCAATAAATAACCTGCAACTGAAGAAAACACAACACTCACCGACAGGCGAATCTTCGTTATTTCTGTGAAGTTCCGTATTACGGAAGTACATACAGTGGTTGTTTGGGTTATAGCCAATATTTTTGTTTTTCTGAAATGCCTCGTTTAAAATTTAGCGAACCTACATCGTTTGCAAAAATTTTAAGGCATTCTGTTGTCCTTAGCAAATGCTTCAGATAATTTGGGTGCAAAGATACAGCACCTTAGCTATTATTCACAATATATTATGCACATTGTTAGTGTTATATTTAGGCTTTTTTACTATTTTCCGACCTTAATTAAAATCTCATACAATGCGACATAGAATTTTTGTCATTTTAAGCTTATTTCTAAGTACTTTTTTTGTTTCTGCTCAGGATACTGACGCACAGGCTGTCGAAAACGGTGTAATGCCAACAACTATTACTAATGACGTAGGTGTTGTAATAGTAAAAGACAGTATTTTTATGCTAAAAGGACGAGGAGGAAACATTGGCGTGAGTATTGGGGAAGATGGAGTTTTTATGATCGACGATCAATTTGCAGACGCTTCTAAAAATATAATAAACCGTATTGGTAACCTTACAAATAAACCTATCGAGCTGGTTGTAAACACGCATCACCATAAAGATCACGTTAGTGGAAACAGCAATATGGCGAGCAAAGGCGCGCTCATTTTCTCTCATGAAAATGCACGCGAACGAATGGAAGCATCTTATAGAAAATTTTCTACAGAAGATCGCCAAAAGAAAATCGACAGTATTGTAAGCGCATCCGGAGCTAAACTTATTTCCGAAGAAGACGTAAAAATGGCACATAGAGCCGCAACAAAAGTAGTTGATGATCAAATGATCGGGGAAATCCCAAGGGGTGCTCTTCCAGTTGTAAGCTTCCCTAACACTCTAACTTTTAACTACAATGGCGAAGAAATTAAATTATTCCATATTCCAAATGCGCATACCGATGGAGATGTAGTCGTTTATTTTACAAAGAGCAACGTGCTTCATACGGGTGATGCGTTTGTAAATGGAATGTATCCATTTATCGATACTAAAAATGATGGTAGCATACAAGGGTACATTCTTGGATTGAACCGTATTTCACAAATTATTAATGACCAAACCAAGATCATTCCCGGACATGGAAATATGGCTACAGCTGCAGATGTTGCATACACAAAAAGAATGCTGGAATTTATACGAGACAAGGTCGCTTATCAGGTAGTTGCCAAGAAAACTGAAGGAGAAGTAATGGCAATGCGAGAAATAACCAAAGAATACGACGATAGAGGATATGGCGATGGGTTTATTCCCGCCGAAAAACTATTGAGTGCTATTTACCAGGGAATGGCTAAAAAGTATAGCAAAAAGTAATAGCAATATCTAGGACAGAGCCATCGAAATACCTATCAGGCAATCAACAGGATTAGAATAAAGATGTTATATTTTAAGAATTGAGTTAGCAGTTCTTTTTCTTTACTCTTTATTCAATTTGTTTAATTAGACATTAACTTGAAAAGATAAAACTGCTACAGTTCATTAAAAATCGTTGTACCAGTTAAAAAGATCCGTTCTTATTCCAAAATTGAACCAAGTGGTCTGATTTTCAAAAACGGTCTTTGTATTCTCCATAGGTTTGAAATCCCTAAAAATTACACTAGCATACGCTTTTAAGTTTGTAGATGGATTAATAACGTAGCCTCCTTGTAATTCGGCATGAAAGAAATCTGTAGTGTTTCCCTGCGCTAGTTCATTTCCATTATCGCTTATCCTATCATCTTCAGATCCGTAAATGCTTCCGCCGTAGAAAAAACTATCTTCTGTAGTATTGAATTCGAACCCTCGTTTAGCCACTATAATTTTCAAGTCTCCATAAATCCTTCCGAAGTCATAACGAGCAATCCCAATAAATTCAGAAAAATTGGCTCCTAGTGTATGAGCCATCGACTGATTATTATGCCCATAATTTAGAACTACAGTGTTATGTGAGTAGGTATAAGGTCGAACACGGTTGTATTCTGTTTGAAGGGTAAGATTTTTCATTCCGAAGGCATCGTAATACTTTAAGCCCAGCTGATAACCGGTCTTATTTTTATAACTTCCATTGGCTCCTGAAATATCGCTGGTGGAAAATTCATCCAGTATTAATTGTGCATATGCATTGATACGATCTGTAAACTTATATTTTGCAGTCAAACCAATAAGCGCGTTACCACCTCTCGAACCGGTAGAAAATTCGATCGCTCTGTAAAAAATTATCGGATTGATATAGTTAAAATCAAAACCTCTATCGTTGTCATTTTGCCAAATTACCGATTCGAATAAGCCAATATTCAATCGCTTAGTCACATTATAACTCAAATAATGATTGGCCATATATTTTGTTCTAAAAGAGCCATCTTGCGTTACTTCCGGTCTAACATCTCTTAGCGACATCCAGGTATTGGTGTACTTTAATTTCCAAAAGGTGGTATTGATCTTGAAGAAAGGGTACGAGCTCGCGTTATCACTTAACAGCAACGATCTATATCCGTCACCTATAAACTGCTTTCCATGTCCTAACTGAATATTAAACGCCTTGGAAGGAGTATATGAAACATGCCCTGTTGCTACCGGATAATCATATGAATCCTCTTTAAACGCCTTCGCAATCCCTCTTCCCGGGATAATTGCCGGATTCCCTCCATCGGGTCGAATGGACTCCGCATATCTGTTGTAATAATCGGCAAAGCGCCCTTGACTCTCATAAATCACCGCAAAAAAGTTAATATTTTTTCCTATTCCACCCTGCGTATAAACCAGTCTGGTGTTATTATAGGTGTCGATATCTGCGTCTGTATCCTTACCAATTTGCAGATCTACACCAGGATCTATGGTCAACCAATAATCCGTTCCTTTTAAGGTGATAAAATGTTCGTTCCACAATTTGCGACCAAACCAGGAAGTTTTGTTCCATAGAAGTGGTTGAATTTTGGCTTCAAAGTCATAATATTTATTTACTTCAGAATAAATAAAAGGTTTTTGTGCGGTATGATTATTCTGCCCTACTCTATTTAAAGCAGGATCGAATTTACTGTAATTATGATGTGATAGAGGAATATTTATTTCACTGGAATACTTCTCATTATTGTAAGGAATATTTTCGAGAGATTCATATTCATTCTTTAAAGTTTCTATTTTTTTAGCTTCGGAAGTGATTTCGTTTTCTTTCACCTCATTTGTAGGAGTTATCACTGAAGGTGCAACCAATGGAATTTTAATTGGCAATGTAAACTGTACATAGGCAGGGTTCCCATTATATGTAGCTGGTGTAATCTTCGGAAGCAACTCAAAAACGCGTTTAGCTTCATCTTTTAATTCATTATAAATAGCATCAACATAGAGCACTTTAAAATCACCTTCTTTATCTACTTCAAAAAAGACAGACATAGACCCTTGATAGTTTTCAGAAAAAACGATTTCAGGCGATTTAAAATTTGAATAAACAAATTGCTGTAAGGTATTGTTGAAACAATATTCAAGCTGATCTATTTCTACTGCTGCACATTCTGTGAAGACTGGATATTTCTCAAAACTACTGTTGTTGTTTTGAGCAAAGGAAATTACCGAAAGCAATAAAATGAGAAAGGAGGCACTATTCTTCATCGTACTTTTAATTTTTATTGCCGAAAGATACAGCTTTTTTAGGATGCACCTATTGTAAATAAAAACCTGTCTCCGAAATGAATCGAAGACAGGTTAAATTCTTGAAGTTATATTTTAGTCTACTTTAAAAGCAATTGGCACCATATACATCACTTCTACTTTAGTGCTACCTTGTCTCCCAGGTTCCATTCTAGGTAATTTTGATATCACTCGCATACCTTCCTTTTCTAATGCAGCATCTGAAGAACGGGCTTTAATATCTACGATATCGCCTTCAGTATTAATCTTAAATTGCACATAGATCTTCTGAACCATATTTGGATCCAAATAGTTAAACTCATCTGTGTTGAATTTCTTCTGAATGAAGGCACCAATTTTGGACGACATACAGGCGATCTTATCCGATTTTGTTGTCATAGATTCACATCCAGGAAATACAGGTACAAACTCCACACTGTTAATGTTTTCTGGTCCTGTATTTTTAACAGGTACCTCAGGTGTTTTAACAATGACAGGCTTTGCAGGTTTAGGTATATCTGTCGATGCCACCGGTGTATCTATAACAGGCGCATCATTAGAAGCAACTTTAATCACATCTGCTATACGCGTCTTGACTTTAGGCACTTCAACTTTTGCTATTTCTTTTTGCTCGGGTTGTGGTACTTCGACTACAACATCAGGAAAATAATACGGGTCATCAGGTGCTTCTGAATAATCCGGAACTGCTTTTGGTGACACATAGCCAATGCTACTCTCCATAATGAAAAATGTAGCTAACAAACTAACTATAAGTCCCAATTGGAAAAACAATCTGTGATTCCATGGAATATTAACACGTTTTTTATCCACTCTCGTTGAAAGCGTTTCTGGTTGGTTGCCGTTCAAACTTTGTTTAGATGGTATCATAACGTATAATTAAGGATTAATAATACTTATGAAACACAACTCTTATGCCAAAAAAAAACCCCACTCAAATTGAGTGGGGTTTCCTATATATCTATTGGTATAATTTACTACTCTACCTGGAACAAGATAGGTAATGCATATAATACCCCAACTGCTTTTCCACGTTGCTTTCCAGGAGTCATTTTAGGTAACGACTTTACAACATCTACTGCTTCCTGTTCTAGTCTAGGATGTGGAGCACGAGCTCTTACATTTACAACATTCCCGTTTTTATCAATTTTAAATTGAACTGAAATTCTTTGTCTTCCTTCTAGTCCAAGATCATTTGCTAATTCGGTATCGAATTTTTTCTGTACAAATTTTTGGATCTGTTCAGACATGCATTTTTTCTTTCCTGCATTTCCAGACTCACCTTCACAACCTGGATAGATTGGCACGTTTTCAATTACGGCAAAAGGTACATCAGCAATTTCTTCTTCAACAACCTCTTCGATTTCTTCGATTTCTACGATTTCCTCTTCTTGATTAGTTTCTGTAGACTCAATTATAGTTTCTTCTACTTCTTCTTCATCTTCAACCACTTCAATAACCTCAGGTGCTGGTGGCGGTGGTGGCGGTGGTGGTGGTGGTGTCACTGTTTGTGTAATTGGAATTTCTTCTTCCAAATCATCACCTACATCTAACCTGTCTATTGCCAACGATCTATCGTATGACTTCCATTCTATTGCCTGCCAAGCTAAAAACAGCATAAAAATCATTCCTAATTGAAAGAACAACATGCTCCTGCTGTTTAAATCTGCTTTTGGATTTTTCTTCGGTTCCATAATTGACTATTTAATGAGTTGCTAAAATATAGAAAAAGAATTGTAATATAAAACTAAATAGAATTATAAGTTTATAGAAGTCCATTGTTTCTTCAAATAAAAAAAAATTGAGATAAGAATCACTTCAACCTCATATAATCATTAGCTTTTTTGCTCTTAAAACAGAACACACAATTCCTTTAACAGGCATCAATTACTATGCCATGCAAACAAAAAGAATTGATAGGGCCTAATTCATTTCAAAATTTATATTTCAATCTGGAAGATTATTGGAAGCGAGTATGAAACACCTACAGGGACGCCTCTTTGCTTTCCAGGGACCATTTTTGGAAGCCCTCTTACCACTTTCACTGCTTCAGCTTCCAACTTTGGGTGAGGTGCGCGTGCCTGTACATCTACAATATCTCCATTCTTATTTATTGTAAACTTAACGTAAATGCGTTGTTTTCCTTCTAATCCGAGTTCATCAGCAAGATTTGTATTGAATGCACTGGCAACATACTGTTCTACCTTATTTGACAAACATTTTTTTCTTGCTTCATTCCCTTCCATCACCTCACAACCCGGATAGATAGGCACATTTTCAATTACTGCGAACGGCACATCTGCAATCTCTTCTTCTTCGACCTCAGCTTCGGCAATTTCTTCTATTTTCAGAATTTCCAAAATTTCTTGATTCTGATTTGTCTCAGTAGATTGAATCACTGATTCTTCGATATCGGCTTCATCTTCCACTTCTATAATTACCGAATGTACAATAGGTGGGGGCGGAGGAGGAGGTGGAGGAATATTTAACTGTTCCGTGATTGGAATAATCTCTTCGAGGTTTTTACTAATCTCTAACTGACTGCTGCTCTCAAAGACGCCAACAGTAGACTTCCACTCTAGCGCCTGCCAAGTGATAAACAGCATTAAGATCATTCCTATCTGAAAAAATATCAGACTACTTTTCCCTAGGTCGAATTTAGGATTTTTCTTGATTTCCATGATGTAGAGTATTTATGCTCCACACCTTTATTGATTTTTCACTCTTATGAAGATCCAAAAGGCGAGAAGCCCAATTAAACTACCAATAGAGTTCGCTAGTATATCGAATGCATCAAACTGTCTTGATAGCGTAAACAAATGTTGCGACGCTTCTATGGCTAAGCCATAGAGGAAGCAAACACTTAAAATTACAAAGACAATTTTATTTGAAAAATGATATTTATCAGTTGAAAACCAATAACATAGCCAGATAAAAGAAAGTATTCCATGAATAAGAACATGCACAAGCTTATCCAACTCAAGAATATTAACTTGAGGAATTTGCGACTTAGGAAATAAAAATGCAATAGTAACTAATAATGTATACAGGACACCTATTAGTAGGAGAGGTTTAGGCTCCGATAATTTCTTTATAAGCTGCGTCATCCAGTAAATTATCAATTTCTTCTGGCTTTGAGATCTTTATTTTAATCATCCAACCTTCTCCATAAGGATCACTGTTCACTTTTTCAGGTTCCGATTCCAGGCTATCGTTAAACTCAATAATTTCACCTGCTAAGGGCAAAAAAAGATCCGATACTGTCTTAACAGCTTCTACTGTACCAAAAACTTCATCAGCGTCCATTGTCTCGTCCAAAGTTTCCACTTCAACATAAACAATATCACCCAATTCTCCTTGAGCGAAATCTGTAATTCCAACGGTGGCAATATCTCCTTCAATAAGAATCCACTCGTGGTCCTTAGTATATTTTAGGTTCGATGGTACATTCATAGTAAGCGTAATTAAAATTTATTAATGTTAGTTTCCAAAGTTATATCTCAAAGTAAATCCACCTCTTATCGTGGTTTGTGGAAATGCAGTTGATATCGCATATTCCGAAAACGAATGGTCGTAATAGAAAAGTGCCGTTAAGTTTTTACTCAATGCGTAATCAGTTGAGAATTGTAAGCCGTAAATCGTTTGTCCGGCAGTAGTCTGACTATTATCCAGATCAAGATACCTAATAATTGTTTTATTATCACGACGCGATAGGTCTAGCTTGAAGTTCAAATCACTTTTAAGCATGGTTTTCTTACCCCCAAAATTGGTTGTAAACTTAACGTCCTTTACGCGATATCCCAGACCTAATATAATTTCATTTCCTCTAATCTCTGTAAGAAGATTATTTGCAAAACTCAATTGTAAAGCACGGTCCTTGCGATATTCGGCCAGTATTTTAACCGAATTTTTCATTTCGAAATCAAAACGTACCAGCGGAGTAAATTGTTCGGTTAGATTTACATTTATAAGAAATAACTCACTTTTAAAATTCCCTGCCTGATCTGTCTCTGTAGGGTCACTTGTATTATAATCCAAATTCGTTTGGAACTGATTTACTGTATAACCTGCTCTATATCCATGCTGAATTGAGAATCGTTTGAAATTTTTCTTAAACCACTTTAGGCGCATTAAACCTGTGTACTTAACGTCCCAGTTTGGAAGAGGAACATCTCTGAATATACCTGTTTTCTCTTTTGAAGCATCACTACCTTTATAGGCAGATAAGAATGCTGGCAACAATACATCCTGACTTGTTCTCCCCAGACCTATTGGATATCCATCTTCATCGAGATTCGCAGGGTTACTAGTATCAATCCCCCGTTCTGATGCCAGTCTGTTTGCAATAATTAGTCGGTTGCTTTTAAAATCTTCAAATGCTGCTGAAGTAATTTCGTTATTACTACCAAATGCCGTTTTAATAAGCATGGTCGAAATGTTGAAGTTTCCGAAGGTATTAGGAGTAAGCGATCGATAAAGATCATCTTCCACTATAAAATTCTCTGCGTAATTTTCAGAATAAATTCTGCTTCCGTTTAGATCAATTTTTAGATCAGGTAACAATTCTATATTCGCTTGTACATCTAACTGTCGATTCTCTACCTCAGTATATTGTTCGTTAAATTCGGGATATAAGGTTAGCCACCCATTGCGTGCCGCTAATTCTCTTATCTCTGCCTGACTTCCGAAGATAAATCCGGTAGTAGGCTTCAAAGTACCTATAAAGCCAGTAGATGGAGTATATCCAGGTAAAAAGATACCGTTGTTCTCTTGATAATTAACCTGTATTTTTCGCAAGGATGTCGCAATGCCAATAAGTGTATTAACCGCTTTATCGCCGCCACTTAATGATGTAGAAGCATTTCCACTTCGGGGAGCTGGAGCTCCAGCAGTAAGTAGTTGTGCACCACCTATTTCATTGCCTCCTCCCTCTGGATCTTTATTGCCACCTTTCATTAATTTATTGTTACGGTCGCCTTTATTTCCATCGCCATTTTTGCCCCCACCATCTCCCGATGATCCACGGTTGTTTCGAGTACTACTTCCTTTGGTCTTTTTGGTAAGTCCAATATACTTATAGAAGTTCCCCATATCCAAACTCGAATTGATACGATGCGTACTTGCGTTGGAAATTGAATTTCCTAAGCTATATGTATTACTCGAGCCATCGTCTTCAAATATTTCTATTTCGTCAAACAGATTTCCTCTGCTCTGCCACTGATAATCTCCCGTATACGAATACGTCGCTCTTATAAACTTCAGGAAAGGAATTTTACTAAATGGAAGATCGTAATTTAACTGAAGCGATTGGAAATGTTGATTAGGCTCTCCAACATCAAAAAATCCACTCCATAAATCTACATCCGGATCTGGAACCCCATCTTCATCAAGATAATTCTTAACAATTCTGTTATTTGTAGAGGTAAAATTAAATCGAAGTGATTTTGTTAAATTATAATTGATTGCATATTGCCAATCGTACAAGAAGTTTCTTTGATATAAGGTGGGTAGACCAATATTTCCCTCTGTTAGGCTCAACTCACGGAATTTTTGTTCGTTGTACTGTCGTGTAATATTTGAACTCACCGAAATATTTGTCGGCAGGTAATTAAAATTCAAATCTTTTAAGAATTGCCAGTATTTACCAGTAAAGATTGAATCATTCTTTTTAAACGGTTCCAACGTTTTTGGTGTGAAATTATAATTGTATGTACCACCTACACGCACGTTTTGATCAAGCGCATCTTCAATCTCAAAATCGTGATGATCGATCTGATTGTAAGAATAAGATAAGGTAAGATTCTCAACATCGTAGATTTTAGGTTTACTATCTCCCGTACGCTCTTTTCTAACACCGATGAAGTTTATACTCTGACGCTTCGTGTAATCGATGCTCTGATTTTTAATTGCATCACTTATACTATCGTTTGCAGCATTATCCATGCTAGTCTGCAACTCTACATCTTGCAACTCGGGATCGTATTGAGGCGTAATCAATTCTTCAGATCGTCCGTAGTTAAATGGTAATTGTATTCCCCATTTCTTCGGAAGTAATTGTCCTAAATTCAAATTGGTCACAACATCATATCCTTGAAGGTCTTCACGACTTCTTTCGTTTGGACCCTGTTCGATTGATCCAAATCCTACTGTACTTTTTCTTCCCGTAGCACTAATTGTTGCGAAATCAGCGATGTTAGCATCCATACTGGCTACAGCTGCCCATCCTCCTTGATTTTTCAATTCTGAAAGACGTAATTCATTAAACCATGCTTCTCCACAAATATCATTAGACGAAGCATTTCTAAGACCAAGCATGATAACACGTACGTTTCCGAAGCTAGGATTACCTTTAATACCAATCCTCATATCATTTTCAGACCCTGAAGCCGAAGTTTCATCCAATTCTGCCTGATCAAAAAATGTTATTCCGTTGACGTCTACCGGAGGATTATTATCCCCATTTCGGACTCGCGATTTCACATCTTGTAGTAAACGAAGCGGTAAATTAATACGGTTTGCAATTGGCCAAACAGCCTCGGGATCTCTGGTATTAGTTGAGCTAATATTTAACGGAATTTCAACTTCATAGAAGTTCTGTGTTAAATCGTTTCCTAATCGCATAAAAGCAACCATCTCTCCATCATTGATCTCTGCTTGTGATGTTAACGATTGAGCATGTATAAACATCTCCAGATTTTCATACTGTCGCATATCAACACTAAAATTCTTATAAACCGAACGGGCGTCTTCTGGCTCCAACCCACATACCCGTAACGCAAGCGACTGCTCGTTTTGACGAATAATGTTATTGTTGTTATTCAATTCTTCTCTATCCACACCAGGAGGCAATACGTAGATACTACTATTTTCCTCTATACTCACTGCTTCTACTTCAAAGACAGTATTTTCACTGGCAGGATCCGGACCTCCATCCAATGCTTGTGTAAATCTTCGGTAATCTCCGCGAACCAGCTCCAGTGTACCAAATCTTAAAGTCGTAGGCAATTCGAAGTCGGACATGAACATTCTCATAAAACGAATAGAACGGAAATCGGAAATTCCATTTACAGCTTCATCCGGCTCACTTAATGGAATCTTAAACTGTACCCAACGCACTTCTATTGTCTCGTTGTTTGGCAGTAAAACCCCACCTTCCACGTCTTTTATATCGGTAATATACGGGTTGTTTGTTCTATCCATTCCCGGCGCAATTGGAATGTTATATTCAAAATAACTATTAACCGTGTTCATTGTATTATCTCGGTTAATATCTTCAACATCCGGCTGTGTTGTAGAACCTCTGTTTGTATTTGTAACTTCTACGGGCGAATTTCCTTCCGTACCATTATATTGCTTATATCTTTCTATGATGCCACCTTCGCTTTGCAAAAAGTATTGATAATTATCACGTGCCGGATCGTCCATGCTTGTGAAAGCTTGATACTCGGGTTTTGCTTTTTCTTCAGCATCACTTAAACCATCATAACCAATATCCTGATTCGTTCTTTCTTGCCCTTCGGTATCGAAAGTATACACCAACGATTGCTGACTTGGAGTTTTTCCCCATACAGAATTAAGCGTATTCGTATCACTTCCATCTTGCGGAAGTCCGTTTTCATACTGTTTTCTACCGTCTTTTAAAACATCTTCGGAAATGTTTCCGAAGTTAAAACTAAGAGTACCACCTTGATTGGCTGCATTTTCCGGATAGATAAATGGATCCATTATCCAAAACTGAAGGTATTCTACATTAGAACGCTCAAAATCTGTGGTAGTTAATTGTCTTGAAATCCCTCCAAAACGACTGGCAGGATCTGGTAAGGTGTTCGTACTACCGGCATCAGTTGTGTAGTTATATTCTCCTCTTTCACTCGGATAAAACGATAAGTCGAGTGTAAATAATGCTTGTGTCTGCCCCTGAATAATATCCTGAGCCGGGAAGATCTCATCTCTAAAAACTCGACGGGTAAACGGTGATGAAAGGTCTTCATCTGTAATTCCGTCTGGTCTCTGACTACTATAAAATATAGGGTCGATGGTATACCAGTTTAATTTTGCACGTTTATCGTTATAACCTAACAATCCATTAGCTATATCACCTCCAAATCGGACAGGAACACTCGATAAGAACCAAGTCGTCGGCGATCCAATATCCAATTCAGTTTGTGAGTTTTCGAAATCATCTACATAAACGGTAGTTTTTCCATCGAAGTCAGAAACTTTTGGTGCACCTGGCATTAAGTAAGCAAATTCACCACGTAAGGATACATTCGATTCTACATCAGTATCGATATTGGGAAGTTTATTTGCCAATCTAGTTAAGAACGGTACTTCTGTGGAATAGTTAGCGTTAATTCCGAAGATCGTATTATTTATAGGCTCTACGTTGTAATTTGATTTCTGAGTTAAAGGTCGCTCGTTCAAGTTCAAATATGTAGCCCCAATTAAGAACTTCTCGCTAAACTGGTGTTCCACATTCAAACCTGTAAATCGTTTAGTTTGCTGCCCAAATAAGGTATTATTTTCGGTGGTTATTTGAATGGGAGTATTTGAATTAAGTAATGCAGGATCCAAAATTTGCACACGTCCTAACTGATAATTTACGGTATAATCTACACCTTCTACCAATTCTCTACCACCTGCTGTTACTGTAACAGATCCTTGAGGGATATTAAATGCTCCAATGGCTATTCCGTCAGAACCGGTAGATTTATATGTTCCTTTTAATTGGAATTTATTTTTTTCACTTTGCTGCTGCTCGGCCTGTGTTTTGGTCGAAGAATAAAGACGGTTAAATACAAACCTCTCTTGATTTACATTGTAAGTAGATGGAATTTCATAATTCTCGGGACCGGATCTAGGTGTGTCATCAAGTTTGTCGAATAAATACTCTCCAAAGGGTTCCACACTGGTAAATATTACGCGCCCGTTTTGTGTATCTACGGTAACCCCTGGCAGGAAGTCGAAAAATCCATCTCCGCCTACTTGAGGGTCATTATTAAAACTAAGCCTATCCATATTGAAAACTCTCAATAAGGTAGCGTCGTTCAAGTCTACAGGGTCACTTGGATTTGAAGGATCCGGGAACGTAGTACCTTGTACAGGGGTAATATAATTTAAAGGTGACGGATCGGTATACAGAATGTTAAGTCTGAAATCCTCTTGCTCCAATTGAAAGGCCCCCAAAGGATAGATGTTTTTCATCATCAAATCCCAAACCGGTTGGTTTACATTGGTAATATTACTCTTTAACATCTTAACGACAAGATTTTGCGAAATACCTTCAACAGGAATACCATTTGGATCGTTTGGATCTTCAAGTGTTCCTCCATTGGCTTCTACACCATCATTCGAAAATTCCCCAACCTGATACACTTTTCCGTTTACAGTAAACTGGAAGGAAACTCCAAGTATCTCATCATTTGTCAATCTCTGATTTAAGGAAATATATCCCAACTGTGTATTAAGTTGGTATTCGTTTGGCTCAAGTCTTCTTGCGTTTTCCAGAGTTACATAATCCCTTCCATCTGCTACCTGAACTCCTGAAAATCCGGCGTCAACCGTTGCAACATCACGAATAAGCGGATTTAATAAAGTTGGCGCACTTCCGTCGAGACCAAAAGGATTAAACTTGTTGTTCGAGTTATCCGGATAAGCACCCCTGGAGCTGTTTATAAAACCTCCTGGAGGTAACGGCAAACCAATATTGGTAGGATCAGATTCCCCAATGTCTTGAATTGCAACAATGTTTCTTACGTTTTGAGTTCGGCTACTTCTATTGGTAATCCATGCTTCAACTCTTGTAACCTGCACATTCGAATTGATAAATGGATACTGGATAAGCGAAGTGTTGTAATGATCCCTGAAATAATGTGCCAGGAAGAAGTGACGATCTTCATCGTAGTCTAATGCGAAAATGTCAAACTCAGTTACAGTTGCACCACCTTCGGCGACCACAGTTCTGGATTCTGATTTTTGTTCAGAAAATACACCTGTAATTGTTGTTTTACCGAATTTCAATTGTGTTTTTACCCCAAACAAACTTTGAGACCCCTGTATAAGCGAGCTATTTAGAGGCATACTTACATTTCCGACTTCTATCTTCTGAATGATATCGTCTTCGGTAGGTGTGTATTCAAGTTTAATCTGGTTCTGGAAGTCGAATGTCGATTGAGTATCGTAATTGGCAGTAACCTGAAGTCTTTCACCAACTTTTCCCAATAAACTAAGGCTTATTCTTTGATCGAAATCAAAAGATAAATTGCTTCGGTTTCTTGGTGAAAATGCCGGATTATCCTGTTTAGTATATAAAAGTCCAAGGTCCATCTCAACACTACCCTGTGGAATCACTTCGATAGTGTTTCCTCCGAAAATAGATTCGAAAAGACCTGATTTTACATAAAATGTTGGTAGTAAATTCTTTTGTTTTTCTTCAGAACCTTCCTTTCTTCCGTCGGCAGCATCGATTTTCTCCTTAAAATACTCCCGCATCTGCTCTTTTAGTAGAAGATCTTTAAACTCTTCCGGAGTAAGAATAACAGGATAACTGATATTAAAATTGCCTAAAGTTTGAGTGTAAATATAACGATCGGTGATAGGGTCGTAAGTATATAAATCCTGAATACTGGTAGGATTAGGCAAATCCATTCGCCCGGTCGAAAAACCCGTAGCAGTAGAATCCTGCGACAATGCCGTGTTGTAAACTCCAAAAGTGATACTTAAAACTAACAGTATCTTAAAATATCTATTGATGTTAAGGTAGTTTTTTGCGCCCAATGTTTACAAATTTTTTAAAGCTAGTTTTATAATCGTTTCAACCGATGCCTGCGGATTTTCTGTCACTATTTTATCACAGACTTTTTCGGCCTGTTTTCGAACAAAACCTAGTGTCTCCAAAGCAGATAACGCTTCATTTTTATTCGTATTGCTCGAAACGGCAGAAATCCCGGTCAAGCCATATACTTTTAGAATTTTATCTTTCAAATCTAACAGCACCCTTTGTGCCGTTTTTACCCCAATCCCTTTTACCGATTGAATGGTTGCTACATCTCCCGAAGCAATTGCCTCTGTCACCTGCTCTGGCGACAAGGACGACAGCATCGTTCTGGCGGTGCTGGCTCCAACGCCCGAAACAGAAATCAACAACCTGAATATTTCTCGTTCAGCAACCTGCGAAAACCCATATAAAATGTGTGCATCTTCACGAACCTGCAGATGTGTAAACAATTTCACGTTTTCGCCATCCGGGATCTGTGAGAAAGTATGCAAGGAAATATTTATAAAATAACCTACGCCATTACAGTCAATCACTACATCCGTCGGATTTTTCTCTATCAGTCTGCCCTGTATATGGGAAATCATATGTTATAAAAATGTTAGCGGCTCAAATATAGTATAATTATTTGCATCTGCCATCCACAGAAATATGAAATTCCTAAGGATTATTGCCGCTTTGGCTGTTCTCGTATCCGTTTTTCTTTTTGCTGCGCATCGACTACGGCAACTGCCGCCATATTTACAATTTCTTCTACACTCGCTCCTAATTGCAATATGTGAACCGGTTTTCGCATTCCAAGCATGATAGGCCCAATAGATTCAACGTTATTGAGCTCCTTTAACAATTTGTAATTACTATTTGCCGAATCCAGATTAGGAAATATAAGTGCATTTACTTTTCTACCGGCTAATTTTGAGAATGGAAATTTCTTCTGAAGCATTTCCGGATTTAATGCAAAATCTGTTTGCAACTCACCATCCAGAATCATATCTGGATTACTTTTATGAAGCAACGCCACTGCTTCCTGAACTTTAGTGGCATGTGGATCTTTTGAAGAGCCAAAATTTGCATACGATATCATAGCGATCACCGGTTCCAACCCGAACATTTTCATGGTATAGTTGGTCATCTGCGCGATCTTCGCTAATTCTTTTGCTGTTGGATCAATATTTATTGATGTATCTGAAATAAACAATGGTCCTCTTTTAGTCAACATTAAATTAGTCGTTGCCACCTTACTCACGCCATCATATTTTCCAATCGTTTCAAGCACTGGTCTCACCACCGAAGGGTATGAACGTGAGTAACCGGATATCATAGCATCGACATCGCCCTCATTCAACATCATGGAAGCATAATAATTGCGCTCTCGCATAAGCTTTTGAGCATCATAAAGTGTAACACCACTACGTCTTCGGCTTTTCCAAAACATTTCTGCGTACCGATTCAAAGTCTCGGTCGCTTCATCACTTTTTGGATCAATAATTTCGAGATCTTCATTAAATTCAATCTGCTCCATGAGTTCTAAGATCACTTCTTTGCGACCTAGCAACACCGGAATTCCTATTCCCTCTTCGAATACAATTTGTGCCGCCTTTAAAACATCCAAATGATCTGCTTCCGCAAAAACAACCCGCTTCGGATTTATCTTCGCCCGATTAACTAGCAAGCGAACAATTTTATTATCGCTTCCCATCCTTTCATAAAGCTCATCAACATATTTATCCCAATCTTTGATAGGAGCTGTAGCCACCCCGCTTTCCATTGCTGCTTTTGCAACAGCTGGAGGAACAGTAGCGATTAATCTTGGATCGAAAGGTTTAGGGATAATATAATCTTTTCCGAAGAGAAGCTTTGTCTCTCCATAAGCGATATTTACTTGCTCAGGTACCGGTTCTTTAGCCAATTCGGCCAAGGCTTTCACGGCTGCCATTTTCATAGCTTCATTAATTTTAGTCGCTCTTACGTCTAATGCGCCACGAAAAATAAAAGGAAATCCAAGAACATTGTTCACTTGATTAGGATGATCACTTCTCCCCGTAGCCATGATAATATCTTTTCGGGCACTTACAGCTAAATCATAAGCGATTTCCGGATCGGGATTGGCCATGGCAAAGACAATAGGGTCTTTCGCCATACTTTTCAACATTTTAGGTGTGACTATATCTGCAATCGACAGACCAACGAACACATCAGCATTCTTCATAGACTCATCCAGCGTATCTATTTTTCTGGCGGTAGCAAATTCTTGTTTTTCTTCGGAAAGAGTTTCTCGATCTTTTCTAATCACTCCTTTACTATCGAGCATCACGATATTTTCAGTTTTAGCACCAAATGCTTTATACAAACGCGTACAAGAGACGGCTGCCGCTCCTGCCCCGCTGATTACAATTTTTACTTTTTCGATTTTTTTATTGACTATGGAAAGTGCATTGAGTAAGGCCGCTGCAGATATAATCGCAGTTCCATGCTGATCGTCATGCATCACGGGAATATCCAATTCTTCCTTTAAACGCCTTTCAATTTCAAAGGCTTCCGGCGCTTTAATATCTTCGAGATTGATTCCTCCAAAAGTGGGAGCAATATTTTTAACCGTTTCTATAAATGAATCGACGTTTTCAGTGCCTACTTCAATATCAAAAACATCAATATCTGCGAAAATCTTAAACAGTAATCCTTTTCCTTCCATCACTGGCTTGGAAGCTTCAGGACCTATGTTTCCCAGTCCTAGCACTGCTGTTCCATTCGAAATCACCGCTACCAGATTGCCTTTAGCGGTATATTTATAAACATTCTCGACATCTTTTGCTATTTCCAGACAAGGTTCTGCAACTCCTGGGGAATATGCCAATGAAAGATCTCTTTGTGTAGCATATTTCTTAGTTGGTACAACTTGAATTTTACCCGGTTTCGGTTTTGCGTGGTATAATAAAGCTTCTCTTCTTTTACTCTGTTTGCTCATAGCTTCTGGAGGTTAGTTGTAGTAACGATGATTTACAAATGTAAGGAATCACAACAAAGCCCGCCTTTTAAAAGCAGGGTTTTTTGGTGAAATAAGTATTATAATTTACAGAGAGAATGAAATGATTACTTATTTCTTCAGAAAGTCAATATTACGTTGGAGCCCTGAAAATTTTGTCCTTTTCACAGCACTTTTTCTGAAAATTTCCTGAAAGACTTCTTCTGTGATTTCTTCCCAATCCTTCTTAGACATCGAAAGCAATTCAGGATTAGGATTGAAAAGAGGTTCACGATGAGCCTTACTGAAACGATTCCACGGACAAACATCCTGGCAAACATCGCAGCCAAACATCCAATCATCGAATTTACCATTCATGGATGTAGGGAGTTCATTTTTAAGTTCAATGGTGAAATACGAAATACATTTACTACCATCTACCACATAGGGCTCTACTATTGCTTGTGTTGGGCAGGCATCGATACAGGCAGTACAAGCGCCACAATGATCGGTTACCGGACTGTCGTATGCCAAATCCAAATCCACGATTAATTCGGCAATAAAATAAAAGGAACCGACTTGTTTAGTTAAGAGGTTGCTGTGTTTCCCAATCCAACCCAAGCCACTTTTCGCTGCCCAAGCTTTATCAAGTACTGGCGCAGAATCTACAAACGCACGGCCATGAACATCACCAATTTCATCTTGAATAAAAGCGAGCAATTGTTTCAGTTTGTCTTTAATCACAAAATGGTAGTCGGTACCGTAGGCGTATTTTGAAATCTTATAAGCTGATTCATCTTGAGTTTCCGAAGGGAAATAATTCAACAATAACGAAATTACGCTTTTAGATCCGGGCACTAATTTGGTTGGATCCAGACGCTTATCGAAATGATTTTCCATATAGCTCATTTCACCGTGCCTGTTTTTTTGAAGCCATTTCTCCAATCGCGGTGCTTCTTCTTCTAAAAATTCAGCTTTGCTAATGCCGCATGACATAAACCCGAGGCGCTTAGCTTCCTGTTTTATTTCTGCCGCATATTTTGAAGGATTTTCAATCAAATCTTATCTCAAATTAAACTCTAAGATAGCATCTTTAGGTTTCAAAGTTATTAAAGGAAGGATTTTAATTGGTGTGGATTTTGGGGAAATCCTGTACTTACTCATCACTTCAGCAATTGCAAGGATCATTTCGTACATGGCAAAATTATTCCCGATACACATCCGCGGTCCAGCTCCAAAAGGAAAATAATAGGCTGAATATTTTAACGGATTTCCTTCAGTAAAACGCTCCGGTTTGAAAGCTTCCGGGGCTTCCCAAAATTTTGGATGCCTGTGAATTTCATGTAAGGAAAACAATAAATTTGTTCCTTTCGGGATTTTCATTCCTTCAAATTCATCTTCCTCAATATTAATTCGATCTATAAAATATGCCGGCGGATATAATCTCATAGACTCTTCCACTACCTGTTTTGTATAGGGACAGGCTTGCATGTATTCCATTAAATTTGCTTTATTTGAAGTCGCCTTTATTACTTCAGAAAAAATAATTTCCTGAATTTCCGGATTGCGTGCTAATAATTCACAAGTAAAAGTTAGCGCATTGGATGTTGTCTCATGACCCGCAGTAAACAGAATAAGGATCTCATCAATGAGCTGTTCTTCTTCCATTGCGCTTCCATCTTCATACTGGGCTTCCAACAACATGTCTAGAAGATCCCCTTCTTTCTTGTTGCTCAACTTGCGTTCATGAATTAATTTTCTTAAAATTTCACGCGCTTCAGAAGTAAGTTTTAGTACACTTTTTAATTTGCCACTGCTTTTAAACCACCACTTCAAATACGGCTGACGCAGTTCCTTAACTAACATTTGCTGTGATTCTTCTGTGATTTGCTGCAGGCGCTTTATATCTGTAGCACTTACAGCACTGCTAAACAATGCTTTTACCACTGTTTGAAATGCCAGATCATTGAAGACCGGAAAAATATCACGTGGAGTACCCGTCTTTATTTTTGAAAGCTCTGTTTGGATGGCCTCCAACACAGTTTCTAATAAAGTCTCCAATTGCTTTTTATGAAAGGCCGGTTGTATAAGTCGTCGCTGCTTCTTCCAATGTTCACCTTCTGAAGTTAACAGTCCCTTACCTACATATTTGGCTAGATCCTTTGTTTGGATTGTTGATTTTGTATAGTTCTTATGATTTTTCTGAAGTGTATATTGTGCAAAGGCCGCGTTGCGGGAAAAAACAACTGACTTTCCGAAACCGATCTGAAGACGAAAAGTATCGCCATGTCTCTCGAAATTTTGATGATGAAAAGGCAGTGGGTTTTTTAAAATATCAAATGAATGACGTAAAAATTTATACAGTGAAACAGTGGGTATTTTCTTTTCCATATTTTAGAACAATCCCCCTTGTGTTGGGCCCTTCAATTTTCCTAAGTGTTTGTAGGCTGCTTCAGTAACTTCACGACCTCTTGGGGTGCGCATAATAAAGCCTTGTTGGATTAAAAATGGTTCGTACACTTCCTCAATAGTTTCGGGACTTTCAGAAACTGCGGTTGCAATGGTCGTTAAACCTACCGGACCTCCTTTAAATTTCTCTATGATGGTAGTGAGAATCTTATTATCCATCTCATCGAGACCATGTGCATCGACGTTAAGTGCCTTTAAGGCAAATTTGGCTATTTTGATATCGATATTTCCATCACCCTTAATCTGTGCAAAATCCCGAACTCTTCTTAACAATGCATTCGCTATCCTTGGTGTTCCTCTACTTCTACCAGCAATTTCAATGGCGGCTTCCATGGAAATAGGAACATCTAATATACCCGCACTTCGCTGAACAATTGTGGTGAGTAATTCTGTTGTATAATATTGCAGTCGGGAAGAAATACCAAAACGAGCTCTCATGGGTGCTGTTAGCAAACCAGAACGAGTAGTTGCACCTACCAAGGTAAATGGTGCTAAATTAATCTGAACAGAACGAGCGTTTGGTCCGGACTCGATCATAATGTCGATCCTATAATCCTCCATTGCCGAATACAAATACTCTTCCACGATTGGGCTTAAACGATGTATCTCGTCTATAAACAACACATCTCTTTCATCAAGATTGGTGAGCAGACCAGCCAAATCTCCAGGTTTATCTAGAACGGGACCCGAAGTCACTTTTATTCCTACTTCCAACTCATTGGCTAAAATATGTGCAAGTGTTGTTTTACCAAGACCTGGAGGGCCATGAAACAGCGTATGATCTAAAGCTTCTCCTCTAAGATTCGCGGCTTGTACAAAGATCTGAAGGTTTTCGAGAGCCTGATCCTGACCCGTAAAATCATCGAAAGAAAGTGGCCTCAGTTTTTTCTCTAATTCGAGTTCCTGCGGACTTAAATCTTCACCAGTTGGATCTAGGTTTTCGTTCATCTAACAAATATACGAATCATTCCTGTTGAATTTTTAAAAAGGAATCGGGTAATCCATATAAAGCTAGAGTTGATTTCATAATTTCTTTTCAAATAGCTTAACAAAGGTTTAGCAATCCGTTATGAGTACTTTAAAGCTTTACTTTTTATCTTAAAAAGAAAAATTATGATCAAACCAAAAAGTAAAGTGCCTGCCTTGGAAGTTAAATTAATAAATGACTCGATATGGAATCTTGAAAAGCAACGTCCGGATGCGTTTACGCTGATAATATTTTATCGCGGACTTCATTGCCCCGTGTGTAAAAAGTATCTCGAAAGTTTAAAACCAAAACTTGAAGACTTTTCAGAAAGAGGTGTCAATGTAGTAGCAATTAGTATGGATACAGAAAAAAGAGCCAAGTTGAGTGGTGAAAAATGGGATGTTGAATCTGTTCCCATTGGCTATGGAATGACAGAAGTTAAGGCTCGAGAATGGGGGCTATATATATCAAATGCAATAAAGGATGCAGAACCCGCCGTGTTTTCGGAGCCAGCAGTTTTTCTTGTAAGACCGGATGGTACGTTGTATTTTTCTTCTGTTCAAACGATGCCGTTCGCACGACCAACTCTTGAAAGCTTAATAAAAGCTATTGATTTTGTAACGAAAGAAGATTATCCTGCGAGAGGAGGCGCTTAGATAACTTATACTATTAAAAAATAAAAAACCCTTCCGAATTTATTGGAAGGGTTTTTAATATTTATGGTAACACTATAAACTAGTGATTTAATTCTTCTTCGTTTTCCTGAAGCGGCATATGTTGTGGAATATAATCCTGTCCCGGAATAACGTAATCGCTTTCATCCTTATTCAGTTTACTATAATCATAAGACCAGCGGTATACATGTGGTATTGGACCGTCCCAGTTTCCGTGGATATGCTTCACTTCTGCAGTCCATTCTAATGTTGTAGAATTCCATGGGTTTTTAGGGCCCACTTTTCCGAAGAACATAGAAGAAATAAAGTTATAAAGGAATACCAGTTGTGCTGCAGCAGTGATGATTGCAAAAATCGTGATTACTACGTTCACATCGGTCAAATCATCGAAATACGGGAAATTGGTGTTGGTATAGTATCTTCTAGGAAGACCTGCCATCCCAATAAAGTGCATAGGGAAGAATACTCCATAAGCGCCAATCACAGTCACCCAAAAGTGAATATAACCAAGATTCTTATTTAATAATTTTCCTTCAAACATTTTTGGGAACCAATGATACACTCCTGCAAATAGACCGTACAATGCAGATACACCCATTACCAAGTGGAAGTGAGCAACCACGAAGTAAGTATCGTGAACATTAATATCAAGTGCACTATCTCCAAGAATAATACCTGTAAGACCTCCTGTTATAAAGGTTGAAACGAAACCAATGGAGAATAACATGGCCGTATTCATCTGCAAGTTTCCTCGCCAAAGCGTGGTAATCCAGTTAAAGGATTTTACAGCTGAAGGAATTGCGATTAATAATGTTGTAAAGGTAAACACCGATCCGAGGAAAGGATTCATACCTGATATAAACATATGGTGACCCCAAACGATAGTCGAAAGGAATGCAATTGCCAAAATGGAAGCGACCATCGCGCGATACCCAAAAATAGGTTTACGAGCGTTTGTTGCCATAATTTCTGAAACCAGACCCATGGCAGGAAGAATAACGATATATACTTCAGGGTGTCCAAGGAACCAGAATAAGTGCTCAAATAATACCGGAGAACCACCTTGATTGTGTAATACTTCTCCTGCAATATAAATATCTGATAGGAAGAAAGAAGTTCCAAAACTTCTATCCATTATTAGCATAAGTGCTGCAGATAAAAGAACAGGGAAAGATACTACCCCGATTACTGCAGTGATAAAAAATGCCCAAATTGTAAGAGGCAAACGGGTCATAGACATACCCTTTGTTCTCAAATTCAATACGGTTACTATATAATTTAAAGATCCCAATAAAGAGGATGCAATAAAGATTGCCATAGATACCAACCATAAAGTCATACCTGTACCGGATCCAGGGATCGCTTGTGGTAATGCACTTAAAGGAGGGTATATTGTCCAACCGGCTGATGCAGGTCCTGCTTCTACAAACAGAGACATAAGCATGATAATACTCGATAAGAAAAACAACCAGTAGGATATCATGTTTAGGAATCCTGATGCCATATCACGTGCACCAATCTGCAATGGAATAAGTAGATTACTAAACGTACCACTCAATCCGGCAGTAAGCACAAAGAATACCATGATGGTACCATGAATGGTTACCAATGCAAGGTAAACACTAGGATCCATAACACCATCTTCACCCCATTTTCCTAGTAAAATTTCATAAATTGTGAATTGATGATCAGGCCATGCCAATTGCATTCTAAAAAGAATAGACATTGCGATTCCTATCATACCCATAAACAATCCTGTTACCAGGTATTGCTTGGAGATCATTTTATGATCCTGGCTAAAGATATATTTTGTAACAAATGTTTCTTTATGATGATGTCCGTGATCATCGTGGTGATCTTCTGCGTGGTCGTGTGCGTGTGCTGACATATCTCTTAATCTGTTTTATTATTTCTTAAGGGCTTCTGCAATGGTTGGTTGAGTTTTCATCCAAGCCTCATACTCTTCTTGCGACTCTACGATGATCTTCATTTGCATATTATAGTGGTTAGTTCCACAAATTTTATTACAAAGAAGCATATAATCGAAAACATAAGGTTCTAGACCTTCATCTCCTTTTTCAACCAGCACCTTGCTCTTATCTCTTCTTAATTTATTAATTCTTCCAACTTTACCCGTCACCTCTTCATCTCTTCTCATATCTTCAGTTGTAACGCTTGGAGTAAATGAGAATTGAGTTATCATTCCAGGAACGCAGTTCATCTGAGCACGGAAATGAGGCATATAAGCTGAGTGTAATACATCTTGAGATCTCATTTTAAAGATCACCTTTCTTCCGACTGGAAGGTGCAATTCATTTACAACTACATCGTCCTGAGCATTTGGATCGGAAGCATCTACTCCTAATTGATTCACCCCTTCGATTAAACGAACATTGGCTTCACCTAAGGTGTTATCGTCTCCACTGTAACGAGCTCTCCAATCGAACTGATACGCATAGAGTTCAACGATCATAGGATCATCTTCGTCATTTACGTTCATAATATCGGTCCAGGTAAATAAACCGTAGATAATAAGTCCGGCAAGAACGATTACGGGAATAATAGTCCAGATAAATTCCAGTTTATCATTATCGGCAAAGAATACAGCTCTTTGACCTTTTCTTCCGCGGTATTTAAATGAAAAATAACTTAATAACCAAAGTGTAAAGAATCCTACGACAAAAATCAACGCCATGGAAATATACATCAGGTTGTCTATTTTTGCACCATGCTCTGAAGCAGCTTTAGGAAGCAATACATCGCCCCATTCCCAGAAACAATAGATAAGCAACAGGTAAGTGAATATGGCAAAGCCCATCATCATGTACCCATTGAAATTATTATCCTTATCATTGGCTATTTCGGAAGCATTATCAGGCCCTTCTGTTTTAGACAATTGAAATATCTTATTCATTTGCCAAACAGCAACTCCAAATAGAATGATTACTAATACAACTAAAAGTGCGGTCATCGTTATCTGTCTTCTATATAATTAATTAATAATGATAATTCTTACTCTCCTTAACAAACGGATTGTTTTTCACGAGTAAAGGTGCCTTGGTAAGTGCTGTGAAAACAACAAATACAAAGAGCCCAAAGAAAAAACAAAGTGCGCCAAGTTCAGGAATACCAATATACCATGATGTTCCTACGGTACCTGGCATTACTAACACAAATAAATTTATGTAATGTCCGGCTAAAACTACGATTCCCGTTAAAACCACAAACCAATTCACTCGTTTATAATCACTGTTCATAAGTAAAAGCACCGGGAATATGAAATTCATAGCTAACATTCCGAAGAAAGGAAGCTTATAGTCTTCTATTCTTGTAACAAAGTAAGTTACTTCTTCGGGAATATTCGCATACCAGATCAACATAAATTGTGAGAACCATAAATAGGTCCAAAAAATACTGAAACCGAACATATACTTTCCTAAATCATGAATATGACTATCATTCACAAATTCAAGATATCCTTGTGATTTAAGATATATTGCGACCATGGCAATAGTTGTGATTGCACAAACCATCATTCCAGCAAACACATACCATCCATACAATGTACTAAACCAATGTGGATCGAAGCTCATAAGCCAATCCCAGCTCATCATGGATTCGGTATAAATAAAGAATACTAAAAAGGCTGCTGAAATTCTAAAGGTCTTTTTGAAAGAAGTGTTTCCATCTTCATTATCACTCTCTCTGGAAAACTTCACTGCAAAATGACGGTATAAGAACCATCCTCCTAAGAAAATTGCTGCTCTTATCATCAATGCCGTTCCATTTAACCATCCAGCTTTACCTTGAAGCAATTTATCATGTGCCACTACTTCAGGATCTGCCCAAACAAAAAGGTGGTTAATATGGAATCCTGACAATCCTAGTAATACAAACATGATAATTCCTCCCGGAACTAAATAAGCTGTTATTCCTTCCATTACTCTAAAGAGTACCGGAGACCACCCTGCTTGAGCAGCGTAGTTAATTGCATAGAATGCCAATGCACCTAAAGCTATCATAAAGAAAAAGAAACATGCAATATACAAAGCCGACCATGGTCTGTTTTGCATTTGGTGCAATGTATGTTCGAGATGCGCCTCTTCACTATCATGAGCGTTTTCGCCATGCTCTCCAGCTTGTTCCATTGCATGACTAGCATCCACGGTCGTTTCGTTATGTGACTCTCCATGAGAATCGATAGTAACGGCATGTGAAGCTTCCGAAGCATGATCGTCACCATGGTGATCGGCCATCATTTCTTTTACTTCAGCAGTAGAACCGGGAGCGGTTAGGAAACCCGTAACGATACCAATGGCGCCAACCACCATAAAAATAATCGCAAACAGTTTTAATTTACTAGGTAGCGTATACATATCTTTAGCTATTCTCTATTATTCTTCAATTAATGTTGTTGTTCTGAAGTTTCATCTTCAGGTATATTTTGTTCTGAACTATCAACCATTGGTAAATTTTCTTCAGACATTTCAACCGACGTGGTCTTCGCTGTATCTAATTGTACTTCCATCAATGGTTCTCCATTCAAGGCAGCTTTCAGATTCATTACATATTGTGCAATTTGCCAACGTTCCAATTCATTGGTTTGTGAAGCATAAGAGCCCATTGAATTTAACCCATACATTTGTACATGGTAAGTTCCACCTTGAGTAATATTTCTACCTGCATCAGCATAACTTGGTATTCCAAGAAATTTTTCACGAGTTACAAGAATTCCTTGACCATCTCCTTTGTCACCATGACAAACCGCACAAAAAACGGTGTACAGTTCACCTCCGGCTTTCAAGTTCTTCTCAGTAACTTTAAGTGGGTTTTTAAGTTCTATTCTTGCTTGTTCAAGTCCTTCATTAGTATTCGGATACTCATAAGGATTCCATCCACGAGGAATAGACCCTTCTACAGGCAACATTGCCTCCATTCCTCCAGGAAATATCTCATAACTTCCATAGGTCTCGTACCCTACAGGCTCGTACATATTGGGCATAAACTGATAATTAGGTTTATTGTTCTGAAAACAAGAAACCATACTTACTGCAGCTATAAGCCCCAAGGCTATATTTAGTAAACTTTTCATATTAGTGATCTTCGTCATTATCTATTAAACTAATTTCGATGGCACCGGTATTATGTAACAATTGAGTTAGTTTCTCAATATCATGATTTCCTGCATCTACAGCCATCAAAAAGTGATCATCGGTAGTTCTCACATCCGGATTTTCCGCTTTTTTAAAGGGCCATAATTTACTTCGCATATAAAAGGTAATAACCATAAGGTGTGCTGCAAAGAAAACGGTAAGTTCGAACATAATTGGTACGAATGCCGGCATATTTGCGATATAACTAAAACTTGGTTTACCACCAATATTCTGTGGCCAGTCTTCGATCATGATGAAATTCATCATAATAATAGCTACAGCCAATCCTACCAAACCATACATAAAAGATGTAATGGCAATTCGAGTAGGCTCTAGTCCCATAACTTTATCGAGACCGTGCACTGGAAAAGGTGTATACACCTCTTCAATATGATAATTAGCGGCCCGTACATCCTTAACGGCATGCATTAGGATGTCGTCATCATTGTAAATAGCGTGAATCACTTTAGATGCCATACTACTAGTTGTTTTTAAGTTTTGAAGCTTGTCCTGCCCAGTCATCGCGTTTTGCACGTCCAGGGAAGTCGCCAATAATTTCATCTAACAGATCGTAATCTCCATCGTTCATTTTACTAACCTGATCGAAGGTATAAATACCCAATTGATGCAGTTTTTGTTCCATCACTGGTCCAACACCACTTATCTTTTTAAGATTATCTGCAGTTTGTGTCGCAGGATCGAAAGTTCCTAATCGCGATAACATACTGTCTAATTGATCTCTTTGTGCTTCGGAAGTAACCAAAGCATCAGCATTCACGGTTTTATTGTGGTCGGCAGATTTCTTCACTGGTTTTTCTGAAGCTACACCAAGTGTATAATGCTTCACATCATCTCCATGCTCGGCTCTCAAAGTTTTATATTTTGAACCCGAACTTTTCAGAATAGATTTAACTTCCGCTTGCGCAATTACAGGGAATGTTCTAGCATATAGTAAAAACAACACAAAGAAGAATCCTATTGTTCCAATAAATATCCCGATATCTACAAAGGTAGGTTGGAACATCGTCCATGAAGACGGAAGATAATCACGGTGTAATGATGTAACTATAATTACAAATCGTTCGAACCACATCCCGATATTTACTACAATCGAAATAAAGAAAGAGAACATAATACTAGTTCTTAATTTCTTAAACCACATAAACTGCGGAGAGAAAACATTACAAGACATCATCGCCCAATACGCCCACCAATAAGGTCCGGTCGCTCTGTTTAGGAATGCATACTGCTCATATTCAACACCCGAATACCATGCAATAAATAGCTCGGTCATATATGCTACTCCAACGATAGAACCCGTTAGCATAATAACAATGTTCATCAATTCAATATGCTGAACGGTGATATAATCTTCCAAATTGGAAACTTTTCGCATAATGATCAAAAGTGTATTAACCATTGCAAATCCAGAGAAAATCGCCCCTGCCACAAAGTAAGGTGGGAAGATAGTGGTATGCCATCCCGGTATTACCGAAGTAGCAAAGTCAAAGGATACAATAGTATGCACAGAAAGTACAAGTGGTGTTGCCAAACCGGCAAGTACCAAAGATACTTCTTCAAAACGCTGCCAGTCCTTGGCACGTCCACTCCATCCAAAAGATAGAATGCCGTAAATTTTCTTTGTAAATGGTGTAACCGCACGGTCACGTATCATCGCAAAATCGGGAAGTAAACCTGTCCACCAGAATACTAAGGATACCGATAAATATGTCGAGATCGCAAATACATCCCAAAGTAACGGAGAGTTAAAGTTTACCCATAGAGATCCAAACTGGTTCGGGATTGGTAATACCCAATATCCTAACCATGGTCGACCCATGTGAATAACCGGGAATAGTCCTGCTTGAATAACCGAGAAGATTGTCATAGCCTCCGCAGATCGGTTAATTGCCATTCTCCATTTCTGACGGAATAACAATAATACAGCCGAAATCAGCGTACCGGCATGACCAATACCTACCCACCAAACGAAATTGGTAATATCCCAGGCCCAGCCCACTGTTTTGTTAAGTCCCCATACCCCAATACCTGTGGAAATGGTGTAAATAATACAACCTATTCCCCATAAAAAGGCGACCAAGGCAATAGTGAAAACAATCCACCAGGATTTATTTGCTTTACCTTCTACAGGAGCAGCTACATCCACAGATACATCGTGGTAGCTCTTATCTCCTAAAACTAAGGGTCTTCTAATAGGTGCTTCGTAATGCGACGCCATATTTATATACTATTTCTTAGTTAGTTTAAACTTCTTTTGAATTTCTCACTTTCGTCTTGTAGAACACATTTGGTTCGGTACCTACAGCTTCTAGTAAGTGATACATTCTATTGTCTTTTTTCTCTTTATATACTTCGCTGCTATGATCATTGATATCTCCAAATACCATAGCTCCTTTATCACATGCTAATGAACAAGCAGTTTGGAACGCACTATCTTCAACAGGCTTACCATCACGTTTCGCTTGAAGGATCGTTAATTGTGTTTTCTGTATACACATAGAACACTTCTCCATAACACCTCTTGAACGAACTACAACATCAGGATTCAACACCATTCTTCCCAAGTCATTGTTCATATGGTAATCAAACTCATCGTTCTCATTGTATAAGAACCAGTTAAATCTACGTACTTTATAAGGGCAGTTGTTAGCACAGTATCTTGTTCCAACACATCTGTTGTAAGCCATATGATTCTGGCCCTGACGTCCGTGAGAAGTAGCAGCTACCGGACACACAGTCTCACAAGGAGCGTGATTACAGTGCTGACACATTACCGGCTGAAATGCAACCTGTGGATTGTCTGCCGGATGCTCCATCGCACCGAAATCGGATAATGAACTTCCAAGTCCTGAAATATTTTCTTTTTTCTCTAGATCACCTTCAAATGATTCGACACTTGAGTAATATCTGTCAATTCGTAACCAGTGCATATCGCGACTTTTACGAACTTCAGCTTTACCAACTACTGGTACGTTGTTTTCAGCATGACATGCAATTACACATGCTCCACAACCTGTACAAGCATTTAAATCTATTGAAAGATTAAAGTGATGTCCAACTGAACGATCAAAAGACTCCCAAAGATCTGCATCCGGAGATGAAATAGGAATTTCCTTATGATCTTTAGATACATAAATAACCGGATTCCATTCCTGAACGTCTTTTGTATTAAATACCTCAAGGGAAGTCTCGCGAATAATATCACGACCCATCATGGTATTATGAAGCTGAACACATGCAAATTCGTGCATTCCGCCCACTTTTTCTAAGCTTACGGTTTGTATGGTAGAAAAATTATTATAAAGTGCAAAGGCATTTACACCAGTTTGCATCTCTTCTTGAATGGCAGCTGTTTTACCATACCCAAGAGCTAGACCAACAGATCCAACTGCTTGTCCTGGTTGAATAATTACAGGTACTTTTTCTATTACCACATCACCCATTGTCACATTTACTCGGCTTCCGTTAAGTCCGCCGTTTGCAACGTGTGTATTTTCTAACCCTAAAGACTCCGCATCTTTTGCAGATATCGTTATATAATTATCCCATGTAGTACGGGTAATAGGATCGGGCATCTCTTGTAGCCATGGGTTGTTAGCATTTTGACCGTCACCCATTGACGTTTTAGTATACAATGTAAGTTCGAGACCTTCATTTTGAAGTGCTTCGGAAAGCGCGCCGTTAGCGGTACTTTCTTCAATTACAGCTTCACCTTCAGAAGGGATAGGCATTACATCCATTTGAACCTCAGCATCACTTCCGAAGAAACCATCGTGCAAAGCTTGATTCCAACTTCCACCACCTAAAACGGCGGCCCAAGTACCTTTTATATAATCGTAATAATTTTGAGAATTTCCTGTCCACTGCAATAAACTATCCTGAAACTGTCTCGTTTGAAACAAAGGACGAATAGTAGGCTGAATTAAACTGAAAGTACCCTTTTTCATCTGAGTATCTCCCCAAGATTCCAGGTAATGCGGTGTCGCAGCAACCAATTTAGAAGCTTCTGCGGTCGCATTCTTCTTCATAGCGAATGTAAGCGACATATCTAAATTCTTAAATGCCTCTGTAAATGCGCTACTATTTGGAAATGAATACACAGGATCTACTCCTACTGTAATCATTCCTTTTACAGTACCAGAAATAACGCCGTTCATCACACGCATTACTTCTGCGGTATTACCCTGACGCACCATTCTAGGTTTCATTGCGTCCATTACAATACTGTTTGCATTGAAATTTAAAGCCTTCGATTGAGCATCGACATCCGGAAGTCCTGTTAAAATAACTCCTTTACTTCCTGCATTTGCCAATTGAGCTTTTGCATTTTTAACAGCTTCAGCGATTTCATTTGGTAAATCTGAAAAGCTTCCACCTGTTAATGCAGTTATAATTTTTAATTGTTGTGAAGGGGTTACAGGAACACGTTTGTCTGCGTTAGCACCTGAAAGGCTCATATTAGATTCGAACTGAATATGACGAGACATTTTTCCTGCTGAATTCGGAACACGGCTTTTTGCGTATCCGGCATCATAGCCACCACCTTGCCAGTCTCCTAAGAAATCGGCACCAACTGACACAATTACTTCAGCCTTTGAAAAATCGTAATCGGCTAATGCTCTTGTTCCGTATTTATTCTGAAAAGCATCTAATGCTTCCGAAGAAGACACTGTATCGTACACCACATGGCGTACATTAGGATACTTAGCTGTAAATTCTTTAATTAATTTTGAAGTTGACGGACTCGCAAAAGTCTGAGTCAAAAGCACGATGTCTTTCCCAGACATTTCGTTCATCTTCTGAGCAACATTGGTGTCGAAATCGGCCCAAGTCACTTCGGCTCCATCTACCAACGGATTTTGAAGTCTGTTTTTATCATAAAGAGACAAAACAGATGCCTGAACACGAGCATTTACACCGCCTCCTTGGGTTGAAAGATCATTACGCTCTATTTTTATAGGACGTCCTTCGCGCGTTTTCACCAAAACATTGGCAAAATCGAAACCATCTGCTATAGTAGAAGCATAATAATTTGCAACTCCGGGAACGATCTCGTCTGGAGCTATTACGTAAGGAATAGACTTAATTACCGGACCTTCACAGGCAGCTAATGAAGCTGCTGCTGTAGTAAATCCAACGTATTTTAAGAAATCACGTCGTGTTGTTGAGGAAGCTTCAAGAGTTTCCTTATCACCCAAAAACTCGTCTGTTGGAATTGATTCCACAAATTCATTTTCGCGCAGCGTCTCAACAATAGAACTATTTGTATCTAGCTCTTCAACACTTTTCCAGTATTTCTTGTTTGATGCCATATTGTTACTTGTAATTAACTTTTATTTTTTAATAGTGACATTTTCCGCATTCCAATCCGCCCAATTGAGCAATTGTTAACTTCTCAACACCATATTTCTTAGAAAGTTCTTCGTGAATTTTTGAATAGTACTCATTGTCTTCAACCTTGACATTTGTCTCTCTGTGACAGTTTATACACCATCCCATAGTTAAAGGAGCAAACTGCTCAACAATTTCCATTTCTTCAACTGGCCCATGACATTTCTGACAATCAACACCAGCGACAGTTACGTGCTGAGAGTGATTGAAATATGCGAAATCAGGCAAATTGTGAATTCGCGTCCATTTTACCGGTTTGGTATTTCCAGTATAAGCTTGAGTTGTTTCATCCCAGCCAACGGCATCATATAATTTTTTAATCTCCTTAGTGTAGAATTCCTGAGTGTACCCACTTTCTAAATCAGCTTCACCTGCATATTCTGAAATGTTTTTATGACAGTTCATACATACATTAAGTGATGGGATTCCAGATGTTTTACTCTTTCTTGCTGAAGAGTGACAGTAGTTACAGTCCACTTTATTATCTCCTGCGTGAATTTTATGTGAGAAGTGAATTGGTTGAACCGGAGCATATCCCTGGTCAACACCAACTTGCATCATCCATCCGTATGCAAAATAAGCTGAACACAACAACAAGAATATACTAGTTACTAATACTAAAAACTGATTTTGTGCAAATGCTTTCCATAGAGGAGTTTTAGTTTCTCTTTCCTGATACTCAACTCCGTTTGCTTGCGCAATTTTCTTTAAGGTACCTGTTACTAAAAACAACATGACCACCAATAAACCAAACACCAGTGCTAAAGCGGCTAATATAATGTTGTTCGAGACACCATCACCTCCACCTGTAGTTGTACCCGTGGCAGCAGTATCGCCACCTGCTACTGGAACTGCTTTTGGCTCACTCGCATAAGCTAAAATATTATCAATATCTCCGTTGCTTAAAGCAGGGAAAGAGGTCATCACTGAATTGTTATTCTCTGCGAACAAGGCAACTGCTTTTGAATCACCAGACTTAATCATTCCCTGACTGTCCTTAATCCATTCATACAACCAATTACGATCATACCTTAAAGTTACACCTCTCAAGGCTGGACCCGTTGCTTTTTTGTCAAGTTTATGACATGCTGCACAATTAGCGTTAAACAACGCTTTTCCTGCCACTGCATCCCCAACACCATCTGCTGCCGGAACTGCTGCCGTAGTTTGCTCAGCTTCGCTCGCACTATCTTCCTGAGCAGAAACAGAAACAGAAAATGTTAGCAAAACAGCTAACAAAAGAAGTGACAATTGTGAGGGTAGATTTCGGAAATTCACCTTTTTCATACTAACGATTAAATTATTGTCAATAGTTTGGCACGTAATTGGTTACTCATAAAAAGCAACCAGCTTGTATTTAAAATGCCGTAAAATAACGGCACAAAAGTACATCTTTCAGTCGATTTTAGAAATGCAAATAATATGTTAACTATTAATTTATAATTATTCTAAATAATAAATTTGCAACTCTTAAAGTTATTATATTTTACATTTGCAATAAAGAACCTCAAAAATGAAATTAAACGTAATCGCTAAGTTACTACTTATCAGTATTTTATTGATAGTTTTTTCTGAAAACATTTCTGCTCAGTCCGCTACCGTGACTATAAAAGAAGATTCTAAGATACCTCAACTTCTAGAACTCAAGAAACAACTCGAAAAAGAAAATAAATTATCAGATGGGTACACTATTCAATTGTATTATGGAGAGTTAAATCAAGCGAATTCAACTATTAAAAAATACAGGAACAGTTATGGGGCTTGGCCGGCATCAATAGAGTATGAAACACCTAATTATAAAGTTTGGGTAGGTAATTACAGTTCTCGCCTTGAAGCAGATCGGGCATTGCTCGATATTCAAAGGGTCTTCGGTTCTGCTTTTATTCTGAAGCGGAAGTAATTGTTAGTTATCAATTGTCAAAATAGTAAAAAGCAGTAGACCAATTTTGGTTTACTGCTTTTTAGCTTTATCACTTCAAAAAGAATGAAAAATTTTAATGGTCAATAATTACTTGCTTAGTAATTAACTCATTGCCGTCATAAATATGTAATACATATAGACCTTCATCCAAGTCATGAGTATCTATTGTTTTAACAATATTTGTTGTCTCGTCTGTAAACAGTAAGACTCCAAATTGATCATATAAACTTAAAACATAGGTATTGTTATTAGCATTGGTCAAATCGACATAAAGTTCATCATCAGAAGAGTTTGGGTATAAAGTGACGTTTTGACCACCGCCCCCTCCTGTGCCTATAGTTACACCATGTCGTTCTGCTTGCGGACTCCAACCACACTCGTTCCTAAATCTTAAATAATAATCAAGATAAATTCCCGGAGTACTTGGAGTATGTATCCAGATTTCTTCATTATTACTACTTGTAACCATATATGCAGGAAAAATATTCCATTCCTTTTCTACTACTGAACCTTGTGTAGTATAAACCTGATTTACCAAGTCGAAGGTAAAATCGACTGGAGAATCTGGAAAACTACCGGTGTTTGCCAAAATATTCGGCATTTGAATTGGATTTCCAACCCAAACATTCTTTCTAAGTGTCTGTCCATTATAATTTGCTTGAATAAAACCATTGCCATTGGAATTATTCACAGCTTCAACTGTCACTGATAAATTATCGGAAGTAACCATCTGTAAATTACTTGATAGTTCCCATGAATCTACAAAGGGTCGACTGCAATTTTCAAAATCGAATGTTACCGGATTGTCGGAACAAACAATATTGGGACCAATTAAATCTTCTACTTCAAGATAAAGAGAAGGTGGCAATGGATTTTCTTCTATTTCCGCTAGTAGCCAAGTTATACTGGCTTCAGTAAAAGAAGTATGCGCTTCATTTAATTTAGGCCCATAATAATTATCAAACGGAATTTCCCCTGTACAGACCAAATTTCGACGAAAATTTTGCGTCCAATTGATATCAGGATTTATAAAACCCAATGCACTTATTGTCGGGATAAATGAATGTACCTGTTCATTTGTATTTACTGTTAACTCTGCACCACCTAAAAAATCTGATATTTCATTGAGAAAAATATGATCTTGCCAATACTGGTAGAAGCCTCCTTGCCAAAAAATTGGATCAAATCCATCTAACGGACCCGCCAATTTCATAAATCCATCAAAATATCCTCCAGATACATTATCCATATTTCCACGCGAATTATAATTATTTACATATTTGGAATCATCATCAAAAGTTCTTTTATATCTTGAGACCTCACCATAACCGTTGTAATTTGGCATATTATAAGTTTCCAAACTTGCAATATGGACATCTTCACACACATTTTGAAATGGCCATGGTAAGCAAATATGTTGAAAACCCCTTACATTTACAGTTATTTGACTATGACCTACATAGCTTCCATTGTTAGAATTAAACTGAATGTCAAAATTTCGAACACCTTTCAAAGATCCATTCACCAAAGCAATATTTCGCGAATCTTGAGGATAGCCATTACTGCCTTGTCTACCTTCATTGAAAAGATCATTATAATATTGCACAAAAAACTGATGCCCTCTATTTTCTGAAAAACCTTGGGCTACAGTTCTGGCATTAAGTGTTTGCTGATGAATCTGACCCACGTTCCAGCCATCCAACTGTTCAATAAGCTGTTGTTTGGCTGCAGGAGAACCCAACTGATTATCGTTAAAATCTTGTGCTTCCGCGCTGTCAGGCATTGCCTGTCTTATTAGCGTTTGCAGGCCTAACGGTATATTGGCTCCTAAATGTGGACTGTCCAAACTAATCCATAATCTGGTATTATGTGGCGGTTGATTGTTGACCGGATTTTCCATATACGCCAAGGCATATCGAGAAATTTGCCCACCCATGCTGGGTCCAACGATCACTAGCTGTTCGTCACTATTGATTGAAGCTAAACGGGCGTTTAAATGTTTGTATAACTCTATATGAGCCATAGCATTTCGCTGTATGAAATCAGCCCCACCGTCAATTTCAACACTTCCACGATTATAAGTGGGATGATTAACAACAACTACGTCGTAACCAAGTGTGTTAAGAATTGGAATTATTTCAACATCATCTCCATTTGCACTTTCATAAACATTATATTCATAAATGGATTTATGATGTTCTGGATCACCAATGAAATCCGCATCCGTAATTTTTCGCTTATCGCCTGGATCAAATCCATCAATAATTATAAATGGCTTTCTCATAATTCCCTGCGGATTACTATAGAAAATTCGATAATCTAAGTGAGCCAATATAGGCGTCGTCTCTCCAATTCCTATAAAAGGAACCAAAGCATCTATATCGCCATCTTCAACTCTGTCTGGCGGTGGTGGAAGTGCTACTTTAGAATAAATTAGTGCCTGAGTAGTTCTGGAAGTACCATCACTAAATGTGGCGGTAAAAGTAAGCATCTTATATCCATCTTCATTGTATGGAATGTCAACAGCTGTATTTGTAAACAGACCATTTTCATAAATGATATAATCTTGTGCTGTGTCAAAATTAGCAACTAGACTTTCCATATCGTTTGAAAGGGTTTCCTCCAAAAGAAAAGTATTACTAAAATTAAAAGTAATTACGCTGCCCAATACAGCTTTTTTTAAAGGCGATATAATTAACGCACGCCTTTCTATAAACGCAGATTTTCCGTTGTCAATTTTTTGAAAAGAACCTTGAGATAGTCGTAACCCGCCATCATCTTCACTGGTCTCTAGATAATTGAGTTCATTAAATGTGGTGTTTATAATACCCACATCTACTACATTTTTAATAGTATCATGGACGTAATAATTACGCAAATCAGAATGGGAAATAAACTTTTCAGAAAGCGAAGATTTATAAAGCTCAAGTAGTGATTGTTCAAAATGATCTACATTGGAAATATTTAATTCCTCATTGAATGTGTTGATTTTAGCAATTGGAACGGTCCTATTATAAAGTATTCCTGTATTAAAATCAGTTTTGTCGATATTTACCAACATACTATCCACTTTTGTTAGTGAGCTAGTCTGGGATATACATTGAAAATAAATTAAGATTAAAAGGATGGAAATTGATAGATTTCTCATAATTTTGATGTGTTAATAAGTGAAACATAGTTTGTACTGGTTTTATTTATTATTCGGGGTACCATTGCCGTGGTGCCCCATTTTTTTCTCCATAAATTTTGGTTTTTTAAGGTTGATAAAATGAATTTTGTCTCTTCAGTAATTCTTTAGCCTATTAAACAAGCCATTTAATTAAACTTTAATTGAAAAAATGGTCCAACATAATAGATTGTAGAAGCTGAGTTTAAATTCGAATGTAATTGAAGTCCGATGCCAAAATTAGCACCAAGCTGGAATCTTATTCGAGCATCAATCGGGAAGCCTATAGTGTTGTAATTTGTAAATTCAAAATTTTCTGAATTCGCTTTTTTAAAATAAAAGTAACCAAGACCTCCATAGAATTCAGCGAATAACCAATCGTTAATACTCAGTTCTCGTCCATAAGACAAATTAGCTTCCACAAACACATCAGATCTATTCGGTCCCAATACATTAACTTTCAACTCAGAACCACCCATAGCAGAAAATCTAAACTTATTGTTATTGAGATCGAACACAACGTCCAGACCTCCTGCGGCGCCACCCGTATCCTTATCGAAATAACCACCAATCGTGCCGGATGCACTATAGATTTGAAATCCCGCTTCATTTTGTGCAACCGAGTTACTCAACACAAGTAAAAATGAACATACAATTATTAGCTTTTGCATAAGTTTTCATTTAATAGTTTAACTACTTTTTATAATTTTCTCTACAGATATTCTATTGCTCTCGTTTGTTAGATGGACAAAATATATTCCAGTTGACAGAGTGCTCATATCCAAATTGAAGGTCAGACCGTTTTTAACAAATTGATACAATAACTGGCCCTGTAAATCATAGATTTTTATATCGACAATAGGCTTGTCTGAGGTAATCTGTAATGTATCTTTTAATGGGTTAGGGAATAGAAAAATGTTTCCCAATTCATTTTCATTTAAAGACAAATTACAATCATCCGTGAATATTAACTCACGCCCTACATGAGTTTCTATAAAGCCGGCTAGATTGGAGTTTATATCATCTAAACATACAGTTTCTAATGTCGGGAGACTCTCAAAATTACTTGATGAACTTCCGGATGTGTCGAAATTTAAATTATTCCCATTTCGCAGATTAATGTCTGCTAAATTTAAATTCTCACGACAATCTAAGGTTCTTAAATTTACATTTTCGTAAAGGCTCAATACTAAAAGGTCATTATTCCTAATATTCAAACCTAGTAGCTCAATATTATTTGATAAGTCAATATTTGAAATCGTGTTATTGGCACAATTCAAATTTCTCAGATTTACATTATCACTAACATCCAAAGTTGTGAGATGGTTGAAGGGACTGATTAAAAATTCTAAATTCGGACTATTGCCAAGGTTTAACGATATTAACTCATTAGATTGACAATCAACTGTAGTCAAATTTGTTTTATTACTTAAGTCTAATGTCACCAAAGAATTTGTACTACATGAAATTGACTCTAAATTATCATTTCCGCTTAGACCCAATGTTTCCAGCAAATTATCTGATGTATTCAAGTCTCTTAATTGAAGATTCCCACTAAGATTTATTGTGGTTAAGCTATTCCTGTCACATCGAAGTACTTCTAAACTACTGTTTGTAGATAAGTTTAGATTAGTGAGTTGATTCCAACTGCAATTGAGTCCGACAATATTGACAAACGCTTCAATCCCTGTTAAATCTGCAATATTTCCTGGATTAGCAACTGTACCATTTACTTCAATAGTGCCAGTGAATGCTTCAGCTTCCGCCAATTGTATTTCACTATCACTATTGGTGTCAATTATCGGTGAATGATCAAGAAGTTTAGTCTTAAATTCAGCATCCGGTATATTAACTATTTGTGCATTTATACTTGAAGAAAGCACGAAAAAAACTATTATTATGTATTTCATTGGTCGGTGTTTTTTGATTAATTTTTGGGTAAAACTTTATAGGGAGGGTCTGTTAAAGCTACTAAAAAAAAGTCATACTCACGGAGTCTACAGTCTTGGTTCAAGAATATAGACTGAAAAATTCTACCGGAAACTGATGGCTTCAGACCATATGAGAGGCATTATATAAACAGATATTAGAAAGTTATAAAATAAAAAAAGCGACTCATATGAGTCGCTTTTTTTATTTATTCCGAAGAAAAGAAAATCCTATTTCAACTTCTTCTTCACTGCAACCTCCTGGAAGGCTTCAATAATATCGTTTTCAAAAATATCGTTGTAATTCTTGACTTGAATTCCACAATCATATCCCTTCGCCACCTCTTTCACGTCATCTTTGAATCGCTTTAAGGATGATAATTCACCGGTAAACACAACTACACCTTCACGGATAAGTCGGATTCCAGACCCTCTAAAGATCTTTCCACTTAATACCATACAACCTGCAATAGTACCAACCTTAGAAATCTTGAAAGTTTCACGAATTTCTGCAGTACCTGTAACCTCCTCTTTCATAACCGGAGATAACATTCCTTCCATCGCATCCTTCAAGTCATTAATAGCATCGTAAATAATTGAGTACATACGGATATCAATTTCTTCCTTATCTGCTATCTGTCGTGCATTCCCCATTGGGCGCACATTAAATCCTATTACAATTGCATCAGATGCAGACGCTAATAATACGTCACTTTCAGTAATTGGACCTACCGCTTTATGGATAATATTTACCTGAATTTCTTCCGTAGAAAGCTTCTGGAACGAATCTGTCAATGCTTCAACAGAACCATCCACATCACCTTTCAGAATAATATTCAATTCTTTAAAGTCTCCAAGTGCAATACGTCTTCCAATTTCATCCAACGTAATATGTCTCTGAGTTCTCACCGACTGCTCACGCTGTAATTGAGTACGTTTGGATGCAATAGTTTTTGCTTCTCTTTCGTCTTCAAATACATTAAATTTATCTCCTGCCTGTGGAGCGCCATCTAGACCTAGTATTGATACTGGTGTTGAAGGACCTGCTTGTTCTACATTGTTTCCGCGCTCATCATGCATGGCTTTTACCTTACCACTGTTTTGACCAGCAAGAACGTAATCACCTATCTTTAAAGTTCCACCCTGTACAAGAATAGTGGATACATACCCTCTACCTTTGTCAAGGAATGCTTCTACAACCGTACCATTAGCAGATCTGTTTGGATTCGCTTGAAGCTCAAGAAGTTCTGCTTCCAGTAGTACTTTTTCAAGCAATTCGGGAACTCCTTCTCCGGTTTTTGCTGAAATATCATGAGATTGGATCTTTCCACCCCAGTCTTCAACCAACAAGTTCATACTCGCCAATTGCTCCTTAATCTTTTCAGGATTGGCGTCTGGCTTATCTATTTTATTTATTGCAAAAACAATCGGCACACCAGCAGCTTGAGCATGACTGATCGCCTCTTTGGTTTGCGGCATAATTGCATCATCTGCGGCAACTACAATAATCGCTAAATCGGTTACCTTAGCACCTCTCGCACGCATGGCAGTAAAGGCCTCGTGACCTGGAGTATCTAGAAAGGCAATTTTTTGTCCATTCTTTAACTGTACTCCGTAGGCACCAATATGTTGTGTAATTCCTCCTGATTCACCAGCAATTACGTTTTCTTCTCGAATATAATCCAGTAAAGAAGTTTTACCATGATCAACGTGTCCCATCACCGTAACAATTGGTGCTCTGGCCATTAAATCTTCCGGTGCATCCTCCTCTTCTTGAACCGCTTCTTCAATATCGGCTGTGATAAATTCTACTTCAAATCCAAATTCATCAGCAACGATCGATAAGGTTTCGGCATCCAGACGTTGATTCATCGTCACCATCATACCAAGCGACATACATGCAGAAATTACCTTAGTAACCGGCACATCCATCATTGTTGCCACCTCACTTACCGTTACAAATTCAGTAAGCTTTAATGACTTATCAGCTTCTTGCAAAGCCAGTTCATCCTCCGTTTTCTGACGGTGACTATCTCTTTTCTCTCTACGATATTTGGCCCCTTTACCTTTAGATGACTTCCCTTGAAGTTTCTCTAAAGTTTCACGAACCTGCTTTTGTACTTCTTCTTCACTAGGCTCTTCTTTAGGCACATTGGTTCGCGTACCGACACCTTTTCTACCTGGCCCTCTGTTATCTCTAACGTTTCCTCCACTACCTTTTTGTGGCTCTTTACTTATACGACGACGTTTACTCCTCTTATCTTTAGAATCGGAAGATTTACTTTCAGTCTTTTTCTTTTCTGGCTTTTTGAATTTTGTTAAATCAATCTTCTGTCCTGTAAAATTAGGACCATCCAGCTTTTTATATTTTGTCTCTACTATTCCAGAACCCGCTTCACCACTTTCTTCTGTAGTTTCAGATTTCGGTGCTTCAACTTCTTTTGGTGCTTCTTCTTTTTTAGCTTCTTCTTTAGTTGCTACAGGAGCAGTTTCCTTCTTTTTCTCTTCGGAAGGAGTCGCAACTTCTTTAACAGCTACTTTTGGAGCCTCTTCAGCTTTTGGCTTTTCAGGTGTAACCGGCTTAGCCTCTTCTTTTGAAGGTACTTCTTTTACTTCTTCTTTTACAGCTTCAGTTGGAACAGGCTTTTCTACTTGTTCTTCTTTTTTGGCAGCCTTTGGGTTCAAATCAATTTTCCCAACCTGTTTTGTGCCCTCCAATTTTGCTTCAGCTTTGATAACAACAGGCGCAACTCTCTTCTGCTTTTCCTCAATTTCACGCTCTCGCTCCAGACGAATTTCTTCCTTCTCTTTTCGCTTTTCCTCACCCACTTCCTTAGAAGCTACCTTCTTGCTTTTATCCGTTTGAAATTCTTCAAACAAAACCTGGTATTCTGTATCGGAAATTTTGGTAGTAGGACGCGCTTCCACTTCATGTCCTTTGGAACTTAAAAATTCCACGGCACGATCGAGCGAAATGTTAAATTCACGTAATACTTTGTTAAGCCTTATCGATTTTACTTCAGCCATATAAATGCTTTCTCCTGTTTCTTTATTTTAAAAATTTGTATAAAAGTAATTAAACTTTCAACTACTCTTCAAATTCTTCTCTCAATATATTTATCACTTCCTGAATTGTTTCCTCTTCAAGATCAGTTCTAGACACCAAATCTTTCAAGTCGTACTCCAACACACTCTTGGCAGTATCTAATCCAATTTTATGGAATTCCTGAATAATCCAGCTTTCAATTTCATCAGAGAATTCGCTTAATTCTACATCTTCTTCAGCCCCTTCTCTTAACACATCAATTTCATAACCAGTAAGTTGACCCGCCAAACGAATGTTATGCCCTCCTCGTCCAATTGCCTTACTAACTTCCTCCGGTCTTAAAATAACCTCAGCACGTTTAGTCTCTTCATTTAACTTGATTGACGTCACTTTTGCCGGACTTAATGCGCGGGTTATAAACAACGGTAAATTACTTGTATAATTTATTACATCAATATTCTCATTACCTAGTTCACGTACAATTCCGTGAATTCTAGATCCTTTCATCCCCACACAAGCTCCAACAGGATCGATACGATCATCGTAAGAATCTACTGCAACTTTCGCTTTTTCACCAGGAATACGCACTACCTTTTTCACAGTAATCAATCCATCAAATACCTCAGGAATTTCTTGCTCAAACAATTTCTCAAGAAAAACAGGTGCCGCTCTTGACATAATAATTGTCGGCTTGTTTCCCTTTAACTCTACACTTTCAATAATACCACGAACATTATCTCCTTTTCTGAAAAAATCTGAAGGAATTTGTTTTTCCTTCGGAAGGATTAGCTCATTCCCATCATCATCCAACAAAATAACCGCACGATGACGAATATGATGTACTTCTGCCGTATATATTTCGCCTTCCAGTTCCTTGAACTGCTTGTAAATATTTGTATTATCGTGCTCGTGAATCTTCGAAATTAAATTCTGACGCAAGGCCAAAATAGAACGTCTTCCAAGATCAATAAGTTTAACTTCTTCAGAAACATCTTCCCCAATTTCAAAATCAGGTTCAATTTTTCTAGCAGCAGATAATGAAATTTCTTCGTTAGGATCTTCAACTTCTCCATCGGCAACCACAACTCTATTTCTCCAAATCTCTAAATCCCCTTTATCAGGATTGATAATTATATCGAAGTTATCATCACTTCCATACTTTTTCTTCAAAGCATTTCTGAAAACATCTTCTAGTATCGCCATAAGCGTAACTCTGTCTATCAGTTTATCGTCTTTAAATTCTGAAAACGAATCAATTAACGCTAAATTTTCCATATCATCTTAATTAAATTTTACCATCACTTTTGCTTCAATAATCTCTTTATAAGGGAGTACGGCTGTTTTTTCTACCGTAATTTTTCCTTTTCCAATTGGCTTAGGCTCTCTTGCCTTCCAATGGAGCTCAATACCTTCGTCATCAGACTTCATTAAATCTCCTTCAATTACTCGGCTATCAGCAGTTTTTACCTTCAAGGTTCTGCCAATATTCTTCTTAAACTGACGAGGTAGTTTTAAACCTTCAGTAACTCCGGCAGACATCACTTCAAGTGAGAAATCTTCCTCTTCGCGGTCTAAATTATGTTCAATCGCTCTACTAACTGCAATACAATCCTCAACAGTTACACCTAAATCTCCATCAATAGTTATCGATATTTTGTTCTGATCTGTTATAATCATATCGATCAAAAACAGTGATGAATTCTCCTCTAACGCTTGCTCTAGCAGTAGTGTTACTTTTTGATACATTACTTTTTTTCTATAAAAAGAGGGGACTTTACGTCCCCTCTTATTCTTTGGTATTAAATATTGGTGCAAATATACCATATTTTTTAATATTAAAAAAATCACTCCCTCCCATTTTATTTTTGTACTTTAATGGAACATAATCTTTTATCAAAACCGACCAAATATGAAAAGAATTTTAGTCCCTACCGATTTTTCACCACAAGCCGAAAACGCCTTAAAAGTAGCTGCACAATTAGCCTCAAAACATGGAAGTGAAATATATTTACTGCATTCACTAGAAATGCCATTGAGTATAGGTGGTTCGGGAGACACAAGTAAATTACCGGAATCCCTCTTTTTTATCAAACTAGCTGAAAAAAACTTTTCTGAGCTTTTAGAAAAACCTTACTTACAAGAGATAAATGTTTATGAAGCAATTGGGCACAATGAAATCTATAATGATATAAGTGCCACCGTAGAAAAAAGTAAGATAGACATGATTGTCATGGGGTCTCATGGTGCCAGCGGATTTAAAGAAATGTTCATTGGAAGTAATACAGAAAAAGTAGTTCGGACTTCAAAAATTCCCGTGCTGGTAATAAAAAATAATCATCCTGTTTTCGAAATAAACGATTTCGTTTTCGCTACAGATTTTTCCGAAGAATGCCGATGGAGCTTTAATGAAGCTCATAAATTCGCCAAAACGGTTGGTGCTAAAATGCACCTTTTATTTGTAAACACGCCAGGTGACTTTAAAACTACGGCACAGGCAAACGCTATTATGACAAATTTTGTGAAAGGAATGGGAGCCGAAAATTATACGCTGAATGTTTATAACGATAATTCAATCGAAAAAGGAATCTTACAATTTACAAAAGATATAAAAGCACAGTTAATTGGCATGAGTACCCACGGTCGTAAAGGTATTTCACACTTTTTTAATGGAAGCATTAGCGAAGATCTCGTGAATCACGCTAATATGCCGGTGATTACTTTTAAAATACAATGATATTAAAATCATCGTTAATCTTAAGTATAAGTGCGCTATGTCTTAGTTGTGGAACACCGAATAAAAAAAACACGAATGTAATAGGACCAAAAGAAACTATTACAGATACATTGACTACCTCAACACCAAATATTCTGAAACCAGCAGCTCCGGAAGGGGCTGTTTTTGGTAATTTCAATGGAGATAATAATCAGTTATTTTCACACATAGCTAATTTTAATAGCCATCAAGAAAAAACAGAGATCGGTTTTCAGGATAAGGATATTAAAAAGTTAATTGTCCCCAAAACCCTTGGTGGATCATTATCCTTAATAGAATTGGAAGGATTCGATAGAGATTTACTGTTATTTACCGCCAAACTCAAAGACCCCAATTTTAATAAATACTTTTTATTCGTCCAAAGGGATGGTGAATGGAAACCAGTAATAAACGGATTCGCCATTCATAAAACCAATTTAACAGACACCTTGATTCCCATAAAAATCGATCCAAATAACCTTCGAAATATCTCGCGGCATTATTCAGTATTTAATTTAGATGATAGCAATGAAAATGGCTATTCATGGTTATTACAATCGGAAAGTGTTCCAATAAAAAATTGGTAATAAGTCTGTAGGATTATACATTTGCTTTGACTTCCAAAAGCCATTTCTATTATTCGCGTCTGTCGATGATCTCAACCGGTTTTCTACTCATTTTCGGAAAACGAATAGCATTCAGTTCCTTTTTATCATGGAATTCTACTTTTGGTAGCACTCGAAGTTTCGCTCTAAAATGATCCTTTATCTCCGTAAGGAGTGAATCCGTAGGTGCTTCTGTCGCAATTTTTATAAGAATCTCGTCGGTGCCCAGCTCATTGTGAAATATCTCTATCACAAAACTGTGCACTTCACTAAAATGATTCAATATATTATACATCGCCGGCGGATAAAGCGTAGTACCTTTATATTTGATCATTTGTTTTTTTCGTCCAACTACCGGTCCCAATCGCATGGTGTTTCTTCCGCAATTACAAGCCTCCGTATGAGCACGAACCATATCTCCGGTTTTAAATCTTAGAAGTGGCATTGCTTCTACTCCCAAAGTAGTAATAACCAACTCACCAACCTCGCCTTTTTTTACAAGATTATCGTTCTCATCGAGTATTTCTGCAATGATCAATTCGGGGTGGTGATGCCCACCTATTTCATGTTCACATTCGTTAAAAGCTGTGCTCATTTCGGTAGAAGCATAGGTAGAATACAAAGCTATTTCCCACGATGCCTTGATCTTAGAGGCTAAGACATTTAAAGAAAAATCTTCATTTTTAATTGGTTCTCCAATACAAATAGCCGCCTTTACTCCCGAAGTTTCCATATTGATATTATGAAGTTGTGCAAATTCAATTAGCTTTAACAAAAAGGATGGCACACAAATAAGATAGGTAGGTTTAAACTTCTTAATCGAATCCCATTGAAGTTCAGGTATTCCAGAGCCTACTCGAATAATTCCTGCACCTAATTTTCTCGCACCCAAAAAATAAGCAAGCCCAGCCATAAAACGTCTATCCATAGTGGTCATAAGCTGCATAGTATCTTTCGAAGTCACCCCCGCACAGGCAAATGAAATTGCCTCATTATACGCCAGCCTATCCAAATCTTTATCGGTAAGGGCAAAAGTTACCGGTTCCCCCAAAGTCCCGGAAGTAGTTACATAATCGATTATTTTCTCTTTGGAAACGCAAATAAAGTCATCATTAAACTGCTGCAATTGCTCTTTGGTGGTTACAGGAATTTTTGTGAGATCTTCCAGCTTGCTTATAGAATTCAGATTAATTCCATTATCATTAAAAACCCCTTGGTAATAGGTTGAATTCTCACTTAGATAACCCAACAGTTTTTTCAGTTCTTGCTCCTGAAACTGCTGTATTTCGTCTTTAGTTGCTTTTTCAATTTCAGGAATCATTGCTGTGCTTTTCTTTTCGATTTTTTCAGATATTTAACTACATTTTCCTTGTCGGGAACTGTAGTAATTTCTTTACTATTTGCTTTTTCAAATGCTTTTCTAGCTTCGGAAAAATCTTTCTGTTCATAATAATATCGTCCTGCAAGATAATGGGATTTCCAATAATCCGGGTTTAATTGTTGTAATTCTATAAGTTCTGAAGGCTTTAAAACTGTTTCATCATCTATAGCTGCTTCCACTATACGTTCTAATATTCTATATTTTTCGTATTTCTGAAAGGCTTCAGATCTCGCAAACGGGTCTTCTGCAATCGTTAATTCCTCGTTGGCTAAAGTTACTTTTGAAGGGTTTCCGAAGCGATCATTAAACACTTCATTGAGATCATAAGCAACAAATTCTCCTAACTGATACGGATTTGTTGAAATCCAAACCTTTAATTCTTCCGGTTTAAATACGATTCCATGATGTGCTAAAAGCTGATTCAAAGCTTTCTCATTTCCGAAGCCAATTGCAGCATCATTCAAGCCTTCCTTATTCCTTAGAATCGCAACAGCTTCAGTAGGATTCAATTTATCCTCTTCTTTAATTAATTCCTCCATTCGCTCGTAACGATATTGCGAATGACTTTCGGCAATCTGCTTTAAATTTCGCTTGTCTTCAGAAAAAATCGCAGACTGAAAGTGATTGGAACAGATCAATTCATCTGAATTAGGAACTTCATACACTCCTAATTTATGTGGTGAAACTTCAATTAACGCTGCCTTACGATCCTTCGCACTGCTAATAAAAATAGCTTCAGAAACAAAAACCTCCCTTTTTTTGGCAATGGCAATAGCTTCAGAAATAGTTGACGCATATTGAAGAATTTCTCTAGTTAACAGGGAAATTGGCGTTTTTGCAGTGAGCGGAATTTTCGACTTTCCGGCGTTGATAGTGATCGTTAGTCCCTGATCGTTCATTCCTGAAACCACGCCTATCATTCCACCCCAAGTAACCGACATATATTTATGCCCTTCCGAAGGACTGATAAAAGCAATTATTTTTTCCTTAGCGAACTCATCTCCTGCATAAAAGTCAAAATTCCGTCCTACCAAAAGTTCTCCATCTTCGGTCTTATCGTCCCAGACCGCAAAGGACGAACAGCCTACAAGCGCCAAATCCTGTAACGCGTGACCAATATCATGTGCGCTGTGCAAATAAAGCGCTCTGAGATAAGGCGGGGCAATCTCGTTAAAAGCCTCTGAAGAATAGCGACTCACCCCGTAAATTTCTGTTTTATATTCTTCAGTGACATGCTTGTACATCTTCCGATTGTAATATTTTAAAAAACTTCGTAAGAGTGCTTGTTTGGTTTTTGAAGGCACTAAGTCATTTACTTTAGATAGAAAAACCGCTTCTTGCCTTTGCAATAACTCACGAGTAAGACTTCCAATGGTCAGGCCTCGTTCCAGAGGATCTCCTTCTACATACATTTCCCAAAGTCCATGTTCGTTTTTATTTAGAAAATTATTTCCGACGACATAAGAAGAATCGGAAATTTTTATCCGTTCTGGAATCTCATTTTTATATTTCGATAGATCAGGACGATCTTTAAGGGATTTCGAAATGCCACATGAAGATAAAAAAACAAGAAAAATCAAGCTATAGCGCTTGGTTAATGACTTTAAAATCATAATGTTATGACCTCTAAGCATGTTGATTCACACTTTTGCTAAATTTCTTATTGGTTTTACTAAGAATTTTAGCTTCTTTATAATCGACCCACTTTTGCCCAAAAGATTTTCGCATAATGTTTTCAAAAGGGCGCATCATAAATACATTCCCAAGCATTTTTGCAATACGTACAGGATGTTTTGGTAATGCCCTTAGCGTAATTGAAAATCCGCCGTCCAGATATTTTATGTAATGCCAATATCCGCTAGGCATATACAATGCGTCACCGGCTTTCATCTCGGCCTGTATCCCGATAACATTTTGCAGCGCTGGATACTTATTGAAATCTGGCCGGTCCATATCTATAGTTTCGAGATTATGAACGGCAAAAGGCACTTTATAAAGATATTTTGTTTGTTCGGGAGAAAAGAGGGTAACGCTTTTATTCCCTTGAAAGTGAAAATGCAAAAGATCTGAAAGGTCCATATCGTAATGGGGCAATACTCGCGAACCACCTCCACCAAAAAACATCACTGGAAGCCTTTTAAAGAATTTGAGACCAATATCCGGATAGCTGAAATCATTTAGTAACTCTGGCATATTATCCAACAAATTGAAGAAAAATATTCGTAGATCGGTTGGCTGTGTTTTAAGTAACTCCAGATAATCGAACATCTTCATTTCCTTGACTGGCTCAGCAGAATTCTGTGTTCCCTTGGTAGGCTCACTATTATATAATGGGACGATTTGTTCGCCGGCATGTTCCTGGAAAAATTCGATTGTCCATTTTTTATGTGCAGGCCAATCCTTCATCAAACCTTCAATAATAACAGGACGTTGTGGCTTATAATATTTCTCGATGAATTCCTTCTTAGAAATATCGCTAACACGCTCTACATTAACAGTTTTAATTTGATTCATCGGATTTACTCTTTTACTTCTTCCTTTAAATTAGCTTCTTGTACTTTTTGGACGAGATATTCTCCGCCCAGGATTACTGAACAGGTTACGACTCCACTGATTGTAACTCCTAAAATACCATGCATATTTAGACTTTGCCCGGTAAAAAATAAGTTGCGAATCTTAGTTCTGGCAGATACAAATGACTTTAATGAATTACTGGCATCTTTCACATAACCATACATTGATCCTCTGTTACTTCCAATATAATCACGATACGATAAAGGTGTGGAAGAATACACAGCTTCGATACAATTTCGAATATCAGGAAATTTTTTCTCAAGTTCCACAATAAACTGCTCTTCCTTATGTGCTTTGAATTGCTCGTAGGTCTGCCCACGTTCATTTTGATCGGCTGCAGTATTAAAAGTACCTTCCCAAGGAGCTACTTCGTCAAAGTTCATATAGGTCATGGCTGTAAGATTGTCACCATAACCGTCGGTATTCTTTTTTATTCCCATAGAAACCATATACGCCCTTGGCCAATCTTCTTGTGTATAATCATGTACGTTCCAAACTTGATCCAAATCTTTATAATGGTAATAATTCTTGTTTAAATATTTGAAGGTACCCGGCTTTAATACCAAGTAAAGAGTAAACGCTGCTACAGTGCTTTCAATATTTTTTATGCGGGAAACATAGGATTTCCGAAAAAACTGCTCCCCGACCATTTTGATAGTCAATTTAGGCTCAATATTCGAAATAAAAAGATCTCCTTTTACTACCGGACCATCTTTCAATTTGACTGATGCGATTAAACCATCATCAACACCAAAGCCAACAACTTCATGCCGTTTATAGGCTTCGCCACCTGCTTCTTTTAGTCTTTTAAGTAATGATTTAGTGATCTGGCTTCCTCCGTTTACACATCGATACGAACTTTCGATATATGAATTAACAGATAAGGCATGAACATAAAAGGGAGTTCTGTCTGCTTCTCCGGCATATAAAAGATTGCTTCCAGCTAGAACAGCTCTCAATTTTTTATTTGAGGTGACAGAATCAATATACTCTTTTGCATAAAATTCAAATACCTCGGTATCCTCATAATAAGGCTTCCCTACTTTTACATTATACAATGGAAATTTATCGCAGGTATCTTTTAATTTTTTACAATAGGTACGAATTGCTTTTTCCTCGTCTGGAAATTGTTCTAATAGATTTGCGATAAAGTTGTCATAACCCTGCCCGTGTCTATATTCGACCGGATCACCATCGAAAGTGATAAGATCGAAGCCATTTTCATCCAATTTTTTTAATTCCAGATCATCGAGAATACCTAAATACTTAAAATACTGATATAGGTTTTGTCCTTCAGAAAGCCCGCCAATATAATGAACACCAGTATCGAAGATCGTTTTGTTACGTACAAAAGTTTGTAGATTTCCTCCGTACTGGTTGTTTTTTTCCAATACGCAGACAGATCGACCTTCTTTAGCAAGAATTATGGCCGAAACTAAACCACCCAAGCCGCTTCCAACGATTACAACATCATATTTTTCTTTTAATTTCAAGTGACTGCGTTTTTTTTAAAGATAACAAGATTATGGTTTTCAAAAACATTTTGAAACCTTAAATCGGAATCATTTCCAGAATTTTGAAATGTAGAAGGGAACTCTTCCGAAGCATTTAAAATAAAGTAATCTGCCTTTAACGCTAAGGCTTCACTTTTTGATGTGGCGAAAGTCATTCTATTATAATGGTTTGTAATGAAGCTGTTCTTTATAATAGCTCTGGTGTTTTCGTCATTTATGAAAGTACTAATCTTACGATCCGCGCTGTCGAGCATAAGTAAAAAATCTAGCTGACCTTCTCCATTAGATACATTTACGATGGTACTTTTTTTATCTATAAGTTCTATTATTGATTTGTAATCGGCGCTATTAATCTTAAGGTCAGCTTGCACGCTTTTATACAGTGTATTTCCTTTGTAGCGATAATCATTTAATAAGACCGATTGAAAATAAGTATCATCTTCAATTTCATCTCTCAAATCATCAAATTGACTTCTAAAATAAGCACTTATGCTTTTAGTTCTTTGTTTGTACGAAGGTCCAAACGATTTATCTTCGGAAGTAATTCGATTTAGAATCTTAACCGTGATACTCCCGTTTCTAATGACAAAGCTTCCCTTTGGAAGAACCTCAGAGTTCCCATGAATCAATACCGGAATGATGTCAAGATCAAGCTCTTCAGCCAAGTAAAATGCACCTTTATGAAAACGTCTTACTTTGTTGGTAGTAGAACGCGTCCCTTCAGGAAAAGCCATAAGCGAATACCCTTGATCCACCTTTTTCCGAAGATGATCTACTCCTTTTTCAATACCTCCTGATACCGGATAAAATCCTGCCAATTGCACAGCCTTTCCGAAGATAGGTGAATTATACACCCAATCATTCACTAAAAATATAATTTTAGGATGCAGCATTCCAACAGCCAGAATATCAAGAAATGAAGTATGATTAGCGATCAAAATTCCGGGCTTGGAAAACGTCTCATTTCCTTCATTGACGATTCGCTTCTTAACAAAAGGATTGGTATACAAAACTGATTTCATAAACTTAGAAATCACCGCATGAAAGCCTTTCATCTTTACTTTTTTGCTCAGCGGAATTAGCGGCATTATCAACACACTAAAGATCGACAAGCAAAGACCTCCAAGACCATAATACAAAAATGATAACACCGAATGCAGCAACAACCTAAGGGAAATTGGACGTTTAGTATTACTCCCAATAAAAAGAACAAACAATAACGGCTGAATAGTAAACGCTACCAACATAGCCGAGAAGATCCCAATAATAGACACCAATGAAATGGAATAAAGGGCAGGATGCTTTGCGAAAATTAAGACTCCGACCCCAAGTATTGTGGTAATAACCGACAGAATTATTGACGTTTTATGAGTAGATAATGTTTTTTCTCCTGTCTGGTATTCCTTCAACATGCCGTTTGTTACGAAAATGCTATAATCAATCCCCAGCCCAAAAATAAAGGTCGAAATAATAATGTTGAAGATATTAAAATGAATTCCCGTCAATCCCATCACTCCAATTGTGATGATCCAGGTTAGCAATATAGGAATGGCTGTTACCAACGTAAGTGAAAAGCTTCGATAGTAAAGAAGAAGCAACAGCAACACTATGCCTAAGGAATACAGAATTAAACTATTGAAGTCGTTTTTTAGGTTGCCAAGCAGGGTTTCGTTCATCGCCAATCGGTCGATCACAACGGTGTCGTCGAGTCCTTTTAAGGTTTCTTTCACTTCAGCTACATTGGCTTCGTTTACTTTCACAAGACTGGTGACCGTCGTAAAATCTGAATCCTGAGTTATAAAATCATCTAAAGAAATAGAACTTAAATTCCGAAATTGGTCAATGCTAAGAGGAGCAAAATCGGTGTCCAGCAGTTCGTAAAATTGATTGAAGGTCGTTGGTTTTAATCCGAACTTTTGTCCACTTTCTATGAGGTTTGTCTTTATACTTTGCAGCGTTTGTGGGTTCCAGAATTGCGTCCATTGGCTAATTTTCTCCTTTTGAAGTGCTTCGGAAGAAATTAATGCTCCAATAGAATTATAATTAATAATTCTACCATCTTGATCTAATTTCTGAAGCTTCTTAAAAACCGCGTCGTTCTTCCGAAGCGCCTCTTCAGAAGAACTACCATAAGCTGCAATATAAATTGACTTGGAACTAAGATTCGTTAATGCATCCAGATTTTCACGGGCGATAGTGGCTTCAACAGGCTCGTAATTGAGTTTCGAAATATCTTTCTCGAAGATCACCTTATCATAGGTAAAGGCGCTAACTAGCAATGCAACTGCAATAAAAGCGACTAGAACTTTATTTTGATGAAAGTTGTAGTTCGCAATGCGATCAAAAATAGTGGTCTTTGCCTCTCGAACCTTCCCTCCTTTATAGACTTGAGGAATAAACAACAACGCAAAAATCGACGCTCCGATTACACTCACCGCTGCAAAAATCCCTAAATCTTGAAGTGCCTGAGAGTCTAGAAACAGCAGACATAAAAACGCCAAAGCAGTGGTAATACTGCTCATGAGAATTGGCGAAGTGATATCCTTATACAAACTTTCAATAGTTTCATTATTTCTAATGTGCGTAAGAATGTGCAGCGAATAATCCAGGGTCACTCCTAAAAGAACCGAGCCAATCCCAAGCGAGATGGCCGAAATTTCGGAACGAACCAAATACAAAAACGCGATAGACAGCAGACCGCCAAAAACTGTAGGTGCCAATAAAATAAGTGGAACCGTCAGTTTCTTATAGAAAACAACAAAAATGATCATTAGAATAGTGAGTGCAATTCCGACTGTAAATTGTATGTCTTTCTTGATCTGTTGTGCGTTCGCAACGGCTATAAGTGCGGCTCCAAAATACTCGCTTTTTACTTTTTCATTGAAGGCGACGTTTAGCTCATTCTGAAGAGCGTAAAGCGTATCAGCAAATGCCGCATTTTTGGAAGTTTCACTCGACGGATGTATAGGAGTGATAAACAACAACACATGTTCTTCGTCCTTGCTTAATAAAAAACCATCCTTAATAGTGAACTGGTCACCAACGCCCAGGTCCCGTAATTTTTTAAGTGCTTTAAATGTAATTCCTAGTGGGTCTCTAAGAATACTTTTTTTCGCCACGATGCCCGTTGGAGAAAGTAAAGTTTTATAATTGGCTTCTGTAATCGCCGCGATGCTATCTTTTGAGATTTGAGCAGAAATTGCTTCGTAATCAGATTCATTTAAAAAAAGTGGCGCGTTTGTGTACAGAAAATCGAGGGTTGCATCTATATCTTCCTCTTCTACTTTACCTTGAATATCTTTGACAAATTCCGAAGCATTCTTTTCAAGGCTGTCTGCAAACCGCGACGCATATTGTATAAGATCATCGGTTGTTCCTTCAGGCTCTTTGCTGATATTCACAATAATCTTATCTGTGAAATTAACCGATTTCAGGACTTTTTGAAGTTCTTGTGACTTGCTGTTGGTGGGGATTAACTTGCTTATATCCTCTTCAAACTGAATCCGACTTGCAAAGAATATCAGGGTCGCAAGCAGCAGGACTAGTGCCAATGAGCTCCATATTCTGTTCTTCAGAATTTGTTGATATGCTTTATAAAACAATCTACTCATGCTGGAGTGCGATTTGTTTTTTACTAATAATTGTGAGTATCAGATATCCCAAAGAACCTAATACAACTGCCGACAATATTGCTAAAGAAAAACTACCTACGATGTAGGTTTCAAGATGTTTTAGTAGTTCAAAATTTTCAGTCATTTCTTCCATAGTGTATGAATATTCAATACCTAGAACAAACTGTCCCATTTTGGAACTAGCATATAAAACAAAGGGAATAAAGGGTGGTAAGCTAACATTTGAAAAGGTAAAGGCAATTGCTTTATTAAGCTTTAAAAGTATTGCCAAAAAGATAACGATTATGGTATGAAAACCCCAAAAAGGAGATAAGCCAGTAAAGACACCTAACGCTATGGACATCGCTTTTTTTCTCGGGCTATCATCATTCCCTAAAAAGTCTTCCATGATGAAGCGTCTCAGACCTTTTTTTTTATATTTTCTGTAGAGATCACGGGGCTTAATAACGAAAATTGTCATCAAAACAAACCAGATATTTAAAATACTAATTCGTGTAAAATCTTTGAAAGGCCTAAAATGAGAAACCCGTTCTGTTTCATCGTATAACACTTTTATCGGCACATTCTTAACCTCAGTGCCATTCCAGGCTGCTTTTACTATAACCTCAATTTCGAATTCGAATTTTTTAGTGTAATAATTACGTTGGTTTATTTCCCGCAACGGATACAACCTAAAACCTGACTGAGTGTCTTCCAAGCTAATACCGGTTTCAAACCAAAACCAGAAATTGGAGAAATTATTTCCGAAGCTACTCTTCCCGGGAACGCCTTCCTGCTTCATATTTCTAGCTCCTATAAGTAATAAGTTCTCAGTTTCAGAACTTTCTAATGCCTCTACAAAAACAGGAATGTCATTTGGAAAATGCTGTCCGTCACTATCAATGGTAATGGCGTAATGAAAACCTAGTGCTGAAGCCTTCTTAAAACCCAATCGAAGTGCATTACCTTTTCCCACATTTTTGGAAAGATGAATTTGTTCAATTTTTGGAAAACCCTTAAGAATATCGGGCGTTTCATCGGTAGCACCATCATTAACCACAATAATATCATTGGTATAATCGAGCACACCATCGATCACCTTTTTCAACGTCTTGTGATTATTATAAGTTGGTATAATAACACAGCATTTTAGTTGCCTAAGTTTAGTATGTATTGTTGCTACATTCATTATTTCTACTCAGCAAATATACAATAGCTGGAAGAAGGTTATGGTTCAAATTAGCGGAAATTGTACCTTGATTTTATAGTTCCTAAAAAGTAATGTTTGAAGTTACTAAAATATCATTTTATCTTCCTCACTAAAGGACTCTGATGACATAACATACAATTTTACAAAATTCTTAACAGCTGTAGAAGTTGTGTTTTTATAATGCCGTAGTATAAATTCTTTGTCTTCGGAAATGTTGTCGTGGTATTTTAAAAATTTGGGAGCATGTTCCTGTATACTTAACCGAATGGTCCGAATTTCAATATTTTCGGGTTCTGAAGCAATTGCAAACTCGATTAAACCAGCACCTTCTTTGAAAAATTCCTTTTTATCAGAATTTTTTTTGGCGTATTTGGCTGCCATGGTTAACACGGCGCCTTTGTAGGCAACAAGAACTTTGTTATCATCTTTAGAAACGGTTGCAAGTTCTTTTTCTAGTTGTGCAATAATCTCGGTATTCCCGGACGCCAAACCATAAATCTTCCGAATGTGAGTTAAATCCGGCGGACTCACCATAAAGAATGCACAAAATAGTATAGAGAGAATTACTTTCATTAGTCGATTACCTTAAAAGTTGCGCTTAATTTTAGTGCTTCAGTGTCTTCAAAAGAGGAAGTATTCTTTATTTTAACCATACCATCTTCTTCTGTGTAAGAAATAAGAATGGTAAGATCCGGCGTCTTAAATGGATTGATAAGTGCCATAAATTTTATATTGGAAGAAACCGAAAGAAACAATGATTTATTAAGTGCCTTTTCGGTGAGTTCTTTTATAATTTGAATCATACAAACACCCGGCATGATTGGATTCCCCGGAAAATGACCTTTAAAAATATCATGGTCTTTGTTCAAATGAATGTTCGCGGTAATTTGTTCGTCATCCGCTTTGAAATCGGTGAGTGTATATAATCCTTCTATCAGCATTTAGTTGTTTTTTAAGTAATCAAGATGGATTGCCAACTTGATGTTTTTATGAATTATATCGATCGAATCTGCAATTTTATTCTCTTCGGAAGCAGAGTCTGGCACAATGGAATTAAACAATATTTCAAACTTTTCCTTGCGCTTCGATGTATTCGTTATTTTAGTCAATCTTCCTTCCGAAGTATTAGAGAAATAAAAATTAAAACTTTTATCGCTAACCGATTTATAAACTTCTAAATTTTCAGAAGTGAATTTTTGAACCACCGCTACATTCTCCTTAATCAGTACCCTAAAATCTTTTTCTAAAGTAGTAATTATTAACTTCCGATCGAGGTCTTCTAAAACAAAGTTCTTGGTAAAAGTATCACCTTCAAACAGAAAATCAAATATCTTACTCCCAAATTCTGTGGTAAACACTACTCTGTGCGTTTCCGGACCCATTTTCTTTATCACAAGAATTCCACCTAGATTTCTACCGTAAATCTCGATTTTAGCTTTGTAAACGTAATCTGTGTCAATCACAGAAAAATATGAGTTGGTAACTTCGAGATTGGCATGAGGAACTTCTCTTAAGCCTTCTGTTGTTCTCAAGGAACAGGAAGTTAAAAATACCCAACTTACTAGACTAATTATTAAAAACCGCATCTGGAATATCACTATTTACTACTCTTTTGCTAAACACAATTCTTGTAAAATCGGAAGAAGGCTCCACCATTTTCACTTCCAAAACTGCTGCATCATTCTTATCGAACAGTAATTCGAAGGAAGCAATATATCCCGCCATTTTCTTGTCCTTGGGTGTAAATACCGCCTTATTGAATTTGTTCATTGTGCTATATGAAATATCAAAATCTGAATCATTAAACATTGAACCTCTCACACTGTTTACAATAAGTTCGTTTAACTTTTTAAACATTTTACTACTTCCAATATCCACCTTACTTTTAGTGCCGCCATCGTTGATCAATAATTTGTCTTCCTTAAAGATCACGCTATATTTGAAAGGCTTAGTGTATTCCCATTTTACCAATCCTGGAGCTTTAAAGGCAAGTTGCCCCGAAGTTTCGATGTCGTTTTCTAAAAAGTCCATATGCTTATACTGCACAAAGTCACTTTTTATGGTGTTCGTCGCTTTTGAAGTTGTTTCTACCTGCTTCTTAAAAGTGACGATTTCCGCTGCGGACATCACTTTTTCCTGAGCGCAGAAAACTCCTGTTGTTAGGACAAAAAATAATAGTAAATACTTAGTTCGCATAGGGTTCTATTTCCAGCAATTGGTCTACTGTAACCGATTGCATTTTGTTCGATTGCAAAAATAGCAATAAGCGTTCCAAAACGGCTATCGTTTTATCACTTGAATCGTGAAGCAGGATGATATCTCCTTTTTTCAGGTTTTTGGTAATTCGTTTAAAAATGATTTCTTCGGAAAGATTTGTGGTATCAAAAGACCGTTTACTCCAACCAATGCTAATAAAATGAGTTGTTGCAAGTGCTTTTCTTATCCGCGGATTAGTAACTCCAAAAGCCGGACGATACATAGTCATTTCATGGCCGGAAACCTCTTTCACCAGTTTATTAGTTCGTTTTAATTCTGAAATGACCTTTTCTGAAGAGAAAAACCCAAAATTAGAAGCATGCGAATAGGTATGATTCCCTACCGTATGTCCTTCAGAAATAATTCGGTTAAATAAATCCTTTTCTGCTTCAATATGCTTCCCGATACAAAAAAATGTCGCTTTCGCATTGAATTGCTTCAGAAGAGATAATACTTTAGGTGTATACTCTAGATTTGGCCCGTCATCGAAGGAAATAGCAATATTATTATCAGTAATTGTGATATTGCGATGTAACGATGTAATATGATAATCCCAACTAATGAACATCGAACCCATCAAAGTAATGAGAATCCAGATTACAGCAACTATCACGTATGCATAAATAGGAACTTCGAGAAAATAATCGGCAACTATAAAAAGTATAAAAACAGCTGCGGTTATTGCGTTTATGGTAGTAAACCTTAGCATTTTTTTAGAAGAATGAAGCTATGGTTTTCACCTCTGTATTGGTTGTACAGCAGTATAGTCTTCAAATTTTTGGCTTGTACAGCATTCATCCGAACTATGTCTGGTATCGATTGAGACTTGAGAATTTTTGCTCCCAGCCAAAACCCAAAAGAAGACGCAGTATTAAATTCGCCACACAAATGTTTATATCCAACTTGAGGGGTTTCAGAAAAGAGACCGTTGCTCAATTTATTATAATATCCATCAAACTTAACATCGCCGTTATTACCCAGCACAATAAGGTCAATATCGTTTATAGTCAAATCGTTATCCTTCAGAAAATCCTTCGCTGCAGTTTCCACATCCTGTTCATTCAACGTATTGAAGGTTTTTAGATCACAAAGCTCTGCATAACAATTGCTGTTCTGTTCAGAAGAAAGCACGAAAAAATTAGCACCTTCGCTAAACACAGCCCCTTCCGAAGTTGAAGTCAACACATTCCTGAGACTAACTGCCTCAGGTTTAATATGATTTATCAATCGATGGATTTTTACCGTATGGTCGCCCAACTCGTCGACGCCTCCAACCAATATATGGTTCGCTTCTTCGTTTTCCAATTGCATCTTCGCGTCCAACACAGCCGATTCAAAAGAAATTCCGGCATGCACATAGGTAAAATTATAGCCTTTGCAACCCAGTCCGAGTGCGATCTGCCCGCCAACAGTGTTGTGGGTAGATTGAATAAAAGAAGTAGGTGTTAAGTATTCTTCATTATTGTCGATGATGGCACTTACAAATTTCTCTGAGTCAATCACACAACCCATTCCTGTTCCTGTTAAAATAGCATCTACATTTTCCAAATTAGCATCAGTAAGCGCCAATTTTGATGCTACAACGCCCATCTTAATCCCTTTTGCCATTCTACGCGCCGCAGCCGGCGGAATGTAATCCTTATACGCAGGATCTACAGCGAGAATTACCGTGTCATTATAATCGGAAATCTCGTTTAAAAACTCACTGTTATCGAATGTTTTCTGTGCAGATACCGAACCAACACTTTGTATATACACCTTCCTCATCACGCTTCTTTTGAAAAAATTACGGTGGAACAGTTTCCGCCAAATCCAAGAGAGTTGGACAATACAGTAGCAAGCTCTTTCTTTTTCAATACTGTTTGTGGACGGATAGAAAATTCCTTCATCTGGGTTTTATAGTTAAGATTGGGAAAGATTTCATTATGTTGGAGTGCCAAAAGCGAGTAAACTGCTTCAATTGCACCAGCCGCTGCCAAAGTATGTCCTGTATACGCTTTCGTGGAACTAAAATCAGGAGGTGTCTCCCCAAATACTCTAATAATTGCACGACCTTCAGAAAGGTCATTATTTCCAGTTGCAGTACCGTGAGCGTTGATATAATCGATATCTTTTGCTTCCAGCCCCGCAACTTTCAGTGCTTTTTCCATTGCCAAAGTAGCACCATCACCATTATCGGATGAAGCCGTTTGATGAAATGCATCATTAGCATTTCCGTAGCCTTTTACGTAGCCTAAGACTTTTTTATTTTCTGCTTTCACTACTTTATCGCTTTCAAGTACCAAAAATGCTGCTGCCTCGCCTAAATTTAGTCCTTTTCGGTTTTCATCGAAAGGAGTATTGTAGGTGTCAGACAATATCATTAAGGTCTTAAAACCATTAATAGTAAATTTTGAAAGACAGTCGGCGCCACCAACAACCACTCTATCCAGTTTTCCGGATTTTATAAGTCGTGCACCGAACATGATGGCATTCGCGGCAGAAGAGCAGGCGGTGCTAATCGTTGTTACCAAACTTTGCTCGATTCCTAATTGTTCTGCGATCTTTTGAGTTGAATCACCCGCATGATGACCATCGATATATTTTTGAAGTTTTTTATCTTCCAGATATTGGTAATAGTACTTTTCGGTCATATCCATTCCGCCCACGCTAGTGGCAGAAATTAATCCTGTCTTATACTTTGTAATATCCGTTATTTGTGCATCGGCAATCGCTTGTTTTGCAGCGACAGCACCTAATAATGCAGTTCGGGAGTAGTTATTATCACTATCTAAACCGAGTTGTGATTCCAGTTCAGCATTGGTAAAATCAATTTCACCAACCATTATTGCGTCGCGATGAACCGTGTCAATTTTATCAACTCTGGAAATACCCTTTCTGCCCTCTACAAGCGCGCTATAATTCTCTGCCACGTTGTTTCCAATGGCAGAAATAATTCCCATTCCGGTGATAGCAACGCCTTGTGACATATTATAATAAAATCTATTTTGTACGGTTCTCGGCTATATAGTTAGCCATCACCTCTACAGATTCGAAGATTTTTCTTCCTTCTTTTGGATCAGATAGTTTGATACCGTAATCCTTGTCCAACATAACGATCAGCTCTAAGGCATCAATGGAATCTAATCCTAATCCGTCGCCAAACAAGGCATCATTATCGGCAATTTCTTCCACAGAAACATCTTCCAGGTTCAATTGCTCAATGATCTTCTCCTTCAATTCTTGTTTTAATTCACTCATAACTTATATAATCTTGTTATCTCCTCTTTATTGTGTTTTATATTCCCGTTAGGTCCTACCAGATATAAAAATGCGTCATATTTATCGTCATCATAATCGGCCCAACCACAGAGTACTTTATCTGCCTTCCCACTATTTAGTAAACTTGAAGCATAATTGAACAAGTGTACTGCATTGAAGTGCTCAAATATAAAAAAACTATTCTCAGAATACAGCTTATGTTTTATACTTATCTCACCTATACAAATGTTTGGTAGCGTGTACACAAAAACTGCCGGACTGGGATAGTAGTTTTCTTCGTCTTTTATGGACTGTTGATGCTTACGATCGGTATCCAGACTTGAAGCTCTATTTGAAAGTATAATAGCTGTGTTTTCTATATTTTCTTCGGAAGGAAACGTGTTAAGTAAAACATCTGCAGTTAAAAATGCGAGTTTACTTAGATTGTCCATTTTGAAGAATTTCGGATATTTGGTATCCTGAGATTTGTAAGCCGCCTTTATAAAACCTGAAAATTCTTCCGAAGCATCCGTAAAAAGCACTTTTCCGTTTAAGTACAACTTATTATCTCTTATATGAGCAAAATTCTCTATGTATAATTCCTTATTCAATATACAATTTTCAACTTTTCAAATTCAATCAACAATATCAACCACAAAGGACACGAAGTTTTCACTGAGAACACAAAGCCTAGAATTGCTAGACGTTTTTTACTGCTCACTGAGCACTGATCCTTCTCAATATCCCCGAAGTGTCGGGACTTTTCGTTACCACTTCAAGAAATCACTCCTTCTCGATACTATTCCAAAATTCCTTACAGTCATTTTGAAATCACTCCTTCTCGATAATATTCCAAAATTCCTTACAGTCATTTTGAAATCACTCGAAGTGACAATTTTCTCCAACTCTCACATCTCACATCTCACATCTTATGTCTAACATCTATCCCTTCCCACAAACAAACATGGTATGGTACTCTCCTATAGTGATGTCTTCTTTAATTTTTAAACCTGCTTTGGCAATCAATCTTTCGAAAACTTTTGCTGGATACATTTTGCTATTTCCATTGGCTAGGACGGTAAAATATAATGAGGTGGCTTCCAAAATAAACTTAGCATTGTCAAATTTCTGTCGATCGGTGAAGGTTTCTACGATAATTAATTCAGCATTTTCGTCCATAGACGCGGCGCAAGTTGATAGTACTTTTACGATTTCATCTTCAGAAAAACAATCTAAAAACTGACACATCCAAATAACATCGGCTCCGGTTGGAATCTTCGGGTTTTCACTCAACCAATCGATTTCATGTCCGGAAATTCGGTCTTCAAAACCATTCTTCTTTGCATTTGCAAGTGCCTTGTTTAATTGACCGGGTAAATCGACGATCTTTATCGTAAGCTCCTCAGTTGTATTGCAACAATGAACAGCAAATTTTCCGGTGTTTCCACCAATATCAAAAAGCACTTTTGGCTTTCGCTCAAGTACCAATGACAAGGCCTCATCGAATATATCGTCTGAATAATGATGATCGAAATCGAACCAGGATTTTTGAACTTCCGGAGTTAATTGAGATAAGCCTTGATAGATGGTGCTCCAATCCCCAAGTTCCTTTAAACCCTCAGGTTTTCCTGTTTTAATCGCATCATTAAGGTGGAATAAACCCTTATAACAAACCTCGTTTGTAAAATTGATATTTACATTGGCGGTAGTGTTGTAGTTTAAAAAATAACCCACTTTGGTTAATTCGTATTTCTCTTCCTCACATTTCGAAACAATATTTGACGTCTCGGCTATTTCTAGAAGAACGCCTACTCCATATTCGCTTACCGATAATTCTTTTGAAATTTCTGAGACCGTCACGCCTCCCTCATCTCGTTTATCAAAAATGAAATCGAATATCCCCAATTTCCGAAGGGAGACTGTGGCTTGAAATACAAATGGAGCAAAAGCTATTTTCTGAGCTTCTTCTAAGGCTTCAATAGCTCTCATGGGTTTTTTTGACATGCGATAATGGTTGTTTCTACAAATCTAAACTATTTGTTATTAATCTTTAAATTAGTTTTTTGGCAAACACCTAAAAATTGCTGCCGTATTACAACCTCCAAATCCGGAGGCCGTTTTTAAAAATATATTTATCTTTTTGGATGTTGTTTTTGTGATAACATTTAACGGTTCTGAAACTCCTAATTCTGAAAAGCCCAACGAGCTAAACAACGTATTTCTATAGGCCGAATGCATCCCCACTATGGTCTCCAGCAATCCTGAAGCTCCCAATGTATGTCCAAAATATCCTTTCAAACTATTAATAGGTATTGTTCCCATTCCAGCTCTGTTAAAAGCAATGGCTTCCATTTCATCATTAAAAGTAGTAGCAGTTCCATGAGCTGAAATATAATCTATATCTTCCGATTCCAGTTTAGCCTCTTTCATCGCAGATTGAATACTTCTGAATAATCCCTCACCTGTTCGTGATGGTCCGGAGATATGATTGGCATCATTACAAGAAGCTTCTCCCAAAATTTCAACCGCTTCGGAAGCTAAATTACGATCTTGATTAGTTACCAAAACACTCGCGGCAACCTCTCCAATATTTATACCTGTTCGTTCTTTGCAATATGGTCTACAAGGTTCATCACTCATTGCCTGAAACGAATTAAAACCCGATAAAATAAACTTAGTAACCAAATCACCACTCACGATAAATACATGATCGTAAGTCCCTTGTTCGATATATCTTTTAGCTACAGAAATCGCCATTACACCAGAAACACAGGCATTAGAAAGAACGATAGCTTCATTTTTTAAACCAAAATACTCTTTAATTTCATTGCCTAATGCACTGAGATAGGCTCTCTCTTCGGAAAAAGGACTTTCTGCTTCCAATACGTCTATATTTCCTTTGGTGGTAGAGATTATGAGTCCAACGTTTTCCTTCAGAGGTATTTTTGAAGCATCAATCACTTTTTTAAGCGACACCAACATCATTTGTTCCAGTCGTGTGTATTCTTTTTTCGGATTCAGAAGAGAAAAGGCATCTATTAAAGCTTCCGAAGAAATCATCGAAGAATAAAAAGGGGTAGCAAAAAGTTTTGGGTCATTAACTAAAGTGAGTCCCGAAACTTCATCAGCAATCTTATCCACCACTGTCGTACTGTCGAAACCTAGTGAAGAGATTATATTGTTGTATGACAAATACACCTTAGCCATCCAATAAACCTTCTTTTAATTTCCAATCACGGAAAAAACCCGGAATTGTAAGTGAAAGATCTCCGCTATCCAAAGCGACAAAAACCTGAATCGTTTCACCTGTACAAACCAATTCCCCTTTCGGATTAAAGATTTCATACCTAAAAATCATTTTAGCAGCCGGCGAATCTACGTAAATTGTCTTGATGGTAGCTGTATCACCATAGCGAAGTGGCAGTCTATGTTCACTAGTCGATTTCACGATGGGCGATGCGAATCCATTATCTTTTTGATCTAAATAAGAGATCCCATGATGGCGACCAAAAGCCTCCCGGCCATCTTCAAAATATTGTATATAGTTTCCATGCCAAACGATTCCCAGTGGGTCTGTTTCTACAAAACGCACTCGGATTTCATTGGTGAAACTTATTTCTTTGTCAGTATTATACCGCATTTTTTTTTTCATTATAAACAATAGAAATCACTGAAGTAAATATAAAAAACATAAATAACAGGGCGATTTCCGGAAGGATGTCCGTTAGATTTCCATTCCTTAAAAATACATCATAGAAACCGTTTAACCCCCAATTCATTGGAGATATATTCGATAAAAGTTGCATGAATTTTGGCATCACAAAAACAGGCACCCAAACCCCGCCTAAAGCCGCAAGAATAACAACTAAAGTGGCACCAAAAGGAGCCGATTGTTCTTGTGTTTTAGCAATGGTTCCTAATAGAAGTCCTAAGCCAACTGCAGCCAATCCTGCGAAAGTGGCAATGATAAATAGTAAGGGTAATTTCCCCGAAACATCGAGTTTTGGTAATCCAATTAGTGGAAATAAAAACACACCCAGCAACAACATTAATGCAAACTGAATTAAACAAACCGCTACATACACTAGCGTTTTACCGCCTAAAACCGTTGTATAAGACACCGGATTTGTTCGCAACCTCACAAAAGTCCCTTGCGTTTTTTCTTTTACCATATTGATCGACAGCGGAACGATTATAAAGAAAATCGCAAACAAAGTCCAGGCCGGTACATTATGCTGAGTAGAATTTGGAATTACAATTGTATCCCCTTCTGTTTGAGACATTTCACGAAAAGCGATAAAGCTTTCAGTTTCAAAAATAACCTCATCTTCCTCTCCTAATTGTTCCTGAAACGCCTTGTAAATTGATTGTGTCTCAATCTTGGAGATCATTTTATCGATGCCATTTTTCACCGAACTCTTAAATGCTAATTGTGTCGCTGGATCGAAGTACAAACGGACCTCTTTTTTATCAGTTTCTGAAGCGGTTTTAGCAATAGTTTCTTCCTCCTCCAATCCGAATTTCGCCAAGATTCCTTCTACATTAGAATTCACTTTTTTCTGAAGGGCTTTAGAAAGATCTTCAGGGATAATTATGGCTAGCTGGTAGTTTCCGGAAAACACCTTTTGCTTGGCGTCTTCTTCCGAAGCAGACATAATTATCTCAAAGGAATTAGAAGACATCAAACCTTCGTGAATGCTTTCAGAAACACTTCCGCCATCCTTATCAACTAACAGTATAGGTATTTTTGTATCGTTTATTGTTTTGAAACTGCTATCCTGAATTAAGGTAATAGTAATTAATAACAGCAATGGCATTATAAACAAAATGGCAATCCCGCCAAGATCTCTTGTGAGTAATAACACTTCCTTATATGCCGATGCCAACAACTTATGCATAATCTCTAAGGGCTTTACCGGTGATAGCCAAAAATACCTCTTCCAAATTTCTCGCGTCCTGTTGTTGAGAAATTAGATCGGTGGGCTTACCTTTTACAACAATGCTTCCCTGATCAATAATAGCAACACGCGTACAAAAATCTTCGGCTTCGTTTAGATGATGCGAAGTATAGATCATCGTGGTACCATTTTTATTGAGCTGTTTTAAATGATCAATAATTACATTTTTTGACTGCACATCGACCCCAACGGTAGGTTCGTCCAAAAACAAGACCTTTGGATTATGTAAAATACTCGCAATTAGATTAACGCGACGTTTCATACCTCCGGAAAAGGTCTCAACCCGTTTATTAGCGAATTTTGAAAGTCCTAATGTTTCGAGATGATCCTTAATTTCTTTTTTTAAAGTAGCTCCTTTTAAACCGTACATACTTCCGAAGTAAGAAAGATTCTCATAGGCTGTTAATGAAGGGTAAAGGGCATATTCCTGAGGGACAATTCCTATAAGTTTTTTAAGTTCCAGCTTATTTTCTTTATAGTTAAGCTCGTTAATCGTAAACGATCCTGAAGTAGGTTTTACGAGGGAGCTTAACATAGAGATTAAAGTTGTTTTTCCGGCGCCATTGGGACCTAACAAACCAAATATCTCACCATCATTCACCGTCAATGTCAAATCCAGAACTGAAAAATCTTCGGCTCCTTTGTATTTTTTCGACAATTGATTGATCTCGATCATACATCTTCACTTAAAGCGTTTTGGGAATATTAATTCGCCCTTTCTATTTAATTGCTTTCCTCAATTTTTTAAAGAAATCCTTTTCTAAATCGGCTATTTTTTCAAGTTGTGTTGCAACATCATCGTACAAATCGATTTCCACCTTAGTACTTCGATTGCGATAAATTCGAGAGGCATCAACTGCAAAATCACGCCAGAGATCTCCAATGGCAGTCATTTCTTTAGATAATACCGAGAGCTCTTCTTTCTTAAGAATCTTAGCCGCCTCCTGTAAAAATGCTGCGTAAATATATCTGAATCCGCCTCCACCCGTTCCAATTTCTTCCTGCATTCTCACAATCTGTCCCAGATAGTGATTGGCTTTTTTGGTGCCTTGTTTCTTCGGCCATTTCCGAATTAATTTTGCAATGGTTTTAATTCCATTCACACCTACAAATGGTACTGGAGCTAGCATATCGCGACAGGTTTGTTTAATTCCTTTGCGAATTGCTTCTTCTAATTTGAGTTCTTTTGGAAATTCTATCGGGTAGTACATATGTCCTTTAGGAGCAAAAGCACCTTTCGCAAAGCGGACCTTATCGAGTTCTTTGCTACTCAAGGTAGTCACTTCCTCCATCACAGGATCACTAATTAGGTAGGTATCATTTTCTTTTCCGTAGACAACCAGATTATGCGCATTAAAATGAAAGCGATATTCATCCGGGAAATAGGTTAGATTGTACACTCCTACTTGAAGTCCGACAGGATTATTTTTTTCGAGGTTTTCATCCAAACGTTTCTTGGCAGCCTCGCTATTTCTGAATTTTTCTCTTTTAAATTTTACACCAACACGTTTGGCGAATTTGTTGAAAATAAAACCCGGCATCGCCCGATATGTAATAACCGGAGCATGATCTACTTTTAACAAAGGGATGTAACAATATAGTAATCCAGAACCAATTCCGAAGACCATTGGCTCGCTCACTTCAAAGCCGTTGTGTTGCATCAAATTTGAAACCACGCCGTTTTCGCAATGAGCAGATTGATGGTGTGTAAAGTCTATTTTCATGAATTATTGGTCTATATGCTGCAACTGTTCGATTGATATTTCGAACACATCGGCGTATTTTTGAAGTGTTTTAGAGCTTAGTTTGTTAAATACTGAAGGCTTAAAATGTCTTTTTACACGCCATTTCCAGATACCCGCATAACCTGCTAAGACAGAAAGATCCATCTTGTGTAATTCCATATAATATTCTAACGGACTAGTCTCATTGGCCAGTACTCTGGTTTTCGCTTCTTCAACGCGTTCCTTTATTTTCTCGATCGCATTATTTAGTGCAATAGTTTTAGGATCCCAACCGGTGGTATGTTCTGTGGTATACTCCCCATTTTCATCGACCGCATAACACAGCTCTCTAAAGTTGGCAGATTCCAAATTACTTTTATCCTGTGGGACATCACTTTTTTTCATCAGACTTCGTGAATTAGGAAATTTAGTGTACAAGCTACAATTAATTCATCATTATTAAAAGTCTCACATGAAATGCTACAAATAGTGATCACTCCTGTATCGTAACGTGAAATTAAGTTTGCTTTGGTGGTGATGATTTCTCCTTGCTTCGGAAGCGCATACACTTCCACTTTTTTAATCGCGCTGATGTAACCTACTAGATTATTTCCTTCACCTTCATAATCGTCATCTTCAAAATAACTTTGACCAACTATTGCTGAACAAGCTTGTGCAGCGTTTTCGATTAGACCGGTTTCTGAAAGCCTCTCGTTCTTTACGAAAATACAGTCCTTAGTGATATCAAATTCTGTGTGAACTGAAGTCTCATCAATTTCCATTAAACGGCTTACCATTAACAAAGGCTCCCTATGTGGAAGGAACTTCTTTATATCAATATGATGTCCGTCTACAGATTTCACTTATTTCGCTAATACTGTTTTCATTTCTCCCGTTGCTATAACAATACCTCCACTTTGTGTTTCGATTGTTACCAAAGTGACTCCCATTATTTCGTGTAAAATCTTCACTGTAGTTGTCAATTCTTCCGACGCTTTTGGCAGTTTATTTATTTCCACTTTTTTGATGGCGCCAATATAACCGGTAGGTGCTGGTTTTTTTTTCAGAAAATATTGATAACCCGTATGTAAAGCTATTGTTTGAGCCATATGCTCAATAAGTCCTGAAGCAATAAAGGTATTGTTATGACAAAAAATATTGTCGGTCGGAATAGTAAAACCCGATACAACTTGTTTTTCAGAATAAAACAGCAATTTATCTACCATTATAAATGGCTTCTTTTGAGGAATAAGGTTTTGGACAAAATGCTTATCGGTTATTTTTTCGGCCAGTAAATTCATCTAACAAACAGTTAAGTAGGCATACGAATAAGAAAATCTAGCACTCTCGGGCACATGAAATAAAATTCGGTCCCCTTTCTTTAGCTTTCCGGAATTTACTAACTCCTCGAGCATGATAAAGATAGAGCCTGCTCCAATGTTTCCAACGTTTTCTAAATTAAGAAACCATTTATCCCAAGGCATTTCAACTCCTTGATGTGTTAATTCATCGTAAAGATTTTCTTTGAAGTAATAAGATGATATATGCGGAAGATAATAATCGATATCATCTTGCGTAATATTGTGTTTAGTCATAGCCTTTTTAAGGCTATCAACTCCTTTTACAAGTATGTTTTCGCTTAGCAATTTCACATCTTGCTTCATGGCAAAAAGTGACATTTTTCCCCATACATCGGCAGGATATTCACTCCATGGTTTCAGATTTCCATCTTCTAACTTTTCTCCGCCTGCATACATACATGTTTCCAGTTCATGAGCATACGAATAACCTTCCATCCAGTCTATTCGAATTGGTGTTTTTCCCTTTGGTTCATTCTGAAGTAGAAAAGCACCCGCGCCATCCGAAAGCATCCAACGTAAAAATTCCTTGTTAAAGGCTAAAATCGGATTTTCTTCAAGACCTTGTAAGTGACTTATTTCGTTTTCAAAAACATCAGACTTCATCCAGGAAGATGTTCGTTCAGAACCTGTACAAACTGCGTTATTTACCTGTCCGGACTTGATGGCCATAAAGCCGTACTTAAGAGCATTCATCCCACTACAGCAAGCGCCTGAAGGTGAATTAATTTCAATATTTCCGTTTTTAAGAAATCCATGAACCATGGACGCATGTGACGGTAAAATTTGGTCAGGACTAGAAGTTCCACAAGATAACAGTTCGATCTCTTCCTTAGCGAAACCATTTTGACAAAGGCCCATTATTGCTTCTTTGGTGAGTTGCGCGTTGTTGTGAGTTACATCTCCATTTTCATCGATAGCATAATATCGAGTCTTGATCTTGTTATTCCGCAATACAATTCTTCTAGCTTTCGAAGTCTTTCCATTGATCACTCCTAGCTTTTCCTCCATTTGCTCATTGCTCACCGGTTCATTTGGCAAAAACTTTGAGACTTTTGTGATGTAAACTTCTTTCATGAATCCTTCGTTGTGGTCACAGATGAAAAATACGCTTTTTCTCTGTTAATTTTATTCCTCTTAAGGGGATAAGTGAGTAAAAATACAATAAAAACTATAGGGGCTATGACCCATATTGCAAATAACAAATAATATTTAAATAAAACGAGCCATTTCGCTCTTTTTGGACTTCCGGAAGCTCCTTTTTTTATAATAAGATTAGCCCACTTCGAAAACACAAAATTTCCCCGTTCATCGGTCGCGATTAAAAGTGGCTTTACTTTAACTGCTTTTAACTTGAGTAATTCGGGTTGTAATCCTGAAAAATCATCTGCTATTAGGGCATTTTTAATGGGCACTCCAAAAATTTCGGCTCTTTCTATATCTGCTTCGGAAACTCCCGGTTTCGGGAAAAAGCCAAGGAATCTCGTTTTTTTACCCTTAAACATCCAATGCATGATGGTTATTACGCTCACATGATTAATGTTTTTATCGACCATCGCAATGTTTCCGACTAATTTTGCATTACAATCAAGCAATAATATTTTTACTTTTTCCTGCGCCTGAATCCACATATTTCTACAAGCGATCACTGTAACTACGGGCGTGTTGTTTAATAATTTTTTGGCAGCTTCAGACTTTAAAAAAGAATTTACTGGAATAGATGGCGTCAAGTACCAAACGGTATATCCTAAAATGATTAGGTCGTATTTTTTCTGAAGTATTTCCGAAGACAACTCATTAATAGGCTCGGGAATTTGAAGAAAGGACTCCGGAAAAGCATCGTAAAAATCTTTTTCCTTCCACGGAAAGGGATATTCATTCACCGGCTGAATTTGATGATAGTCAACATGTACATCCTTCCCTTCAATAGTAGAAACTATATTCTGAAGGATCTCAGTTAACTGTCCCGTTTGAGAATAATATATAACCAGTACTTTTTTCATATTGTCGATAAATATCCTATTTCTTGATTTTATTTCAGAAAAAAGAACCTATGTCATAACCTTATTAAAAGTTAATCAAAAAAGACTTTATTCTTTGTTCTCTCTTCTTCCTTCTTTCTTCTTATTCACATTCCAGAAATCAAAATAATTAAACCATTGCAATGGGTATTTCTGAAGCATCCACTCCACACTCTTTATATATTTTTTTAAAAGATCCTTCTCATCCCTATGATTCACTTCGGCCAATCTAGCGTATAAATGATAATGTTTTGTAGTTTCTTTCATCACATACACAAAGATCACCGGAACATTTAATCGCGATGCCAATAAAAAAGGTCCCGCAGGAAAGTCGGCTTCTTTTCCTAGCAGTTTTTCCCTTAAAGATTTAGTGTTTTTAAAGTACCTGTCGCCCGTAAAACAAACTAGTTCTCCATTTTGTAGGGCACCATTGATTTCAAAAATATGTGATAAATCCTCTTGAATGAGGATAAACTTGATATTCGATCTTTTTGTAACACTTTCAAGATACTCCTTAATATTTTGGTGTTCGGCATCTGTGGTAACAAGGTTGATTTGCGATCGTGTGTCGATATCTTCAAAGAAATACTCAGCGAGCTCAAAATTTCCAACATGAGCACTTATTAATATTCCCCCTTGCCCCTTCTCGAGTAAATTGGTAATATTTTCAACGCCATCAAACTCGTAGGTGAATTGATCTTTCAGGCCTGAAGCCACTGCAGCCTTATCGATAATAGTTTGCCCAAACCGAAAATAGCTTTTATAAATATGAAGGATACTTTTTAAACGGCCATAAGAAAGACGATGCCGAAAGTAGTAGTAAATAGAATTTGTACTCCGTGTAGCGAAAAAGCAGAAATAAAACGCAACAAAATAAAGCAAAAAATATGCAGCGCGAATACCCAGTTTTCGAATAAAGAAAATAAAGATTTTATACCCTAAAACAGTACCTCTCGATTTACCTTCCCATTCATCCGACATCCGCAGTTATTCGTGATTTTTAGCCTATTTTTTTTTCAATTAAGTCGTAAAAATCCTGAAGTGTAATAACCTTCAGAAAATCTTCTCCCACCAATTTAACACCAAAATTGGCTTCAATAGCAACAACCAAATCGACAAAATCCAGACTGTCCAATTCTAAAGTTTCCTTCAAATTGGCTTGAGGGGCGATCTCCTCTTCTTCTACTTCAAACTCATCGACCAAAAAGTAGTTTATCTTCTCTACAATTACCTCTTTATTCATAACTATTAGGGCACTTTTTTAATTATTAATGCTGAATTCGTTCCTCCAAATCCGAAAGAATTGGACAAAAATACATCAATTTTTTTATTTAACGTTTTCTTAACAAGGTTTAATTTCGCTGCAGCCTCATCCGGCGTTTCCAGATTAATATTTGGAGCTACAAAAGAGTGTTCCATCATTAACATAGAATAAATAACTTCACTCGCACCAGCCATCCAACATTCATGACCTGTCATTGATTTTGTTGAACTAACACAAGGTCCGTTTTCACCAAATACTTCTAAAATCGCTTTAGCTTCATTTGCATCTCCCACAGGAGTAGATGTCGCATGAGCGTTTACATAATCTATCTCACTAGCCTTCAAACCTGCCTGTTGCAAAGCCTTGGTCATCGCCTTTGATGGTCCATCTACATTCGGCGTTGAAATATGTTCTCCGTTTGACGAAAACCCATATCCAATGATCTCCCCTAAAATAGGAGCACCTCTTTTCACGGCAGATTCGTAACTTTCTACTATCAATGTTGCAGCTCCACCACTTGGCACCAGGCCATCACGATCTTTATCGAACGGACGGGATGCTTTCGTTGGATCGTCAATGTTCATAGCAAATACGCCTAGACCATCAAAACTACCCATGGCGAGCTCATTAATTTCCTGAGCACCCCCGCAAATAATCATTTCCTGTAATCCACTTTTAATAAGTTGATATGCCATTCCAATCGCATGAGAACCACTGGCACAGGCAGCACTTACCGTAAAATTGATTCCCGTAAGTCTGAAAATAGTAGAAAGATTCATAGTTACTGTAGAGTTCATGGCTTTAAAAATAGCTCCGGAACCTACCAAAGTAGTGTCTTTTTTCTCACGTATCTTGTCTACAGATTCGATTACAGATCTCGCTGTAGAATCATTTCCATAGAGAATTCCAACTTCATTTGCATCAAGAAAATCCTGATCAATTTTGGCGTTTTCAAGGGCTTCAATCGTTGCAACATAAGCATAAAGGGCTTCTTCGCCCATACTTATACGTTCTCTTCGGGATAATTGTTTTTTAAGATCCGGTTCTTCGACCATTCCGGTGAGTGCAGAACGATAGCCGAATTCTTTTCTCTTTTCGTCAAAGACAATTCCGGATGTACCATTGTAAAGAGATTCCTTTACTTCAGAAAGATTTTTACCTATACAGGAATATATCCCCATACCCGTAATTACAACTCGCCTCATCGGTCACTTCTAATTTTAGGAGTAAATGCCTCCGTTTATATTTATTACTTCGCCGGTAATATAAGAGGATTTTTCCGAAGCCAAAAAAGAAACAATATGTGCCACCTCTTCTGCTTCTCCAAATCGATTTGCGGGGATTAATTTCTTAAGTTCTTTTTCATCCAGATCACCGGTCATATCGGTGCGAATAAAACCAGGTGCAACGGCATTCACGGTTATATTTCTTTTTGCCACCTCCTGTGCTAATGCCTTTGTCGCAGCAATTACGGCTCCTTTAGCCGCACTGTAGTTGGTTTGACCGGGAGTTCCTTTTAATCCTGAAACAGATACCATATTAATTATACGACCATAGCGATTGACCAACATTTTTTGAATAAGATGATTGGTCACATTAAAAAAGCCGTTAAGACTGGTGTTTATCACATTAGTCCAATCTTCAGGTTTCATCCACATAAACAAACCATCTTTGGTTATTCCAGCATTGTTTACAATCACTTCAATAATCGCATCTTTATGTTCCACATGCCAGGCATCCAATTTTGATATGACCTCGGCGGCATTAACAACATCAAATTGAATAATTTCTCCAGCTCCTCCAACAGACTCAACCTCCTTTAAGGTTTTTTGTGCCGCTGCTTCATTGCTATTATAGTTTATTAAAATGTGGTATTTAGTGTCCTTTGCCAATTGAACGCATACAGCACTTCCAATTCCTCTGGATCCACCTGTAACTAAAGCGTATTTTGTTGGGGCTTTTTTTTCTTCCATTATAATCCTGCTCGAAAATGTTTAAAAGGTAAAAATAATTTAATTTGTCTGGTCGAGCGCAGTCGAGACCTACTTGATAATACGTAATTTAACTACTCGACTGCGCTCGAACGGAAAATTAGCCAACACTTTGGACATCTTCGTTTTTTTATTTATTCTGAAAAGTTTTCTACATTCTGAAACCACTTCCCGCCAATTGGCTTACCACTAGTATTGATAAATCCCCATTCCTTTTTATTTTTCACTCGGGCAAGACCATTTCTGAAGCCTTTGAGGTTGTTTTTACTAAAAATTGAAAATCCACCGGCAGTAATCTCATATTCATCTGGAATAACCATCTTACCTGATTTGTCGATAAATCCCCATAATTTTTTAAGCTTAACAGGTGCCAGGCCGTCATCCGAAAAAGTTTCTGCATCTCTAAAGTTCATTGGCACTGCCATATCTCCTTTTTCGTTAATATATCCCCACTCCTTATCATTGGATACAGGTGCCAGACCTTCGTTAAATGCTCTTGCTTTGTCGTATTGTGGCTCAATCACCCAATCTCCTTTAGAATTAATAAAACCTATTTTTTTATTGTTTCGAGCATAAGTTAAGTTAGAGTCTTCAGTAAAGTCCCAAATTTTATCGGCATTCGCAACAGTTGTAAACGTTCCGCCATTGATAACACCATAAGATTCTCCTTTGGCAGCCCAAATTCCCTTCGAACTATAATCACCAATTTCAGAATATTCAACAGGAATATAAACTTTCCCAGTCTTATCAATCATTCCCCAGCTTTCACCATTTTTAACTCTTGCATATCCATTAACAAATGGCTTTATCTCTCTATAAGTTGGTTCAAGAATTAACTTCCCATCGGTACCCATGAGTCCGATATTATCTTCAACTCGGTAAAATGCGATGCCATTTTTATCGAAATCGTATAGCTTTTCTTGAACAGGGGTATTAAATATGTTTCCGGTTTTATCGATATAATTCCATTGATCATCTTTTAGAACTATGGCATATCCAGAATTGAATTCTTTTACCTTATCGTAGGTCGGTTCTATCACCCATTTTCCACTTCTATCTATAAAGCCCCATTTTTTATCTTTAAAAGCCGCGGCGAGTCCATCAGAAAAATCTCCCGCTTTTTCAAATTGTGGATTAATTACAACAGTTCCTTGTGTATTAATATACCCAAACTGATCATTATCTCTAACCAATGCCAGCTCTTGGGCCGATATTGAAGTCAGACATAGGAACATGGCAAGTGCAAAAAGAGGTAGCTTTTTCATAGTGTTAGTTTTCAGAGTTAATAATATATTCTTTTACTTTATTAACAAAAGGATACATAACGACATCATCTTTGAAAGCAGGAACAATTTTACGAATCTCATCGAAGGTTTTTCTGGTTTTGGAAGAGACTTTATCTTTAACTTCCAAATACTCTATTGCCTGTACGATGGTAATTAATTCGATGGCAACTACTTCAAAAGCATTTTCAATCACCTTTTTAGTAATTAGCGCAGCATTGGTACCCATACTTACGATATCCTGATTGTCATTATTATTGGGGATACTATGCACATACATAGGGTTGGAAAGCATCTGATTCTCTGCCGTTGTAGACGTAGCAGTAAACTGAACACCTTGCATTCCAAAATTCAATCCGAGCGTGCCCAGATTTACAAATGGAGGCAGTATATCGTTTAGTTTAGAATTAAGCAGATAATTTAACTGTCTTTCTGCCAACATGCTCATCTTCGCAACTACGATCTTGAGCTTATCCATCTCTAAAGATACGTAATCCCCGTGAAAATTACCGCCATGATATACATGCTTTTTTTCAACATCAACGATAGGATTATCATTAGCCGAATTGACTTCTTCAATTAAGATTTTCTCAACATTATTCAAGGTATCTAAAACAGGCCCTAATATTTGCGGTACACATCGCAATGAATAGTATTCTTGTACCTTTTCTTCAAATACAGAGACCTCATTATTTCCATTATTGGGATTATATAAATGATGCTCTCTTTTTCTGATGAGTTTACTATCACCAAGATGCTTACGCATTGATTCGGCGATTTTTCTTTGTCCTATATGCTTCTTTGTCTGATTCAGATCGAAAGAAAGATGATCGTCATACGCTTCAACAATTTCATTAATCGCAGATGAACAACTTATCATCCAGTTCAATAACCTTCTTGTGTATATCGTATTCACTACACCAATTCCAGTCATTACCGATGTACCATTCATTAGGGCAAGGCCTTCGCGTAATTCGACAGAAATTGGCTTCAAATTCTCTAATTCAAATACACCTTTGGTTGGTTGCAATTTTCCTTTATAAAAAACTTCGCCTTCACCAATAAGTACAAGTGCTAAATGTGCTAACTGCACCAAATCTCCACTGGCACCTACTCCACCATGTTCATAAATAAGAGGAATAATATCCTTGTTAATAAGCGAAGTCATAAGCTTAATAACCGAAGTATGAACCCCCGAATTTCCTAAACTCAATGTATTCAATCTGGCCAACATAGCCGACTTCACATACATCGCAGGAATTGGGTTTCCTGTTCCTGATGAATGACTTCTTATTAAGTTATACTGAAGTTCGATTCTTTGAGAATCTTTGATCTTATATTGAGCCATAGGACCAAATCCAGTGTTCACACCATAGATCACTTTGTTTTCTGAAAACTCTTTCAAGAAATCAAAACTTCGCTGTACCCTGTCGATTACTTGACTGTCAACTTTTATAGACTCATCCTTAAATATAACCTCGTAAAAATCCCTTACTCCTAATTCTCCTTTAATTGTTAACATGTACTTTTGATATAACTTTTAATGATAATTATCAAAAAACTTAAAATAAAAATAGTTAATTTGATTGCAAATTTAATAATTTAAAGCATCTATACGCTATTAATATAAATCAATCTAATTCAAGCAATGACGAACACGAAAAGCATTGATGTACTAATCATCGGAGCCGGCCCTTCAGGTTGTGTCGCAGCAGCACATCTCTTTAATCAAGGTCTTACCATAAAGGTGATTGAAAAAAGTAAATTTCCCAGATTCGTTATTGGCGAAAGTTTATTGCCAAGATGCATGGAGCATTTTGAGGAAGTAGGATTGTTAGACTGTTTGAAAGCTCAAGAGTTCGAAGTGAAATCGGGAGCACGATTTCTTAAAAATGGGGTTGTTTGTGATTTCGATTTTAGCCAAAAACATTCCCAGGGTTGGGATTGGACCTGGCAAGTACCCAGAGCAGATTTTGATAATGCATTGGCAGAAGATCTGGTAAAAAAGGGTGTTAATATTGCCTTTGAACATGAAGTTGTTGATGTTGAATTCGCTTCGGATGGAAAATCTCTTACGACCATAAAAGATAATAATGGTGTCATTTCGACCATAACTGCCAAGTTTATTATTGATTCTTCTGGCTACGGAAGGGTTCTTCCGCGATTATTGGATCTTGATGCACCGTCTGCTATTCCGAAACATTCTTCAATTTTTACACATGTGAAGGAAGCCGATCGTCCTGATGGAATAGAAGGCACACTAATCACTTTTGATGTTGTTACCGACGATGTTTGGTTATGGGTGATTCCATTTTCGAATGGCGTGACTAGTTTAGGATTTGTAGGTCCTACCGAAATCCTTGAATCATACCATGGAACTCCTTCAGAAAAACTCAAAGAAATGATGAAGATGTCTAACCATTATCACGATCGTTTCGACGGAATAGACTATTTATTCGAACCAAGAGAAATAAAGAATTATTCCAAAGCCGTAAAACAATTGTATGGAAAAGGCTATGCATTAACTGGCAATAGCGCTGAGTTTTTAGATCCCGTTTTTTCATCTGGAGTTACCTTCGCAACTGAATCTGCCTTACTTTCAGCAAAATTGATTGCAAAAGAATTGAAGGGTGAAAAAGTGAATTGGGAAGAAGAGTATTCAGATTATATAAAAGAAGGCGTTGGTGTTTTTAGAACATATGTGAAAGAATGGTACACTGGAAATCTTCAGAAAATTTTCTTCCATCGTCCTGAAAACCCCGAGATAAAGAAGCAAATATGTTCTGTATTGGCGGGATATGTATGGGATAAAACAAATCCTTTTGTGAAAAATCACAGCCGATTGGTGAAAACTGTTGCAACCGTTATAGACATGGAATCGAAGCAAAAAAAAAGCGTTTAAGAACAACTTAAACGCTTTTTAAACTATAGTTATAATATTATTTTGCTTTCTTTCTAATATTAGCTGTAACTTCCTTGGCTAATTTTGCGTAGGCTTCTGAAATTCTATAACCAGAATCAAAATCGTAACCCCCGGCACCACCACCTTCAACTTTCGTGTAGTTCGCTGACCAAAGTATATTAGAAGGATTTGCAGTCTCATAAACCGAAACAGTCGCTTCCACTTTTGAGTTTTTTCTAACAATCCCTACGTTGTAGCCTGCCCACATCAAGGTTGTGTGGATTTTCATGGTATAATCGGCACCGATATCCATCCCAACTTTTCTTTCATCATTTTTCCAACGCTTATTGAATGATTCGATAAACTTTGGCTCATAACGATCTTCACGATCTGCAAACCATGATTCTTTGAACTTATCTCCGGTTCCGGCTTCTTTCTCATCCCTTTTCTCCATTTTATCTTTTAGGAATTCCTCTTCAGAATCGTATTTTGGGATCATTACATCACTGTAATCAAACTCCAAATTAAATGCCGTAATATCTTTAAGATTTTTAAAGCTGCCATCAGTAACCTTTACCTTTTGCGCAACCATTATTGAAGTGCTCAAAAGCACTGCTAGAAGTAATAGTGTTCTTTTCATTTTAATAAATTTATTGATTTTAAGTAACACAAACTTAGTGTTTTTTCAATTGGGTGAGATTTTCAGCACTTCTATATTCTGGTTTAATGAATAAAATAAGTCCGAAAATATCATTCAACTAGGCAATTCCTACTCTTTAATGCTATTCTTATTTCGCTTTAAAATGACCATTAATAAGTCTAATTTGGTGTCAAAAACGATAATACCTAAATTGTTAAAGTACGCATACTGTACGGCTTAAGTATGGCTTAAGTATGGATAATGTATGGGGAGTGTATGGAATCTCATATCGGCGTTAGCGACCAAATATGGATAAAAATGGCCAAAACGACGTTTTTCGGACATATATGCCAACTATTATGCAATGAAGATGATTTTAATAACTGAGGAACGGCAGTTTTAGGGAACTAAAGATTAATACTTAGTACTTTTGTCAGTTCGAGCGCAGTCGAGAACTACCAATTCATAATTGCGGAATTTGAATTAAGCTGGGTAATCAGGATCCTTAAACAAATGGAAAACGGCAGTTTTGGGGAATTTGTACATAAAACGCTGTGTTAAAATGTCAGTTCGAGCGCAGTCGAGAACTACCACTTAATAATTGTGGAATTTCAATTAAGCTGGGTAATCAGGATCCGTAAACAAATGGGAAACGGCAGTTTTGGGGAATTTGTACGTAAAACGCTGTATTAAAATGTCAGTTCGAGCGCAGTCGAGAACTACCACTTAATAATTGTGAAATTTCAATTAAGCTGAGGAATCAGGATCCATAAATAAATGGGAAACGGCAGTTTCAAAAACACAACTTAAATCGTTCTTTACCCAGAAAGGGCAAGATGAGGATTAGTGGCAACAAGCAACTAAGACTCGGAAAGGATAGAAATCTAAAATCAAGACTCAAATACTAAGGGAAACGGCAGTTTTGGAGAATTTGTACGCTAAAAATTACAAATTCCCCAAAACTGCCACCTACAATTAAGTAGGCCAATTAAGCGAACATAAAACTTGTAAAACAAAAATCCCAACCTTTTTCAAGATTGGGATTAAGTTTGAAGTTGGCCTACAAGGACTCGAACCTTGAATGTCGGTACCAAAAACCGGTGTGTTACCAATTACACCATAGGCCATTCCAAAAATTTAAAGACTTTCGTCTTCCAGCATAAGATAATCTTTACGCGTTGGAGGCGCAAATTTAATACAAACTTTGTTTTGTGCAAATATTTTTTTGTAAAATATTACTTTGTTAAGAACTAAAGAACGAAATATTGACTCATAAATCGCGTTACATTTGTTTAAACTGTTTTTGCAAAAAATAAAAATAGCCCGTTAATAGTAGAAAGGTCTTATTACAACAGCCTATAATTGATCTATTTCTTATCGCTTTTTAAGTGTCGAACTATTTATATTATTAGTAAATTCGCGCCAACGAAAACTGTAAGCATATATGGATTCCTTTACTTTCAGAAAATGGAATAATATTTTAGGATGGACTGTCTTTGCCATCGCATTAATAACGTATTGGATCACTGTTGAGCCCACCGCCAGTTTTTGGGATGCCGGAGAATACATAACCACGGCTAGCAATCTGGAAGTAGGTCACCCACCGGGAGCTCCGCTTTATCAAATTCTTGGAGCTTTTTTCTCCATTTTCGCAATGGAACCCACCAATATTGCACTTACCATAAACTTAATGTCCGTTTTCGCAAGTGCGTTTACGATACTTTTTATGTTTTGGTCACTCACAATTTTACTAACCAATATCGTTTCAAAGAAAAACGAACTAAACTACAATAATCAAATTGCCATCCTTGGAAGCGCCGCTGTTGGCTCCTTGGCATTTGCGTTTACAGATAGTTTTTGGTTTAGCGCCGTCGAGGCCGAAGTATACGCTATGGCAGCCTTTATCATGTCGGTACTTTTTTATCTTGGCCTTCGCTGGGAACGCGATATGAATACGCCTCGAGGTGATCGCTGGGTAATTCTTATTGCTTTTATGATCGGACTTTCCTTTGGAGTACACTTTTTAGGATTATTAACAATTCCAGCTATCGGATTTCTTTATTTCTTTAAAAATTTTAAAACTGTTACCGTTAAAAATTTCATAGGTGCAAACATTGTTGTGGTGGCGATCTTGCTTTTTATTTTCAAGCTATTATTACCTTGGACAATGAAGTTTTTTAGTGCTTCGGAATTGTTTTTCGTTAACAGTCTGCAAATGCCTTTCAATTCAGGTACGATTATCGCCGGTCTAGTATTCCTTGCTGTATCCTACTTTTTATTACGCTACACACGAAAAAAACACTATGTTCAACTGAATACTTTAGTTTTATGCATCCTTTTTATCCTTATCGGATTTTCAAGTTGGTTGATGTTGCCAATTAGAGCGAATGCAGGAACAGTAATCAACGAAAACAACCCGAACAACGCGCGAGAATTATTAGCCTACTACAACCGTGAACAATATCCGGAAACACATCTCTTTTATGGACCGCTTTTCACAGAAGGATATTCTGGATTGGATCTGGATGATCCCTATAAAGACGACAAACCTAAATACGAAAAAGATCTGAAGACCGGGAAATACATCGTTGTAAATGAGTATAAAAACGCACTTCAGAATTTCGACAATAATCATAAGGCATTCTTGCCTAGAATGTGGAGTATTGAAAATAGCAAAAATTATCTGGAATTCACCGATGGGCTTGACTTTAGTATAAAACGAGAATATCTTGGGGAATCGAGATTAGTTGAAGAGGTGCAAAAGTTTAAACAGGCATACAACCAAGGCTTAGTAGATGGCGAAGACTATGATACCTTTATGAAGGATTTCGGACCATTTATGGACATCGAAAAACCATCATTTTTCCAAAACATGCGCTTTATGTTCGAATATCAATTTGGATATATGTACTGGCGTTATTTTATGTGGAACTTCACCGGGCGACAGGATGATATCCAAGGTCAATATACCAATCAACATGGAAACTGGTTAAGTGGAGTTAAATTCATAGATGAACTAAGACTGGGATCTCAGGACAATCTGCCAAGCGATGCCAAATACAATAAAGCCAGAAATAATTACTACTTCTTACCACTAATCATAGGTATACTCGGACTTATTTTCCATTTTAAAAATGACTCCAAAAGCTTTTGGGTGCTGCTAGTATTTTTCCTTTTTACGGGATTGGCTTTGAAAGTATATCTAAACGAAAGACCCTTCGAACCTCGCGAACGGGATTATGCTTTGGTAGGATCCTTTTACGTTTTTGCGATATGGATTGGATATGGAGTATATGCATTGTACGAAATCCTCAAAGATTATATAAAACCAAAAGTTGCTATACCTGTGGTGTTAGCTATTACCACTTTGGCAGCTCCGGTTCTTTTGATTTCTCAAAACTGGGATGATCACGATCGTTCTAATCGATACACCGCCCAATCTATGGCTAAGATGTATCTCGATTCGCTGGATGAAAACGCGATTCTATTTACTATTGGAGATAATGATACTTTCGCACTCTGGTATGCTCAGGGGATTGAAGGCTATAGACAAGATGTTCGCATCATCAATACCAGCCTCTTTGCCACAGATTGGTACATAGACGATATGAAAAAGGCAGCCTTTAGCAGTGCTCCTATTCCGTCCCAATTGACGCATGATAAATATCGATTCGGAACAAGAGATTATATCGCATTTCAAGCAACAAAACAGGACACCATTGATATTAAAACATGGATGAAATGGGTAGCAGATGATAGTCCGGTGACTAAAGTTGAGCTAAATAGCGGAATTTTCGCCAACACCTTCCCATCGAAGATAATTCGTGTTCCCGTGGATAAAGAAGCAGTTTTAAAAAACGGAATTGTTTTAGAAAAGGACGCAGACAAAATTGTTCCTTATATCGACATTAAACTAAGAGGGGATTTTATTTATAAAAATCGCTTATTAATGCTAGACATTATCGCTAATAATAATTGGGAACGCCCTATCTACTTTAGTGGTGGAAGTTTTGGAGATGACGATTACTTATGGATGAAGGATTACCTTCAACTCGAAGGGGTTGTCTATAAATTGGTGCCTATTAGAACACCGGTGAATCCACGAAATCCTTTTGATATGGGTAGAATTGATGCCGATAAGATGTACGATATTGTTATGGCATGGGATTGGGGTAATAGCGGAAGTCCCGATATTTATCACGATGTGGAAACTCGCAGAAACGGAATTACTTACCGAAGTAATATAGCCCGTTTGGCAGAAACACTTATCAACGAAGCTAAGCCGGAAAAGGCAGAAAGAGTATTGGATCTCGCGATGGAAAAAATGCCTGTCGATATGTTCGAATATTATTCCTTACTCGAACCTTTTGTGTTGGGTTATTATGAAGTAGATAAACCCGAAAAAGCCAGAGCCGTTTACAATGATGTGGTTAAAAAATATCAGGAAAAATTATTGTACTACAGTGGCCTCAAAGTTCAACGACAATATGGGATTGCCGACGAAATTATCAGCGATATGGAGCGCTACCGTGGCCTTATAGATATTATTATTAGAAATGATTCTGAAGAAATGGCACGTAAAGAAGCAGCAAAGTTCAATGATTATTTGAAACTCTTCCGTCATTTCTATTCTGAAGAAGAAGGGGTGGATGTGGATAAAGATCTTCCTCAAGATACAACAACCATGGAGATCCCATTCGATTCGACGCTCTTAGAAGCGGTTGAACAAACTCCTCTAAATTAAAAGCTTGAAACCTTATTTGGTAAAAATGCCCAAACTTGTGCAACGGATGTTTCCGAAGCGAGTTTGGGCATTTTCAGATAAGAATAATACAGTGTATCTCACCTTCGATGACGGCCCTATCCCAGAAGTTACCCCTTGGGTTCTATCGCTTCTGAAAGAACACAATGCCAAAGCCACCTTTTTCTGTATTGGAGAGAATATTACGAAGCATCCCGATATTTTTGAGAGAATTATTTCTGAAGGACATTCCTTCGGAAACCATACCTTCCACCATCTAAACGGTTGGAAAACTGAAACACTCGATTATTTAAAGGATTGTGAGTTATTTGAAGAAGCAATTTCAAAAGTAGATCCTAAGATGATGAAATCGCCTTTATTTCGACCTCCATATGGACGACTCAACTCCAAACAAAGCCGTCAAATTCAGAATAAAGGCTACAAAATAATTATGTGGGATGTATTAAGTTATGATTACAACTCAAATGTTTCGGAAGAAAAATGCCTTCAGAATGTATTAAAAGCAATTCAACCGGGAAGTATCGTGGTATTTCACGACAGTTTAAAAGCAGCAAACAACATGAAGTATGCTCTTCCGAAGCTATTAAAATTTATAGAAAATAAGGGGTGGAAATGTGAAGCGATCTAAACGAATTCCTTCACTAAACCAATAAGAGTATTGGCATCTTGCTCCCCACTTTGACGCCATTTCATTTCGCCATTCTTGTAAATCATGAGCGTCGGCAAACCTTTAACTCGAAGTGCTTCAGCAAGTTCCTGATTTTTTTCCACGTCGATTTTTATAACCCGGGCTTTATCACCAAGCGCAGCGGCAACATCTCGTAAAACTGGATGCATTCCCTTACAGGCATCATCCCAGTCGGCATAAAAATCTAATAATACCGGTACTTTGGTTTCAATTAATTCTCCAAATTTTGACATCTATCTAAAGTGTTACTTGAACAAGACTTATACAAATATAGCATTTCCGATTAATAAATCGCGCTATTAGCCAATTCTAATGCTTGCATAGGGTTTTACATGAAATCAATCCATAGAATTTCTACTACTTCTGAGGCAAATTACCCTAAACATTTTTCCTTTTCTTTAGCTGTATAACCGTAATTTCGGGCCAGATTCCCACACGTCCGGGGTAGCCCAAATACCCAAATCCACGGTTCACATTTATGTATCTTCCGAACTCTTCATAAATTCCTGCCCAATTCTCATAACGGTACTTAACAGGACTCCATTTTATCCACCCTGGAATTTCAATTCCAAATTGCATTCCGTGTGTATGCCCGCTTAGGGTAAGGTGTACATTCTTCTCACTTTCCTTTACTTCTGCTTGCCAATGTGAAGGATCATGGCTCATTAAAATCTTAAACTCATTAGTTGCAAGACCTTCGCAAGCCTGTTCTAAATTTCCTGCCTTTTTAAAACCACCTGCGCCCCAATTCTCAACACCAATCAACGCGAGTCTTTCTCCATTACGTTCCAGATAGCGATGTTCATTCAACAACAGATTCCAACCCATTTCTCCCTGTAAAGCTTTCAGTCGATCGAGATTTTCAATTTTAGCTTCGGAAGATTCCCAATCGACATAGTCCCCGTAATCGTGATTTCCCAACACAGAAAAAACACCATCCTCTGCTTTAAGTTCAGAAAACATAGTAAACCAATCATTCATTTCGGCTGCTACATTATTTACCAAATCTCCGGTAAAAAGTATGACATCACTCTTCTGTTCATTGACAAGATCAACAGCATACTGTACCTTTTTTCTATTGTCGAAACTTCCACTGTGAATATCACTAATCTGTGTCAGCGTGTAACCATCGAATGCTTCAGGAAGATCATCGAATTCTAATACATATTTAAGCACCTTATAATTGTACTTTCCCCGATACATGCCGTATAGCAATGAAGCCAAAGGAATGGCAGCAATACCTAGTGCTACTGTGCTAATAAATTTACGTCGTGAAGGTATAAAATAAGCTTCTTTAGGATCGGTTACTTTAAAATACACACCTACAAATAATCGTACTACGTCTTCTCCAAACATAAAAATGATAAGGACAATTTTAGGTACAAATACAGCAAGTAATAACCCAAAGGCTAACATCCTGTTCGGACTAAGAACACGACTGCTCGACTGGTCTGTTAATTGATAGATCACCACCCCTATTACCAATAAGGAGATTGTAAAATAGAGTCCGTAGACCCAATAGTTCCGACTTAATGTACGTACAGCCTGAAAGGCATAGATGTCAACCAATAAATAAATGACCAATAATATTATCCAGCGCAATTTTTTTCTTTTTTGATAATTCTTAAAGATACAGTGAATTGAAAACCTGAGTAGAACATTTACTTTTTTTTAACGGTTTTTAGTATCTTTTCACAATAGTATGCGTCCATGAAAAACCTCAGCTTCCTATTCTTTCTGTTTTTTGTTGTTAGTTGCTCTCAAAAGGAAACCCTTACACCTGCCAAAAAAGATAAGTCACTTACTGACTACGTTAATACTTTTATAGGAACCGGAGGTCACGGACATACCTATCCGGGTGCCAGTATGCCCTTTGGAATGATGCAATTAAGCCCCGATACCCGCCTTGATGGATGGGATGGCTGTTCCGGCTATCATTATTCCGATAATTATATCTACGGATTTTCGCATACCCATCTTAGTGGTACCGGCGTAAGTGATTATGGAGATATTCTATTGATGCCCACTAATTCTGTTAATTTTAATAATGGTGCAAATGGAAAAAAGGGCTACGGAGATTATTTTACACATGATAATGAAACTGCATCTCCCGGATTCTACAAAGTACATCTCGATTCGACAAACATTGAAGTTGAATTAACCGTTACTGCTAGAGCCGGAATGCATAAATATTCTTTTCCTTCTTCGGAAAATCAAGTGCTGATATTGGATCTGGAACACAGAGATAAACTGCTCGATTTCAATATTACCCAGCTTTCAGACACCGAAATAAGCGGACATCGTTTTTCTGAAGCATGGGCGACCAATCAGAAACTCTTTTTTTACATTCAATTTTCTCATCCAATTAAGTCGCCGCCCGAATCTTTGTACAGAAATCCGGACCGACGTGCTCGTAAAGCAGCTTATACTTTCAATAACCCGAAAAATGATCCAGTTTATGTGTCGATAGGAATATCTGCGGTGGATATTGATGGTGCGAAGAAAAATCTAATGGCCGAAATTGGCACCAAAACTTTCGATCAATTAAAACTAGCGGCTGAAGCTTCCTGGGAAACACAACTCGAAAAGATTGTTATAGAAAGTGATAACACCGATTACAAAACTAATTTTTATTCGGCTTTATATCACAGTATGCTGGCTCCAAACTTATACCAGGATGTGGATGGTCGTTACCGCGGAATGGATCTTGAAATTCATCAAAATGACACTTTTAATTATTATACGGTTTTTTCACTTTGGGACACCTATCGCGCTGCACATCCTTTATATACAATCATCGAACAGCAACGAACCAACGATTTTATCAATACCTTTTTAACCAAATACGACGAAGGAGGAATTATGCCCATCTGGGATTTATCTGCCAATTATACAGGTTGTATGATAGGTTATCATGCCGTACCGGTAATTGCCGACGCCTATGCAAAAGGGATTAGAGGTTATGATGCGGAAAAAGCATTTACGGCTATGAAACATAGTGCCATTCAGGATCAATTGGGTTTAGAAGCTTATAAAAAGTATGGATATATCCCCGTAGAAGAAGAAAGTGAATCGGTTTCCAAGACTCTGGAATATGCCTACGATGACTGGACGATCGCCCAAATGGCGAAAGCTCTAGGTAAAACCGAAGATTATAAATTGTTTTCTGAAAGAGCACAGAATTACAAAAATGTATTCGATCCACAGACTAATTTTATGCGGGGACGATTTAGAAATACTTGGTTCGCACCTTTCGATCCCTACGAAGTAAATTTTAATTACACCGAAGCCAATGCCTGGCAATACAGCATGTACGTGCCCCAAGACATTTCAGGGTTTATGAAAATGATGGGTGGCAAGAAAGTTTTGGAACGACAACTTGATACTTTATTTATCGCAAAGGCAGAAACATCGGGAAGAGATCAGGCAGATATAACCGGGCTTATTGGACAATATGCTCATGGTAACGAGCCCAGTCATCACATGGCATATCTCTATAATTTCGTAAATAAGCCTTATAAAACACAGGAAAAGGTGCATCAAATACTTACTGAATTGTATAAAAATGCACCCGATGGGATTTCAGGAAATGAAGACTGCGGACAAATGAGTGCCTGGTATGTATTAAGTTCATTAGGATTCTATCCAGTAACTCCCGGAAGTAATCAATATATCATTGGAACACCTTTATTTCCAAAAGCCACCATCAATCTTGAGAATAACCAACAATTCAACATAGTCGCAAATAACATTTCTAACGAAAATAAATATATCGAATCTGCTAACCTCAATGGAAAAGAACTTACCCGAAGTTTCCTTTATCATAACGAGATTGTAGATGGAGGATCACTTGTTTTTAATATGACCAATAGCCCTTCTTCTTGGGCAAACAAAGACAAAGATGTACCAGTTACCGAAATTGTTGATCATCTCATTACTCCGGCTCCTTTTCTTGCCGAAGGGGACGTTGCATTTAAAAATCAGACGAAAATTGTTTTAAAGGTGGCTTCGGAAGAAACTAAAATTTATTACAATCTCAATAATTCAGAATATAAAGAATATACAGAACCCTTAATACTTTCCGAAGAAACCATCTTAAAAACCTATGCCGAAAAGAACGATCGTAAAAGTTCCGAGCTAAGTACTCAGTTTTATAAAATCGATCCAATGCTTAGTATTTCGCTGGAAACTGAATATGCCAACCAGTACAATGCAGGTGGAAATAATGCTCTCATCGATGGGATTCGAGGCGCAAAAGATTTTAGAACCGGTGCCTGGCAGGGTTATCAGGATACCGATCTTATTGCAATGATTGACCTCGGAAGTGTAAAATCTATAGAATCCATTAGCGTTAATTTTTTACAGGATCAGCGGAGTTGGATTTTTTATCCGACGGAAGTGAACTGTTCTTTTTCTGAAGACAATACCAATTATACAAAGCTTCCAACAAGGAAAATTGCATCTGCAACTCCTTCCGAAGCTACCGAAATAAAAAATATACAGTTCGACACCCACAGCAAAAAAGGACGTTACATAAAAATTCGGGCGAAAAATCTCGGTGCTCTTCCCAAATGGCATTTAGGGGCTCCGTTCAATGGCACAGCCTGGATTTTTGTGGATGAAATTGAAATTAGTAGTGAGTAGTCAGTAAATACATGTCACTTCGAGTGGTCTCAAAATGACTGCAAGGAATTATGAAATAGTATCGAGAAGGAGTGGTCTCAGAATGACTGAAAGGAATTATGAAATAGTATCGAGAAGGAGTGATTTCAGAATGACTGCAAGGAATTATGAAATAGTATCGAGAAGGAGTGATTTCAGAATGACTGCAAGGAATTATTAAATAGTATCGAGAAGGAGTGGTCTCAAAATGACTGTAAGGAAGTTTGAGATTGTATCGAGAAGGAGTGGTCTCAAAATGACTGAAAGGAATTATGAAATAGTATCGAGAAGCAATTAAAAATACCAATAAATGAAACGTAGAAAATTTATTCAGAATGCATCACTTTCTGGTCTCGGGGTTGTTGCCGGAGCAGCAGCATTAGCCTGTAATGATGCGAAAAAACCTTCCGAGGCAATTACTTCAGCAACAGTTGCTACTAACAACGTACCAACTAAACCTCTTGTAATCGCAACCTGGAATGTCCCCAACGCGACTGCAAAGGCATGGGAAGTGCTTCAAGAAGGAAAATCGGCACTCGATGCGATAGAACAAGGCTGTATGATTGAGGAGGCCAACGCAGAAGGACAATCGGTTGGGATTGGTGGATTGCCAGACAGAGATGGAAGAGTCACCTTAGACGCCTGTATTATGAATAAGGGTGGTGATTATGGAGCGGTGGTCTGCATGCAAAATATCGTTCACCCTATTTCTGTAGCTCGAAAAGTAATGCAAGATACCCCGCACGTACTTCTAGCGGGAACAGGCGCCGAGCAATTTGCCGTTTCGATAGGTTTCAAACGTGAGAATCTTTTAACCGAAGCTTCCAGGAAAGCATGGGAAGAATGGAAAAAAACATCAGAATACAAACCCATTATCAATATTGAAAACCATGATACTATCGGTATGTTAGCGATTGATAAGAATGGAGATATTTCGGGAGGCTGTACTACCAGCGGACTCGCCTACAAAATGGCTGGACGTGTGGGAGATTCGGCTATTATTGGATCGGGATTATTTATTGACAATGAAGTCGGTGGCGCGACGGCCACAGGGCTGGGAGAAGAGGTGCTAAAGACAGTTGGAAGTTTTTTAATCGTCGAATTAATGCGTCAAGGCAAATCTCCGCAACAAGCCTGCGAGGAAGCCATTGGAAGAATTATTAAAAAAAGCCCCGATTTCAAGGATTTCCAAGTTGGATATATTGCGGTGAACAAAAAGGGTGAGACCGGAGCCTATTGTATCCATGAAGGGTTCACCATGATGCGATATCAGGACAATGTGAATGAGAATGTAGCTGTGGATTTTTACAATAAATCTTAACGATTAAGCCATGAATCAAACCAAAAATTACCGATCGGCATTTATCACAATTACCATATTATTCTTTTTATGGGGATTTATCACCGTGTTGGTGGATAGCCTTATCCCCAGATTAAGAGATGTGTTCGCTCTTAGCTACTTTCAAGCCGGATTGGTTCAATTTGCGTTTTTTTTGGCATATTTAGTGTTTTCCATCCCGGCAGGTTGGTTGCTTTCGAAAATAGGTTATAAAAAAGGAATTATACTAGGTCTCATTGCCATGGCTATAGGATGTCTTTTATTCTCACCTGCGGCATCCAACAGATTATTTTGGGTCTTTTTAGTAGGCTATTTTACATTAGCAGGCGGAATAACAATTCTTCAGGTAGCCGCGAATCCCTATGTTGCATTACTTGGGAGTGAAAGTGGTGCATCGAGTAGATTAAATTTATCGCAAGCCTTTAATTCGCTTGGAACTACCATTGCTCCAATTGTTGGTGCGCTGTTTCTGTTAAGTGATACTATAAAATCTTCGGAAGAAATTTCAGCACTTTCCGAAGTAAGCAAAAAAGCATACTATCTTTCTGAAGCTTCCGCGGTAGAGCAACCATTCATGTTTATCGCCGGCTTTATTGGATTATTGGTGATACTCTTCTTGTTGATCAAACTTCCGAAGCTAATGCATGAAAGTCCGAAAGGTGGATATGGCAAATTATTGAGCAATAAGATCGTATTAATGGGTGTCTTCGGAATTTTTCTCTACGTCGGTGCCGAAGTAGCGATTGGCAGCTATTTAGTGAATTACTTTCTCGATATGAATTTGGCAGGAATCGTTGCCGAAAACGACATAATGATGAACATTGCAAATACAATTGCCATGGTGTTCAATAAAAATTTTACAGGAAGTGATCCAAAATCTCTTTTAGGAATTTTTGTCACCTTTTACTGGGGTGGCGCTATGATTGGTCGATTTGTAGGTGCCTATCTCACCAAGATTATGGCTCCTGCGAAGGTCTTGGGAATCTTCGCTTTCATTTCAATAGTTATGTTACTCATATCGATGAATACATTTGGATTGATATCAATGTGGACAATCATTTCTGTTGGTTTATTTAATTCGATTATGTTTCCAACAATATTTACTCTTACATTGGAAGGCCTTGGAGATCTAAAAGCCCAGGCCTCCGGACTCTTATGTACAGCGATTTTTGGAGGAGCACTGCTTCCTCCCTTATATGGCTTTCTAACTGATCTAACCGGCTTTAAAATTGCCTTACTATTAATTATAGCATGTTATGGATACATTCTGTTTTTCGGATATAAGAAGCTGAAATATAATAGCTTATCGACTAAATAGGGGTTATTTTTTGGTAGGTATATTCTTACTTCAAGGAATACAATGAATTATTTTTGTAATTTTACTGGACATAAGTAGGTTGATGACCACGGTTATCGATCAAATTTGGGGCGAAAAGTCATCACATCTGTGGTGGCTTTTCAATTTTTACATCGGTTTTAAATAACAAATCTTCTATTACAATTACCCCTCAGTTTTTAAGTCATTTCAAATTTTGTAAGCAAAACAAAGCAGATTTTTAATCATTAGATAAGATTGCGCTAACTTGATTAAGAAACATCCTTATTATCTTTATACAGTACACAATCTACTAACCAAGATTTGAATATTATCTTGGAATATGAGGAGAAAAGCCGTTTGGGGAAGCGGCTTTCTTTATTTTAAAAACGAAAGTTTATGTCAATAAAAAACCCTGATAGCTAGCCATCAGGGTTTTTTTAATATAAGGTAAATAAGTCTTAAGCTTCCGCACTAGGTACGATAGAAACGTATGATTTATTATCTTTCTTCTTTGTAAATTTTACAAGGCCATCCACTCTTGCGTGAAGGGTGTGGTCTTTTCCACCATATACATTTTCACCTGGGTGATGTGTATTACCTCTTTGTCTTACGATGATGTTCCCTGCAATAGCAGCTTGTCCACCAAAAATCTTAACGCCTAGACGTTTCGATTCTGATTCCCTACCATTCTTAGAACTACCAACTCCTTTTTTGTGAGCCATTTTCTTAAGGTTTTATATTGTTATACTTAAGCAGTTGAGATTACTTCTCGATACCGCCGTCTAATCTGTCTTGTAATTCTTTAAGCTCATCCCACTTCCCTTCGGCAGCAAGTTTAGCTTGTTTTGGCCATGTATCTGTAACCAAGTGCGCTAAATTAGAACTTGCTTCAGTTAAAATAGCGGCAATTGCTTCAGGTTTTGCCTTAGCAACCTTTGCAAATGTATCCAATCCTGCAGCAACCATAGCCTCAGCAGCTTTTGGTCCAGCACCTTCAATCTTTTTAAGATCGTCAGCTTTAGCAGCCTTTTTAGCAGGTGCTTTTGCTTTTGGTGCAGCTTTTGCTTCTTTTTTAGGAGCAGCAGCCTTAGTTGCAGTTGTTTTTTCTTTAGTTTCTGTAGCTTTTTTAGCCACAGGAGCTTTTTCTTCTTTCTTTGGAGCAGCTTTCTTCTCAGCCTTAGCCGGAGTCGATTTCTTAGCTCCAGATCCAGCGATGCTTTCAATAACGATTTCAGAAAGAGACTGTCTGTGACCGTTCTTAACACGGTATCCTTTTCTTCTTTTCTTTTTGAAAACAATAACTTTGTCACCTTTAAGGTGTCTTAAGACTTTTGCTCCAATAAGAGCTCCGTCTATAGCCGGGGCGCCAATAGTAATTTTGTCACCATCACCAACTAAAAGTACATTGTCGAATTCGACTTTCTTACCTTCTTCAGTTGATAAACGATTAACAAAAACCTTTTGGTCTTTTGCAACTTTAAATTGCTGCCCTGCTATCTCTACAATTGCGTACATAGCGTAACGTTTATTAATTTAGTTAATATTACAATCTCCCATTTTCAAAGGGCTAGGCCCTCCGAAGCAAACGAAGGTTTGCGTAGGGGGGTGCAAATATAATTTTATTAATGGAAATTACAAAGTGTTTATTGTCTTTATTTTAAGGTGTTTCGCTTACCTTCAGGAGTATTCCAGGAGTCTTTGAGTAACTGCATATATGCCAGCGAAAGCACCAGAGAAGTAGATACCCCCATAACAAATATGGTAAATAATAACATAAAAGTCCCCAACTCGTATCCTTGCCCCCAAGATTCTAAAATTCTAACGGCAAATTCTGTATCGATCTGATACATATAAATTGCCATAAAAATCGTGAATATTACAGACGCTAGTGCCCCGGACATAAATCCCACCTGAAATCCTTTTTCATATTTAAAGCTACCTGCATCCCTCTTATACCTTCGCATCGCCATCATAAGCCCGGCGCCAAAAATGATTCCGTTTGCCGCACTAAATACAGGATACTGATGCAAACCAAATAATTTCAGAAGTAAAAAATAAGCAACCAAGGCGATGGCCATTAGAATTCCATAACGAGTATATATTTTTGACATAGTGGCTGGTATTTATATCTAAATTTACAAAATTGAAATTAACATTTAACAAAAGAGTGTGTTAACTTTTATTTGACAATAAAACACCTAATAATATTATTCCTCCAGCACCCAATTGTATTATAGTAAACTTCTCTCCATCCAAAACTCCCCATAAGAGAGCCACAATAGGAATTAAATAGGTGACCGAAGTCGAAAAAACAGGGGTGCTTAATTGTACTAGTTTATTAAACATCACCTTGGCCACACCTGTTCCCACCAAAGCCAATATTGTAAGATAGCCTATAGATATATGAATACTTCGGTCTGTTATAAGTGCTTCGGAAAAAAAATCGGAAAAAATTAAAACCAGTATTGCCGGAATAATAAGTACAACAAAATTTCCTACCGCAATTGTCAAGGCAGGAATATTCTGAAGGTGACGCTTTATAATATTAACATTAAAAGCATAACATATACTTGCAATCAAGACCAAACCTGCATACCAGTAATTTTGGTCAGGATTTAGATTACTTCCGCTCCAGATAAGAAGTAGACTTCCAAATAAACCCACAATAACACCGACGAACTGATTTCTAGTAAAACCAATACTAAATACCAAAGCGCCTGCTATAAGAGCCATGATAGGCGTGGTCGAATTTAAAATAGAAGCGATGGCGCTGTCTATTTCAGTTTCAGCAAAAGCAAAAAGAAAGACAGGAATAAAAGTTCCGAGCAAAGCTGAAATAATAATCCACTTCCAGTCTTTCTTCTGAATAGTCTTCAGTTTAGAATACCCGGCTATCAATAAAAAGATAGCAGCAAATAGCACTCTCAACGAACCTAATTGAAGAGGCGTAAGGCCAACCAACGATTTTTTAATAAGAATAAAAGAGCTCCCCCAAACAATTGAGAGTACAATAAGATAAATCCATTTTTTTGGGATTCCTTTCATAGAAGGTGCAAAAGTCCAAAAACTCTACCTAAGATTTAATAAATTTCTTGAAACTATTCTTACCATCAATAGTTACTTGGGCAAAGTACATTCCATTAGCAAGATTAGACACATCTATCTCAGAATAATTTGCCACTTTAATTAGTACACCTTGCAGTGAATATATCATAACACTCTGAATTTGCTCATTGGATGTAATGTTTAAAACATTCTGTGCAGGGTTAGGAAACATTGTGAATTTAATTGACGTATAATCTTCAATTCCTAAATCACAAATTTCACTATACGACGCAGTAGCATCTTTGCACCAGCCTAAATAATTAGCTTGGTCGCATAAGGGATAAGTAGCAGTTTCGTCATCTACTTGAATACATGTAAGATTCGGGTTTCCAAATGCCCACATTTTAGTCAGTCCTATATTATTTCCATTTTTAATATTTAAATTAACTAGTTGATTATCATCGCATCTTAATTGTACCAGATTCGGGTTTTGACTCACATTTAAATTTACAACTTGATTTCCAGTGATCCACAAAAGATCTAAATTCGGGTTTTGAGTTACATCTATACTTATTAATTGATTATTATGTAGAAATAAATCTTCAAGTAAGAAGTTCTGGGTTACATCTAAACTTGTTAATTGATTATTAGCGAAACTTAAATACTCAATTTGAGAATTTTGGGTCACGTCAATGTTCGCAATTTGATTATTACTGCCATCAAAATGTATAAGAAGTGGGTTATGTGATACATCTATCTCAGTAAATTGGTTAAATGGGAAACTTAATTCGATAAGATTATCATTTTGGGCAACATCTAAGTCTGTTAATTCATTAAAACCGCAAAACAATCGTTGAAGATTTTCATTTTGCGTTACATCTATTCCAGTAATTTGATTTTGTGCGCACCCTAAAGTTTTTAGATTATATAATTGAGTTACATCCAAACTTGCTAATTGATTCTCACTTGCATACAAAGATTCAAGATTTAAATTTTGAGTTAAGTCCAAATTGGCTATTAAATTATCCTTGCAGTTCAAAAATTCAAGATTCGGATTTTGTGTTACATCTAAAGCACTTAGTTGATTACTCCAGCAGTCTAAATATTTGAGGTTTATGTTTTGAGTAACATCCAATGTTGTTATTTCGTTAAAATGGCATTCTAGATATTCCAAACTAATAAAACTCTGTATTCCTTCCATAGAAGATACTTCACCTACTGTAGTTCTCAACCAAATTACTACCTCTGCCTCGCTTAGCTGAATCTCTCCATCATTATTCGTGTCAACATCCGAGTCGGCTACACCATCACCATTGGTATCTATACAGTGAGTGTTCACTAAAATATGCTTAAAAGCAGGATCAGGAATATCTACAATTTGAGCTTGTGTTATAGCACTTATAAGCAATACTAAAACGAAATAAATATAATTCATAGATTGGTTTTTAATCGAATTTGCTAAAGGTATAGTTTTCCTTCAGAAGAAAGGGTGAAGGCCATAAAGTCTTTAACTAAACAACCTATTCCTTCCAACGAATAGTCTCCATTATCTTTCGAATATCCTCCCGCAAATAAACAACCGCCGGATAAATAGAATCAAAATTTGGCTTGGCATCGAAGTAGAGTGACCCTGTTACAAAGTGATTAACACTGTCGGTAACGTAAAAATGTGATTGAGAAGCCGCATTACCATTAATCTTATAAAACATCCCATAAACATTGTTATTGGGGTTTACAAAAGGTTGTTCAGGAATACTTTCTGCTTTAATATTATGATCATACGCCAATTTCTGAGCATCGTAAACTAAAGAATCTAAATTGTTATTTCTTACACTCTGATACGTAAGATATATAGTCGCATTCATTTTCGAATACTGGACATTCATCCCACAATTTTTAGTCTTCTTTAATGCCGCCGATTCATTCTTCTCGAAAGAATATGGACAATCTTTATCAATTCGCTTATAAGCCGCACTTGGAAATTCCAGCCTCAATTTAGCATTGGGTTTCACTGTTACCGGATCTTCGCAACTCATTAGAAAAACACACAAAATAAATAAGAATGAAAATCGGAGCATACTAATTAATTGAAAGTTTAATCTGTTTGATGCGTTTATTATCGAACGCTTCAATGGTAAACGAATAATTATGGAAGGTTAGTATTTCATCCTTTTTAGGAAATCCTTTAGAAATCTCCAGAAGGAAACCCGCAAGTGTTTCGGCCTCTCCTTTTTCATCCTCAAAAGGCTGAGGATCCTCAATTTTTATAACCTTATAAAAATCCTTAAGTGGGGTTTTACCTTCAAATATATAATTATTGTCATCCAATTTTGAAAACACAAGATCCTCGTCGTCAAATTCATCACTGATTTCACCCACGATCTCTTCCAAAATATCTTCCAAAGAGATCAAACCACTCGTCCCACCATATTCATCCACAACAATAGCAAGGTGCATTTTCATCTCCTTAAACTCATTGAGAAGATCGTCCAGCTTCTTATTTTCCGGTATAAAATATGGTTCTCGTTTTAGATTCTGCCAGTCAAGCGTTTTTCTATCTATATAAGGTAAAAGATCTTTTACGTAAAGAATCCCGGTAATCGAGTCAATACTATCCTTATAAACCGGTATTCGGGAATATCCACGTTCTATAATATCTGGCATAATATCCTTAAAAGAGAGATCTTCATTTAAGGCGAAAATGTCCATTCTATTTTTCATCACCTGTTTAGTATCGGTATTTCCGAAGGTAACAATCCCTTGCAAGATCTTTTGTTCTTCGTGAGTGGTATCTTTTGCGTCGGTTAACTCAAGCGCTTGAGATAATTGATCGACACTAATATTCGATTTCTGCTTTCCAAATTTATCATGTATATAAATAGTAGCCGCTCTCATTGGCATACTTAAAGGCATGAGCAAGGTATCTAATACATTTAAAGGATACGCCATGAAATTAGTGAACTTCAATTTATTCCTACTCGCATATATCTTCGGAAGAATTTCACCAAACAACAAAATTAGGAAGGTAACGACACCTACTTCTACTATAAATCTGAGATTGTAAGCATCGGTAATCCCCGAAAAGAGTATTTCTGTAATCGAATCAAAGAGTAAAACGATGGCAATATTGATAAAGTTATTAGCTACCAAAATAGTTGCCAAAAGCTTCTTTGGTTTGGACAGTAATTTTTTAATGATATCCAGTTTCTTACTTCCCACAGCATCATCCGATTCCAGATCTGTCGTAGTAAGTGAAAATAGAGCTACTTCAGCTCCCGAAATCAGGGCTGAACAAACTAGTAAAACAAGTAAAACAACTATACTTGTTATATGAGTGTAGGAAAGAAAAGCTATAAAAAGTAAACTGGGAGGCTCTATATCCAAAATGTTTCGGTTAGTTAAACTTTAAAACGGCAAATCGTCATTTTCGCCCGGGGCATCTGTCACTTCGTTAGTCTGACTGGCAACTTGATGTCCACTATTATTCCCGGATACAGGACCAGAATTATCTTCGTTTTTAGGAGATAAAAAGGTAAAATCTGTACACTGTATTTCGGTACTGTAGCGATCCTGACCTTTATCATCCTGCCATTTTCGAGTTTTCAGCCGACCTTCAATATACACCTTGTCACCCTTTTTCAGGTACTTTTCACAAATTTCAGCCGCTTTATTCCGAACAACAATATTGTGCCATTCAGTATTATTTACTTTTTCACCGGTAGTGCGATTCGTATACGTTTCATTCGTCGCCACAGGAAATCTTCCAATGCTTCCGCCTCCTTCAAAATAGTGCATTTTAACTTCATCTCCTGTATGCCCTATTAGCATCACCTTATTTAATGTACCGCTCATTATAATTATTTTTGCAAAGGTATATTTTGTCGCTTAAATATAGGTGTTTTTTCAGATTTTAAAAACTGAAAAATCCGAAATAAAATTTTCAATCAATACAGGCACAGCGTAGTCACGAACTCTTGCAATAGGAATCTCATTTTCTATTCTATTTCCGTTTTTTTGATTTTCTTCGGAAAGGGTCGCGATCCAGAATCTGGTGTACAAATGCTGATGGGACAATTTATGCACTACCGAAGCTTCATTATATAGTACCAATGATTCGATGTTGTATCCTTCTGAAACTTCATTAAACGTCTGAATCTCCTTCAATTCAATTTCATCGACCTCTGCTTCAGTTTCCACCAATGGAAATTCGTACAATTGTTGCCAGATTCCCTTTTTTGTACGTTGCTTCAACACCGTCTTACCTTCTTCAGAAAGAATAACTATATAATTGAAATATCTCTTTTTAATCTTCAGTTTTTTAATCTTAACAGGCAATTGGCCCACCATATCCTTTTTCAAAGCGATACAACGATCACTAAAAATACAACTTCCACAATCCGGGTTCTGAGGTGTACAATGTCTGGCACCAAATTCCATGATAGCTTGATTGTAAGTGCCCGGTTGTCTGCCATCGATGAGAAGCTGCGCAAGGCTTTTAAACTCTTTAATTCCGGCAGTACTATTAATAGGTGTGCTTATTCCAAAAACGCGTGAGAGCACACGATACACATTACCATCTACAACAGCTTGTTTTTCGTCATAACAGATGGAGGCAATGGCACTGGCCGTATAATCACCGACTCCTTTTAACGTAAGTAACTCCTTATAATTAGATGGAAACTTACCGTTGCGTTCATTCCAAATATAATTAGCAGTGGCATATAAGTTTCTCGCCCTCGAATAATATCCTAATCCCTGCCATAATTTAAGTATTTTATCTTCGGAAGTCGTCGCAAGCTCTTTTATTGTAGGAAACGCCTTTAAGAATCGTTCATAATACGGAAGGCCCTGTGCGACACGCGTTTGCTGTAGCATTATTTCTGAAAGCCATATGCGATATGGATCTTTTGTATTTCGCCAAGGAAGATCTCTTTTGTGCTGTAAGTACCACAATATGAGTTTTTTATGAAAAAAAGATGAATTTTTAGGCATTTCACAAAAATACCCTATATCTAATTATATTTTAACGCATTACGATTTGATTTATTGATTTTAAAATCCGTATATTTGCCATCTTGAAAAAAAACCTATACTTATAATAATTAAAAAAAAAATTAGCATGACGAAAGCAGATATTGTAGCGAAAATTTCAGAAAAATTAGGAATGGAAAAAGGTGATGTACAAGCTACTGTTGAAACCTTCATGGAAGAAGTAAAAACTTCTCTAGAAAGTGGAGACAATGTTTACCTTAGAGGATTTGGAAGTTTTATCATTAAAACTAGAGCCGAAAAAACCGGAAGAAACATTTCCAAAAACACTACAATCAAGATCCCCGCTCACAACATCCCAGCGTTTAAACCAGCAAAAGTGTTTGTTGAAGGCGTAAAGACAAATGTTGAGGTAAAATAATAATAATCTTTCCGTCCCCCGACGGATATTTAAAATAAGTTAATATGCCAAGTGGTAAAAAAAGAAAAAGACATAAGGTAGCTACGCACAAGCGTAAAAAGAGAAGACGCGCTAACCGTCATAAGAAAAAGTAGTTTTAAAACTACTTTTTTCTTTTAATATGTAGAGTAAATTGTTCTTTGAAATTGAAATCTCGCTGTTTTATTCTCTAGATACAGACTGGTTTCAACGGGTATTTCCCGATGTAATATCGGGTAAAAAAAACCCTGTGAAAATTATTGTTAAATCCATTTGTCAGCCTAAGGGCTGATGGATAAAAATTAATTAAGGTGAACTACGAATTATTTATTAGATCCAGTTCGCGAGAAGTTGATTTTGCCCTTTTAAAAGATGGAAGACTAGTTGAATTAAACAAGGAAGAAGAAGACAATAAGTTTTCGGTTGGTGATGTTTATATTGCCAAAATCCGAAAAACAGTACAAGGTCTAAACGCTGCATTTGTAAATGTAGGGTATGAGAAAGATGCATTTTTGCATTATCACGATCTTGGACCAAAAGTCCTTACTTTGTTGAAATTCATAAAACGTGTAAGCACAGGTAAACTTAAAGAGTATTCTTTAAAAGATTTCCCATTAGAAAAAGAGATTGATAAAAACGGAGGCATAAATGATGCTTTAAAGTCGAATCAGTCTATTCTGGTACAAATCGTAAAAGAACCCATTTCCACTAAAGGACCAAGAATTAGTTCAGAGCTTTCCATAGCCGGACGATATATAGTTCTTGTCCCCTTTTCAGATAGAGTTTCTGTTTCTCAAAAAATAGAATCCAAAGAAGAAAAGGATAGGTTAAAACGCTTGATCACAAGTATAAAACCTAAAGGATTTGGCGTTATCATACGAACAGTAGCAGAAGGCAAAAAAGTAGCAGAACTGGATAGAGATTTACAAAATCTCACAGATCGCTGGACAGCGATGTGTAAAACGCTACAAGGAGCACACCATCCTTCAAAGGTGTTAAGTGAATTAAGTAGAGGATCTTCTATGATCCGTGACGTTTTTAACGATTCGTTTTCGGCCATACACATAGACGATGAGAATCTCTTCATACAAATAAAAGATTATGTGCAGGAAATTGCACCACATAAAGAGAGCATTGTTAAATTTTACGATTCAAAAGTTCCAATCTTTGAAAAATTTGGAATTGAACGTCAAATTAAAACTTCCTTTGGTAGAACCGTATCTGGTAGCAAAGGAGCCTATTTGGTAATCGAACATACAGAAGCCATGCACGTTATAGACGTAAACAGTGGTAACCGTAGTAATAAATCGAAAACCCAGGAAGGTACAGCCCTCGAAGTAAACCTAATTGCCGCAACTGAGGTTGCAAGGCAGTTAAGATTGCGAGATATGGGAGGAATAATTGTGGTAGACTTTATTGATCTGGGCCAAGCTGGCAACAGAAAAAAACTCTACGATCATCTTCGTGAAGAAATGAAAGACGATCGAGCAAAACACAAAATACTTCCGCCAAGTAAATTTGGCTTGATACAAATAACCCGCCAACGCGTAAGGCCTGAAATGAATATCAAAACCCGCGAAGAAGATCCCAGTAGTAATGGTGATGTAAATTCCGGAGAAATTGAAGCGCCTATTGGAGTGGTAGATAAAATTAATGAAGATGTTAAACGCCTCTTCAAAAAAGACTATAAAAAGATGACCTTAAACGCACATCCTTTTATAGCGGCCTTTTTAACAAAAGGTATCCCATCGGTGCGAACCAAATGGTTCATGGAGCACAAAAAGTGGGTAAAAATTCAACCAAGAGATGCTTACACGTATCTTGAATACCATTTCTATGATAAGAATGGTGAAGAGATTAACTAGAATTAAAACCTCCGAGCGTAAAGCTTTGGAGGTTTTTTTTTGCCTTCACCTCACCCTAACCTCTCCTGCTGAGAGTGAATTATTCTATATATTATTTGGGCATTCCCCTCTTTCGTTACACTTCAGAGGACCGGGTCATCCGCTATATCCCTGTAGTAGTCATGTAGTGAGCTACGCTCTACTTCATGGCTCCTCCCCCTAATGCAACCTACCCCACCTTTAAGAAGGACATAAAAAACATAACTCTCCCTCTCCCTCTGGGAGAGGGCTGGGGTGAGGGCTTTGAGAAAAAAACATGGTGAAAATCTGGGAGAGGGCTGGAGTTGAGGGCTTTGAGAAAAAAACATGGTGAGAATCCGAGTGAGGGCCGGGGTGAGGGCTTTGAGAAAAAAACATGGTGAGAATCTGGGAGTGTGCCGAGGTGAGGGCTTTGAGAATGAAACATGGTGAGAATCTGAGAGAGGGCTGGAGTTGAGGGCTTTGAGAAAAAAACATGGTGAGAATCTGGGTGACGGCCAGTGTGAGGGCTTTGAGTATGAAACATGGTGAGAATCTGGGAGAAGGCTGGGGTGAGGGCTTCGAATAAAAATCATAATGAAACCCTAAAAAACCCCACGGTGATATCCCTAATTAAAAAAATCTCTCCCTCTCCCTCTGGGAGAGGGCCGGGGTGAGGGCATTGAGAATGAGACATGGTGAGAGTCTAGGATAGGGCTTGAGAATGAAACATGGTGAGAACCTTGGAGAGGGCCGGGGTGAGGGCCTTAATCTTTAGTATAAAACACTTGAAAATAACTAACTTTACAATGTGGAAAAGCATAAGACATATACGGTTTCTGAAGCCATTCAACGATTGGAAAGCTATTGCGCTTATCAGGAACGTTGTCATAAAGAAGTGAAACAAAAACTTTGGGATATGAGAATGATTCCGGAAGCTTCAGACCAGGTTATTCATCATTTACTACAACATAATTTTCTGAATGAAACCCGTTTTTCTCAGGCATTTGCCAGAGGTAAATTCAGAACAAAAAAATGGGGAAAAAACAGAATAATTAGAGAATTGAAATTTCGGGAAATATCTAGCTTCAATATTAAAATTGCGCTTCAGGAAATATCTGAATCCGACTACTACCAAACGTTTGATCAGCTTTCAGAAAAACGACTCTCACAGTTAACTTCCGAAGAAAACATTCAAAGGAAAAGAAAAAAATTCGCCGATTATTTACTTTACAGAGGTTGGGACAGCAGTATGGTGTATGAAAAAGTCAAGGAACTAATCAAATATTAAAACTCGCACCTAGATTCACGGAAAACTGATTATGCAAAGTTTCGGCAGGTGTTAAAAGTGTGGTGTTATATTTAGCAAAAGGCACTGTAAGCTCCGAAAAAACACCAAAACCACTTGTGAAAAAATACCGAACCCCGAAGTGACCCCCGAAATTCTTCATACTAAGATACAATCCCGGATAAATATCTAGGTTTTCATCAACATTAATAACATTACCAATATTCGCATTGAATCTTCCTTTAATATCAAATCGATCAATGAACTCCGTCTCTAACACCTCGTCTACACCTAAAAGATAAGAGGACGAAACGCCAAATGAAATATTCTCCCCAACTCCAAAATCGAGGCTTCCAGAAATTCCGGTGCCATTATTCTGTAGATTAGCCCCAACCTGAAACTTAACATCGCCTTTTCCAGTATAGGCCTGACCGAAAATGCAGGTAGAAAACAATAGTATTATAACTAAAAAGGTATTTTTCATATTTCCGAATTTAGTGAACACTATAAAGATATTCCTTTTTACTTAACTATACTTATTGGAACGAATCAATGCCTGTTCATTTTTCCAATTGATCCACTTTTGACCTTTTATTTTTCGCATCAATGTATCAAAATATCGCATAAAGACTAAGTTATATACGGCTTTGGCAAGATTCATTGGGTTTTTAGGAATGGATCGCAAACTCATCGAAAATCCGGGGCTTATATAACGCATATAGTGCCAATAACCTTCAGGCATATAAAGCATATTTCCGTGCTCCAAACAAGTCTTAAAACCCTTAGCTTTTTTCAAAGCCGGCCACTTGTCGTAATCGGGATTTGCAAAGTCGATATCCTCTCTGGTAATAATTGAATGAGGTACCTTGTATAAAAAATCGTTTTGATCCTGATCGAATAAAATCACTTCTTTCTTGCCGTGAAATTGAAAGTGAAAAATATTGGCTAGGTCAATGTCATAATGCATAAACGTATAAGAATTCTTGCCTCCAAAGAACAACATTGGTAATCCCTTCATTAATTTAAGACCAAAATCGGGATATGTAAAATCCTTCTGTAGCTGAGGTACTTCTTTAAGCATATTCCATAAAAAAATACGGTACTTAGTGGGCTCACGCTTAAGTAAATCGATGTACTCGCTCATCCTCATTTTCGCATGCGGTTGATTGAACCCATCCTTATGATGAACCGGGCGATTGTCGTACAAAGGAACCATTTTATCTCCGGCAATATCCGCCATATAGTCGAGGTTCCATTTTTTAAAAGCAGGCCAATCCTCTATAAATCTTTCGATAATTACAGGTTTTTGTGGTTTAAAATAATGGGTAAGGAATTCTTCCTTAGTGATAGTTTCTACTCTGTCTATTTCCTGTAGTTTCATAAGTGTTACGGACGTAGTAAACTTACGAAACTTGAGGGAAAGTAGTTTTTAAAATTGTCACAAAAAAAAGCCGGCACATTTGCCGGCTTTTGAATTTTATAATAATTCACTAAGGATTTGTAGTCACAACCAATGCAAGTGAATATTCACTATACCCTCCAGATCCACAATTTGCTCTTACATATATTTCGTAGGTAGTAGAAGGGCTCAGTCCGGTTAGATTATAAGAGCTTTGTGAGGTTGGGAATCCAGGATTCGCATCCGGCACATAAGGAGAAACACCAAATTTAATCTCCCAGGCGGTTTCATTGTTCTCGTTCCAACTGAATGCAACAGAATTTGATGTAATTAACCCAAGTGTCAAATTTGTTGGTTTGTTACAATTCACAACAGTTTGCAGCGTCGTAAAATCATAACTTATATAATCACTAAAGCCATTACTTCCGCAATTATTCCGCAGATGAACAGTATAAGCAGTTAATGGAGTCAAGCCGGTAATAAGAAAATCTTCCTCTGAAGTGGAAATTACTGTTCCGGTACCAAGATCAAATCCTGTAGGTCCATATTCGAACTGCCAGGCAGTTCCAGTGCTGGTGTCCCATTCAAAAGAAAGTGAAGTACTAGTTAGTAATATAGCGTCAATGGTTGTAGGGCCAGAACAATTAGAATTGGAACCTTCATCGTCTTTGTTGCATGAAACAAGGACAAGAATGGCACAAACAAGTAAAAGATACTTTTTCATAGATTATGAGGTTTTGTTTGTTCTTTAACGACAAGTCTGTCATTTTATTTAATAAGTTTAAAAAAATTGTTGTTCAGGTTTCTCTTTTGCCTCTTTAATTTTATTAAAAATGTCATAATCGTCGAAGTGAATTGGTTGTATTTGACAGGAGCCTATTCGTTTGTTTATTATAAAATAAGTACAGTCGATAAAATTCTTGTTGTTATAGTTAATCTTTAACCAATTTATTTCAAACTAAGGACACTGATTAAACTGTTTTCAATTGCTTCGGAAGGGTTTGCTGGTTATTGTCAAATCATCACTTCATTTCCATCAAACTACTCATACAACATTAAACAATTCCGGAATTAACACGACAATTAAAAGCCAATTTCCTCTAGAAAACGAAGCTTCGTATTCAATAAAAGTTCTAACGTAATATTGCAATATTTGAATTTAACAATTAAATAACGTAGCACTTCGAAAAAAGCTCAATCTTGATTTCATGTATTACTTCTGAAGCTTAGCAGCTAAAATCCATCAAAGAGAATGAAGGTGATAAGTATTTAAAAGAAAAACGAGTTTTGCAATTCTAAAATAAAAATATTGAAGTTTATTATCGTTATTCGATAATTTTAAATACATTTGTTATTGTTAAACGATAATTTTATCAAAAAAATTCAAACTTAAAACCAATGCCAATTCAAATAAATCTTGACAACATCCTCGCCAATAAGGATATGAAAAGCAAAGAATTGGCTGAAATAATAAATCTAACCGAAGCCAATCTTTCCATACTAAAATCAGGAAAGGCAAAAGCTGTTCGATTCTCGACTTTGGAAGCCATATGCAAGGCTCTTAAATGTCAACCCGGTGATATTTTAGAATATATTGACTAATACTTATCAACCAATTCTTAAACTTAAAACTATGAAATCTACAACCACACCCATACTGTCTTTATTAAAAGTTATTTCCTGGATTATATTCATCGGACTACTTATTCAAGCCGGAGCGATCCTCACATCGTTCACGATAAGCCTTTTTAATCCAATAGCAGCCCAAAATCTATATTTGGGACTTGATCTTTCGGAACTTTATAATTTGAGCCTCTGGTACTATATTTGTAGCGTGTCATTTTACATTTCATTTCTAATAATACAGGCTTATATTGCATATTTAGTGATTCAGGTTTTTGCCAAACTAAATTTACAGCAACCTTTCAGCGAAGCTATTTCATTACTAATTTCTAAAATAAGTCATGCCGCTTTAACAGCAGGCTTATTGGCAGTAATCGCACAGGGATATACTAAATGGCTCTCTAAAACCGGCCTGAATGTTATTCAGGATTGGGGTAGTAGTGAGTTCCTTTTTTTAGCGGCAATTATTTTTATCATTGCACAAGTATTTAAAAGAGGGATTGAATTACAAGCAGAAAACACTTTAACTATTTAACTTAGTCTTAATTTATAAAACAAGACCGATGATTACTTTTGATAGAGCATCAACTGAAGATGAGTTACAACAAATTCTTCAGCTTCAAAAAGCAAACCTTCCTTCTGCTATCACTTCCGAAGAAAAAGAAAATGAAGGCTTTGTTACTGTGGTTCACGATCTCAAGCTTCTCAAAGCTATGAATGATGTTTGTCAACACATTATCGCAAAAGAAAGCAACAAAGTAGTAGGATATGCCCTCTGCATGCACCCAAAATTTGGAGATCAAATTGTAGTGCTAAAACCTATGTTTGCTGAAATCTTCAAAGAAATGAATAATACTAATGGCTGGATAGTGATGGGCCAAATTTGTATAGACAAAGCATACCGAAAACAAGGTATATTCCGTGGCTTATACAGTTCGATGCAGCAAGCAATACTTCCTGAATTCACTACCATCGTGACCGAAGTAGACGCATCAAACGTCCGATCATTGAATGCCCATTATGGCGTCGGATTTAAAACTTTAACTACCTATGAGGCAGATGGAAAGACATGGGCATTGATATACTTAGACTAGAAGATCAAATCACTATTGAGCATTTCTTCTTCAACTAGCTCTGTGTAAGAAATCAATTTTTTACCTTCGGGATGATTAATAAGATAAAGATCCGTTTTCAGGGTTTTTGCCAAGTCTTTTCCCGCTGATATCGCATCACTTAATTCTCCATAAATACCTAGTTTCAAACGATTTCGGGTATTGTACCACATAGATAACTGAAATTCGCCAAGTCTTTTAGTGTGCACTGAAACATGATTCAACTTTTTCATGACTTTCCATCTACCGTACGATATGAAGCCTATTCGATAAGAGACTTTAAATAAACTGTTTTTAAAGTCGAAACTATAATCCTTAACAACAGAAAAGAGTATCCCAAAACCAATAGCGTATATCAACAATTGTACAAGGCCTTGAATATTTGCAACACTTGCTTGCTGGTTCTTAAACCCTTCTAAAACCAATAAATACATGCAAAAGCTTGCAGCAGTAAAAAAAGATGCTGCTATAAAAGTCTGCCAAAATGGTCTTTCACCTTCCGAAATAATCAAACTAATTTCACGTTCATTTTCTTCGATATATGGCACCGCATTTTCATCGAATATTTCGAATATCAAATTATTTAATGGAAGAGAAAGGGCATTACTTATTTTAGCAGCTTCTCTCAGCGCCTCACCTTCCTTTTTTATCTCAAATAAATGAACCGAATTTTTAATATTATCGTCATAAAATAATTTACAATGATGAAAGGAATTAGTACTTCCATAAACAGAGACATAGTCAAGGCTTTTATAGATTTGACTTTGTTTTGAATAGATTACCGTACCCACGGCCTTGGTAATGCTCATTAAAGAATTAGTCTTGTCTATCAACAATCCTTTTTTAGTGCCTATAGTGACCCCTGCTATAAATGGAAGTACTGCTGCTAAAATTGGAGCAATCAGACTATAAGTTTCCTCTCTAAAACTACTTGAGAAAGGATAATATAAATATGAATATAAGAGTATAAAAGCCGCTAAAGAGATAAAAAGGAAAGAGAGAATACGTCTTCCATAGCTAATCTGTCTTTCAAACTTAAATATTGACTTTTTTGATTCTTTCAACTGGAAGTTATATCAAACAAATTAAAGAAAAAATCCCAAACTCCGGAAATTGGAATTTGGGATTTTAAGTTTTGTGATTAAAAGCAGTTAATCAGCCAGTACAATCACTTTATTGTTACTCATTTCAAGAGTACCGCCATTGATCTCAAAGATCCACTTATCGCCTTCTTGTTTGAATTTACTTTTAAAACCTTCTGCAATCGTCGGATTTCCCTTAAACTTCACTTTTCCTGCGCTCAATAATGAAACGATAGGAGCATGATTGTTCAGCATTTGAAATTCCCCTTCCACACCTGGAACGGTTACACTTTCAACTTCGCCCGATACTAAAGAGGCTTCCGGAGTTACGATTTCTAAATACATATTATATAGTATTGAGATATGAGATGTGAGATGTGAGAAAATCTAAAGTCTCATATCTCAAATCTTAAATCTAATTTAAGCTTCAGCCAACATTTTCTCTCCAGACTCGATCGCTTCTTCGATAGTTCCTTTAAGGTTGAAAGCAGCTTCCGGAAGATGATCTAACTCACCGTCCATAATCATATTAAATCCTTTAATGGTTTCTTTAATATCCACCAATACACCAGGAATACCAGTAAACTGCTCAGCTACGTGGAAAGGTTGAGATAAGAAACGTTGTACACGACGTGCACGGTATACCGCTTGTTTATCTTCTTCAGATAATTCCTCCATACCAAGGATGGCAATAATATCTTGTAGTTCTTTATAACGTTGTAATAATTCTTTTACACGTTGTGCACAGTCATAATGCTCATCACCTAAAATATCAGCTGCAAGGATACGAGAAGTAGAATCCAATGGATCCACTGCTGGATAAATTCCTAGCTCAGCAATTTTACGAGACAATACTGTAGTTGCATCCAAGTGGGCAAACGTAGTTGCCGGTGCTGGATCTGTTAAATCATCTGCAGGTACGTAAACCGCTTGTACAGATGTAATAGATCCTTTCTTAGTAGAAGTAATACGTTCCTGCATTGCACCCATCTCTGTTGCTAATGTTGGTTGGTATCCTACCGCAGATGGCATACGTCCTAGAAGTGCAGACACCTCAGAACCAGCCTGTGTAAAACGGAAAATGTTATCAACGAAGAAAAGAACATCCTTTCCTTGTCCATCACCAGCTCCATCACGGAAATACTCAGCAATTGTTAAACCAGACAAGGCAACACGCGCACGTGCTCCAGGTGGCTCATTCATCTGTCCGAATACGAAAGTTGCTTTCGATTCTTTCATTACGGTCTTATCAACCTTTGAAAGATCCCATCCACCAGCTTCCATCGAATGCATAAAGTCATCACCATACTTGATAATTCCAGACTCTAGCATCTCACGAAGTAAATCGTTTCCTTCACGAGTTCTTTCCCCTACTCCTGCGAATACAGAAAGACCACCGTGACCTTTTGCAATATTGTTGATCAACTCCTGAATCAATACAGTTTTACCTACTCCGGCACCACCAAACAATCCAATTTTACCCCCTTTTGCGTAAGGCTCGATTAAATCGATTACTTTAATACCTGTAAATAGAACTTCTGTAGAAGTAGATAATTCTTCAAATTTTGGTGCATCACGGTGAATTGGAAGTCCATCTTTACCTTCTTTAGGCAGGTTTCCAATCCCGTCGATCGCATCACCAATTACATTAAACAGTCGTCCGTAAACAGCATCACCAATTGGCATCTGAATAGGAGCTCCAGTCGCAACAGCATCAACACCACGGCTTAACCCATCGGTAGAGTCCATGGAGATGGTACGTACGGTATTCTCACCAATGTGAGACTGTACTTCAAGTACCAATAAATTTCCGTTGTTGTTTACTTCTAACGAATCGTAGATTTTTGGAAGCTCTGCTCCACTAGCAAACGCAACGTCCACTACCGGGCCAATAATTTGTGCAACTTTTCCTGTAACTTGTGACATGAATAACTGTTTATATTTTAGTACTATACGAGCGCTTGAAGCACCCTAATTTTCAACGGTGCAAAGATAGTTTTTTCTATTCTAATTTTGCAACTGAATTGTTTAATTTTTTGAAAGGGGTTTTTAAAGAATACTAAGGGCGATTATTAGGCGGGCTTCTCTTTCACCGCCTCTAGCAGAGAAAGAGAACCGGGCTTTCGGCTGTATCCGCATAGTAGTCATAAAGTGAGCTCTGCTCTACTTCATGGCACTATACGGGATGCCGCCTCTATCCCTGCCCGAAACCCGACTATCCACCGTTATTGGCAATTTAGACTTTGAGCCCGCCTTGAGCAACTAACCCCTCCACCCTTTGGGCACCTCCCCTAAATTAGGGGAGGAAAAGTCGTAAAGTCTTTCAAAAAACAAAAAAATCTCCCCTCCTTTTTAAGGAGGGGTGCCGAAGGCGGGGTGGTTAGGTGCAAGGCGGGGTGATTAAATGCCCAGCAAATGCGGAGACATTACGCTACAAAGGCTCACAATAGCTTTTCACATTCTTCTTAAACAAGTCCATAACTCGTTTCATGAACAAATCATCTTTAGGAATACTTCTACCGTCAATTTCAACGATGGGTGTAAGTTCGCCCATAGTTCCTGTTGCGAAAACACCTTCTGCATTGATAAATTGTGATAACGAAATATCCTCTTCTTTGATCTCAATTCCTTCTTTTTCACACATTTCCATCACGGTGTTCCTTGTTATTCCTGGTAAGCAGGCATGTGCAAAAGGAGTGAGAATTTTCCCATGCTTTACCATAAACACATTGCTTCCGTTTAATTCGGCAACAAAACCACGCTCATCTAACATAAGTCCGGCATCTTTTCCAGCAACATTAGCTTGTATTTTCGCAATGATATTATTAAGTAGATTGTTATGGTGAATTTTACTGTCAAGAAACTGAGGTCCGTTGCGCCTCTGACTCGTACTTATCACTTTAATACCGCTATTATTATCGTATACCAAAGGCTTCCATTCTGCCAGAACAATAAGGCAAGATCCACTTTGATTGAGCCGTGGATCCATACCGCTGGTTATTTTTTCGCCACGAGTCAAGGTAAGCCTGATATGTGTATCGTCATTCATCGCATTGGCATCCAAGGTTTGCTTTATCGCTTTTTTTATTTCTTCTTTGGAAGGAATATCGGAAAAGGCTAATGTTTTAGCAGATTCATGTAAACGTGTTAAGTGCTTATCCAAACAAACGATCCCTTCAGGATAAACCCGTAATCCTTCCCAAACGGCATCTCCGCCTTGAACAGCACTGTCGAAAACAGATATTTTCGCTTCATTTCTAGGGTATAACCTATCTTTAATATACACCTGTATATTGTCATTTTTGGGGTTTGATTTCTGCAACATATTAATCGTTTTTTAGAATATAGTTTTTAAGAGTTTCATAGTGCGGCATTGCTTCTTCAAGTAATGGTTCCAATCTTTTAGGCAATGATTGTGAGCTGCTTTTCTGAATAGCAAATCCTTCCGAATTATGCACATTTTTATACCAATATGGCGCCCAAACACCGTCTTCAGGAATACCTCCTTTTTTCCATGAGAGCATTTCTTCGGAAAAAGACAGCTTAAGAAGAGAACACAATTTCTTTAAATAATTCTCCGGATGCATTAAAAGGGCATCGCTATCGATTACTATGGGGGTTTTGCCCTCCGCCTTTAAATATAAAAATAGTTCTGAAGCTTTTTTTATGCCTATATCTGTAAGTGATGGGTTTTCGATGACTTTAGCAAATGAGGCAATCAGTTTTTTAGGGTGACGGATTAATATCACATTTTCCCAGTTTAAGATAAATGCAGGTCGATCTGAAAGATAGTGATGTGCCATGCCTTTTACAAACACATTTGTGGTTTCAGAAAGTGAGTTTATCTCATTTATCACCTCATCCTCTGTTGCATGATTTGCTTTCAGAATTTCATCGTGAGCAGGATGAGACACTTCTAGTGGAGCATTCCGAAGATAATATCCGTAAAAAGGTTCATCCAACACCTTCAAATCGGATAAGCCGGAAAACGAATACATCAACGCAGTCGATAAATTTCGCGGGCCGGAAATGAGGTTGATCACTTTTTTCATTAGAGTAAAGATAGTTGAAAAAGAAAATATTCAGGATTGAATTTAGTAAGATGTTAACCCCTCCGCCCTTTGGGCACCAACCACCCCGCCTTCGGCACCCCTCCTTAAAAAAAGGAGGGGAGATTATTTAATTACTAAATGGACATTCGATTTCCTCCCCTAATTTAGGGGAGGTGCCCAAAGGGCGGAGGGGTAAAAAAAGGCCCAAAACAATTAAGTCTTGAGCCTTATATTCTAGTCCTCTTTTTTGTTTATTCTACCGTTACCGACTTCGCAAGATTACGGGGTTGATCCACATTCCTGTTAAGCATTACGGCTATATGATAAGATAACAACTGTAATGGGATTGTTGTAACTAAGGGGGTAAGTGTTTCTGGAGTGTTAGGCACTTCCATAATATAATCGGCCATTTCTCTAACCACTGTATCTCCTTTGGTAACCACAGCGATTATAACTCCTTTTCTGGATTTAATCTCCTGAATGTTACTCACTACTTTATCATAGTGGTTGCTATTGATCGCAATAACCACAACCGGCATATTCTCATCTATAAGTGCAATAGGGCCATGTTTCATTTCGGCAGCAGGATAACCCTCTGCGTGTATGTATGAAATTTCTTTTAGTTTTAATGCACCTTCTAAGGCAACAGGGAAATTGTAACCCCTTCCGAGGTAAAGAAAATTCGAAGCATCTTTAAAAACTTCGGCTATCTCTTTAATCTTATCATTACTCTTTAAAGCCTCTTCTACGTGATTCGGAATTTGCTCCAGTTCACGTAAATGCATCATATAGTTCGATTTTGAAATCGTACCTTTTATCTGCGCCAATTTTAAGGCAATCATCGTTAGTACTGTGATCTGTGTTGTAAATGCTTTTGTTGAAGCCACTCCAATTTCCGGACCTGCGTGTGTATAAGTTCCACTATGAGTTTCACGTGAAATGGTCGATCCCACTACATTACAAATTCCGTAAACGAATGCTCCTTTTTCCTTAGCTAATTTGATAGCTGCTAGAGTATCGGCAGTTTCACCACTTTGAGAAATTGCGATTACCACGTCCTTTTCGGTGATTATAGGGTTTCTATATCTGAATTCGGATGCGTACTCCACTTCAACCGGGATACGTGCCCAATCTTCAAAAATATATTCGGCAACAAGACCGGCGTGCCATGATGTTCCACAGGCAACAATGATTATTCTATCAGCATTGATAAACTTCGGGATATATTCTTCCAGTCCTCCAAGTTTAATAATCCCTTCGTTGGCGAGTAATCTTCCTCTGTAAGTGTCTCTAATAACTGAAGGCTGTTCGTAAATCTCCTTTAACATAAAGTGATCGTAACCGCCTTTTTCTATCTGCTCGAGGTTTAATTTTAATTCATGAATATAAGGATTCACGAGACTATCATTTTTGATCTTTCTAATCTTTACTTCACGACCACGACGAATGATTGCCATTTCTTCATCTTCAAGATAAATAGCATTATTTGTGAATTCGATAAATGGAGAAGCATCACTTGCTACGAAAAACTCATCATCTCCAATACCAATTGCCAACGGACTTCCCAGTTTTGCAACTACAATTTCATCGGGTTTATTACGATCAAAAAGGGCAATAGCATAAGCGCCTACCACTTGATTTAAAGCAATTTGAACCGCTTTACCAAGCTTAACGCCTTCGGTCTTTTTTACTTCCTCGATAAGATTAACAAGTACTTCAGTATCTGTATCGGATGTAAAAGTATAACCCCGATTCATTAGCTCTTTTTTAATTGAAGCATAATTTTCGATGATACCATTGTGGATAATCACAAGATCCCCGCTATTCGAATAATGTGGATGTGAATTTACATCATTTGGTACTCCGTGAGTAGCCCATCTGGTATGACCAATTCCCACGCTTCCTTTTATAGAGATTTCCTTTTCTACACGTTGTTCTAGATCGACAACCTTCCCTTTGGTTTTGCATAACTGAATCTGAGACCCATCGTACAATGCAATTCCTGCACTATCATAACCTCTGTATTCTAATCTTTTTAACCCATTAATAATAATAGGATATGCTTCTCTTTTGCCAATGTAACCTACTATTCCACACATATTTTCAAGTCTTAATTAGGTAATGTATAATAAATTTGGAGCTTTAATCTTTTTTCTTCGTTGGAAGTATTATTCCCAAATAACACAGTACCTTCATGGGAACCCACAGCAGCAGAAGGAATGGATTTCAATTCAAAATCTGTAGTTCCATCATTGATTTGATCGATCGAAATAGGATTTTGTAAAGTCTGATAATCAAACGATGGGTTACCGGAGCTCACATTAGCAAGCACATTTTGGTTTACAACAAGCGCCAAAGGAACATTAGTTGAATCATTATGTACCAGATTACTAATGTGGTGGGTAATTCTTATTTTATAGAAATCCCCGTTCTCGTCGCTTCCACGATCCAGACGACCAAGATGGTTGATTACAGAGTTCACTGCAACGTCGGATGCTGATAAATCCCGATCATAATCATTTAAAATAATTGAATTTATGGCATCATAAATAAATATCCTTTCTGGTTCAGCATCGCCACCTGTAACCTGACTCTGATCCACGTAAAAAATTAGATTGGCTTCATTGATTAGCCATCTTTCCAAACGCATTTGATCCAGTTCATCTGGTACATTGTTGTTGTCGGCATCTACATCGCCAAAAAGTTTGATAATAGAACCAATTCCGTCACCACCTCTTAGGTATAATGATTCTTCACCTTGCGTTGTGTTAGGGTTTGTAACCGCCGCTTCTATTGCTGGTGGCAAGGCATCATTTGTATATAAGTTTACATTATGATGAATTACCGAATTATTAATAAAGGTAAGTGTATAAATAGCACTTTCCCTTTCCACTTCACCAGTATTTGGATCTGAGGTTGTTGTTCCTACTTCAGTATCTTGAAAAGTATAATACATACTAATACTTGCACCATCCAATTTAAACTCGAATAAGTTTCCGTTTGTTCCCATATCATCGACTTCAAAATAAAGTCCTCTAAAGTAATTTTTAAAATTACTGAAGCTTAGTAATTCGGGCATTCCTTCTTTGTCTAGTATTTTATCCCTAAAGAACTGCACAGGTAATTTCACTCTAAGTCCGGGTGCTACAATTGTTTCATCCGGATCTGTACCTTCGTCGTCCCCATCGGGTGTATAAAGTAAAATACTTTCATTGCTAGGAATAAAATCTTCAATTGTATAGATCAATGAACCTATATTGCTCTGATTTGCAAAGGCCGTATTTTTTAAATCTGAATAATATTTTTGTGTTTCCTGAAGTCCAGAATTGGGATCGAAATCTCTTAGGAGATAGTTGGATTCGTATATAGAGATATTAATTGGATCACTTCCATATACCGAATCTAAGGTATATGTAGTTATTTCATTCTCAATAGTTGCTTCTGAAAGATACGGAATATACAAAACTACACTATCCAAATGAGTCCCAAAACCGAAGTCAGGCTCAGTAGTCGATAACAAAACCTGCGCTAACAATTCAACTTTTGTTTTTCCATAAACAGGATCAGTATATGTTCCTAGTTTGTAAACTGGTAACCCATTAGTCTGTATAGGGGCAAATTTCGAGCTATATGCGATGACTGTTTTGTCATTATTGTTCTCAACATTAAGAGGTTGTCCCCCAATAATATCGGACCCTAAGGTGCTAAAATCTTCCTGACATGAAGCCAAGGCAATTATTAAAAATAGGACTGCCAACAATTGAGGCAATATATTTCTTAATTTCATCTGTATATGCTATTTATTTTTAAAGGAAGTTTCCTGTCTATTTTCCAAACAAGAATTGCCATCTAATCTCATCCTTTATTCTCTTGTTCGTTGCTATTGGGCATTTCAAAAGCAATTTTAAAAAGTGTACTTGTTATTGAAGAACTTTCGATTCGTAAAAATCTAAATAAGCCGGAGAAAAATCGTCCATATTATGATACTTTAACACTGGTTTATCTAATTTGTTAAGATATTCCTCCAGTTCACTTGGAATCTCTTCAGAACCAATAATAATCGCATCCGAATTTTTAATTGCAATCTTCATTAGGTTCACATAATTAGGGTTTTCTAATTCGGTAATAGCGTCATCATCTATTGCATCAAACCTAATTTTATCGATGGTTCCACTATCTAACGTACCGTCGAAGCCTTGATTGTATACGGAGGTAACTATTTTACTATTTTCGAACAAGGGCTCGTTTCCGTAATAGTTTCTTAAATAAAGAGGTAAAAATGAAGCCAACCACCCATGGACATGAATAATATCGGGAGACCAATTTAATTTCTTAACTGTTTCAATAACACCTTTTGCAAAAAATATAGCCCTTTCATCATTATCGGAGAAAAAATTTCCCTCTTCATCTGCAAAGGTCGCTTTTCGCTTAAAATAATCTTCATTATCAATAAAGTACACTTGCATACGCTCTTTAGGAATAGAAGCTACCTTAATAATTAGCGGCATATCAAGGTCGTTAATAACAAGATTCATTCCAGACAAACGGATCACCTCATGCAGTTGATGTCTGCGTTCGTTGATATTTCCATAACGGGGCATAAATATTCTAATCTGTCCGTTATTATTATTAACCATTCGTGGGGCTTCAAACGACATTGAAGAAATCTCGGTCTCCGGTAAGTAGGGTATCACTTCAGAAGACACATACAAGACTCTTTTATCTTTCATCTATTTTGATTTTTGGGCATTTGTATTAAAAACACGCAAAATTACGAAAATTTATGTAGATTGCTCGTAATATATTAATATTGCGGGTCATTAATTCCTTTCTATGGTCATTCATACTACCCGAGAATCACTTTCAACTACTCTTTTACCATTAAGAAAATCACAAAAAATAGGCTTAGTGCCAACAATGGGTGCATTGCATAAAGGACATCTAACTTTAGTTCAAAAGGCATTGAACGAGAATGATTGCGTGGTCGTGAGCATTTTTGTGAACCCAACCCAGTTTGATAATAATGAAGATCTTTTAAAATATCCGAGAACACTTGATGACGATGTGGCTTTGCTATCGAAATTGAAGGGTAATATTTTTGTTTTTTCTCCTGAAGCTTCAAATCTGTACCAAGGCACTATATCTTCTAAGTCTTATAACTTCGGAAACCTTGAAAATGAAATGGAAGGCAAATACAGAAAGGGCCATTTCGACGGTGTTGGAACAGTCGTTAATCTGCTTATCAGAGCTGTGAATCCTGATAATTCATATTTTGGTGAAAAAGACTTCCAGCAGTTACAAATTGTTCGAAAACTAGCTGAAATTGAAGGTTTTACTTCAAATATTGTTGGCTGCCCTATTGTAAGAGAAACTAACGGATTAGCAATGAGCTCTCGAAACCAACGTTTGACTTCAGAACAGTTTGAAGCGGCAGCATTAATTTATAAAACCCTTTCCGAAGTAAAAGAAAAATTTAATTCCATCACCATTTCCGAAGCTAATAAGTTGGTCCAAAAACGATTCGAAGAAAACAAATTTCTTCAACCGGAATACTTTGAGATCGCCAAGGAAAAAACTCTTAAAACTGCCAAAAGAAAACACAAAGGCAATCACTATAGAGCGTTCGTTGCTGTTTTTGCAGGTGATGTAAGACTTATTGATAATATCGCATTGTACTAAGCAGTGAGCAGTGAGCAGTGAGCAGTGAGCAGTGAGCAGTGAGCAGTGAGCAGTGAGCAGTGAGCAGTGAGCAGTGAGCAGTGAGCAGTGAGCAAAACTAAAACTTTACAAATTAAGGTGAAAAATAAATTAAAAAAACATCCATCCCTAGCCCCCTCTCGAACGTTACGGGCTGGCTTCCTTCGATGGAAGAGAACTATTACCGTTGCATTTCATAAATCTTTATTTTATAGCCACTTTGCCTTAAGATAATTTTGAAGCTCTTATTTTGAATCTTGAAAATTTAAAAAGTATCTTTGCGCCCATGATGATACACGTAGTAAAATCGAAAATACATAGAGTTAAAGTCACAGGTGCAGACCTCAATTATATCGGCAGTATAACGATAGATGAAGACTTGCTCGATGCCGCCAATATCACTGAAGGTGAAAAGGTGCAAATTGTAAATAATAACAATGGTGAACGACTCGAAACTTATGCTATTCCAGGACCTCGCGGCAGTGGTGAAATAACGCTAAACGGTGCAGCAGCGCGTAAAGTGGCTCCCGGGGATATCCTTATTTTAATTACATATGCAATTATGGAAAAAGAAGAAGCTAAGGCTTTTAGACCGGCGCTCGTTTTTCCAAACGAACACAACTTACTTAAATAGCAGTGAAGAAAACGCTGGGCAAAATTCTGCAAATTGCACTTCCTTTGGGTTTGGGTGTTTTTTTAATCTGGTATATTTATAATTCTTTCACACCCGAACAACTTGCCGAAACCAAAACCTATTTTAGCAACGCCAACTATGGTTTTGTTCTGCTTTCGGTACTTTTAAGTGTATTAAGCCACTTTTCACGATCTTATCGCTGGAGTTTTATGCTGGAACCATTGGGTTATACCCCTAAATTAGCCAATAATTTTATGGCAATCTCTGTAGCCTATCTTATGAATATTTTTATTCCGAAGAGTGGTGAAGTATCAAGAGGAATTATTTTGGACAAATACGAGAATATTCCTTTCGAAAAAGGTTTTGGCACCATCATCTCAGAACGGGTAGTTGACCTCATCTTTTTGCTCGCCTTTACTGCCTTAGCGCTAATTATTAAGTTTGATGTATTGTCTGAACACCTTTCAGAAACAATTCCAGTTTCGGCGGTTTATTTCATAGTCATAGGCTTTGTCGTAATGGCAATTTTGATTTTTGTCTTTCTGAAGTTTTCGAAATCCAATATCAACATAAAGTTAAAAACCTTTATTCTTGGACTCAAAGACGGCGTCCTTAGTATTGTTAAAATGAAGAAAAAAGGGGCGTTTATCTTCCATACTTTCCTAATCTGGGGATTATATCTACTTTCTTTTTATGTGGCACTTTTCGCATTACCGGAAACTGCTTCCATTAGTTTTGGCACGATCATTATTACCTTTGTAGTAGGTAGTTTTACCTTTGCATTCACAAATAGTGGATTTGGCACCTACCCCGCAGCTATCGCAGGGATGCTTACAGTATTTGGGGTAGCATGGCCCGTGGGAGTTGCTTTTGGGTGGATCGTTTGGACATCGAATATAGCCTCTATTTTACTATTTGGATGTCTCTCCCTCTTCCTACTCCCAATCTATAACCGGAAGAAAATTATTGACACTTAGCAAATCGGACCATACTTATATAGTGCCTCTAATATTTGATAATTTTACTATCTTTCCATTCCCAAAACATTTATAACATGAAGAAAACTCTTTTACTGCTGCTATGCCTCATTTTTGGTCTTAGCGCCTCAGCTCAAACTGTCTATGAAGAATTCAATTCGGCTAAATTAGGCGAAACGCGAAAATTGAAGATTCAGCTACCTCGAAACTACGATACCAATACCGATAAAGTATATCCAATAGTTCTGGTATTAGATGCCGACTATCTTTTTGAACCCGTTGCCGGGAATGTAGATTATTTCGGTTACTGGGAAGATATGCCGGAATCGATCGTGGTAGGTATTATGCAGGGTGACAGCAGATATGATGATTGCGCATACGACGACACTAACTTTCTGCCGGCAGACAAAGGGGCCGATTTCTTCGAATTTATAGGGATGGAGCTAATGCCGTATATCGATAATAATTATCGAACTGCTAAATTTATTATTGCCGTTGGCCATGATTTTACAGCCAACTTTATTAATTATTACTTGTTCAAAGATCCACCATTGTTTAATGGATATATCAATTTAAGTCCGGATTTTGCTCCTTCGATTGATACAAGTATTCCAGAACGGATTCCTAATATAAAGTCGAAGATATTTTATTATCTGGCCACAGGAACAGATGACATACAGGGGCTTAGAGAAAGCGCAGAAAGCTTGAATAACGTACTAAAAGGTTTAAAAAGCGACAGTTTCGCTTACTATTACAATAATTTTGAAGGTGCCACACATTATTCGTTGGTTGGAAGGGGAATTCCAAACGCTCTTGAAAAGATATTTGCCGTGTATAGACCTATCAGTAAAAAAGAATATACCGATGTTCTTTTAAAGATGGAAACGCCTATTCATCAATATTTAGTTGACAAGTACAAGACGATTGAAGACTTATTTGGTCTTACAAATCCAATACGAATCAATGATTTTATAGCAACCGGAAGGGCTTCAGAAAAAACAAAACAATGGGAATCTCTTAAAGAAATTGCTGAATTGGCAAAAAGACAATATCCGGATACCGTTCTAGGCGATTATTTTCTTGGGCGTTATTATGAAGAAATGGGCGAACCTAAAAAAGCAATGCGTACTTTTCAAGCGGCATTCGATAAAGAAGAAGTGGATTTTATTACTGTAGACTTGATGCTTGAAAAGGCCGATCAGATTAAAATAGACTTTGGTTATTAATTTTTATTAATCAAAAAAGTAAAGAGGCTATATAAAAGTTGAATTTTATATAGCCTCTTTAAGTATTGGGATAGTATTATTACTCTTTAATAAGCTGTTTTGTAATCGTTCCTGCCGAAGATTCTAATACTACAAAATATGTCGCACTCGATAAGCCTGACACATCGATAGTATTGTAGCCTCCAATTTCTTCCAGATTTGAATGCATTAACAATCTTCCGGTCGTATCGTAAATATCAGCTCCTAAAAGCCATACATTGGTTGGTGAACGTATCTCTATTAAATCTGAAGCTGGATTCGGATACATGCTTATTGCATTTAAATTAGCATCACTAGTTTCTAATAATTCAGGCTTAAACTGAAGTATAAAACGGTTGTTATACGTTCCTGCTGCGGCCATAAATTGATACACACTTTCGGTTAAGTTTGTAGTAATCCCCATATAAGTGTCAATTAAATATACCGTTGATGTTTCAAGTGCCGAACCTTCAATATTTGCAATTGAAATAATATATGGCAATCCTTCATCCACTTCTATTTGAGTAGAAAATCCTAATGGAATATAACTGTTAGGACTAAAATTTTCTCTCGATTGAATACCAAATTCACCTGTTCCATCTTCTAAATGTGAATACAACGACACTATTGTAGCTAGTCTCCTACTATCAAATCCATTGTCTATACCCGCAGTGGCCTCTTCAGAAAAACCTATTAAAGCAGTGTTTTGCATATTATAGGTTCTATTCTGAACAGATAGCCAAATTCTATTTACCTCTAGATCGTTAAAACGCAATGTATTGTTGTTAGAGAGTCTTCGCATTGAATTGGTAAACAACGCTGTGCCAGAAGCTGTAGCCTTTATTCCAAATCCTTGACTGGTTGCTATAAAGCCATTGGGTTCAGAATCTGTCCCCGATGGGTCACTGGCAGCGGCAATTCCTCCCATCAAATTAAACATTGATATGTCCTCCATACTAAAGTTCGCATTGAGGTAGCCGGGAAGTGATGAGTTAGGGGTAGTGAGATGTTCCCAAAAATAAACCTCGTCGACCATTGCGTTTTGATTGATAAAATCGGGCGCTGAAATAGCTGAAGCATATGGGTTCGCCAAAATGTTTGGGCTATCATTCTTAGTTGTGTTAAAAACAACTGGAAATTCAATATCTCCATTATTCAAAGTTCCTTCAGAATACGTCAAATTATATGAAGTGTTCCCTGAAGAAATATTGGGTTGTGGCCAAACTAAGAAGCCTTCCGAAGGATTAATAATTCCAGTATATTGCGACCAATTATCACCGTTATCGTCTGCAAAATTTTCAGCATTTGGAAACGCAGCAGCAACCGTAGCATCCGGAACAAAATTCGCAGTAGTATGATGTAGAACTCTAAAGGCATTTCCAAAGACGTCAGCTCTGGTTTCAGTATCCATCGGACTTCCTAGCACCATAAAATCTCTGGGCTTTAAAACAGGGGTGGTAATATGCACATTAATAGCGCCATTGTTAATAGCCAAAGCGGCAACGTCGCGTTGTACAAGATTTCCTTGATGTTCCACATTTAAGGTTCCGTTGTTATCTATCCCAAATGCAACTTCAACATATCTTTCTGAACTCACGGTGAGTGTGATTCCAGAATCTATTGCGAGCGAACAAGACGTAAAACTTCCGTGCGTAGCTGTGTTATAATTAGATCGTATTATTACATTGGTTGAAATATCCGGGTCACCATTATCCCAGGCTCCACCAATAAATTGGGTGGTTGTTGCACATGCGGCCAAAGGAGCTTCAATTGCTTTTATTCTGAAATTAATGAGATTGGCATAAATACTTCTCTTGGTAACTCTTAAGTAATACGTAGTTCCGGACACGAGGTTAAAGAACAAGCCATTTCCATAGAAACAATCAAGTTCGGCACCACCACAACTATCAAACATAGCAACTCCATCTGATCCTGATATGTTCGAAATTTGGATATTTCCATTTACGGGCATCACAAACTCGTACCATAAATCTAAATACGTGTTAGAAGCGCTTCCATCACAACTACCATCAAGACTCTCCGTGGCTGTTCTGGAATCATTTGCAATTTCACTGTAATCAACAGTTCCGACATTAATTTCTGTTGCATTCACGCATTCATCGTTGGCCGCGGTTTCAAAAGCTTCCAGATTAAAATTAACAACACCGGCGTAAATAGAACGGCTGGTAACTCGCATTATATAGGTTGTGCTCGCAGTAAGATTATAAACAAAACCATTACTATAGAAACAACTAATCTCCGTTCCACCACAACTGTCATATAGTGTAATTCCCGTAATTCCTCCTATATTGGTTACTCGAAAATTTCCGTTTACAGGCATGGAAAATTCATACCAGGCATCCAAATAATTATTTGATGCAGCACCGTCACAACTACCATCAAGACTCTCGGTGGCAGCACGCAAATCGACCGAATACGAAGAGACGCCTCCTGTAGTCACCGTAATTGGAGTTCTATCTACACATTCATCATTGGCAAGGGTTTCAAAAGCTTCAAGATTAAAATTAACAACACCGGCGTAGATAGCACGGTTGGTAACTCGCAATACATAGGTTGTGCTCGCAGTAAGATTATAAACAAAACCATTACTATAGAAACAACTAATCTCCGTTCCACCACAACTGTCATATAGTGTAATTCCCGTAATTCCTCCTATATTGGTTACTCGAATATTTCCGTTTACAGGCATGGTAAATTCATACCAGGCATCTAAATAATTATTCGATGCAGCACCGTCACAACTACCATCAAGACTCTCGGTGGCAGCACGTAAATCGACCGAATACGAAGAGACGCCTCCTGTAGTTACCGTAATTGGAGTTCTATCTACACATTCATCATTGGCAAGGGTTTCAAAAGCTTCAAGATTAAAATTAACAACACCGGCGTAAATAGAACGGTTTGTAACGCGCATTATATAGGTTGTGCTCGCAGTAAGATTATAAACAAAACCATTACTATAGAAACAACTGATCTCCGTTCCACCACAACTATCATATAGTGTAATTCCGGTTATTCCTCCTGTATTGGTTACTCGAATATTTCCGTCTACGGGCATGGTAAATTCATACCAGGCATCTAAATAATTATTCGATGCAGCACCATCACAACTACCATCAAGACTCTCGGTGGCAGCCCGCAAATCGACCGAATACGAAGAGACGCCTCCTGTAGTTACCGTAATTGGAGTTCTATCTACACATTCATCATTGGCAAGGGTTTCAAAAGCTTCCAGATTAAAATTAACAACCCCCGCGTAGATAGCACGGTTGGTAACTCGCATTATATAGGTTGTGCTCGCAGTAAGATTATAAACAAAGCCATTACCATAGAAACAACTAATCTCCGTTCCACCACAACTATCATATAGTGTAATTCCCGTAATTCCTCCTAAATTGGTTACTCGAAAATTTCCGTTTACAGGCATGGTGAATTCATACCAGGCATCTAAATAATTATTTGATGCAGCACCGTCACAACTACCATCAAGACTCTCGGTGGTAGCACGCAAATCGACTGAATACGAAGAGACGCCTCCTGTAGTTACCGTTATAGGAGTTTTACCAATACATTCATCATTGGCAAGGGTTTCAAAAGCCTGAAGGTTGAAATTAACGACACCTGCCACTGATTGGTTTCTAGAAACTCGCAGCACATACGCTGTGGATGCAGAAAGGCTATACACAAAATCATTTCCATTAAAGCATTCGATTTCGGCTCCTCCACAACTATCATAAAAGGTATAGTTATCCGAACCACTTGTATTCGTTACTCTTACGTTTCCATCCACTGGCATGGTAAATTCAAACCAAACATCTACATTATCATTGCTAGGATTTACACAACTCGAGTCGGTACTTTCGGTAGCATTTGTAAGATCGGTAGAATAACTGGATACTGAAGCTGTAGTTACAGAGATAGATAAACGGTTTACACATTCATCATTGGCAGGTGTTTGAGCAATACTCATTAATGTACTACAAAAAAGGCATGCTAAAAGTAAAGTTGTTTTCATATGATAAGGTTTTAAAAATTAAAAAAAACAGCTTAATTAATAAATAGCAATTATGTCTCTTTCAAATTAGTAATTGTTAATTTCGAGGAGTTAACTGCTTCAATAATATAAAAAAAAAAGGAATAATGACAGTGATACCCACACGTACAAGAAAGTTATGAGTTTATGTAGGATATTTCTTAAAAGAAAAAACCCTTTAAATTAAAGTAAAGGGTTTCCAATTTGGTTAGTTAGCAGCAAACAGTTAACTATTTACCGTGAATCTAACTAATTCAAAGATATTGTAGAATTCTTTCAACTCAAATACGTATAACTACGTAATACATACGTAGCCCTACGTAGACTAGGATTTTATAGAGTTATCACAAAAAACAAAAGACCCTTCACAGATTAGCGAAGGGTCTTTCATTTGGTTAGTCATCTAATGTCACCACTCCTCAATAGTGAATTAAAATTTGATCAAGAGAATTATTTATAATTCCTGAATATCAAAGATAAGGTTTTAATTAGACCGATTATATACGTAATTGTACGTATTTTTTATAATCAAATAAGAACCTATAGCCCCATTATAACACTTTTATTATTCAGCGCCCAACTCGAAAGTATATTGGCGCCTCCCTCTATTTCCAATTTAGAGATAATATTACTTCTGTGTTTTTCAATGGTTCGTATTGAAACAAAAAGAGATTCAGCTATTTCCTGATTGGTTTCTTGCTTAGCCGCAAGTTTTAATATAGTTACTTCGGAAGGAGTGAGTAATTTCAATTTGCGTAATTCTTCGGAAGCATTCTTAAGCATATTTGAAGCAAAACTAGAACTAAAGAAAGTCTCGTTATTCAATACTGCAATCATGCATTTTTCAATTTCATGAAACGAATCCTCTTTAAGTAAATAACCATTAATCTGAAGCGCCTTGGCCTGTGTAATATACTCGGTTTCTTTATGAAAAGATAGTACTATGAACTTGGTATTGGCACCCTTTTCTTTGGCCGTTTTAATTACATCAAAACCAGTAAGCAATGGCATATCGATGTCTAAGAAGGCAATAGTAGGTCTCTCTGTTAAAATAAGTTCCAGTGCCTGCATTCCATTTTCAGCACTACCACAAATATTGTATCCATGATATGTAAATTCATCATATAACCCTTTAAGTAAAATGGGGTGATCATCTGCAATAACAATGGAGAGGTTCTTTTTGTCTATCATAAAATTCACTTTCAAACTAACTGAGCCTAATCATCTGATTTGGGTAGTTTCAGAATAAATATTTAAAATTAGTTGTCAAAAAAGACAAAAAATACAGGATATCAATAAGTTAGAAACATCCTTTTATAAAGATACAGAAATTAATTACGCTCTAAAAATTAGAATCGCTTCTTTGGAGCTTAAATTTTAGGTAGGAATTGACAGATAAATGGTCGTTCCTTTATTGGGTTCACTTTGAATGTTCAATTTCGAGTGCAAAATCTTAGCTCTTTCCATTAATGTCTTCATTCCTAAGCTACTAGTAATTTTCGATTTTTCAGAATACGAAAACCCTTTTCCATTATCCTTAATTACAGTATAAATTCCATTGCTTTTGGCTTCTATAGTAACTGAAGCCGCCTTGGCTTCCGAATGTTTTACCATATTATTTAATACCTCTTGGACAATGCGATACAAATGGAGCGAAGCATCTTTGCTCAATAAGTGATCAATGTTTTCTATCTCATTAGTGAAGAATATATTGGTATTCTGATCTACTTCATTGATCATGGAAACAATTGCAGCAGTCACACCCAAACGTTTCATAGTTGCCGGATGCAGCCCTCTGGAAATACTACGTAGTTCTTCGAGCGTATTTCCGGCAAGTGCTTCCATTTCCAGATTACCAGTAGCCTTTGTTTTTTTTGTAAGTAACATTAATTTCTGGCCCACACTGTCATGAAGCTCTCTTGCAACTCTGGTTCGTTCGTTTTCCTGTGCCTGTATAAGATCGTGAGCAAATTTTTCCTGTCTAATTCTTGCCGATTTGTTTCGTTCAAAAATGACTAGAATAATTCCTAGAGAGGCTAGTGTTAGAAATGCAAACCAGAATCCCCAAGTACGCCAAAAAGGTACCTTAATCACAAAGGAATACACATATGGTTCTTCTTGCCAAACTCCATTACCGTTATCGGCGGTAAACTCAAAAGTGTAACTTCCAGGTGGAATATAAGAGAATACGGCCTGAGAATCTTCTGAAGGTACGGACCAGCCGTCACCATCTCTCAAGCCCTTCAGACGGTATTTGTATTTTACATTTTCTGGATAAGTGAAAGTAATAGCCTCCATCATAAAACTTAAGTAGTTCATTTTGTAGGGTAGCACAATTCCTTCCGAAGTACGATACAAACTGTCATTCAAAGGTTCAGAAAAAAGCAAAACCTCAGGCATTTCCAAACGTGGTGGGAGTGTATTTTCCGTAAAATTTCTTCGATCAAAAGCAATCATACCATCTCTGGATGTACCGAGAAGGATTCCTTCATCAACAATTCTAAGGCCAGACGCGTCAATTCCATTTTTCATAAAGCTCGCGGTCGTTCTATACACGGTGGTTTTTATGCTATCTGACTTTCTAAAAAGGTCAATATCGAGGGAAACAAGTTGACCGCGACTTCCCATCCAAAGATTATTTCCATCAACTCTTAGTATATTGAGGTATTCGAAATTTCCAAATTTTTTTATATCGTGTTTCTTAATTTTATAGGTATTGTCATTCAACTCAATAAGAAAAACATACTTATCATTTACCGCAATCACCGAATTATCATCTAAGGCATCCATATCACGAAAATTATTATATTCCTTGGGGTTCAATCCCGGAATAATATCGAATTTTCCATGCCTCAGCTGCCTAATAAAACGAAATTGGGCTGTGATAAATCGATCTCCTATTTTTTCTAAGGCATATGTTTTTTCATTGCCAATAGTATAAGAAGTATCTTTATTTATAACTCTTAAATTCCTGCTTGCATTAAGAAAAGTATAATCGTCGATTACTTTTAAGAAACTAAAAACTCCTTTATATTTTATAGACTGCTTTCCATTCTTCGAGAGTTCGTAAACGCCATCTTCTTCGGCAATTAGTAGATTTCCTTCGGAATTTTCTGTAAAACCTCTCACCAGTTTATTTGAAACAATTGGCTCGCTCACTACCCCATCTTTAATCGATACCATCCCATTATCAGTTCCCACCATCCATCGATCCTCCCATAAGTAAGCATCATTAGTACTGTTAGCAGGAAGCCCTAGTGTTTCATCATAAAGTGAATATGCCGTATTTCTGAATCTCACAATTCCAGCACCATAAGTAGCCATCCAGAAATTTCCCTCATTGTCCTTCTCTATATTATAAATGTATTTGGTAGGAAGTCCATTTTTTTCATTGATCATCTCATAATCTCCGGATTCCTTCTGAAACACCGCAAATCCGTTTCCTTCAAAGCCCAAATACAATGTATCGTCTCCTTCCTGATAAATAGAGTAGACCCTATTCAAGTCATATTCGTCCTTATTGAATTTGTATTTCGTGATATCATCGCCTTTAATTTTATACAACTCTCCATAAGCACCAACCCATATATTTTTGTCGGAGTCGATTTCTATAGCGTAACATATATTATTAATTCCATGGGAAGCATTATCCATGTATTCCTCTTTATAGGGATTCAAGGTAATTTTTACAACACCTCTGGAATTCGATGCCAGATAAATTGTGTTGTCATCGTACCATACCGCATCATGGGTGTTGATAATTAGGTTTTGATCGTTTCCACGAATGACTTCAGTAACACCATCTTTTACAGCGGCAATACCTTTTGAAAAGAAAATATAAACGGTTCCATCTTTAGCCTCAAGAAAACATCGCACCATTCCAAGCTCTTCTGTCTCTTTTTGGGAAGGAATAAATACCTTACCATTTTCAATGATTGCGTAACCTTTATTAACCGTACCGACCCAAATTCTGTCATTAGAATCTTCAAAAATTCGAAAGGCTAAATTTGAGGGCAGACCATTTTCTGTAGTATAGTTGGTGAAATTCTTGCCATCGAAACTACTAACACCATCTAAAGAGCCAATCCAAAGTAATCCGTTACTCGCTTGAATTATCGAATAAGTTTCATTCCCGGCTAAGCCTTGCTCTATACCATATTGTTTAAAATGATACTTTTGCGCACTCGCCATCAATGGCAGTAAATAACAAAGTGTTAAGAGAAGTATTTTTTTTACCACGACTTAAATATAGCTATTTTAGCCAAAGGAATTATGGCTAAAACAAAAACGACTTTTTTTTGTCAGAACTGCGGAACACAGTTCTCAAAATGGCAGGGGCAATGTACCTCCTGTAAGGAATGGAATACAATCGCTGAAGAAGTAATTCAGAAGGCCGAAAAGGTGAGTTGGAAATCTGAAAAGACTACATCCAAAAGGGCTTCAAAACCTCAACGTATAGCCGAAATTTCAACTACTTCCGAAGCTAGATTAAACACTAAAAATAACGAACTTAACAGAGTATTAGGCGGCGGATTAGTACCTGGATCGCTCACATTACTCGGAGGAGAACCGGGAATTGGCAAGAGTACTCTTATGCTTCAGATTGCCTTACAATTACCTTATAAAACACTTTATGTCTCAGGGGAAGAAAGCGCTCAGCAAATTAAAATGAGAGCGGATAGAATCTTTCCAAATTCAGAAAATTGCTATATACTTACCGAAACTAAAACTCAGAATATCTTCAGAAATATAGAAGAAATGCAACCGGATATTGTGGTGATAGATTCCATTCAAACCCTGCACACCGATTATATTGAAAGCAGTGCCGGAAGTATCTCTCAAATTCGTGAAACAACAACCGAACTAATCAAATTCGCGAAAGAAACAGCCACTCCCGTAATTTTAATTGGTCATATTACTAAAGACGGTAACATAGCCGGTCCGAAGATTTTGGAGCATATGGTCGATACCGTGCTTCAATTTGAAGGTGACCGTAATCATATTTACAGAATTCTTCGAGCTAATAAAAACCGCTTCGGATCAACTAACGAACTGGGGATTTACGAAATGCAAGGCAGTGGTTTACGAGAAGTTTCTAACCCTTCGGAAATACTAATTTCGAAAAACGAAGAAGAGCTTAGTGGAACTGCTATTTCGGCTACGCTTGAAGGAATGCGGCCCTTAATGATTGAAATTCAAGCCTTGGTGAGTAGCGCAGTTTATGGAACCCCTCAACGCTCTGCGACGGGTTACAATGCCAAACGCCTAAATATGATATTGGCCGTACTCGAAAAAAGAGCGGGCTTTAAATTAGGTGCCAAAGACGTCTTCTTAAACGTCACAGGAGGAATTACCGTAGATGATCCTGCTATTGACCTGGCTGTTGTAGCAGCCGTATTGTCATCGAATATTGACATCGCTATTGACAAACGAATGTGCTTTGCGGCTGAAGTTGGATTAGCAGGTGAGGTTAGACCTGTGACCAGAGTTGAACAAAGAATCTTAGAAGCAGAAAAATTGGGATTCGAAAGCATAGTAATCTCTAAATACTGCAAACTTCCGAAGCAAAACTATGTAATAAACATAATTAAAGTTGCCAAAGTGCACGATGTTGTACATCACTTGTTTGGATAATTTTAACCCAAATTCTGTTATATTTAGCCTCCTATGAAAGTTCACTCTTGGATTTTTTTTCTACTTCTTTCGATCACTTATTTTTCCTGTGATCAAATACAGAATGCCACAGATGTGGTAACAAAACCCGATGCTCGTGATTTATACAAGCGTCAATTTGAAAAAAGAGATTCCAGTTTACTTCGGTGGAAGAAAGCATATGAATATGCTAAAAAAGATAGCCTCTTAATCACGCTTCCTTATTCTGAAAGCGGTATCTTTTCGAATAGTATTCCAACAACCTACAGCTACGATGTGCGATTACGAGAAGATGAGCAAATTGTGATTTCGATTGAAACAGAAATCGACACAGCCTTAGTTTTTATTTCGTTATTTCAAAAAACCAGGAATCGAGGCATACCATTAAAGCTACTAAAAATTTCCAAGGAAGCAGACTCAAAACTCGCTCACCAAGTAAAGAATTATGCCTATTATAAAATTATCGTACAGCCAGAAATTAGCTTAAATTCACCCTTTACTTTAAAGATATACACGGCACCTGTGTATTCCTTTCCAATAAGCGGTGGCGAAAATAAAGATATTCGAGGGTTTTGGGCAGATCCACGCGATGCCGGAGCTCGCTCGCACGATGGTGTAGATATTTTTGCTCCCAAAGGAACCCCATTAGTAGCCGCTACCAAAGGAGTTATTTCATCCAGCGGAGATCATGGGCTGGGCGGAAAGCAAGTTTGGCTAAAAGATGGGGTTTATGGAAAGACCCTTTATTATGCACATTTGGACAGTATTTTTGTAGCCCAAGGAGATAGGGTGAAACAAGGAGATACCATTGGATTAGTTGGAAATACGGGAAATGCCATTACTACAGAGCCTCATCTGCATTTTGGAATTTATGAAGGTAAAAGAAAGGCTGTTAATCCTTTACCTTATATAAAAAAAGCAGCCCCAGAGCCGATAAAAACGCCCAATACGATCTCAAAAGGATTCATTACTACTAATCGGGCCAATTTACGTAAAGGCCCTGCAGAGGTATTTCCGGTTTATGGATCATTGAAAAAAAATGATACTGTAATTATCTTAGGAAGACATCGTGATTGGTTTCATATTCAATTCTCAGATAGCTTAAAAGGTTTTATTGAACCTAAATTTTTGAGCGAGTTACCAAATTAACAGTTCCTTAAGCCCACTTCAATATCTTAGCCTTTATCTTTAGGAAACTAAATCTTAAAGCTATGTCGGTATTTTCAAAAATTAAAGAAACCTTTTCTGTTTTAAAATCGGTTGATATTAAAGCCATCGCTCGCCTCTCTGAAAAAATAGACCTTTCCGAAGTTATGAAAAGTGTGGGAGAACTTGATGATAAGCAACTCGCAGGTCTTATGCGAATGCTAAAAACAAAGGCTAGAAAAGGGCAACATAAATTGCCGCCAATCGATGGAGATTTTTACGATTTAAGTTTGAAGCTTACGCCGGAACAAAGGAAGATTCAGTTGAAAATTCGAAATTTCATGGAGGATGAAATTAAACCAATCGCCAATGAATATTGGAATCGTGCCGAATTTCCGCATCATATCATTCCGAAGATGGCCAAACTCAATATCTGCGGAATGGCATACGAGGGCTATGGATGTCCAAACGAAAGCTTCTTGATGGAAGGAATTCTAGCTATGGAATTAGCGCGGGTAGATGTATCAATTTCCACTTTTTTTGGAGTGCATAGCGGACTAGCAATGGGCTCTATTTATCTCTGCGGAAGTGATGAACAAAAAGAGGAATGGCTTCCTAAAATGCAACGGATGGAAGTAATTGGCGCCTTCGGACTTACAGAACCCAATGTAGGATCGGCGGTAGCTGGAGGTATGGAAACTACTTGCTATTTGGAAGGTGACGAATGGATTTTGAATGGTGAAAAGAAATGGATTGGAAACGCCACTTTTAGTGATATAACCATTATCTGGGCGAGAGAGAAAGTTACCAATATGGTAAAAGGCTTTATTGTTCGAAAGGATAATCCAGGTTTTAAGGCAGAGAAAATGGAAAATAAAATGGCACTTCGGACAGTTCAAAATGCGCGGATCACATTAACTGAGTGTAGAATTCCGGAAAGTGATCGTCTTCAAAAGTGTGATAGTTTTAAAGACACTGCCAAAGTACTTAAAATGACACGAGCTGCGGTTGCATGGCAGGCGGTAGGTTGCGCAAGAGGTGCGTACGAAAGCGCTTTGAAATACACCAAGAAAAGAGAACAATTTGGGAGACCTATTGCGAGATTTCAACTTATTCAAAATCATTTGGTCGAAATGGTTGCCAATCTCACAGCTATGCAAACCATGTGTTTTCGGCTTTCAGAAATGCAGGATCAGGATATTTTATTAGACGAACATGCTTCGCTTGCCAAAGTATTTTGCAGTATGCGAACCCGCGATATAGTGAGTCGTGCTCGTGAAGTCATGGGCGGCAACGGAATTTTACTCGAATACGATGTCGCGAGATTTGTAGCCGATGCCGAAGCGATTTATTCCTATGAAGGCACAAAAGAAATTAATACATTAATTGTTGGTCGGGCGATTACCGGTTATAGTGCTTTTGTGGGATGATTCGATTTGAAAATTTGAAAATGAAATCCCCCCTGACTTCCTTCGAAGGAAGGGATATGGTTTTAAGTAATTTTCAAGTCTCCCTTTGAAGGGAGATTTAGAGGGATGTATTAAGGTGCCGGATTTGGAATTGCTTGATGTACCTCGTTTATTTCATTAATTATTTCTTCGGAAAGATTTAGGTGTACACTATCTATGTTTTCTGAAAGTTGTTCGATTGTTGTTGCTCCAATGATGGTAGATGTTACGAAGTCTTGCTGTCGTACAAAAGCAAGGGACAATTGGGCAAGACTGATGTTATGTTTCTTTGCGATTTCGTTATATCTGAAGGTAGCTTCAGCCGAACCCGCTCCGCTATATCTGGAGTAATTCGGAAACAAAACCACTCTTCCGTTTGCCGGTCTTGCTCCGTTGAGGTACTTTCCGGAGAGATGACCAAAAGCCAAAGGAGAATACGGTAAATAACCAACATTTTCCTGAAGCAAAACCTCACTAAGTCCGATCTCATCCCTTCTGTTTAGAAGAGAATAGGCATTTTGAACAGAAACCATTTTAAGAGCACCTTTGCGAGCCTCTTCCATATATCGCATAAGTCCGAACGGCGTTTCGTTGGAAAGCCCAATATGACGAACTTTCCCTTCTTTCACAAAATTTTCCAAGCGCTCCAGTACTTCCGAAATATTATCATCCCACGCTTTGTTCTCCGAATGACTATACTCTCGAACGCCGAAGATATTTACAGCACGCTCCGGCCAATGCAATTGATACAAATCCAAATAATCGGTCTGCAGACGTTTTAAACTTTTATGCAATGCGTCTTCCAAAGAAGCTTTGCTGAAATCGAGGTTCTTTCGAATGTGATCAAAATTACGCGCAGGACCAGTTACTTTAGATGTTAATATAACTTTATCACGGTTGTCGCGTTTGGCAAACCAAGTACCAATAATTTTTTCTGTACTTCCTTGTGTTTCTGCCTTTCCTGGCACCGAATACATTTCGGCGGTATCTATAAAATTAACGCCCTTTTCAAGTGCAAAGTCCAACTGTTCATGACCTTCTGCTTCGGTATTTTGTTGTCCCCAGGTCATGGTTCCAAGACATATTTTGCTTACGTTTAAATCGGTATTTGGTAGTTTGGTGTATTTCATTAATTATTATTTGTCCCCTTCTTTTAAAGGAGAGGTGTCCATAGGACGGGGTGGTTATAGCTTATTAGTTTAACTTATGCCATTGAATTAATTACTGTAAAAAATAACCCCTCAGCCTAACGGCAGCTCCCCTTAATAAAGGGAGCAAAAAAGTTACATCTCGTTTAAAAGCTTGTTAATTTCATCCAGTTTTGGAGTTAACACGACTTCAATTCTTCTGTTTTTTGCACGTCCTTCGGAAGTTGCATTAGATCCAACTGGTGCGTATTCTCCACGTCCGGCAGCCGTTAAATTATCCTTGGGGATTCCCGAATTTTCAGTCAGGATTGAAACTACTGCTGTTGCACGTTTAGCCGAAAGATCCCAATTGTCCTTTAAAGCACCGCTGCCACCGTAAGGCACATTGTCGGTATGACCTTCGATAAGTACCGCAATTTCAGGGTTTTGCGCTAATACTTTTCCTAATTCAACTATGGCTTCTCGACCTCTGCTATTAACCGCCCAGCTTCCGCTTTCAAAAAGCAATTTGTTTTCCATTGAGACATATACTTTTCCATCTCTTTGTTCAACTGTTAAACCATTACCTTCAAAATTTGTTAATGCGGCAGAAATTGCATCTTTCAATTTACGCATTTTCGCATCCTTGGACGCAATGATACCTTCCAATTCTGCTACTCGTTCCGATCTGGCAGCTAAATCCTTTTGAAGTTGCTTTAAACGGGCTTCTTCTGCAGATAAGGCTCTTTCTTTTGCTTCTAATTGAGTGAGCAGATTTCGATTGCGTTCCAGATTTTCGGTTAAAGCCTCCGAGCTATTTGCTTCTAAAGCATCATACGATTCCTTTAAGCGATCATAATTACTTTTGGTTGCCGCCAAGTCCATTTCGAGACGACTCTTCTCACCATTTAGCTTATCTATCTCTTTCCGAAGATTGGCAATGCTATAGGTTTCACCATTTCCACTGCTACCGTCTAATTGCGAATTTAAAGATTCGTTTTCGGCTCTCAAGGCATCGTATTTTCCTTTCAAATCTTCGTAGATCTTGGAAGATACGCAGGAGGTTGTTACTAGTGCGATTGCAATTCCGAAGAAAAGCTTATTCAAAATTTTGTGCATATATAAAATGATGTTTGGGGTTTAAATTTAATTTTCTTTGTAAAAAAATTCTATGGTAAAATCGGCGTATTCCGGCTGACTTATACCCTGAGCATAATAAATATTTTCTTTTTCTGTGTATCTTTTAACGTAGGCCTCGTTTATTTTTTGATGAAATGAATCCGTTTTTTTTAACTTCTTACCCTCTACTTCAATTACCTCATCGCCATATTGCAATTTCCCTATACCACTATTTAGAAAAGCAGTAAACCAACTACGTTCACTTTTATCCCAGCTTCGGGCGAAAACTCTTTTATTTACAGCGACAACCCAGATTTCTAAAAAAGTTTCTCTTTCTCTTCCGCCTATAATGCCGGTATAATTATTCACCTTTAAATGGGAATAAAAACTGTTTGGAAAACTCATTTTTAAAGTTAATTATTATAATTTTTAAAACTTAAGTTCCACCAGCAATGGACAATGATCACTATGCATGGCTTCGGATAGTATAACGGCCCTTTTCAAGTTTTCTTGTAGTGGCTTTGACACCATGTTATAATCGATACGCCAGCCTTTGTTATTTGCTCGGGAATTCGCTCGATAACTCCACCAAGTATAATTATCCGGCTCTTTATTAAAATGTCTAAAAGAATCTATAAAACCGCTCTCAATAAAATTACCAATCCATTCTCTTTCAACAGGTAAAAATCCTGAAACAGTTTTATTTCGTACCGGATCATGGATATCAATTGCTTCATGACAAATATTATAATCTCCACAGATGACTAAATTTGGAATTTCCTTTTTTAGATTATTAATATACTGCTGAAACATCGCCATATATTCAAGCTTATGGTCTAATCGCGCCATATTCGAGCCACTTGGCAAGTACAAACTCATCACAGAAACCTCATCAAAATCAACTCTTATATTCCTTCCTTCGGCATCCATCGATTCTATTCCTGTTCCATATTCAATATGATTTGGCTTTACTTTTGAAAAGATTGCAACACCGCTATAGCCCTTTTTTACCGCGCTAAACCAATAATGGTAAGGATATCCGGCTGCCTCAATGGCTTCCACTTCTACCTGATCAAAATTAGCCTTGGTTTCTTGTATGCAAATCACGTCTGGATTTGCCTTTTGTAACCAGTCTAGCAATCCTTTACGCATTGCTGCACGGATTCCGTTTACGTTGTACGATATTATGTTCATGTAAGCTGTTTTGAATTATTGCTACTAAATTAAATAACATTGTATTTTTACAGGGCATATCGCAAGAAAGATTTTAAAAAAGAATCAACAAAATATTCCGGGATGTGTTAAGTTGTATATAGTATAGGATTCCGCCCTCAGGGAAAATAAGTATGAAGTTATGTCTCTTTCTTTTTATGTGTTGTATTGCCAGTCTGGGGTATGCACAAGATGTATCTTCGAACGAACGAAGTAAGAAGGTCGCTATACACGATACTATTACTATTGACACAGTGAGTATCAACCCGGCAAAATTTCAAATATTAGACGCCAGAGGTCGTGCCATTGATACCCTACAATACACTGTTGATTTCAGAAAAAGTAGTATTCTCTTTTCTGAAGAAATACAAAAATTAAACGACTCTGTTACGATAGAATATTTACGTTATCCAGAATTGCTCACCCGCGATTATTTTCAATTGGATCCTAAAATCATCGTCGAAAACACTGGAGTGGTAGATCGATTGTATTCTTTGGAACAAAGTGACAACAAGAGTCTGTTTACACCATTTGAAGGCTTAAACACTGCCGGAAGCATCACTCGTGGTATTACAATAGGGAATAATCAAAACGCCGTTGTCAATTCGGAACTTGATTTACAGATTACTGGAAAGCTGAGTGATGACGTCTCCATTAGAGCCTCTATTCAGGATGCTAATATTCCAACTCAGGAAGGTGGTTATTCGCAGAGTCTGGATGAATTCGATCAGATATTTATCGAACTTTTTAGTGACAATTGGAATATTCGAGCGGGTGATATAGACCTTCAAAATAATAACAGCTATTTCGGACGTTTTCAGAAAAAAGTTCAAGGAATCTCCTTAAGAGGCACTGTAACCCATAAAAACGGTGCTAAAACTTCTGCTTTTGCTGCAGGAGCTCTCGTTCGAGGTGTTTTTGCAAAGAGCGCTTTTGTTGGGCAAGAAGGGAATCAGGGTCCTTATAAACTGGTGGGTCCCAACGGAGAGTTGTTTATTCTAATCGTTTCAGGAAGTGAGCGGGTGTATGTTAACGGACTTTTACTTGAGCGTGGAGAAACTGAAGATTACCTTATCGATTACAACGCAGGGGAGATTAAATTTAATTCCACATATCCGGTTACTGCTAATATGCGAATTAGCGTAGAATACCAATATACAGATCGAAATTACACACGTTTTATTGGTTATGGCGGCGGAAACTATAGCAGTGACAATCTCGATATTGGGGTCTATGTTTATTCTGAAAATGACGCAAAAAACCAGCCTCTACAGCAAAATCTTTCTGAAACACAAGTTGATATTCTTCAAAATGCGGGTGATGATCGAACGCAAATGATCGCTCCTTCGGCTGTGCCTGATACTTTTTCCGAAAACAGAATTTTATATAAAATGGAAGTTATTAATGGAGAACAGGTTTTTGTTTATTCAACCGATCCAACCGACGAACTGTTTAATGTTCGTTTCACTTTGATAGGAGAAAATGCTGGGAATTATATACTTAGTGAGAGTAATGCTATTAGTAGAATATTTGAATATGTAGCTCCAGTAAATGGCTTACCTCAAGGTCGCTATGACCCGGTTATCCAACTTAGCGCACCTACCAAATTACAGATTGGAGGCTTGAATGGAAGTTACCATCCTTCCGAAAAAACGCGCATTGACTTCGAAGTTGCCGGAAGCCGAAACGATCTGAATTTGTTTTCTAATCTGGACGATAGTAATAACGATGGTTTTGCAGGACGACTTAATGCGAAGCAACGAATATTAACAAGCTCCGACAGTTTGCATGTCGATGGTTTCGGCTCCATAGATTTTATTAATGAAGATTTTCGAAATATAGAGCGTATTTACAACATTGAGTTTAACCGTGATTGGAATCTAACAAATCCCATGGGAAATCAACGGTTCGTTACTAGCGGGATTGAAGTTTCTCATCCTAAACATGGAGGAGGAAGGTATGCATTTCAAAATTTGGAATACTCTGAGAATTTTATGGGCTCCCGACATGAGGTCGTTTCAGATGTGCGCATTAAAAAAATAAGAGCTACTACCAACGCTAGTTATCTTAACAGTACAGGAGATCAATTTGATTCGGAGTTTTTCAGAATACATAACCGAACAGCCTACTCTATGAAAAAAGCATGGGTTGGCGGAAAATTCAACTTAGAGAATAATCAAATAAAGAAGGCTTCTAAAGACAGTTTAACATTGGGAAGTCAGAAATACTATTCCTGGGAAACCTTCGCAGGGATTGGAGATAGTACCGCAGTTTTTGTGGAAGGTGGCTATCAATACCGTTTAAACGATAGTCTTCGAAATGCAAAACTGCGGGAAGTAAGTAGTTCGCACACTTATTTTATGAAATCCAGACCGCTAAATGGAAAGAATGCACAGCTTACCCTTTTTGCAAACTATCGCCTTTTAAAAGATAAGGATGGGAATGACGAAAATGAAAAGTCGTTAAATTCAAGAATTTTGTATAACCAGGCACTTTTCGATAATGGGATTCGATTGAATACGGCCATCGAAACGAATAACGGAGTGATACCACGGCAGGAATTTACTTATGTTCAAGTTGAAGCCGGGCAAGGTGTTTTTACTTGGAATGATTATAACAATAATGGAGTTCAGGAATTGGAAGAATTTGAGGTGGCTCAGTTTCAGGATGAGGCTACCTACGTACGGATTTTGCTTCCTAATCAGGTGTTTTTAAAGATTCGGGAGAACAAATTTAGCCAGATACTTACCTTGAATCCTCAGGCGTGGTCCGGGAAAGAAGGATTTTTAAAGCTGCTGTCGCATTTTTACAATCAGACGTCGTATGTGATAGACCGAAAAGTCAAACGTCGCAATGACACCTTTAATATTAACCCATTTGAAGATGGTGGTGAAGATCAATTGGGGCTTACCTTGAACTTCAGAAATGCACTCTTTTACAATCGAGGGAAACAGCTTTTTACGACGAGTTATACTTATTTATCTACTTCAGGAAGCAATTTGTTGTCGTTGGGTCTACAGGAGAATAAATTGAAGAGTCATCAATTGCATTTTAATCATAAATTTTGGGAGAGTTGGCTTCTGAATCTAAAGTCTTCCCTTGGAACCAATGAAAGTATTTCAGAAAATTTTGAGAATAGAAATTACAGTCTTGACACCTACGAGATCTTTCCGAAGCTATCGTATTTATTGACAAAACAGACGCGATTTGATGTATTCTATCAATTTATGAATAAGGATAATTCGCTAGGTGAGATGGAATCGTTAGATCAACAAAAACTCGGATTCTCTTTTTCATATACCAATGCCGAAAAGATATCTATTAACGGGGAATTCAATTACATAGATAACAACTTTAAAGGAAGCGCATTCTCTCCTGTTGCATATCAGATCCTTGAAGGTTTGCAGCCAGGAGTTAACTTTACTTGGAGATTACTATTTCAAAAAAGAATCACTAAATATCTGGATGCCAATCTCTCTTACTTCGGAAGGGATAGTAAAAGTGCAAAGACAATCCATACAGGAAGTGTGCAACTTCGAGCTTATTTCTAACATTCTTTCTCGCATCTACAAAAGATCGGTACGCTTATACATTTACTATTTCATCTACCTAAAGTGGAAACTATCTTTAAGGAAACAATTAAACAAACTATTATGAAAATCTTAAAAGTAACCCTCGTTGCGACTTTCGCAATGTTCGCATTAGGCTCCTGTACTCAGGACTCAGAAATTATGAATACAACCGCAGCAGCCGACCTGTCTTTTAAAGGCTCAACTCCTGCCTATTGTGATGATAATTATACGCTCAATTTCGTTGATGGACCACATTATCGATCTAAAGTTGTGTGTACCTGGGATTCAGGTTATGATGGAGGAGCCCCACCTGAGGTGATAGTCCATGAAATCGAATGGCAAGCAAATGATGATGTAATTTATCCTAAAACCGTCGAATTAGTTCAAGGAGATCTAGGTGTTATTGTCGAATTTACATCGGCTGAACTTGAGGGTAAAGTAGAAGGAAGATGGAGAGTTCGTGTTCAAGGGGGAGGCGGAAATCCTGATTGTGAATGGAGTGACTGGGTAGATCATTGGTATGTTGGTTTGCAACAAACCACCGAGATAAACTTATAAAATCCCCGGTTAAAAAACAAGGGTGTTTAAAAAGTAAATTCTATCGTTTTGTCAGGTCGAGCGGAGACGAGACCTCATTGACAGTCAGTAACTAAAAGTTCTCGACTGCGCTCGAACAGACAGAAAAATCTACTTTTTAAACACTCTTATTATTCTATTACTATTAAGAAAGCCATTTTTTAAACGAAATGGTTTCTTCCATTTTTGAAGCGATATCTTCAATAGCGATACGTTCCTGCTCCATACTATCTCGGTAACGAATGGTCACGGTATTATCTTCTTTAGTTTGGTGATCTACCGTAATACAAAATGGTGTCCCATTCGCATCCTGACGACGATAACGTCTTCCAACGGCATCCTTCTCATCATAAGTTACATTGTAGTCCCATTTAAGATCTTCGATTATTTTTTCTGCGATTTCTGGCAGGCCGTCCTTTTTTACCAATGGCAAAACAGCTGCCTTAACTGGCGCAAGAATTGATGGCAACTTAAGTACAGTACGAGTACTTCCGTCTTCCAGCGTTTCTTCTTCCAATGAATTACTCATTACAGCCAAGAACATACGATCTAATCCAATGGATGTTTCCACTACATAAGGTGTATAGTTCTTATTAGTTTCATGATCGAAGAATTGTAATTTTTTACCGGAGAATTCTTCGTGCGCCTTTAAATCGAAATCGGTACGGGAGTGTATTCCTTCTAATTCTTTAAATCCGAATGGGAAATTAAATTCAATATCAGCCGCAGCATTTGCATAGTGAGCAAGCTTTTCATGATCGTGGAAGCGATAATTTTCTTTTCCTAAACCTAAAGAATGGTGCCAATTTAAACGGGTTTCCTTCCAGTATTCGTACCATTTCATTTCCTCGCCCGGCTTGACGAAAAATTGCATTTCCATTTGTTCGAATTCCCGCATTCTAAATATAAACTGTCTTGCTACGATTTCATTACGAAAGGCTTTACCGGTTTGAGCGATTCCAAAAGGAATTTTCATTCTACCCGACTTTTGAACATTTAGGAAGTTTACAAAGATACCTTGGGCCGTTTCCGGACGAAGGTATAAATCTGTAGCGCTTTCGGCAGAAGCTCCCAGTTTAGTTCCAAACATCAGGTTGAATTGTCGCACGTCTGTCCAATTCTTCGAACCAGTATCAGGATCGGCAATTCCAAGTTCCTCAATAAGTGCTTTTACATCAGCCAGATCTTCTGCTTCTAGAGATCGCGCCATGCGTTCAAGAATCTCCTTTTGTTCTTTCTTATATCGTACAACTCTATCGTTTGTGGCAACAAATTGTGCTTCGTCGAAGCTCTCGCCAAAGCGCTTTTTGGCTTTATCAATTTCTTTTTGTGCCTTCTGATGAATTTTTTCGGCATAATCTTCAATCAGCACATCGGCACGAAACCTTTTTTTAGAATCTTTATTATCGATTAGTGGATCATTAAAGGCATCTACGTGCCCAGAAGCTTTCCAGGTAGTTGGGTGCATTAATATTGCCGCGTCAAGACCAACAATGTTTTGATGCATATACACCATGCTGCGCCACCAATATTCTCTAATATTCTTTTTAAGCTCTACCCCGTTCTGACCGTAATCGTAAACGGCGCTTAGCCCATCGTAAATTTCACTAGACCCAAAAATGTACCCGTACTCTTTTGCGTGTGATATTACCTTTTTAAATTGATCTTCGTTATTTGCCATCCGGCAAAAATAAGGAATGCCCTTCAACCCCCAAAGAGGGAGATACAATTAAATGTAAAAAAAAACTTCCAAATCCTTAATCGGATTTGGAAGTTCATTTTTACAGTGTCTTTCTTCTTATTAAAGCGAGATTAGCTCCTTTTATTTCAAGGTCATAGTTGAAGTTGCAACCTGTTTAGCACCATCAAAAACATTGATGGTATAAGTTCCTCCTACAAGATCATCTTCATCGGCATTTACAAGTATACAAACATCAAGTTCGTCATTCTCATAAAAAACATTCGTTGAAGCGCTATAAGTAAGCTCCTTTTCATCAAATGTAATAGATGTTTTATCTCCTAATAGATTATTTTCAGGGTTTATTACCTGCACATACAATTCTCGATCGCCTTTTTCTGCAATTGAATTAGGTGCTAGTGTAAAACAAGCTCTTACTTTATCCGCCCGACTTGCACGTCTAGTATCCACTATTTTACCGCTATTTCTAATAATTACAGCATCGCCTTTTAGATCGGTGGCGTTAATTGCAGATCCTTTTTTAATAGTTTCCGCTAGGGCAAGGTTTGTTTGGTTCACAGAATCTACAACCTTATAGGTTTTTGTAAGTACATTAGTTGTACTATCGCGTTCCAGTGCCAATCTTTGATTCGCCACAATAAGGCTATCGGCTCTTTTAAAGAGCATCTTACGCTCACTTTTTAATCTGCTTATTTCGGCTTTATAACGACCAATTAAAGCTACGTTGGCTTCAGATTTCTTCACCGAATCCAATAGAATCTCGATACGCTCTCTTGCAGCTAATAAATCCTTATCTTTTAGTTCATTATCCTGAATAACTTCATCATAATTTGCAATCAAAGATTCCAATTCAGTTTCGATATCAGCTTTTTGTTGCTCAAGCCCGGAAACAGTATTCTTGCTATCATTATATAAGGAAACGGTATAAACACCTAAACCTATTAACAATACAGACAGTATTCCTATTAATATCTTAAATTTTCCACTATTATTCTCTTCCATGAGATTTTATATTATATTAGTTTCAATCAGCTAATGTAGTAAGTGTGTTAAAATAAAACGTTTATAAAATGATAAAAAAAATTAAATTATGTTAAATCTTTTATTTCCTAAGGTTTGTCAAGGGTGTAAAATGGTCCTTTCTAAAGAGGAAAACATCCTTTGTGTTTCCTGTAGACATAAGCTACCATTAGCTTCACACCATACTACGGGCAGCCATGGAATGAAAGATATTTTTTACGGGCGATTTAAAGTCGAAGCCGCTACTGCCTTGATTTATTTTCAGAAAAAAGGAATCACACAAGAGTTGCTACACAACCTCAAGTATCGAGGTAAAAAGGAAATAAGCTATTTTTTCGGAAAATGGCTCGGCAATGAACTCGCTGATATTGAAGACTATAAATCCTGTGATATGGTGATTCCGGTACCCCTTCACAAGCAGAAACTAAAAAAAAGAGGCTATAACCAAGTTGAGGGTTTTGGAAAAGAAATCGCCAACGCATTAGAAATTCCTTATCGGGACGACATCCTTATCAAAGTTTCAAAAACCGGTTCTCAGGTTTTTAAGCAGCGTTTTACACGTTTTAATTCGGAAGAAATTTTTACTGTTCAACATGCTGATGAACTAGTTGGAAAACACATTTTATTAGTAGATGACATTGTAACCACTGGTGCTACTCTCGAAAATTGTGCTCTAAAACTGCTTAAAAATCCTTCAACAAAACTGAGCATTGCTACTATTGCGGTTGCATAAATTCCAGCTTTAATTCCGAAGATAAAAAGACATCAATCCTGACTAAAATCTTATTACTTTTGTGGCATGAAGCACCGCTTACTTTATATTCCTATTTTATTTCTATTCTCACTGTCTTTTGTGGATTGTGCTAAAAAAGGAACCCCTTCAGGTGGAAAACGCGATAGTATCCCTCCCGTAATCGTTAAAAGTAATCCAGAAAATTACAGTATCAATTTTAAAGGGGACGAAATTCGAATCTATTTCGACGAATATATAAAATTAAAAGACCTTCAGAAAGAACTCATCATATCACCCCCACTAAAAAGTCAGCCGAGCATTACACCCTTAAGTGCTTCCAAAATTTTAAAAATAAAAATTTCAGATACCCTAAAAGAAAACACCACCTATTCCTTTAACTTCGGAAACAGTATTGTTGACAATAATGAGGGAAATGCCTTCGAATATTTTAAGTACGTAATTTCCACCGGAAGCTATATCGATAGTCTAAAACTTTCAGGAACTGTTGTGGATGCTAAACTTCTTAAACCAGAACTGCCGGTTACTGTCATGTTATATGAAGTGAATGATACTTTTAAGGATTCGTTGGTGCTTTCAGAAAAACCTACGTATATCACGACTACAAAGGACAGTATTGGAACATTCGAACTCACTAATTTAAAAGAAGGAGACTACCTTTTATTGGCTTTAAAAGAAAAAAATAACGATTATACGTTTCAGCCGCGAAGTGATAAAATTGCTTACGAAAAATCCATTGTAACTCTTCCAACAGACAGTTCGTATGTTTTGACACTTTTTAAGGAACAAGTTGAATATAAAATCGCGAGACCTAAACAACTAAACAAGAATGAGATCATTTTTGGTTATGAAGGTCCTGCTAATGATCTATCGGTTGAACTTATATCTGAAGTGCCGCCAGATTTTGAAGCTAAAGTATTCAGAGACAGAATTAAAGACACATTACATTATTGGTTTAAACCTGCAATTAGCAACGATTCCTTACTGTTTCTAGCAAAAACCAAGAATCAAGTGGATACTCTTACCGTAAAACTGCGGGATATGTTTCGTGATTCTTTAAAAATATCGGCGATAAATGCCGGTGTTTTAACCCCTAAGGACACCCTGAAAATAAGCGCGAATACTCCTATTATTTCGGTGGCTTCGGAAAGGATTACCGTGCAAAATAAAGATTCGGTTGCTATTGAATCCACTGTAGTAATCGACACAATTTATAATATTGCTAAGCTAATTTTTCCGAAGCAAATGGAACAACGATATAAAGTACAGTTGCTACCGGGCGCCATCACCGATTTCTTCGGAAAGGAGAACGACACTCTTGATTACACAATTACGACCAAAACGGTTTCAGATTATGGGACCTTAGGACTTACTTTAAGTAATTTAAAAGAACTGCCGATTATTGTCCAATTGACCGACGATAAATTTAAGGTGGTTTCAGAAAAATATCTCAACGAAAATGATGCTGTATTGTTCGATTATTTGAATCCGGGATATTATTACCTTCGTATTGTTTACGACACTAATGAAAATGGCATATGGGATTCGGGTAACTTTCTAAATCGAATAGCGCCAGAACGCATTAAATATTACCCTTCCAAAATTGAAATGCGCGCCAATTGGAGCTTAAATGAAACCTTTATTCTAGAGTAAAAGCATCGCGATCATTGAGAAACTGAAGATGCTTGCGGTTTTTTGTGATATGTTCCTTTTTTAATTCAATAGTTTCGACAAATTCCCTTTCGAAATCGGTGGTTGAGACCTGTTCCCCTAAGATATCATATATCGCAGAATGTCCAGTATATGCATGACCATTTCCATCGAGTCCCACCCTATTTACACCTACACAATACGCCATATTTTCAATCGCCCGTGCTCTTAGAAGTGCATCCCAGGCAGCGATTCGTTTGTCAGGCCAATTTGCAACATATATTAACACATCATACTCCTGAGTATTTCGCGCCCAAACCGGAAATCGGAGGTCGTAGCAAATCAACGGACAAATTTTCCACCCTTTATAATTGACAATTAGGTGTTTGTCACCTGCAGTAAAAGTGTTATGCTCGCCAGCCAAAGTAAAAGTGTGACGTTTATCATAATATTTATAATCTCCGTCGGGCAGGACAAAATACAGTCGGTTGTAGAATTTACCTTGATCTTTTATGATAAGACTTCCTATGATCGCGGCATTTTTCTTTTTAGCTTCGGAAAGCATCCATTGCACAGTTTCTCCCTCTTTCTCTTCGGAAAGCATTTCGGCATTCATTGAAAATCCGGTGGTAAACATTTCCGGAAGCACAATGAGATTGGTATCATCAGAAATGTTTTCAATTTTTTCTGAAAGACTAGCCCGATTCGCCACAGCGTTCTCCCAATGAAGATGTGATTGAATGATACTTACTTTAAGATTGTCCATTTGTAATTTGTTTCGATATAAAGCTCAGGATTCTATTTGAATTTCATTATATACTTAGAATTCTTAATGTTGTTCTAGAATTGCTATAATTTCATTTACCCCCTGCATCTTTGCATGGTCTTTAGCTACCAAACCTTTGTCGTCTGCCAAAGATGGATCTGCACCACATTCCAGAAGTAAATTTACGATATCTTTCCTGCCAAAAGTTGCGGCAAAAATAAGTGCGGTTGCCCCATTATAGTTGGTAGCATTTACATTTGCTCCGTTCTCAATCAACAATTTCACAATAGAATTGTATCCTTTAAAACAGACGCCCATCAAGGCTGTATTGCCGGATGCATCTTGTGTGTCGATATTTTGTGGGTATCCCAGAATTATTTTAGTGATGGCTTCGAAACCATAATAGGTAGCCAATAATAATGGCGTTGACCCTCTAGCATCTTTTATAGTAACTAGTTCGGGAGATTGGCGGAGTACGGCCTCCACTTTAGTAGGATCTTCAGATCGTATTGCAGTAAAAAGTTGATCTTTCATAATAGTTAAATATAAAAAATCAAAGCAACATATATGGTATGTTGCTTTGAAGATTAGTATGGAAATATTTCCAAACTATGCTGGGGAGTCCTGTAAATTAATTCAGATCGAATCGATCGAGGTTCATTACTTTGACCCAGGCTGCTATAAAATTTTGAACAAACTGAGATTTTGCATCCTGCGAAGCGTATAGCTCTGCAATGGCACGTAGTTCAGAATTCGAACCAAATATTAAATCCGCTCGTGTTGCTTTCCACTTTAAATCGCCTGTTTTTCGATTACGACCTTCAAAGATAGAATCATCATCAGTCGATGCTCTCCACGTTGTACCTAAGTCTAGTAAATTTATAAAAAAGTCGTTAGATAGCGACTCCGGGTTACTAGTGAAAACCCCATGCTTCGATGCATCGTAATTAGCATTCAGACTTCGCATTCCTCCTACTAGAACAGTCATTTCCGGGATTGACAGCGTAAGTAATTGTGCTTTATCCACTAACAGTTCTTCGGAAGATGCAATTTGATTCTTTCCAAGATAATTTCTAAAACCATCGGCAACAGGTTCCAGGTGTGCAAACGACTCTACATCCGTTTTATCTTGAGATGCGTCAGCTCTGCCCGCGGTAAAAGGTACTTCTACAGTATGTCCGGCATTTTTCGCCGCTTGCTCAATAGCAACTGCCCCTCCTAAAACAATTAGATCTGCTAATGAAACTGCTTTATTAGCTGTCTGAGAGTTGTTAAATTCCTTTTGTACACCTTCTAACAAGTTTAAAACATTTGAAAGTTCGGCCGGATTATTCACTTCCCAATCTTTTTGAGGCGCTAATCGAATACGAGCTCCGTTCGCTCCTCCTCGCATATCTGACCCTCTAAATGATGAAGCAGATGCCCAAGCAGTCCTCACTAATTGTGAAATACTTAATCCTGAAGCGAGTAATCTTCTCTTTAGTTCTTTTATATCTGAAGCATCGACTAATTCGTAGGATACTTCAGGTATTGGATCTTGCCATAATAATTCTTCTTGCGGGACTTCAGGTCCGAGATATCTCGAAATAGGACCCATATCACGATGCGTTAATTTGTACCATGATCGCGCAAATGCATCTTCAAATTCTACAGGATTATCTAAAAAGTGTTTTGAGATCTTGTTGTAAATCGGATCCATTTTCAATGCCATATCTGCGGTAGACATCATTAAATCCTGAGTTTTAGATGAATCGTGGGCCATCGGAGCTTTTTTAGCATTCGAAGCATCGGTTGGACGCCATTGATGTGCCCCTGCCGGACTTTTAGTCAATTCCCATTCGTAATCAAATAGGACTTTAAAATAGTCATGATCCCATTTAATTGGGTTTGGTGTCCATGCACCTTCTAGACCACTTGTTGTTGTATCATCACCTTTACCTGTATTATAGGTATTTAGCCATCCTTGCCCTTGTGCTTCTATATTTCCGCCTTCTGGTTCAACTCCTACTAGTTCAGTATCTCCGGCTCCGTGCGCTTTTCCGAAGGTATGTCCGCCGGCAATCAAAGCCACAGTTTCTTCATCATTCATTGCCATACGACCAAATGTTTCTCTAATATCATGACCCGATCCTAGTACATCCGGTTCCCCGTTTGGACCTTCGGGATTAACATATATTAATCCCATATGTGCTGCACCAAGCGGTTTTTCAAGCTCTCCCGAATTTTCATATCGTTCTTTATTACCCATCCATTCGGTTTCGGATCCCCAATAAATATCTTGTTCAGGTTCCCAGATGTCTTCTCGTCCACCGGCAAAACCAAAAGTTTTGAAACCCATAGATTCCAAAGCACAGTTTCCGGCTAAAATTAAAAGATCTGCCCAGGATATTTTTTTTCCATATTTCTGTTTTATTGGCCATAACAACAATCGTGCTTTGTCGAGATTTCCGTTGTCCGGCCAACTATTGATAGGTGCAAAACGTTGATTACCTGTATTTCCACCACCGCGACCATCGGTAACACGATATGTACCTGCACTATGCCAGGCCATTCTAATAAACAAACCTCCATAATGACCATAATCTGCCGGCCACCAATCCTGAGAATCTGTCATAAGTGCAATCAAATCTTTTTTAAGTGCATTATAATCAAGACTTTTAAATTCTTCAGCGTAATCGAAATCCTCATCTATCGGTTTAGATTTCGCGGAGTGTTGACGTAAAACGCTTAAATTGAGTTTATTAGGCCACCATTCTCTATTCGATGGTCCTCCCCCTGCGGTTTGATTTTGAACTCCACCAAAATATGGACACTTACTAGCATCACTTTCATTTATATCCCAAGCTTCACCGTTATTGTTAGTAGAATTATTTTTATTCGTATCCATAGTTATTTGATTTTTATGAGGTATGTATAAATTTACCAATTAAAAACGTTCGAGCACAGCTTTTCGATCGTATCTAATAATTATTAAATTGATAAAGTCTATAACGGGAACCAAGCGAAACTCTTTTAAATAGATTTTAAGATTTTAGCAGCAGCTTCCAGTGTGGCTTCAGTTTTGGCAAAACACACTCTTATTTGTTTAAAATCTGCTCCTTCTTTATTAAATACTGAAGTAGGTATCGTTGCAATTTTATATTCTTTGGTCAGTCTTTCAGTAAAAGCAATATCTCCTTCATCAGATATTTCGGAATAATCTAATAGTTGAAAATAAGTTCCGCTTGATGGAATTATCCCAAAGCGTGAGTCTTTCAGAAGAGATAAAAAATAATTGCGTTTTTGCTGATAGAATGCGCCTAAATTCAAATAATTCTCAGGGGTTTTCAGATACGTCGCCAAAGCCTTTTGCATTGGATGGTTAACACAAAACACATTAAACTGATGCACCATTTGAAACTTTTTCATAAGTGCTTCGGAAGCAACACAATAGCCAAGCTTCCATCCGGTGTTGTGAAAAGTTTTTCCGAAGGAGGCAATTATAAAAGTACGTTGTGATAGCTTCGGAAACTTAGCCGCACTATAATGCTGTAAGCCGTCAAAAACAATATGTTCATAGACTTCATCACTAATAACCAAAAGATCATGTTTTTCTGCAATAGCCTCCAACTGAAGCATATCCTTTTCAGAAAAAATCATCCCACTTGGGTTGTGTGGAGAGTTAATAATAATCATTCGAGTTTTGGAGGTTATCTTGCCTTCCACTTCTGCCCAATCAACGTGATACCCGGGAGGACGCAACTGAATTGGCACAGAAATGCCACCAAAAAGGCGAATTGTAGGTTCATAGCAATCATAGGCCGGTGTGAATATTATAACCTCATCATTTTTGTGAATAGTAGCCGCAATGGCAGTAAATATGGCTTGCGTCGCTCCGGCAGTTATTGTGATTTCCGTTTCTGCTTTGAAAATTTTCTTATAAAGAAGTTCTATTTTTAAGGAAATTTGAGTTCGTAGTTCAAAATCGCCTGCCATTGGAGCATATTGATTATGTCCATTTCGCATGGCAGCTTCTACCAAATTTATAAGATCTGGATCACTATCAAAATTTGGAAAGCCTTGCGACAGGTTAATTGCCTCATATTTAGTGGCCATTTTACTCATTACTGTAAATATACTTTCCTTAATATTGTTTGTATTTGTAGCCTTCATCTTACAATTTTAATGTTTTTTATCGTTTAAGTCCAAAAAAGTCCGATTTTCGAGCCAATTACGTAAAAATGTGTATCTTAGCTCTAACCAAATTTACCGACCCAATGACGAAATTATATAATTTCTTCTTGTTTTTTAGTTTTTGTTTCGGGCTAACTGCTCAGAACACACTATTCGTTGATACCCAAATAGACATTGATGAAAAGGATATTTCTGCCTATTTCACGACGATGCTTGATTCATCAAATGTATATCATGCACAAGGGAATTACAAGCGATCATTAGAATTGAATATTGACTTGCTTTTAAAGGCTTTTGCTTCTGAAAACCCTCTTTATATTCATGAAGGATATCGATTACTCGGAGCCAATTATTGGGCCATGAATGACACGATTCTTGCCCGGGAGAGTTTTGAAAAATCTAAAATATTCGCCGAACAAGCTAATGATGCCCGTGCGATGGCATATTCTTACATGGATTTGGCCAGCATATATTCTGAAAATAACGCCCTTGAAAAAGCATTTATATATCATGAAGAATCTATAGAACTTTTTGAACTATCGAATGATCTTGAAGGTCTCGCTAAAGCCCATTATAAAACAGTTCTTTCTTCAATTAAAATGAAGGATTATAGAAGAGCTTACTTACATATATTAAAAGCACGAAAACTTAATAAATTCGACGAAAATAGCGCTTTGAGTGTAGGTTTAGATTTTTACACTGGAATTTATTATGCACAAAAAGATAATTTTGAAATGGCCGACACTTATTTCATGAAGGCAATAAGGGAAGCAGAAAAAGCCAATCTATCGGTCGAATTACAACGTGCATATGAAGAATACAATAAGAGTTTATTAAGACAAGGGAAATTTGAAGAAGCGGCTATTGCTCAAACGATGTACGAAATGTACAGACAGGTTAATAATGAGGATGTACGGCTTTTGGAAACCGAAACGCTCACAGCGAAACTTCAAGTAGCCGAATACAGAAAAGATGTTCAAGCAGCCGAATTACAAAATCAGTTACAGTCGGAAATAGTTGAAAATAAAAGTAAGCTAAACACTTTTCTTCTTATAGTAACTGCCTGTTTCTTGGTGCTGTTTGTCGCATTATTCTTAGCATATAGAAATAGAAAATCTCTTGTAAGTGAATTGAAACTTAAGAATAAAGAGTACTTAAAGGCAAAAGAAAAATCTGAAAAACTGGCAAAGGCAAAGAGTAAATTTTTCTCCACTGTTAGTCATGAGCTTAGAACCCCATTATATGGTGTGATTGGTTTAAGCACTATTTTATTAGAAGATAAGACTTTAAAGAAACACGAGAGCGATCTTAAATCGCTAAAATTCTCGGCAGATTATCTATTAGCCTTGATTAATGACGTGCTTCAGATCAATAAGATTGACTCTAACAATTTAGAAGATGAACAAACATCATTCAATTTGAGAGAACTAATAAAAACAATCTCTTCCTCTTTTGAGTACATGCGCCTTCAGAATAAGAATAAAATACACATACATATATCTGATAATATTCCGCAGTTTATTAGAGGAAACTCAGTGCGATTGTCACAAATATTAATGAACCTTATTGGAAATGCTTGTAAATTTACCGAGAATGGTGATATCTATATTATAGCTGAAACTACCGAAGTTACTGAGATGGTCACCGCTATTAAATTCTACATAAAAGATACAGGAATTGGTATCCCGGCCGATAAACAAGAAAGCGTTTTTGAAGAATTTTCTCAGGCTGATTCTATTAACTATAAGTACCAAGGTACCGGCTTAGGATTGCCTATTGTTAAAAAACTACTTGCTTTATCTAATTCATCTGTTTCTTTGGAAAGTGAATTTGGTGAAGGATCTATGTTCTCATTCACACTTTTATTTGAAGCAATACAACAAATTGAAGAGAAAAAAGAGATTATAATTACAGATGCTTCTTTATTGATCAATAAAAACATTCTTATCGTAGATGACAATCGAATTAACCAAACGGTAACCAAAAAAATCCTTGAGAAAAATAAGGTGATTTGTGATATTGCACAAAATGGAGAAGAGGCGGTTTGTAAGGCTCGAGAAAACGAATACGATCTTATTTTAATGGATATTAACATGCCCGTAAAAAACGGAATGCAGGCTACCAAAGAAATTCGTGCCTTCGACAAAAAGATTCCAATTGTCGCACTAACGGCTGTGGAAGTAGAAGAAATGCGTTTTAAAATTTACGAATCGGGAATGAATGATATTATTGTAAAGCCCTATGATATTTCAAAGTTCGTACAGACAATATTAAAACACATTGCCATGGATGATCCAGGATCATCCAGAAAGAGTTCGAATCTAAGAGCTGTTTAGAAATTATCCTTTAAGACTAGCCTTCAGATATTCTCTGTTCATTCGGGCAATATTTTCCAGGGAAATCCCCTTAGGACATTCGATTTCACAAGCACCGGTATTGGTACAGTTTCCGAAGCCTTCCTTATCCATTTGTGCTACCATACTTAAAACACGCTCTGTGGCTTCAACCTGACCTTGAGGTAACAAGGCATATTGAGAAACCTTAGCTCCAACAAACAACATTGCTGATGCATTTTTACAGGCAGCAACACAGGCTCCACAACCAATACAAGTAGCGGCATCCATAGCGTGATCGGCCACATGTTTGTCGATAGGAATCGCATTCGCATCCTGAGTATTACCAGATGTATTCACGGAGATAAATCCTCCCGCGTGCTGAATTCTCTCGAAAGCAGTTCTATCAACCACTAAATCCTTAATTACTGGAAAAGCTTTTGCTCTAAATGGTTCAATAGTAATAGTATCTCCATCTTTAAACATTCTCATGTGCAGTTGACAAGTCGTCACTCCACGATCCGGTCCATGAGGTTCTCCATTGATCTGCATGGAACACATTCCACAAATTCCTTCACGGCAATCATGATCGAAAGCAACCGGTTCATCACCGGAATTAACCAATTGTTCGTTCAAGACGTCCATCATTTCTAAAAAAGACATATGTTCTGAAATTTCAGATACCTTATACGAGACCATCTGACCTTTCGATCGTCCGTCTTTCTGTCTCCAAATTTTTAACGTTAAATTCATAATGTCTTCTTATTTATACGAACGTTGTTTTAACTCAATATCTTTAAATTCTAATTGCTCCTTATGAAGTACAGCATCTCCGGGTTCTCCTTTATACTCCCAGGCAGAAACAAATGCGAAATCTTCATCATTACGTTTGGCTTCACCTTTTTGTTCACCATCCAATTCTACAGATTCCTCTCTAAAATGTCCTCCCGCAGATTCTTCTCTATTCAATGCATCTTTCGCGAATAACTCGCCTAATTCTAAGAAATCTGCTACACGACCTGCTTTCTCAAGCTCAGGATTAAACTCATTTGCATCTCCCGGAACTTTCACATTTTTCCAGAAATCTTCACGAAGTGCTTTTATTTCAGACATGGCTTCGGTAAGCCCTTTAGCATTTCTTGCCATTCCTACCTTTTCCCACATTATTTTTCCAAGCTTCTTATGGTAGTAATCCACAGAATGCTCTCCTTTATTATTTACAAAGAAATCAATGCGATCTTTCACCTCCTTTTCGGCAGCATCAAATTCAGGAGTATTCGTTGAAATTTTACCGGTTCTAATATCATGCGACAGATAATCCCCGATAGTATATGGCAATACAAAATAACCATCTGCCAGGCCTTGCATCAACGCAGAAGCTCCCAATCTGTTCGCTCCATGGTCTGAGAAGTTTGCCTCTCCAATACAATACAATCCCTCAACAGTAGTCATTAAGTTGTAATCTACCCAAACGCCACCCATCGTATAATGAGTTGCCGGATAAATCATCATTGGTGTTTTATAAGGATCCTGATCTACGATTTTCTCGTACATCTGGAATAGGTTACCATACTTTTCTTTTACTATGTCTGCTCCAAGCTCTATTATTTTTGCTTCGGAAGCATTTTCAACATTATGTAATTTTGCTTGCTCCTTTCCGTACCTCTGAATCGCAGATTTGAAATCTAAATACACGGCTTCTCCGGTAGCATTTACTCCATAGCCGGCATCACAACGTTCCTTCGCAGCGCGTGAAGCAACATCACGAGGCACCAGGTTTCCGAAGGCAGGATAACGACGCTCTAAATAATAATCTCTATTTTCTTCAGCGATTTCCGTAGGCTTTAGTTTTCCTTCTCGTATTGCCATTACATCGTCCATATTCTTAGGCACCCAGATGCGACCATCATTCCGAAGCGATTCAGACATCAATGTAAGTTTAGACTGATAATCGCCCGATCTTGGAATACATGTCGGGTGAATCTGCGTATAACATGGGTTGGCGAAAAATGCACCTTTTTTATGAATTTTCCAAGCAGCAGTGGCATTAGACCCCATCGCATTTGTCGATAGATAATAAACGTTTCCATATCCGCCGGAAGCAATCACCACTGCGTGTGCAGAGTGACGTTCAATCTCACCGGTAATTAAATTACGAGCGATAATTCCACGAGCTTTTCCATCTACTTTTACAACATCCAACATTTCGTGACGATTAAACATCTCGATTTTTCCACGAGCGATCTGACGATTCATTGCCGAATATGCTCCAAGTAATAACTGTTGTCCTGTTTGTCCTTTTGCATAAAAGGTACGGGATACTAGCACCCCTCCAAACGATCGATTGTCTAATAAACCACCATAATCACGTGCAAAAGGAACACCTTGTGCTACACATTGATCAATGATATTAGCAGAAACCTCAGCCAAACGATAAACGTTAGACTCGCGTGAGCGGTAATCTCCTCCTTTTACAGTGTCGTAAAATAATCGATACGTCGAATCTCCATCCCCCTGATAGTTCTTCGCTGCGTTAATTCCTCCTTGAGCTGCAATAGAGTGCGCACGGCGTGGAGAATCCTGATAGCAGTAAGCCTTTACGTTATAACCAAGTTCTGCCAAAGTTGCGGCGGCACTTCCACCTGCTAATCCAGTTCCTACAACGATAACATCGATGTTTCGTTTGTTGGCAGGATTGACAAGGTTAATTTCGTTTTTATAATTTGTCCACTTATCGGCTAAGGGTCCTTTAGGTGTTTTAGAATCTAATATCGACATAGCTAATGCTTTTAGTGGTGTAATTGATTGAAATGGTGATAAACTGCAATAAAAATAAATCCAAGAGGAATTACTATCGCATATACTTTTGCGAATCCTGTTAAGGCTTTCGAATACTTATTGTTGAATCCAACGCTCTGAAAGGAGGATGCGAAGCCATGCCAAAGGTGAAGCATAAGTAACACAAAGGCAATCACGTAAAGACCTGTTCTTACCGGACTTTCAAATTTATGAACTACCTCTGGAAAATATCGTGTTGCGTCCTCAGGATTAGACTCTATATACTTGTACATAATTTCAGGCACCCAGAAATCGTAAAAGTGGAGTCCTAAAAAGGCAAGGATCACAAGGCCGGAAATAATCATATTTCGCGATGCCCAGCTGGAATTTGCGCTTCCGTTATAAGATTTATAGTTAATCGCTCTGGCATTTCGGTTTCTAATCTCGAGAACAAGGCCCATCACAAAGTGAAAAATCACTCCAAAAATAAGAACAGGCTGTAATATTCCTTGAACAAGCCCATTGGTACCCATAAAATGAGACCAACTATTAAAAGTGTCTGATGCAATGACCGAAGTTAAATTGATGACAAAATGCTGACCCAGAAAAAATACAAGAAACAAGCCCGAAAGCGCCATTGCGACTTTTCTGGCAATTGAAGAGGATAGTATTCCCATTATGTTTTATATCAAAATTTAATATTAACAAAAATACGGCTCTATTAAACGTTTGCCAAAAAATAATCTTTATATCTCGTTATTTAGATTAATAATAAGTTAATAAGGTAGTTTACAAAAATAGCTTCAGCTAAATTAAAAAAGCCATCCGCCTTGGGCGGATGGCTTTTAATCTAAACTAGAATTAATGTCGTTTATTTTACGATCAACTTTTTAGTAGCAGTTGCATTATTTTGAGTTACTTGAACCATGTACACACCTTCTTGTAATGAAGAAATGTTTAATTCAGAACCTTCTATAGTAGCGGAAATAACAGTTTTTCCTAATATATCAAAGACAGTTACTTGTTTAGCTCCTTGAGTAGCAGTTTCAATAAAAACAGTTCCTCTAGAGGCTGGGTTTGGATATAAAGAAAAATCTGTGCTGTTAAAAGTATCTACACTAAGAATAGGAACACCTGCAGCAGAGAACATGCCAAATTCAGCATTTAGTGGCGTTGTATCTCCTATTAAAGTTGCCAATCCGGTTGTTTTATCTACACTATGAATTCCTCCAGTACCACCTCCGGTGTAAGCTGCCATAATTATCTCATTTGTGTCAGGATCTACAGTTGCTTCTTGAGCAAAACTAATGTCAAGCCCTAAAGCTCCAATAAGGGTGGAAAGACCTGTAGTTAAATCAACAGAATGAAAGGTATCATCGCTAATATCGGCCACAAAAGCATTACCATCGTTGTCGATAACTAGCCAAATACTGGTTGCGGTAGACATAGTTCCAATTGGCGTAACAGTCCCAGCCGTAACATCCACACTATACAAAACATTTGCTGCTGTTGCATACATGGTATTAGTCGTAAAATCGAATGCTAAGCCTGTAGGTGTTGCACCGGCTATGTCGGCTAAAATATCTCCAACCACTGTAACGGTTCCATCAGTAATATCTACAGTTACCAATTCTCTTCTAGTTGCAGTTCCACCACTGTCGTTCTCAAAAGACAATGCATATAAAACTCCATTCTCATCGAAGTCATCCGCAAAAATAGACACCGAAAGGGGTGCAAATATGGTGTTAATTCCTGCAAAAGGTGGAGTGGCATCTAATGTTCCAAAATCATTGGCAGAGGCTCTAAGATTTAAAACATAATATTCACTAACCAATCTTCCGGAATTCGTTCCAGTCTGAGATGTCGCCATCTGATTTGCAATATAATCGTTCAGAATAGCGGCTTCACTTTGGTTAAAGTTTTGTCTAATAACCTCGGCTTCCGAAAGCGGGGTGTTGGATAAACCTTTTAATTCTTCCAATAAAGTATCGATACTTCTTTCTTGAGCCATCGATTGAAATGACATGAGAGACACTATTAATATCCCAAAAACTAATTGTAATTTTTTCATCATATAAGTTTTTTAGTTAAAGAACTTAAATATAGTAAATTATTTTATTGAAAACACTTTCTTTACTTCCATTGAATTAATTTTCACCTTTATTATGTATTCTCCTACAGGGAGATACGTTTTTCCATTATTGCTTTTTCTAATTTTCAAGTCTTCCTTCTTCAATTGTTTTATTCCTTTTTCTGAAATATGAGCGTCGTATTCGAATACATTAACTCCTTTAGAAGCATTTACCGTTAATAGTTGCAGTTGTTTTCCGTCTTTAGTTTCTACTGAAACAGTTCCTTCTCCATCTTGAGGGGAATAAAACTGAAGCATTACCGAAGGCTCATTATACTCGCTCCATTGACTAAATCTATCTCCCCATCGTCTCGATGCAGTCACATCTTCTATATCAGCTAGTATTAGCCCGTTCATTTTTGAAGTATCCATTTCCTGTAATAATAAAATGTCTGCAATATAAATCGATCTTCCATGAGTTCCCAAAACAAGATCTTTAGCATCTTTTTGAACCACAAGATCATGTACAGCCACATTTGGCAAACCTTTAGAAAAGGCCTCCCAGCTTTCACCTCTATTGAATGAAACATAAGCTCCATTGTCTGTTCCTAAATACAACACATTTTCGTTTACAGGATCTTCTTTTATCACATTAACCGGTGATGCAGGTAAATTATTACTTATATCCTTCCAACTCGCACCATAGGATTCACTTACATAAACATAGGGTTTAAAATTATCCCAACGATAGCCGTTTAAAGTTGAGTATACACGTTCTTTTTTATGCGTGGATGCGACTATTCTACTTACCCACAAATCTGCCGGCAGACTCCCCGAAATATTTGTCCAGCTGCCACCACTGTTTTTCGACACATGAATCATCCCATCATCACTACCGGCATAGAGTAATCCGAATTGAAATTTCGATTCGCTAATACAAGTTAAAGTGCCATAAGCAACATTTCCTGGTTTACCGCCTTTTGTAATATCATCTGAAATCGCTTGCCAATTATCTCCCTTGTCCATACTACGCATCAGTTTGTTTCCTCCGAGATACAAGATATCTTGATTATGTGAACTCAATAAAATAGGCGTCTGCCAGTTAAATCGGTATGGACTTTCACCTAACTCATGTTTAGGTTGGATATTGGTGCTTTCCTCAGTTTCACGATTGAGACGGTAATAATTTCCGAATTGAAACCCGGTATAAACAATGTTTGAATTTCGGTTATCGATTTCCACTTGCATTCCGTCACCACCCATGATGAATTTAAAAGGATAATTTCCGTTTTGTAACCAACCTTTATCATCTTCAGAATTGTGAGCTCCTACCCAAACACCATTGTCCTGCAAACCACCATATACATTATAGGGAGTTTCATTATCTACATTCACAGCGTAGAACTGCCCAACAGATGGAGCATTGTTTTTTATCCAATTGTCACCGTCGTCGTAAGTGATATTTACACCTCCATCATTTCCATTGATAAGATGTCCCGGTAGCTTCGGATTGATCCATAAAGCGTGATGATCTACATGTACATTTTCTGCACTGATAGAAGTAAAAGTTTTTCCGCCGTCTTTCGATTTTAAAATTGGCACACCATAGATATAAATGTTGTTCCGTTCCTGAGGCGCAACGTGAATTTTTCCGAAGTAATAACCATAAGAATAATAGATATCATCCAAATAACCAGTATGTGTTTTAGACCAACTTATACCGCCATCTGTACTTTTATATACCTCTGCGCCCACCACAGGCGTATCGAATAACATAGTATTGGCATCTTCAAGGTATTTGGCAAGATCAATTGGCTGAACGTTTCCGCTTCGCACCATTTGTTTTACATTTTCGGCTTTGTATTTTTCCTGAAAGCCATTATTCAGAAGATATTGGTCTAATTTTTTATTATCGAGCTCCAAGAACTGAGAAGAAGACATCGTTTTAAACTGCTCTTTTGTAAGTCCGTCGTCGTCGGTATTTGGAGTTTCATCTTTTCTTCTATTCTGATTATCAATGATAGCATAAACAGTGTTTTCATCATAGACGGCAAGTCCAATTCTTCCGGCACCTCCTCCTGATGGGAAACCACTTCCTTCCACAGAGACTTTATCCCATGTATTTCCGCCATTAGTACTTTTAAAAATAGCACTTCCGGAACCATCGCCCCTAAAATTCCATGCCTTTCTATCTTTATCCCATGAAGAAGCATACATTAGGTTAAAGTTATTGGGGTCACTAACCATTTCAATAATTCCTGACTGTTGATCGACAAATAATGTTTTGTTCCAGGTTTTTCCCCCATCGGTACTTTTGAAAACACCTCGTTCCGAATTTGTTGAATACAAATGCCCAACAGCACTTACAACTATCTCATCAGAATTAACTGGATTGATTAAAATACTACTAATATGATGTGAATCTGTGAGCCCCATATTTCCCCAAGACTCTCCATTATCTGTTGATTTCAGAAGTCCGATTCCGGCGTAAGAAGAACGTGAAGCATTTACCTCACCAGTTCCTACCCATAAGGTTTTCGTTTTCCAATCCATCACAAGACATCCAACATTTTGAGTCGGGCTACTATCCAAAATCGGCTTAAAAGTGGTTCCATTATTTTCGGTATGCCAAACTCCGCCACTGGCATAACCAACATAAAACTCGACCGGATTTTGAGGATTCACGGCGAAACCTACAACGCGACCACTCATAATAGTGGGCCCAATATTTTTAAAAGGCAGGTTTTTTACAAGTGAAGTTTTTGTAAGTATTTCTTTTTTCTGAAGACTTTCGACGATTTCGGCTGTCGTAGTAGCAGGTTGTTGTGAAAAAACTGAAATTGTACAAATACTGAAAAATGCCAGGAGTAAACTTTTCATAAGCTAAGGATTAAAATGAGGAAATTACTTAAATGCAACGGGATAGGCAAAACTTTATTTAAACACCCCAACTTAGCTCAGTAGAAATAAAAGTTAGAACAACATCCCTCCCCGGCCCTCCCTTCGAAGGGAGGGAGTATAATTCTAACTAAAACTATTAGCCCCCTCTTCCGAAGAGGGGGTTTGGGGGAGATGTTCTCACGAAATGCTTTCATCTACATACTCTTTAATCGTTTTAAGAACCCCAGGGAGGTTAGTAAATATTTCTTTATTAGAAAACCTTAAAAGCCTAACTCCATATTCCTCAATTCTCCCCTGTCTTTTTCCATCCTCTAAAACTTGAGAATCATGAACACTTCCGTCGATTTCGATAACTAATCCAATTTCATGACAATAAAAATCAACTATATAGTCTAGAATTGGAACTTGGCGATGAAATTCAACTCTTAATGAGCTCTTTCTAATTTCGTTCCACAATACAATCTCAGTTTCAGTTGGGTTATTCCGTAAGTATTGTGCCCTCAATTTTAAATCCTTACGATATGGTATTATTTTATTCGCCATATATAAATATAAGAAGAACTAGGACAACATCCCTCCCCGGCCCTCCCTTCGAAGGGAGGGAGTATTATTCTAACTAAAACTATTAGCCCCCTCTTCCGAAGAGGGGGTTTGGGGGAGATGTTTTTAAATGATTATTACACAATGAACGCATCAAGTTGTTATAAGTATCCTAAAAAATAAGGTCACAGTAATGATTTCCTAATTATTCTAATTAATTTTGAGGAAATTCAGAAAAGACAATCATGAAATACGATCCTATTAACAGCAAACTTTATATAAAAAATCGAAAAAACTTCGCGGCTAAAATGAAGCCAAACAGTTTGGCAATTTTTAATTCCAATGATATTTATCCAATTAGTGCTGACAGTACGATGCCTTTTCAGCAGCACAGAGACATATTATTTTTAAGTGGCGTAGATCAGGAAGAAAGTGTGTTGGTTTTATTTCCCGATTGTCCGAATGAAAAACACCGTGAGATTTTATTTCTTAAAGAAACGAACGATCATATTGCGGTTTGGGAAGGTGAAAAATTAACCAAAGAAGCTGCTTTAAAGACAAGTGGTATAAAGACTGTTTACTGGTTGCAAGAAATGGAAAAAGTGTTGTTCGAAATTATGACACAAAGCGATACCGTTTATATAAATACAAATGAACATTATCGTGCGAATGTAGAAACGGAAACGCGTGAAGCGAGATTCACTAAATGGCTCTTAAATAAATATCCCGCGCACTCAGTGGCGAAAAGTAATCCTATTTTGCAGCGATTGAGATCGGTGAAGGATAAAATTGAGCTCGATCTAATTCAGAACGCATGTGATATCACTCAAAAAGGATTTAGACGTATCCTCTCATTTGTAAAACCGGGAGTTTGGGAATATGAAATTGAAGCTGAGTTTATGCATGAGTTTTTAAGAAACCGTTCCCGAGGATTTGCGTATACTCCTATAGTTGCGAGTGGAAATAGCGCGAATGTATTGCATTATATCGAGAACAACCAACAATGCAAAAAGGGGGATCTTATCTTATTAGATGTTGGTGCAGAATACGCCAATTACGCTAGCGATATGACAAGAACCATACCTGTGAGCGGTAAATTCTCAAAACGGCAGAGAGAAGTATATGATGCCGTAAAACGAGTAAAAGATGAAGCGACAGCAATGTTGGTACCTGGTGCTTTTTGGAAAGAATATCACGAAGAAGTGGGTAATTTAATGACGCGGGAATTATTAAAACTGAAGCTAATCGACAAAGCAGACGTAAAAAACGAAAATCCGGAATGGCCAGCATATAAAAAATACTTTATGCATGGGACTTCTCATCACATGGGATTGGACACTCACGACTACGGACTACTATGGGAACCCATGAAAGCTGATATGGTATTCACTGTTGAGCCTGGGATTTATATTCCTAATGAAGGCTTCGGAATACGTTTGGAGGATGATGTCGTAATTCAGAAAAAAGGAGAACCTTTTAATTTAATGCGAAACATTCCTATTGAAGCTGAAGAAATTGAAGAGCTGATGAACAGCTAGAAATTATCATTTTATAAATTGAATATCCGACCTGACTAATTAATTTTAAGGTCGGATTTTTTATTTCTCTTTGAAAACAAATTAATCAGAACGAAAACCAAAATGACGGGCAGCACCCATCCCATGCTAAATTTGGATAAGGGAATATAAGATTTAATAGAAGTTACAAATGCTTCAGAAGCAAAAAACTGTAAAAAATCCGGAATACTAAATACAAAAGCTGTCAAGGTTACGAGTTGAAATACCTTTTTTGTCGCGTATTCCTTCGGAATTGCATTCAGCAAAATCAAAACAATTGTAATTGGATAAATAAACATTAATGCCGGTAATGCGATGTCGATAATAAATCCAACGTTAAATTGTCCCACAGCAACCCCAATTATACAACCTAAAATCGCCGTGATTTTATACGCCAACTGAGAATTACTAAACAAGCCTTTTACAAAATCTGACGTTCCGGTAACTACTCCAACAGCCGTTGTAAAACAGGCCAGAGCGACTAAAACTGCCAAAAAAGAGGTTCCAATAGCACCCAGAGATGCTGTACTTAGCAAAGTAAGAAACTCAGTTCGGTTTTCAACATTAAGTGTCCCACTATTCATAGCGCCTAAAGCTATGAGTCCGCCGTAAATAATGAAAAGACCTAGACCTGCAATGAGACCTGCTTTCGCGATGATCGATTTTCGCTCAATATATGTATGTGTTCCTTGTAGCGTGAGAGAAATTACGATCACACCACCAACAACAACTCCTCCTATAGCATCGAAAGTTTGGTAGCCTTCAAGAATTCCTTCTGTAAATGAATTCTCAAAGATGGAAGTACGTAAAGTTTCAGTTTCGCCAAAAACACCGATTCCGATAATACATAGAAGGATAATAATAATTAGAGGGGTTAAGAATTTTCCGACCAGATTTAAAATTTTAGAACGGTTTAGCACAAAGACCAACACCAATAAAAAATAGATCACACTTACCCAAAGGGAGGATATATCGAAATAAGGCTGAATCGCCATTTCGTATGTGACTGAAGCCGTACGAGGAGAGGGTAAGGAAATAGAGATTGCGTAAACTAGAACCGAGTAAATAATTGCAAAAACCGGAGAAACTTTATTAGCGAAATCAAGCATCGTCCCCTGAAGTCTTGCATAGCCATAAATAGCTAATATTGGTATAATTACGGCTGAAACAGCAAATCCTAATGTCACCCAGATCCAACTTTCGCCGGCGTTATAACCTAAAAAAGGGGGTAAAATTAAATTACCTGCTCCAAAAAAAAGTGAAAATAATGCAAATGCGGTTATAAAGGTTTGCTTACTATTATTCATACGTGGATATTTGCGGATCGAATATAGATAAATGATACTGAATTATCACAACACCCAAATTTATTATAAACTAAGCGGTACAGGACCGGCAATTGTTCTCCTTCACGGGTTTCTTGAAAGCAGTCGTATGTGGGATTATTTTGTGCCAATATTAGCTCAAAATAGTACCGTGATCACTATTGATCTCCCCGGACATGGTAAAAGTGGATTTATCGGAAAAGAACACGGCATGGAATTAATGGCCGATGTTGTTTTTTCTATTCTGAATAAGCACCAAATCCAAAAAGGTGTTTTCGCAGGGCATTCCATGGGTGGTTATGTCGCTTTGGCAATTGCTGAAAAATATGCAGATAGTATTGACAAACTCATTCTGATAAATTCTACTCCGGCTGAAGATTCCGAAGAGAGAAAAATAAATCGTGACAGAGCCATAAAAGTAATCGTAAAAAATCCGGAAGCATTTATAAGTATGGCGATTAGCAATTTGTTTGCCGAAGAAACAAGAGACTTATACAAATCCGAGATCCTTCGGTTGAAAAAAGAGGCGATGAAATTTCCAGTTGAAGGCATAATTGCCACAATTTCAGGCATGAAAAATCGAAAAGATCGCATTTCGGTATTAAAAAAAATAAATACGCCAAAATTTATGATCTGCGGAATTGACGATCCAATAATTCCTTATGAGACCTGTAAAATAGAGGCTTCAGAAACAAATACTACCCTTATAAGCACTCCTGGAGGGCATATGAGTTGGATAGAAAATCAGGCTATAATTGCTAAAATTCTCACTTTAACGTAAAAATCAGGCACTTAGTCGATTTTATTCGGAAAATTTTGTTATATTTATCCCAACAAAAAACCCGAATCTTATGAAAACTACTTCCCCACGGACTGCCAATCCAATTATAGGTGTTGTTTGCTCCACCTTCGGTCACAAATATGTGGTCACTCGTAAAATCACGAATCACATCAATGAATATAGATGTAGTCATTGTAAAAAAGAAGTAACAGAAAATCTTACCGGTTCATTAGAAGCTCTCACATTGAAGACAAAAAAAGTAAACTCGGTAGTATCATCCTTTTTTCAGAAAAGAGCAGAACGAACCTTAGCGTAGAAATTATGATATCATTAAGCTGTAAAATAAAAGGACATAAGTTAAGCTCTATTCAGAAGGAATCCATTTTTATAGAAGAATTTGAATGTGCAAATTGTAACCAAAAATTCACCACAGATGGTTATGGAAAAATGGTTAAGCTAAACCCGTATTGGGAAAAGAACAATAAAATGTTCGAACGCATTCTCCATTCGAATAGCTTAGAAAAAGCACAAGCTTCCTAGTTAATCCTTATTCAAAGCATTCCACCCTCGGGCAACCAAAGGAATTTTTGTGTTAGCTCTGGTGATTAAATGCACCCCTTCATTTTCATTTGTCATATGCCCTATCACGGTTAGATTAGGATTTGCCTTTATTCTAGGAAAATCCTCATTTTTAATGGTAAAGAGAAGTTCATAGTCTTCACCCCCACTTAACGCTATAGTTGTACTATCTAATTTAAATTCTTCACAGGTATTAATTACCTGAGGATCTAAAGGAATTTTATCCTCATATAAATTACATCCTACTTTCGAATTTTTACAAATGTGTAATACTTCCGAAGATAGACCATCACTAATATCAATCATCGCTGTTGGCTTAACTTCCAGCTCCTTTAATAATTGAATAATATCTTTTCTGGCTTCAGGCTTTAATTGTCTTTCAATTAAATAAGTATATGCATCCAGATCGGGCTGAGACGCCGGGTTTACTTTAAACACTTGTTTTTCACGTTCTAATACCTGCAATCCTAAATAGGCAGCACCCAGATCTCCAGACACTACCAATAAATCGTTTTCTTTAGCGCCGTCACGATACACAATCTCCTTTTCATCTGCCTGTCCTATGGCCGTTATGCTAATCATCATTCCGGAGGTAGAAGAAGTGGTGTCCCCTCCTACCACATCGATCTCGTATAATTTTGCCGCAGTGGCGATTCCTGCGTATAATTCCTCAAGTGCCTCAACCGGAAATCGATTCGAAACCGCTAAGGAAACCGTAATTTGTGTAGGAATTGCATTCATGGCATAGACATCAGAAAGATTTACTATTACCGCTTTATATCCTAAATGTTTTAGAGGCATATAACTTAGGTCGAAATGCACACCTTCCACCAATAGATCTGTGGTCACAATCATTTTCCCCTCTGGCGAAATTACGGCAGCATCATCTCCAATCCCTTTTATGGTGGTTTTGTGTTTGACTTCGAATTGTGAAGTAAGGTGATCGATTAACCCAAATTCACCAAGTTCAGAAATATCGGTTTTCGCGTTATTTTTATTCTCTAACATGTGCTTTTTCTTTGAAGCTGCAAAAATAGGCTAAGTAAAATAATTATAGCCTCTATCGTCTTTCATTTTAAAAATAATTCCGAAACATATCAAATTATATTATTATCACTTTATTCTACAAAAACGATAGGGTAATTATGCATTTATGTTAAAAACCGCGAAATCATTAAATTTTTCATAATTTAACGCTATTATTACCTAACTATAAAAGATTCCATGATGAAAAAATTTCTACATTTACTGTTTTTTATAAGTTGCACAGTATCAATCGGTCAAACTCCATGTGTTAACAATATGGCCGGACCCTACCCGTGTAGTGGCTATGATTTACTATCTTTTATTCCTTTTACAGATCTTGGAGGAACAAACTCTAACGACTCTTGGGGATGGACAGACCCAGGAGATGGGACCGAATATGCATTGGTAGGACTTGATAACGGAGTTGCATTCATAGATATTTCCGACCCAATTAACCCTGTATATATTGGGAATCTTCCAACGCATACCGGGACTACAATTTGGAGAGATATAAAAACTTACAATAATTTTGCCTTTATTGTTAGTGAAGCCTTTGGCCATGGAATGCAGGTATTCGACCTTACCCGATTGGGAACTGCGATTAATCTTCCAGTCACATTTACTGAAGATGCTCATTACGATGGTTTCGGAAGTGCACACAATGTTGTTATTAACGAAGATGCGGGTTATGCATATGCCGTGGGTTCCGACACCTATTTAGGCGGACCTCATTTTGTTAACATTCAAGATCCATTAAATCCAGTAGCTGCCGGTGGTTACGATTTAGGAGATTATAGTCATGATGGACAAGTAGTCACTTACAATGGTCCGGATACAGATTATACCGGCCGTGAAATATATGTAGGGAGCAACGAAGACGAAATCGTTATTGTTGACGTCACAGACAAGGCCAACCCTCAAGAAATTTCAACTATTGGTTATAACAATACAGTATATACACATCAAGGATGGTTCACCGATGATCAAGTATACTTTTTCTTAGGTGATGAAATTGATGAAATACAATTTGGTTTTAATACCAGAACCCTAGTCTTTGATTTTACAGATCTTGATAATCCACAACTTTCGTTCGAACATTTAGGCGAGACTGAAGCCACCGATCACAATGGATATATAAAAGGAGACACTTTCTATCTTGCCAACTATACCGCCGGTGTACGAATGATTGATATATCTGATATTGACAATGGAAACATGACCGAAATCGGATACTTCGATGTATATCCCACAAATAATGTTGCCGGTTATAACGGTGCATGGAACATCTATCCTTATTTCGATAGTGGTAATTTATTGGTTACTTCACTTCAATACAGTGACCCAAATTACGATGCCGGATTCTATTTAATTAGACCTTCTAGTCTCGCTATTGAGGATCAAAGTACTGTTAACAATTTCTCAGTGTATCCAAATCCAGCAACAGATATTGTTTTCATTTCATCCAAAAATGAGCCCTTGAACACAATTCGAGTCTATGATGTTTTAGGTAAGGAGTTGTATTCAGCTATCAATATTAATTCTGAAACAACAACATTGGACATCTCTAGTTATGTTAACGGCATGTATTTTATAGCGATTAATGAACAGAGCACTAAAAAGATCATAAAACAATAGGCGCTTTTAAAAGGTAACGAATTCTACATATGAAACCACTTCTTTCAATTCTATTAGCATGTACAAGCTTTGCGCTGTTCGCGCAAACTCCATGTTCTAATGGGACTGCCGGTGGTTTTGCTTGTAACGATTACGATTTGCAATCTCAAATTCCATTGTCGACGATGAATTCAACCCGGGCGAATGATTCTTGGGGTTGGACAGACCCTCTAGACGGAAAAGAATATGCCATTATGTGCCTTATTGAAGGGGTTGCGTTTATCGATATTTCAGATCCTGTAAACCCGGTCTATTTAGGAAAATTACCCAGTCACGGAGGAAGCAGCACTTGGAGAGACGCGAAAACCTACGGCAACTTTGCTTTCGTAGTGAGTGAAGATAGTGGACACGGTATGCAAATCTTTGATCTTACCAAACTGAGAGATGTGAACAATCCTCCTGTTATTTTCAACGAGGACGCACATTATAGCGGATTTGGAAGTGCGCATAATATCGTAATTAACGAAGAAACGGCTTATGCCTATGGCGTGGGAACTACTGCGAACGGCGGCGGCCCTCACTTTGTGAATATTCAAGACCCATTGAATCCGGTAAATGAAGGCGGCTATGCGGCTGCAGGTTATTGCCACGATGCTTATGTCGTAATATACAACGGCCCGGATACCGATTATAGCGGGCGAGAAATTCTATTTGGCAGTAATGAAACTGAAGTAGTGATTATTGATGTTACCGATAAAACGAACCCGCAAACCATTTCAACAATCGATTACAATAATTTAGAATACACCCATCAAGGATGGCTCACTGAAGATCATCGATACTTTTTATTGGGAGACGAACAGGACGAAATAAATCTCGGATTAGACACACGCACACTTGTTTTCGATTTTGAAGATCTTGACAACCCAACATTGAGTTTCGAACATACCGGCGAGACAGCTGCCACCGATCACAATGGATTTGTGAAAGGGGACACTTTTTATCTTTCCAATAATGCAGCGGGTTTACGTGTTTTGGATATTTCTGAAATTGGCGGCGGAACCATGACAGAGATAGGTTATTTCGATACACATATTGAAAATAATGAGGCTGGTTATAACGGTGCCTGGAGCGTATATCCCTATTTTGAGAGTGGCAATATTGTAATCAGTGACCGAACTCAAGGTTTTGTATTAGTGAAAAAATCGGAACCTCTTGGAATTTCTGAAGTAAGTGCTTCGGAAGTGATTGTTTTTCCTAATCCAGCTTCGGAAGAAATTGTGCTCCAATCGGAAGCAGGATTTATCAACAAGGCAGTTATAGTTGATATTCTAGGGAATATTCTCTTTTCTGAAGACGTACTTACTTCCGAAGAAAATCGAATCGATATTTCAAATTTTTCTGAAGGAATTTACTTTTTAATAATCAATAATACAATCACGAAGAAAATAATTAAAAAATAAAAGTTTTTTGAAATTATAAGTCAACTAAAACGACTTACCTATTTATATATACTAACTTTTAACGTTTTACGTTCTTTATAAGCAATTAATATTTTTACTTTTACAAACTTCAAATCTTAAATCTATCAAATGAAAAAATTACTACTACCCATTTTTATGGCATGCTTTTCTGTTATCACAGCACAAACACCATGTGCCGGAGGTACAGCAGGACCTTACCCTTGTAATGGAATTGATCTACAATCCCGTATCTCGTTAGCAGATATGAATGCAAATGACGGTAACGATTCCTGGGGATGGGAAGATCCAACTACCGGAAAAGAATATGCATTAATGGGCTTAGATAATGGAACTGCATTTATAGACATTTCAGATCCTATAAACCCAATTTACTTAGGAAAACTTCCAACGCATACCAATAGTAGTACTTGGAGGGATATTAAGACATATAATGATCATGCTTTTATTGTAAGTGAAGCGAATGGTCACGGTATGCAGGTTTTCGATTTAAATCGTTTACGTGATGTAACAAGTCCGCCGGTAACCTTTACCGAAGATGCACATTTTAATGGTTTTGGTAGCGCACACAACATTGTGATTAATGAAGCTACCGGATATGCTTTTCCAGTAGGTACAAACTTTTATAATGGAGGTCCTCATTTTATCAATATACAAGATCCTTTAAATCCAATTTCTGAAGGTGGATATTCACTTGATGACTACAGTCATGATGCACAAGTTGTAACTTATTGTGGTCCGGATAGCGACTACACAGGTAGAGAGATTCTAATTGGATCTAATGAAACAGAAATTGCGATTGTCGATATTACTGACAAATCGAATCCAATTCCAATTTCTACTATTTCATATTCTAATGTTGGATATACACACCAGGGATGGTTCACAGAGGATGAGCGTTATTTTATTCTTGGAGATGAACTAGACGAAATTGATTTTGGCTTCAATACAAGAACACTTATTTTCGATTTTAATGATCTGGACAACCCACAATTCGGATTTACATATACAGGTCCAACACCTGCTATCGACCATAACGGTTATGTTAAAGGAACAAAATACTATATGGCCAACTACAGAGCCGGTCTTCGAATTCTTGATGTGTCTAACATTGGAAACGATGTGATGACAGAAGAAGCCTTCTTTGATACGTATCCTAATAACAACAACTCAAGTTTTAGTGGTGCATGGAGTGTTTATCCTTACCTAGAGAGTGGAAATATTATTATTAGTGATATAAATAGAGGGTTTTTCTTGGTTCGTCCAAGTACGGCTATTGATAATACTGATCCAGTGGCAGTTTGTAAGACTGCTAGTGTTTCTCTAGATTCAAATGGTGTTGCAACTCTTGCAGCTGCAGATATTAATGATGGTTCTTCAGATAATAGTGGTACCGTTTATCTATTAGTTTGTAACAATACCTTCGATTGCTCAGATTTGGGTGTAAACAATGTAGAACTTGAGGTTTATGATGACTTTGGAAACAGAGATTTTTGTACAACACAAGTTACTGTTATTGATGAAATCGCTCCTGTAATTACATGTCCGGCAGATTTTAGTGTTGGATACGACACAGGAAACAGTTTTTACACAGTCCCTAATTATGCTACTACTTCTGTGGTAACAGCAACCGATAACTGTAGTGATTTTATCTATACTCAAGATCCTGCACCAACAACTCAGTTAGTTGATGGAGTTTATACTGTTTCTTTTACTGTTGAAGACGCTAGTGGTAATACAGATGATTGTTCGTTTCAATTAACAGTTGATTCTGCACTTGCTGTGAATGATATTTCTCTTCAAAATAGTGTGAGTATTTATCCAAATCCTGCGTCTACTAGCATTATTGTAGATTCAAAGGCTGAGTTGGTAACAGATATCGCAATTTTCGATATGCTTGGTAACAGGTTGTATGTGGATTCGAATTTGAACCAAGAACTTAATACAATTGATATATCTTCTTATGCCAAAGGAATGTATTTCATATTGCTAAATAACAGTGTAACTAAAAAAATTATTAAAGAATAAGTTGTTCTAACCTGCTTTTTTAAGAATTACTTATTATATATCAGCCCCCAAATCCAAGGGTATTTTTAAAAAATACAATATGCTAATACCTACATTTAAAATTAGATTTATTCTATTGTTACTTTCTGCAGGATTATTTTTTTCCTGCGGAAAGGATGATGGACCAGCGCCCATACTTGAAGATGACGATGAAATCATCGTTGATGATGACCCTAATCCAACCGGTTTTCAAGGAGATATCGATTTTGTAAAAACATTCGGTGGCTCTAATGAAGAAACTGCCACTTCCATAGTACTTGCAAACGATGGCAATTATATGGTTCTTGGTACCACCAAAAGTATGGATGGTGATCTCGTAGGCAGAACTGGAGATGATAATGATTACTGGCTACTAAAAATTAGTCCGGAAGGCGTAATTATTTGGAGCAAAACCTATGGCGGTAGCGCAGACGATGTTGCCACAAGTATCTCCAAAACATCCGATGGTGGTTATGTGTTAAGTGGCCACAGCCGAAGTAGCGATGGCGGTATTGGCAACGAAGGATTTCACGATTATTTGCTATTTAAGATAACTGCAAATGGCACGGAACAATGGCATAAAAATTATGGTTTTTCGGGTAGTGACCAAGCGACTAAAATATTTGAAACAGCAGAAGGCAATTTCTTTGCAACTGGTTTTTTCGATGTTTCGGCTAGCGGCGGTGCAGGAAACGACTTTCAAAACACTAATCAAACCAACCAAAAAGGCGGCCAACATGGCGTTGGCGAGTATTGGGGAATCTTGATGGATGGAAATGGAAATAAAATTTGGAGACGCTATTTTGGAGGTTCTAACAATGATCGAAGTTATGACGCACTGCAAACAGATGATGGTGGGTTTTTAATGATTGGCGCTTCTGAAAGTACTGATTTCGATATTACAGACGACAAAGGTTCATACGATTTTTGGGCGGTTCGCCTGTCACCACAAGGTGATTTACTTTGGACCAAGTCTTTTGGAGGATCGGAAATTGATGTAGCATATAGCGTCACTAAAACATTAGATGGAAATTACTTAATGGTAGGTGATTCAAGAAGTAGCGATAAGGACGTTACAGGGAATCACGGAAATGCAGATGTGTGGGTAGTTAAATTCAATGACCTTGGCAACATGATTTGGCAAAAAACCTATGGTGGAACCGAATTTGAATCTGCCAGAAGTATTAAGCCTTTGGCAAATGGCGGTTATGTCATTACAGGATTTACCAGATCTAGTGACGGAGATGTAACTATCAATAAAGGTCAAAATGATCTTTGGGTACTCTTGATTGATGAAAATGGAGGTATTACACTTGAAACTACAATTGGTGGATCAGTGCTTGATTTCGGTTTTGATGTTATTCAAACTCCCGATAATAAAATTATTGCCGTTGGAAACACCGAAAGCAATAATTTAGACATTCCTCAAAATCGAGGAATCAAAGACCTTCTACTCGTAAAATTAAAATAAGTTCAACATTTTAAACCTAATATTTATTAAGATGAAAAAGATTGCCCTGTTTTTAGCTGTTGCAATTAGTATTGTAGTAGTAAGTTGTAAAAGTGATGACGACACTACAACTACCCCGCAAAACGTGAATGTCGCTTTTACATTCACACAAAATTGGGATGGTAATAATATTACCAATGCCGATTATGAAACAACTGTGTACACAAATGCTCATGGTACAGATCAAACTATTTCAAAATTAGATTATCTAATATCCGATATTACCTTTACAAATAGTACCGGCCAATCATTTAGCGCGGAAGATTATAATCTTATAAGCGCAAGAAACGGTACTAACGTTAACTTTACTCCAGATGTACAAATCCCAACGGGCGATTATGTAGTATCCTTTACTTTTGGATTCGATGAGGAAGATAACGTGGATGCAGCTTATCCAGATTTGACCTCAGCTACATGGGGTGTTCCAACTCCTCTAGGAGGTGGGTACCACTATATGCGATTAGAAGGAAAATTTGACGATGGAACTCCTACTCCTGCGAACTACGCATACCACACCATTAGAGCATTTAATACGGCGACATCAACCCCTTTCGACACTTCTTTTGAAGTAACTATTGGGTCGGTTACTGTTTCAGAAAATACCAATGTAGAAGTGAAAATGGACGTTTCTGAGTGGTTTATAAATCCAAACGAATGGGATTTAAATGTGTTAAACAGCGCTTTAATGATGAATTATAACGCACAACTTATGATGTCTCAAAACGGAACTACTGTTTTTAGCCTAGGTGCGGTAACTCAATAAAAATCAAGGATAAGAAAAATGAGGTACGGTGTATTAATATGTTTATTGCTTTCAATTGTTTTTACATCTTGTAAGAAGGACGATGAATATATTGCTACACCCATGCCTCTTTCTATTCCTCAACTTTTCGCTGAAAAACTTTCTCCCCCTATAATTCCTGGAGACAACCCTCAAACGCGGGAAGGTATTGCATTAGGCCGTAAATTATTCTACGACCCCATTTTATCGGGAGACGGAACTCAAGCATGTGCTAGCTGCCATAACCCTCAAAACGCATTCTCGGACGAAAGAAGATTTAGTATTGGTATAGACGGTCTGGAAGGAAATCGGAATTCTATGCCGCTTTTTAATATGGCGTGGAATTTTTCAGAAGATTTCTTTTGGGACGGAAGAGCAAAAGGTTTAGAAAATCAGGCGTTAGAGCCGGTTACTAATCCTATAGAAATGCACAATACATGGGAACAGGCAACGGTAAGCCTTCAAGCTACAAGCGATTATCCTTTGCTTTTTTCAAATGCCTTCGGAACAGAAAACATTTCCAAAGAACTGGTAGTAAAAGCAATTTCCCAATTCACACGAACACTTATCTCCAGCAATTCGAAATTTGATAAACACCTTGCAGGAGAAGCCGAACTAACTACTTCTGAAGCTAACGGTCTAGCTGTGTTTCTTGATGAATCCCGAGGTGATTGTTTTCACTGTCATGGCGATCCAAATACTCCCATTTGGACCGACAACACCTTTCACAACAACGGTCTGGATGAAACCATAACAGATCGCGGACTAGGAGCCTTCACAGGTGACCCTAGAGATTTTGGACTTTTTAAATCTCCCTCTCTTCGGAATTTAGCATTCACAGCGCCTTATATGCATGATGGAAGGTTTCAGACCTTAGATGAAGTAATTAACCATTATAGCGAAGGTTTGGTGTATTCAGAAACCATTGACCCACTAATGAAAACTATAAGCGAGGGTGGCGTGCATCTTTCCGAAAATGATAAGGCAGATTTAAAGGCATTTCTACTCAGTTTGTCTGATCCGAGTTTTATAAACAATCCCGACTTTCAGGATCCTAATTAAAAGCATATTACCCCGATATTAATGCTTACAAACGCGTTAATTATCACAGCCAGTTCTGGCATTTTCTCCATCAATAAAACCTATTCATACATTAGTTTAATTTCTTTTTACAGTATGGTTTAGAGTACTATTTACCGTATATTTGCATCCTATTTAGAATTAATCTATATAAAATGATAAAGGTAAGTGAAACTGCAAAATCGAGAATTGCACAACTTATGTCCGATGATGGATTTAATGTTGCGCAGGATTTTGTGCGTGTTGGCGTAAAAAGTGGTGGTTGCTCTGGTTTATCTTACGAGCTAAATTTCGATCACAACTTAGGAGAGAATGATAAATTATTTGAAGAATCTGGGGTAAAAATAGCTGTTGATAAAAAAAGCTTTTTATACCTGGTTGGAACCACTTTGGAATATAGTGGTGGATTGAATGGAAAAGGATTTGTTTTCAATAATCCAAATGCCAATAGAACTTGTGGATGTGGTGAAAGTTTTTCACTATAAAATTGTATACTGAAGACTGATGAGCAAATACACTGAAGACGATTTAAAAAAAGAACTCGAAACCAAGGAATACGAGTATGGATTTTATACCGATATAGAATCTGATACTTTTCCTGTTGGTTTAAACGAGGATATTGTACGTGCGATTTCCGCAAAAAAGGAAGAACCCGAATGGATGACCAATTGGCGTTTGGAAGCATTTCGTCACTGGAAAGAAATGGTAGAACCTGAGTGGGCGAACGTGAGATACACAAAACCAGATTTTCAAGCAATTTCGTATTATTCGGCACCAAATAAAAAACCAAAATACGACAGCCTCGACGAAGTAGATCCCGAATTGTTGGATACCTTCAAAAGACTAGGGATATCACTTGACGAACAGAAAAAATTAGCTGGAGTTGCAGTGGATATCGTAATGGATTCTGTGTCTGTTGCTACAACCTTCAAAAAAACATTAGCGGAAAAAGGCATCATTTTTTGTTCTATTTCTGAAGCTATTAGAGAACATTCCGAACTGGTTAAAAAGTATATCGGTTCTGTAGTACCGCCGCGAGATAATTTCTATGCTGCCTTAAACAGTGCAGTATTTAGTGATGGTTCGTTCTGTTATATTCCGAAAGGAGTTCGTTGTCCGATGGAACTTTCAACTTACTTTAGAATCAATCAGGCAGGAACCGGACAATTTGAACGTACGCTAGTTATTGCAGATGAAGGAAGTTATGTAAGTTATCTGGAAGGATGTACAGCACCTAGTCGTGATGAAAATCAGTTGCATGCTGCAGTTGTTGAATTAATTGCACTAGACGATGCCGAGATTAAATACTCTACAGTTCAGAACTGGTATCCGGGAGGAAAAGATGGAAAAGGTGGCGTATTCAACTTTGTGACAAAAAGGGGGATTTGTGAGAAAAACGCAAAGATCTCCTGGACACAGGTTGAAACCGGAAGTGCCGTTACCTGGAAATATCCAAGTTGTATTCTGAAAGGAGATAATTCGATTGGAGAGTTTTATTCGATTGCCGTAACTAACAATTATCAGCAGGCAGACACCGGAACTAAAATGATTCATTTGGGTAAAAACACCCGAAGCACAATAATCTCTAAAGGGATATCGGCCGGGAAATCTCAAAACAGTTACCGTGGATTGGTGAAAATTAGTCCAAATGCAGATAACGCACGTAATTTCTCCCAATGTGATTCGCTGTTAATGGGGAATAGTTGTGGTGCACATACCTTCCCTTATATCGAAGCCAAAAACAAAACAGCGCAAGTTGAGCATGAAGCTACCACAAGTAAAATTGGAGAAGACCAAATCTTCTATTGCAATCAGCGTGGTATCGATACTGAAAAGGCAATCGCTTTAATTGTTAATGGTTTTAGTAAAGAAGTATTGAATAAGCTACCTATGGAGTTTGCTGTAGAAGCACAAAAATTATTGGAGATCAGTCTGGAAGGATCGGTAGGATAATTAAAAATGATTATATGAAAAAAGTACTCTTAATTCTAGTTGCGATTTCATTTATCGCTTGTAACGACTCTAAAAAGGAAGACAAAACTTCCGAAGGGGTTCAAGAAACGAAGGTTGAAGTAGAACTTTATACTTTTGATGGAGGTTCAGTGGAAGCACATAACCTAAATCTTTTTGCTCAAGGTGAAACTTATAAAGGTGAGTCTAAAAAACTAGCTGATGCATTTTATGTGGTTAAGCACCCAAAAGGAATTCTTTTATGGGACAGTGGTTTACCGGAAGGATTAGTAGGAAATGATCCTTTTACTACGCCAGATGGTGCTTTTACTATTAGCAGGAAAGATTCGATTGTAAATCAGTTGTCACAAATAGGTTTAACGCCTTCAGATGTTGACTTTATTGCTTTTTCACATATTCACTTTGATCATACGGGTACCGCGAATAATTTTTCCGATGCCACCTGGTTGGTTCAAACACCAGAATATGACTTCGCAATGAGTGAAGATATTAAAGGAAATGGCTTTTACGATCCTGCAAGTTTTTCAGAATTAAAAAAAGTAGAAAAACTAAATGGTGATAAAGATGTATTTGGCGATGGTACAGTTGTAATCAAATCAATGCCAGGACATACTCCAGGGCATCAGGTTCTATATTTAGAGCTTGCTAATGCAGGACCGGTATTATTATCGGGAGACATGTATCACTTTCAAGAAAACCGAGATAGGGCGATCGTACCACAATTTAATTACGACATCTCACAATCTGAAAAAGCTATTTTAGATTTTGAAGCTTTCGCAAAAGAGAAAAATGCAACAGTTTATATACAACATGAAATTGTAGATTTTAATAAAATGCCTAAAATTCCAAATTCTTTAAACTAATGAAAAAGATCATTTTGCTTGTAGCAGTATCAATTGCTACATTTTCGTGTAAAAACGCTGAAGAAAAAAATAATGAAGTCGAAGCTACAGTAACTGAAGCGACCGCAGACCAACAAATGTATCGTGGTGAATTTCTTTATATGGCGGATGCAGCTGTTTTAAAAGGTGACAATTTTATTTATGGAGTTACGCTCGATGACATGTCACAAGAATTAGCAAATAGAGTAAAGGCGGTAAAAAAAGATGATTTCGATATGGTCCCGGTGATCGTGAACGGAATTGTTAAAAACAAAGAAGCGGGCGTTGAAGGCTGGGATGAGGTTATTACTATTACCGAAATCCTTCACATAAGCGACAAGCCTTCCGAAGCAGATATAAAAATTGAAGAAAAGAAATCATAAGGATGTTAGAGATTAAAAATTTGCACGCAAGTGTAGAAGACAAAGATATTTTAAAAGGAGTCACACTTAATGTTAAAGCTGGTGAAGTGCATGCTATCATGGGACCTAACGGTTCCGGAAAAAGCACACTCGCCTCTGTGATTACGGGTAAGGAAGAATTTGAAGTAACTCAAGGTTCTATCACTTTTCAAGGAAAAGATATTTCAGAAATGGATCCGGAAGAGAGAGCCCATCAAGGAATTTTTCTTTCATTTCAGTATCCTATAGAGATTCCGGGAGTTAGTGTTACTAATTTCATTAAAACGGCGATTAACGAAAACCGAAAAGCAAAAGGACAGGAAGATATGCCTGCTTCAGAAATGCTTAAAATGATCAAGGAAAAAGCAGATTTACTGGATATAGACCGTAAATTCTTATCCCGATCATTGAATGAAGGTTTTTCAGGAGGGGAGAAAAAGAGAAACGAAATCTTCCAAATGGCTATGTTAGAACCAAAATTGGCGATACTCGATGAGACCGATTCCGGACTTGATATCGATGCCTTAAAAGTGGTTGCGAATGGTGTGAATAAATTAAAGAGCGCTGATAACGCTGTTGTTTTAATTACGCACTACCAACGATTGCTGGATTATATTGTTCCTGACTTTGTACATGTACTTATGGATGGACGTATTGTGAAGTCGGGGACTAAAGAACTAGCCTACGAATTGGAAGAAAAAGGATACGACTGGATCAAAGAAGAGTTGGTTTAAATTCCTTTTAAATGTTTCCTGCGGGAAACGTAGAATTTTTATTATTGAATTAAAATGATTCCTGTTTTCACGGGAAATGGATATGAGTTTAAAAGAAAAATTACTTTCCTCTTATATAGCTTTCGAAGATCATCTCGAAGATGACTCGCCTTTGCACGATTTAAGAAACAAGGCGATAAAAACCTTCGAAACCAATGGTTTTCCTACTAAAAAGGAGGAAGCATGGAAATATACTTCACTAAATTCCTTATTAAAAAAGGACTACAGCATTTTTCCTAAACAGGATCAAGCAGTAGAATTTAAAGACGTTAGGAAGTATTTCTTACACGATATTGACACCTATAAAATCGTTTTTGTCGATGGAGTTTACAGCTCTTTTCTTTCTGAAACTACGCACGATAAATTGGATGTCTGTTTAATGTCTTCGGCCTTAAATAAGCCTAAGTACAAACCAGTTATTGAAGCATTTTTCAATAAAGTAGCTAAAGAAGATAGTCTAACCTCTTTAAACACGGCTTTTGCCAAAGAGGGTGCATATATCCACATTCCGAAGCATAAAGAAGTAGAAAAACCTATCGAGATCATTAATTTTTCTACAGGTAATGAAGCTGCAATATTGCTACAACCCAGAAACTTAATTGTAGTGGGCGAAAATGCACATGTGCAGATTATTGAAAGACATCAAAGTCTCTCTAATAATGCAGTGCTCACCAATTCGGTTACAGAAATATTCGCTGAAAAAAGGGCGTATGTAGATTACTATAAAATTCAGAATGACGGGCCAACTGCTTCATTAATTGATAATACATACATTTCGCAGGAACGAAATAGTAACTGTAATGTACACACCTTTTCGTTTGGAGGACAACTTATACGAAACAATCTAAATTTCTATCAAAAAGGTGAAGGATGTGATTCTACTTTAAAGGGAATAACCATACTTGAAGACAAGCAACACGTTGACCATAATACGTTGGTGCATCATATCGCTCCTAACTGTGAAAGTCATCAGGATTATAAAGGTTTGTTTGGAGATGCCTCGACCGGCGTTTTTAACGGAAAGATTATTGTAGAGAAGGATGCTCAGAAAACTGACGCCTTTCAGCAAAATAACAACATCCTTATTGATGAAAAAGCAACTATTAATGCTAAACCTCAATTAGAGATTTTTGCGGACGATGTAAAATGTTCTCACGGATGTACTATTGGACAGTTTGATGAAGACGCTTTGTTTTATCTACGTTCACGAGGTATTGCGAAGAAAGAGGCCAGAGCCCTGCTCATGTATGCTTTTGCGAACACAGTATTAGAAAGTGTAAAAATACCTGAATTAAAAGGGCGAATCAACAAACTGATCGCGAAAAAAATTGGAGTTAACTTAGGCTTCAACGTTTAAGAATAACTTTTCAAAATCTCACATATGCCATTCGATATTGAAAAAATACGAGCCGATTTCCCTATTCTAAAACGAAAGGTGAACGGATATCCGTTGGTGTATTTAGATAATGCCGCTACTTCACAGAAGCCGCAGATTGTGATCGATAGTATTGTAAATTATTACTCTAATTACAACGCCAACATTCACAGAGGTGTTCACAGTCTATCACAGGAAGCAACCGATGCGTATGAAATTGCACGCCAAAAACTTCAGAAGCATTTCAATATAAAAAACGCATACGAAGTTATCTTTACATCGGGTACCACTCATGGGATTAATCTTGTGGCCAGTGGTTTTTCAGAAATTCTGAAAAAAGGCGATGAGATTATTGTTTCCGCTTTAGAGCATCATTCAAACATCGTTCCCTGGCAAATGCTTTGTGAACGTACCGGTGCTATTCTGAAGGTGATACCAATGAATGACGATGGAGCACTTATCATTTCGGCATACGAAAAGCTGCTTTCAGAAAAGACCAAACTGGTGTTTGTAAATCATGTTTCAAACGCTTTAGGTACGGTGAATCCTATAAAAGAGATTATTCGTTTAGCACATGACGTTGGCGCTGCGGTGCTTATAGATGGGGCTCAAGCTTGTTCGCACATTAAGCCGGATCTCCAGGCCTTGGATGTAGATTTTTATGTCACATCAGCTCATAAAATGTGTGGTCCAACGGGAATTGGTATGTTGTTTATGAAGGAAGAATGGGGTGAAAAACTGCCGCCATATCAAGGTGGAGGAGAAATGATAAAGGAAGTTACTTTCGAAAAAACCACCTATGCCGGACTGCCACATAAATTTGAAGCCGGTACGCCAAATATTTCAGGCGGGATTGCATTTGGCACAGCGATTGACTATCTTAACAGTATAAATTTCCGTGAAATTGAGGCCTATGAAACCAAAATTTTAGAGTACGCTACCAAAAAATTATTGGAGATTGAAGGCTTAAAGATCTATGGGACGGCTCCTGGTAAAACTTCGGTCGTTTCTTTTAATATTGAAGATATTCATCCCTACGATATTGGAACCATCGTTGACAAATTAGGAATTGCTGTAAGAACTGGTCATCATTGCGCACAACCAATCATGGAATACTATAAAATTCCCGGAACCGTGAGAGCATCTTTTGCATTTTATAATACAAAAACAGAAGTTGATGCACTGGTTGAAGCGGTAAAAAAAGCAAAATTAATGCTCACTTAAATATATAAATATGAAAGTACTTACCATCTTTAGTTTCCTTATTTCTACCCTTTTATTCGTTTCTTGTGATGAGACGAAAAAAGTAATTGACGTTGCAGGGAGTGTGCAGCTCTCAGGAACCTACGACATCGCTACTGTTAATGGTAGTGCAGTTAATGCTAATGGAATGAGTTTAACAATGGCTGCTTTAGATAAGTCTATTCGTGGGACAACGGGTTGTAATTCTTTCTTCGGAAACTATACACTTGATCTATATGCGATTCAATTTGGAGATTTGGCTGTTTCAGAAAAAATGTGCGACAAGGTTGTTATGAGTACAGAACGAGCTTTATTAGATGCACTTAAAGAAACCGGTTCATATACGATGCAAGAAGGTGAATTGACATTGTATTCAAAAGCTGATCGTGGGGTACTGCTAGTTGCTAAGAAACAAAAAACATCAGGGAATTAACAATGACGATATCGCAAATACAAGAGGAGTTAATTGATGAATTTTCCATGTTCGATGATTGGATGCAGCGTTATGAATATATGATCGATCTTGGCAAATCGTTACCAATCATAGATGAAAATTTAAAAACAGAAGGTCGATTAATAAAAGGCTGTCAGTCTAAAGTATGGCTTAACGCTGAATTAAAGGACGATAAAATAGTATTTACTGCCGATAGTGACGCGATCATTACCAAAGGGATCATTGCGATTCTTATTAGAACATTTTCAAATCAAAAACCGGAAGATATCCTAAATGCCAATACCAAGTTTATTGACGAAATTGGATTAAAGGAACATCTTTCACCAACTCGTGCAAACGGATTGGTTTCAATGATAAAACAGCTTAAATTATATGCTGTTGCTTATCAGGCACAATTAAATAATTCATAAAATGACAACGACAGAAATAGACACTACCGAATTAGGAGAAAAGATCGTAAAGGTTTTAAAAACCATTTTTGATCCGGAAATCCCTGTTGATATTTACGAACTTGGCCTTATTTACGACGTATTTGTAAATGAAGACTACGAAGTCAAAATTTTAATGACCCTTACCACTCCCAATTGCCCGGTCGCTGAAACTTTACCTGTAGAAGTAGAAGACAAAGTAAAAACAATCAAGTTTGTAAAAGACGCAGAGGTTGAAATCACTTTCGACCCACCATGGACGCAGGACCTAATGAGTGAAGAAGCAAAGTTGGAACTGGGAATGCTGTAATGTTGCTGAAAGCTGTGAGCTAAAAATAATATGGAAAACGAAATTGTAAATAGAGTTGCTAACAGTAAATTAGTTACCATTGATCTGGAAGACTTCTATCCAATTGGTGAGCGTAAGGAGATTGACATTTCCCAATGGTTATATGAAGGAATCGTGCTTCGAGAAAAAGAGTTTAGAAGTGCGATAAAAGAACAAGATTGGAGCGAATACGCTAATTGTTATGTTGCCCTCAATTGCACAACTGATGCTATTATTCCGGGGTGGGCATATATGCTTGTCGCGTTAGAACTCAGTGCTATTGCAAAAAAAGTAGTAGTAGGTTCGTTAGATAATCTTGAAAGTATAATATTTGCCGAAATCCTTCAGAATTTAAACCCATCACCGTTTGCAGATAAGTCAGTAATTATTAAGGGTTGCGCATACAAACCCATTCCGCAGAACGCCTATGTACTATTAGCACAACGTCTTCAGCCAGTTGTAAAGAGCATTATGTACGGAGAAGCTTGTTCTTCTGTGCCTCTTTTCAGAAAAAAATAACCCTTTAATCGAAAAAAGTCCGATGTTAATCGAAAGCATTCTTTCTAGAGGAAAGAAGCTTTATTATTCCGTTAGGAATCATTTATTTTTGCTTAATATTTAATAAACCTAGTCATGAAAAAAAACCTTTTACTCATATTAATTTTTACCCTTCCATTAGCAATATTCGCTCAGGATGCCGATGAAAAAGAAGCACCAAAAGATGGATGGCATAAAGCAGGAAATATTTCTTTATTATTTAGTCAAGCGGCCTTTAATCACGAATGGACCGGAGGCGGAACTAACAACTACGCTGCTAATCTTGCACTCACCTACGACTTTAATTACCGACAAGGTAAATTGGTTTGGGATAACCGAATCATCGCCGATTATGGAATTACCAAGACCGGTGATCAAGAATTTATGCGTAAGACAAACGATAGATTAGAATTAAATTCAATCTTAGGAAAACAAATAAAAGAAAGCAACTGGTACTATTCGTACTTCTTAAATTTCAAAACACAGTTTACTTCTGGTTACGAATATTTCGAAAATGTAATGGGAGAAGAGGATAGAGTTGAAGCAACCAAATTCCTATCTCCTGGTTATATTCAAACAGGTCCGGGTGTATTGTGGAAGAAAAATGATAATTTATATGTAAACATTTCTCCAGCCACGGCAAAGCTAATCCTTGTTTCCAGTGAATTCACTGATGTTGGCAACGATCCAATTGCAATCGCCGCTTTTAACGAAAGCCCTTATTTTGGAGTAAAAGCTAATGAAACGTCTCGTTTCGAATTTGGTGCTTCTGTGTCTGCGTATGCAAAGATCAAACTTATGGAGAACATTAGTGCTGAAAATATTTTGAATTTATACTCAAACTATCTTGATAACCCACAAAACGTTGATATCGACTACACACTTAATGTAGTGATGACAGTAAATAAGTGGATCAATGCTAATGCAACTTTTCAGGCAATTTATGACGATAATGCCGTACAAGGCTTCCAAATACGAGAAGCCCTAGGAATAGGTGTAACCTACGGATTCTAAGAATCTAATACCTTTCCGATTCTAAACCCGTTTCCTTCGTAGCAAAGGAAGCGGGTTTTTTCTTTATGAATCATCCTCGGGATAATACTCAGTGTAGAGTAAATTATTATATGGAAAACGAGCCACGTGAATTTCCTTTACCTTATCGTAAACGACCTTTCGGAATTCCTCAAAATTCTCTTTGTTTAATGCCGAAATAAATACCGCATCTCCATCCATCCTGCTCATCCAGGTTTTCTTCCAATCGGTTAAGGAATAATGTGCCTTGGTTTTTTCAGTGACTAAATCATCATCATCGATGGTTTCTGGCACATAAGCGTCAATTTTGTTGAATACCATTAACATGGGTTTATCAACTCCGTCGATTTCATCCAGGATTTTATTCACTGAAGCGATATGATCTTCAAAAGATGGATGTGAAATATCCACCACGTGTAATAATAGATCAGATTCTCTTACTTCGTCTAAGGTTCCTTTGAAAGACTCAACCAGTTGTGTGGGTAATTTGCGAATAAACCCAACCGTATCTGTAAGCAGAAACGGAAGGTTCCCAATTACGACTTTTCTAACAGTAGTGTCCAGAGTTGCAAACAATTTGTTCTCTGCAAAAACCTCACTCTTACTAATCACATTCATCAATGTTGATTTCCCAACATTTGTATATCCAACTAATGCAACACGTACGAGAGAACCTCGATTTCCACGCTGCACCTCCATCTGTCTATCGATCTTCGTAAGTTTCTTTTTAAGTAAAGCTATTCGATCGCGAACGATTCGACGGTCAGTTTCAATTTCTGTTTCCCCGGGTCCACGCATTCCAATACCTCCTCTTTGTCGTTCAAGGTGGGTCCACATTCCTGCCAATCTAGGTAGCAGATACTCATATTGCGCCAACTCTACCTGAGTCCTAGCATTACTCGTTTGTGCTCTTTGCGCGAATATATCTAAAATTAGGTTTGTACGATCTATGATTTTACAATCCAGAATTTTTTGAATGTTTTTTTGTTGTCCCGGAGATAGTTCATCATCAAACACAACGGTATCGATATTATTGGCTTCCACAAACTGTTGAACTTCTTCCATCTTTCCCTTTCCAATAAAGGTTTTAGGATTTGGGATATTCATTTTTTGTACAAAACGTTTCAACACTTCCCCTCCAGCAGTATATGCCAAAAACTCCAGTTCATCCAAATACTCCTTGGATTTTTCTTCATCCTGAAGCTGAGTGATTACTCCTATAAGAATTACCTTTTCATATTCAATTTTCGATTCTTCTAGCATAGTTTTAATTATTGCTCAAAGGTACAAAACAGTTTGCAAGCGTTTTTTGTATTTTAGTCAATCTTAACAGCTCACTATATATAAATCGGTTTTTCATAATATAGATAATCGATTGGTTGTTTTCTTCGGAAACTATTGCAACCACAAACAATTTCTCTATGTCGGAATCTTCAGAAGAAAATATCAATAACTTCTCCATCGCATTTTACAATCTCGAAAACCTATTCGACACTCTCGACGATCCAAAAACAATGGATGATGATTTTACAAGTACAGCAAAACGAAAATGGAACGAAAAACGCTTCAGAAAAAAAATTAGAAACCTTGGATTTGTAATAAAGCAAATAGGTTATAGCGAGCTCCAACATCCTCCGGTTTTAATAGGCGTCGCTGAAGTTGAAAATGCCTTTGTACTTCAGGAATTGGTAAATTCAAAATTTTTAAAAAAGAAAGAGTACGATTTCATTCATTTCGATTCGCCAGATGAAAGAGGGATCGATACTGCTTTAATTTATCGAAAAGAATATTTTAAAGTCATACACAAGGAAGCCGTTTATATTTATGTCGAAAATAATAAAGGTGTACAAGATTTTACACGGGATATTTTATATGTGAAAGGCCTTTTGGATAATGAAGAAGTGCATATTTTAGTAAATCATTGGCCTTCCCGACGTGCAGGGGTCGAAAAGACAAATCATAGACGACTTGCCGTTTCTGCCAAAAACAAAGAGTTAACAAAGCAAATATTATCTGATGATCCCAATGCTAGAATAATAATCATGGGAGATTTTAACGATGACCCACAAAGCGAGAGTGTAAAAAATCTAACCGAGTCGGAATTATATAATCCAATGGAATTATTACTTACCAGATACGATGGCAGTACTATCTATAGAGGGGCATGGAATTTGTTCGATCAAATAATCATAACGAATAACTTTTTACAACTTCACGGAAATGATTTTCGATTTAAGGAAGCTAAAATTTTTAACCCAGAATCTCTAAGAGAATTTAAAGGAAGAAACAAAGGCAATCCATTTCGAACATTCATGGGTAGAAAATACATTGGCGGATTTAGCGACCACTTTCCCGTTTATGGCATCTTCTCTATTCGAAATAAAATTTAACAAGTAATTAATCGGAATTTTCCTGCATTACAGCTAATAAATACGGATTGTAATTAGAATTTTGAAAAAATATATAAATTAGGCGAGAAATTTTATCAACATCAACCTCATGAATATAAAATTACCTCGATTTGTTCGAATTGAAATTTCTTCTCAACGAACCAAATCATCAAAAAATCGATACCAAAGTTTACTCTTTTTTGCCTTGTTATTTTTTGCGGCCAGTTCAGCATTTTCTCAAGGAGGAACCTGCTCGGACATTGAACCTTTTTGTGCAGGCCAAGACGGACTTATATTTCCAAATTGTTACCCAAGTGGCTCCGGATGTGTAGCAAGCGCAGAGACGGGACCAGAATATGCATGTTTGGGGACTCAACCTTATCCTGCGTGGTTCTATCTTCAAATAGAACAAGGCGGAGATTTGGATTTTGAGATCGTACAAAACACTCAGTTTGACGCCAATGGAAACCCAATCGGAGCCGAACTCGATGTAGATTTTATTGCCTGGGGTCCTTTTGCCCCTGGAGATGATCTTTGCGATTATTCTCAACTTCAACCGTTTAATGAAGTTGGTTGTAGTTACTCTGCCGCTCCCGTTGAAAACTTTAGTCTTCTCAACGCGCAAAACGGCGAGATTTATGTACTTCTTATTACGAACTATTCAGAAGATCAAGGTTTTATTAGTTTAGGACAAATTGGAGGAAATGGAACCACAAACTGTGATATCGTACTCTTATGCGATGTAACTATTGATGGCGGAGACCAAACCTATTGCGGTGTTGATGAAGTTACTTTAACCACTTCCACTACTGGCCCTCTTGAAACTTATGCCTGGTATATGGACAACGTTTTAATCCCAGGTGAAACTTCAGAAACTTTAACTGTTTCCGAAACAGCCGACTACAAAGTAATTATAGATGGCACCGACTGTGATGTGCCAGCAGAAGATGAGGTAACAATAACATTTATGAGTTCGCCATGTGCTACAGCTACCTGTACTACCATAGATTTTGAAGATAACTTTGGCACAGGAACGGAACGAGTATGTTTGGATCCAAATGTATCATCATCTACTTATATATGTAATGACACAACTCAAATTGAAGATGGGCAATACTGTATTTATCATACTTCGAACACCTTAAATACCGGATGGCACCCAGACATGGAAGATCATACCGATGGTGATGTTAACGGCAGAATGTTATTCGTTAATGCCGCTTTCGAACCGGGAGAATTCTATAGGCGAACCATAACTTTAACTCCAAACGAAAATTTCGCTCTCAATGCCTGGATCACTACAGTTTACGACACCGATTCAGGAATATGTGGTGGAAACTCCATCCCTTCTAATGTGATATTCAGAATTGAAGATACTTCAGGAACCTTGATTGCAGAAACTAATACTGGTGATATACCAAATGGCTCTGAACCCAACTGGCAAGAGTTTACCATAGCATTTAACACAGGTGCTAACACAGATATACAATTAGTTTTAATTAATAATTCTATTGGTGGCTGCGGAAATGACCTGGCTATTGATGATATAACTCTTACTAAAGAAGGTAATCCGCCAGTGGTAGTAGCCCCTCCTGATTTAACAGAATGTCCGCCAAGTGGTGGAAGTACTGCCTTTTTTGATCTTACAGCCCAAATTCCAATCATTCTGGATGGACAAGATCCAACCGATTTTAATGTGTCTTTTCACTTAAATCAAGGTGCTGCCGAACTAAATATAAATCCCATCGTAACTCCCACAGCTTACGAAAACACTAGTAATCCACAGTCTATTTATGTTCGTGTTGAGAAAGTAACAGAGCCTGATTGTTTTAATACTACAGACTTTGATCTTATTATTTCTTCGGAAGTGGTATTAACTACAAATCTTCCTGCAAGTACAGAACAATGCTCAACAGATCCTTTCATTACGCTGGACGCAACTCCAACTAATACTGGTATTGACCTTAGTTTAGTGACGTATTTATGGATGGATTCGAACAGTAATACGGTTTCGACCACTGCGACTTACACTCCTACATTTGCTGACACCTTCACGGTGCAAGTAATTTATGACCTTACTTGTAGTGATGACACATTTACTATAGAAGTAATTGTTTACGATCCGGCAATCTTGGATTTAGGACCAGACGAAACTCTGTTATGCGACGGTACACCATTCGAAATAGTGCCGACGATTACCGGAAGCACTGGTAGTATAAGTTATTTATGGAGTCCCGGAGGAGAAACTACTCCTACTATTACTGTTGGAGCAAGTGGGACTTATAGCCTTCAGATAACAACAAATAATCTATGTGAAAGCACAGATGAAATTGTACTTACCTTTGCGGACCTTCCAGCTATTGATTTAGGGGACGATTTAGAATCTTGCTTCGATGCTGCTGAAATTTTAGACGCAACACCATCAAATTACGATCCGACACTGGCAACATATGTTTGGAGTCTTGATGGAACTGTATTAGCTTCGGAAACATCCGCAACAATAAATGCATCTAGTTACGGCTATGGAGTTTATACGGTCACAGTAACGGTAGGCGCTTGTTCTTCCGAAGATAATGTAACAATTGTTCCAAGATCGGACCTTGTCGTTTTACTTGGAGATGATTTTAACAGCTGTCCAACCGAAGTTCAAACGCTTTCTGCAACAACAGAAGAAACCGGAATTACCTATCAATGGTATTTGAATGGAACATCTTTGAATCTCGACACAAGTAGTATTGAAGTTGTATTAGGGCAGGATGTCACTTCCACTCAATTTTATAGTGTGGTAATCACCAGAGGTCAATGTACAGGTACCGACGAGATTGAAGTGTCTCCTTATGAAATTGACAATTGTACTATCACACAAGGAATCACTCCTAACAATGATGGATACAATGATTCACTAGATCTAACTTTCTTACAAGATCGAACCGGAATTGAAAACATTCAAATTTTTAATAGATACGGTACTAAGGTGTTTGAGAAAAGTAATTACGTAAACGAATGGTTTGGACAGGAAGATGATGGCGATGAATTGCCAACCGGAACTTATTTCTACGTTATAAATTTTTCAGGCAGTGACACCGTTTATGGTGAACAAGCTACAGGTTGGGTATACATTAACAGAGAAACAAAATAATGAGAACTTTTAGCTTTTCAAACTCCAAAAAGACAGAAATGAAACACATATATATCATAACTTTTTTTCTCGGAATGTTTTTTTCCCAGGATATACAAGCACAACAGGATCCGCAGTATACACAGTATATGTATAATATGAATGTAGTGAACCCGGCCTATGCAGGATCGAAAGAAAGTCTATCGGCAACGGCGCTTTATCGCAATCAGTGGTCTGGCTTCGACGATGCTCCGGTCACCTTTACTTTTTCGGTACATTCACCAATTGGAGATAAGGTTGGATTAGGACTTTCGGCTATAAAAGATGAATTAGGTCCAATTAGTGAAACCAATGTATATGCAGATTTCTCGTATACACTACAAATGGGGGCAACAACAAAGCTTGCATTTGGATTAAAAGCGGGAGCAACTTTTCACGATGTAGGTTTGGTAGATCTTGATTTACAAGATGAAAACGATCCTTTCTTTAGTCAGAATATAAATAATACCTATCCGAATGCAGGAGCGGGTGCTTTCTTGTATGGTGACAAGTTTTACATAGGATTGTCGGTTCCTAATTTTTTGAAATCTGTTCATTTAGATGAGAACGGTACAAAATTCGGATCAGAAACAAATCACTTTTTTGCAACAGCGGGTTATGTGTTTCAAGTGTCTGAAAACTTTAAATTAAAGCCTTCGGTAATGGTTAAATCGGCTTTTGATGCACCTTTATCTTATGACACAAATCTTAACGGCTTATTCTATGATAAGTTTGAGCTTGGAGCTTCCTATCGCGTGGATGATTCTTTTAGTGGTATGGTTGGATTTCAGGTAGCGCCATTCCTTCGAATAGGATACGCCTATGACAGCGTTACTTCTGAAATTAAATCGGTTGCCAGCTCTTCTCACGAAGTGATTCTAACCTTTGATCTTTTATTTAAGGAGAAAACATTGAAATCTCCGAGATACTTCTAATTAATAATTCAATTTCATTGATAATGAAAAACATATATACTATCCTTCTTTTTATAGCGCTCGGAACTCAGGTTCTTAGTGCCCAAAATAGTCAAACTAAAAAAGCAGATGAGTTGTACGACCGACTTGCTTATGTAGATGCAGCAGAAGCCTATCAAAAATTATTAAAAAAAGGAGATGGAAGCAGTCACGTTTATGAGCGACTAGCAAACAGTTATTACTTTGTAAATGACACCAAGAAGGCAGAACCTTTTTATAAGCGTGTGGTACAAGATGAAAAGGCAGATTCCGAAACGGTTTACAATTACGCTCAGTCTTTGAAGGCCAACGGGAAATTTAGCGAATACAATACCTGGATGAAGAAATTCGCAACCAAGAGCCCTAGCGATTCGAGAGCGATTGAATTTATGAAGAACCCAGACTATGTGCCTCAAATAGTGGAAAGCCTTCCGAAGTACGACGCTAAAAATCTTAAGGATATTAATACAAAGTTTTCAGAATTCGGTGGTATTACAAATGGTAAAGATTTCTATTTCTCTTCTGCCAGAAATACCAGTAGAAAGAAATATGCATGGAATGAACAGCCTTTTCTAGATATTTATAAGGCATCGATAGTAGGTGGAACGGTAAAAAATGCCAATCTTTTAACTGGTGATGTGAATACAAAATATCACGAAGGTAATATGGCTATCACCGCAGACGGTAAACGCATGTACTTCGACCGAAATGATTATTTTAATGGAAAGTATAAAAAGAGCGAAGAAGGTGTTAATCAAATAAACTTGTATTACACTGAAAAGGTAGATGGCAACTGGAAAGGTGTATTTTCGGTGCCCTTCAACACCAGTGAATACTCTGTTGGACATCCTGCACTTAGCCCTGATGGAAACACACTTTATTTTGTAAGCGATATGCCTGGCGGTAAAGGAAGTTCAGATATATACAAAGTCAGTTTGGATAAAAATGGTGTGTTTGGCACGCCAGTACGCTTAGGTGATAATATTAACACTGAAGGAAAGGAAGTGTTCCCATTTATTGATGCAAACGGAAATTTATTATTCTCCAGTGATGGTCATATGGGCCTTGGTGGTTTAGATGGCTTCTATGCTGAGGCAAATGGTTTTGGTTTTAGTGATCCTGTGAATTTAGGTAATGGAGCAAATAGTCCGGATGATGATTTCGCATTTAACTATGATCCAAATACAAAGACAGGATATTTGTCGTCCAACCGAAAAGGTGGAAAAGGAAGTGATGATATTTATGGCTTTGCTGAAATTGAACGCCCTTGTAGTGTAGCAATTACAGCAAGAGTCGTTACAGAGGAAAAGAGAACTCCTATTGCCGGTGCTCGTGTAGATCTTTACGACTCTGTTGAGAATAAATTGAGCACTAAAACAACCGATGCCAACGGTGTGGTTGTCTTTGATGCAGCATGTGATCAGGCACATGTTTTACAGGCCTCTGCGGAATACTTTGAAAGCAATGCAACCGATGTGGATGCTACCTCAGCATCTAAAGTGAGTAGTACTATAGTGCTTCGACCTATTGACGCGATTATCGTTGACGATAAAATTGCATTGAGTCCGATATATTTCGACTTTGATAAGCACAACATCCGACCTAAAGCAGCATTCGAATTAGATAATTTGATACAGGTATTGAACAAATATCCTCAAATGATTATTCGTATTGAAAGTCATACAGACAACAGAGGAACTGATGCTTATAATATGAATTTATCTGAAAGAAGGGCTAAGGCAACGACTCAATATTTAATTTCAAAAGGAATTGATCGCAGTAGATTAACTGCCAAGTGGTTTGGTGAAAGTAATCTAAAAGTGTCTTGTGGTGGAAATTGTACAGAGCAGGAACATCAACAAAATAGAAGATCCGATTTTATCATTGAAAAGTGGTAAATTAGGGTTTTCAGAATGAACTAAAGGGAGTTTTAGAGGTTAGATTTTATTTGTCATTTTTATTAAAGAGTAATAGTAATCCAGCAGATGCTAAACTCAAAAATGAGATGATATTATAAAATTAATATGACTTTTTAAACTCCTTTTTTATTGTAAAGTTTTTCTTTGTTTTACTGTATTTTGTCAATTCGAGTGGATTTTACTCATTTTTATTGAGTGAAATTTGTATCGAGAATAGCTTTTATCTCTTCTGAAGTTATGACGACTCGCTTATAATATACATCTCAAGTTGCTAATTCTTTTGAAGCTTCAGAAGAAACGAGAACATAAAGAATTTCCATTCACTCTCGAATAAGATTAGAAACTACCTATTTGAAACTTCCGAAATCCCTTCCGAAGAAAAACTAATAACATTAAAGCATAAAAAAAGGCCCCGAAAACGGAGCCTTTTATACTTTAAATCGTGTTACTAGTTTCCTGTAACTTCGATATTGTTGATATGGTATCTAGTAGTTGCACTAGGATCTGATCCTTCGTACAAGAACGCGATGTTTATATTTCCATCAAGGCAAGAAATGTTTACCGGTCCGATATCCTGGAAACCACCAAAGCCACCAGAAGGTCCTGAAGGCACCGTGATGTCTAATAAACTCCATTCGGCAGTAGTAACATCACCTGTAAAGTTGGTAGAAACCAAAACGCTAAGGATAGTTCCGTTGTCGTAAGCAGCTTCTATTTGCAGGCTCAATTCTTCACCAGTAGTCTGATCCATATTGATCGCTGGAGTAACTAACCAAGCATCGATATCTGTTTCTCCACTATTAAATCCAGAGATTTGAGCGTAGTTATTATTACTGAAGTTTCCTATTTCCCATACTTCGTTACCTCCGGTTATATTTACATTGGTCCACCCAATAGCTTCGTAATCTTCGATAGCATTGAACTGCTCAAAGTTTTCAGAATAGAAAACTGCACCTCCACCACTAGCAGTAGTACAAGTAAGTACGTTCGGGTCGCAACGTTCAGTTTGATCAAAGTTAATAGTTGAAGGATCGTTGATCACAACATTAAACGCCTCTCCGAAAAAGTTTTTCGTTAGAATTGCATCTAGTGTACCTCTACCTGCAGGAAGCTCTAGGCCTTTAAAATCTGCAAATGTACTTGTACTAAAGATCGTAGATCCACCTGTAGCACAACTCTCTAATGAACGCTCACCGTCGAACTCATCTGAAGGCTCTGCTGCAAAAGTTTTCGGTTCTGGACCCAATACATCATTTCTATTGAACTGAACATCGTTGAGTCGGATATAAGTATTTGTTAAGATATCTGAGAATTCTGCCATTGTAATTTCCTTGGGAGTAATTTCAGCAACTTCATCATCTCTTAATAAAAAGTCTCTCTGATTAGCTTCAGCAATCTGACCTAATTCACTTCCGTCACGCACACCGATAGTTAATACTCCGCTATCGTAGCCAGCAGACAAGCCAGTAACTTTAATAAATACCTTTCTACCAAATTCGTAAGTAGCTGAAAGTGGATTCGCATTAATTAGTACTTTAATACCCGTCGTAGGATTTGAAGGGTCGTTTTGAAGGATTAATTCTTCAAAAAAGTTTCCTGCAATATCCTTAGAGATTACATAACCCAAAACATATTGTTCTACGTCTGCTGGGAAGGTGTATAAGGCATTTGCATCTCCAGTATCATCGATAGCAGAATCTAACAAATTTCTCACGCCATTCATGGTTAGCAATTGATCTGAAGGGATATCTACCGATACGATTTGCTGTTCAGGAAGGTCATACTCATCATCCTGCACACAAGATACCACTACCATCATCGCGAATAGTAGTGTAAAGAATTTATAAATATTAATAGTTTTCATAGTATGTAATTTAATTTCTTAATTTAAAATCTGACGTAAATATTTGTGTAATAAGTGGTCCCGTTTCCGAAGAAATAGCGAGTTCCAAAAATTGGAGTGTCTCTGTTTTGTTCTTCCACCTGCTGTCTGTAACTCGCACGACGGGAGTCTTCAAACCCTCCTGTTTTATAATCCTGATTTAGCACATTACTAATACTTGCAAAGAAGCCAACATAATAATCTTTAACTTTCCATGATTTACCTCCGATAAGGTTCACTAAAAAGTAATCATCAATTTCTTCTTGTTTTAAAAGTTCTTTAGCAACTTCCTCGTCATAATCATTAAAGATCACTCCGTCGAAGTCGGTGTAAAAATCTGAAGCTCTTCTAAGATTACTCACATCTACATATGCATTGGAGTAATAGTTTCCGGTAACTCCTACAAACCAAAATTCAGGGTCACGGTATTCGAATCCTAATTGAAAAGCTCTTTCCGGACCACCGGCTACGTGATAATTCTTTAAGGCTACTTCACGAATACCCTGTGTTGAAATATCGTTTCCATCTAGAAATATAGTGCTTTCATCATTAAAATCATCTCCTGCTAGATACAACAATGGATTGTTAGTATAAATATTTTGCCCCAAAGCAGCAGCGGCTTTTACTTTAAAAGTAGGTAATACCTGTGCTTCGATTCCAAGCTCAACTCCCATATTACGTTTATCCATCCCTGTGACAACCTCTTGAACAAAAGCGTTATTATCATCACCTGCAAGTGCATTTTGTGTAAAGAAGAAACCGATATCTGTTTGATCTTTAAATCCTACGTAATACCCGGTTAAACGAGCTTTAACGATAGGTGTTCTAAAAATATAACTTAGATCTACCGATTGTATTTTTTCATCTTCAAGACCTACTACGATATCGTTGGTTTGTCTCGCATTAGCGAATGTGTTTCTTATGGTAGGTGCTTTTGTTAGATAACCAGCATTTACATCAATTAGGTGACGTCCGGTAATTTTGTAGGTTGCACCTGCCTTCACACCATAATTTGTGAAATCCATTTTTTCGCTTTCTCCTAAAGATCTGTTTTCTTCAGGAAAGTATCCGTTTTGATACAATCCTGTTCTCATATAAGATGTTTGAGATGCTGAAAGTCCGGCATAGAAATCTACTTGGCTATACTTAAACTGTGCCTGTGCAAAACCAGAAATTACTGTCGCATCTACGTCGTAATTATATTTGTATCGCTCTCCTTGTTGTACAATTCTATTAGGATTTTGAAGGTCACTATTTGATTGATCACCACCTTCACCAAAATTATCTATATCAAGATATCCGGTTCCTCCCAATAAGTCCTTTAACTCGGCAAAGTTTTCACTTTTTAAGCTTCTGTAATTCAAACTTCCGTTAAACAGAATATTCTCTGAGATCTTAGAATTTAATATAGTATTTAAGGTAAGTTGAGTATCGTCTACTCTGTCTTCTTGGATAGAATACGTAGACGGACCATTACTTATATTAGCTGCATATAAAGACGCCCAATCTATCTGTCCGTTATTTACAAAATCCTGTTCTGCAACATACGCCTGTTGGTAATCGTACGTTGTAGGGAATTCATCTTGCAAAAAATAACTAGGTAGTCGTTGGTAGTAATTTCCGGCAGGGTTACGGTTTCCACCATAATCCAGTCTTGTATTTCCAATTTTTCCAAATTGGTAGGCAACATTTGTATTAAGAGTGGTGTTCTCACTGATGTTCCAATAGTGGTTTAACATTACCACAGGTTCTTCAATATTACGGACACGACTACTTCTTTTATCATCGTCCTGATATCCCCAATTTGGATTGTACCTAATTCCTTTAAGATCACGAACCTCTTGTGTAATAGCGGTAGATCGCGCTCTTCTGTTTGGAGTATAAAAAGCAGAAAAGTTTAAGCTGTGTGTGTCGTTTATTTTTTTCTCTACGGAAGCAAAAAAAGAATTGGCATCGTATAAAGTTGCTTCCTGATAGCCTTCGTTCCCATATCTTCTGGCAACCAAAACAGAATAAGCCCATCCTTCCTTAGTAAGACCACTATTATACGATCCCATAATACGCCCTCGGTAGCTTCGGTTCGCAGCAGCATAAGAAACTCTACCTCCTTGTCTGTATTGTGAAGCACGCATCATAATATTGGTAGTACCCGCAACGTCACCAAAAGAATAATCACTGGCTTTTAATCCCATTGAAAACTCACGATTTCGCTGTACATCATTTAATCCACCCCAGTCACCCCATTGTGGTCGACCGTTGTATTGTTTATTCATTTCAATACCGTTGATAAGTACTTTTCCGTTGGCGTTATCAAGACCTCTTGGACGGAAAAAAGTAGCGCTAAAATCGTAGGCAGCTGCATTGAGAAAAACATCTTTTGAAGCAGAAAGTAATCCGGAGACATTAAAAGAAGTTCCATCGTCTTCATCTAATTCACTGTCGGTTAGGCTTATGATTCCTATTTGCTCTTCAATAGCAGTTAAATCGATTTCTAAAAGTATAGGGTCCAAATTAATGGTGTTCCCATTTTGAATTGTTATGGGAATTCTTTGCGCCATATAACCGATTTTTGAAACTAGTAGGACTTGCTCACCCTGTGGCAGATCCTCGTTTACAATATTGAAGAGTCCTTCAGCATCAGTTGTTGTGGCAAATATGCTCCCTTGTATATTTACTTCTACATTAGGTACAACTTCACTCGAATTCGTATCTACTATTCTTCCCTTAACAATTGCATTTTGTGCGAAAAGTGAAAAGCTTCCGAACAGTGTAACTAACAAAGGATACATGAATTTTCTCATTCTGTAATACGTTGTTTATTAGATTAAAAAATGTTATAAATCGGTTGCAAAACTACATTATTTAAATGAAATACCTACTTTTGGCGCAACAATTGTAATGAAGTTTACATAATCATAATATCATCTATATAATGAAATTAAAACATTGTTTGTTATCCCTTTTTGCCTTTTCAATATGTCTAGTTTCGGCCCAGGAAAAGAAGAATTACAAAGTAAATACCATTGCATTTTATAATGTCGAAAACCTCTTCGATTACGAGAATGACCCTATCACATTTGATGATGACAGAACTCCGGATGGGAAAGATCATTGGACCTCTGAAATATATAACGCCAAGTTAAAGAATATGGCGAAGGTGATCGCTGAAATTGGTAGTGATGTTACAGGCACATCTCCTGCTATCGTTGGTGTTTGTGAGATTGAAAATAGAAGAGTTCTCGAAGATCTTGTAAATCAAGAGGCATTACTTCAAAAAGACTACGGAATTATACAATTTGATTCTCCCGACAGGAGGGGAATAGATGTTGGTTTGTTATATCAGAAAAAACTCTTTACGCCAACTGCCTACAAAGCACACGAACTGCTTATATATGACGATAATGATGTTTCCAAGCGCATTTATACCAGAGATCAACTTTTGGTAAGTGGAATGCTGGACGGAGAAAAGATCCACATTATTGTGAATCATTGGCCTTCGAGAAGTGGTGGTGAAGCGAGAAGTCGCCCCAAGAGAATAAAGGCGGCCAAACTTAATAAAAAATTGATCGACTCACTTTTTAGCGATGATCCTTATGCTAAAATTATTACGATGGGTGACCTCAACGATGACCCTACCAGTCCAAGTGTAAAGGATATTTTGAAAACTAAATCTGAAAGAGAGGATCTTCAAATAAAAGAACTTTACAATCCGATGGAAGAGATGTACAAAAAAGGACTTGGTACCTTGGCATGGAGAGACGGATGGAATTTATTTGATCAAACCATAGTTTCTTCCGAATTGATGAAAAAGGATTATTCATCGTATCGCTTTTATAAAGCCGGAATATACAATAAGACATATTTAGCAAATGCTCAGGGGCAGTATAAAGGGTATCCTTATAGAAGCTTCGGAAATGGTTCCTTTACTGGAGGATATAGCGATCATTTTCCGGTGTATTTGTATCTTATAAAAGAAATCCCTTCAAACTAATTTCTGAAGTATTTCACAATAAAAAAGGCGCTCATAAATTGTGAGCGCCTTTTTTAATTTCCGAAGAAAACCACTAAAACCATTGATTCCACGGAATTCTACTTAACATTAGCAGTAATGCAATCGTGTAAAATATCGCCAACATTTTAAACTTTGGAGTTGACACCAATTTCTTTTTGTGTTTTGAATAGCCTATTGTGATAAAAACTACCATTAGAATCATAACCAATGGATGTTCTATGGCGTTTAATCGCATCACTGAATCCTTCATCACAGCTCCCATTCCGTTATTTGTTATTGACTGAAGCCCTAATGGTGAAACAAAAAATAAGATTAGACCCAGTAGCAACTGAAGGTGGGTAACGATTAGAGCAAATAAAGAAATTCTAAAATCCTTTGGTCCATATTCTTTTTTACTGAAAAATCCGATCAAAGCATTGAGCGTTGCTAGAGTGACAATCAAGAGCACTAAATATGCCCAATATGAGTGTAAAAACTGAAGGGTTGTATACATATAATTTTATTTTTCTAAAGCTTTATAGAAGCTTGCGTTGGTATTGACAAAGGTAGGGATAATTGCATAAAAAAACCGCCTGTTAAAAACGGGCGGTTTTAAAAAAGCTATGTTATTTATACCTTAGAAGATATACTTTAAACTTGCGTTGTAAGTTCTACCATTTTCCGAATAGTAACCAAAAGCATCCGTATTTTGAAGACCTATGTAATCAAATGCATTAAATACATTTCCTCTGAAAGATAAATCATTACTTCCACCAAGGTTAAACTCATAAGATAAACCAAAATCAGAAATTGAATAAGGGTGTAATTTAGTTGGTACGTAGCTAGATGCTGGAGTTAAAGGGTCCGTAAACTCATAGTGACCTGCACGATAGTTAATGTTACCGTCTACACTTAATCCATCCATAATTCTCGCTTTAGCTCTAAATCCTGTAGTAAACTGTGGCGCTGAAGAAACTTTCACTCCATCTCTGTTTACACCTTCTTCTGAAGAAAGCAATTCAGAAGTATCTACATTGTAAATATCTACATTAGACTCTCCTTTATAAGCCCAGCTACCACCAGAAATATAAGTGTTAAGTGTTAACCAATCTGTAGCTCTCCATCCTAAATCAAATTCAGCTCCAGAGTGGAATTGACGAATCCCTCTTTGCAATATAGACTGATCAAAATCGTCTGTATCATCACCGGGAGTACCATTGTCATTTGAATTTATATTAGTGATTGTTCTGTTAGCCCAATCGGTAACATATGCGTTAAAATTAGCTGAAAAACGATTCACTCTATAGTGGTATCCAGCTTCAAAAGAACGAATAATTTCATTATCAACTTCCGGGCTTATTAAATCAGCATTAGACCCATTAAAAGCGAATATGTTATCTAAATAAGGTTGTCTAGAGTAGTATCCCCCATTTAAGAATATAGTACTTGCTTCTTCAATTGTATAAGAAACACCTCCTTTAAGATTATATCCACTTCTGCTTACTTTTTCTGAAGTTAAGTTTTCAAATCTATCTTCTCTTTGGTACGATTGGCTAGAAAGAGATCCTTGGAAAAATACAGAGAAATTATCCAAAGCGTACTCTAATTGTCCAAAACCACCAATATAATTGATATCTTCAGAATAATCATAAGCAATACGCTCACCTTCATCAGCAAAACTAGTAAGCGATGCCCATGGAGTAGCGTCGAAAGTTGCCGTAACTATTGCATCGTCAGGTCTGTCATTAGACCACCCTGTTAAACCGTAAAGATCTGTAACCTGTCTAAAGTGATCTCCAGTATACATTCTACCATCTATACCAACATTAAAAGACAAGTTTTCCGTAAAATCGTGGTTAAAGTTAGATACAACTCCATACCATTGGTGATTGTTTACAGAAGATCTTCTTATATAACCTGCTCCGTTGTCTCCTCCATAATCTCCTCCAACACCAACAAGTGCATTATTCGCGGCGATAGCTGCATAATCAATTTGACCTCCTAAAGGACCGTCTCCATCAGGATCTTCTGTTCTTTTTCTACCATTTCCTCTATCTCCAGTTCCACCACCGCGGCCCCAAGATGCATACAACACAGTAGAAAGCTCAGATTTTTCACTCATTGTCCAGTCCCAGTTAAGGTTTGCAACTGGCTTATGGTAATAGTTTTGTCTTTCAGACTCGATACCATCATCGGTATATCCCCAATGTTGGTTAAACTTAGGATCAGCTTCAATATTTTCTTTAGATTGAGACCATTTTTGTCCGTGTAATTGCGGTGCGCCAGTTAACAAAACATTAAATGAATGCGTTTCGTTTGGCTCATATCCAACAGCAAAGAAATAATTTTGTCCTTGTCCGTAAGTTCCTTTTGACCATTTTCTATGTGCTTGCCAGTAATCGACAAGAGCAGAAAATGCCCATCCTTTTTCGTTTCTACCAGTATTGTAAGCCATAGTTCCTTTAGCGTAGCTATCATTAGCTCCTAAAAAACGTACAAAACCACCTTCTTTTCTGTCTGCAGCTTTCATAACAATATTGGTAGTACCACCAACAGATGAAATAGCTAATTTAGACGCTCCTAAACCTCTCTGTACTTGTATTGCACTTGCAATATCTGCAATACCGGCCCAGTTAGACCAGTATACTCTACCATCTTCCATTCCATTTATAGGTTGACCATTTAATAAAACAGCGATGTTTGTTTGGTCAAAACCTCTTAAGTAAAATTGAGAATCTCCAAAACCAGATTGTCCGGAAACGTGTACAGAAGGAGTATTTTTTAATGCTTCAGTAATCTCAACATTACCAACTACTCTTTCTTGAATTTCAGTTGCTGTAATCGTAGAAACTGCTACTGGTGTTCTTCTACCTTCAGCAAGGTCAATTACACCTGTTCCAACAATAATAATCTCGTCTAAAGAATTAGCATCTGGAGAAAGTCTTATGGTACCAATATTGGCTGTCCCGTTTTTAAGGGTAAATGGCACTTTAGTTTGTGTATAACCAACATAAGAAATGGTTACAGATCCAGAATTAGAATCTACATTTAAAGTAAAATTACCATCAAAATCGGTAATTGTACCGTTCGAAGTGCCCGATAACATGACGTTGGCTCCATTCAAGGGTCCGCCAAGTTCAGAATCCATAACGTTCCCCGTTACGTTTCCTTGTGAAAAAGCAGCAAAACTGCCTAGAAATAATAATAAGAGTAGTAGTTTGTTCATAGTTGTGAATGTTTGTTAAAAATTTTTGCAAAGATAAATGCTTGCATCCCAAAAACATCACTGGTATGTTAAAAAAATGCTAACAAAATTGTTTTATAAATTTACTAGGAATTTTTAACGAAATGGATTTGAACTATTCTATTTGTTAACAGATTCATTAACAAATGCTTATCATTAATCGAAGCTAATGCAGTCTAATTCCTCCTGAAGTGGAAGTATAAATGCAAAATAGTCTGAATGAAATTCTTCAGGTAGTGGTTTTGATAGTGGAAGGTCTTCTTTAAATGGATCTACTTGCTTTCCGTTTTTCCAGAATCGATAGCATACATGAGGACCTCCCGAGTTTCCGGTCATTCCTATCCATCCAATCACCTCTCCCTGACGCACATAATCCCCTACTTTGACATTTCTTTTTTTCATATGGAGATACTGAGTATCATAAGTTCCATTATGTCTTATTTTAACGTAGTTTCCATTTCCTCCTCTTCGTTCCGATTTGGAAACAACTCCATCGGCGGTCGCGAGGATAGGTGTTCCCATTGGAGCTGCGAAGTCAGTACCTTTATGAGGGCGTAGCTTATACCCATAATACTTTATCCTTCTCGATAAATTGTATTTGGAAGATACTCTACTAAATTTTACAGGAGCTTTCAGAAATGCTCTCCTTAAGTTGTCTGCCTTTTCATCGAAAAAATCCGGGACGGCATTTAAAGTATCAATCTTGTAATTAAATGCATAAAGAGATTTGCCTCTATGTTCAAAATACGATGCTTTAATAGATTCTAAGCCTGCAGGTATAGTGTCATTAATAAATTTTTCAGTATACACGACTTTAAAACGATCTCCTGGTTGTAGATGGAAAAAATTCACTGTCCAAGCGTAAATTTGAGCTAATTGGTCTGTCATTATCGGACTTAAATTCTGCTCTTCCATTGTTTGGGAAAGGGAACTGGTAATAATACCAGATGCAATTTTTTCTACATAACTTACCGGCTTACTTCTTGTATAACAATTAAGACTGTCCCTAAGATCCACGACAGCATAATCCACCTTGTTCTTCTCATAGATAAATACCTGCGTTGTATTTAATGAATCTTTCGAATTGAGCAATACATATGGACGTCCAACTCGAATTCTTCGAACATCGAAACTATCTCTAAATTTACTAGCAACCTCAAGAATTTTCTGATTTGAAACTCCGTAGACATCTAAAATATCTCCGAAAGTGTCACCTGAACGAATAGTATCTCTAACAATATTGAAATCCCCAATATTGTATCCGTATTCTTCAACAACAATTGGAATCTCTTCTATTACAGAAAGTTCTTCATCTTTAATTTCTTTAGTACACGCAAAAAGCAGGCAAAAAATGGGGAGTAAAAAAGCTAATTTCTTCAATTTGGTCATTTAATTTATTAGGGCACTATACATTCTTTCCCCAATCTCTGAGTTCCTCTTTCGTCCAAACATCAGGAAAGAATATTCTGCGTTGATATTTTGGGTGCATGTATTTTGTCCACTCACTTCCGCCTGTAGCTTCCACGGCTTCACCACCAATATTCAAATACTTATTTGCGGCATGATAATGTGCCATTACCCAGGTAACATTTACAGTATAGTCGTAATGTCGCATGGCATTTAGCAACTTAGGATCCTCCTGCACCTCTTTAGGAAGTTCCTTAAACTTGGCGTACAAATTTATGGTATTATACTCTTGTGTAAAGGCAATAAACTCATTTTTATATTGTTCTTCGAAAGATTTTAATAAAAATGACTTCTTTCCGGTCTCGTAATTTTTCCCTGCTGCCTGCCAATATAAATGCTCTAAGGCGTGCTCATAAGGTGTATTTCGATCGATATTTTCTCGAAATCTCGCATCGATTAGATTAATAAGGTCTGTTGATGCAAATTCAATTTTACGATATTGGGCGCTTTGAAATCCACTTGCCGGAGTTAAAGTAGTTCGAAATTTCATATACTGCTCTACCTCCATTCCATCTCCCATAATAGTAAATGAGGAAGCAAGCATATCGAAATATCTACTTATACGCATTAGTTTTTCTGAAAAAAACGCAACTGTTATTTCTTTCTTGTGTGCGACCTGAGAAATTTCCCATAAAATCATCTTAAACAGAAGTTCATTGATTTGATGGTACATGATGAACACCATTTCATCTGGTAGATTGGTGCGTTGAACCTGAAGATTTAATAAAGCGTCGGTCTGAATGTAATCCCAATAGGTGATAGGCTCACTGTGCAGTAAACCTTCTAAATGTGTATCCAAATCCTGATCGATTGCACTGAACTTCTTTTCAAGTTGTTCCAGTAGTTTTTTGGTTTCGTCAGTTATTTTCATGGCTAATCCGGGATAATCTTAAATTGATGTTTTAATCCTCTGTATTCTGTCAATGTTGCCTTTAGCGAACCTACGGCCAAGTCGGCTTGAATGAGTAACGGCATTTTATTCTCGTCGTCTGTAACCCATACAGTAAGGCTTTCTTTCTCTTTAAAAACCCTACCTGCTTCCACGTAAGGTCTAAAAATTAAACAGGGAACTTTGCCAAAGTTAGTTTTTAAGGTTTCTCTACCCAAAAATTTTAGTCTGAATTTATGTGTACCCCGATCAAAAAACATATTCATATCGACTACATCTCCCTCTTTTATGGTCTTGATGTCGATATGATTTCGCAAATAGTAAAAGGCTGAAACCATATCTTGAGGGTCCATTGGTAAGCTAATATCTTCAACAGTGTTGTGTTTCTTATTATTTACTACTGCAACATTTCGATTGTAGTCGAAATCGATCTGAATATCTTTGGTATATCCTCCCTCATCGATTTTTCGAATAAAACGATACGGCACATCTGTCTTTTTATCAACATACGATTGGTAATTATCTTCTACTTTGAAGAAAAATTTTGATATTCCTGTGGTCTCACCAAAGCCCTTAATGTGAAAGACTTCTTCACCTTTTAATGATGCATTTTTCACTTCTAATGTTGCGTATCCAGCCGTTACCAGCCCATAATGTACTCTAAACTTGAACTTTTCACCATCACCGAATGCGCGATTCTGTGCCGATAGTACCGTCATATTAAGAAGTAGGATTATTATTATTAATTTTTTCATTGTTTGGGGTTTTCTAAATCTACTTAAGGAATTACAACTTCCGTTCCAAAAAAGTAAAAACTCCATCTTATAAACGATGGAGTTTTACATTTGTTACAAATTGTTATAAGGTTCCTCTAGCAGCTTGTTCCCTTTCGATCGACTCGAACAACGCTTTAAAATTTCCTGCTCCAAATCCTTTGGCTCCCATACGTTGAATGATCTCAAAGAAAAGTGTAGGTCTATCTTCAAGTGGCTTGGTGAATATCTGTAATAAATAACCCTCTTCGTCTGCATCTACTAGAATGGAAAGTTTTTGAAGTTCTTTAATGTCTTCTTTCATTACCTCCATGTGTACTCCTAACCTTCTTGGAATATCGTCGTAATAATCTTGTGGTGGAGGTGGTAAAAATTCTACTCCTCTAGCTTTTAGCTGTGAGATAGTTTTAATAATATCATCGGTTGCCAAAGCGAGATGCTGTACTCCGGAGTCTTCATAAAAATCCAGGTACTCTTCAATCTGCGATTTTTTAATTCCTTTTGCAGGTTCGTTGATTGGAAATTTAATACGGCCATTTCCATTACTCATTACCTTACTCATAAGGGCAGAATATTCGGTGTGAATTTGCTTGTCATCGAAAGATAAGAAGTTAACAAAACCCATAACGTCTTCGTACCATTTTACCCAGGTATTCATCTGTCCCCAACCTACATTTCCAACCATATGGTCAATATATTTTAGACCGGTAGCTTCAGGATTATAATCTGATTCCCATTTTCGGAATCCTGGTAAGAAAGTTCCTTTGTAATTTTTACGCTCTACAAACATATGCACTGTCTCACCGTAAGTATAGACCCCTGCGCGAATTACTTCTCCGTGTTCATCTTTTTCCACCACAGGTTCCATATACGATTTCGCACCGCGTTTTGTAGTTTCTTCATAGGCACTTCTGGCATCATCTACCCATAGTGCAATAACCTTTACGCCATCTCCATGTTTTACTATATGATCATTTATTGGAGAAGAACTATTTAGAGGAGTGGTAAGTACAAGTCTTATTTTATCTTGTTTCAACACATAACTTACAGATTCTCTGGATCCCGTCTCCAAACCTTTATAGGCATACGATTGAAATCCGAATGCTGTTTTATAAAAATGTGCCGATTGTTTTGCGTTTCCGACATAGAATTCTACATAATCGGTTCCCAAAAGTGGTAAGAAGTCTTTTGCTCCTTCAAATATTTTTTCCAAACCGTAATCGACTGATTTTACATCCTTACTCATAACATAATTATTTAATTTCTTAATTATTTTTAGCCCTGATGGCAGCGGCATCCCACGTAGTGCCAAGAAGTAGAGCGTATCTCAATTCATGACTACTACGTGGATATAGCGTACAGCAGGAAATAGCTCCTTATAAAAATTATTCCAACCAAGATTGGTAATAGGTATCGTCTGCTATTTTTAATGCTTCTTCTGTAACCTTTAAAGGTTTAAATGTGTCGACCATAACGGCCAATTCATCTGTTTTTGTCTTTCCAATAGATCGCTCTGTGGCTCCCGGGTGGGGCCCATGAGGGATTCCAGCCGGATGTAATGAAATGTGTCCTGCATCTACATCATTACGACTCATAAAGTCCCCATCGACATAATACAACACCTCATCACTATCGATATTACTGTGATTGTAAGGCGCGGGAATGCTCAAAGGGTGGTAATCGTACAATCTGGGCACAAAACTACACACCACGAAGGCGTCCGTCTCGAAGGTTTGGTGAACCGGCGGCGGTTGATGAATTCGACCTGTAATAGGTTCAAAATCATGTATTGAAAAGGCATAAGGATAATTATAACCGTCGTAACCCACCACATCAAAAGGATGACTGGCGTAGACCATTTCAATTATTTCACCTTGCTTTTTTACTTTTATAAGAAAATCCCCATTTTCATTATAGGTTTCTAATTCTGTTGGCTTTCGAAGATCTCGTTCACAAAAAGGAGAATGCTCGAGTAGCTGTCCGAACCAATTACGATAGCGTTTTGGCGTGTAAATAGGTCGATAAGATTCTACAATAAACAATCGATTGTCCTCGGTGTCAAAATCCATTTTATAAATAATTCCTCTTGGTACTAAGAGGTAATCCCCGTATTTGAAATCGAGATTCCCCATATGGGTTCTTAGTTTTCCGGTTCCTTTATGAATAAAAATCAATTCGTCGGCATCGGTATTTTTATAGAAATAATCTATCTGCGACTCTTTTGGAGCTGCTAAAATGATGTTGCAATCACTGTTTGTGAGAATTACTTTTCGGCTATCTAAGTAGTCATTCTCGGGCGGCACCTGAAATCCTCTAAAACGATAGGATTGCATATTATTTGCTTTAGCAATCTTTGGGGCAACACTATACTGCTTTTTTATTTCCTTTACTTGAGTAGGGCGCTGTTCGTGGTATAAATTACTATACATCCCATCAAAGCCAATAGTCCCGAAAAGTTGTTCGGAATAAAGACTTCCGTCTGGTTTTCGAAATTGTGTATGTCTTTTAGGCGGTATTTTTCCTAAGCTGTGATAAAAAGGCATGCGTTACGTATTTATAACACAAATATCGGAAATTTTCGGATGTTCTTTGATAAGATTCTCTTAAAACCTGAAGCCAGCGGTTACATGCCACTCACCGGCTTCTCTTTCGGGAGAAAAAGAATATTTCACCTCTATGGGACCAAAAAATGTTTCCATTCCATAACCGGCAGCAAAGCCAGTATAATTGATACGATCGATCCATTTTCCATCACTAAATAAATCGTCTCCAATATTAGAAATATTGGCTGCTAAATTAAAGTGATTGTTTTTGAGGAATTCGTAATCAAATGTAATACTCGTTTTAAGATAAGTGTTTCCTCTTAAACTTAGGGATTCATAACCATAAAGTGGAATAATATTGTTAATCTCCTTAAAACCATAGCCTCCAGCAAAAAAGTCAAATGAGCGGGTTTCATCTCCTCCAAGCTTAAATCCTCCTTCGGTGGTTAATAGCGCCGAAAAATTGGTTAGGAAAGACCTAGCATATCCCAGTTTCGCTTTGGCAATGGAAAATTGTTTAAAATCGTTGTTTCTTCCCGAAGCAAACAAATAGAGATGAAAATCCCCGTTAAAATATAACCCATCTTTAGGAAAAAAGCTGTTGTCGTATGTATCGTATTTTAAAAAGCCATAGGTACTGTAATAATTAGTGCTTTCAAAAACAGTTCTCGGGTTATTATCTTCGTCTATCCCAATAGTTTCAGACAAATACCTAAGATATTTATGCTCTAAGCCACCTCCCAATAAGAAACTTCGTCTAAAAAGTGTTTCTACATACAATTGATTGGTGAAATCCTGATATTGAAGGTTTAATTTATTTATCTGAGGGTTATCTTCGGAAGGCAGTTCGGGTGACACAAAACCTACTTGTACATTTTTATCGAAGGAATTGTACGCTGAATTGAATCCAATGCTCCAGTAAAAACCTTTATCAATATAATAATTGAAATTATATCGCAAATTATCTCCAATAATGAAATCCAAAGAAGCGATGTCATTGTTTGTTAAGGTTCTTTTACGGGTTATGTTTATAAGACCTGCTGTTCGATATAAATCATCGTAATGAACTCCAAGACGTAGGAGCATATTCGAAGGATTTTCTCTCAAACTAAAAATCACGGTATATTCTCCTTCTTCATTGCGAATAGATCTATAATTAATATCCTGAAAATTTCCGGTAGCAGATAAATTATTTACCCCTTCGTTAAAAGCGTCAAAGGAAACAACAGAGGGTACTTTTAACTTTAGTTTACCTAACACATATGAACGAGTATACTTTTCAAGACCTTCAATTTGCACTTCCGTTATATAGGCAGAAGTTTCCTGAATTAGATCAATGGTTGGGCGATCAATCTTTTTTTGTTGCGCAGCAATAGCCTCTAATTTACTTTTTTGAAGTTCGGCAGCAACTTCTCCTGATGTTATAATCTTATGTCCTTCACTGAAAGAGACTACTGTAAAATCGTCAATCTTCGGCTGAATATAAATGTCGGTTTTACTCCGTTTTACTTCCATATCCCTGATTGTTCGGTAATTGTTTATCTGAACTAAGACATCGAAAGCCGATTTTAATTTTGACCTGCTCTTTAATGAATCCTGAACATCCACACCAATAATAATATCCATGCCTTTTGCCTTCGTTTCATCTATAGGGTAATTATTTACTACGCCTCCATCAATAAGCACCCTATCATCAATAACCACCGGACTAAAGAGTGTTGGTAGAGCACCACTTGCAGATACGGCTCTTGGCAAATATCCCTTGTCTAAAATTACCTGTTTACCTCGTTCAACATCAGTGGCCACACAGAAAAAAGGAATAGGCAACTTACCAAAGTCCTGTACCGTATTCACATGTCCAGTGAGTTTTGAAAGAAGATTATACACATTTTGCCCTTTGGATAAACCAGATGGAAAAGAGACTTGAAATTTATCGAAAGGTAATGTAAGCGCATATTTTTCGGACTCTTCTTTCTCATAAAAAGTCTTTGCGCTACGCGGAATATTATCCTGTATCAAAGTATTGAAATCCACTATATTAAAAATAGAATCTAATTGCTTTGCTGAGTAACCCGACGCATATAAGGCACCAATAATTGCTCCCATACTGGTTCCACCAATATAATCGATCCTCACTCCTGCATCTTCAATTGCCTTTAATGCACCAATATGAGCCAATCCCTTAGCTCCACCTCCACTTAACACTAATCCCACCTTTAGGTCTGTGGTATCTTTAGTTTGTGAAAATGCAACAAGACTGCTGCAAAACAATAGCAAAAACAGGTATTTCTTCAATTTTTCTTTTCCTTACAAATTAGCGATTTTTCGTTGATAATACAGCACTTTACTCGGTTTTAGTGCTATTAAAATAAGTGACAATTTTTTTTGCACGACTACTTCCTACCACTTTGGCAATCTCATCAAATTCGGCTGCGGCTATTCTTTTACTACTTTTAAAATGACTCAACAATTCTACCACGGTTTTTTCTCCAATACCCGGGATCGATTCCAATTCAGTGTTTAATGCCTCCTTGCTTCGTTTCAGTCGATGAAAGCTTATACCAAAACGATGTGCTTCGTTTCTTAATTGTTGAATAATTTTTAAAGTTTCAGATTTCTTATCCAAATACAATGGAATGGGATCATCGGGATAAAATAGTTCTTCCAGTCGTTTTGCGATACCTATAATAGCTATCTTTCCTCTTAAACCTAATTTATCCAGACTCTTTAAGGAAGATGAAAGCTGTCCCTTTCCCCCATCAATGATGATCAATTGCGGCAAAGGTTGCTCTTCTTCCTTTAATCTTTTATAGCGTCTATAGACTACCTCTTCCATAGAGGCGAAATCATCCGGTCCAACTACCGTCTTAATGTTGAACTTACGATAATCCTTCTTACTTGGTTTTCCGTTTTTAAAGACTACGCAAGCCGCAACTGCATTTGTACCCTGTATATTACTGTTATCGAAACATTCAATATGTCGCGGTTCTTCGGTAAGTCGGAGATCTTTCTTCATTTGAGCCATGATTCTCTTTTCATGACGGTCGGGATCTACGATCTTCGCTTGTTTAAAGCGTTCCATCCTAAAATATTTGGCGTTTCTAATAGAGAGATCGAGAATATGTTTTTTATCTCCCGCTTTGGGAATATACACCTTAACTCCCTCTTCCACGGTTATAGAAAAAGGCACATAAATTTCCTTGCAGATAGATTGAAATCGTTGACGCAGTTCAATCACGGCCAACTGCAACAATTCCTTGTCGCTTTCATCCAATTTTTTCTTAATTTCCATGGTATGAGATCGAATGATAGAACCATAAGAAATCTGTAAATAATTAATATAACCAAAACTCTCGTCGGTTACTACCGAAAATACATCCACATTGTTGATTTTCGGATTTATAATAGTCGATTTCGCCTGATAATTCTCCAGGATCACAATTTTTTCTTTCACCCGTTGTGCTTCTTCAAACTCCATATTCGAGGCATATTGGGTCATTTGCTTTTTAAAATCCACCAAAGATTCTTTAAAATTCCCTTTCAATATATTTCGAATTGCCTCTATTGACTCATTGTAAGATTTTTCAGATTGATGTCCCTCACATGGCCCCAAACAATTTCCTAAATGATACTCGAGGCAAACCTTATATTTTCCTGTCCTTATTTTTTCTTCGGAAAGGTCATAATTACATGTTCGTAAGGGGTATAAGCCTTTAATAAGGTCTAATAGAATATGTACGGTTCGCATACTGGTATAAGGACCGAAATACTCGGAGCCGTCACGTATCATTTTTCTGGTTGGGAAGACTCGGGAAAATCGCTCATTTTTGATGCAAATCCAAGGATAGGTTTTATCATCCTTTAGTAAAACATTATATCGAGGTTGGTATTTCTTAATTAGGTTATTTTCCAGTAATAGTGCATCGGTTTCCGTGTCGACGACTATATGCCGGATTGTTCTAATTTTTTTTACTAATAATCGAGTACGCGCATTATCGTGCTCTTTATTAAAATAGGAAGCCACTCTTTTTTTAAGATTGATCGCCTTTCCTACATAAAGTAATTTATCATCCTTATCGTAATATTGATAAACCCCTGGCGAGGACGGAAGTGTAGAAATTTGAAGTTTAACCGAACTGTCTTCCATAACTCAAAGATACTAGCATTTTTATTTTTCAATCTTTTTATTCCGGTCAATTATTGTTAAATCCGGGTTAAACCAATATCGATAAAAAACCATAGAGCTAAGTTCGTCGTATATTTTATATACACATCCAACCAGATGCAGAATAATGTCGAAATATCATCTTTTAAAAGGATTCTCATAATCCTTCTGGCATTTATGTATATTATGGCGCCTTTAAAAAACACCTTCCTTGGCCTTGCTCATGACGTTTCTCACGCCTTTGAAAAAATTCAAAATAGTACTCATTCACATTCTCACAATCACGAGATCGCAAACCATCATGAGCATAAATTAATTTCTTTCTTTTCTATAGTATTTTCTTCGGAAAAGGACGCTACCTCGTCTCATGATTTGCAAGCTCTTCAACATTTCGACAAACATCTTATGCAGCAGGATTTTGCTCTAAAAATCCTTCCGAAGCAAAACAAAAAACAAATCTTTCATTTCGCCTTAGACAGCTATACCGCCTTTCTAAAAAACACTTCACCGCCTCCACAGGCAACTATTTCATAACATTTTTTTAAGGCCTACTGTTCGCCAACGGTTAGGCTATCTATCAATTTATAATCACCATTATGAAATATAAACTATTATGGTGTTTACTAATCGGCTACTCCTATATGCAATCGCAGACATTGGAGGGAACGGTAGTGAACATCGACAACACCATTATTGAAGACGTTGCAGTATTTAACAAAACCAGTGGTACTCACTCACATACAAACGCTTCGGGAACCTTTGTTCTGGAAGGAATAAATATTAACGACCAACTGTTCATTTCGCATTTGGGATATGAGAATTATCTTTATGTTATTCAACCAGATGACCTGAATTCTAAGATAAAAATAGTCTTGAAAGAAGCTCCTATTTCATTGAGCCAGATTATGCTTACTCCAGAAATTAATTCACTTAACGAGATAACACAAATAGATTTGAAAACAAATCCCGTAAAATCTTCACAAGAGATATTGCGCAAGGTTCCGGGACTAGTTATAGGGCAGCATGCAGGAGGTGGAAAAGCAGAACAAATTTTCCTTCGTGGATTTGATATTGACCATGGAACCGACATTAGTTTATCGGTAGATGGGCTTCCTGTAAATATGGTTTCTCATGCTCACGGACAGGGATATAGCGATCTTCATTTTTTAATTCCGGAAACAATCGAAAAAATTGATTTTGGGAAAGGACCATATTATGCCGAACGAGGTGATTTTGCCACTGCCGGCTATGTCGCATTTAAAACAAAAGAAAAGCTCGATCAAAGTTCGGTTTCTGTCGAGTATGGAGATTTCGGATCTTTCCGAACGGTTGGACTATTTGATTTATTGAATACCAAGAAAAGTGACGCTTATATCGCAACATCCTTAAATACATTTAACGGTCCATATGTTTCTCCGCAAAATTTTAATCGTTTCAACGTCATGGGTAAATACACCTACAAAATGGATTCGGATCAAAAACTGTCTTTTACAGCTTCTCACTTTCAGAGTAAGTGGGATGCTTCAGGGCAAATACCGCAGCGGGCTTTAGATGCCGGGTTGATAGGTCGTTTTGGCGCAATAGACGACACTGAAGGCGGCAATACAAGTAGAACAAACTTACTCGTGACTCACAGCAAAAAACTTTCAGAAGCTAAAAAACTACAAACCGAAGTCTACTATTCTCACTACGATTTTGAGTTGTTTTCAAATTTCACTTTCTTTCTCGAAGATCCTGTAAATGGAGATCAGATTGCACAACGAGAAGATAGAAATCTATATGGTTTTAAAACTACACTTACTGAGAAAACGGAGCTCTCAAATTTTGATTTTGAATACACCGGAGGAATTGGACTTCGTTATGACGATGTAAACGAAATTGAATTGTCGCACACCAAGAATAGGCAAGAAATAATAGATCGGCTCGCTTATGGAAATGTAGATCAAATTAATGCTTTCGGGTTTTTGAATACAGAATTTGATTTTGGCAATTTTAAAGTAAATCCATCTGTGAGATTGGATTATTTTAAATTCGATTATGAAAATTTTCTAAGTGAAACCTACGATAACAGAAGTGAAACAAAAACATTTGTGAGTCCGAAGCTCAATTTTATCTTTAGTCCAAATCGAAAATCGCAGTATTATTTAAAATCAGGAATCGGATTTCATTCTAACGATGCCCGAGTGGTTGTAGCAAATGAAGGAAAAGAAGTATTGCCAGCTGCCTACGGACTCGATCTGGGAACAATTTATAAACTAACAGAAAAATTTGTCGTCAATACCGGTGTTTGGGCGTTGTTCCTAGATCAGGAATTTGTTTATGTTGGAGACGCGGCGATTGTGGAACCAAGTGGGAAAACGCGACGCTTGGGTGCTGATTTCGGATTTCGATATGAAGCATTAGACTGGCTTTATTTCTTTGGTGACCTTAACTATACTTACGCTCGTAGTACTCAAGAAGCGAAAGGCATGGACTATATCCCTTTGGCTCCGGACCTCACATCTTCCGGCGGATTTTCTATTGAAAATTTTCATGATTTTTCAGGAAGTCTTAACTACAGGTATATTAAGGATAGAGCGGCCAATGAAGATAATAGCATCATAGCCGAAGGTTATTTTATAACAGATTTCAACCTAAATTATACTTATAAAAATTGGGCCTTCGGACTAGTAATTGAAAATCTATTTGATACGAAGTGGAATGAAACACAGTTCGCTACCACAAGTCGCTTGTTCGATGAAGTCGATCCGGTAGAGGAAATACATTTTACACCAGGGACACCTTTATTTGCTCGTGCTAAAGTTACCGTTAAATTTTAACTGATATGAAGGGGCACGTTCTTTTTTTATTACATTAGCATTGCTAATTACAATCGATGAACATTGCCATCTTATCACGTGGAGAATCACTCTATTCTACTCAAAGTTTATTAAAAGCCGGGGAATTTAGGAACCATGCTGTGGAAGTTTTAGATCCGTTCTTTTTTTCGATGGAGATAGAAAATGGAAAACCCTTATTATATTATGGAGAAGAACCAGTGGATGATGTTCATGCTATCATTCCGAGAATTGGAGCTTCGCATACTGCAGAAGGGGTAACTTTGGTGCGGCAATTTGAGGCCATGGGAATTTTTACTGCAGTTTCTTCGGAAGGAATACTGAATTCAAGAAATAAATGGACCTGTTTTCAGCTCCTGTCTATAATTCAAGTTCCTATGCCCAGAACTATTTTAGGAAACTTATATCATATGGAAGCGGCTCTAAAAAAATTCGAAAAAAACCCTGTAATTATCAAGGTTTTAGAAGGCACGCATGGCACTGGTGTTATCTTGGCCGAATCTTATCAGACCGCTTTATCAACCGTTGAAACTTTAAGTGCTTCAAATATTGATTTTGTTATTCAAGAATATATTGCAGAATCCAAGGGATCTGATATTAGGGCAATTGTAGTGGATGGCGTTGTTGTAGCTGCAATGAAACGATATTCCCGCGAGGGTGATTTTAGGTCCAATTTACATCGTGGAGGGACTTCAGAAAAAATAAATCTAAGCAATGAAGAAGAACGCCTCGCAATTCGAACTGCGAAAGCACTTCGCTTAGGTGTTTGTGGGGTGGATATTTTACAATCTAACAGAGGGCCGTTGGTGTTGGAAGTGAATTCAACGCCTGGGCTTGAAGGAATAGAAAATACCACCGGTATAAATATATCTAAAAGTATAATTGGTTATATTGAACGAAACAAGCGATAACAGTAGGTTTATAAAATTCAATTAGCCACATTTTGAATTAGTATTAGAAAGGCTTTTTATTATCTTGCAATTTCAAAAAAACACCCCTTGAAAAGAAACATTGGTCGAATAGACAAAGCAGACTTTCCATTATTGAAACTCATCGACGTTGAAGTGAAAATAGACACAGGTGCTTATACTTCTTCAATTCACTGTAAAAATGTAATAATTGAAGACAATTATTTAAAATGTAATTTCCTGGATGAAGAACATCCCGATTATAACGAAATGGAAATCATTTTCGACAAATATGATGTGAAGGTAGTAAAGAGTAGTAATGGGCAAGCAGAAGCCCGTTACCGTATAGAAACTGAAGTCCTTTTATTTGGAAAAATCCATACCATCCATTTAACTTTAAGTGACAGGGATGATATGAGATATCCTGTCCTAATAGGCAGGAAGTTTCTAACTCAAAAATACAATGTCGACATCAATAAAACCAATTTATCATTTAAGTTAAAAAACAAGAAATGAACATAAAGATCCTATCAGCGAACCCGGGATTGTATTCTACACAACGACTGGTTGAAGCTGCAAAAAAACGCAAACACAATATTGAGATAATAAATCACACCAAATGTGATATTGTTATCGAAAAAAAGAACCCGGTTATTTTTTATAAAGGAAAAAAACTGGAGCATGCTGATGCAGTGATTCCAAGAATTGGGGCCTCAGTTACATTTTATGGTACTGCGGTGGTTAGACAATTTGAGATGATGCGAACTTTTACTACTACCGAATCGCAAGCCTTGGTTCGTTCTAGAGATAAATTGCGAAGCTTACAAGTACTTTCAAGGGCTGGTTTAGGATTACCAAAAACGATTTTCACCAACTATTCACGAAACGTAAAAGAGATTGTAGAACAAGCAGGTGGAGCACCTGTGATCATAAAATTACTGGAAGGAACGCAAGGAATAGGAGTTATTCTGGCAGAAACCAAGAAAGCAGCCGAATCGGTAATCGAAGCTTTTAATAATCTACAAGCTAGAGTGATTGTTCAGGAATATATTAAAGAAGCGGGAGGAGCAGATATTAGAGCATTCATTATTGACGGGCAAGTCGTTGGTGCCATGAAACGACAAGGAAAAGAAGGAGAGTTTAGAAGCAATCTTCATAGAGGTGGAACAGCGTCTGTTATAAAATTAACGGATGAAGAAGAAATAGCTGCATTAAAAGCTGCTAGAGCAATGGGTCTTGGTATAGCAGGGGTAGATATGCTTCAATCCGCCAGAGGACCACTAATTTTGGAAGTGAATTCTTCTCCGGGACTTGAAGGCATAGAAGCTGCGACGGGTAAGGATATTGCAAATGAAATCATCAAATACATTGAACGTAACGTCGATTAAACCTATTGTTTATGAATTCCAATGATCTTATCATTCTAGGTGAAAAAATCGCATTAGGCGAAAGCAGAGTTATTAATTGGAGTATTGCCAAATTGTACACTTCCACCAAGATCGACATCCCAATTATCATTGAAAGAGCAAAGGAGCCTGGACCAACCTTATTAATGACAGCGGGAATCCATGGTGATGAAATTAATGGCGTTGAAATAGTTCGTCAAACAATTGCCAGAAAAATTAACCGCCCTAAGAAGGGAACTATTATCTGTATTCCTATTTTAAATATTTTTGGTTTTCTGAATGCCGATCGAGTTTTCCCTGATGGACGTGACCTTAACAGAGTTTTTCCTGGCACTAAAACCGGATCATTAGCTAGTAGAGTTGCCTATCATTTTACTCAGGAAATATTACCACATGCCAATTACTGTCTCGACTTTCATACGGGTGGCGCCAGTAGGTTCAATGCGCCACAAATTCGGGTAAATCCAAATGATGAGCCTTTAATGCACCTCGCCAAAGTCTTTAAAGCTCCATTTATTGTTATGTCGAATAATATCGACAAGTCTTTCCGAAGCACTTGTGCTAAAATGGGAATACCGGTATTGCTATTTGAAGGAGGCAAATCTCTCGATAGTAATAAATACATCGTGAAACACGGGGTAGACGGCACCATGAATATCTTAAATGAGTTGGGAATGTTGGGAGATAATTTTTCACGACATGCATCACCAACGAAGACTATAATAATTGATAAAAGTAAGTGGATACGCGCCCAGCGAAGTGGCCTTTTACACGTAAAAATAGAGTGCAATAAGCATGTTCAAAAAGATGAATTTTTAGCGACTATTACCGATCCGTTTGGTCAAATGCGATTTAAGGTAAAAGCACCAAACGAAGGTTATATTATCAATGTAAATCATGCCCCCATTGTACATCAAGGGGATGCCATTTTTCATATTTCTACTAATGATTCTGTTGCTGATGCTTCGGAAGATGAACTACATTAAATGAACAAATCTCTCTTGCGAAAAAAGTATAGCGATTTAAGAGCGGCAATGACTTCCGAAGAGATAGAAGAAAAAAGCATTATGATTGCCAATATGGCTTTATCACTTCCCATTTGGAACTATACCTACTACCATATTTTCATGCCAATTGAAGGTAAAAATGAAGTGAATACCGAAAACTTACTTCACATATTGCAAGGGAAAGATAAGAGCATTGTGATTCCCAAAGCAAATTTTAAAACAGGGGAAATGAGCCACATATTGCTTCAGGAAAATACTGCTTTGTACATTTCTGATTATGGCATTCCCGAACCAGTTTCAGGTATCGAATTATCTCCTACTCAAATAGAGGTTGTTTTTGTACCGCTTTTAGCTTACGATCAAGATGGAAATCGAATTGGATATGGGAAAGGATTCTATGACCGATTTCTTTCGCAATGCAAAGAAACTACCGTTTTTGTTGGGCTATCCTTCTTTGAACCCGAATCTGAGATTGCATCAGAATTGAATGATATACCTTTGCATTTTTGTGTTACACCCAAAAAAACATATCAGTTTTAAAAAATTCGTAGTATATTTAATATCTAATTAATACTTTAACCAATCAAACTATGGAAACTACCAATAATCCTGCTGGAACTCCTCCAGACAACAATCTCGTTTGGGCAATTCTTTGTACTGTTTTATGCTGCCTTCCCTTAGGAATTGTGGCAATTATTAAATCTACCAAAGTAAAAGAGCTTTGGGCTCAAGGTGATCACGCCGGAGCACAGAAAGCTGCCGACGACGCTAAAAAATTCTCCATGTGGGGAGCCGGCGTTGGACTAATTTTTGTTGTTTTATATATTATTTTAGTCGTTGTTATGGGAGTTGGTGGTGCTTTTGCAGGATAATAAAAAAATTCTAAAAATCTCCCTTATGGCACTTTTCCTTGGGGGAGGTTTTTTACTCTTTTTCTTCTTTAATCCAGCAGAACACTCATTTTTTCTTCCTTGTCCATTTAAACTAATTACGGGCTATCATTGTCCAGGTTGTGGTTCGCAAAGGGCGTTACATCAATTGTTTCATGGCGACATTTCTGGTGCCTTTGGCTATAATCCGCTAATGGTGCTTTCGCTACCCTTAATTGTCGGTGGATTTGGAATAATGGCCTATAACTTCTTATTCGATACCAGCCACCGATTACAATTATTTTATAGTAACACCTTTATTTACTTATATTTTGGGGTTGCCGTTTTATACTGGATTGTCAGAAATATTCCGTTTCCTCCCTTTTCATATTTAGCACCCAGTGGCTGAAATAAATAGGTGATGTATAATATATTTTTATTATCTATATTTAGTCACCCTTTAGACTGATTTTAAATCAGTTTACGACAAGCTTAACTGAAACCTATAATCACCTAACTATAAATGGAGGAAAGTAACAAAAATCCATTTGATTATTTTTACTATCAGGAAGTAGCCGACCTCACAGCTGCAGGAGGTTGGAGTGTCAATTTTGATATGAAGACTAGTTATTTAGATCCCCAGGCTAGAAAAATCTTAAATGTTCCGGAAAATTTTCAGCCTTCTTTGAGAACAGCTCTTGATTTTTATCCTGTTATTGAAAAAGTACGAGTGACTGAATTTTTTGAAGGATGTGCTAATGGAATTCCGTTTAACGCAACTCTGAAAATGCTTACATTCGACAATAAAGAGTTTTGGGTTCGGGCCGTTGGCAAGCCATTATATGATGATGGAACCATTGTGGGTGCACAAGGAGTATTTCAAGATATTGATTTTGAAAAACTAAAAGAATTGAGCCTCGAAAAATCTTTGAAAGTCATTGAATCTCAGAACTCAAGACTTTTAAATTTTGCACATATAGTCTCGCATAATCTTCGATCTCATTCAAGTAACTTACAACTAACTATCGAATTACTGAATGCTGTAAATTCAAAAAATGAAGAAGAAGAGTTGAAAGAAAGTTTAGTACACATTTCGAATAGTCTTAATGACACTATTAGTCATCTCAACGAAATAGTTTCTGTACAATCTAAAGCGCATGATCAAAAAAAAGAATTACTTTTCGAGGATGTTTTATATAACATCAAAAACTCAATTAACCGATTAATAATAGACACTGATACAAAAATCATTTCAGATTTTTCTGAATTACCCGGAATGACATATATCCATGCTTATATGGAAAGTATTTTTTTAAATTTAATTTCAAATGCTATAAAATATAAACACCCGGAAAGAGCAGCTTTAATTCATATCTATTCTTATCTTGAAAACGGAGAATCATATCTAATGTTTCAAGATAACGGAATAGGAATTGACCTCGACACATATGGCAGTAAAGTGTTCAATATGTATCAAACATTTCACCAAAACGAGGATGCCGTGGGAATTGGACTATTTATTACAAAAAATCAAGTGGAAGCACTTCAGGGCACTATTAGTATTGAAAGTGTTGTGAACCAAGGCACTATTATAAAGATAAAATTTTAAAAAACTAACCCAACTTTGACAACATCAACTCCCCCTATTAAACTTTCATGTATTATCGATGATGATGAAGTCTACATTCGCCTCATCAAGAAAATCATTGATATAAAAAAGTTATCCGAAAATTTACTTATTTTCAATAATGGCAAAGAAGCTTTAGATTATTTCACGGCTATTATACAAAATGTTTCTAAGAACGCCTTTCCGGAAATAATTCTATTGGACTTAAATATGCCCGTTATGGATGGGTGGGATTTCCTTAAAAAATTTACTCAAATAAAGCCGCCAAACAATGGGTTTAAAACCACTTTGTACATCGTGAGCTCCTCTATTGATCCTTACGAAATTGAAAGAGCGAAGTCTTTTAATTATGTTAAAGATTACCTTGTAAAACCTGTTAGTATGGATGAATTTGAAGCAATTTTTAAATCAAAGACTGCCTAAGCAATTACATTTCGCATTAAGCTAAATCAAGTCTATTCTTCTTCTTCTGTTTTTTTCTTCGGAAAAGCTCTCTTATTGAATGCTATTAATAATCCAACACCTGTGCTTATCGACATATCGGCGATGTTAAAGACTGGATCGAAAAATGTGAAAAATTTGCCCCCCCAAAAAGGAATCCATTCGGGTAAGTACCCTTTCCATAATGGAAAATACAGCATATCTACCACCTTGCCATGAAACAATGTGCCATATCCACCTTCTGGCGGAAACATCGATGCAACCTGATGATGACTGTCATTGAATATCAATCCGTAAAAAACTGAATCGATAATATTTCCAAAAGCTCCAGCGAAGATTAAAGCAATTGCAACAATTAATACTTTAGACCCCCCTTTTCTAACCGAATCCCAAAGCCAGTAAGCTATTCCTACAATGGCAAACAACCGGAAAGTCGTTAGTATCAATTTTCCGTATTCCCCTGGAATTTTTGCTCCCCAAGCCATTCCTTCATTTTCAACAAAAAGAAACTGAAACCAATCGAACACTTTAACACCATCACCTAGTGAAAAATGAGTCTTTACATAGATCTTTGAGATTTGATCTACCAATAAGATCAGTATTATAATAAGAATCGGCTTTTTAAGCGACATATATGAAGTTATTTCTTGCTTAGGAAGCTGTAAAAATAGCAATATTATTTGGTTTGAAGCAGCCTAATGTTACCATAGATGCTTTCTGCTTCAATAAGTAAGCTTCCGTTAAAATCTAAGTGGTTTTCAACTGTTCCATTTGTAGATAAACCGGTACCGGATACATCAGTTCTGGCAAAAACAATGATATCTCCTTTTTTTGTTTGCAAACTGGCATCACCCTTAAAATTTTGTAGCTCGCAATTTCCTTCTTCAAGAGCAACTGAAAGAAACCGATAAGACCCTTCCACTTCAACTGAAGCTAACTTAGATTCGATGCTTACTTGCAAGCCTTCAGGAATTACTAGTCTCATTTCAATTGCCATTATCTTATGTGCTGCCAGCTTATCATTTTCCGGCTTAAAAAAGGGAGCGTACGACGTCTCAATTGTAAGTTTATCATTTTTAAGCTCGGTGGCCAGTAACAACTGTTCGTAATTTTCTCCGGCGACTTCAGTATGCACTAAAATTTTGTCTGTCTTTTCTGAAGTGATTGATATTTGATAAACCGAATTACAACGCAGAAAGAGTTTCTCTACTCCTTCAGCATCCCATTCCCTTTCAAGAATCTTTTGTGCAAATCCTTCCGAAGCAAAAGCACTTATAAGCAATATGAAAACAAATTTTTTCAGCATAAAAAAAGCCCCGACAAAAAGTTGAAAGGGCTATTGATTTTATTCCCCTCTTACATTAAAAGGGAGGTATGTTAATTAGGACTATTGCATATTTTTAGCCTCGATACTCAAAGTAGCATGCGGCACCAACTTTAAGCGTTCCGGATTGATCAATTTCCCCGTTACACGACAAATGCCATAGGTCTTATTCTCAATTCGAATCAATGCGTTTTTAAGATCACGAATAAATTTTTCCTGACGAATTGCTAGCTGTGAAGCCGTTTCCTTACTCATTACTTCACTACCTTCATCGAAAGCTTTAAAAGTAGGAGACGTATCGTCGGTTCCATTGTCACTATCATTTCTGTATGCGCTTTCAATAAGCTCTAATTGCTCTTTAGCTTTTACAATCTTCTCCTGAATTAGTGTCCTAAAGGATGCTAATTCTGAATCAGAGAATCTACTTTTAGTTTCTTCAGACATATTTTAATGTTTTTTTATACTTATCGTGGTCGTGATGTCGTCAAATGCAATTTCTATACCATTCGCTACTTCGCGTTCAAATTGCAATACCTCGGTAAGTGTTTCTTCTTTTATATAATCCAGATTTTCTTGTATAGCATTTAGTAGTGTGTCATGCTCCTTTATGCTTACTTCAACTCTATCTGTAACTTCAAATCCTGAGTCTTTTCGTAAGTTCTGAATTCTATTAACCAATTCTCTGGCGATACCTTCATTTTTAAGCTTCGGACTTATCGTAACATCCAATGCAACGGTTACTCCATCGGCGTTTGCAACTAGCCATCCTTCAATATCCTGTGAACTTATAACTACATCATCGAGGCTCAATGTAGTATTTTTTTCGTTAACTAAAACGCTTATTTCACCTTCTTTTTCCAATATGTTAATTTCTTCCTGACCAAAGGTTGTAACTACCTGTGCTACAGCTTTCATTTCTTTCCCAAATCGAGGTCCTAATTTTTTAAAATCCGGTTTGATCTGCTTTACAAGTATCCCCGAACCTTCATCAATAAGCTCAATTTCCTTAACGTTTACTTCAGATTTAATTAAGTCGGAAACAGCAAGTATTTCCATTCTGGAAGCCTCATCAAGCACCGGAATCATTATTTTCTGAAGTGGTTGTCTAACCTTTATCTTTTCCTTCTGTCGTAACGACAATACCAAAGAAGATATTGTTTGAGCCTGTTGCATTTTGTGCTCTAGAGATTTGTCGATAAATGCTTTATTTGATACCGGAAAATCACTTAAATGGACAGATTCTATTTGTGGTCTTTGCACCCCTTTTAGCAAATCTCTAAATAAGCGATCCATGAAAAATGGAGCTATTGGCGCCCCTAATTGAGCTACAGTTATGAGACATGTATGCAGGGTCTGGTAAGCCGAAAGTTTATCGTTGCCGTCACTTGCACCTCCAGATTGATCTTTTTTGGCTGGTTTCCAATATCTTCTTCGACTTAATCGCACAAACCAATTGCTTAAATTCTCTTGTACAAATTCAGAAATAGCACGCGCTGCTTTCGTAGGTTCATATTCTCCGTATGCACTATCTACATTAGCAATAAGCGTATGTAATTCGGAAAGAATCCAACGATCGATTTCCGGTCTTCTTTCTAATGGCATATCAGCTTCAGAATAATTGAAATTATCCAAATTGGCATACATACTAAAGAAGCTATAGGTATTATAAAGTGTTCCGAAGAACTTATTACGAACCTCGCTAATTCCGTCCACATCAAACTTTAAATTATCCCAGGGATTGGCATTACTTATCATATACCATCTCGTAGCGTCAGGACCGTAGGTGTCAAGAATATCGAAAGGATCGGCAGCGTTTCCAAGACGTTTGGACATTTTTTGTCCGTTTTTGTCTAAAACCAGGCCGTTTGAAACCACATTTTTATAAGCTACATCATCAAAGATCATCGTTGCAATTGCATGTAAAGTATAAAACCAACCTCTCGTCTGATCGACACCTTCAGCAATAAAATCGGCTTTACGCCATGTTTTTTCTACCTTCTCCTTATTTTCGAAAGGATAATGCCACTGCGCATACGGCATGCTTCCGCTATCGAACCAAACATCAATTAGATCGGCTTCACGCTTCATAGGTTCACCACTTTCAGAAACCAAAACAATTCCATCTACTATATTTTTATGCAGATCGACTTTGTTGTAATTCTCTTCGGAAAAATCGCCGGCAACAAAATCTTCAAAAATATCTTTGGCCATTACTCCTGCCAAAACAGCTTTTTGCATCTCAGCTTTTAGTTCTTCAATCGAGCCAATTACTATTTCTTTGGTCCCATCTTCGGTTCGCCATAGCGGTAAAGGAATTCCCCAATATCTGGAACGTGAAAGATTCCAGTCGTTCGCATTTGCCAACCAATTTCCAAAACGTCCTTCTCCGGTAGCTTTCGGCTTCCAGTTAATCGTCTCGTTTAGTTCGAACATGCGATCTCTAAAGTCGGTTACCTTGATAAACCATGAGTCTAATGGATAGTATAAAATAGGCTTATCGGTACGCCAGCAATTTGGATAACTGTGAACATACTTTTCAACTTTGAAAGCTTTATTCTCTATTTTTAATTTGATGGCAAGCTCTACATCAACAGATTTATCTGGTGCTTCACCATCTTCATAATATTCATTTTTAACGTATTTTCCAGCATACTCCCCCATCTCCGGGCGAAACTTACCTTGAAGATCCACAAGTGGAACTAAGTTTCCATTTTCGTCTTTTACAAGTAAAGGCGGTATTTCAGGAACAGCTTCTTTTGCAACTTTTGCATCATCTGCTCCAAAAGTTGGTGCTGTATGCACAATCCCGGTACCATCTTCAGTGGTTACAAAATCTCCGGTAATTATTCTGAAAGCATTTTCAGGATTATCATTTGGCAATGCATATGGCAATAATTGCTCATATTTAATTCCAACTAAATCCTTTCCTTTGAATTCATTAACTATAAAATATGGAATTAACTTATCTCCCTGTTTGTATGCTTCAAGTGATTCTTCGTTTGGTTTTTCTTCAAATTTTGAAGCAAATTGCTTCCCAATTAAGTTTTTAGCCAGCACTACATTTATAGGCTGAAACGTATATTGATTGAAGGTTTTAACCAATACATAATCGATTTTCGAACCAACAGTTAAAGCTGTATTACTAGGTAGCGTCCATGGGGTGGTTGTCCATGCTAAGAACGAAATATTGTTAGATTCCTGAGCTAGAAAGTCCGGTAAAGTTTCCACAATGGCTTTAAACTGTGCAACAACTGTGGTATCGGTTACATCCTGATAAGTCCCCGGCTGATTCAATTCGTGCGAACTCAATCCGGTTCCTGCCTTTGGTGAGTATGGCTGAATAGTGTATCCCTTGTACAAGAGATCCTTGTTATAAATCTGCTTCAGCAACCACCAAACCGTCTCCATATATTTGGATTGGTAGGTGATGTACGGATCTTCCATATCAACCCAATATCCGTAGCCTTCAGTCACTTTATTCCAAACATCGGTATATCGCATAACTGCCTTTCGACAGGCATCGTTATAGGCTTCAACAGATATTTTCTTACCGATATCTTCTTTGGTAATTCCCAACTCCTTTTCAACGCCCAATTCAATTGGCAGTCCATGCGTATCCCAGCCTGCCTTTCGATCTACCTTAAATCCTTTTTGAGTTTTGTAACGACAAAAGATATCTTTAATGGCACGTGCCATAACGTGATGAATTCCCGGTAATCCGTTTGCAGAAGGAGGGCCTTCAAAAAACACAAATGGTTCATTTCCTTCGCGAATAGAAATACTTTTCTCGAAGATGTTTTCTTTCTTCCAAAAATCGAGTGTGTCTTCCGCTAACTTCGGAAGGTCTAATCCCTTGTATTCCTTAAATTTTGTGCTCATGAATTTGCGCCTTTTTATAAGCTTGCAAAAGTAATGAATTTTCAAGAACTAGGCTACTTTAAACATTGATGTAAACGCCTAAACTTCATTAGGTAATTTTTTTAAGCTTTGCTGCTCTTTGTGCCTACTTTGTGAGCTTCTTGGTATTAGAATGATTTAATAGTGAAAGTTGAGCTTTGGATGTGATTTTTGTTCTGAACGAATTTTATATCTTTAACCGAACCAACACTTTTTCAATTGAGAAAAATACTTATTGTCTTATTCGTATTACCTTGTTTGTTAACTTCCCAGAACTATGTAGACATCATACGAATTGGATATGGTGAGACTTTCAACAATACTTATGTTGATACCACGGGGAATACCAATGTAAGTTCTCTGGAAGCCGACATTACCTTTCCGGTAGTTTTAAATAAAAAACATGCGCTTATCACTGGTTTTAATTTCAGCCGCAATGAGCTTCAACTTATTCCCAATGGTGAGCATACAAGTTTAAGCAGTACTGTTTTAAAACTTGGACTTGCTTCTACTTTTAATGAAAAATGGAGCAGTACATTAGTTTTACTTCCTAAAATTGCTTCCGACTATGAAAAAATTACTTCCGACGATTTTTACTTTGGTGGATTAGCACTTCTTAAACTTCAGAAAACAGAGCAATTAAAATATCGTTTTGGAATTTATGCTACTTCCGAAGCCTACGGTTTATTTACAACCCCGATTATTGGATGGTATTATTTAAGTAAGAACTCAAAATTTGAAATGGACGTTTCATTACCAATTGTTGCTGACATTAGTTATCACTTCGGAAAGACTTCGGTTGGTATTGATTATTACGGTATTGGACGAAGTTTTAGGTTATACGGTGATTCTCAAGATTCGGAAGCTTATGTCGATTTAAGTTCTCTAGAGTTTGCGGCTTACTTTGAATATGGATTGCTTCAGAAAAGTGTCTTATTACGAGCTAAAATAGGGTATTCTAGTAATAATTTTGAAGTATATACGACCGATGATACTATTGATTTGGGACTTTCAGCATTTAGCTTCGGAGACGATCGAACTCAATTGAATCCTGACCTTAACGGAGGAGCTTACTTTAAATTTGAAGCCATTTATCGCTTCCATATTTCTTCAGAAAAAGAAAAGTAAACAAGCTGTTTTTTAAAGTTTTAGATATTTCCTATATTTGAATAAACTCCCCAGTTATGATAAACAGTTTTAGAAATGAAGTCTGGAAAGATTTCACAAAGCCAATTTGGCATACACCGAAAAATTATAAAATTTCAAATTTTGGCCGTGTGATCAGTTATGATAAAGATCCGGACGGCCAGTTAAAGAAATTATATCTGTTAAGTGGATATCCCACTTTTTCGTGTAAAAAGAAAGATGGTAAAACCGACTTGCTCTATGTACATCGAGTGGTAGCCGAATTGTTCCTTGATCCGGATGAAGAACGCTCTTATGTAATTCATAAGAATTTTGATAAGGCCGACAATCATGTCGATAATCTTAAGAAGGTTAACAAAAAGGAATTGTTTGCTCACAATATGGACAATCCTGCCGTTATCAAGGCGAAGAAAGCGGCGAAGTTAAACCCGAAATATTCAAAATTATCTGCACCTAAGGTTCGGATGATAAAAAGAAAAATATTTGATCCCAACCGAAAAACCCGCATGCGTATAATAGCAAAGCAATTTGGAATTTCGGAAATGCAACTCTACCGAATTAAATCGGGAGAAAATTGGGGGCATATTGTAGATTATTAGCGAATGGAAAAAAAATGTCCTGAGTGTGGTGATAAAATAATTGGACGTGCGGATAAGAAATTTTGCAGCGATGCCTGCCGCAACGCACACAATAACACACTCAACAAGGACAATAAGAACCTAATTCGAAATGTCAATAATCGGCTTCGTAAAAACTACCGGATTCTTGAAACGCTAAATTCCAAAGACAAAACAAAAACCACCAAAGAGAAATTACTCCGATTGGGGTTTAGCTTTGATTACTTCACGAGTTTGTACACCACCAAAACAGGTTCAATATATTATTACCTCTATGATCAAGGGTATTTACCCTTAGATAACGACTATTATTTGTTGGTGAAAAGAGAAATGTAAGGCTGTGATTTAAATTATTTCCAGGTTTGCCCTTTCAACTTTAAAGCCGCAATTAAAACATCTTTCTGACTAATTTGCCCTACAAGTTTTCCATCTTCTACAATTGGAAATCTACGATGTTTTGATTCTAAAAATTTATTGGCGGCATCAAATACATTCATATTTCCATCGATGGTATCCACATTCTTAGCCATGTGTTTTTCAACGGTTACATCTTCCATTGGCTGATTGTAATACCGGCTTTCGCTTATCTGTTTCATACAATCTCCTTCAGAAATTATACCCACCAATTCATATTTATCATTGACCACCGGGCCTCCGGAAATCTTTTTATTAATTAAAATTGTCATTACTTCCATCACAGTTTGATCTGCTCTGAAAGTGATAAGATTTCTAGTCATATAATCGGCAACAGTAATGTTTTCTGCATTTCCTTTTGTAGGCTTTGCCCTTTTACCCATAAAACTTTTAATTCCCATAACTGCTAAATTTTATCTCTCTAATATAGTCAATTTTAAAATAGCTCCTTTCCCTTTATCCTTAAAGAATTACAAATGCTGTTTCAAATCGTGCAATACTAATTTTTATTTAATTGACCTTAATCGCATTTATAAGGCATTTTTAATCTTAATCGTTCACATTGGTAGGATTGTCGTATTTTTAAAAAATACTAACGCCACTTTTATGAAAAGATCCTTTCCCCTTCTTTCCTTTCTCCTAATTATTGGATTAATCTATTATAGTTTTTACAGTTTAATGCCACAAAAAGGAAGCCCATCATCTGTTTCTGAGACTGAGTTCTCTACCCAGCGTGCACTGATTCCATTAAAAGAAATTAGCAAGGCTCCTCACTATCACGGTTCCGAAGAACAAAAAAATGTACGGAACTATTTACTGAAGGAATTACAATCGTTAGGTCTGGAGACTGAAACTCAGGAAGGTTTCGTACTCAATCCTGAATTCGGTACACTGGATAAACCCATAAATATAGTTGCGCGATTAAAGGGCGTCAACAGCAGTAAATCACTACTACTTCATACTCACTATGACAGCGCACTTGTGCCTTCTTTCGGAGCCAGTGACGCAGGAAGTGGCATCGTAACCATACTCGAGAGTCTTCGTGCTTTTAAAGCCACAGGTAAACAACCAAAAAATGACATCATTGTTCTTTTCTCCGATTCTGAAGAAATCGACCTCGAAGGGGCAAGGCTTTTTCAGGCAAACCATCCGTGGGCGAAAAATATTGGGATCGCATTAAATTTTGAAGCAAGAGGAAGTGGCGGACCATCGGTAATGATTCTGGAATCTAATGGTGGTAATCAAAACCTCATCAAGGCGTTTATTGAGGCGAATCCTGAATATCCAGTAGCATCCTCACTTATGTACAGTGTCTATAAAATGCTGCCTAATAAAACAGATTCTACTGTGTTAAGAGAAGGTGGCGATATCGACTGTTTTTTCTTTGCATTTATGGACGATCATTTCGATTATCATACAGCAAATGATACTGTTGAAAATCTTGATATTAACTCATTAGCACATCAAGGAAGTTACCTGCTCCCATTACTAACATATTTTGCGGATGCCGATTTAAGCAATTTAAAATCGGATGTCGACGATGTATATGTAAACATGCCATTTGTAAAAATGATCCATTATCCGTTTGCGTGGATATTGCCAATGATTATTATCTCCTGTGTTATTTTGATTGTTCTTATTTTCTTCGGAATTCGTAAAAAGAAACTTAATGCAAGGGATATATTAAAAGGATTTATCCCGTTTTTGCTGTCGCTTATAATCTGTGGAATTTTAGGATTCTATGGTTGGAAATTGTTGCTGGCTATTTATCCTCAATATGAAGAAGTTCAACAAGGATTTAAATATAATGGCCATGCTTACATTGCCGCCTTTGTATTTTTATCGCTGGCGATCCTTTTTTATCTATACGATAGGTTTTCGAAACGCGAAAATGTGGTTAGCATTTTTATTGCGCCTATAATTTTTTGGATCATTATTAATGTGGTCGTTTTTTTATTTTTAAAAGGTGCCGGTTATTTTATAATCCCAGTGTTCTTCGGACTTTTATCCTTATGGTTACTGGTTAGACAGCAAAAAGCAAATCTACTTTTAATGGCATTATTGGCAGCACCGGCTATTTTCTTGTACGCACCATTAATTCAGCTATTTCCGGTTGCATTGGGATCAGATCATGTGGTTATTAGTTGTGTTTTTACCGTATTACTTTTCGGTTTGTTGATTCCTGTTTTAGGGTTTTATAACAATAAAAGCATCTTTTCTATAGGGAGTTTTGTATTGGCAATCATCTTTCTAATTTCAGCTCATTTTAAAAGTGATTTTTCTGAAAAACGCCAAAAGCCAAATAGCTTAATCTATTATGAAAATGCCGATAGTGGTAATGCGTATTGGCTTACCTACGATAAGATACTTGATGATTGGACCAAAGGATATTTGGGCAAATCGCCCGAAGCGGCATCAAAATATGTTAATTATTCTTCCGGAAGTAAATACAATAAAGGATATACGTTTGCTTCGGAAGCACCTCAAAAGGAAATATCCGACTTTGAAACGGTACTACAAAAAGATACTATTGAAAATGGGTCCCGTAATGTCACCTTTACGATCTTTCCGAAGCGACACATAAATCAATTAAGCTTATATGCCGACACGACTATCACTTTTCAATCGCTTGCATTTAATGGACAAGAAATGCCAAAAAACAGCAGTGGAAATGTAGAAAGAACACGGGCTTCTTTATTGAGATACATAGTTGCCAATAATGACTCACTTGAAGTTTCGTATACTACAAAACAAGATATCGAAGTGCCTTTCACGGTATTAGAATACTCTTTCGATTTGATGAGTAACAATCAGTTTACGATAAACAAACGTCCTAAATACACCATGCCGAAACCATTTATTATAACCGACGCCATTGTTGTTAAAAAAACGATTTCAATAAATACTATGCAAAAACGAACCCTGGATTCGATAACACCTCAAATTAATGAATAACACAATTGCCATTGCAGGATTAGGATGGTTAGGAAAACCACTTGCTCAAAAATTAATGACCCTCGGTTATAGAATTAAAGGTTCTGTTACTAGTTTGGACAAAGCGACCCTGCTTCAGAAAAACGGTTATGATGCATATAAAGTAGAAATTTCTGAATCAGGTATTTCAGGTGAGATCAATGCTTTTTTATCTGAAATCGAATATTTAATCATCATGATTCCACCCGGATTAAGACGAAATACAGGTGCGAACTATGTTTTGAAAATGACGCATTTTTTAGCTGAAATTGAAAAAACTTCAGTTGAAAAAGTCATTCTAGTAAGCAGCACCTCGGTCTATGATGATTCTCAGGGTGAAGTAACCGAAAACAACCTTCCGAAGCCAACTTCCGAAGCAGGAAAACAACTCGCAGAAGTTGAGCGTATGTTCTTTAATTCTGCAAAATTGAATAGCAGCATTGTTCGATTTGGCGGCCTGTTTGGAGGTAGTCGGCAACCCGCGCGTTATCTTGCCGGAAGGGAAAACCTCATCGATGGCGATGCACCAGTGAATCTAATCCACAGAGATGACTGTATTGGGATTCTTTCAGAAATAATAAAAAAGAATGCTTTTGGACATATTTTTAATGCTGTAATACCCAATCATCCCAGCAAATCTGAGTATTATACAATGAAGACCTTGGAGCTTGGATTAATACCTCCTACTTTTTCTTCGGAAAAGAAAGAAATCAAATTTAAGCAAGTCGATTCAGAGAATCTTAGCTCAGTTTTGGGATATCAATTTAAGAGGGGTTTGTAAATAAGTTGATCAACTTATTCAATTAAAGCAAAATTGCTTAAAAACATCCTTCCCATCCCCTTCCTTCGAAGGAAGGGAGAATTATTTGGGATAAATTTAAATCTCCCTTTTATAGGACTCTATAATTATGGGAATAGGGGGATATCTAACAAAAAAAGGAGCCCTAAATTGGACTCCTTTTTTTATAAAATATAATGAGTTTTTACCAAATACGTACTCTCTTCTCTGGAGCTACATACATCGGATCCCCTTCTTTAATATCGAAAGCTTCGTAAAAAGCATCTATATTTTTAAGAGGCTCAGTTGCTCTATATCTTCCTGGAGAATGAGGATCTGTTTTCACCTGATTCATCAAAGACTCATCACGTTGCTTGGTTCTCCAAACAGTAGCCCAGCTCATAAAGAAACGTTGCTCCGGTGTAAGACCGTCGATATTTTCAGGACGTCCGGTTTCTTTGTAAAGTCGTTGTAAACCGTCATACGCTCCTAATACACCACCAAGGTCACCAATGTTCTCACCTAGGGTAAATTTACCATTGATAAATACACTGTCTAACACTTCTATACTGTCGTATTGAGCAGCAAGAGCATTTCCTCTTTCAGTAAAATTTTCTAAATCTGCTTCAGACCACCAGTTTACAAGGTTTCCATTGGCATCAAAACGAGAACCACTATCATCGAATGCGTGAGAAATCTCATGTCCGATTACAGCACCAATTCCACCGTAATTAACCGCATCATCTGCTAAATAATCATAAAAAGGTGGTTGTAGTATAGCTGCTGGGAATACGATTTCGTTATTAAACGGATTGAAATACGCGTTTACAGTTTGTGGAGACATTCCCCATTCAGTTCTGTCAACTGGCTCATCAATATCATCAAGATTATCTTTTAAATTCCAAGCACCTACGGCAACCATATTATCATAATAGGTATTACCCGGTTTTACAGCCATAGAAGAATAATCCTTCCATTTGTTAGGATATCCAATCTTAACGGTAAATTTATCCAACTTTTCAATTGCCTTAATCTTGGTAGTATCGCTCATCCAATCTAATGCATTAATACGATCTTTATAAGCCGCGATTACATTGGCGATCATCTTTTCTGCTTTTTGTTTAGCTTCCGGTGGGAACATTTCGTCCACATATAATTTTCCTAAAGCCTCACCAACACTACCATTCACTGTGCTTAATGCACGCTCATCTGCTGGCTTCTGCGCTTTCGAACCATTTAAGTACTTGCTATAAAAGTCCCAATTAGCTTTTTCAATTTCTGTAGTTAACATGCCTGCTGCACTGTTAAGTGTTGTCCATCTCATTACAGTTTTCCAAGAATCTACATCGCCTTCAGACAGTGTTTTTTGAACAACATCCATGTAAGTTGGTTGCATTACGATCAAAGTATCTAGTTTCTTTGTAACTCCCATGTCTTTAAAAGCTTGCTCCCATTGAATAGCCGGAGCCATTTTTTGAATTTCTGCCATTGATCTTGGGTTGTTGAAGTTTCTGAAATCTCTACTTGCTACTTTATCCAATCTTGGAACCGCTAGTTTAGTTTCGAAAGCAAGAATTTTCTCAGCCTGAGCACCTGCATCTTCTTTAGAATCTCCTAAAAATTGAAGCATTCTTGTAATGTGCTTTACATATTCGGCACGAATTTCAACCGACTTTTTATCTGTATTTGTGTAGAAATCTCTATCAGGAAGTCCAAGACTTCCAGGTGTAATATAGGCCGAATTCATAGCACTATTACTAGGATTAGAAAAAGCTGCTACTCCTAAAAACGGCTGAGCAACGGTAACGGCATCTTCTGTCATTACCTTTTGAAAATCGGCTACAGTTTTTATTGAAGCTATTTTATCCAAAGCGGGTTGAAGCGGTTTAATTCCGGCCGCATCTCTTGCTACCGTATCCAATTCAGATTCGAAAATCATTAAGGCTTTTGCTTGATCGGTTTCCGGAGCATATTTTCCGCTTTCCTTAGCATCGGAAAGAATCTTTAAAACATCTTTATCTGTCGATTTCCGCAATACGCCAAATCCTCCCCATCGTACTTGGTCATCTGGTATTTCTGTGTTTTTCATCCAGCTTCCATTTACATAATTGTAAAAGTCTGCTCTAGGATTTACGGTAGTATCCATATTTGATAGGATAATTCCTCTTTCTACGTCATCTGTATGCGCCATTTTCTTATCGTTCTTACATGCTACAACGGTAGCACCTATTACAATAACGACTAATGCAGATTTAAAAAATGTATTCTTCATTGGTATAAGATTGGTTTAAAAGGTTAATTTATTGTTTAATTTTTTAGATCAATACCTCCGGTATTTGTCTGTATTTTAGATTGGTTGTTACAGTTAATTTGAATTTTTATCCTGAAGTTCAGATTTATAGACTGAATCTAAAAAGCGTTTTTGTTTTTCTATTTCTTTCTTCTCATCATCCTTTCGTTCAAAATCTATATCGTCTTTCTGAAATTTCTCGTTTATTTGAAGGATAAGATTTTTTGTGGCAACATTTAATTCGAAAATATCATTTTGCAATTTTGCAGAATCAATACGAGGTTTAAATACCTCCTGTCGCAACAATGATCCTCTGGTTTTAGCAATCATTACTCGTGAAACTATAGGCTGATTTTGAAGCGTATCCGGCACTTTTTTTGTGAGCGAATCGATACGGGAAAGTAGTCGATCTGACTTAACTCGGAGGTCTTCAACCGTGCTTCCATTGATTCCTTCAGCCTCTTTTTGAAAATCTTCAAAGGCACCCCAATTAGTAATATATGTTTTTGCGTTTACAGAAAGTGTAGGAAAAACAAAGGTATTATCGCCGTATATACTGGAGGATTTTTCAAGTTGATTTGTAGTTTCAACCTCTTCCGAAGGGCTTCCACAGGAAAACACCAAGGCTACTATTAATATTAAATACCCGTAAAAAAGCTTCATTACTAAAATGGTAAGTTGCGCAAATATAATTTTAATAATGGCATAGCTGCTGTTTTTTAAGAAAGAATTAGGAGAGAATATACCTATATTTACCCTCTATTTCACAAAATGACAATGAAAAAAAGAATTCTGATTATAGGAGCTTCAGGACAAATTGGAACTGAGCTTACTACGTTTTTAAGAAAAAAATACGGCAATCATAAAGTGATCGCCAGCGATATAAAAGAAGGGGATGAAGCTTTTATGAAAGCCGGACCTTTCGAAATTTTAGATGCTATGGATTACGACGCCGTTCAGGATGTTGTTATTCGACATGAAATTACAGATGTCTATTTAATGGCTGCTATGCTATCTGCTACAGCCGAAAAGTTTCCAATGAAGGCCTGGGAACTTAATATGAACTCCTTATTTAACATCCTAAATTTAGCCAGAGACAAGAAAATTGAAAAAATATTCTGGCCGTCCAGCATTGCTGTTTTTGGACTTACCACACCAAAATCTGATACCCCACAACGAACCGTAATGGAACCTTCAACCGTGTATGGAATAAGTAAGCAAACGGGCGAGCGATGGTGTGAATACTATCATAAGCGCTACGGTGTTGATGTGAGAAGTATTCGGTATCCCGGGCTAATAAGTTATAAAACACTTCCTGGAGGTGGAACTACAGACTACGCGATTGATATTTATTACAAAGCCTTAAAGCATAAAAAATACATCTGTTTTCTAAATGCTGAAACGACTTTACCTATGATGTTTATGGACGATGCAATTAATGCGACCGTTGGTTTAATGGAAGCAGAAGATCGTGATATAAAGATTCGAAGTTCTTATAATTTGGCAGCAATGAGTTTTAATCCTGAAGAAATTGCCGCTAGTATTCGTACCCATATTCCCGATTTTAAAATCACTTATGAACCGGACTTCAGACAGGCAATCGCAGACTCATGGCCACAAAGTATAGATGACACTCAAGCCCGTAAAGACTGGGGATGGGAGCATAAAGTATCCCTTGATGAAATGACTCAGATCATGTTGGAAAATCTTAAGGAAAGCAATTAAAGCCACAAAGAGAACTGATAATCAGTAGGTAGGGAATTTATGATTTGTAGGAAATATTTAAATTTATTCCTACAAATCAGATTTTTATTCTATATTTGAATCCCCTAATTACCTACTTATGAAAAATTTAAGCCTATTAATAGTGCTTTCTATTGCACTATTTTCTTGTTCTCCCAATGAAGAGAATGCCCCAGCAGAAGAAGAAATAAATTTTGCTTCATCACCAATTATTGTTCAATATCACAGTCTTTCGAGTACTACCGGAGATATTTCGGCAAAGTATTATTTTGATGAAGACCAACGATTTACAAAGTACCATAAAATAGGAGATGGTTTTACAATCAACTATAACTACGATGGTGAAAAATTAGTTCTTATTATTAAGGAAGATCTTAACGGAAATATAATTGAACGTAAGGATGTGCTTTATAATGCTAATGATAAGATTTCCTTTATTGGTGATCGTAAATTTAAGTATGAAGCCAATGGCAACTATTATTCCGAAAGTACTAGTTACGTATCTGTTGGGCCTTATATGGTTGGAAATTTAGAAGAATTGGAGTACTCCTACGATAAATTCTACTTTCAAAACGGAAATCCAATGCCACAATATTGCTATATGAGTGGATACTTGCAAAGGAATATTGAAACCGGTGTTCTTACAGACACGGGCGCATGCAATAATCGTTGGACTGCGAATTATTCGAATAATAATGTGAATACAAGCTATTACAATGGAATTGCTTCAGAATATTACTTCGATACGAATACAAATCCGATGTATAATAACACAACTAATTTTAAAGATATTCTAGGTTTCTTTTCTTCGGAAGGAAACGGACCTGAACTTCAACAGTTATTTATTGTTTCAGAAAACAACAGAACCAACATTCAATGGGATACTACAGGTACTGAAAACACTACCTATAGCTACACTATGAATACCCTTGGGTTACCTGAAGACTCTACAGCTAAAGATTACAATAATGGCGTGTTGGTAAATGAATATCCGTTCGCAAATTACTACTATGTTGGGGATGTAATTCCTGACTAATAAAAATTATATTACTGTATAATCTGAATACTAGCGTCACTGATCGATGCTTAGTATTCAGATTTTTTTTACCCTAATTGAACCAAAGTTAAACCACCTTTTCTAAACAAGAATAAATTATTTTGTATGAAAAAAATCTACCTATTATTTATTCTTAGCATCATTTTTTCTTCATGTTCCAAAAGCGATGAAGCCGGAATTCCATTGGAATCTCAGATGGATGAGGAATTAATTGATGACCCTACTGTGATAGCGCAATATCATACCGTAAATTATAACGGAGATATTGCCTCAAAATACTATTTTGATCGCGAAGGAAGAATCTACAAAACCCATAAATTGAGTGAAGACACTACTCTTAACTATGAATTTGACGACACAAATAAACTAGTGAGCATTGACACGAAGGATGTAGATGAGAACATACTATCTTCAATCACTATTTCTTACGATAGTTACAATCGTATAATTAGTATTGACGATAGAACTTTTGAATACAATGAAGTTGAAAATTACTACACCGAAGCTGAATACTTAAACTATGATCATGACATTTTTGGTGACATAGAATGGGTTCAGAATTTGTATTATAGATTTACTTTTCAGAATAATACCAATCCAATTCCCCAATATTGTGTGTATTATGAAGAAATCACCACCAATACAACAACCGGTGAAGTTACAATTTACGGATACTGTGATAGCGATAGTAGCTTGCACATATATTATTCAAATGAAAACGTTTCTTCCGTTGGAAATGAGAGTTCAAGTAATTATGAATATGATGATTTAATAAATCCTTTATTTTCTTCGGAAAACAATTTAACCTATGTTCTTGGTTTTCTTTCTAGTTCAAATAGTTATCAGTATAATACATTGTATAAAACCATCTCTAAAAATAAAAGAGTGGCTCAAAGATATGAGAATGAAGATCCTGAAACTGCAGAGTTTTTATATAATTACAACTCGTTTAATTTACCCTTCGAAATGATTGCACAGCAGTATTATGTTGGCCAGTTGGAGTATGAAGGTTTGGCGGCAAAATATTATTATCAAGGAGATGTAATTCCTGACTAAGAAAAAAACATACTCTTAAAACATTGTTAAACAGTGTTTTACCCTGCTAAATTCCGTTATTAACCTCTACTATATCCAAATTATTTATGTGATCTTGAATAGCATTTAAAAGCTAGAACTTATGTCACATAATATAGGCCGAATGATTACTATGGCTCCATTGGGTATCGGACCAGATCATGGTAATCCTTCCGAAAATTTTGAACACGTTTCCGACCCGGTACAAGATACCAGGTTTCTCATTTTACACTTCACTAACGCCAGCTTCCCGGCCAGCAATAGCTTGGAAGTTGATTTAGGATATGGTAAGGATATTTTTAACGCCTCAGATGGTTCAGATTTCTGGACACGTCCAATTAACATCAATGCTTTTCCAGATAAGAAAGTACCTATTGAATATATAACAAATGGGGCAGTAACTGGAGGAGTCGAATTAGTTGGTTACGGCAGAGCACAAAGATTAGGCGAAGGATATCGTACATGTACATTCACAAACTGCGATTTATTTTTACATGAATCCCCTTATACAGAACCCGTATATGATCCTTTTTGGATCTGCGGAGCGAATTTTGTTACCTGTGCATCTGATCCAACTTGGAAAAACTACGACACCTTACCAAATGACATACGCAAGCAAGTAGGAAGAGCCACCTGTATGATGATCTCGGCGCACGGGGAATATTTGTCTACATGCTCAGCCACACTTGTAGGTGAAAAATTAGTCTTTTTGGCAGGACATTGTATAGCAATTGGTAGTGAGGGATCTGCGATAAGTGGAGTTGGTGTAGCATCTGCTTCAATTGTATTCGACTATGAGACAGATGAATTAGGAAATAGACCCCCAGGCTATGCGCCAAAAATATTCAAAGTTAAGGGAGCTCCAGAGTACAACTATAACTCTGAAATTGATTATGTTTTATTTGAAATAGAAGTTCCTCCAGGAGGGACTGGGATTACCCCACTTCCAATGAGAACGGACTTCCCAAGTGTAGGTGAAGATGTTTTTTGCATTCACCATCCAAACGGGGCAGTAAAGAAATTTTCACCGCGAACAGGTAATTATTTACAAGTAGCCAGCACCTCGCCAACGGGAGTTTATGTTACTCTGGATGTAGCCGGAGGTAGTTCGGGCTCTGGTCTTTACGATAAATTTGGTAATGTGGTAGGCACTTTATCATTTGGAGTTGCCTGCTCACCCTTAAAATATTATTCCACGGCTCACATGCTCAAGGAAATTGGTACCACACCGCCACCTCCTGCAGTAGATAGAGACGTTATGATAGTCTTAGACCGCTCTGGTTCTATGTCTGAAAGTACTTTCTCGGGGGGCACAAAAATTGAAGAAGCAAAAGATGCGGCTTCACTTTTTATTACAATGATTCAACAGGAAGAAGGACATAGAATTGGTCTTGTTTCCTTCAGTAACACCTTAGACCTAGACTTTGATCTACTACCAAATTCCAACACGAACATAGCAAATTTGGTAGGTCCACCACCCTATTCCGCAGGTATACTTGGAGATATAATAACCGGCGGAACTACTTCAATTGGTGGTGGCATAGACTTAGCATTAGATCAGTTTTCAGGTGCCGTTGATAAAGATGAAGTAATTTTATTACTCACAGATGGGATGCAAAATGCGCCACCTTCCATAGAATCAATCGAAGGAGATATAAATAATAGACGATTATGCATTGTAGGCTACGGAGATGAAACAAACCTAAACGGTCCATTATTAGCTAGTTTAGCGGTCTTTAATGATGGAAGCTATACGGTTGCACAAGATGAGCTTAGTCTTAAGAAGTTTTTTGCCGCATGTTTCGGAGATATTTTTGAAGCAGGTTTTTTAATGGATCCAGATTTTAATTTACCTCGCGGACAAGAACGTGCAAAAGAACCTGTTTTATTTAATGTTTGTGGGGAGGAATCAGTTACCATAGTAGTGGGTTGGGACAAACCAGAAGCGTCCTTACTTTTTAGTGTAGAAACCCCGGCGGGACAACCAGTTTCAATAGGGGATCCAGAAATTACATCAACTTTTGGTCGTAGCTGGAGACATATGCGAATAAAACTACCTTATAAAAGTGAGCATGATGGCGAATGGAAGATTTATGTGTACAGACCCGGAACTCAGGGAGAATTTCCATCAGCGCCAATTGAACTTAACTATTTTGTGAATGTTATCGCCAAAGGAGGCCCAACATTAAAACATATTTCGAACAAAAAAAGGTATTATACCGGGGATGTTATTAACCCAATTGTAAGACTCTTTTACCCAAACAATTTTTCACCCGGACATGGAGCGATTAAAGTAACTGTGACGAAACCAGAAGAAAGTCTTGGAAACATATTAACGAAAAGCGGACTTATAGATCCTACCCAAAGTTCGGGAGACACCATTCCTGCTATTAATGCTACCTTAAAAAAATTAGCGTCAGATAAAAATCAGCGACTCGTAACTTATACAAAGGAAACATTCGAACTTTTTGACGATGGAGCACATGAAGATGGTGCGATGGAGGATGATGGAATCTTTGGAAATCCATTAACCGATTTACTGAAACACTCTGGGGTCTACACTTTTCATGCACAGGCCAAATATGGTCATGATTGCGAAGCCTCTAGAGAAACTGTTTGGTCGATTTATGTGGATACGAAAATTGACCCAAGAAATACAGTTATTGATAGCATATTAATTAGTACTGGACCAAGTGGTTTGGAGCGATGGAAATTTACATTTACGCCAAAAGATTCATATGGCAACTTCCTTGGACCAGGTAGAAACGACGGTTTTATTGTAACTGGGGCATTTGGAAATGTTACAATAGGTGATTTAAAAGATCTTGGTAATGGTAGCTATGAAGCGATTGTGGATTTCGACCCATCTTCGGGTGGACATCCGGGAATCACTATCGATCAAGCAGATACACCCACAACGGTTTTCTGCCCACCAAAGGACGATAAACCTACCTCAAAATTCGGATTACTATGCTGGTTGTTAATCTTATTTTTGATTCTGATCATTATTTTATTGTTGATTTTTAAATAAAATCTTTAGGAAGAGTTATTGTTCGTAATTAAACCTAGGATTTGCTCAGTAATAATTTTACTTATACACACCAAAAGAGGCGGTCTTTTCAGACCGCCTCTTTATGGTTTTTTGTGTTTTCATGGGCAGACATTGCCGGCAATCACTTCAGAAAAATAAAAATCCCGATCTAAAATCTAGATCGAGATTTTCACGATTCCTCTTCTTGTGCCTGACTGTAAGCTCCAAAGAATTAAGAATAGAATGGTTAGTTCATATTCTAATGCGTTTTAAGCATTTTTTTAGTAGCAATCAATTGCCCATCTGCGATAAGACTGTAAGTATACATACCAGAACTTAAATCACTTCCAAATACGATTAAACTACCTTTTCCCCTACTATCCAAATTAACCGTTTGTATTAATTGTCCGTTGAGATTATAAAACAAAATTTGAGCTTTTTGGACTGTAGTGGGAAGTTCATAATCTATAGTTGTTTGCTCAGCAAAAGGATTGGGTACATTTTGCTCCAGTACTATCATTTCTCCATTATTAAGGTGAACATTTAAAACACTTCTTAATTCTTCTTGTTGAGAAGGATTATTTTTATTAACACCATTATTATTTACTTTACATAATAAAGGTAGGATATTACTCAAACAGTTTTCCAATTGTGTTAAACGCTCATTTAGATTATCAATTAATGCATCTTTGTCGGTTAACGCAACTTGCTGTTCTTGCATACCAGCAATTAATAGTGGTATAAATTCTTGATAATTCAATCCTTTGTAATTTAATTGAGCTTGAGTTTGTTTTCCAAGAGTATCATATTCAGCAACCATTACAATATCACTAACTAAGTCGGGTAAGACTTTTTCTACTTCTTGTGCAATTAAGCCCAAGTGTTGTTTAGAATCAAAACCTAAATAGGAATAATTAGGAGAATCTAAATTATAGGATTTAGGAGATAGTTGATTTATAATACTTATTGCCTCAGTTAAAGGTAGTTGATTGGTTTTAAACTGATTATCTGAAGCTGTAATATGGGATCCAGTAATCATGACATTCCCTTGAAACCAACCAGCATAACTGTTAGGTCCATTGGAAGAACCCCGAACTCCAATATTAAAGTCTGCGCCATTCGCATTACCTTCAACTCCAATATTTTGCAATCCTGGGTTGGAAGAATGCCCAAATACTCCTGTTTTTTTTCCTGAAGTGCTTCTCGCAGCGGTTCCTTGTATACCAATATAATCGCCTATACCAATAACACCTGATGCAGGTGTTGCATTGACAATTAAACCAGAAATTAGACTGTTACTAATGCCAACCATTGAGATGTTTGCACCAGAATATAAACTCGATGTATCTTCTGTTTCAGTTCTCAGGTTGAAACCAGAATATGCAGATCCAGGACTACTTGTGCCGCTTATTTTGCTGCTAATTTCTATTGCATTTTGCCCTGATGTTTGAGTTTTTTCAGCATTAATTGTTAATTTTCTACCCTCAGTAAATCGAAGAGCATCGTTTCCTTTGCTATCTTTCATTAGTAAAATATGCTGCCAATTGTCATCATTTTGAATGCTCACTTTTGAATCAAACATACCTCGAAAACCTATTCTACCATTTCCAGCGAATAATAATCGTTTGCCATTCATTGGTATTTCTCTAGCATTTAATAGTTCTCCACCGTTTAATACTGTTCCATTAGTATATGCTTGTCCTAATTGTACTTGATTACTATTACTTGGATTGATGGATAATCCATTATTGGCTTGAGTGATACCTGTTCCGCCACCACCTAATGTCGCAGCATCTCTCCAATGCACTCTGTTTAAATCATCAGGGTCTGCAACCAAAATTTTACTTAACTCATTATTCTGACTTATGGTTCTTATTCTTAAATCACCATCAATATCTAATTTGGCATCTATAGGTGCGGCCACAGTAAAATCTCCAATACCCATCATGCCGTAATTGGGAGCTGATAATGGAGTTGCTAGTTGTGGTACAAAGCGAGCCACTTCCAGCCCATTAGATGAGTTTGCAGGAGCAGTAGAAGAATTTGTATTGGAAGTAAAAATAAATCTTAAATCATTTTGTCCTACATTATCTCCCCAATTAATTATTGCATCAGCTTTACTGCTTCCTTCCGCTTTTAATCCAATAAACGTATTATCCTTCCCATCACTTGTAAAACTTCCAATATCCATCCAATTTCTCCATCCATCGGTTGAACTACCTCCAACGCCACCAGTGTTATAGCCTAAGTGTAGCAAACTTCGAGGTTGTGTTATCGGATCATTTCCTTGATGGCTAAGAGCTACCCGGGTAATATTATTGTTAGTTGCACCTGCCGGATCAGGAACGCTTGGTGCCCCTATGCTGGTAATTCGCATACGTTCACCATTATTGATTCCTCCTGAGCCATTATTCCAATCTGTTTGGATGATAAGAGGTCTATTTTCTTGTTGCCTGATGTAAGCTGTTCTGTTTGGTCTAATTCCTATACGTAAACCATCATCAACAGTTTGTTCTGTGCCATTTTGATTAGTTATTTGAAGCCAAGTTTGCTCATTCCCTACTCTACTCATATGCAGAAGCGATGCAGGGCTGACATAATTCATATTATCAATACCAAAGGTAGGCCCCAAACCCATTAGACCTTGACCTGTAAAGCGAGCAATATGCAGGCCATCTAAATCCGTAGCGAGAGTTAAATCATCCGATATGTCCGCACTACCACTTCCAGAGGTGAAACGAAATGATAATACATCAGGACCAGCTCCATTGCCAGGATTATCACTCCATGCAATAGTTGTTTCTGTTTTATCTGTTCCATTGCCAACTTTACGAAGACCAATATATGACAAATCATTGTTATCTGTAAAGGTTATTCCTGTACGCATCCAATCACGGTAACCCACTGTTTGTACAAAAGTTCCTTCGTCACCATTTAGATGAAGTAAGGAGAATGCCCCAAAATTTGGAACATTAAATATATTCTGAGACCATTGTGAACGATTACCTAACAACATAAATCCATTACGATTTCCTCCGTGACCACTAATGGGATAACTTATATCTCCATTTAACTTCATAGTTGATACGCCGTTGGTGTAGGTGTAAATTGGACTATTCCACATTGTACCGAAGATGTTAGCTCCACGGGGTATAGTGTTTCCAAAATTATTTCCACCTCTATACCAAGCAGCGGCGGCACGGGCACTGGTATTTGTTCCCGGAGGAGTACCTTGCGGATCAGTTTGAGAGAAAGCAATCATTGGTGCAATCACTACCATAGTGATTGCCATTGTTCTAAAGATTTTCATAATTTAAAATTTTAGTTAGTAAATAAGGTCAATATATTTTGCTTCTAAATTCGCTCAACTCATGTTCGGTCATCATTAAAAAGTAATCTGAAAACCCATTTAGGTTTTGGAGAATCTAGCATCATTAGCTAAGACTTAAGCCAGAAAATCCCTGCCAAAATGATGACAAGAAAATAAATTTGTTACGTGGGAATAATAGGAGGGAATTATTAAATATACTGATTTTCAGCTTATTAGTAAAATTATTCTTATCTTTTAAAAAGATGCATGTATTCGTTTTTTTGATTTATGTGCCTAACGGTGTAGTACAAGCACTTTTTTAAAAGTAACTTTAATCGTCAATTCTAATAATTAATTTGAGTAAGAGAATTTGTCATATGATAAAGTCTTGTCCGTTTATTAGTGCAATCATAAAATACATTTCCAACTATGATTGTTAATAACGACGCGTTAGGGATAGCAGCGGCATCCCATGTAGTAGTGTAAACTCACTACATGGATATAGCGCATAGCCCGCTCGAACGCCAATAAAGAATAGAAATTGATAAAAACTATCTGAAATCTCTGAAAATTATTAATTTATGGAACTATTAACGCCTTAGCAACTATTAAATGTGGGGCTAAAGTAGTTAGCCTGGGGATTTTATGCAGATATTGTTTATTAGATATCTTAAAAACACTATCTTGAAAAAAATCTATCTGAAACAATCCTAATAGTTACTATTGTATTCTAAACCAGAGTCTTGTCAAGAAAAATTTCTATAAAAAATAAATTAATATACCCTCTAATCCTATTGGCTTTTGGATGGATTTTAATCAGTGCTACCATCGATTTGGATAACCTTTTTAATTATGCCAACCAGGATATTCCAGAATATATTTCATTTGACAATACAAATGATAATCATATAGATGACAGGACAGCCACTTTAGGTCGTGTACTTTTCTATGATAAAAATCTTTCCAGCGATGGCACTATAGCCTGTGCAAGTTGCCATATCCAAGCGCACGCTTTTAGTGATCCAAACGTTCAGAGTACAGGGGTTAACGGACTTACTAGCCGGCATTCCATGAGACTTGTAAATCCTAGATTTTCGCGCGAAGAGCATTTTTTCTGGGACGAACGTGCTGCAACACTTGAAGACCAGACATCTCAACCCATACAAGACCATATAGAGATGGGGTACAGCGGCACCAATGGTGATCCCACTTTGACGGATCTTTTAAATGATATGGAAAACATAGATTATTACAACACCCTTTTTGAATTTGCTTTTGGTGATACTGAAATCACAGAAAACCGTATTCAATTCGCTTTGGCTCAATTTATAAGAAGCATTCAATCCTTCGATTCCCGGTTTGATGAAGGTTTTGCGCAAGTAAGCCATACAGGTGAAACCTTTCCAAATTTCACGGAGCAAGAGAACAGAGGTAAGGAATTATTCGTAAACAGTGTAGGTTGTGTTAATTGTCATATTCCTCCCGAATTTTCGATTGAAATACACTCAGCAAATAATGGTGTGATCACCGTAGCTGGAATACCTGGTGAAATAGATTTAACAGTTACCCATCCGCCATCCCTTAGAGATCTTGTAAACCCGGTAGGTGACCTAAATACTCCCCTGATGCATGATGGGAGTTTTACAAGCCTTTTAGACGTAATTAATCATTATAATGATATCCCAAATAACCCAGCAAATACCAATTTAGACGTACGATTAACAGATCCCAATGGAGATCCACAGCAGCTAAATCTTACCGAAGATGAAAAACAAGAGTTGGTTGCATTTTTGAGAACGCTTAGCGGTACAGACATCTATACGAACGAAAAATGGTCAAATCCTTTCGAACCGGACGGCTCCATAACTATTATTGGTGGCACTTTGGGTATTTCTGAAGAAAGCCTGACCCCTTTCATTTCCATTTCCCCAAATCCAGTAGTTAATATTGCATCGATTGAAACCAACCTTGGGCAATTCGAAGTTTGGATTTACGACCTAACTGGAAAGTTGTTGTTCCAAGAAGAGGCCACTGCTCAAACAATGGTTGATTTTAGTACTAAAGCTTCCGGATTGTATTTTGTGATAATAACTTCGGAAAACAGTTTGCAAATTACCAAACGTTTGGTGAAGAAGTAAGAAAGCCTACTTATCGCTTAGGATAATTAATTAATAATAGTGTATCTCTTAAATGCAACTTCAACATCCTTTTACCCTGTGTCGTTTTAAAATACGACTCTCGTCTTACTGCGTCTTTTTTACTTATAAATAATTCACAATAAACCAATTTTAAAGGCCTTCGCTTTGAAGTACTTATTGTATATCCTGCATTATGGTCTTTGAGTCGTCTTTGAACATTTGTTGTATAACCATGATATAACAGCAAATCCCGTTCGCTTTGAAGAATATATACACAATAAGGCAAAATCATCATCAGTCTAAAAGTTATTATATTATTAAACTGAGGATAGTTATAAAGATATAAAAAAGTCTCACGATTTCTTATAAGGCTTTTAATCTAATTGGCTATAAAGTAGAGCGAAGCTCACTTTATAGCCGTGAAGTGAGCTAGACTCAACTCATTTTAACACTTCATTGTCTTAAGGAAAGATTATTACAACTGCTTTTTAACGAAAAAAGCCCACTCAAATTGAGTGGGCTTTTAAGCTGTTTTCGGCTATAATGTAGAGCGATGCTCACTTTACAGCCGTGAAGTGAGCTATGCTCTACTTCTCGGCTCCTCTTCTTGGGCTCCCTTCGTCACATTCCTAAGGTCATTCGCTCAGGATAAACTTCTCGCTATGAAAACTATATTATAAACAAAAATCCCGACCTAAAAATAGATCGGGATTTTCTCTGGGCTCCTCTTCTTGGGCTCGAACCAAGGACCCTCTGATTAACAGTCAGATGCTCTAACCAACTGAGCTAAAGAGGAATTTCATATAGAAATTTAAAAGGTTTTATCCTTTTAGCTTGCCTATTTACCGAAGCTTTCGATGCGTAGGCGGGTGCAAATATAATTTATTTTTAAAATGTCGCAAAAAGAAAAGTGTATTTTTTCACTATTTAAATATTGCTCTATAAATATCATTCCCGTTTGCAAACAGAACCAAGGCTATTAATAAAAAGAATCCAGCCATTTGGGCGTACTCCATAAACTTCTCATTTGGCTTTCTACCAGTTACAATTTCATACATTAAAAACATTACATGCCCACCATCTAGGGCAGGGATAGGAAGTATGTTCATAAAGGCTAAAATGATAGAAATCAAGGCTGTCGTTTCCCAAAAGCTCATCCAGTCCCAAGTATCCGGGAATAAGTTTCCAATCGCACCAAAACCACCTACCTGTGTCGCTCCTTTACTTGTAAAGACGTATTTAAATTGTTTTACATAATCCTTCAGGATATTATATCCATAACCAACACCTCCTGTTATACTCTCTCCCAATCCATAATCCAAGTGCGTGGTTTTGTCGTACAATTCTCTTCCGAAGTTATTAACCCCAAGAATTTTGTCTTCTTCCGAAGTTGATACTCTCAAGGTATCTAAGCTATTGTTTCTGGAAATAACCACTACGTTTTCAAAACCATCATTCGACTTAATACCTCTTGTAAATTCATGCCAATAGTTTACAGGCGTCCCATTTACAGCTACCACTTTATCTCCTTTTAAAAATCCTGCCTTTTCTGCCGGATAATCCACAAGTACAGTATCAATCACTGATAACCTCATAGGCTGAAAAGGCTTCAAAAGATCAATTTTAAACATTTCAGTACCTATATCTTCAGGTAAGGACAAGGTTTCAACCATGCCATCTCTATGTTTAACCTCTACCGTTTCAACATCACGCAAAAATAAGTATTTGTTAATCTGGGTTACATTTTCAAAATCCTTTCCGTTTACCTTCAGAATTTGGTCTCCATCTTGAAAACCATATTGATTAAATTGCTCTGCAACCGCAAAACCTTCCGGTAGATCGGCATTGGTTGTAATATCTCTTCCGTAGAAATACAACAAACTCATATAGATTACAAAACCTACGATGATATTCACTGTAACTCCACCAAGCATGATAATTAATCGCTGCCATGCCGGCTTGCTTCTAAATTCCCAGGGCTGCGGTGGACCAGCCATCTGCTCCTTATCCATACTCTCATCGATCATCCCGGCGATTTTCACATAACCACCTAATGGCAGCCATCCAATACCGTAGACGGTATCACCGATTTTCTTTTTGAAAAGGGCAAACTTCACATCAAAAAAGAGAAAGAACTTCTCTACTCTTGTTTTAAATAATTTTGCTGGTATAAAATGTCCCAATTCGTGTAATACGATCAATAAGGACAGACTTAATAATAACTGAATTGCTTTAACGGCAAATGGACTCATAGTTTCTGAAATAAATTATAAAAACAACTTCATTTTAAATATTCGGCAAACGTCCTGTTCAAAAATTGAACCTAAAATGAAATCACTTCCGAAGCAACCGCTCCAGAACGAAAATTAACGCACAAAAGTACTGTTTTATGACCTCTTAAAAAAATTCCGTTTTCAGTTTGTTAACGGTGCTAAACATTTATGAATTTCAATTGGCTCATTCCTTTTTTTGATAGTAATTTTGCATAAAATATTTTAAAATAATGCTTCAGTTCTTTTCAAAATATAAGTTCCTCGCTGTAGTACTTTTTGTGCTTTCAGCCATTATTATCACTATCATTTACAACATTTTGAAACCCACTGAAATTCTTCCGGTATTTCAACCTTCACAAGTAAGCTCCGAAATGGTCGATAGCACACTGCAACATGTAAAAAAGTATCACGTTATAGCCGACTTTGCCCTTCAAAATCAAAATGGAAAAACCATCACTCAGAAAGATTACAACAACAAGATCTATGTAGCCGATTTCTTTTTTACTACTTGTCAGACAATTTGTCCTGTTATGACCGATCATATGTTAGAAATACAGGAAAAGCTGAAGAACGATACCGACATTCTATTACTCTCTCATACCGTAACCCCGGAAATCGATTCGGTAGCTCAACTTAAAAAATATGCAATCGAAAAAGGTGTGAACGATGCCAAATGGAATTTGGTGACCGGCGACAAAAAAGAAATCTACACCCTGGCACGAAAATCGTATTTGGCGGCGAAAGACAATCCCTACGAGGAAAACGACCTTATACATACCGAAAATTTTGTGTTGGTCGATACTCAGAAGAGAATTCGAGGCTTTTACGACGGGACCGACCCGGAAGCCATCGAGCAACTACTGCATGATATAGAGGTTTTGAAGAAAGAAAAATAAAGCTGAAAAAACGCGATTACTTTATCCTTTCAAATCCTTGCAAGGCTCTTTATTTTCACCTACTTTTACCTTGTTTAAAATCAATCTAAATAAGAGAATGTTAACAATTGCCTCCTTAAAAAAAGGTCAACGAGCGATCATCAAAGAGTTTTCGATCGATGTTGTGCCATTAAAACTTTTGGAAATGGGTTGTCTTCCCGGTAATGAAATAGCATTGGTTCAAACCGCTCCATTTCACGATCCCTTGTATCTAAACATTAATGGTAGCCATTTAGCCATTCGAAAAGACACAGCTTCCCAAATTGAAATTGAATTGATAGATTAACATGGCCAAACAGATCAACGTTGCACTTATTGGAAACCCGAACACGGGGAAAACTTCGGTGTTTAACGTTCTCACGGGTCTTAATCAGAAAGTAGGAAATTATCCGGGCATAACCGTTGAGAAAAAACAAGGTGTCTGCAAACTCCCAAGAGGTGTAAAAGCCCATGTTATTGATCTACCGGGGACTTACAGCTTGAATGCTTCCTCATTGGATGAAAATGTTGTTATCGAGCTACTGCTTAATAAAAACGATAAGGATTTTCCTGATGTTGCAATTGTCGTTACTGAGATTGAGAACCTCAAACGAAATCTACTACTTTTCACCCAAATTAAAGACCTTGGAATCCCTACAATTCTCGCCATCAACATGGCAGACAGGATGAAACGCAAAGCGATTTCACTGGATATTGAACTGTTGGAAGAGAAACTGGAAACCAAAATAGCGCTTATAAGTTCGCGAAAAAATATTGGCTTCGATACACTCAAGGATCTAATTACAAATTATAACCAGCTTTCAACAAAACCTTGTGTAAATGCTTCCAGTATTGCGCCGGAGTATTTTGACCGACTTCGGAAGGTATTTCCAAATCAGGATTTGTACAAACTGTGGTTGGTAATTACTCAGGATGTTAACTTCGGAAAACTGGAAAGGAACGAAATGCAGGGAGTTGCTTCTTTTCAAACAGAGTCGAAAAGTAATCTGAAGCGACTTCAGCAGAAAGAAACTATCGCGAGATACCAATTTATAAACGGTGCCTTAAAAGAAACGCTCACCATCGATACTGCAAATGCCAAAGACCTTAGAAGTAGGTTGGACCGTATTTTAATCCACAAGGTTTGGGGATATGTTATTTTCTTCGGACTACTGCTCCTTATGTTTCAAGCTATTTTCGATTGGAGTAGCTACCCAATGAATTTTATAGACACTACATTCGCGTCATTAAGTGAATGGGTAAAAAATACTATGCCTTCTGGAGATTTCACCAATTTAATTGCTGAAGGTATCATTCCGGGACTCGGCGGAATTGTAATTTTTATTCCGCAAATAGCCTTCTTGTTCCTCTTTATTTCTATGCTCGAAGAAAGTGGCTATATGAGCCGTGTAGTATTTTTAATGGACCGGATCATGAGACGCTTCGGGTTAAGCGGAAAGAGTGTGGTGCCATTAGTTTCAGGTACTGCATGTGCCATTCCTGCAATTATGGCGACTCGTAATATCGAAAACTGGAAAGAACGACTTATTACCATCCTTGTAACTCCGTTTACAACCTGCTCAGCACGATTACCTGTTTATTTAATTATTATTGCTCTTGTGATTCCTGAAGGTCGTGTATTGGGTATTTTTAGCCTACAGGGATTAACCCTTATGTTTTTATACCTTCTTGGTTTTGGTGCTGCTATTTTCTCAGCCTATTTGCTAGATAAGATCCTCAAGATTCGAAGCAAGACCTTTTTTGTGGTAGAGATGCCAAATTATAAGCTCCCAATGCCCAAAAACGTTATAATTACGGTAATTGAAAAAACAAAGTCATTCGTATTTGGCGCAGGTAAAATCATTCTTGCAATATCCATTATCCTTTGGGTATTAGCATCTTATGGTCCTGGTGATTTTAACAGAGCTTCAGAAATAGTTACACAAGAAACCGCAGCAACAAATCTTTCCAAAGAAGAAATTGAAACTAAAATTGCTTCTTATAAACTAGAACATTCCTATATCGGAATTATCGGAAAAGGAATAGAACCTGCCGTTCGACCGTTGGGGTACGATTGGAAAATAGGGATTGCCATTGTAAGTTCTTTTGCCGCAAGAGAAGTATTCGTTGGCACATTAGCCACTATTTACAGCGTTGGAAGTGAAGAAGAAGAAACCATTAAAAACCGAATGGCAGCTGAGGTGAATCCTATTTTAGGAACTCCCTTATTCAATTTCGCCAGCGGAATTTCATTATTACTATTCTATGCTTTCGCGATGCAGTGTATGAGTACGCTTGCCGTTGTTAAAAAGGAAACCAACAGTTGGAAATGGCCTATGTGGCAACTATTTGTTATGACAGCCATTGCCTATGTAGTCGCTTTGGGCGCTTATCAATTATTAAAATAAAAATTATCCTTAACTTTACATTATGCAACAAATATTAGTCATATTAACCTTTAGTCTGGCAGCAGGATTTCTGCTAAGGAAATTTGTTTGGAATCCCATTTTTGAAGGTCGCCAAAAGTCTTCCGGAACCTTAGATGGTGGTAAAACCAAATGTGGAAAGAACGATTGTGGTTGCCATTAATTATTTTCTAATCTTCGGAAACTAATAGTACATAATCCAATTTTCCCTGTGTTTCAGAGGTAGGATAAGGTGATAATGATACGCCTTTTAATTTGTATCCTTCCGAAGCAACCAAAGTAGTATCAACAGATCCCTTAAAAAGAATCTCTTTTTGTACCGCCGCTTTACCTTTTTCTTTTACTTCAACTAATATTTTTACCTGTCCGGCCCAGACACAAGTCACATCTGTAGGACAACGTGAATCCTCCAAAACTTTGATAAAATTCACCGAAGCTTTTTGAAACTGAACGGTTTCACCCATTGGGACTTTTACTACAATTTTTGGTACTTCTACAGGCTGATCCTGCGAAAACACAATGGTTGTGCATAATACGATTAATAAAAAGAGTGCTTTTTTCATAACAATAAGTATTTCTGTTTTAAAGATATAGGAAAAAATGATGCCAAAAAATGAGCAGTGTCTAAAATTACCCTCTAAAAAGGAAGAAATCATCCTTCATATGCTCGATGTTTTCATCCCGATTGGTAATAATATATTCGATTGCCAAATCAGTAAACTCTTGCCCTTTGTTGGTTAATGAAACGACCTTGTTTTCAATGGTGATCATATTATTCTTTAAAGCCAGATTGAGCACATTTTTAGAGCGTACTTTCTGCCAATTTATATGTTCGTTTAAATGATTAATATGTCGTTCATTTTCTTCGGAATGATTCGTCAAGTGTAATAAAAAGGTAATCAATGATACTTCTATTCGTTGCTGTTTTTGTCTGTATAAAACCGATAATAGTCCTTTGGATGGTGCAAAAAGATACACCAATAAGAAAACCAACCCAAGTACGGTTGTCATGGAGCCCGAAATAGAGGTATCTAAAATATGGGCAAGCCAATAGCCCGCAATAGCAGCAAAAACACCAATTCCTATGGATAGCCCTAACATTTTTTTGAGATCACTGGTAAGCAAATATGCTGTGGCCGCAGGGGCTATCATTAAAGCAACTACCAAAATAGCACCAACTGCATCGAAAGCACCGACCACTGTTATAGATGAAACCGACATCAACCCGTAATGCAATATAATTGGTGAAAATCCTAATGCAGAGGAGAGCCCTGTATCGAAAGTACTTACTTTTAATTCCTTAAAAAACATCACTAAAAGTGCGAGGGTCATGATCAATATGACGCCCATAACCCAAAGTGATTTAGGGCCCATATCCATTCCGGAAATCAACAATCGATCGAAAGGAGCAAATGCAAGTTCTCCTAAAAGAACGGCATCAACATCCAAATGGACATCGTTCGCGTTTTTAGCAATTAATATCACTCCTATACTAAACAAGGCCGGAAAAACGAGTCCAATGGCGGTGTCTTCCTTTACTAATTTTGTTTTCTGAATTATTTCTACAAGTACGACGGTAATAACTCCGGTAAGGGCTGCTAATAGAATGAGAATAGGTGAATTGAGATCCTGAGTGATAAAGAATCCAATTACGATCCCCGGAAGAATTGCATGACTTATCGCATCACTAATCAACGCCATTTTTCGCAGTACCAGAAAAACGCCGGGAATGGCGCAAGCGATTGCAACGACAGCGGCAATTAATTGTATTTCAATCTGCGGATTATTCATTGTTAGATTGTTGGTTATACAAATCTTCAGCCTCCTTAAATCCCTCATTTGTCAATGCCCATTGCTGCCCTTCAAGAGTAATCCAATGCTTCTCTTCTAGCTTCCGAAGAGAGCCTCGCGTAAAACCATGAAAATTATTCAATATTCTAATGGCATGAGGATGCGAAATATTATCATGTGTTTTAACAATACCGTACATAAACTGAAGCGTTTTCTTTAATTGCAAGTCCTTTCGATTCTTTCGAAATCGAATTTCCCTAAATAACAATCCTCTTCCCGGAGAAAAGATAAAAGAGACAAACACGAAAACACTGGCGACCAAAACTATAACAGGTCCTGTAGAAAGATTATTCTGACTAGCACTAATGGCAGTGCCCAAAACTCCTGAAAAAGCACCAAATATAGCTGCCAGGATGACCATTAGTCCTAAGCTATTTGTCCATTGACGTGCTGCTGCTGCAGGTGCCAGTAATAATGCACTCATTAAAACTACGCCCACTGTTTGTAAACCAAGCACAATGGCAAGTACAATAAAAAATGTAATCAAAATATCAATAAACCGAGTGTTGAAGCCAAGGGTTTTGGTGTAATCGGCATCAAAAAGTAATATTTTAAACTCCTTCCAAAAAAGTAAGAGCACAAATAAACAAATCCCAGTTACAATGATCATGACCTTTACGTCACTTTCAACCAAGGTCGCGGCCTGACCAAATAAGTATTTATCCAAGCCTGCCTGATTTGCATTTGGCTGCTTTTGGATATAAGTAAGCAGCATCATTCCGAAGCCAAAAAATAAGGACAAAATAAGTCCAAGGGCTGTGTCGGTTTTTAAATGTGTTTTAGTGATCATTCCCCGAATCCAAAAGGTGCCAATTAACCCACTTACAAGCGCGCCAAGCATCAGAATATTAGAGTCTTTGGCTCCAGTAATTAAAAAAGCGATCGCAATTCCCGGTAAGGCGGCATGCGAAATGGCATCACCTAATAAACTCTGCTTCCGAAGTACCGCAAAACTACCTAGCATTCCGCATATTGCACCCAATACGGCCGTCCCTAACGTAATAGTACGCAGGGTGTAATCGGTCCATAATAAATTGAAATATTCGCCTATACTCATCTTTAGTCTTTAGTCTTTAGTCTTTAGTCTTTAGTCTTTAGTCTTTAGTCTTTAGTCTTTAGTCTTTAGTCTTTAGTCTTTAAAAATTTCTGAAGATTTGTCAACATTTTAGTTAATTGTGATAATTTATATCTTGATTTCTCATTTGTGTCAGAATTAATAAAATTTTGTCTTTGAGCGGAATTAAAACTGATATCTCCCTAATCCCGGCCCTCTCCCGCTGAGAGGGAGACAATCATTAACATAAACTGAGAACCCATCGACAACTAGTGTTTCTCAAAATTAAATTCTACGTTTTTAATTTTTTCTACAAGCGACGCGTCCTATAAATTACTCGCTACTGGCTACTCGCTATTTATTCACCGCCACCTTATAATTGATACCGTAGGTTTTGGTGAGATTATCATCATTAAAAATATCTTTTACAGGTCCGGTGGCTATCTTTTTTACATTCAAAAAGGTCACCCAATCAAAATACTCGGGCACGGTTTGTAAGTCGTGATGTACAACGACCACAGTTTTGCCTGCTTTCCGAAGCTCTTTTAAAATATTGATAATTGCAATCTCGGTAGTAGCATCGACCCCTTGAAACGGCTCATCCATAAAGTAAATAGAAGCATTTTGAACCAATGCTCGGGCAAGAAATACCCGTTGCTGCTGTCCGCCACTCAACTGACTAATCTGTCTGTTTTTAAAAGATAGCATCCCAACTTTTTCCAAAGCCTCAAGAGCTGCTTTTTTCTCTTTTTGGCCCGGGCGTTTAATCCATCCCAGACTTCCATAGGTTCCCATCATCACGACATCAACCGCCGTTGTAGGGAAATCCCAATCCACGCTGCCCTTTTGAGGCACATACGCAACTAACTTTCGTTGCTTTTCATAAGGTTTATCGTAAATAGCAACACTTCCGGCTATTGGCTTAATAATGCCCAGAATTGCCTTTATTAGGGTAGATTTTCCGGCACCATTGGGACCCACGATTGCCATAAGTACACCTTCCGGAACGGCCAGATCGATATCCCATAACACCGGCTTATAATTATAAGCTACGGTAAGGTCATCTACACTAATTGCTAACTTCGGTTCTTCCATGTTTTAAGTTTTAACGTAGCGCATTTACAATTGTATTTACATTATAGGTAAACATGCCGATGTAAGTGCCTTCAACGCTTCCGGCATCTCCTAAAGCATCACTATACAAAGATCCTCCAATGATCACCTCATGATCTTTAGACAATACCGCCTGTTGAAGTGCTTCAATCGTGCGGCGAGGTACAGAACTCTCAATAAATATAGCTTTCACCTTATTTTCTATAATAAAATCAGATAGCTTTTGAACATCCTGCACACCAGCTTCCGTCGCAGTAGATATGCCTTGTAACCCAACAACATTAAACCCGTATTCCTTTCCGAAGTAATTAAAAGCATCGTGTGCTGTAACCAAAACTCGCTTCTCTTCAGGAAGTGTGGCAATAATAGAACGAACTTCCAATTCCAACTGACTTAGTTGTTCCTGAAACACCGTATTATTCTCCTCAAAAGCCGCTTTATGCTTTGGAGCTTTTTCAGATAAAACGGCCGTCACTTTCTCGGCAAATTGTTTAAAAAACTGAATATTGAACCAAACATGTGGATCGTAATTGGATGTGAAATAGGTCGATCCTATAAGTTCTTTTTTATCTAAAAACTCACCCAAAGCGACCGTTGTTTTTTGTTGGCCTTCCATTTTTTCCAAAACCTCCACCAATTTTCCTTCTAAGTGAAGTCCGTTATAAAAGATAACATCAGCATTATAAAATTTGGACACATCGCCTTCACTAGCCTTATACAAATGAGGGTCGACTCCAGCACCCATCAGTCCCTCAATCTCTACCAGATCTCCACCAATATTTTTAACAAGATCGGTAATCATTGATGTAGTTGTGACCACTTTCAGTTTTCCATTATCTTCGGAAGTGTTTTTACACCCAAAAAATGCAATCGTAATGAATATTAAATATATTTTCTTCATGCTAATTTGTTTGAACATATAAATTTTCCGCGATCTTTTTTGATATAAAAAATTGATCGCGTCCTACTTGAATCACCATAGAGCCATCGAAGAATTCTTTTCCCAAAACGGTGATTTTTGTACGAATACTGATCTTTTTCTTGTCGAGGTACTGCAAAAATTCGGGTGTAGATTCTTTTACACCTACACAAACCCCATTTTGATTCTTGTTAAGTTCGGAAAGTAATTTTTTCTCCGTCTTTTTCACATTTCCATGCTTGTCGGGAATGGGGTCTCCATGCGGATCGAAATCTGGAAAACCTAGAAATTTGTCTAATCGAACTATTAATTCATCGGACTGTATATGCTCCAATTGTTCTGCAATTTCATGAACTTCGTCCCAGTGAAAATTGAGTTTTTCTACCAAAAATACTTCCCACAATCTATGCTTCCGAATAACATTAGTAGCAACCTTACGTCCCGTAGGTGTTAGTAAAGCACCTTTATACTTTTTATATGATAAGACCTCCTTTTCGGCTAATTTTTGAACCATATCCGTCACCGATGACGGTTTGGTATCCATACGATCTGCAATAGAATTGGTACTCACTTCTCCTTGAAACTCTTGTTCCAAATGATAGATGGCTTTGATATAATTTTCCTCTGCTAATGTAAACATAGGGCAAAGGTAAACATTTTTACAAGCGTTATAAAAAAATAATTTTAGATAAGACTAAAAATTAACATTAAAAAGCGCTTAGACCCACCTTAATTCCTTCGGAATGCATTCTAGGTAAATTAAAAGATTGAAATATATTAGAAACCCCGTTCCTTTTGAAGCTGTTCATAAGCCTCCTGCACTTTTCGGAACTTCTCTTCTGCTCCCTTTTGATGCACCTCATCCATATGTTGAAGTTTGTCTGGATGATATTTCTTTGCCATTTCACGATAGGCTTTTTTCACTTCTACATCGGTCGCTGTACGCTCAATTTCCAAAATTTTATATGCACTATCAGGATTTTTAAAGAACATAGCCTTAATACTCTCAAAATCCCGAAAATTCACACCAAGAAAACCTCCTATTCGGTTAATCTCGCTCACTTCGGCCTCTGTAACATGGCCATCGGCATTTGCAATACTAAATAGAAAATGGAGCACCTGAAGTCGGGACTCATAACGCATTCGCTGACGCAGCAGGCCACCAATATTTGCGGCAGATATTTCACGCTTTTTTATTACTTCATTGAAAACTTTGAATGTGGCATTGGCACGATCCTTACCGTAGGATTGTACAAAATATTGTCGAACATAATCCAACTCGCTCTGACTTACATTCCCATCGGCTTTAATCACTAGCGATGCCAATGAAAGCAAATTAAGCTCGAAATCGGCAGGGGAAACCCTGTCTCCTGATCGCTGTTGAAAAATAGTTTTACGAGCTGATCCCTTGCCACCCATGTTATCGATAAGGCCTCCAACGATAAAACCTACGATTGCGCCTGGAAATCTATAAATAAAATAGCCTACAATGGCTAAAATCCAACTAAACATACTGCGTTATATTCTTAAAAATTAATTTTCGCAAATATAGGGAACTTACTACGGTCTTAAACGTTTTAATTGAATTGATCATAGGCTTCCTAAATGGTGATAAAAGGGTCTTATTTTCTTTTCCCCGTACAAAATTAGTTATCTTTGTATCAAATTTGTTACAAATAAAAAATAAGAGAAATTATGTATCCAGCAGAATTGATAAAGCCAATGCGTGAAGACCTTACAAATATAGGTTTCACAGAGTTATATACTGAAAATGATGTAAGCGAGGCGCTTAAAAAAGAGGGAACTACTCTTGTCGTGGTAAATTCAGTTTGTGGTTGTGCGGCTGCAAATGCACGTCCGGGAGCTAGAATGGCATTACAAAATGCTAAGACACCCGATAATTTAGTGACTGTTTTTGCCGGAGTTGACCGTGAAGCGGTTGATGCTGCCCGTGCTCAAATGGTGCCGTTTCCTCCAAGTTCACCTTCTATGGCCTTGTTTAAAAACGGGGAGTTAGTGCATATGTTAGAGCGTCATCATATTGAAGGAAGACAAGCAGATATGATTGCCGAAAACCTAAAAGGAGCATTCGACGAATACTGTTAATTTGATAATATCCTCTGTAAATTACAAGGATTTAATAATATTTTAAAACCGTTTCTAAAAAATTGGAAACGGTTTTTTACTTTTGAAATTAAATGAAACAAATCTCACACATACTAAGTTATCCGTTTACGATGCTGTTTTATTTGTTCTTCGGAATATCATTGTTATTATTTCACGTGATTCAAATAATTTGTTTGAAGCTTTTCGGCTATGACGCTCATAAAAAAAGTGTCGATTATTTTAACTGGACTATCATGCGTTGCTTAAATATTTTAGGCACACGCATTTCCATGAAAATCACCCAGCCACTTCCAGAAGGCGTTCCATTAATATTTGTATCCAATCACCAAAGTATGTGGGACATTCCGCCTATTATTTGGTCTCTGAGGAAATATCATCCAAAGTTTATTTCTAAAATAGAACTTGGCAAGGGAATTCCATCTATCTCCTATAATTTGAGACATGGAGGTGCCGCGTTGATCAATCGAAAGAATCCCAGACAAGCTATCACTGAAATGATTCGATTCACTAAATATTTGGTAGAATTTAATCGCAGTGGTGTAATTTTTCCTGAAGGCACTCGTAGTCGGGATGGTGTTCCAAAAACTTTTCATCGTAAAGGACTTGTCACACTCTTTAAGTTTGCTCCTGAAGCGTATGTGGTACCAATAACTGTAAACAATTCCTGGAAATTACAACGCTTCGGAATGTTCCCAATGCCTCTAGGCGTTCATTTAAAACACATAGTGCATCCGGCTATTAAAATTTCTGATTTACCTTCAGAAGAACTTATAGACAAGGTAGAAAATATTATTAAATCTGCCGTAAGCAACTAATGTTTTCCGAGAAAGATCAAGAAATAGTCGATAATACCATTCAGTTTGTAAAAGATGAACTGAAAAACGCCGAAGGGGGTCATGATTGGTTTCATATTGAACGAGTATATAAGAATGCCATGTTGATTGCTTCTGAAATGCCTTCCGAAGCACAGGAAAAAATAGATTTTCTTATCGTCGCACTTGGTGCCTTACTTCATGATATAGCTGATTCCAAATTTCATAAGGGTGATGAAACCGTTGGTCCCAAAAAAGCGGCTCAGTTTCTTAAAAACGAAGATATTTCCGAAGAAAAAACACAGCATATTGTAAAAATTATCGAAAATATCTCTTTTAAAGGAGGGAACAGAGAACAGAGTTTTAAGTCGGTTATGCTTGATATTGTTCAGGATGCCGACCGTTTGGATGCCTTGGGAGCTATTGGTATTGCGAGAACCTTCAACTATGGCGGATTTAAAAACCGAACTTTGTACAACCCGGATATAAAGCCTGACCTCAATATGTCACCCGAGACCTATAAAGCTTCCGAAGCGCCTACGATAAACCATTTTTACGAAAAATTGCTCCTTCTAAAAGACCGAATGAACACCGAAGCAGGAAAGAAAATCGCGATGGAAAGACATCGCTTCATGGAAACTTACCTGAAGCAATTTTATGCAGAATGGGATGGTAAACTTTAGTACAGCAAACTAAAACAACCGAGTCTGTGGATTTTTCAATGCTAAATAATGGCTGGAATCCAGTGTAGATGATCGTTTCTCTTTTAGATATTTTTTCTTCGCGAGTGTCATAGTGGCTTTTAACTGTGCCGCATAAGTTCCTTCGCCACGCATTCGGGTTCCGAACCGACTATCATTTAAAGAACCCCCATGACATTCGGCTATCTGGTTTAAAATTTTTTCGGCTCTATCCGGCATCGTTTTGTAAGCCCAATCCTTAAAAATTTCAGCAATCTGTCCGTTTAGTCTTACAATGGTAAATGCCACATCATAAGCGCCTAATTCAGCCACTTTTTTAACCAAAGGCAGTATTTCATGACTGTTTAAAGAAGGTATTATTGGCGCCATCATTACTCTCACCGGAATATTATTATCTGAAAGTATCTGGAGTGTTTTAAGCCTATTTTTTATACTCGCGGTTCTGGGTTCCAATAATCTTCTGGTTTCTTCGGAAAGTGAGGTGATGGATAGATTAACACTCACTAAATTTAAAGCTGAAAGCTCTTTGAGCAAATCCAAATCTCGAAGGATAAGGGAGTTTTTCGTTATAATCCCCACGGGATGCTTCCATTTTAAAAGGATTTGGAGGCATTTTCTGGTGATTTCCAATTTTCTCTCGATAGGCTGATAACAATCTGTATTCCCTGAAAAAACGATGGTCTCGCCCTGCCAATTCTTACTTCTTAACTTTTGCTCGAGAAGTTCGGGGGCATTCTTTTTTACCAAGATGTTCCTTTCAAAATCTAATCCGGCACCATATCCCCAGTACTGATGACTGTTACGTGCATAGCAATACACGCAACCATGCTCACATCCCTGATATGGATTGGCAGAATAGCTCATGCCTACATCCGGACTCGAGACTTTGTTCACGAAGGTCTTCGGAAAAACATCGATGTATTTTGTACGGTTCTTATCGGCAACTTCTCCTTCCGCTTCGCAGAAATTGAGATACTCATCTAGTACTTCATGTTGTAATTCAAAAAAACGATTGTGAATAGCACGCTGCGCTCCGCGACCTTTGATAGGTTCAGGCATAAAAAAACTTTGATAGATTAGGAGTCGATCAAAGTTAATTGTAATTAGGAAAAATTCCTAGTGTATTTGGAATAATTCCGATTATTTATTTTCCGGGAAAGTTAGCTTTTCGTTTTTCTAAAAACGCTTGGGTACCTTCTTTAAAATCGGCTGTTCCAAAGCACTTTCCGAATTCCATGATTTCTGTATCGAAGCCGTTCTCACCATCTTCGTAACCCGCATTGATCGATGAAATGGCAGCAGCGATAGCTACCGGAGAATTTCTCATGATTTTTCCCGCAATGCCTTCAGTAAAGGAAATAAGTTCATCCTGAGATGCGATGTGATTTACTAGTCCGTATTGTAGCGCTTGATTCGCGTCGATCATAGAGGCGGTCATTATCATTTCCATGGCTCTTCCTTTGCCAACCAATTGTGGGAGTCTTTGTGTTCCACCGTATCCCGGTATTAATCCGAGAGATACTTCCGGCAGTCCCATTTTCGCATTTTCCGAAGCGATTCTAAAATGTGCAGACATAGCTAGTTCTAACCCTCCTCCTAATGCAAAACCGTTAACGGCTGCTATAACAGGCGTAGATAGATTCGCTACATAATCGAATAAAAGTGCCTGTCCTTGAGATGCTAATTGTCCTCCTTCAGAAACAGAAAAATCTGAAAATTCACTTATATCAGCTCCTGCAACAAATGCTTTTTCCCCACTTCCGGTTATTATAATCACTTTTGTTTTAGAGTCTTCATCGGCCGTTTTAAAAGCTTTGTGAAGCTCTTTTATGGTTTCTTTGTTTAATGCATTGAGTTTTGAAGGTCGATTAATGGTAATTGTAGTAATTCCATTATCTCTACTGGATAAAATGTTTTGGAAGGTCATAAATTCAATTTGTTAGGTTTGTGGGGAGTAAAGTACCAAATTTAAGAAAATCGTTATAAAAGTCGAGGGAATAACACTTTAAATGTGGTGGTATTTTCTTCGGAAATACTTAAAGTGATTGTTCCGTTATAATTTTCTACTATTTTTTTCACCATTGCAAGTCCAAGTCCCATGCCACTCGATTTGGTCGTGAATTTAGGTTCGAAAATCTTATCCGCGTTTTCCTCTGAAACCCCTATTCCATTGTCGGTAACAGAGATTCCAACGAGGGTTCCTTCAGTAAAAACGTTGACCTCAATTCTAGGGTTCGGGTTTTGGTTTTGCTCGATCGCCTGAATGCTATTTTTTACAAGATTGGTAATCACTCGAATTAACTGGGTGCGATCAAATTTTACTGTGATTGAATCCTCTTCCGAAGAAAAATAAATATAATCCTCGTTAAAAATATCGAGTGCTAGTTTAGTGATTTTTACTACGTTCAAAGTTTCATCTTTCTGTGCCGGCATGGTCGCGTAGGTAGAAAAGGCTGAAGCTATAGAACTCATGGTGTCTATTTGCTGAATAATAGTATTACTATACTCTTCAATTTTCTTCGCCGCATCCGGATCGGTAGGGTCAAATTTTCGCTGAAAACTCTGTACTGTTAATCGCATAGGCGTCAACGGGTTCTTAATCTCATGTGCAACCTGTTTCGCCATTTCACGCCATGCCGCTTCCCGTTCACTAGCTGCTAACTGGGCCGCACTATTTTCCAATTCATCGATCATCCCGTTATAAGCATTAATAAGCGTAGAGATCTCTTCGGAAGTGTCTGTGATTAAAATCCGCTTGTTGCGCTTGTTTAAACGGGTTTCGGTAATTTTTTCAGTGATTTCATTCAGTGATTTTGTGATAAACTTTGATAAAAAATAAGCCAGCGTAATCGCAATCAATAACATAAAGATATAGGCAATTCCGAGGCGCGATAAGTTCTCTTTTAGCTCCTTTTTAATAAATCCGTCATCCTCAATATAAGGCAGATTTAAGATTGCTAAGGGTTTAAAATGAGGATCGGTAATAAATGTATAGGAGGAACGATACTCCTGTCCCTCCTCTTCAAATTCTTCGATAAAATTCTTTGATGGTGAGTTTTCGAGTGCGTTTATAGCATACTGCTTCATTTTCTTGCTCGTGGTATCCACAAAAAATGATGCCTTGGATGACTTTAGTAAATTTCCGTCCAGATCGTATAAGTAGATTTCCAGATTGTGAATAGCCTTTAACTCATATATCTTCTCTTTAAAAATTAAAGGAATTTTATCGGTCTCAACAGGATAAGTCGTGTTTTTTAGAATGAAATCAATGTTCTTACGTATGTTTTCTTCTTTCCGAAGCAAGCGATCTCTGTGATAGTCTTCCGCTTCCTCTCTGTACTGATAAACCGTTACAATTGCGATAAGGATTGAAGCACCTATCACTAAAAGTAACATCGATAAAAATATTCGGAATCTTAAGGACTTATGAATGCGCATTAATTACGATTTGTTAAGGGAAGATAGCAATAATTAAACCAAACATCTGAAGCTCACATTTAGTTTCTTTCCCGCAGTCTTTTATAAAACTTATAGCCCAGCATGAGCAATACTGAAAACAATAAGATACCTATCACCCCGTAAATCCAATTTACAGCGTTGCGTAAAACCACCAAAAAAACGATCGCAAAAAGTATAATTGTCGCTCCCTCATTAAAAAGGCGCATAAAATTTGACGAGTGTTTTACAATATCATTTTGAAGCTGTTTATAAATAATATGGCATTTTATATGATAGATAATAAGCAAAAATACAAAGCCTAATTTTACTTGCATCCAAGCATCCGACAAATAGAAAGGCCTTAAAACGATAAGCCATATTGCAAAGCCAATAGCTAAAATCATGGATGGCCAGGTGATTATCGTCCATAGTCGTTTTGCCATTATTTTAAACTGTGCGCCGAGTATTTCTTTGTCAGGAGAAGGTTTATGAAAGGCTTCAATTTGGTACACAAACAATCGGACAATATAGAAAAGTCCTGCAAACCAAGTGATCACAAAAATTAAATGAAGGGATTTTATGTAATTGTATTCCATATTCATCCCCTGCGTAGGCAGGGGTCTTTTTTAGGTATTGAGATTTTAGTTCTTATCGTCTTCAATAAACAGATAATTTAATTTCAAGGTATTAAAAGCCTCATTAAAATTCGCAATTTCTTCTGAAACCAAAGCGTCAAATTTCAACAATTGAGAATCAATTTGCTGCGTAAGTTCGTTTTTTACAGCAATATCTTGTTGGGTTGGGGGAAAATCGTCCATACCTACCAAACTGTTTAAATGCCCTAATTTATTGGTTAAACGTATTGGAAAGTTTAAGGGATCCTGCCCGCTTTTATTCTTAGTTTGATACAGTGTTTTTTCGATTTCTGAAAAATCCTCACTTAGCTTTTTGGCCTTTTCTACCAACTCTTTAGTCGCTTCATTGTCTTTGTACTGTTTCTGAAACGCCTCCAACTGATCATTAATCTTTCGTATTTTTTTGATGGATTTGTGAGCTTTATCAATGGTTGAATTTATATCAGAAATAAAATCGAACTGTCGTTGCATTCCAGCCATATTGGTCTCGGCATTTTTATCTGCAACAATTTTGAAGTCCTCAACAATACTTTTATCGTCATAATGCAATATCACATTATAATCACCGGGGACAGCTTGTGGCGCATCCAGACTTGCCCACCAAAGGATCATTCCGTCGAGTTTTTCAGCACCTTTTCCTTTCATATCCCAACTGTGAAAATTGGCTCCTTTTTTTACTTCCAGTTTGTTTTTATCGTCTTTGGTGCCATACGTTCGTAAAGTATCACCTCGTTTGTTTAGATAACTGAGTTTAATTTCTTTCTCTTCAGGATTGTCCAAGTAGAAGTAGGTCATCACACCAGCCGCGTGATTTGTTCCGGTGGTTAAAGAACCACTTTTAGAACTTCCTTTCATTCGATATGTATCTTTTGGTTTAAAGAGAATATCTTCATTATTTTTAGTAGCTTCGGAAAGCTGATGAAGTAGTGATAAATCATCTATAATCCATAGGCTTCGTCCTTGAGTAGCTACGATGAGATTGTTATCTTTTACCGCAAGATCCGTTATTGGTACAATGGGCAAATTCAGCTGAAACGGTTTCCAATTGTTTCCGTCATCGAAAGAGATGTACATACCTGTTTCAGTTCCGGCATACAACAGTCCTTTTTGCTTCGGATCTTCTCGCACTACTCTTGTAAAATGCTCGTCCGGAATACCGTTTGTAATCTTCTTCCAGGTTTTTCCGAAGTCATTAGTTTTATAAAGATAAGGAGCAAAGTCACCGGTTTTATATTTGGTGCCGGCAATATAGCATGTACCTACATTGAAAACAGAAGGCTCCACACTATTGATCATCATCCACTCTGGCATTCCTTTGGGAGTTACATTCTCCCAATTTTTTCCTCCATCCTTAGAAACATGCAACAGACCATCATCGCTTCCGGTCCATAATACACCTTCTTTCAAGGGAGATTCAGCTGCGGCGAATATGGTACAGTAATATTCTACAGAAGTATTGTCTTGAGTAATTGGCCCCCCAGATGATTTAAGTTTAGTGGCATCATTTCGGGTAAGATCCGGGCTTAGTAATTCCCAGCTCTCCCCTTCATTGGTGGTGGCATGCAAATGATTGGAAGCTGTGTACAGTTTATTCGGGTTATGAGGCGAAAAGAAAATAGGGAAGTTCCACTGAAAACGGTACTTCATGTCTTCGGCACCATGTCCCATTGGATTATCGGGCCAAACACTCACACTGCGAACCGTCTTTTTTTCGTGATTGTATCGCGTTAAAAATCCGTCGTAGCTACCACCATAGACTATCTCATTATTCTTTGGATCTACAGCTATGTGAGCACTTTCGCCTCCAGCTGTTCTTTCCCAATCGTCTTCATCTATATTTCCGCCTTCGTTTCTATGGGCTATTCGAATAGTCGAATTATCCTGTTGTGCCGCATAAATACGGTAGGGAAAAGAATTATCGGTGGTTACCCGATAAAACTGGGATGTCGGCTGATTGTGATACGTACTCCAGGTCTCTCCACCATCGTAGGTTGTTTGGGCTCCTCCATCGTCTCCAATAATCATTCTGTTAGGATCTTCAGGGGCAATCCATAGATCGTGATGATCGCCATGAGGTGTATCGTAGGTTTCAAAAGTTTTGCCCCCGTCCGTACTTTTATGATGCTGAACATTTAGCACATACATAATATCTTTATCCATAGGATCGGCATAGATACGCGTATAATACCATGCTCTTTGACGCAATTTACGTTCACTATTAATGTTTTCCCAGGTATCTCCACCGTCTTCACTTCGGTAAACACCGCCCTTTTCTTTGTTTTCGACGATAGCCCAGACACGTTCACTATTTGCTGGAGATACAGTTACACCTATAATTCCTAAGGTGTCTGTAGGAAATCCTTTGTTCTTTGATATTTCTTTCCAGGTTTCACCACTATCAGTACTTTTCCAAAGTGCGGAACCATCACCACCGCTGCTCAAGCTAAAAGGTGTTCGCCGTACATTCCATGTAGAGGCAAATAAAATTCTAGGATTATTAGGGTCCATTACAAGATCTACAGCCCCTGAATTTTCGTTGGCAAACAAGGTTTTTCTCCATGAATTCCCGCCATCGGTACTTTTAAAAACCCCTCGTTCTTGGGAGGGTTTGTAAATATTACCGAGGACCGCTGCATAGACTATATTATGATTTTTAGGATGTACAGCAATTCTTGGAATATGTCTTCCTTTTTCGAGTCCCATTTGTTTCCATGACTTCCCTGCATTTTCTGTTTTCCAGATACCATAACCTGAAGAAACATTTCCACGCACGGTTTTTTCACCTCCACCAACATAGATCACATTGGGGTCATCTTCGGCAACTTCTATAGCTCCGATAGATCCACCAAAAAAGCCATCAGATATGTTGTTCCAATGTCTTCCTCCGTCTTTGGTTTCCCAAACTCCTCCACCGGTGGCTCCAAAATAAAACAGATTAGGTTTTCCGGGCACTCCGGTTACAGCAGCGCTTCGGCCGCCACGAAACGGTCCGATAAGGCGATATTCCATAGCGTCGTAATATTTCTCATCGTAGGTCTGACTTTGAATGGATTCTGGAAAAATTCCGAAGAAAATAAAGAAAATAAGCAACTGAAAACGCGACATAATAAAAATTTAAAATGATTTTAAAGATACCTATTTCCGAAGCAATTCAATAAAGCTTATTTAATCATTTTTTTTACTTCCTTATTGAGGTAATAGCCAGTGACGGCAGTAGAAAGCACATCGGCAATAGGAAATGAAATCCAAACTCCAAAAACTCCAAAAAACTGCGGAAGTACTAGTATTAGTGGTATTAAAAAGAAACCTTGCTTCGTTAAACTTAGCAATAGTGCAGGAATTGCTTTACCTATCGCCTGAAAATAAGATGCTCCGATTAGTTGAATTATAATTACAGGAGTAGCCGCGAAAACCCATCGCAATGCAGAAGGAGTCCTCCTCATAAGCTCGGCGTTATCTGCGATTGTTTTTGCATCTAAATTTTCATTATTACTCATAAAAATAGCAACAATGTCTGATGGGAATATCATAATCACAGCAAAAATGAAGAGCGCGAGAGCACCAGAATATTTTATAGATGTATTAATTGATTCCCGAACTCTTTGATAAAATCCGGCGCCATAATTATATCCGGCAATTGGCATAAAACCTTGGTTTACCCCAATAACGGGGAAGAGCGCGAACATCAACATTCGACTAATAATTCCATAAGAAGCAACATCGAGTGCATCTCCGTGAGTAATTAAAACATTGTTTAGAAGTATGGTCAAAACTGCTATCGTTCCTTGCCTGGCGAGCGTTACGAAACTAAGACTGCTTATTTCTGAAACTATTTTCCTATCTAATTTAAGAGAACTCCATTTGAGGCGTAGTTCGCTTTTTACAATAAAAAACCATACGATAAAGGCAAAACAAATAAAGTAACTTATAAAGGTTGCCCATGCAGCACCTTCCATTCCGAAGTCAAAAACATTGATAAGAATATAATCCATAAAGATGTTTCCTATTGCGGGAAGCATCATGGCATACATGGCGAATTTTGGTTTTCCCTCGGCGCGAATTACGTTGTTCCCCATCATACACATGGACAACATTACGATTCCATACATAACTATGCGATAGTACACCAAAGCGAGGTCCTTGAAGGATTCATCAGCTCCAAAGAATTCGATTAGATTGTCTTGAAAGATAAGTCCGAGTGCTGCAAGTAATCCTGAAGTTAAAAAAGTAAGGGAAATCTGATTTCCAAATACTTTCAATGCTTTTGATTCATTTTTGGATCCTAAGGCTCTCGATAAAACTGAACTACCTCCAATACCAACAGACAAACCGATGGCGCCTATAAAAAAGGTGATTGGAATCACAACCGTAATCGCAGAAATTGCTAGAGGTCCTATCCATCGACCCACAAAAATAGTGTCGACGATCATGTTCAATGACATGACTAGAATCCCAATACTAGCTGGAACGGCTTGTCGAACTAGTAGTTTGCTAATGGAATCGGTTCCTAAAGTGTTGGAAATTTTTTTCATTTTACATCCTCACCCCTAAAACTCTTTCCTTGCAAAAAGAGGCGAGGATAACGGTTTATTATTTATGCAATTGCTGTTTTCAGGTCTTTAATCCGCCATTCATCTATCCAGCCGGTCATTACCTCAGCCCAATCATCGCGATCATTGAGGCATGGAATCACTGTGAATTCCTTACCACCGACCTCGTGAAATATTTCTTCTCCTTCCATAGCAATTTCTTCCAATGTTTCTAAACAATCACTAACGAATGCAGGCGTTACAACCACCATTTTTTTAGTTCCCGCTAGGCCCATTCGTTCTATGGTTCGATCGGTATATGGCTGCAACCATGGGTCGAATCCTAATCTGGATTGAAAAGAAGTTGAATAAGACCCATCCTTTAAATTAAGTTTTTCCGCCACTCTTCTCGTAGTGTCTAAACATTGATGACGGTAACAAAAATTATGAGCTTTGGAAGGTGTTACACAACAGGAATTGTTAATCTGACAATGTGATTTTGTGATGTCGCTTTTGCGAATATGACGTTCGGGTACTCCATGATAGCTGAATAACAGATGTTCGTAATCCAGGTTTTCTATTTTTTCTGAAATACTTTTGGAAAGCACTTCTATATAATCCGGTTTGTTATAAAAGGCCGGTAGAGATGTTATTTCTAATTGTGGAAAAAATTTATTTTTCAGTTCCTCAATGGCCACTTCTATTGTTTCGGTGGTTGCCATTGCAAATTGCGGATAAAGAGGTACTAACAGTATATCATCCACTCCTTGGTCTACCAATTCCTGAAGTCCTTTTTTTAGCGTCATACTTCCATATCTCATGGCTAATGCAACTGGAATTGTAGTTTTTTCCTGTATTTTTTTCTGAAGGCGCTCTGAGATTACAATTAGTGGCGAGCCTTCCTTCCACCAAATTCGTTCGTAGGCAGCGGCCGATTTCTTAGGACGTGTGTTTAATACAATACCTCGAACTAAAAAGGATCGAAACCAATAAGGAACATCAATAACACGTGGGTCCATCAAAAACTCATCAAGATATTTTTTTACATCCTTTGGATTGGTGCTGTCGGGTGAACCTAAATTTACAAGGAGAACTCCTTTCATATTCATTTCCAACACAGGTTGGAATCTGTTTAATTAGTAATCAATTTTCGAATTGCAAAAATACTATCTCTCAAATAAAAGTCTCCTAAAAAGACCATAAAGTTACTTTATAAGCATATCTACAGTATTAATCAAGACGAAAGTCCCATTATATACTTTTTGGGTGTAGTACCATATTTCTTTTTGAATGCTGCAATAAAATGGCTTGCAGTGCTGTAACCTACTTTTAGTCCAACCTCGTTTACATTATGAGAACCTGTTGCAAGTAGCTGTCTGGCAATTTCCATTTTATAGTCGAACAAAAAGCTAAACACAGAATCACCGTAAATTTGTTTAAAACCTTCTTTTAATCTATTGAGTGGAAGGTTAATCTCTTCGGAAAGTTCCTGGAGTGTTGGAGGTTCTGCCATTCTTAAAATGATAATCTGCTTCGCTTTTTTAATTTTTGCTACGTTTTCTTCATCAATTAAAAACGGACATTGCTCAACATCCACATCTGCTGGCCTATTAAAATACAAGCTCAATAACTCGTAAGCTTTTGCTTTGAAATAGAGCGGTTTTACTGAAGGATGGAGGTTGTAATTCATTAATTGATTAAGGACAATCGACGACGAAGGAGATATAGGCGCATCCTTGTAGTACTTCCTGTCTTTGTTCTCATCACTTAGAAAGGTTATATAATTGGCTTCGGAAGAAAAGAGACCGTGAAATTTCTTGATAGGTAGTAATACTGAAATCACCCAGGAATGTGAATTCACCTGAAGGTTTAATGGGAGATCGCGTTGAGGGTTATAAAGCAGTAACGAATTATCCTCATTCAATGCTAAAATATAATTTCCATCATTAAAAATAAAACTTGCGGAACCCTTTAAACAAAAATGAAACTGCACAAAATCTGAACCTACTTCCCTAGTAAATACCTGACTATCATCGGTTTCGTTGTTAAATTTTAAAATAAAGAAGCCGTCCTCAACACTGATTTCCTCGTAAAAACTTTGAGCGACATTTTTTTCAGAAAACATACTGATGTTATATTATATTATTTAGAATTGTTCTAGATAAAGGATGTGAATTACCCTCTTTAAACAGCGAAATTAGGGGATTTATATGATATTTATCATATTTTAATAAAAATTAACAGCCTGCGACACTATTGATACCGCTAGCGTTACTTTTTCAAGAAAATTGCTTTTACTTTTGCCTCGTTACCTATGAAAATAAACGGCAATCGACATATTTCATCTTTGGATGAAGGAAATTTCTACGCAATTGGACTTAATTATAAAAAGGCCGATGCAGTAACTAGAGGTCATTTTAGTATAAGTGAAACTGCTCAGCAGAATATATTGTCACATGCTAAAGATGAAGGGATTGTGACTTTGTCTGTAATATCTACATGTAATCGCACCGAACTTTACGGAATTGCAAAACACCCTTATCAAATTATAAAATTACTCTGTGAGTACACAAACGGTACAGTAGAAGAATTTGAAAAAGTAGCATATATTCACAAAAATAAGGACGCAGTTTCCCATCTTTTTAAGGTAGGTACAGGCCTTGACAGTCAGATTCTTGGTGACTTTGAGATTATTAGTCAGTTACGTAAAAGCTTCAGGGCATCCAAAAATGCCGGACTTATGAATCCATACTCCGAGCGTTTGGCGAATGCTGTTATCCAGGCAAGTAAAAAGATCAAAAACGAGACTGAAATCTCAAGTGGTGCAACTTCAGTAAGTTTCGCTGCAGTGCAATATATTATGGCACGTGTTCCATACGTTTCAGAAAAGAACATCCTTCTTTTCGGAACAGGAAAAATTGGAAGAAACACCTGTGAAAATTTAATAAAGCATACCAAGAACGAACATATCACACTTATAAATCGCACAAAGGATAAGGCCGAAAAGATTGCAGGAAAGTTCAATCTTGTTGTAAAGGATTACGCAAACATTCAAAGTGAAATCGCGCAAACTGATGTGATGATCGTTGCAACCGGTGCTCAACAGCCAACAATCTCTAAAGAGTTACTTTACCTTAAAAGACCTCTTCTTATTCTGGATCTCTCTATACCGAAGAATGTTTCAGATAATGTAAAGGAAAATGAATTAGTGACCTTGGTTCATTTAGACGACTTATCTACAGTAACGGATAAGACCTTAGAACATCGGGCATCTCAGATTCCGAAGGCAGAAAAAATTATTTCCGAAGTTGAAATGGAATTCAATGCTTGGGCGGAAAACAGAAAATTCGCACCTACTATCAAAGCACTAAAAATAAAGCTCGCCGAGATAAAATCGGGAGAAATTGATTATCAAAGAAGGAAAATAGCCGATTTCAACGAAGAACAAGCCGAAATAATTAGCAATCGCATAATTCAAAAAATCACAACACATTTCGCAAATCATTTAAAAGACGATACTATTTCCACATCAGAAAGCGTGGAAATGATCAATAAAGTGTTTCAACTTTCAAACACTGAGTTGTGAAAAAGCTGATACGAATTGGTACGCGCGATAGCGAATTAGCGCTTTGGCAGGCCAATACTGTTCAAAAAAAACTACAGAACTTAGGATATGATACCGAATTAGTCCCTGTGAAATCCACTGGCGACCTTATTTTAGACAAACCTCTTTACGAATTAGGAATTACCGGTATTTTTACAAAAACATTGGACGTTGCCATGATTAATGGAACGGTTGATATTGCCGTTCATAGTATGAAAGATGTACCAACGCTCCTCCCAAAAGGAATTATTCAAGCAGCCGTTCTAAAACGTGCTTCTTCCGAAGATATATTAGTGACAAATGGGCCATTTGAAGTTGAAAAAAATGCTACTATCGCAACCGGAAGTTTGCGCCGTAGAGCTCAGTGGCTACATCGATATCCGCATCATAGCCTAGTAGATCTTAGAGGTAATGTAAATACCCGATTGCAAAAATTAAAGGATAACAATTGGCAAGGAGCAATTTTTGCCAAAGCAGGTTTACAAAGAATTGATGTTCTTCCTGAAAACCACACCTCATTAGATTGGATGGTCCCTGCACCTGCACAAGGAGCGATGGTTATAGTTTCCATGAAGAATGATGATTATTGTAAAGAAGCTACTTCTAATTTAAACGATTTCGATTCAGAAGTTTGCACCCAAATAGAACGTGATTTCCTTCGGACTTTAGAAGGTGGTTGCACGGCTCCTATTGGTGCTCTGGCAGAAATAATAGATGACGAAATACGATTTAAAGGAGTGCTATTTTCCCTTGACGGGCAAACTAAACTGGAAATTGAAAAAGTAGTTCAAATTGATAATTATAAAGATTTCGGTGCAGAATGTGCCCAAAGTATTTTAAATAATGGCGGGAAGGAAATGATGCGGCTAATTAAATTAGAAACTAAGTAGTCCCTCACCCCCAGCCCCTCTCCCGCTGAGAGGGGAGCTGCTGAAAATTTAATAAGATTCGGGAAGTAACCAAATAATAAAAATCTCTCTCCCGCTGAGAGGGGAGATATAAAAAGTTTAATATGATACTGGAAGGAATCTAAATAGTAAAAATCCCTTCCGCTGAGAGGGGTGCTGTTGAAAATTTAATAAGATACGGGAAGGTTAACCATATAATAAAAACAGGTCTCCCTTTAAGATGGGTGATCTTTTAAAATTCTTTATGAAAATAACTAAAACTCAAATAGCAAGACATCTTAGGCAGGAGCAGACCGATGCCGAGATGAAGCTATGGGAAGTTTTGAGAAATCGTCAGTTTGAGAATTTAAAATTTAGGAGACAACACCCCTTGAAAGATTACATCGTAGATTTTTATTGTGATGAATTAGAGTTGGTAATTGAGTTGGACGGTGGCTATCATAATCATCCTAGTCAGCGATTCAATGATGAACAACGAGACTATCATCTTAGTTTTTTGGGATATAAAATTTTAAGATATCGAAATTCGGAGGTGTACAAAGGCCTTGTAGATATTTATAAGGACATCCAAAAAGTCAAAGATCAGTCTCCTTCTCAGCGGGAGAGGGTCGGGGTGAGGGACAGAATGATACTCTCCACCAAAAATCTCACTCCTATCCAAAAGAAGCCGCTTGAGAAAACCAATATCTCGCTCACAGAATACGATGCGATTTCAGTAAAACATCTTGACTTCAAGATTCCTAAAGGAATTGAAAACGTAATTTTTACAAGTCAGAATGCTGTAGATGCATTTTTTAAGCAGAATCCTTCAAAAGAAGATTTGGCTACGATGCGTTGCTTTTGTGTTGGCGAAAAGACAAAAGCACTTTTGGTTAAAAACGGTCTAAAAATGGTCAAAACAGCTCAATATGGAGTAGAGTTAGCCGATTTTATAGTAGAAAAGCATAAAAATGAAAGGTTTCACTTTTTCTGCGGAAACATTCGAAGTGATGATATTCCATCAGCACTAAAAAAGGCAGAAATCGAACTTTTTGAAGTAAAAACTTACGAAACTGCGTTAAATCCGGTCAGATTTGATAAAAAATGGGACGGAATTCTATTTTTTAGTCCGAGTGGTGTGAGGAGTTTTACTTCTGAAAACAAGATTGGAAACAGTCTTTGTATTTGCATTGGAACAACAACTGCTTCCGAAGCTAAAAAATATACGGATAAAGTCGTAGTTTCAGAGACTACAACCATTGAAAGTGTTATTGACAAAATAACGAAATAGAAAAAAGTAGAATAATTAAAAGGCCTCAGATTAAGGAGGAATTGATATGATAAAAAACGATTTATTTTTAAGAGCACTAAAAGGTGAAACTGTAGACAGACCACCGGTTTGGATGATGCGTCAAGCAGGTCGCTATCTCCCGGAATTTATGGAAATAAAGGCCAAATACGACTTCTTTACTCGTTGTCAGACTCCAGAATTGGCCAGTGAAATCACCGTTCAACCCATTCGAAGATACGGAATGGATGCGGCTATTCTCTTTTGTGATATCCTCGTGATTCCGCAAGCAATGAATATTCATGTGGAGATGAAGCCTGGTATTGGTCCATGGCTTCCTAACCCAATTCGTACAAAAAAAGATCTTGAAAGAGTGATTGTACCCGATATTCATGAAACTTTGGGCTATGTGATGGAAGCTATCAAAATGACGAAGGAAAAACTCAATGATGATATTCCGTTGATTGGATTCGCTGGAAGTCCGTGGACGATTCTGTGTTATTGCGTACAAGGACAAGGCAGCAAGAATTTCGATATAGCCAAAGGATTTTGTTTTACGAACCCTATTGAGGCACACGAATTACTTCAGAAAATAACAGATACCACCATACTTTATCTAAAGGAAAAAGTTAAGGCCGGTGTGAATGCCGTTCAGTTGTTTGATAGTTGGGGAGGGATGTTGTCTCCGGTGGATTATCAGGAATTTAGCTGGCAATATATACAGCAGATTATTGATGCCTTGAAGGATGAGACTCAGGTCATAGCGTTTGGTAAAGGCTGCTGGTTCGCGTTGGATACTATGGCGAAAAGTGGTGCGGCTGCTTTAGGGATTGACTGGACTTGTTCTGCAAGAAATGCGCGTTACTTAACTGGTGGCAAGATCACTTTACAAGGAAATTTTGATCCTGTTAGGCTGTTAAGCCCTCCAAAAACGATAAAGAAAATGGTGAAAGAGATGATTGATGACTTCGGAAAAGACCGATATATTGTAAATTTAGGCCACGGAATTTTACCAAATATACCTGTTGAAAACGCAGGAGCATTTATTGAAGCGGTAAAAGAATATAAATCGGAAGCTTGAAGATTTGGGCAAGGATACAAAGTTTAAGTTTCGGACAGCTTTGGAAACTGCTAGTCGTTTTTCTGAAGCATCCGTTATATATCTTACCAACAATTCGAGCAACCAAAGAAACCATGGAAACTTGCAATATTCTTTTTGGAGATGCGCATTTTAGAAGTGGTAAAGCAAATGCATTTCGTCATGCCTATTGGAATTTCATGATTTGCAAGAATTCGATGAAATTCTACAAAAACGATCAAATATCAACCAATTGGGCCGAAAAATTCACGAATTTGTATGAAAAAGTAACTCAAAACGAGAAACTTGATCAGATTATGGATTTCCATAATAACAAAGTCGGACGAATGGTGTTTTTGAAGAAATATGATCTAAACAAGCAAGAAATCACTGATTTATTGATGAAAATGAGTCAAAAAGCTATTAAATTCGAGGAAACGGATACATTAAATATAGATTCTGAACAGTTAATTTATATTGAAGATTAACAAAAGCTGTATGATAAAAAATATTCTAAAAGGTATTAAGGCTTACACTGGAACTTTCAAATTGATATCCAAACTTGGAATATGGAAATATTTCGGGGTACCTATGCTAATTAGTTTTCTTACCGCCACCCTAATAGGTTTTTCAGCCTGGGGCTGGTCTGATAATATTGGGAGTGTCATTGCAAAGATCTGGTTTTGGGAATGGGGTTCTGAAACATTTAGAACAATTAGCGACATTATTGGTGGTTTCGCCATTGTGGCAATCGGGCTTATTCTATACAAACATATAGTGATGGCATTAAGCGCTCCTTTTATGAGTCCTGTTTCCGAAAAAATTGAAGCCCATTTATTGGGTGTGAATCATGTGCATCGAGATACTACCAATGCAGCGCAGCTATGGCGTGGCGTTCGAATCAACGTGCGAAATCTATGCATGGAACTGCTGCTCACGATTCCTATTTTATTACTAAGTCTAATTCCGGTGGTGAACATAATTACCTCCATACTTTTGTTCTTAGTGCAATCATATTATGCAGGATTCGGAAACATGGATTATACCTTGGAGCGTCATTTTAAGTATGATGAAAGCATCCGTTTTGTAAAGAAAAACAAAGGAATTGCCATTGGAAACGGGGTTGTGTTTATGGCGATGTTGCTTATTCCAATCGTCGGAATTATATTAGTTTTGCCACTTTCGGTTACAGCGTCAACCACCGAAACTGTTCGCCTAATAAAAGAATCTGGCAGATTAAAAACTCCCGAAATCCTTCAGAAAGAATCGAATGTATAAGTCAGACACATTTTCCATATTCGCACTCAAAGCTGACGATGCTTATAATTTAAATGCTCTGATTCTTGAGAATATGGATCACTTCGGAAAGTATCTGCCAATTACGGTATCAAAGAACTTAACCGTAAAAGCTTCCGAAGCATACATTCAGAAGAAAAAAGAAGAGTATGTCAAAAAAACCTGTATTACTTTCGGTATAGAAGAAAGTCAGACAGGGAAAATAGCCGGGCTCATCATATTAAAGAATATTGAACTTAAGAAGAAAGAAGCTGAGTTTGCCTATTGCATGGCGGCCTCATTTGGAGGGAGAGGTTGGATGTCAATGGCTGTAGAAAAAATGATAGAATATGCCCAAGATGAATTTGGCATTGCTCACTTTAAAGTTATTACACACAAAACCAATATAGGAAGTTGCAAAGTGGCCGAAAAAACTGGTTTTATTTGGAAGAAAACATTATTAAAAGAGTTTAGACCAAAGAATTTTGCACCGATGGATATGGAATTATATGAACGCTCCTTATGAAAGATAAATTTGTCGCATACATACGTGAATTACAAAATGTCATCACTTCAGGATTAGAAGCAGTTGATGGCAACGCCAAATTCAAAGAAGACATTTGGAAAAGACCTGAAGGCGGTGGCGGCCAATCACGAGTCATTGAGAATGGTGAAGTATTTGAAAAAGGCGGTGTAAATATTAGCGAAGTACACGGAAAACTTTCGGAGTCTATGCAACAATATTTCGGAGTAAAAGATGCCGATTTCTTTGCTTGTGGTCTAAGTCTTGTATTACACCCAACTAATCCATTTATACCTACAGTACATGCAAATTGGCGTTATTTCGAAATGTATGATGCAAGTGGTAATATCGTCGATCAATGGTTTGGTGGAGGGCAGGATCTCACTCCCTACTATCTTTTTGAAGAGGACGCTAATCACTTTCATGGTGTTTGTAAAAAAGCCTGCGACGCCCATGATCCGGAGTTTTACCCAAAATATAAGAAACGTTGCGATTCTTACTTTTACAATGCGCATCGTGAAGAAGGAAGAGGAATTGGAGGTTTGTTTTTCGATTATTTAAAACGTACCGAGAAAATGCAGATGGCAGATTGGTTTCAATTTGTAACTGAAGTAGGTGATAGTTTCCTAGATGCATATGTGCCAATTGTTGAAAAACGAATGAATATAGCTTTCACTGAAGATCAGAAAAACTGGCAAGAGATAAGAAGAGGCCGTTATGTGGAATTTAATCTAGTACATGACAAAGGAACGCTCTTCGGGCTTAAAACCAACGGAAGAATTGAAAGTATTTTGATGAGTTTACCTCCCAAAGTACAATGGGTGTACGATCATCATCCGGAAGTTGGAAGTGAGGAAGAAAAATTGATTGAAGTATTAAAAAACCCTAAAGATTGGGTGTGAATTAAGTTAACAGTTCTCTTAATAAATAACAAGTCCCCTCGAGCGCAGTCGAGAGGTTAGCACATGATGATTATTTAGGTCTCAACTGCGCTCGACCGGACAAAACAGAAACTTATAACTCATGTTAAGAAGAAACCGCAGATTACGAAGTTCGGCAGCCATTAGAAGTCTGGTCCGTGAAACCATTATAAGCCCCGACGATTTTCTAGTTCCCATTTTTGTTGTAGAAGGAAAAGGTGTTAAAGAAGAAATTGCCTCCATGCCCGGTTATTACAGATATAGCTTGGATTTGTTAGCTTCGGAAGCAAAAGAAATATGGTCCTTAGGGCTAAAATCTGTATTACTGTTCGTAAAGGTTCCAGAACATCTGAAAGATAATAGTGGAAAGGAAGCATTGAATCCCAACGGACTTATGCAGCGAGCAATAAAAACAGTGAAAGATGCTGTGCCAGAGATGTTGGTTATGACCGACGTGGCGTTAGATCCTTATTCAAAATACGGTCACGACGGAATTGTTTCAGAAGGGAAAATAATCAACGACGATTCTAGTGCAATTTTAGCCGAAATGTCTTTGACACATGCCATTGCTGGAGCCGATTTTGTCGCACCAAGTGATATGATGGATGGACGCATTTTTGAGATTAGAACTCTGTTGGAAGATGAAGGCTTTCACGATACAGGAATCATGAGTTATAGTGCAAAATATGCTTCAGCTTTTTACGGACCTTTTCGTGATGCATTAGATTCGGCTCCCGTAGATCTTAAAGACATTCCGAAGGACAAACAATCTTACCAAATGGATTTTGCGAATCGGGATGAAGCAATAAGAGAAACTTTGATGGATATTGAGGAAGGCGCCGACATCGTTATGGTAAAACCCGGCCTGTGCTATTTGGATATAGTAAGGGATATTCGCAATGTTGTCGATGTGCCCGTGGCCGTTTATCAGGTGAGTGGTGAATACGCCATGCTAAAAGCTGCAGCCGAAAAAGGATGGTTAAACCATGATGCCGTAATGATGGAACAAATTACGGCCATTAAAAGAGCCGGAGCACATATTATTGCGAGCTACTTTGCAAAAGATGTGGTGAAACTTATCTCCTAATACAACAAATCAATCTCCATGAAAAACGCAATTTTAATTTTTTCACTATTTATTTCCTCTGTGACTATCGGACAACAACTAACAGTAAAATCAGCCTTTCTTGAAAAATGGGGAAATTCTAGAAATTACTTGTTGGAAGTCGCCGAAGCAATGCCCGAAGAGTCATTCGATTTTAAACCAACCGAGCGACAAATGAGTTTTAAAGAGCAGCTTATTCACATCAAAGGGAATATGGATTGGTTAAGTACGAGTTATTTTACGGATAATGAATTTGAGAAAGGCGTTTCAGAAATACCGGTAACCAAAGCGGAAACCATAGAAGTTTTAACGAATGCTTTCGACGCTGTTTCAGAAATAATTAGTATTACTTCCGAAGCCGAACTAAATGAAATCGTCGACTTTTTTTCCGGGCCAAAAAGTAAACTTCAGATTCTTAGTTTATTGCAGGATCATGTGACTCACCATCGCGGGCAGCTTATAGTATATCTCAATTTGAACGGAATTAACCCACCTAATTACGTAGGCTGGTAAATAGCAACTTAAATATTTAGCAAAATTTTATCATTACGAATCAATTTTCTGAATACCTTTACCTTGTGAAAGCATTAAATCCATATTATAGTTGTCTATTACTCCTGAGTCTCTTTTTGGCTTCAGGCGATATAGCGTTTGGTGCTGCTGCAGACTTTTCTAATATCAATTCGGAAAAAACTTCCACTTTTAATCCTGACCGCAATACGAAATCGGTTTTTGTGGAAGAAGTGGCCTTAACTGAGACCCTTCAAACAAGTCCAGAAGAAGAAATCGCGTTCATAGGATTTGGTAATTCTGTAATAAATCAAGAAAGCTTAAGCTTAAAAGTTGACGGATTTGTTAATTGCCTTTCTTCTCTTCAAGACAAGCGTAAATTATTGGGTCAAACCATCTTTCCTTACCATTTTTTCTGGTAATACTTTTTTCTTTTTATAACGCCAAGCATCACTTTCATAGCTAGTGGTGACTATTGCTGTTTCAGAAAAACAGAAAAATAAGTTTAACCAGAAAAAATATAAAACATGAAAACAAGTTCACTATGGGTCGATATCGTCCTAATATTATTGGTGGCAGCCCCTATTGTATATCTCATATTAATGACCACAGGCAAAGAGAAAAAAGCCAAAAAAGAAGTAACAAAAATTTGTAAAAAGAATGGATTAACCGTTAGTAATTTTGATATAACAGGGAATCTTATCCTTGGAATGGACGAGGGTCATAAAAAACTCATCATGTCTCATCGAAAAAATATTGAGAGAGACTTTAAAGTGATTGACCTTCAGTCTTTGAAAGAATGTCGCGTAAAAACGATAAAACTTTCAAAAAACACCACCGACTGGGTAGGGCTCGAATTACTTAAACCAGATTCTAAATTAGACATTTCTTTTTACGATGAAAGTAATGATGATGGTCCTTATATAGACCCTCTTGCCTGTATTAAAAAAGCAGAGCAATGGGAGAAGTTAATTAAGCCATTACTTAAGGCTTCATAAGAAAAAAAGGGCGGATTAAATTCCGCCCTTTTTTGTTATTAACATTCCATTACCTAAAAACCGTTTTTAAATCTTTAATTTAGTCCTCAATTAAAACCGTGAGATGACTTTATTACTTATTTACGCATTACTTTCAATTTTCATTTCTTTTTTGTGTTCCATTCTTGAGGCTGCCTTGCTCAGTTTTACCCCTACCTTTTTAAAAGTGAAGAAACAGGAAGGAAAAGGCTACGCCAAAACGCTCTCAAATTTCAAAAAAGACATCGATCAACCCCTGATCGCGATCCTTACGTTAAATACGATCGCGCATACAGTTGGGGCCATCTTAGTAGGTGTTCAAGCTGAAAGTTTGCCATATAAAGTTGAAGTTTTAGGAATAAATATGGTTGGAATCGTTTCTTCCATAATGACACTGTTAATTCTGGTTCTGTCTGAAATCATCCCAAAAACAATTGGAGCTACCTATTGGAAAAAACTGGGACCCTTTACCGCGCTTCTATTAAAAGTAATTATTTTCCCATTAAAATATACCGGAATACTTTGGCTGCTTACTTTTACCACCAAGTTAATTGGAAAATCTGCGCATGTGAGTACAATTAGCAGAGAAGAATTTATTGCAATGACTGATACGGCAGAAAAGGAAGGGGTTTTTGCCGAAAACGAAAGTGCGGTTATTAAGAATCTTTTAGTTTTTAGATCCGTGATGGCTAAAAACGTAATGACACCTTTTCCCGTAGTCGTGAGTGCCGACGAATCCTTAACTTTGAAAAACTTTTATGAATCGAATAAAAATTTACAGTTTTCAAGAATTCCGGTATTCAAAGACAGGAGTCATAACATTACCGGCTTTATACTTAAGGATGATCTGCTCGCAGAAATTGTTGAAGAGCATGGTGACAAACCCTTAAGTGATTTAAAACGGGAGTTAAATATGGTGCAGGACACAACACCTATTCCTCTGCTTTTTGATAAATTTATTCAGCAGAGAGCTCATATTGCGCTGGTAGTGGATGAATTTGGAAACACTATTGGAATCGTCACCATGGAAGATATTATTGAAACCCTTCTCGGTCTCGAAATTATGGACGAAAGTGATGCCATAGAAGATATGCAAGTACAGGCTCGCAAAAATTGGGAACGACGGGCAAAGCGAATGGGAATAGCATTGCAGGACGATGAAACAGCTTCAAAATAATGAAAAAAGCATATATAAATAGCCCGATTGGCATTGTAGAAATAATCGGTGATAAGGATGGATTACTAGCCGTTATTTTTATGGATTCTTCGGAAAGTTTCTCATCGGAAATACCTTCAGAATTAAAAGAAACAGTGAAACAACTCACCGAATACTTTGAAGGAAATCGAAGCGAGTTTCAACTGAAGCTTTCACCAAAAGGAACAGAGTTTCAGAAAAGAGTATGGAATGAATTGCAGCAAATCCCATTTGGGAAAACATCATCGTATCAACAAATGGCTAACAGACTAGGCGACCCCAAAGTGATACGCGCAGCTGCTTCAGCCAATGGAAAAAACCCTATTTCAATTATCATCCCATGTCATCGAGTAATTGGGAGTGACGGCTCGCTTACCGGTTATGCCGGAGGTTTACATCGTAAAAAATGGTTGCTTGCTCATGAAAGTCCTGTAACTCAAGGAGAGTTGTTTTAACTAATCTTAGGGGCAATTCATGTTATAATTGTCGATCATTTTTATGTATTCTGCCAGCACTATATTTGAATAGAATTCATCCATATACAAGGTTCCGTCTTCTTTAGACAATTTACTGCTGGCACTTTGTGCTTCCTGAAATTTAGAGTAAAACGCCTGTCGAAATTCTTTCTGATCCTGACCTTCCATTTCCTCAATATACTCTATAGTGGCCGGACAATCCTTAAAGATCTCTTTAATTGCCATGGTCATTCGCTTTTTCGCTTTCTTCATATTAAACACGGAAACACCTTTCATGTCTCCCATTTTCATAGCATAACCTTCTCCATCCTTACTTAAATAAACCACTGAACCCATATAATGAGCATTTGCCTTTCCTACCTCATCGGAGTATACGTTGTACATGAAAACATTCACTCTATCGTCATACACCATTGGTAAAAGCGCCTTTTTTTCAACATCTACAACTTCAAAATTTTTATCAACGGTCTTTAAAGGCATATAGTAAAAATTGGAATAAGTACTATCTTTCTCTTTTACACGAATGGAAGCAATATCTTCCGCCGGAATAACTTTTTTCTCTCCATTTTCATTTTTAATAGTAATGTTTTCTGCATTTAAACCAAGGTGATCTTCTACCGATCGTGAATCTAATAGTTTTAAAAAGGGATGTTTTAATTTAAGTAAGTTTCCTTTTTCAATAGTTCCGTTCTTTAAGTAAATCTCTATTCCGCCGGATTCAGTTTTAATCTTTGTCTTTCCATGTCCCTGCGAAAATACTGTAAGACAGCTGAAAAGGATTAAAATACAAACAATTCGATTTTTCATTTTCATAATAAAAATAGTTTTTAATCTTAAAAAGAACAGAAGTGAATTATTTTTCCCAACTTTCTTAAATCAAACCCAATATATGAAAATTCTTAAAACTCTTAAAAAAGCTTCTAAATGGGTACTTATTATAGCATTTGGGTTAGTAATAATTTTATATCTAACCGACTATAACTATATCCTTAAAGGCGTTCGAGTAGTCTATTTAACAGGACATATAACCGCTTTTATTGATGATTATACATATTTTGAAAACGAAGACATTCCGGCAAGTACCTTACCGCAGCCCTGGCCAATTCATGAAAATTACAACAGTGTAGTTGCTACCGAGGCACTTTCCGAAGTAAATAAAAAACTAGGGACTATCGCCTTTCTGATTATTAAAAATGATAGCATCTGGTTTGAAAATTATGCCGAAAACTACAGTAAAGATTCTCAAACAAATTCGTTTTCGATGGCAAAGAGTATCACCTCTGCACTTCTTGGGAAGGCTATACATGATGGGTTTATAAATAGTTTAGAGCAACCAGTCTCCGACTTTTATCCTCAATTTGCAAATAGCGGAATGACAGTTGGTGATCTTTCTTCAATGGCTTCAGGGCTAAATTGGGACGAGTCTTATAAGAGTCCGTTTAGCGTCACAGCACGATCGTACTACGATAACGATCTGGCTGAAACAATTTTAAATTTAAAGGTGGTCGATACACCTGGTAAACATTATAAATACCTCAGTGGAAATACCGAACTACTTGGGATGGTAATTCAAAAAGCAATACAAAAGCCCTTAGCAAAATATCTTTCTGAAAGTTTCTGGCAACCTATGGGAGCAGAAAACCCGGCGCTTTGGCAGGTGGATGATAAGGTAAATCGATTGGTAAAAAGCTATTGTTGCATCGCGAGTAATGCAAGGGATTTTGCGCGCTTCGGAAAGCTTTACAAAGACAATGGAAAATGGAATAGGCAGCGGCTTTTAGACTCTAGCTTCGTGGCGACTTCTGTGTATCCAAGATTTGAAGAAAGTCCGCAATATGGTTACGGGTTTTGGTTAAGTGACTATTTGGAGAAGAAGATTTTTGTTATGCGAGGGATTCTAGGACAATATGTAATTACAATCCCGGAGGACAATCTCATCATTGTACGCCTTGGGCATAACAGAGGTGATAAAACCGGAACACCTTTTACTTCCGATTTTTACACCTACGTAGAAGAGGTTTACAATATGCTGCCAGACTAAGTCGTCGATTTTTTGTAACTTTAATTATCGGCTCCCTCCATTACTTAGGCGATGATACATAAAATGAAACTGGAGGATATCCTTTTCCTGGATATAGAAACCGTTCCTCAATTTGAAAACTTCGAGGAGCTCGACGATACTGCAAAATTTCTGTGGGAACAAAAAACACTTTACCAACGCAAGGATATCAGTCCCGAAACTTTCTACGAGAGGGCAGGAATCTGGGCAGAATTTGGAAAAATAGTTTGTATTTCGGTAGGATACTTCAAGATTTCAGAAGAAAAAAGACGTTTTCAAGTGATTAGCTTTTATGGAGATGAACTTAAAATTTTAAGGGATATTAAAAGCCTACTTCAAACTCAATTTAATAAATCTCAACATCTGTTATGTGCTCATAACGGCAAGGAATTCGACTTTCCATATATCACTAGAAGAATGATCATTAATGGCATTGATGTGCCATTTAAGTTAGATCTCTTCGGAAAAAAACCTTGGGAAGTTCCGCATCTGGACACCATGGAATTATGGAAATTTGGGGATTACAAAACTTTCACTTCTCTGAAGCTAATGGCCTATGTATTGGGCATTCCATCGCCTAAAGATGATATAGATGGAAGTCAGGTTGGAGAGGTGTATTATAAAGAAAAAAACATCGCTCGAATCGTATTATATTGCGAAAAGGACACAATTACGGTAGCACAAATATTTTTAAAGCTTCGGAATGAAGCATTATTAACCAAAGGTGAAATTCGAATTTGATTTGAATAATTGAATTGAAAGTCCTGTTACTCCTCAATCTAAATAAATAAAGCCCACTCGATCGAGTGGGCTTTACTATTTGTTATGAGAATAAATTATTATTCCATAATAAAGCGTTCAACAAATTTTTCGTTGTCTGCATTTACTTGAATCATATAAATACCACTTTGCAATAGAGAAACATCAATTGTATTAGTAAATGCTCCTTTAGCAACCACTTGTCCAATCATATTAAATATGATATAATCTGTTGCAGTTGTCCCAGTAAGTTCTGCATTTAAAACAGCTCCTTTCACAGGGTTTGGATAAATACTTAAAACCGAATTACTAGAAGAGAATACGTCTCCTGTGATTCCCATAATTGGGTTACTTCCACCTAGAACAACGATATAATCTTCTACTTCTCCATAACTGAACGATTCGCAAGAAGTTGGAATTCCATTATACTTCATAGAAACACGCATTCTTGTAGGTCCTGCTGAAGCACTTCCAGGTACTGTAAATGTTCCGGAAACCGAAGTTGCTGTGCTAGCAGATCTTGAATAAACAAGTTCTCCAGAATCCCCAAAGTCACCATCACGGTTATAATCTATCCAAACGGCATAGCCTTCAGAATAAACTGTTCCAGTCCAAGCCGGGGTTATAGTAATTGTGTTACTACCGCTTAAATTGGTAGAAAGTGCAGTAAAGTTACCATATCCAACAGATGAAGCTCCAGTTACATTATTAATGCTTCCAAGTTGTACACGTTGGATATACTCATCTGAAGTACTATTACCATTCGATGCACAATATCCAGTTGGAGGAGTTCCACCACCACCACCGGTGCTTAGATTTACATTATCGATAGCAATATCTGCCTGCCATGTTGATCCTGTTAGACGATTAAATCGCAATTGTACGCTTCCGCCAACATAAGCAGACATATCAATCGTTGCAGTTAACCAAGCGTTACCTTTATTACCAGATTGGCTCCATAAACTTGTCCATGATCCACCGTTATCGTTACTTGCTTCTAACGCGATACTTCCCATATCCGCTGCACCATACATATGATATCCAAATGTAAGTGTCGCTGCCGATTCAGAACCTAAGTCGAAACAAGGAGAGTTTAAAATTGCACGCTTACTAGGGTAGTTTGGTGAAGATGCTTCCACATACATATACCATGATCCCTGTGCGCCTGTGGTTGGCCCAGTATTACTTGACGGAGTTCCACCCGAATCTCTAGTCCAATTAATATCATCGGCTGTAGATTGAGTCCATGCTCCTAAACCACTTTCGAAGCTTTCAGAATATGGGAAAGAAGAAATTCCTCCCGCACATCCGCTACCACCACCGCCACCGGTTGTAGTTACGTTTACAGTATTACTATATCCTGAAACATTTCCAGCAGCATCTTTTGCTCTAACTCTGAAAGAATATGCAGTACCGGCAGTCAATCCGGTTATTTGTGCAGTCGTTCCGGTTACGGTTCCTAAGTTTGAAGCTCCTTGATATACATCATATCCTGTTACTCCAACATTATCTGTAGAGGCATTCCATGCAAGATTTACTGTATTATCAGTTACTCCTGAAGCTGCTAATGATGTAGGAACGGAAGGAGCCTGAGTATCAGGAGCCACTCCGCCTAAATTCACAGTGTAGTCTTCAACTTCACCATAGGTAAAGGATTCACAAGAAGTTGGAATTGCATTGTATTTCATAGAAACACGCATTCTCGTTGCATCACCAACAGTACCTGCCGGTACGGTAAATGTTCCGCTATTTGGTGTATTTGTTGAAGCCGCTTTTGACCAAACCAATTCACCTGCATCACCAAAGTCATTATCACCGTTATAATCAATCCAAACTGCATAACCTTCTGCGTAAGCAGTTCCAGTCCAGGTTGGAGTTACAGTAACAGTATAAGATTGTCCTTCAATTAAATCTGTTGAAATACTTGTAAAGTCTGAATAAAACTGGGCTCCGGAAGCATTGTTAATGGTACCTAACTGTACACGACTAATATATTCGTCGTTAGTGTTGGTACTTGCTGAAGCACAATAATTACTTCCACCACCGCCTCCATAGGCAGCTCCTACACCAACTGCATGCCATGCATTGGTAACAGCAATCTCTTCGGCACCACCGGCACCATAAAGATCGATTGCAGACTGAATTGCTCCAGTTCTAGCATTTGCAAAAGTTGAATTCGAACTTAAATAGTTGTTTAATGTACGATACGATATTGCTGCAGATTTAGTCATTCCAATTCCTGAAACACTAAATGCATTACCAATATCGTTTGTTCCTGATCCTCCAACTACAGATAGATAAAACCAATAGTTTAAAACACCGGAGTTAGTATGTACACCACAGTAATCATTATTCTGTGTTGGCGTACCACAATTTGGATTTTGCCAGAAAGATCCGCCATAAGTATCTGGTTGGCTTTTCGAATTTGGATTGCTCATTGAGCGTAAAGCAGAAGATCCACTTCTTCTGTCAATTTCATCACCAATTAACCAAACAGCTGCCGAAGGACTTGTATCACTACCATTACCTTTTGCAAAATGCTCTACAGCTGCTCCCCAAATATCGGAGAAGCCTTCATTTAGTCCACCAGATTCTCTCTGATAAGCTAGATCTGCGGTAAAAGTTGTAACTGCATGTCCAATTTCATGGGCAGCAACATCAATAGAGGTCAAAGCATCGAAATTACCATTTCCTTCATTTCCGTTTGAAGATCCATCTCCATAAGACATCACTGAACCATTCCAGAATGCATTATCATAGTTATTATCAACATGCACATAACTTCTTATTTGTGCACCATTGCCATCGTAGCTATTTCTACTATGCTTTGTTTGCCAGTAATCGAATGTCATCATTGCGCCCCAATGTGCATCCAGTGCAGCATTGTCTTTATTTGCACTATGCTCTGCAGTAGTCCAATTATTATCATTGTCTGTGAACTGTTGATAGTTCGAAACATACGGATAGGTATTTCCAGGAGCTTGATGTAAAGCATCACGCGTATACACTTTTCTACCTGCATCACTTAAAATATAATTACTCCCGCTTAAGGCAGTCTCAATTGTACGACTTCCACTATATCTTGTGGCTGCGGTTCCGCTTACAAAAGCCATAGCTTCACTATTCTCAATACGATTACAGTATTCAGCTTCTGTTTCTACCATTGCCGGTGCTTCGCCAACATGTCCAAAAGTTGAAGCATGTTTTATGATAGCGTTGTAAAATAATGCCTGACCGTTATTAGCATCGATGTATAGGATTCCGCGGCTCATAGGGCTGGTTGCAAATATATCGAACTTATAAGCTAGCTTATAGGAGTTGATATGTTCTACGTCTCTACCACTATTGAAATCAGGAAGAATAACCAATTCACCTGCTGGTTTTTGGTAATTGTCCATTTCAGCTGCTGCATCAGAATACTCCCACATATAGTGCTGGGCTCCAATATGCGCTACAGCTTTGTTAAACGCTGTTGTATTGCTTATTCCAGGACTTACATCAAAATCTTCGTTTATTGAATAGTATTCCGAACTCAATGATTCTACTTTGCCACTTTTGGCATGGAGTATAAGGGTTCCGAATTCAACCTTTACACCACTATAATATTGTTGGAGTTTTTGGTGGGTGAATCCTAGTTGATCTTGTTCTTGTTTAATTGTTGTAAATGAAGTTTGGGGAGAGGGAGATAAAACTTCTTGTAGGAGTACGTTTGAATTTTGAAGAGAATAAGATTTGGCTTCGTCAAATATCAATAAACTTGGTGGCTCCTTGACATTTTTCTGTTCATCTGGTTTATTTTGAGCATCAACTTGGGAAATTCCCGAAAAGAACATCAAAATAGACAGTGAAATTAGAAAAATCACGTTGTTATTTTTTTTCATAATAAAGTAAGATTTGTTAAAAATTAGGTTTGTGTTTTTAAAAACTTGACTAAAAAAGAGCTATTTTTTTACATTATCAATTTTTTTGCGTTAAAATTATTAACAAAATATTGTGAATTTTTCAGTCAATTTCTATTAGCCCTATATAATCGGTAGGTTAAGCAAATATTTCATTTCGAAAAAAATTTAAACCTATCTTTGACTACATGGAGAAAAAGTTGATTTTGGAAGTTTCAGGTTTGAATATTTCCTTCGGAAATAAAAAAAAGAGTATCGATGTTATTCATGATATTTCTTTTGAAATCTTCTCTAATGAAATAGTCGGAGTTGTTGGAGAATCCGGTTCTGGTAAATCAGTGACTTCCATGGCTATAATGGGACTACTTCCGAAGAAAACTGCTAAAATCAAGGGAGAAATAATCTATGAAGACAAAGATTTGGTTACGGCAGATAATAAATTGCTTGAGACCATACGAGGTAAAGAAATAGCCATGATTTTTCAGGAGCCAATGAGTGCTTTAAATCCGTCGCTTCGCTGTGGGTTTCAAGTATCCGAAATTCTTCAGAAACATTTAAAACTATCTTCTTCCGAAGCTAAAAAAGAAACACTACTTCTGTTTGAAAAAGTAAAATTACCTCGTCCTCGGGAAATTTTCCGAAGCTATCCTCATCAGATTAGTGGCGGACAAATGCAGCGCGTAATGATTGCTATGGCGATTGCCTGTAAGCCTAAATTATTAATTGCAGATGAACCAACTACCGCTTTGGATGTAACTGTTCAAAAGGAGATTCTCTTACTTCTTAAAGAACTTCAATCGGAGACAGGAATGAGTCTTCTCTTTATCTCACATGATCTTAGTTTAGTTTCTGAAATTGCAGATCGGGTTCTTGTAATGTATAAAGGTGATATTGTTGAATCGGGTTCTGTAGAGAAGCTTTTTAAAAGTCCGGAAAACGAATATACAAAGGCACTTCTAGCATCCAGACCAACCTTGGGAAAGCGTCTTGAAAAGTTGCCAACTATCGCTTCAATTGCGGATAATTCGTTTAAATCTGTGGAAGTTAGTGAAGGACAAAGAGCTGCCAAACACAAAAAAATGTACACTCAGCTTCCTTTATTAGAGGTTCATAATTTAGAAAAGGAATATTTTAGCTCAGCTGGATTATTTACAAAAAAAAGTACAGTTAAAGCCGTTAATGATGTAAGTTTTAGGGTATTTGAAGGAGAAACCATGGGTCTGGTAGGAGAATCAGGTTGCGGGAAATCAACATTAGGGAAGGTAATCTTACAATTAGAAAAAGCAACCACCGGAAGTATAAAATACAGAGGCAAGGAACTTACAAAATTATCAGGTTCAGAGATAAGATCACTTCGAAAGGAAATTCAATTAATTTTTCAGGACCCTTATTCTTCGCTTAATCCACGGTTAATTATTGGGGAAGCACTAATCGAACCTATGAAGGTTCACAACATTTTGAGAACAAGAAAAGATCGGAAAGAAAAGGCGCTTGCTATTTTAAATCGTGTGGGTTTAGATGAAACTTATTTTTATAGATATCCACATGAATTGTCGGGCGGCCAAAGACAAAGGGTGGGAATAGCAAGGACGATTGTTATGGAACCAAAGCTTGTAATTTGTGACGAATCGGTTTCGGCACTTGATATTTCGGTGCAAGCTCAGGTACTCAACTTGCTGAATGAACTAAAAGAGGATTTCGGATTTACGTATATTTTTATTTCTCATGATTTAGCTGTGGTGAAGTTTATGGCAGATCAATTACTGGTCATGAATGCCGGTAAAATTGAGGAGATTGGGGATGCAGATGAGATATATGCCAACCCTACTAAGGAGTATACAAGAAAACTTATAGATGCGATTCCAAAAGGAATATAGAGAGAAATTCCAAAAAGTAAAATTCCAAATTCCAAAAATATTTTTAAGGGACAATTCAAGTTTGCTAAGTGGTATACAAAAGTATGCGAAAGTAGATAGGCTTTCTTATTTCGAAAATTTGGACATAAAAAAGCCCGTTCTAACCTCACAAAGAACGGGCTAACCTTTATCTGTATCGTAGCAGATTCGGGGGGTAATTAACTCTGAAAAAATTAAATCAATAAAAAAACCTTTTTAGCAACATACATTACGTTTTTCAGAAGCCGCACTGTATTTTTAAATGTCAAACTAATATTTTTCATAAGATAGGTTAGTTAGGTAAACTTGGGACTGCTAATATAAAACGCATTTTCAGTTATTCACGATTAAATACCCTTAAATTCGATGAAGTACACAATATTTTAACATTATAACAAACATCGAAGGCTTTTTCCTACAATAAATAGACTAAAAACTAAAAGTTTGATGCTCAAATATTTACAAAAATGGCAGAAAATTTGTAAAAAATGACCAGATAAATACAATTGGAATGAAGAAAATTGAGAAGATAGAAAATAAAAAAAGCAGCCTTTTTCAAGCTGCTTTTAAAATACTATAGTAATGAGTTGAGGCATTAAAAAGTCATTTCAGGAATATCACCATCAATTATTAGTTCTCCTTCGGTAGCAGCATCAATTTCTTCCACACTAACTCCAGGTGCTCGTTCCAATAATTTAAACTTCCCATTTGTTATTTCAAGAACGGCTAAGTTTGAAACTATTTTTTTTACGCAGTTAACTCCAGTCAATGGCAAGCTACATTGTTTTAATAGTTTCGATTCTCCCGCTCTGTTGGTATGCATCATTGCCACAATAATATTTTCTGCAGAAGCAACCAGATCCATAGCCCCTCCCATTCCTTTTACCATCTTACCCGGAATTTTCCAGTTGGCTATATCGCCATTCTGGGATACTTCCATCGCACCAAGAATTGTAAGATCCACATGTTGACCACGAATCATTGCAAAGCTAGTAGCAGAATCGAAGAAGGAGGCTCCGGGCAAAGCAGTAATTGTTTGTTTTCCGGCATTAATAAGGTCTGGATCTTCTTCCCCTTCAAAAGGAAACGGGCCCATTCCTAAGATTCCGTTTTCACTTTGGAACTCTACTTTTATATCATCACGTACGAAATTGGCGACAAGCGTCGGTATACCAATACCAAGATTAACGTAGTAGCCGTCTTTTACCTCTTGTGCAATTCGCTGTGCTATTTGTTCTTTCGATAACATAGATTATTAATTTGAAAATTATTCTATTCGGTGATTTGAAATTTTTCTGATTCAATGTGCTAAACTCCATTATCAAATTAGCTCATTTTCAAATTACTTCTTTCTAACCGTTAACTGTTCAATTCTCTTCTCATATTTCTCTCCTTGAAAAATACGCTGAACAAATATTCCGGGAATATGTATTTGATTTGGATCCAATGTTCCTGCAGGCACTAATTCTTCTACCTCAGCAACAGTAACTTTCGCTGCACCACACATATTAGGGTTAAAATTTCTCGCGGTTCCTTTGAAGATTAAATTACCAGCTTCATCACCTTTCCATGCCTTCACAAAAGCAAAATCTGCTTCGAAAGCCTTTTCAAGTAAATGCATTTTTCCATGAAACTCTCTGGATTCTTTTCCTTCTCCAACTTCAGTTCCGTAGCCAGCTGGTGTATAAAATGCCGGAATTCCACTTTGAGCAGCCTGACATCTTTGAGCAAGTGTTCCCTGCGGAATTAATTCAACATCAAGCTCTCCAGTTAACATCTGTCTTTCAAACTCAGCATTTTCTCCTACATAGGAAGAGATCATTTTTTTGATTTGATGCTTCTGAAGCAATTGCCCTAGTCCGAAATTATCCACTCCGGCATTATTTGAAATACAAGTCACTCCTTTTACATTCAAGCGAACTAATTCGGCGATTGCATTTTCTGGTATTCCACTTAACCCAAAACCTCCCAACATAAATGTCATCCCGTCCTTTATCCCTTTACAGGCTTCCGTTACATTCGCAACTGTTTTATTAATCATATTCTTATTTTAAAACATTATACCTCAATTACACCGCATCTTTCTATTTATCATCGGATATAAATTTAGGCAATTTCATACTATTAAAAAACCTCTTGGTGTATACATTTCCAAGAGGTTCATTAGTCTGTTTTCAGAATAAAAAATGCTAAAAATCAAATTCATCCGGAATTTCTTCCCCATTATTTTTACCATCCTTCCATTTAGAACAGTCCGTTACTATGGAAACGTTGGCAGGCCGTTTAAATTGACCTTTCGATATATCAAGCTCTTCATCTGCATAACATTTTTCCATGTATAATGCCCATACCGGCAATGCCATGGTTGCTCCTTGCCCATATGTGGTAGTACTAAAGTGTGTGGCTCTATCTTCTCCTCCAACCCAAACTCCGGTGACAAGATTCGGCACCATACCCATAAACCAGCCATCACTATTATTCTGAGTAGTACCTGTTTTACCCGCTATTGGATTAGTAAATTTATAAGGATATCCAGTTATGGTCGATTTATAAGCGCCACTGGTTCTTCCACTATGCCGTAATCTCGATCCAGAACCGGACTGTGTAACACCTTCCATCAGACTCACAGTTACATAGGCCGTTTCGTTGCTGATAACATCTTTTGTTTCAGGTACATTTTGATATAACACCGTACCATTTTTATCCTCAATTCTTGAAATCAGAGTTGGTTTTACATAAACACCTTCATTAGCAAAAGTACTATAGGCTCCAACCATTTCGAAAAGCGAAACATCTGGAGTACCTAATGCTATTGAAGGAGCTTCAGGCATGTCTTTAGTTTCCATACCCATCTTTTTTACTAAGTCAATCACCGGTCTCGGTCCTACTCTATCTATAAGTCTTGCAGTAACGGTATTTATGGAATTGGCCAAAGCTTCTTTAAGTGTTACCATCCCACCGTAACTACCTCCAGCATTTTTAGGAGTCCAGGGTTCCAGCAAGCCATATTTTCCAGCCGCGATTGTATACTGTGTATTCGGTAAGGTATCGCAGGGTGACATATGCATTTGATCTATCGCCGTAGCATAAACAAATGGCTTGAAAGTAGATCCAATTTGACGTCTTCCCGTTTTCACCATATCATACTTGAAGTATTTATAATTTATACCTCCAACCCATGCTTTCACTTCACCAGTTTGAGGCGACATTGACATTAAGGATGCTTGAAGAATAGATTTATAATATCGAATAGAATCCAGAGGCGTTAGAATTGTATCCTTACTATTGTTTTTCGCGCTCCAGGAAAAAATAGACATCTCCGTCTTCTTTTTAAAGCTGGCAATAATCTCGTTTTCACTTTTCCCCTGTTCTTTCATGATTCTCCAGCGGTCACTACGTTTCATAGCAGTATTTAGAATTTTCTCTGTTTCTTCGGGTGTAATGTCCCGAAATGGTGCGGTTTTGTTCTTTTTGTTCTGAATGTCAAATTCCTTCTGAAGATTTGCAAGATGCTCATCCATTGCCTCTTCAGCATAGGTTTGCATCTTTTTATCAATGGTCGTGTAAACTTTTAAGCCATCACTATAAATATTGTATTTGGAACCGTCCGATTTCGGATTCTTTTCAATCCAATCCGACATAAATGCTCTGGCATATTCTCTGAAATAAGTCGCGAGACCTTCAGTGTGACCTTGAGCAGCATAGTTAAGATTTAAAGGAAGTGCTTGTAAAGAATCTTTTACGGTTTCAGAAATAAAATCGTATTTCTCCATTTGAGCCAATACCACATTTCTTCTGTTTTTTACTCCAACAGGATTTCGAAGCGGATTGTACAAAGACGAATTTTTAAACATTCCTACTAACATGGCAGATTCTGACGTATTCAATTCTGAAGGGGCTTTGTCGAAATATATATTCGAAGCAGATTCAATACCAACCGCCTGATTTAGGAAGTCATATTCATTGAAATACATCGTAATAATCTCTTCTTTAGTATATCGTCTTTCCAGTCGAATAGCAATGATCCATTCCTTTATTTTCTGCATTGCTCTTGTTAATTTGCTGCTAGAGACTTTTTCAGTAAAGAACAACTTCGACAATTGCTGTGAAATAGTACTCGCACCTCCTCTTGATCCTAAGAAGACAAATGCACGAACAGTCCCTTTTGCATCAATTCCTGAATGATCATAAAAGCGAGCATCTTCGGTAGCTATCAATGCTTCAACTAGATGATCTGGCAACTCCTCGTAAGGAACCGGAGTTCTGTTTTCCTTATAAAATTTTCCAATGGTTTTCCCGTCGGAAGAAATAATCTCGGTAGCAAGATTCTTCTCGGGATTTTCCAAGCTTGTTTCATCGGGAAGACTTCCGAAGACACCCCATGAAGCAAGTAGAAACACGAATATGATTAACAATATGCCTCCAAGAAATATCTTCCAAAATGTCCTGGCGTGGCGCGCATTCTCATCCTGAGGCTTTTTTTTCTTTTTTGTCTGTTGTTTTGCCATATGCTTTTATTGTTGTTTGACTTCTTCAATAGTAAAGCCAACATCTGTAATTCCTTCTAAATTTGTAACGCCATCTACATCACCGTTATTGCGAACTGCCTGGCCTATCGTTACGATATAGCTTCCTTTTTCCAAAAACGAAACCTTCTCTTTATACCATAATTTATTTTCCTTGACACTTCCTATACCTTCACCAAGCCAGGAACCATCGGGATTTGCCATTCGATATTCAAGGGTATCAGTAACTGTTTTCCCATGAGGAAAATGCATGGAAACTATTAAAAACATATTGTTGAATCGATACTCATTCGAGTTGCGGACATGCACAAACAAATTATATTGCTTCAAAGAATCCAATTGTGGAATAGTAAATTCTACTAAATCGTCTTTATTCCAGCTGCCAGATAAGCCCTTGGTATCACTGTAGACCGTACCTGAATTACAAGATACCAGAAACGCTAATAAAAAGATCAACGCAATACTATTCCGCATTTTTTTTAGGTTTTCGGTTTCTGCTTCTGTTCTGATTTTTATTCTGTCCTTGGTCTCCACCTTCTTTAGCACCCTTAGGCTGTGCCGATTTCTGATTTCTACCTTTCGACTTTTGAGAAGATTGTCCTTTGTTTTGTCCTTGAGCAGTATTTTTACCCCTGCTTTTATTTTTATTGCGACTTTTGTTTTTAGAATGTTTTGGTCTATCAAAACGGGTAAGACTATCTTGTCCAACAACGTTGCTAAAAAGTTCTTTGTCGGGTACTACAATGTCTACGATAAACTCTTCCAGACTTGCAACTTTATTGCCTTTTTTATTTACTGCGATGATTTCATTCACCTTTTCCAGTGTAAGCTGGTGCCAGTTCATTCCTTCTTTTTCGTAGGCGTACCATAGCAGTCCTTTAAAAATATCTGTTTTCTGACAAACAGCCATTCCTTTTTCAGTGGATAATTTTACATCGCTCTTCGGAAAGCCCTCCAATGCATCAAGATAGGTGTCTAATTCGTAATTAAGACAGCATTTTAGCTTACCACATTGTCCGGCAAGTTTTTGAGGATTTAGTGATAATTGTTGATAGCGTGCTGCGGAAGTATTTACAGATCTAAAATCTGTTAACCAGGTTGAACAGCATAATTCACGCCCACAAGATCCAATTCCACCTAAGCGCGCAGCTTCTTGTCTGAAGCCTACTTGTTTCATTTCAATTCTCGTACTAAATGTACGTGCAAATTCTTTGATTAATTCTCGGAAATCGACTCTTTCCTCAGCTGTATAATAAAACACAACTTTTGAGGCATCCCCTTGAAATTCGACATCGCTAATTTTCATTTGAAGTCCCAATCGGATTGCTATTTCTCTCGATCTCTTTTGAACATCAGCTTCTTTATCACGAACCTTTTGCCAGATATCAATATCCTTTTGACTTGCTTTTCTGTAAACTTTTGGGAGGCTTTCAGGATTTGGATTCTCCTTTTTCTTCTTCATTTGCACACGAACAAGCTCGCCTGTAAGGGTAATGATACCAATGTCGTGCCCCGAGGCTGCTTCAGTAGCAACGATATCTCCAATACTTAATGTGAGATCTTCAGAATTTATATAGAAATGTTTTCGTCCGTTTTTAAAGCGTATTTCCACCCCTTTAAAAGGTTCCATATTAGCGGGAAGCGACATATTAGAAAGCCAGTCGAATACTGTTAATTTATTACAGCCATCAGTACCGCAAGTCCCGTTGTTCTTGCAACCCTTTGGCTGTCCATTAGTACCAGTGGCACAGCTTGTACAGCCCATATTTTTATATATATAGCTCTCTTTCAGTAAAGAGAGACGAAAATTAAACAATTAATTCAATCCGTAAATATACCAATTTAAATGGAACCTTACTTTTTGAATTTCAGTTTTTCTGAACGCCCTTTTTTGAAGATTTTATTGCTATTCGGAATTCCTTGTCGCAGTATTTTTTGCTCTTCAAAAGGTAGTTTTATGATTTCTTTACAATCGTCACTACAGCAATTGTCCATTTTTGAAGCACAGGCTTCACATTGTATAAACAACAAGTGACAGGCTTCATTCTCACAGTTCACATGATTATCGCAAGCAGCACCACATTGATGGCATTTTGCTATGATATCTTCGGAAATGCGCTCGCCTCTTCGGTGATCGAAGACGAAATTTTTTCCGACGAACTTATTCTCCAGACCTTTGTTTTCCACCTGTCGGGCATATTCAATAATCCCGCCTTCCAACTGAAACACTTGCTTAAAACCTTTGTGTTTGTAATAAGCACTTGCTTTTTCACAACGTATTCCGCCGGTACAATACATTACCAACTTCTTATCTTCTTTGTGATCTTTTAGATCTTCCTCAATAATATCTAATGAATCCCGAAACGTATCAACATCGGGAGTAATAGCACCTTTAAAATGACCGATTTCACTTTCATAGTGATTCCGCATATCGACAAGAACCGTATCCGGATCTTCGATTAGTCTGTTGAATTCTTCAGCCGCAACATGGACTCCTTTATTGGTCACATCGAAGCTGTCATCATTCAATCCGTCTGCGACAATTTTATGACGCACTTTTACTTTCAGTTTTAAAAAAGATTTTAGATCGTGTTCTATTGCGATATTGAGTCGTACATCTTTCAGAAAAGAAACTCCGTCTAAAAATTCTTTGAACTCGTTAAATCGTTTTGCAGGAACAGAAAGTTGAGCGTTAATTCCTTCGTGAGCAACATAGATACGCCCAAGAACTTCCATAGTATCCCAGGCAATAAATAAATGATTTCTAAATAGAGAAACGTTGCCGACTTTGGCATATTGATAAAAAGAGAGGGTGAGGCGATCTTCACCGGCAGCTTCCAATATTTGAGCTCTCTCTTTTGCACTTAAGGTATTGTACAGTTGCATGCTATACTTTTTTAGTGAAAAAGGTTGAATAAAATTAATCTTGGGCAAAAATAAGGTTTTTCAACGGTTTAAGAAACTCTTGCGGCCATGTATAAAACTAGACAATTGACCAATTCCAATCCTCTCAAGATTTAACCCATTATTTGGAGAGGCCCAGTTACCAATTCCCTACATCATATTTTTTTTTTTTGGAATTTGGAATTTCTTTGTTGGAATATAATACCTCGTTGCCTGCCCAATAAAATTAATCAGGCGGCCTTAGATTCGAGGTATTACATTGTTGACAAAAATTCTCATTAAGCCCGTATTCCTTTTGCTGTAAATACAAAGAAATAGTATTTTAGCCTATCGACTCCTTCACAAATAAAATAGAATTCATGAGCAAAGAAAACGAAGCTAAATTAAAAGCATTAAAACTTACTTTAGACAAATTAGACAAGACCTACGGAAAGGGAACTGTAATGAAAATGGGCGATAAGGCCGTTGTTGAAGTAGAGACCATTCCCACAGGTTCTTTAGGTTTGGATATTGCCTTAGGAGTTGGAGGTTATCCAAGAGGAAGAGTAGTTGAAATTTACGGACCTGAATCTTCAGGTAAAACGACACTAACTTTACACGCAATTGCCGAAGCACAAAAAAAGGGTGGAATTGCCGCTTTTATAGATGCAGAGCACGCCTTCGATCGCTATTACGCTGAAAACCTTGGGGTTGATATTGAAAACCTCATCATTTCGCAGCCAGACAACGGAGAACAGGCTTTAGAAATTGCCGATAACTTAATTCGAAGTGGTGCAATTGACATTGTAGTTATTGACTCGGTGGCTGCCTTAACGCCAAAAAGCGAAATTGAAGGTGAAATGGGTGACAGTAAAATGGGCTTACATGCTCGATTAATGTCTCAAGCACTTCGGAAACTAACCGGATCTATTAGTAAAACCAATTGTACCGTAATCTTTATTAACCAATTACGTGAAAAAATTGGAGTGATGTTCGGAAATCCCGAAACTACCACAGGTGGAAACGCGCTTAAATTTTACGCCTCTGTACGTCTAGACATAAGAAGATCTACACAGATTAAGGATAGTGACAGTAATGTACAAGGAAATAAGACACGAGTGAAGGTGGTAAAGAACAAGGTTGCGCCTCCATTTAAAACGGTGGAATTCGATATCATGTATGGTAAAGGAATTTCTAAAGTAGGTGAGATTATTGACCTCGGAGTTGATTTCGAAATCATCAAAAAGAGTGGTTCATGGTTTAGCTATGACGATACAAAACTAGGGCAAGGGCGAGACGCTGTAAAAACACTTTTATTAGACAACCCTGAATTAATGGAAGAATTGGAACTAAAAATAAAAGATGCCATCGCGGCCTTAAAATAAGAAGCCTTTTCTCCCTAACGCAACCTTTTTCATTATCAGGCATCTACAAAGTGTAGAAACCTGGATTATTATGGTTGCGGCTTACCAAATGATGTAAGTGGCTACAATTTAAAATAATAACTCACGGGACTGCAATTGACTTTAGACGAGCTCATCATACAATGTAAGAAGCAGGATGCTAAGGCACAGGGGGAGTTGTATAAACAATATTCGGGTGTATTATTTTCAATATGTCTGCGGTATTCTCCTAATTACGCCGAAGCTGAGGATAGTTTGCAAGATTCTTTCTTAACTATTTTCAAGAAGATAGAGCAGTTTCAGGACAAAGGTTCTTTTGAAGGATGGATGAAACGTATTACCGTGAATACGGTCCTTCAAAAATATCGAAAGCAACGTGTATTTGACATTGCGAGAGAAGATCAAATCGAGGATGAGGAGGATTTGATGATTGAAGACGAAGGAATCCCATTGGATTTTCTGTTAAAGATCATTCAGGAGTTACCGGATCGGTATCGATTGGTATTTACAATGTATGTGATGGACGATTATGCACATAAAGAGATAGCCGAAATGTTAGGAATCTCTGATGGTACGTCTAAATCCAATCTGGCAAGAGCCCGAATAATACTGAAAAAGAAAGTTGAAGAATATAGATTAGAACATAAAGAGTAAGAAACTTTCCTAATGTTAGTTTCGTATATATAAAGAGATCCCTGCCTTACGATGAGACAGGGGTAATAAACAAGTAAGAGATCCCCGCCTACGCGGGGAGTACACATGAAAGAAAATAAGCATATAGACAGCCTTTTCAAAGATCGCCTCAACGATTTTGAAGCCTCTCCTTCTCCTCAGGTCTGGAAAAACATCCAAGCCGAATTGAATAAGGATAAAGAGGACCGTAAAGTTATTCCGCTTTGGTGGAAACTTGGTGGTGTAGCTGCGCTATTGGCACTTTTGCTTACTGTTGGTAATTCGATGTTTAATTCGGATGTGACCGATTCTGATGTGGTAAATACGGAAGAATCTGTTCGTTCTAACGATATCGATACTGAGGCAAACCCGATTATTACTAATAAGGAGGATGTTATTGTGGTTGCTTCGGAAGAAGACGCAACTAATAACAAGCTTCAGGAAATCGAAACTACTTCCGAAGCTTCTGAACAAATAAAAAAGGACAGTCCTGCTAATTACAAAGAGTCCGTTTCAAACAAGTCTGAGAACAACAGCCGTGTTGCATCAGAAACAAACTCTTCCGAAGAAAAAACGAAGAAGGCGAAAGCGACCTATAATTCAAATCGCATAGAAGCACCAAAAAATCCTGTCTATTCTACAGAAAAAGAAGCTGTTGCAATCAATTCCGAAGAGAAAACAAAAAACATTGAGAAGCTTCAGAAGGAAAATGATGTTGTTAAAAGCAATCAAGAAAACCTAATTATAAAGAATACTCAGATAGAAGATACCGAAGTTGCTAAAACTGAAACTGCAGAGGACGAAAAGTCGTCCGAGGAGAAAAAATCTATATTGGACGAGATAAAAGAACAGGAAATTCTTAAAAAGGAGGATGCTATTGCAAAGGAGTCTAAAATCGACAGACGATGGGATGTGGCACCTAATTTTGCTCCTGTGTATTATAATTCTTTAGATGGTGGTTCTTCGATCGATCAATCGTTTTCAGATAATTCGCAAAGCGGCGATGTTAATATAAGCTATGGGGTGCAGGTGAGTTATGCAATTAGCAATCGATTAAGTGTGCGATCTGGTGTAAATAATGTAGATCTAAGTTATGGTACTAAAGGAATTGAATTAGGTACCGGACCCGTTTCTACTGCGCTTAGAAGTGTAAATTACGGCGGAAAAGAAATTGTACTTACAGCGGTAGATCAAGGTGGTATTGCAGAACAGAATTCTATGAATTCAGGAGAGTTTGGCGATATAAGTCCAAAATCGACAGATGGTGAAGCGATCATTACTCAAAACATTTCCTATTACGAGGTTCCATTGGAATTAAAATACAGTTTATTCAATAATAAATTTGGGATGAACGTGATTGGAGGTCTTAGTACATTATTTCTGGGTAATAACGATATTTCGGTAAAAGCCGGTTCGTTCGAAAGTACTTTAGGAGAAGCTAATAATTTATCGACAGTAAGTTTCACAACCAATGTAGGGTTGGGATTTGACTATAAAATATCAAGAAAATTTAAGTTTAATATTGAACCGATGTTCAAGTATCAATTAAACCCGTATACGGATTCCTCAGTGAATTTTAAACCTTACTATTTAGGGGTTTATACAGGGTTTAGTTACAAATTTTAGGTTAGTTTTTTAGTTGGTTTGGGAAACCAAACAAAAGAAACCGTTCAACGCCATAGAACGGTTTTTTTTTGCTTAAAAATCGGTCAATTATTCTAAACAGAGGGCGATTGAAGTTCGTTTAAAATTATCTCCCTTGTTTTGGTTTTAAGCATTCTGCGATCATCGGCAGCTAGTATTTCGGTTGGAATTATAGGATGAACTCTCACGCGCATTTTCCCTGGACTACCGCTAAAAAATTCATACGAAAAACGCTTCTTATTATCATGAAAGGTCATTGGAGCAATAGGAATATTGTGCTCAATTGCTAGACGGAAAGCACCATCTTTAAATTCATCAAGTGTCATGTTTAAATCATCTGGAACACCGCCTTCAGGGAAAATACAAACACTTAATCCTTGACTTATTTTATGTTGGGCTCTTTTAAAAACTTCCCCCCGACTTTTCGGGCTGTCACGATCAACCAGTATACAGGTTCGTTTATAGAAAAATCCAAATAATGGAATTTTCGCCAACTCCTTCTTTCCAACAAAAACAAACGGATTTCTGGTAACATACAGCATGAGCATGATATCGGCCATGGAAGTATGGTTAGAAACGAACATATAACTTGCGCCTTTTTTGTATTTTACATTTCTTTTGATAATAGGAAAGAATCCCATTCCAAATAGAATGATCGTCGCCCATAAGCGTGCCAATTTGAAAAAGAATGGATACCAACTCTCTTTTAAAATGCTAATTACCAAAATAGGAAACATTAATAAAATAGGCAACGTCACTAAAAGATAGAACCAAATTCTATATAGGGTGGTTAGTAAATAGCGGAAAAAATTCATTCAAGATCAAAAATACTGATTTGAATAATGCGAATAGCCTAAAAAAAGTAACTTTGCGCAAATTAAGTTGAATACCTCCGAAGACACTCCTTATAAATAGTGGCTCAATTGGTTTAAAAAGACTCCTGTTAATCCAGGAAATATTATGGCAAGAATACTTACAGGAATTCAAAGTACCGGTACCCCGCATTTAGGGAACATTTTAGGAGCAATCATCCCCGCCGTGGAAATGGCAAATAACCCGAAAAATGAATCTTTTTTGTTTATCGCAGATATGCATTCTTTAACTCAGATTAAAGACGCAGCAACCCTGCGAAACAACACTCATAGTACGGCGGCGACTTGGCTAGCATTCGGCTTAGATATTGAAAAGACGGTGTTTTACCGTCAAAGTGATGTTCCACAAACTGCAGAATTGTCATGGTATTTAAGTTGTTTCTTTCCTTATCAGAGACTTACACTTGCACATTCCTTTAAAGACAAGGCCGATAGATTGGGGGATGTGAATGCAGGCTTATTTACTTATCCTATGTTGATGGCTGCCGATATATTATTATACGATGCTGAAATTGTTCCCGTAGGAAAAGACCAACTTCAACATATTGAAATAACACGTGATGTAGCCTCAAGGTTTCATGCGCAAATGGGCGAGACTTTTGTTTTACCTAAAGGGCAGGTTCAAGAAGGCACCAAGTTAATTCCGGGTACCGATGGTGCGAAGATGAGCAAATCCAAGAATAATATTATAAATATTTTCCTTGGTGATAAACAACTTCGGAAGCAAATAATGGGAATTGAAACCGACAGCACCCCTATGGAAGAGCCTAAAGATCCTGACACTTGCAATGTTTTTAACTTGTATAAAATTTTAGGTTCTGAAACAGCAATTGCTAGTATGCGTAATAATTACGAAGGTGGAAACTATGGTTATGGACATGCGAAACAAGCCTTATACGAATTAATAATAGATCGCTTCGCAGAAGAGCGGTCTCGGTATACATATTTTATGGAAAATCTCCAGGAGATTGATAAAGCGCTAGAGCTAGGAGCTGCAAAGGCCGCAAAGGTAGCTAATGAAGTACTAAATAGAGTTCGAATTAAAGTAGGGTATTAAAAAAACTTTCATTATTATCCATGATATCCTCCTGTTCAGGATACGTACAATATAAGTAAAACAGTACAACCCCAAGCATAGACAACCCGCTATTTAAAACGCCACCTGCTACCAAAGGATCCTTAATAAAAAACAAATAATTAGAAGTTTCAATAATATCGCTCATAAAAAAAAGTGCTAAAGCCCCAATCAAAAAGGAGACTTTTCTTGTCTTATAACTACTCATAAAGTAATAAATGAGTCCTATACTAAGTACTAGTAGTTTCAATATGGTAAAGATAAAGCCATAAAGCACATGGCTAATACTTAGATGAAACTCATCTATAAGCGCCATTATTTTGTAAATTATAATGCCGTCAAGAATTAAGATAATTGCTACCGGCCAACTATAATTTTTTATCACAAATTCTTTACGACATTCTCTTATTACTTCCCTCATCATTAAAACAAACCCAATGATTAAAAAGATTTCATTGGCATATAACACAGCTATTGCATTCACTATTAAATAATAGTTTATAATGTTTAATAACATCGATGCAATAAATAACAAGAGAACGCTAATAAAAATCTTACTTCTTGGTTTATCGGTAGAAATATGCATTATCGTAATTAGCGATAAAAACAATAGATTGGCTCCAATACCAAACCCAAATTCTTTAACAATCTCAAAGTAAATCACTAAAATAGCAGTGCTTAAGATTAGAAACAAAAAGATTCTTCTGAGGATAATTGGCATGCGTCAAAAATAAGAAAATCTATTAGATAGCATGAGTTTCAAGTAAAGAAAGGAATTTATCATACTAAATGCACTGAAACAATTTTCCGGGTAACGGCCTTACCAATCCCTTTAACTCCAGACTCAATAAGATCGTTGCTACTTTATAAGTTGGGATGAAACATTCCAATGCAATGGTATCGAGCAGTTCTTTGTCTTTTGTTTTTAAATATTCAAAGATTTTTTGTTCTTCTTCGGAAAGCTCTGTGAAAAGCTGGGTTTGGATAGGAGCTTTCTCATAATCTTTTAATTTCCAGCCTAGCATAAATACTATATCCGCTGCGTGCGTAAGAATACGTGCCTGCTGTAATTTAATCAAGTCATTACACCCCCGGCTTTGAGTATCACTCGCTCTTCCCGGTACGGCAAACACCTCACGATTATATGAATTTGCAATGTCTGCTGTGACAAGGCTTCCTCCTTTTTCGGCAGATTCTATTACAATAGTAGCTTCACTCATACCTGCTATAATGCGATTACGTCTTAAAAAGTTAGTTCGGTCAAAGGGGTCGCTACTCCAGAATTCAGTGATAAATCCGCCATGCTCTTCCATTTTGGCTACATATTTCTTATGACTTTTTGGATAGATTAAATTTAAACCATGAGCCAAACATGCAATTGTTTGGAGTCCGTTATCCATAGCCGCTTTATGAGCTGTAATATCGACACCATAAGCAAATCCTGAAACTATTACGGGATTTACAGGGGCCAGTTCTTCAATTAGTTTTTCACAAAAACTGCGTCCGTACGAAGTAACATTTCGGGTGCCTACAATGCTAATTATTTTTTTATTCTGAAGGTCAATATTACCAGTATGAAAGTATAGAATGGGGCCGTCCAGACAATGCTTCAGTCGGTCGGGATAGTTTTTATCCTTGAAATAACTGAAAGTAATTTCGTTCTGTTCAATAAATAGAAGTTCCTCATCTGCTTCATCGAGTAGTGTGAGCTCATTTAACTCACGCAACTTTAAAGCTCCAATCCCATCAATTTTTAAAAGATTGCTTTTTTTCTCTTTGAAAATCCCTTCTGCAGATCCAACTGCTTGTAATAATTTCTTGGCTGAAGTGTCGCCCAAATTCGGAACACGCTGTAATGCAAGCGTATACCTTAATTCCCTGTTTGAAAGCATAAGTCGTTAACTTATTGGGGAGCAGTTAAATGTACAACTTTTAATTAGTTGTTAATAAGTTAGTGAGTCCTAAAAAGATTGAAAATGAAAAAAAAGTATATTTGTTTCAATGCAATTAACCACATACATAAAAGATCTACTATACCGATACGAATGTGTAATAATACCTGGATTCGGTGCCTTTTTAACCCATTATCAGTCGGCTAAAATAGATACTGCTACCCATACATTTTTTCCTCCGGGCAAAACGGTTTCTTTTAACAGGCAACTGCAGACAAACGATGGCTTGCTAGCTAATTATGTAGCTTCAGTAGAAAATTGCAGCTATGAAACTGCGCTTCAGAAGATTCGTAATTTTACAGGGAAACTATCACTTCAGCTTTCAGAAAGACAAAAGGTAACCTTAAAGAATATAGGAGATTTTTATTTGAATGATGAGAATTCAGTGCAGTTCGATCCTTCAGACAAAGAAAATTTCAATGCAGCCTCATTTGGTCTTAGTTCTTTTGTTTCTGAAGAAATTGCACGGGAAACATCCAAAAATCTTTCCGAAGCAACCGAAGAAAAAACACCACTACTATTTACTCCCGAAAGAAGACAACCAAAACCATATCTTAAATATGCCGCGATTGGCCTTATAGCCATAGCAATATCTGGATTTGGTGGTATGAAGTTGTATGAAGGACAAGTGCAAAAACATAATTTTGCAGAAAAAGAAAAGGCAAACACTAAGATTGAAAACCAGATTCAGGAAGCAACTTTTGTCATTGAAAACCCTCTGCCTGCTTTAAATCTAAACCTTCCGAAGCAAAAAGGAAAGTATCATGTTGTTGCCGGCGCCTTTAGAGTTGAAGAAAATGCTGCCAAAAAATTACAAGAACTGGTTGAAAAAGGTTTTGCTGCAAAGGCGATTGGCGAAAACCGCTATGGATTACATATGGTAGTTTATGCAAGTTTTGAAGACAGAATTGAAGCCCGCAGAAGTCTATTCAGCATTAAAAATTCTGAAAATAAGGATGCCTGGTTGCTTGTAAAAGATCTTTCTAAGTAAATTTTATTCATTAATTCTTTTGATTGTTTCAATTCCTGCCTCCACAGGAAATACTACCTTTGCAAAAAAACAAATGTCCGCTAAAACTCCTAAAGAATCCAGAACTGTAGTAACCGATTTAGTTTTACCGAGTGAAACCAATCCCATTGGAAATATGTTTGGTGGTGAGCTGCTAGCTCGTATGGATAGAGCTGCAAGTATTGCTGCCAGAAGACATAGTCGTCGAATTGTAGTGACAGTCTCTGTAAATCACGTTGCCTTTAACAAGATGATTCCCTTAGGGAGTGTAGTTACTGTCGAAGCCAATGTATCCAGAGCTTTTAAAAGTTCTATGGAGATCTTTATGGATGTTTGGATTGAAGATCGGGAAAGCGGAATGCGTTCGAAGGCCAACGAAGCAATTTACACCTTTGTTGCTGTTGACGAAATGGGGAATACTGTTCCAGTTCCTGAACTTATCCCGGAAACAAAACTTGAAAAAGAAAGGTTTGTGGCAGCTCTTAGACGCAAACAACTCAGTTTGGTTTTGGCTGGAAAAATGCAACCAAATGAAGCCACCGAATTAAAGGCATTATTCTCATAGATTTACTGAAAAAAACTCATACTCTATTGATTTCGTAGGGTTTTCGTGAATGTAAGGGTCATAATTTTTTCTGAAAATATTGCTGATTTCAATAGTGATTTAGATATATTTGAAACCTTTGGTGCCAAAAATTGTATCGTTTGGTGCCATTTCTCTATAAATTAAATCTAAATCTCAGCACTATGAAAAGAATTACATTCTCTTTTTTAAATTCATTTAAGGCTGTGAGTATTTTGGCAATTGCGTTGGTTATTTCTACCGCTAACGCTCAAAGTTCTTACACAGTACAATTTCAGGATGAATCAATCGCAATACCTGAAAACATTAGCACTTTCGATTGGAACCAAATGCCGGAATCATCAAAATTAAATGATAGATATTACGGTTGGGTACAGTTTTATCAAACTCCAATTCAAGACATTCAGGATTTGTTCAAGAGCTCTGGATTAGAATTAATCGAATATATTCCACATAAAACTTATCTCTTTTCTTTTCCGGAATCAACTTCAATCACCATGTTAGAAAATAATGGTGTTCGTGGAATTATTCCTGTTCCCGGGAGTGTAAAACTATCTACTGCATTAAAAAACCCTCCTTATGAGAGTTATGCTGTGGAAGGAAATAACATTATTGTGACCTTACAACATTATAAAACTGTGAATACGCAATTTGTAATTTCTGAACTAGCCAGAAAGCAAATAGGTGTAGTTCACCAATTTGATAATTCGAATATACTTGAACTTTCAATTCCAAATAACTGTCTTGCCGATTTATCAAGTCTTCCTTACGTAAAGTGGGTGGAATTAATATCGCCACCGGCCGTAAAGGATGATATTAAAGGTAGAGGTTTACACAGAGCAAATGGTTTGGACACCCAAACTAGTGCAGGAAGAAATTATACAGGTGAAGGTATTGGCGTTTTAGTAAGAGATGATGGTCGTGTAGGGCCACATATTGATTTCGAAGGTCGTCTTGTAAATCAAACAAGTGTATCCGGACAAAGTCATGGAGATGGTGTTGCCGGAATTATGACGGGTGCTGGAAACTTAGATCCAATGAACAGAGGAATGGCTGCAGGTGCCAATGTATGGGCAGTAAACTACGCGAGTAATTTCCTGGACAGTACAACACTAAACCTTATGAATAGCGGTGATGTTCAGATTACTAATTCTTCATATAGTAACGGTTGTAACGCAGGTTATACTACCATTACACAGACCGTTGATACGCAAATGAATGATTATCCTTCAGTTTTGCACGTTTTTTCAGCAGGAAATTCGAATGGAAGTAATTGTGGTTATGGAGCCGGAACTCAATGGGGAAATATCACAGGAGGACACAAGCAAGGTAAAAATGTGATCGCTACTGCAAATACTAATTTTGCAGGTTTGCTTACTTTTTCAAGTAGTCGTGGTCCCGCTCATGATGGTAGAATAAAGCCAGATATCGCAGCAAATGGTACAAATCAAGTTTCTACTAATGAGAATAACACCTATCAGACCTTTGGAGGAACATCGGCAGCCGCGCCTGGAATCGCCGGAGTATCGGCACAACTCTATCAATTATATAGTGAAGCGAATAGTGGAGCTTTACCTCCCGCTGCACTTATAAAAGCTACTTTGATGAATACTGCAAATGATGCAGGGAATGTAGGACCTGATTTCAAATTTGGTTGGGGAATTGTAAATGGATTAAGAGCTGGAAAGTTACTTGAAGATGAGCGTTATTTATCAGATCAGGTTTCACAAGGAGGTACAAACAATCATACAATTAATGTTCCTTCAGGAACTAAGGAAGTTCGATTTATGGTTTATTGGAGTGATCCGGCAGCAGCTGTAAATGCAGATCCTGCTTTGGTGAACGATTTAGATCTAGTGGTAACAGACCCGGGAAGTACATCGTACCTTCCATATTTATTGGATCACACACCAAATACAGTGAATTTAAATTTACCCGCCACCAATGGTGCAGACCATTTGAATAATGTAGAACAAGTGCTTATCGATAGTCCGAGTGCAGGAAACTATGACATTGAAATCAGTGGATTTAATGTACCTGTTGGGCCTCAGGAATATTTTATAGTTTATGAAATTATTTCTGAAAACCTTACACTTACCTACCCTAATGGAGGTGAATTTTTACATCCGGGAACAAACGAATCTATACATTGGGATAAGGTTGGTTTGACTTCCGATATTACGTTAGAATATTCTACTAATAATGGGGGAACCTGGACGGAGATCAATACATTTCCTAACACTGTTATTACCTATCAATGGGCTGTTCCTGCTGACACCGGTGGAAATGCGCTAGTTCGAGTTCGAAGTGGTTCATTTCAGGACGAGAGTGATGCGCCGTTTAATATAGCCGCTTATCCTACGGGGCTGGCAGTAACAGAAGTTTGTCCTTTACAAGCTACCTTTACTTGGGATGCAGTTCCTGGAGCAGAATCTTACGATTTCTATATTTTAGGCGAAAAGTTTATGGAAGTTGTTGGCAATTCGACTACAAATGAAATTACCGTACCAATTACAGATTCTGCTGCACCTATCTGGTTCAGTGTATCGGCGAAAAATGCCACAGATGGTTGGGAGAGTAGACGTACGATTGCGGAAAATCACCCTGGAGGGGAATTTGGTTGTACCTTAGCTATTGATGAAAATATTTTCTCAGATGCGATCTCATTGTATCCTAACCCAAGTAACAATACAGTAAATATTTCTATGAATAGTATATCAGTTTCTTCATTAGAAGTAAGCTTGGTTAACAGTCTTGGACAGATATTACACAGATCTAATTATGAAACTGTCAATTCAAATAACGAGATTTCAATTGACGTATCTGGATATGCAGCTGGCTTGTATTTTATTTCTTTCAATTCTGAAGGAGTTACGACCACGAAAAAACTTCTGGTAATGTAATACTGTAAGTAACTTATTTTAATTCAACAGCCGTTCATCCTTTCGAAGAACGGCTGTTTTTTTATAAGTACATTCACTTCCGAAGCATTCGTGATAATTTGACAATAAAGCCTCCCAATTTCTCCTATTTTAACAAGATTTGGTTCAAGTTTTAGAATTATATTAGATATATTTGATGTCCTTCCGAAGAAATTTAGCTTCCAAAAGGACAATTCTCCATTATTAAATCCAACTTCCGATGAAAAAAATTACCTTACAAAATCTTCAGAAAATTAGACTTTTAAGTATTTTGGTGATGCTTTTTGCAACCACCATTGTCTTTTCACAAACTAATTACAACGTACAGTTTCAGGACGAAACAGTAGTAATACAAGAAAACATTAATAGCTTCCAATGGGATCAAATGCCGGAATCCTCTAAATTTAACGGTGGTTACTATGGATGGGTTCAATTTTATCAAACTCCTACTCAGGATATTCAGAATCTATTCAAAACAAATAACCTTCAGTTAATAGAATACATTCCGAACAGAACCTATTTATTCTATTTTCCTGAAAACACTTCAGTTGCTTTATTAAGAACCAATGGTGTTCGTGCCATCGTTCCTGTAGCAGGTGAGTACAAACTATCTTCAGAATTAAAACACCCACCATTTGCAGATTATGCTATTGAAGGAAATAATATACTGGTAACGCTTCAATATCACAAAAATGTGAATGCACAATACGTGATCAATGACCTTGCAAATCAGCAGATATCAGTAAGACACCAATACAAAGGATCAAACAACATCGATTTGGTAATCCCGAATAACTGTTTAGAAACCTTATCCAGTCAGCCTTACGTTAAATGGATCGAATTAATAGTTGCTCCTTCTATACCGGATGATACCAGAGGAAGAAGCTTACATAAAGCGAATGGCCTTGATACGCAAACTTCAGCGGGCAGAAATTATACCGGAAGTGGTATTGGGGTAATGGTGAGAGATGATGGAATCGTTGGCCCTCATATTGATTTTCAAGGAAGAATAGATAATAGCACTGCCAGTGGTACAGGCCAAACACATGGAGATGGCGTTGGTGGAATTATGGCTGGAGCAGGAAACCTTGATCCATCTATGAGAGGAATGGCTGCAGAATCTAATGTGTTCGTGGTAAACTACGAGCCTAATTTTTTAGATACTCAAACGGTTACGCTTATTAATAATGGAAATGTTCAAATTACAAACTCATCGTATAGTAATGGATGTAATGCAGGATATACAACGATAACGCAAACCGTAGATAGCCAAACTAGAAACATCCCAACATTATTACATGTATTCTCTGCCGGAAACTCTAACAATAGCAATTGTGGCTATGGTGCCGGAAATCAATGGGGTAATATTACAGGAGGTCATAAGCAAGGAAAGAATGTGATTGCTACTGCAAACGTGTTTTTCGATGGATCATTAGTAGGTTCAAGTAGTCGTGGGCCAGCTCATGATGGTAGAATTAAGCCTGATATAGCAGCCAACGGACAAAACCAAAATTCCACTAATGAAAACAATACCTACCAAGTATTTGGTGGGACATCTGGAGCTGCTCCCGGAATCGCTGGAATTTCTGCTCAATTATATCAAGCCTATGGCGATATAAACGGAGGAGCATTTCCACCCTCGGCACTTATAAAAGCAACATTAATGAATACAACTAATGAAGCTGGAAATATAGGACCTGATTTTAAATTTGGTTGGGGAATTGTAAACGGACTTAGAGCAGGTATGCTAATAGAAGATGGACGCTTTTTATCTGATGATATTTCGCAAGGTGGAACTAATAATCATTCAATCAATGTTCCTGCCGGTACTACCCAGGTTCGTTTTATGTTGTACTGGAGTGATCCTGAGGCAGCTCCCAATGCAAATCCTGCCTTGGTAAATGATCTTGATTTGGTAGTTACCGATCCTTCAAGTGGTGCGCACCTCCCTTGGATTTTAAATAGCACTCCCGACCCAGTATTATTAGACACTCCTGCAACAACAGGAGCAGATCATCTAAACAATGTCGAGCAAGTCTTAATTAATAATCCTGCTGCTGGAAATTATGATCTTGAAATTAGTGGATTCAATGTTCCAACAGGACCTCAGGAATATTTTGTTGTGTACGAAATTATTTCAGAAAACTTAACAGTAACGTATCCTAATGCAGGTGAGAGCTTTGTTCCAGGTGAAACTGAATCTATCCATTGGGATGCAACAAACACTACAGCAGATTTCGATTTAGAATACTCCACAGATAACGGAGCTACTTGGAATGCAATTGCTACAGTAGGACCTTCTGTTACTAATTATGGCTGGAACATTCCTGCTACTGTAAGCGGTGACGCTCTATTGCGAGTAACAAGTGGGGCTTTTTCCGATACCAGTGATGAAAACTTTTCGATTGCTAATTTAGTAACCAATGTGAGTGTTACTCAGGTTTGTCCAGATATGGCTTCTTTTTCCTGGACCGCAGTTGCTAATGCAGAATCATATGATTTCTATATGCTTGGAACAACCGCCATGGAAGTTGCAGATAATGTCGCAACCAATTCGATTTCTGTAGCGATTACCGATCCAACGGCACCTATTTGGGCAGCAGTTGTTGCTAAAAATGCTACAGCTGGATGGGTGAGTCGACGTACTATCGCAATAAATCATCCCGGAGGTCTGCTAAATTGTTCATTGAATAATGATGTTGCAGCCGTTTCGATTGATAATAACCCAGGTGATTTTGCTACAGTATGTACCGGAGTATCAGATGTTGTTATTGTGGCTTCTTTCTTAAATTCAGGTATCGACCCTCAAAGTAATTTTGATGTGTCCTATCAGCTTGACAGTGATCCACCAGTAGTAGAATCGTATACAGGTACTATTAATTCAGGACAACAGGTATCTTATAGTTTTGTCACTCCTTTAACAATTACAGCTTCTGGTAGCTATACACTTACCGTAACAGTAGATCTTACAGGTGATGAAAACAATAGTAACGACACCGCAACACTTGACTTTTATGCTGTTACAGAGGCGACTCAACTTGATTTTGAAGAAACCTTTGAAACAGATGGCTTCCCACCTCCAGCATGGACGATTGAAAATCCGGATGAAGACGATACTTGGTTAGAACGTGTGGGTATAACAGGTAGTGATGGCAATCCAACTATAACGGGATATGTAAATAACTTTAGTTACAATTCTCCAGGACAGGAAGATTACATTGTAACTGAAATTTTTGACCTAACTAATGCGACCAGTGCTACTATGACCTTTGATCTTGCAAAAGCACAATATTCTGCGGGCTTCTCGGATGCTATGAGAGTAGATATTTCAACCGACTGTGGTACTACTTACAGTCAGATATATTATAAAGAAGGATTAGACCTTTCTACTATATCAGGCTATAGTACAGCCAGTAATTGGGCTCCAGGGTCTGCAAGTGATTGGAGAAATGAATCGGTAGATATTAGTGGACATACCGGCGGTATGGCAATTTTCAGATTTGTGAATATAAACGGATTTGGTAATAGCACTATTGTAGATAATATCAACATTTCAGGGTTACTTGGAATTGCTGAAAATAATCTCGCATCATCGGTAAGTATGTATCCAAACCCGGCTACAAATAATGTGATGGTATCGATGAATCAAACTGCTTTTGAAACACTTGACATTAGTATTGTGAATAGTTTAGGACAACAACTACAAAAAGTAGCCTCATCAAACAGCTCAGGAATAATTTCAATAGATGTTTCTAGCTATGCCAGCGGATTGTACTTTGTAAATATTACTGTAGATGGAGTGACTGCAACTAAGAAACTATTGGTTAAATAAGACCATCAGTTTATAGATAAAAAAAGGGCTGAAAAATCTATTCAGCCCTTTTTTTTACATCCTGTAAATCCAATCGGAAGGATTCATTTTATCGGAATTCTGGTAGATATAGAATTTTAAGACCGTCTTTCCAGTAGTTGGATTGTTGTAAATGGTTCCAATCTCCTGCTTCGTACTTACTTTGTCACCCTTTTTAACAGTCACTGTTGCAAGATTTCTATAAATAGTAATATAGTCTCCATGCCGAATATAAATCGCCTGATTAGCCCCTTTTATTTGCTGTATCTGCATCACTTCTCCCGAAAATACAGCTCTGGCTTTTGCATTGGACTCGGTCGTAATTTCAACACCATTGTTGTTCGTTGTCACATTAGGGAACTGCGGATGTTTATGAGTCCCAAAACTTTCAGTCACCACTCCTTTTTCTACCGGCCATACTAATTTTCCCTTGTTACTGGTAAAATTGGCTGCAAGTGCTTTTGCTTCTGGTGTAAGTGCAAAAGTAGTTGCTTTGGTTGTAACTGTGTTTGCAGTACTTCCAGACTCTCTATTCGATTTTTCGATGGCCAATCGGATTAATTTTTCAATTTCCTTTTCTATAGCTTCAGCCTCATTTTGTTTTTTCCGAATCTGAGAAGCAAACTTGCCTTCTTCCTTTTTGAGTGAGGCGATCATCGATTCCTGATCTTTCTTCTCCTGCCTCAATTTGGTTTTTTCTCTATTGTTTTCATCAATTAATTGCTCTTTTTGCTTTTTCTGAACTATTAAATCATTGTTCAATTGCTGAAGCTTGAGCGTTTTCTCCTTGATACTTTCCCCCTGTTTTTTTCTTTGCTTGGCGTATTGCTTCATATACTGCAACCTCTTATAAGCCTGTAAAAAGTTTTCCGAAGAGAAAAGAAACATAATCCTGCTCTGTTGCGATTTACTTTTATACGATTTTACAATCATCCCCCCATAATCCTCTTTCAATTCTTTAAGTTCACCTCTCAACTGATCAATATTCTGAAGGTTGTCATTAATATTTCTGGTAAGCAGATTGGCTTGTTGGTTAGTGACACGAATAAGGTTCTCACGCGTTGTAATTCGTTGGGAAATATCTTCCACATGTGTTAAAACCGATTTCTTTTCTCCTCTGGTTTTAAACAGCAGGGAATTAATTTGTTTAATTTCATCTAACAAAGCAACCCGTTTTTCCTCCAGTTCCTTTTGCTTATCAGGTTGTGCAATGGCCGAGAAAACGGTAAAAAAGCAAAGTGCCAGAAAGAAATATTTACTTCTATTATTCATCTATCGTAATTGAATTTCTTCATATCCATTTGGTATATCAAACGGAAAATTTATGGAAACATTGAGGTCGATCTTCTTATAATTTAGTTCAATCCTAGTTTTGTCTTCATTCTCACTTGCATTTATTTTAATTTCTGAAGGAAAGAAACTACCGTCAATCTCTTGATATTCACCATAATTAACGGTAAGAAGTCTGTTTTTTGAAGGTTGTGCCACAGATTCTGAATGTACTTTGAAATTTTCCTGATTCAGAAATAAGGAAACTATAAATTCTGCCTGTTGTTGCTTCGGAAGGATTTTATACCTCGCCTGAAGCAATTTTACATTGTAACTACGAGCGTTAAGTGCGAAAACAGATTGTCCCAATAAAATATTCTGCGCCTTTTCAAAATCGATGTCTGTTCCTAAAACTTCACTCAATAGCGTAAAATCACCATCGAAATATGACCCAGAAATACTTTCGTAATACTGTACTCTATCTGGAGTGATTAACACTTTGGCAAGGGTAATCCCCAAAATTGAAGCCTTTATCCAAATGATCTTGTCTTTCTCCATGCGAAGACTGGCAGTGATACTTTGAGATTTTTTTTCATCCTCATAAACCACCTGAACTCTTGCTGCCAAAGTATTGAAATTAGGGGTTGCCTTATTGTGATAGGTGATTACATCTTCAATTGAAGATACTTTTTTAGCAGACTTAGTCGCTTTGCCAGCAGTGCCGCAAGCGCTTAAAAAAAACACTGCTAAAAGAAAAAATAAAAGTTTAAACTTCATATACTTAATTAGAATCCTTAACATCTAACGCTTTTTGAGCATATTTATTCGCTTGGGACGTATCTCCTTTCGAAGTGTAAGCAATAGATAGTTGTTTGTAAAAGTCCCGTTCCATATTAGAATCGTCGAGCAAATAATCCAAGCCCATTTCTAAACTCTCAATTGCAGGGTCGGCTTTTTGAAGTCCGTTGTTTGCAACACCATTTAAGAGATATATTATTGGCTGTGCTGGAAAAATCTCCAAGGCAGCCTCGCTTAAATTGGCAGCTTCATTAAATTTCTTAAAATCGATTTGAAGCAATAAAGTATTTTTGAGCAAGCTAAAGTTATCACCATCTTTTTCGATGCCTTGTTCATACAATATTAAAGCTTCTTCCTTTCTGCCTTTGGTTACATAATAATCCCCTAGTTTCTCGTATACTCCGCCGTCATTCTCATTAGCAAATAGAGATACAACACCACTAAGTTCCTGTTCATAGTCGGGATTCTCCGTTACAAATTTGATAAAATCTCCCAGAACTTTATACTTGCCCGGTTTGTCTATTTTTTCTGAAGCGAATACCTTTTTCATTGAGTTCATAGACTCCTTGACATTGCCTTCGTCGAGATAAAACTTATAAAGTGCCAAATGAACTAATTCAGATTTAGGATTGTTCTTTAAAAGGGTTTTAGCAGTTTCAAATGCTTTTACTGTATTCCCTTCTTCACTATACAAATAAATTAAGTTGAGATAATCCTGTTCATTTTTTGGATTGCTGTCAATCTTCTCTTCCAGCTTATCTATTTGTCCGGAAGCATTTCCCGTCCTTCGGTAAATCTGAGTACGCAATGCATCCCTATAATCACTTTCGCCCAAACTTTCATCCAATTCGTCCAGCACTTCGATAGCCTTTTCAAACTGTTCGGTTCTAGAGTATAAATTGGCGAGATCTTCTTTGTAATCGTTATCAAATTTCGTGAGCTTTATAACCAAAGGAATCGCCGACACATAATCTTTCTCCTGATAATACAAATCGTAAAGTGCTTCCAATACTTCAATTTTGTCACCCTCACTGATTAGCACCTTTTTGAAATTCTCTTCTGCATCATCGAACTTTTTCAATTCCACTTCATTTTTCCCCATTTCAAAAAAGAGGACTGCTTTTAGTTTTGGATCATCTTTGGCAGCGCGCTCAGCTTTAGTAAGTGCTTCAAGGGCTAATTCGTAGTTTTCAATTCCTTTTTGCTTTAAGGCTTCAAAAAAATTCTCCTGAAATGCATCACTTACATCTCCCAAATCGTCGGTAGGACCTTCAATTTCTTGTGCGTTTAATAGCTTCGGAAAGAAAAGTATTCCGAAGAAAAAAAGAAGGATATGTAAATTGATTCTGCCCATTTATTTTTGATGTTGATTTCGCCCTTTGGAAGTGCGTAATGCAATACACATTAATCTATGATAATTTGCTGTAATCGCCAATGCTTATATTGGTGAAATTTCCATCAAATGTAGCATGATTACCAATCATTGCGTTGTCTAATGTAGCGTTTTTAATAACTGTATGCGTTTGAATTATACTATTTTTAACGCTACTGTTTTCAATAACTGTGCCGTCTCCGATCGAAGCGAACGGTCCGACAGTACTATTTTTAAGCATCACATTTTTTCCAATAAAGCAAGGCTGTATAATTTTGGAATTTTCGTTAGTGATCGATTCCGAAAGTAGTCCTTCATTGCTCTCCTGAAGAAACCCGAGCATTCTACGGTTGGTCTCAATGGTTACGTCTTTGTTTCCACAATCCATCCATTCATCAACGGTCCCTGTTTTAAACACTTTACCGTTGGCCATCATTCGTTTAATTCCGTCGTTGATTTGATATTCTCCGCCATTGATAATATTATTGTCAAGCACATATTGCAGCTCCGTTTTTAACTCACCCACATCTTTAAAGTAATAAATACCTATCACTGCCTGATCGCTCACAAACTCGGTTGGTTTTTCTACTAATTCTGTAATCTCATCTCTCTCATTAAGATTCACCACACCATATGCCTCAGGATTTTCTACCCTCTTGGTCCATATCACACTATCGGCTTCTTTATCGAGGTTAAAATCGGCTCTAATCAAAGTGTCTGCATAGGCAATTACAGCAGGGCCCGATAATGAAGGTTCAGCACACATAATGGCATGTCCGGTTCCTTTAGGGTCCAACTGTCGGTAAATGCTAGCCTTAGCACCAAGATCGGTAGCGAGGGCTTTTAAGCTTTCAACCACCTCTTCACCAAAAAAGGCAGGGTCGCCGAGTATAAAGGCGATTTCCTCAATGTCCTCATTGAGTACATGCACAATATCGGCCACCAAACGATGAACTATAGGTTTTCCAGCAACAGGAATTAAAGGTTTAGGTACGGTTAGGCTATGTGGGCGTAGTCGTGATCCACGACCAGCCATAGGGACTATTATTTTCATTTGTTAGATTTGAGTGTTGAGACATTAGATTTATTAGTTCTTATTTTATGAGATTCTGGCCTCCGCAGGGATTATTATTTAATACCTGTACTTCCGAATCCGCCGGCTCCTCGAGAGGTTTCACCGAGTGTTTCGACTTCTTCCCAAACCGCACGTTCGTGTTTGGCAATTATTAATTGCGCAATTCGCTCACCGTGTTCGATAGTAAAATCTTCGTTCGATAAATTGACAAGAATTACTCCAATCTCTCCGCGATAATCTGCATCGATGGTTCCTGGAGAATTTAAGACCGTTATTCCTTTTTTAGCCGCCAATCCACTTCTGGGACGGACCTGTGCTTCATAGCCTACCGGAAGTTCAATAAACAAGCCTGTTTTTACAATAGCACGCTGCAAAGGTTTTATAGTTGATGGTTCGCTAACATTGGCCCGAAGATCCATACCTGCCGAAAAAAGTGTTTCGTAGGAAGGTAAGGCGTGATCGGACTTGTTGATAATCTTTATGTTCATTTTAATATGATTCAATGCGTTTGCTTCGGAAAGACTCTAAGGTTTATAAAACCTAACAAATTAATGTCTTGATGGTTACCTTCTCATAATTCGCTTTATTTCGTGTCTTTCAGAAAAATAAATCGCTGACAAAAATACCAATAATAATACAGTTCCAATGATTAAATTCCTGTCGAAAACATAAAATGAAAACGAGGAGAATACAATGGCTAGTAACAAATAGCCTCCTATTCGTTTTAGATCGTATGGAACCGGATAGTGTTTTCTTCCGAAGTAATAGGACAAAAACATCATACTTCCATATGCCGCTAGAGTCGCAATTGCAGAACCTATATAGCTAATTATAGGGATCAAAGTAAAATTTAATACAAGGGTAACTAAAGCTCCAAATATCGAAATATAGGCGCCGTATTTGGTGCGATCGGTCACTTTGTACCACACCGAAAGATTGTGATAGATTCCTAAACAAAGATTAGCCAGTAAAATTATGGGTACAATTGAAAGTGCAACCCAATAAGCACTGTCTTTAATAAGTAATTCCTTGAAAACGTCAATATATACAATTACAAAAAGAAGGATAAAGCTTCCGAAGATGGTGAAATATTTGGTGATCGTAGCATAGGTAAACCTCGCATTTTCATGATTGGAATGGTTAAAGAAGAAAGGTTCAATTCCCAATCTAAAGGCGGTCGCAAAGAGTGTCATAAACACTCCCAACTTATAACAAGCCGCATAAACACCTACCTCAGCTTCAGCAATATCGCTAGGTAATAAATATTTTAGTAGAATCTTATCGAAGGCTTCATTAATAGAAAAAGCAATTCCTGCGATGAGCACCGGAAAGGCATACTTCAGCATTTTCTTCCAAATAACTGCATCGAATTTAAATCGGATTTTGATATAAAGTGGCAGAACAATTAGAAGGGTGAGTCCGCTAGCGATAAGGTTTGCGATAAATACAAGCGCTATTTTGTTCTCTTCGGAATAAATCGTATTCCAAAAAGATTCGGGTTGTTCTGAAGCCAAACCTGGTAACCATAGAAAGAAGAAGAGGTTAAAGCCTAAATTTACGCATACATTAAAGATCTTGATAATGGCATATCTAAGAGGTCTCTCGTTAGCCCTTAACCATACAAATGGAAGCACAACGAGGGCGTCGAGGGCGAGTATTAGTAAACCATAGGTAACATACTCCGTTTTAAACTCCAGGAAGTTTGATAATGGTTGCCGTACTAGTAGTAAAATTCCTAGAAAAACTATTGTTGATACCGTGAGAGAAGTAAGCACGGTGGATTGAACAATGTTCTTTTTTGACTCATCCTTATTGATAAAGCGGAAAAAAGCCGTTTCCATCCCATAAGAAAGTACAACATTCCCTAAAATAAGATAAGACATTAAAGAAGCATAGATCCCGAATTCTTCCGGAAGTAATACTTTGGTGTAAAGAGGAACTAATACAATAGCCAATGCCCGCGGCAAAACAGTTGCCAGGCCATAGATGAAAGTTTGTTGAAAGAGTTTTTTAAAAACGCTCAATGCCGAATATAGTTAAACGGCAAAAGTATTAAAATTAACAACGTCTCACGCACTTCTAGTCTGTTCCTGTTTCCTTTATTTCGGGATACTCGGTAGCAGGTTTATTATAGAGTTCGGAAATTTTAAAATAATGAAGTGTTCGCTTACCATCAAATCTGTAACCAATCACCATTTCATCTTCCAATAGTTCAAAAGGTGCAGTTTCGTCAACTACAGTTGGATCAACCTTTATCTTTTTAATATAACCCTTATAATGGTTACCATAACCGGTAAACTGATCCCTGAATTTTGGAAATCGAAGTGCTTCTACCTTTTTATTCTCAAAATAAAAGTTTTGAATAACTACATCTTCCGGTAATTCGGAAAAAGTAACGTGTAGATTTGTCCCTGAACCCACTCCTCGTACTCCGGCAACCCAGTCCTGACTATAGGCGTTACTTACTTTAAATGGTGGATCTTCAACGAAAGTGATCGTTTGTGATTTTGTGCTTAGACAGCTTGAAATGCAGAAAAAAAGAATTACTACCCCAACCAAACTTATTGCACGTTTTAATGTATTCATCTCCCCAGAATTTTTACAATTAAACAATTAGCTTAATTATAAAGATACAAAAGAAAATGTCTGTATTATAGTTGTTATTCGATTATATCGTAAGATATTTATTACTGCTTCTTCTGATACCAAGTATTTCCGAAGCAAAAAGATGATTTTGATTATAAAAATGGAAAGACATAGTTCTCTTTAATTTTTATCGCCTGGAAAGGCTGCCGGGTAGGCCAACAATGGCTTTACCTCAATATTTGAAACTTTATAAAATTTATCGGAACCGTTCTCTTTATAATGAATAACAGCTTCGTTATCGGCTAATTCGAATGGGAAATCAATTTCAAGGGTATTCTGGGCCTCTTTTACAGGATCTATATCCATAACAACATCCGGTCGTCTCTTGTCTTTAATATAGGCTGTAAATTTATTTGAGTCGCTAGGTGATTGCTTTAGTGCTTCGATTTTTTTACTAAAGTATATTTTAATGATTTCAACATCTGTTGCAATTTCATCAAAAGACAAATGAATATTGGTGCCTGAACCTCCGTCTGGAGTTCCGGCCACCCAATTTTGAGACGAGATTTCAGAAATAACGAATGCAGGGGATTTTTCAAATTTTAAGGTGTTGCTTCCTTGTGCACTGCCACAATTAGAAAAACTGAACAGTAGTACTGACACACCTAATAGACTGAATAAAAAATTAATACGTTTCATATGCAACTAAAATTACAATTAAATGGCTTCAGAAAAAAATCGTCTTACTTCATTACTTTCAAATTTTGAACCAAAAAAAAGCCTTCCGAAGAGATCGAAAGGCTTTTCATTAAATAAATAATAAAGTTTATCCAGCAAGTGCCTCAGCTCCACCAACGATCTCAAGGATCTCATTGGTAATCGACGCCTGACGAGCTTTATTGTATTGTAATTTCAATGCATCTCTTAATTCGGTAGCATTATCGGTTGCCTTGTGCATGGCAGTCATACGAGCACCGTGCTCGCTGGCAACTGAATCACGTAAACCTTTAAACAATTGCGTTTTTAAGCTCTTCGGAATCAGTCCTTCAACTATTTCTTCCTTTGAAGGTTCGAAAATATAATCTCCTGTTGATTTTGTTTCTGAAGCTTCCGGCGGAAGAATAGGTAAAAACTGTTCAGTAGTTACGATTTGAGTAGCAGCATTTTTGAAATGGTTATAAATCACCATGATCTTGTCGTAGCTGCCATTGGAAAATAGCTCCATTAACTTTTCAGCAATCTCGGCTGTTGCATCGTAAGATAGATCATCAAAAATAGCATTATTGTTTTCAACTACTTTCCCTGTTTTTTTAAGGATATCGTTTCCTTTTTTACCAAGGGTAATAAAATCTACCTGTTTTCCTGCAAACGAACCATCAACCAAGCGTCTTGCTTCTTTAATAATATTACTATTAAAAGCACCCGCAAGTCCACGATTAGAAGTAATTGCTACAACAAGCACTTTATTCACTTCACGTTGATCTGAATATTTACTTCCGCTATCGCTATCGAGTGTTGCACTTAAATTTTGCAATAATTCTGTAAGCTTTTCAGAATATGGACGCATCGCAGTAATAGCATCCTGGGCCTTTTTCAATTTTGCAGCCGATACCATTTTCATGGCAGAAGTAATCTGCATCGTTGATCCAACCGATGATATTCTGTTACGTATTTCTTTAAGATTCGCCATTCTTTTTTAGAATTGAGATTTGAGTATTGAGTATTAAGACATCTTTGTCTCAATACTCAATACTAATATCTAACTACTTTTTATACTTCGCTGATAAATCTGCTGCAACAGTTGTGATAACATCGATAGCATCGTCAGTAAGCTTTCCAGCCTTTAACGTATCTAATGTATCTCTGTGCTTCACATTCATCATTTCAAGGAAGTCTCTCTGAAACTCCTTTACCTTATTAACAGGTACATTACGCAGTAAATTCTTAGATCCTGCATAAATAATTGCAATCTGATTTTCTACTGTAAACGGATCATTTTGAGCCTGCTTTAGGATCTCCACATTTCTTTTACCTTTTTCAATAACATTTAGAGTCGCTGCATCAAGATCGGATCCAAACTTAGCAAATGCTTCCAATTCACGGTACGCTGCCTGATCAAGTTTCAAAGTACCTGCTACTTTTTTCATCGATTTAATCTGAGCATTACCTCCTACACGAGATACCGAAATACCTACGTTAATTGCAGGACGTACACCCGAGTTAAATAAATCTCCATCCAAGAAGATCTGTCCGTCTGTAATCGAAATTACGTTAGTTGGGATATATGCAGATACATCACCTGCCTGAGTTTCAATAATAGGAAGAGCCGTTAAAGAACCACCACCTTTTACCATAGGTTTTAAAACTTCAGGAAGGTCATTCATTTCACTTGCAATCTTGTCATCAGCAATAATTTTTGCAGCACGTTCTAACAATCTTGAGTGTAAGAAGAATACATCTCCAGGATACGCCTCACGTCCCGGAGGACGACGTAAAAGAAGAGAAACCTCACGGTAAGCTACCGCTTGTTTTGATAAATCATCATAAATAATCAAGGCTGGACGACCAGTATCTCTAAAAAACTCACCGATAGCTGCACCTGCGAAAGGAGCATACACCTGCATTGGAGCAGGATCTGATGCGTTAGCCGCAACAATCGTGGTATAAGCAAGAGCACCTTTTTCTTCTAATACTTTAGCGATAAGAGCTACCGTTGAAGCTTTTTGTCCAATTGCCACATAAATACAATAAACAGGTTCCCCTGCATCGTAAAATTCTTTCTGATTCAAAATGGTATCGATACAAACAGTAGTCTTACCTGTTTGACGGTCACCAATTACCAATTCACGCTGACCTCTACCTACAGGGATCATCGCATCAATAGATTTTATACCAGTTTGTAAAGGTTCGGTTACCGGCTGACGGTAAATTACACCCGGTGCTTTACGCTCTAATGGCATTTCATAAGTTTCACCAGAGATTGGTCCTTTTCCGTCGATTGGTTCACCCAGTGTATTTACAACACGACCAACAATTCCTTCACCTACTTTTAGGGAAGCAATTCGCTGTGTACGTTTTGCTGTAGATCCTTCTTTAATTCCTTTTGAATGCCCTAACAATACAACACCAACATTGTCTTCTTCCAGGTTCAAAACGATCCCTTCAAGACCACCTTCGAATTCTACTAATTCTCCGTATTGCACATTTGATAGTCCGTAAACACGTGCAATACCATCACCTACAGTTAATACAGATCCAACTTCGTCTAAAGAAGCTGTTGCTTCAAATCCTGCAAGTTGTTGTTTTAAGATTGCTGAAACTTCAGCTGGTTTAACTTCTGCCATTTCTATTTAAGATTTTAGATGCCTGACTTAAGACCTGAGCCTTCACTTTAAGCACCCGCTATTATAATCACTTTATTATTTTGTTCGAGTAAAAAGAATATTTCCTTTATACTAGATACTTTTACTAAATTCTCTTTTTATATTTTCGAATTGATTTGCAATACTTGAATCATACTGTAAATCGCCTACACGAAGGATAAAACCTCCAATAATATCTTTATCTACTTTGTTTTGAATCGTCACCTGATTACTTCCGGTTAATTCTTTCACTTTAGAAAGCACTAACTCTTCAAGTTCCGGTGTCAATTCAACAGCAGTGGTAACATTTGCAACCTTTACACCTTTAGCTTCATTGTATAAGTCAATAAAACTTTCTGCAACATTGCCAAGTAGATCAATTCTTTTGTTAGCTGTTAATACTTCGATAAGGCCTTTGGTTACTTCCGAATTATTCTCGAATATTTTCACCAAGGCTGCTTTCTTATCTTCGGCTTTAACCACCGGACTTTTTAGCACATTACGCAATTCCTTACTCCCTTGAATGGTTTTATAAACGGACTGCATATCGCCAAAGATAACGTTCTCTAAATTGCTTTCGCTAGCATGTTCTAAAACCGCTTTTGCATATCGTATGGCTGCTCTGTTGCTCATTGGTTCCTTAATTTAAAGTTGCATTGTTCAACATATCTTTCACTAGATTCAATTGCTTGTCGTTTTTAGACAATTCGTCTTTTACAACTTTTTCAGCAATTTCTAATGAAAGGCTAGCCACTTGATTTTTGATTTCAGCAACAGCTGCTTTCTTTTCACTTTCGATAGCTACTTGTGCATTGGCAATCATTTTGCTCCCAACTTCTTGTGCTTCCTCTTTCGCTTCTGAAATCATTTTTGTCTTCAATTCGCGAGCTTCCTTCATCATAGCTTCACGTTCTGCACGGGCTTCTTGCAACAACTTTTGATTATCTGCCTGAAGATTTGCCATTTCCAATTTAGCTTTTTCAGCCGCATCAAGCGCATCTCTAATTCCTTGCTCACGTTCGTTTACCGCGTTTAATATAGGCTTCCATGCAAATTTCCGAAGCAAAAGAAGTAATAATATAAATACAACTGCTTGCCAGAAGAAAAGTCCAATCGAAAATTCAGTAATTAATTTTTCCATCTTGTAAAATCACGCTAGACGTGAGAATTAGTTAATGATACTTTTTGTTTAATCTAAAAATGACCCGACTCAAGTCGGAGTCCAAACCACCTCTTTTTAAGGAGAGGTCGAAATTGCAAAATAGCAATTTCGGCTTAGGTAATAAGATACATCCCTGTAACCAACCGTCACAGCGATGTATCTAATTGTTTTGATTATCCTGCGAAAATCGCGGCGAAACCAATACCTTCAATAAGCGCTGCTGCAATAAGCATTGCTGTTTGAATTTTTCCGTAAGCTTCTGGCTGACGTGCGATAGCTTCCATAGCTTTCCCACCAATCATACCAATACCGATACCGGCACCGATTACTGCTAATCCTGCTCCGATAATAGAAGGAATTACAGTACCTCCTGCTTGTACAATCATTGGAATTGTCATAATATATATATATTTAAAAATTAAACACTCAATTCAAGTTTATTGAAACACTTAGACTGGCTAAGCATTACAATAGGATCATGTCCTTATAAATGCGCTACTTCTCCGTCATGTTCTTCAGCATGCTCGTGAGTTTCACTTGCAAATCCGAAGTACAATGCTGCCAGCATCGTGAAAATATATGCCTGTAGCAACGCTACTAATATTTCAATTAATGAGATTGCGAAAGCTAGTCCGAAAGACAAAGTTCCACCAATCCAATTTTGGAATATGTAAATTAGACCTAATAAACTTCCTAATACCACGTGTCCCGCTGTCATGTTTGCATACAAACGAATAAGCAGTGCAAATGGCTTAATGAAAAGTCCTAAAATTTCAATAGGTACTAATATAATATAGATAAGGATTTTTCCTGCCCATGGCATTCCATCACCTAATGGATCAAAAACGTGCTTCCAGTAATCTTTAGTTCCGGTAAAGGTTGTAATCAAGAAAACGATGATCGCCAATGCTGTTGTAATTGCAATGTTTCCTGTTACGTTAACCCCAAGTGGCGTTAATCCGAACATATTCAGAAACCATATAAAGAAAAATACCGTTAATAGAAACGGCATATATTTTTTGTATTTCTGTTCTCCAATGTTAGCGATTGCGATATCATCTCTAATATAAAGGACGATAGGTTCGAAGAAACGCCCCGCGCCTTTTGCGATACCCCCATTCTTCGCATAACTCTTTGCCAAGCCCATAAATAATAGGATCATTAAAAGGGAGGTAAGCAACATCATAAACACCCCTTTTGTAATAGAGATATCAAGCGGCTTATCGTTTGTAGCGTGATCCTTATCGTCGTAGTTTATAGTTCCAGCGGCATCAGTTTTGTAGATCTTCGCATGGTCAATTTTGTAGTAGTTGCCATCAACTTCCGCAACTGTTTCACCGTGGTGAAATTTTGAAGAAGAGAACACTTTTAAACCGTTATCCCAAAGAATAATAGGTAATGGAAATCCAACATGATGCACCTCACCGGCATCATCGGTATAAGAATACAATCCAAAATCGTGAGAATCCAGTAAGTGATGCGTTACATAATCCTTAACATCCTGTTTTCTGTCTAGTTTCGCTTGCTTGTCCTGAGGTGTCTCTTTCGCACAGGAAAACGAAGTGAATGCTATAACTAATACTAAAAGTAATCGAACCAATATTTTTCTCTGCATTTCCGAACAAGTTAAAAGGTGTCCTTAAAATCGGTGCAAAAATACTGTTCTTTTACAGAAAGAAAAAACAATTTTATTTCTTTTTTTCTGAAGCTTTATCTTCGGAATAAGTCTGATTATTAAGTAGTTTGGAGAGATAGATCACTTCCAGTATTAAACAGACTGCGTAGGGCGTGAAAAACGCTGCAAATTCAGCGGTTTGCATAATTTCGTCTTTTTGATAAAAAGGATAAAAAATTAGAAAGAAAATTAGAAATTTTACACCACTTCCTGCCATAAAAATAAAGCCGGTGTTCAAGGATTGTTTATTTAGATGGGATTGTATCACCAATAATACAATCACAGCAAGCGCATAATTAAGCACATAAGACAATAAAATCCTATTATCTAATAGGTTCAATTCTAAGGTCCAAAGTATAAAAAGATGGACGCCAAAAACTAAAACGATTACTAAAAAAAGTAATATTATAAACGCATTTCTTTGCTTTTTCATAGCAAAATTAAGAATTCAGTCGATTGGTTTGTTTGACCACTAGAAATAAAGAAATTCCTACTCCGGCAAGTGTACATATAATGGTAAAAAGTTTTCCATCACTGTAATTGAGGTCCAGCCATTTGCCTAATTGCACAAAAAGATAGATAATAACTCCCATTTCAATGGCGATTGCAGATAGAACTGCCCATCGTTTGAGATTATTATTCCCTTTTTTGTCCATACTATTTTGAAGGTTCTGCCGCTTTCTTGGCACGTTGCTGGCGATCGAAGTGATTACTACCGGCAGTCGATTCATTTGGTGTGGCTGTTTGATTAACCTTGTTCTTTGCTCCACCTTTCATCGTGCAGCTCGCATTAAAAGTAGCGCCCGGCTCAACAGCAAGTTTTCCTACAACTACTTCACCATCAATGTGAGCAGTAGATTTAAGGCTTAAAGTTCCGGAAACATCTAAGTTTCCTTCAAATTTTCCTTCAATATCGGCGTTTTCGCAGGTGAGAGTTCCTTTAATAAAACCCGTTTTACCCAAAACAACTTTAGAGGGTGTGTTTACATTGCCTTCGATATGGCCGTCTATTCTAAAAAATCCCGAAGAGTGGATATCTCCTACGAGTTTTGTTCCTTCGTTTATTCGATTCTGTCCGGTGCCCGGCTCAACAACATTCTTGTCTTTTTTTTCTGAAAACATGGTCGTTTATTTTTGAGGATCAGGGTCCTTCTCTTCAGAGTTCCCTGGGTTTAAATATTTAGTTAGGTTTTTGTGTATTTGAATTGTCTTATAATTTGGGGAAGAGATTTCAAAATGTGTGTTTGTAATTTTATAGTCTTTATGTTCTTTTAACACTTCTCCAAATCCACGAGCTCCAAGCTTGGTGTTGAAACCATGAACTACAACTAGCTTTGTGTTTGGATCATAATAATCGATAGAAATGCTAAGGTTTGAATAATTAAAGAAGCCTAATGCCTTATCTAATTTTTCTTTTAATAGTTGCGCAGATTGTGTGTCATTCGCGCCAAACTGATAGATCATCTTGAAGTTTTTAGCCTCTTCATCCGACTCAAAATCCTTTTTAGCTAACTTCGGAATGACAGTCGAATAAATCGTCTGTGCCTGTTTCCCTTCTTCCGAATTCGGGTAGGTTAAAGAAACAAAATTTAATGCTTTTTTATAGGCTTCAAATCCCTGCTGACGCCCAATGGCAGTTGCCTTCAACAACTCCAACTTCGGAACGATATCATTTCCATTATAAGTGGTGATATACTCATCTGAAGTGTCGATCACCTGTTGATACTTCGAAGCTTCAAAATCTTTGTACAATTGTTTATACTTAAACTCCGGACTAGATTCGTCGGTAGCGAGCGAAGTGTTTGGATTACGAAGTATTTCCGCGTACCTGGAATCGCTATGATTATTTAAAATATCATTTTTGTATTGAGTGGCCAACGTACTATTCTCCAATTCCTCATAAATTCTGAAGAGATTGTATTTTGAAGGTAAAATCAGTCTTTCTTCAGGATTGTAAGTAAATAATTTCTCCAATCGGTTGGCCGCCAATTCGTATTCTTTGAATTTCTCTTTGTAAATCAAGCCAAGTTGATAATACGCGAAGTTACGCTCCTTACCTAGGCTGTCGATTACTTTCTGATCTTTTGGAATTCGTTTCAAATAGGTTTCCACATTAAACATTTCGTTCTCGGCTATTGGAGCCACCGGAGATGCTTCAACATCATCGACTGTTTCCAGACTACTCTTTTTGGCAGAACGTCTCCAGTTATCTTCCAATTTACGTTCGCCCCAAATTTTTCTGAATTCCTGCTTCCCATAAGAAACCGTAGATGAATTATAAAAATAAAATCTCCCACCTGCCTCTTTCGGATTGTCTTTTCCTGTTTTCGTATAAAATTCGTTATTAGCGATACTTCCTTCCGCTTTTGCACTTTCAATAGAATCTCTTACTGCCTTTGCTTTTAGTTTCTCTGTATACTCAGTAAAAAATGCAGTTTGTTGAGCTTCAGACATGGCTGCGATGCGCAAAATACTGTCGTTCATAGTTGCGATATCTTCATATTTGATGACATCATCCAAGTTCTCACGTTTCTTTTTGATACGTCTCCATTGACGCGAATTTTCTTCAAGACTTGTAAGCGTACTATCGTAATACGAACCAGCTCGTTTGTATTCGGCATTATTGAAATTGATTTCAGCTAAAGTCTGATAATCAACTGCTCTTAAAATAGCGTCACGGGTTACTGCTTTCAAAGACTTGTTGTAGTACGTTACCGCAGTATCAATAACCTTGCTGTTTCTATAAAATTCACCTATAGTGTAATAAATCTTGTCGAGAAAAGGTCTGTTTTCTCTGTCTTCTTCCAAATCGGCTAGCAGTTCTCGCAAGGCAATGCGATCTTCTTTTTCAAAGTCGAAATTATTGGCTTTTGCCAAATACGCATTGATCATATAAATTCGAGGAGATTTTCTGTTAAGTTCAATCACCTCATCAAATGCCAAATTAGCACTGTCTTTAATTCCTAGTTTGTTGTACAGTTGTCCTTTTATAAAAAGATATCTTCCTTCAAGCTCTCTATCCTCTACATTAGCTGCTGCCTGTTTCATAAATGGCAATGCTTCTTCAATAGAATCCATATTGATATATGCTTGTGCCATCATTGCTGAAGCATCTGCTAATACATCGTCCTCCAATTCATCCTTCTCAAACATTTTATGAAGATTTTCCAAGGCAACCTCTTCATTTTTCAGACGAATATTCGTCTTCGCTTTCCATATCTTCGCTATGTTAATACTGTTACTGGTTGGATATCTGTCTAAAATAAAATTAAAAGCATCCAATGCCGGTACAAATCGGGAGTCATAATAACGTGATTTACCCAATAACATATAGGCCTCATCGATTTGAGGATTATATTCTTTACCGTCGATGTATATAGAATGTTTCTGAATCGCCTTCACGGCTTTTTCTTCAGCCCTATTGAAATTAGGATCCTTTGCCTCTCCAGGCAACCCAAGACTCTCTTCAAGTTCAATTCTTTCTACCGGAAGAATCTCCCAAAAATTGTCGTTATAGGTAAGTGATAATTCTTGCTTTCCTTGGTCGTATGCAACGCCACCGTTATAAAGTGTATTATATTCGGCTGTCACTGCATGCACATTCCTATTTAAAAAGGTGTTTTTTTTGCGCGAACACGCTGCCAAAACTAAGACTGCAAGAAGTACGATTGTAATTTTATGTATGCCCTTCAAAATTCTATGAATTATTTGTTATACTAACTTAAAAGCTACGCTTTTAGTATAAAAACCGCTACTGGAACGGTAAAAATACACTTCTTTTTATTATCTCCTTAAAAATTGCTTTAAAAATTGAGAAGGTTTCCCGCTTCAATTGCTTTGTAAACTTAAATTCCTTTGTATTTTTACGCAAAAATATATAGCATCTTGAATACATTTCACACTTTAACCATTTCCGAAGTAAAACAAGAAACTCCAAATGCAGTTTCTATTACTTTTTCCATACCCGTTTCCCTTTCCGAAGCATTCTCATTTAAGGCGGGACAATACGTAACCATAAAGCATATCGCTGAAGGAACTGAGTTAAGAAGAGCCTATTCTATTTGTAGTCTTCCGGGCAGTGACAGCTTCACTATTGGTGTTAAAAGAGTAGAGGGTGGAAAGTTTTCAGGCTATGCAAACGACGTTTTAAAGGCAGGTGATACTTTGGAAGTTATGCCTCCGGGAGGAAAATTTGTACTTTCTCCTGTGGCAGATGTGGCTAAAAATTACGCCGCTTTCGCTGCTGGAAGTGGTATTACCCCTGTGCTTTCAATTATTAAAACGGCCTTATCGAAAGAACCTAATAGCACCTTTTTATTGGTGTATGGTAACAAGACAGCCGAAGACAGTATGTATTTGACGGACCTTGCAAGTCTTCAGGAGAAATATCCGAACCGTCTAAAAATACAGATGGTTTATAGTCGCAAGGAAGCTGATAATGCACTCTTCGGAAGAATAGATCGTTCTGTTGTGAATTTTCTTCTGAAAAACAAGTACAAAGACACTACTTTCAATGAGTTTTATCTCTGCGGACCAGAACCTATGATCGACGATGTGGCTTCTACTCTGAAAGAAAATCATATCAATACCAAACAAATTCATTTTGAACTTTTCACTACTTCTGAAGGAGATTTGCTAGTACAGGCTCACGATGGCACCACAACCATTACGGTAGTTTTAGACGATGAAACCGAAACTTTTAGCATGCCACAATCAAAATCGGTGTTGGATGCGGTTCTCGAAAATGATCTGGATGCTCCGTATTCTTGCCAGGGCGGAATTTGTAGCACTTGTATTGCTAGGATCAAGGAAGGTAAAGCCGAAATGCGAAAAAACCAGATTCTTACCGATAGTGAAATTGCAGAAGGTCTCATTTTAACCTGTCAGGCGCATCCAACAACAGCTACATTAATTATAGATTATGATGATGTGTAGATAAAATTTACTTAAAGTGAATTGTTAATTGCTTATTTGGTGAAGGTACTAAGCGGTAGCGTTCATTAATATTCGATACTTATAATTTCAAAAATCCTATCTTCAGTTGCAAGCTTTAAAACTGTTTGCTCTCCAACTTTCTTATTTATCAATATTCTGGCGATTGGTGAGATAAATGAGATTTTACCTTTTGAAATATCCGCTTCATCTACTCCTACAATTTGATATTGTTGCAGTTCTGTTTCTTTTTCAATTTTTAAGGTTACTAAAGCACCAAATCGTATTTCATTTTGTGGTTGTTTGTCAAGAGCTACAATTTTTGAGGTAGCAATTCGGTTACTCAACAATTGCAATTTTGCATTTATAAAATTCACAGCAATGCGTCTTTCTTTTTCATTCGCTATTTCTAGCTGGCTTATTTCATTAATGAACATTTCTTTTTCAGTTAATAGTTCATCCATCCCAACTTGAGTAACGTAATTTGTCATTCCTTCTGGCAAATCGGCTCTTGGTGGTATCATAGGAATTTCTTCCTGATCGTCTTCTTTAACAAATCCTCTACTCATGGTTTACTTCATTTTAATAACGACCTTTCCTTTAGTTCGTCCTTTATCAACATAAAGTATGGCATTTAATGCATCTTCTAAAGGAAATACTTTGTCAATATTCGTTTTAATTTTTCCTGTTTCTAAAAGATTGGTGACTTCATTGAGTTGCTTAACGTTGGCTCTCATAAGGAGAAGACTATAATAGGCAGACTTAAGCTTTATATTTTTGGTAATTTTTCTTCTTTTCCATGCTAAATAGAGTTTGGCAATTTTATTGAGTTTCATTCGGTTTGCAGTCTCTTTATCAACCGGACCGACAAGTGTGATTACTTTACCACCTTTTTTAATAACTTTAAAAGCGTCTTCAGTATACTGATTTCCAAGCGTGTCCAGAACCACATCTGCATCTTTTACAATGGTTTTGTAGTCTTCAGTTTTATAATCGATCACACGATCTGCTCCAAGTTCTTTCACCCATGCTACATTACTCGTACTTGTTGTGGTATAAACATAAGCCCCTTTTGCCTTTGCTAATTGAATTGCCAAAGATCCAACGCCACCGGAGCCTGCATGAATTAATATTTTATCACCCGATTTTAAATTAGCTCGTTTTAAAACTTGAGAAGCCGTAAGGCTAACCAGTGGTAAACTTGCAGCTTCCTCAAAGGTGGTGTTTTTGGGTTTTATACTTACAATGTTTTGCTTAACAGCCACAAACTCGGCAAAGGAACCTTGCTTATCTACATAGGCGTAAACTTCGTCTCCGATATTAAAATCTGAAACATTTTCACCTTTTCCCACAATTTTTCCACTTACATCATAACCCATTGTTGCTGGCAAGCTATATTTGCCAAGTCCTTTTAATTTGCCTTTTATAACTTTAATGTCTAACGGATTTACACTAGCGGCATAAGTTTCAATTAAAACTTCGTCTTTGTTTATTGTGGGTTTTTCAATTTCAGTAAATTTAATATTTTCTGAAATTTCTCCATATCCTATATGTTGTATGGCTTGCATAATCTATTATTTTTTAGCGTTATCAACTTCTTCTTTATTGAGACTTAAAAATTTTAAACCAAGAGCCAATAGAAGTATGGAAAAAGGAAGTATTGCTATTTCCCATTTGAGATTGTCAATGTTTACGAATACGACTTCAAGAAACTTTACAAAAAGAATAATGACAATCACCTCTGCAAGTACATTTTTTAAATGGCCAATATTTGGTGTTCTTATCCATTTTAATACGTTTTTTTCATCATCATACTTCTTGTTTGAAATGAACAAGGAATAAACACCATGTGCAAAAATGAATAGTACCAAGGCAATCAAAAATGTATCTAGAGATTTAATAAGATATGTAGTGGCAATATCTGCAGGATGTAAATGTGCTTTGTCTTCTGGTATGTAATTGAAGATAACTACCCTAAAAGCATTAACAGTTTTTAAAGCACCCACTATAAAAAGCAACAACGAACCAAGAAGTGAACCTATTATCGCAGTCCAACTTACATAACGAAATAAATAGAATATTTTTTTCATAATTGTTTGAAATAAAAAGAGGATAATTGAAACTAATTATCCTCTTTCAAAATTATTAGAATTTATTTAGATTGCTTTTGTTCCAGCTTCAGCAACTGCATGGTCATTTTCAACTGAACTTCCGCTTACACCAATGGCTCCAATAATTTCACCTTTGGCATTTTTAATTGGAATTCCACCTGGAAAAGTAATTAAACCTCCGTTAGAATGTTCAATATTGTATAAAGAGCCTCCTGGTTGAGATAATTCACCTACAATCCCCGTATTCATATCAAAGAAACGAGCTGTTTTTGCTTTTTTAATTGAGATGTCAAGTGAACCTAACCAAGCTCCGTCCATACGTGCAAATGCTACTAAATTTGCTCCCGCATCTACAACTGCAATGTTCATTTTAGTGTCTATTGCTGTTGCTTTTTGTTTTGCTGCTACTATTGCTTTTTCTGCTTGTGCTAATGTAATGTTCATAATGTATTGTTTTAGTATTGTTATTATTATGGTGCAAATATACCTTAAGAATTAGGGTATTGAGTTACCAAAACAGCTCAATAACTTATGAAAAAAGGTCAAATTATCGAGCTATCATACCATGTGGGTCAATAACAAACTTTTTAGCAACTCCGGTATCAAATTCGGCATAGCCTCTAGCTGCATCTTTCAGACTTATCACTTCTGCGTTTACTGCTTTAGCAATATCTATTTTTTCGTATAAAATAGCATTCATTAGTTGCCTGTGATATTTCATTGTGGGTGTTTGGCCAGTGTGAAAAGAATGGGATTTTGCCCAACCCAATCCAAAACGAATTTTTAGACTTCCTTGCTTTGAGGCCTCATCTGTAGCTCCTGGATCTTCCGTTACATACAAACCTGGAATTCCGATGGATCCACCAGCTCTAGTAATTGCCATAGCTTGGTTTAGCACAATAGCAGGCATTTCTTTTCCAGCATTTGCGCCATGCCCACTAGCTTCGAAACCTACACAATCCACAAAACAATCTACTTCGGGGATACCAACAATCATAGCAATTTGCTCTTCCACCGGAATACCATTGGTCAAATTAATGGTTTCGCAACCAAAACTTCTGGCATGAGCGAGACGTTGTTCATTAAGATCGCCTACTATGACAACGGCTGCACCTAATAACTGGCAACTTGAGGCACAGGCTAATCCTACTGGCCCTGCACCTGCAATATACACGATTGAACCAGCCGTCACACCTGCCATAACCGCTCCGTGAAATCCAGTCGGGAGAATATCGGTAAGCATAGTCAGACCCAATATCTTTTCCATGGCTTGATCCTTATCAGGAAATTTTAATAAGTTAAAATCGGCATAAGGCACCATTACATATTCTGCTTGACCTCCAACCCATCCTCCCATATCGACATATCCATAAGCGCCTCCCGCACGATCTCCATTGACATTTAAACAGATACCAGTTAGACCGTTTTTACAATTTCGACAACGACCACAGGCAACATTAAAAGGAACGGAAACCAAGTCTCCTTTTTTGATAAACTCAACGTCTCGCCCTAATTCTATAACCTCTCCTGTAATTTCATGCCCTAAAACCAGCCCTTTTTCGGCAGTAGTTCTTCCTCTAACCATGTGTTGGTCTGAACCACAAATATTGGTAGCAACAATCTTTAAAATAACGCCGTGTTCACACTTTCGATCTCCCAATGCTAGTTTGGGATAGTCTATTTCTAATAATTCTACTTTTCCTGCTCCCATATAGGATACGCCATGATTTTTACACATAATTTTCTGATTTTATTGTGATTAACTAATAATTTCAATTGAAACGAATTGAAAGTTACTGTTATTTTTTTGACTATCACTTATGAAAAAAGGTCAATACTTATGAGAAAAGGTCAGATAGTCTGTACTTAGAGAGGAATTAACTATCTAGGTTTGTTTATTTAGTTGATAATGAAGAATATGCAAAATACAAAAAAAATCGTCAAGCTTCTTTTGGACTGATTCCAAATTTATTCTTAAAGGCAATGCTAAAGTTGGAGAGGTTATTGTACCCATATTCCAAGTATATCTCAGATGGTTTACAAATTCCTTGCTCTAACGTTTTTTTGGCGTTTTGAAGTCGTTTGTTTTGTAGCCATTTACCGGGTGACTCCCTGTATTCCTTTATAAATTGCCTTTTGAAGGTAGATAAACTCATATTGCATAAAAATGCTATTTCTTCTAATTTTAAGTTAGAATGTATTTTACTTTCTACAATCTTTTTAAAAGAAGAGTTTTCTATAACGATTAGAGAGTGTAGATATAATTCAAATTTTCTTCCATATTTCTGCAGGAAATAAAGCATCAATTCTTCAAATTTTACGGAAAGGAGCGTCTCCATAAAAATCGCAGGCGCATTACTAATTGTTGATAATGAATTGAGATATGAGTTGATATACGCATCATTCTTAATAATAAAATATGGTGTTCCGTCTTTTACTACCTCATTGTTTAAACCATGCTTTTCTAAAAATTCTTTGAGTATTTTTTCGGAAAAAAAGAAAAGTTTACAATAATAACTTGTATCAACATCTAGCAGTTCAGTCCATAGCCAATTTCCTTTTTTTAGCAATAGTGATTGGTCTTTATTAACTGCAACCGACGTACCTGCGAAATGAACCTGCTTTTTCCCAACTTGTAAAAAGCTAAACATATTCATACCTAAATTAACCTTACTCTTAACAACATCACTGGTCATTTTAAAATCATATACAAATAAATCTGGACTTGCTGTTTTGTCCTTAATATAGATTTCAGGTATGTTTTCTATTGGCATTTAGAGTTCTTTCGGCTTATATATTTCGCTTATGACGCATTGTACAAGGCAGGTCTCCATCTTCCAAATATTGTTCGAAGCGACAACCCTTTCAAAGTTAGTCTTTTTTCAAATTATTTAGGAGTTGTACGAGTTTAAAAAAGGCAATCTAGACTTATTTCAAGGTTAAATCACAATTAATTTATAAGTAGATCCTCTAAGTCTCAATGTCTCCAGACAACCCTTTCAAAGTTTTTTACGTCTTTATAATAAATACCCACGCTGTTCATTTATTAAACAAGAAATCTTATGCTAGAAAATCCGAGAATCAATATTCGAATCAAACTTGCAGTTTTATGGACGTCATTGATGTTCTGTTATATTTATGGTGATTATTTTGAATTATATGCCCCCGATAAAGTCGAGAGTCTTTTAAACGGTATGAATATTTTGGATAGTCCAACGAAGTTGTTTTTCGCTTCTTTTATATTGGCGATTCCAGCTTTAATGATCTCGTTGTCCGTTTTTCTAAAACCAAAAATATGTAAATGGCTAACTATTATTTTTGGAGTTTTCTTTACGCTAGTGGTTACCGTAGTAGCAAGTACGGCATTATACGCTTGGTATACATTTTATGTATTCTACGCCGTTTTAGAAGCTTTGATTACAATAAGTATTGTCTGGCTTGCCTGGAATTGGCCTAAGGAAAAATTGTGATAACTTCAAGAAACCACTGCTTCTCGATACAGATTTTAATTCCCTGTTGGTCATTAAAATCCACTCCTTCTCGATACAGATTTTAATTCCTTGTTGGTCATTAAAATCCACTCGAAGTGACATCAAAGTATTCAGTTTCATGCTTCCAGCTTCCCGCCCCTTTTAAATAATCTCCATTATCTTCTTCGCCACTTCTTCCGAAGGAATGGTCGCAATGGCATCATCATAACCTTTTGGAAATTTATTACCATATACCGAAGTTGGCAACAACGGATACTTAGAACGATCTGCGAACAACTGATTTTCTGGAGCTTGCATAAAAGGAGCAAAACCTGCATGAGAATGCGTCACTCCCCATAAAGTTACCGTTGGTACTCCATACATGGCCGATAAATGTCCGTTGCCACTATCCATTGCCAACATGACATCGAGATTGGAAATCAACGCTAATTCTTCTTTAAGACTTAGTTTTCCAGCCACAGAAGAAACACTTTCGTAATGACTCTCAATCTTTTTTAAAACCGAAATTTCCTGGTCACCACCTCCAAATAGAAAGATTCTGTATTTGTTGGTGTTGTTTAAACTGGAGATGACTTCCTTCATCAAAAACAAAGGATACATTTTACTTTTAAAGGCAGCGAAGGGTGCGATCCCAATGAGTTTTTTTGGTTCTACTCCAATGAGTGCGTTTAATTGCGGACTTAACTTTTTGCGTTCCGGAAAATGATGTTTTGAAAGATCGATCTTTAAACTCAAGGCATCGAAAACATCTGCATAACGTTGGTGAGTGGTTTTTAAAGGCAGAAACACCTTATCCTGGGATCTCGTGAGCGCCTTTTTTTCTGCTCTTCCCTTATCGATTGTAGCTGTCGGAATTCCTTTAAGACTAAGATATTTTGTGAGGACCTTAGATCGAATCACAGAGTGTAAATCGGCTACTGCGTCTATTCCGAGATTCTTTGCTTCTTTGGCTAATTTTAAAAGCCCAATTCTTTTATGTTCGCCGTACACATCCGCCTCCAGAATTTCTAAATTCGGAATATCATCGAACAAAGGCTTGTAAAAAACTCTTGTAACGACTGTGATTTTAAGCGAAGGATAGGTCTGAGTAAGTACTCGTAATACAGGTATTGTCATCGCAACATCACCCAAAGCCGAAAGACGAATTACGAGTATGTGACCTGGATGTTTCATAGCGATCTGTTGTTACTACAGAAAATGAATCTTAAATCAATATATGAGAAAATACTATTTTTCGCCTCTTAAAACTGGGTTCAATTCGTCATCGTTGTACATTTTCATTTGCTTGTACACCTTCATATATTTTCTCCCAGCCGAAATATCTACCAACAATTGATCGATAGCAGTGCTTAAATCAACTCTTTGCTCCAAAAGAATGTTCAATTTTATTGCGCATGCTTCTCGATGTGCTTCTGTTGCATTGACGCGAGTGGTTTCTTCGTTCATATGATATACTTTTAGTGCAAGTATAGATAAGCGATCTACTCCCCATGCCGGACTTTCGGTATTAATCGTGGCGTCTTTATTTACAGACACAGCTTTATATTTGTCAAGAAAATAGCTGTCAACATATTCCACCATATCTGTACGATCCTGATTGGAAGCATCGATTTTTCTTTTTAAGGTAAGAGCTGCAACTGGATCAATTTGAGGGTCTCTAATAATATCTTCATAATGCCATTGTACTGTATCTATCCAACATTTTCTGTACAACAAATGCTCCAACAAATGCTTGTCTTTTTTGTAGGGATTAGAAAATTCCTGATCTACAGTGTTAATGACATGATATTTTACAATCACTTCTAGAAAAATTTTATTTGCTAATTCTGAAAACATGATATCTAATTTGTGCACTACTCTTGAAATGTGTTTAACTATTTTCTGAGCGCGATTTTATGAGATACAAAGGTATCATATTTTGTGTAAGATTTGATGCGGTATTTTTGTGAAGTATTTCTGAAACCTAACTAGAATCTTTCCTGTTTCTATAATCTAAACGAAAAATAAAATAGGATGTCTGGTAGCTTCGGAAGTATCCGTAACTCAATCAAATTCCGAGGTAATTGCAATCTTTCCGAAGCTAATAAACCCTATAAAAACAGCATTGATATAGGAAGTAAGGCGGCTAACCAAAGCAATAATTCTCTAAACCAAAATTCCTTACTGTTTTCGAGATAATTAGTAATAATTATAGCTAATGGGCCAATGATGAACAATAATTCGGAGCCATTTTTTAATGGGCTTGCCAAAGAAATGAAAACGCAAATAACAATCGCGATTAGTATTAAAACGGCATTCGGACGCTCTTTTTTTTGCATGGATGTCAATCTAAAAAACCGAAAGAGTCCCATCCACAATAACATTGTAATTACCAAGGTTGCAGGAAACAAGATGCTAGGGTCATTGTATGCCGAAAAATTCAGGCTAATCTCCGATTTCCATTCATAGAACCAAGCGAAGGAGTCGCTTATAAGAAAATTAATTGCAGTTGCTAAAACAAAAAGCGCGCATGCTCCTACAATAGGAATGAGTAAATCCTTGTATTTTAAGTTTCCCTTGCGAAATAAAGCAAGATATAAAAGCACGAATAATAATAGGCTCCAGAAGTAAAAGAACGACGCAAACATAACCCAAAGTGAGGCATCAAGAATTTTCTTTTCTATATTTTTTTCAGAAGTGAAAGTCAGAATGCGCCGTATTGCAAAAAGCATACAAACTGCTGCAACGACATAAGACTTTTCAGAGAAAATCTCGGGAACCGCCAATAAAAAACACGAAAAGAAGAAGATGGCGTAGGTGTTATTTTTCGTTAGACCGTTTTTGCGTATTATAAAATCCAGTAAGAGCATCATAAATACGGCAAACACTGAAAACAGTAGGTTTTCTATGATGCCGGTAATTTTAAGAGTATCATAACTTTCAGAAAAAGTCGCAAAAAAAGAGCTTACAAAAATAAAAATCCCCAGAATGAAGTAGTTAATAGGATTAGATTTACCGAAAAAGCTTGTAAGCATAAAGGTTAATTTATATTTTTGCTTTGTAAATATAAAGATATGAGTTGGAAAGCGATTTTTGAAGGGATACAATCTTTTACCGAAGATGTACTATTTATTCCATTAAATGCCCTACGTAGCGAAGAGTTAGATAACTGGTGGTTAGCAAATAGTGTTTCATGGATCTTAATGGCCATTGGATTTGTTGCCTTTCTTTATTGGATGAAGCAGTTGAAGACTTTTAACGATAACAATGAAGAGGATAAAACTTCTACTTCGCATCCTTATCTTTAAATTTCCTCTTTTTTAGAGATCAAAACCGATATCGGTTCTATAATACATCCTGTCAAAAGATAGTTTTTCTATGTTTTGGTAGGATTTTTTTATCGCTTGTCTGAAATCATTATCCATTGAAGTAACCGCGATAACACGACCTCCATTGGTCACTATTTTTCCGTCTTTTAATGTAGTTCCTGCGTGAAAAACAATTGAATCTTTTACGGTATCGATTCCGCTAATTTCCTTGCCCTTTTCGTATGCTTCCGGATATCCGCCAGAAACCAGCATTACTGTTGCAGCCGAACGGGAATCTGTTTTTAATTCAATTTCATTGAGTTTTTGATGGAAAGTCGCTTCAAACAAATCGACTAGATCGGTTTCTATTCGAGGAAGTACCACCTCTGTTTCCGGATCTCCCATACGAACGTTATACTCAATTACCATTGGCTCGTCGCCCACTTTGATAAGTCCAATAAACACAAAGCCTTTATAATCAATGGCTTCTTTCTTAAGTCCGTTGACCGTTGGTTTTACAATGCGTTCTTCAATTTTTTTCATCAACTGCGAATCTGCAAAGGGTACAGGGGAAATTGCACCCATTCCTCCGGTATTTAAGCCTTTATCACCTTCACCAATTCGTTTGTAATCTTTGGCGGTAGGAAGAATTTTATAATTTTCACCATCGGTTAACACAAAAACACTTAGCTCTATTCCGTCGAGAAATTCTTCAATTACCACTTTAGAACTCGCATTTCCGAACTTACTATGAGCCAGCATATTTTCCAGTTCCTGTTTTGCTTCGTCAAGATCTTGCAAAATGAGCACTCCTTTTCCTGCAGCCAAGCCATCTGCTTTTAGCACATAAGGTGCTGATAAGCTCTCCAGAAATTGTTTTCCTGCATCGAGAGATTCCTTTGTGAAACTGGCGTAAGCGGCAGTAGGAATGTTATGTTGCATCATAAACTCCTTGGCACGTTCTTTACTTCCTTCCAATAAGGCGCCTCGTTTTGACGGACCGATTAGCATGACATTTTTTAGGGAGTCTGTTTCTGCAAAATAATCTGCAATTCCTTCCACCAAAGGATCTTCGGGACCAACCACTACCATAGTAATCTCATTGTCGATAACACAATTTTTTATGGCTTCAAAATCGGTTACTGACAAGGCAATATTGGTTGCGATCGCTGCGGTTCCTGCATTTCCAGGGGCTACAAACAATTTGTCACAACGTTTACTTTGTGCGATTTTATAAGCAAATGTGTGTTCTCTTCCTCCGGAACCTAAGATTAAAATATTCATGCGGCTAATTTGAATTGTTTCTAATATTCCTCAAAGTGTTTCAGCTTCTTTTAAAGCTGTGAAGCTCTGAAACATGCTATTGAAAAATATCTTGCAAAAATATATCATTTTGAAGCGACCACCTTCCTTATCGTAAAGAAAATTGAAGGAGTTATTTGCGATTCCTTTTAACAAAGTGAACCCTAGCTTCGGCAAAGTTTGTAACTTTGAATTTTAATTTTCTCTTTTGAATTTATTCGAACTCACTTTGCGATTTAACGGCTTTCCAATTGCTGAGGCAAAACGGAAATTAGCGGCAATTCAAGCTATTTCAGAAGCTGAGTATGAAAATTATGTTCTTGATACCAGACAGACAATTGTAGAATATCACCTTAAGGAAAATTCTAATTATCGGGAATTCGTGGGTAAGTTAGACCGTTTTTCCTGGGAAGATATACCGGTAATGCAGAAATCGGATTTGCAAAAACCCTTGCAGGAACGACTTTCTAAAGGGTTTACTACAAAAAATAGCTACGTCAACAAAACATCAGGTTCTAGCGGGCATCCGTTTATTTTCGCAAAAGACAAATTTTGTCATGCGCTTACCTGGGCTGAGATTCTGAATCGCTTCGGATGGTACGGGATTGACTTCAACAGTTCGTTGCAAGCTCGTTTTTACGGGATTCCACTCGATACGCTGGGGTTTCAGAAAGAACGCTTAAAAGATCGTCTTAGCAGTCGTTATCGCTTTCCCATCTTTGATCTTTCCGAAGAAAAAATGGAAGGGTTTTTAAAGACTTTCCGAAGAAAAAAATTCGATTACATCAATGGTTATACCAGCTCTATCGTGTTATTTGCAAAGTTTCTAAAGCAAAAAGGCATCGTTCTAAAAGAGGTGTGTCCTAGTTTGAAGCAATGCGTAGTTACTAGTGAAATGTTGTACGAGACAGATAAAAAATTGATGGAAGCTACTTTCGGCGTTCCTGTGATTAACGAATACGGAGCCAGTGAGCTCGACCTCATCGCATTTACCAATCCGAAAGACGAGTTTGTTGTAAACAGCGAAACTCTCTTTGTAGAAATATTGGATGAGAATAACAAGACCGTGCCTCATGGCGAATCCGGTCGCATCGTGATTACTTCTTTGTACAACAAAGCGCATCCTTTAATTCGCTATGATCTGGGCGACACTGGGATTTTGTCAAAAAACAGCACTTTCAAAAAACCTATATTGCAGGAATTGGTAGGCCGTACTAACGATGTAGCTGTATTACCAGGAGGACGTACAGTTCCCGGACTGACTTTCTATTATGTCACCAAAAGTGTGATAGAAGACGATGGAAACGTAAAGGAATTTGTCATCGAGCAAACAAAATTAGATACTTTTAAAATTATCTATGTTTCTGAACAGATTTTAACTTCGGAAGAGATTGCGGATATTAAAAAAGCTCTTTTTACATATTTGGAGAATGATCTTACCCTCGAGTTTGAAAGAGTTACCGTGCTCGACCGAAAGAATCGCGGGAAACTAAAGCAGTTTATTTCGAGGATTTAGTCTACACCTACACTTATTTAAAGGAAATACACTAACGATTTGCCAGGTAGAGCCCTTCAACTGTGCATAGAATAGACTAAAGTCGTGACCTACATGATCCTCTCCAACATAAAGTTCTCGACTGCGCTCGAACAGACAGAAAAATCTTAATTTTTATAAGCCTCAATTTGCTTGGGGCGAACGAAGAAATACTCGAAAAAGAAACGGAGCAAATAGAGAGCCGATTTTGGCCATGAATAACCCAGATACTCTCTGTAGAACTTAAAATTATACTTAACAAGATCGAGTTTGTCGGAACTTATGGAGCCGCTTCGGACCCTGTAATAGGCAAGGTCTTCTTGTAATCCGAGTGCAGGTTTTCCACTCTTCTCGATCGCGTCCAACCATACTGCCCAGTCCTGTCTTTTACGAATGTTAGGCGCAATGATTTTACCTAAAACGGCAGCATTATAAATTCCCGTGAGGTTCCCAATATAATTATTGAGTCGCTGTTTTTTAAATGATAATTTAGGCAGTGCTTTAATACGTTTGCCTAGTTGAGTACCGGCCTCATCAATGTGCAAATAACTGGTAAATGAGACATTACAATCGTTGTCCAGCATAAACTGTAGTTGCTTTTGCAGCTTTTCGGGATGCCAAAGGTCATCGGAGTCTAAAAAGGCGATAAAGTCTCCCTTGGCGAGCTCCGTAGCCTTATTCCGGCATACTGCGGCACCAGCGTTTAAATCGCGTTTAAATAAATGAATCCGTTTGTCTTCCAAAGAAAAATTTTCAACAATTTCAACGGAAGTATCTGTGGAAAGATCATCGACAATTATAAGCTCCCAATTGGTATAGGATTGCTTTTGAATACTTATAATGGTTTCGGAAATAAAACGCTCGGCATTATAAAGAGGAGTGATAATAGAAACCAAAGGCTGCTTCTCCATTTTTAATAGGCTTTTTCTTCTCCGCGTAAGGCGTTATAAACAGTTTGGAAAACAATTTTAATGTCGAGAAGCAACGACCAGTTTTCCATATAAAATATATCGTATTTTACTCGATTAATGATATCATCATCACTTTCGACCTCTCCTCTATAACCACTTACCTGCGCCAATCCGGTGATTCCCGGTTTAATAAAATGTCGTACCATGAATTTATCAATTCGTTCGGCATACATATGTGTGTGACTTACCATATGAGGTCGAGGACCTACTACAGACATCTCTCCTTTAAGCACATTTATAAACTGAGGTAATTCGTCGATACTGGTTTTGCGAATTATTCTACCTACCCTTGTAACCCGTTCATCTTGCTTGGTTGCCTGATAGATATTAGCTAGCGGACTTGGTTTCATAGACCTGAACTTGTAGCAATAGAATTCCTTATAATCGAGGCCGTTCCGTTTTTGCTTGAAAAACACAGGGCCTTCAGATTCCATTTTAATTACTAAAGCCAATAAAGGTGTTAACCATGATAAAACCCCAACAATAATTGTCAGTGAAAGGATGATATCGAAACTTCTTTTTATGAACTTGTTAAAAGGTTCATCCATAGGAATCTTCCGAAGAGAAAGAATTGGTAAAACTCCATAGTAAGTAAAGTCCAGTTTCTTAGTGTAAATCTCCTTGTTATCTGGAAGGAATTTTAGAATTTTAAGGTTGTTGTCTGAAAAATCAATAAGTTTCAAAAGGTTCTCATTGTTTAATTCTGCAACCGAAGAATATATTTCGTCTATTCCATGCTCCAAAACATAGGCGAAACACTCTTCCAGCTCTACCTTGTTTTTTCCTCTCACGTCGAAAGTTCGCTCTAACTGATACCCTAATTCAGGCCGATCTAAAAAGAGTTTTCGTAATTGTTCTGTTTTTTGATTTAGACCAACAATGACCACTTTTCTTATGTTTCCCTTAAAGAAAAGTCTGTACTTTTTAAGTAGATAGTAAATCGCGAACTTGATAATACCAATACAAAGCATCACCAAACCGGCATACTCAAGAATACTTATTGGTTTTATTTTAAGTTCGTTGTAAAATCCGAAGAATGCGAATACAATCAATAAGAAAAAGACGCCTTGTTTTCCAAGGAGCGATAAAATCCTTGCAACATGTGTAAATCTATAGATCTTATAAAAATGTGACCTGACTGAAAATATGATCCAGGCGATGGAAATAAATAGTATGTAATTGAGGTAAATAAAATCCTGTTCGAAGAAATGATAAGCCATAGCGAGAATAATAGACAAGTCTATCCCGTATGAAATGGGTCTTAAAAACCCTGAATATCTTCCGCTTCTAAATATCATTCAACTACTTCTGTTTTTTCTATTTCTTCTTTTTAATTTCAGCCTGCAAAAATACAATTTGTTAGGCTTCTTCCGACTCTTTTATCGTTTTGTTTAAATTCCTACTATTTTCGGTAATCAACAAGATGAGAATCAGTCCTGCATAATACGCCCCTAACTGTCTATGAAAGATGTTTTCCATAAAACAATAAGCAATCAACACAACTACCAGTGCCGTGGCAAAGAACACTTTCCTATTACTAACAATCAGATACACTAAAAACCCGACAAACAGTATTAATCCTATAAGTCCGGTGCTTAGGTAAAAATCAAAATACTGGTTGTGGGTGTTATATCGATCTGACACAAAACGGTTCTTTTTTTGTGGATCTACAATTTTCTCTTCATAACAATCGGCCAAACGATCCTTGGTTTCTTTAAAGCCAATTCCGAAAAGATTAAGGCCTGTTTCTTCTGAAATCACTCCCGCACAATGCCAGACAATGGTTCTTATATCCCAGGTTAGTGTTTTCTTAAAAAAATTAGTTTCAGTATTTTGAGAAGATTTTAGAAAGTCCTGCTGGACAATCTCTTTGTTGAATTGTAGATAACCGAAAACCATTACGGTTAGTGCAATAACAGTAACAAGTATCCTTACTTTTTTCGTTTTCCCATAAAACTGCCTTGTAATCAAGACCGCCAATAAGATCAATAATGCAACTTTCGAAACTATCAATATTAAGAAAAGCAAGTTGATAATGATATAAACAACATAATATCGGTTCTCCGGATGGAATTTTGGACGAAGAAAATCAAAACAGATCAAAATACTAAGTACCGATAGAAATCCTAGATAGATTCGATCGATAAGTAAAGATTCAATCAATAATGGATAGCTTTTAAATAGTAATTCTTCGCTGGTATTGTATACAATTATAACATTAATCACCGAAAACAAGATGGTCGCTAATGACGAAAAAATAACGATCTTTTTGAGCTTGTCCACATTCCGAACAGGGAAGTAAAGAAGCAGCAATCCAAAGGCTATTAGTACTTTTTTAATAATATTAATATCTGTTTCCAATCTGCCTTGGATTAAAGCATTTCCGAGGAGAAACAAGATAAATCCCAATAAAATGAGAACTGGAATTGTTTTTACTTTCTGAATATCCTTTTTGGTAATTACAAAGGGGAAAGCAGCCACAAGGACTATTAGAAGTATATTTGGTAAGGCGCGTACATAATTATCGAAGGGTAAAATTAAGTACAACAGCAGAAACGCGTATGGATAAATGGCTCTAAGCAGTATTTTCATAAGGTCGTTTTTGCAATTTACTTCTAATCTGACACGCTTATACTATTTTATATGTTTTGAAAAATCCTTGTGCTCGCTTTTAAATAATTCTTCTTGCGACAAATTTTTGAAATAGTCGTATGTTAATTTCATTCCTTCTTCTCTGGAAACCTTTGGCTCCCAATTTAAGATTTTTTTCGCTTTTGAAATATCCGGCTGTCTTTGTAAAGGATCATCCTTAGGCAAAGGTTCATATATTATTTTTTGGGAAGATCCTGTTAGTTTAATGACCTCTTTCGCGAAATCTAAAATTGTGATTTCGTGCGGATTTCCAATGTTTACCGGTAAAGAATAGTCACTTAAAAGTAAGCTATATAATCCTCTTACCTGATCATCGACATAACAAAACGAACGTGTTTGTAAACCATCGCCAAATACGGTGAGATCCTCTCCACGAAGGGCTTGTCCTATAAATGCAGGTATTACCCTTCCATCATTGAGGCGCATTCTAGGGCCATAGGTATTAAAAATTCTAGCGATTCTAGTCTCTACACCGTGAAACCTGTGATAGGCCATGGTAATCGATTCCTGAAATCGTTTTGCCTCATCATAAACACCTCTTGGACCAATGGTATTTACGTTTCCGTAATACTCTTCTGTTTGTGGATGCACCAATGGATCTCCGTATACTTCCGAAGTAGAAGCAATTAAAATCCGTGAATTTTTCTCCCTAGCCAAACCAAGCAAGTTGTGAGTTCCTAACGATCCAACTTTTAGGGTTTGGATTGGGATTTTTAAATAATCTATCGGACTTGCAGGTGAGGCAAAATGTAGGATATAATCTACTTTTCCCGGGATGTGTACAAATTTAGTAACGTCGTGATGATAAAACTCAAAGAACTCATTTTTAAAAAGATGTTCAATGTTTTTTAAGTCGCCCGTTATTAAGTTATCCATTCCGATAACTTCGTATCCTTCAGAAATAAACTTATCACATAGATGAGAACCTAAAAACCCGGATGCTCCTGTTATTAAAACTCTTTTTTTCATTAGTTTATTTGTTTTCTTCCGACGGAAAAATAGGTGAAGCCTTCGCTTTCCATATCGTCTAAATTATATAAGTTTCTACCGTCAAATATAGCAGGTCGAATCATCTGTTCTCTTAATTTCTGAAAGTTTGGTGTTCTAAAAATACTCCATTCTGTACAAATAAGAAGCGAATCAGCGCCTTCTGTCGCTTCATACATTGAATTAGCGTAGTTTAGAGAATCTCCAAACATTTTTTTGATGTTCGGCATCGCTTCCGGGTCAAAAACGCTTAAATGAGCTCCTTTATCGAGCAAAGCTTTCATCATATAAAGCGATGGTGCTTCTCGTATATCATCGGTTTCAGGCTTAAAAGCCAGTCCCCATATTGCTATTTTTTTTCCTGAAACATCGTTGTCAAGATACGCTTCAATTTTTGGAAGTAAGGTCGTTTTTTGAGTGTCGTTTACTTCAATAACAGCGTCTAAAATTTTAAAATCATAATCTGAATCAGATCCTGCTTTCTGAAGTGCTTTTACATCTTTCGGAAAACAAGAGCCTCCATATCCTATTCCTGGAAACAAGAAACGTTTTCCGATTCGTGAATCAGTTCCCATTCCAACTCTCACTTTATCAACATCGGCGCCTACTTTTTCGCAATAATTTGCGATTTCGTTCATAAAAGTGATCTTGGTGGCTAGGAAAGCATTTGCAGCATATTTGGTTAATTCGGCCGATTTCTCATCCATTATAATAATTGGATTTCCGGAACGAACAAACGGGCTGTACAGTTTCTGCATTATTTTTGTTGCCTTTTCACTACTTGATCCAACAACGATACGCTCTGGTTTTAGGAAATCGTCCACAGCAAAACCTTCTCTTAAAAATTCAGGATTTGAAACCACGTCAAAATCACAAACTGCGTTCGCGGCAATTACTTTTTGTACCTTCTCGGCGGTACCAACCGGTACGGTGCTCTTATCGACAATAACTTTATACGTTTTTATTTTTTTTCCTATCTCTTCGGAAACATTTAAAACATAAGAAAGATCTGCAGAACCATCTTCGTCTTCCGGAGTTGGAAGTGCTAAAAATATAATTTCTCCATGCTCAAGACCTTCGTCTAAAGAAGTTGTAAATTTTAATCGATCGGCATTAATATTTCTTTCAAAGAGTACGTCAAGGTGTGGTTCGTATATGGGAACAACACCATTTTGCATTTTCAATACTTTTTCGGCATCAATATCTACACAAACTACTTCATTGCCTGTTTCAGCAAGACATGTTCCAGTTACTAATCCGACATATCCAGTTCCAACAACGGTTATTTTCATTTTTTTCTTTCTTTAATATAAATGGCCTCCAGGGAGGAAATTGTATTTTCTATGTTGAAATTCTTATCAAAAATTTCTAGTGAAGCATTTTCAAACTCAGTACGTTTTTGATCATCCTTTAAGAGTGAATCGACTTTATTTGCAAACTCCTTTACGTTTTCATCAAAAATAACATATCCATTGGTATTATGTGTAATTAAATCCCGGTTTCCATCGGCATCTGTAACGACACACGCCTTTCCTAAGGCAAGTGCCTCAATAACCGAATATGGTAGCCCTTCATAACGAGCGGTTGATATATATAATTTTGAGTTTTTGATAATGTTAAAAATATCTTCACGCTGCGTCCATTCCAGCAATGTAATATTAGATTCTAAATTATAGTTGGCTATAAGTGATTTCACTTGCCCCAAATTTGGTGCGTGATAACCTACCCCCATTAAAACCAAATGTATATTAGGTTTTGTTTGTTTGATTTGATGCAAGATTTCGATCATCAATTCAATATTTTTTTGAAATGATGGGCGTCCTACCGAGCAGATATAATCATCAGGCCAGGTTTTTTCAATACTTAAATTTGAAATATTATCAATTGCATTAATAGAGTTATTGAAAAGTAATACCCGATCAGTATTATATCCTACCTCTTCTAATGCTCTATTTTTTTCTGAATTGGAAGAAGCAAGGATCTTATTATTCCATTTTGAAAGAAATTTTTCCAAAGTAAGAAAGACATTCTTTTTAAATTTGGAATTGGCGCTTAAAAACGAATAGGCCTGTGGCGTATGTAGCACCGGAATATTGTTCATTTTACCTACAATTTTACCAATAACACCTCCCTTGGCGCTGTGTACATGAATTAATTCCGGCTTTTCGTTTTTAATAATTTTATTTGCTTCTTTAATTGCTTTGTAATCTTTGGAAGGGTTTATGTTCCTAATAATCGAAATTGGATAATTTTTTATGGGAATATTTTTATCGTTTAGAAAAGGTTCATTCTTATCAGAATCACCATGAATCACGATAGACTCAAATTTATCTGAATCGATATTCGCTAGAATTAATCTTAATGATACATCTACACCGCCAACTGCATGAAGAATATGGACAATTTTAATTTTCAAAGTATAGATGTTAAGAATATTAAATGAAGGCGCAAAAGTAAAAAAAACAAAGCTGAAAAATGTAAAATTTCAACTGTAAACTGTTATTCCTGAAAAACATCATTTCAACACCGCAACAGAAGGTTGAAATAATATTTATTTATTGGTTGATTTTGACAAAACTGGATTCCATATTAAAAGCGAGGTGATAACACAAAAGTAAAAAAGTCCTTGTTGCAATTCTAGATAGCTTTCTGTAATCATTGAAATAAACATAACTACGACAATTAAAATTCGGGGTAAGTTTTTGTTTTTTATTGTTGTCCTAAACAAAAGAATGAAAACGATTAATAGCCAAGTGATTCCAAAAACACCATATTGGATTATAACTGATAGAAATTGATTGTGTGAATTATATGTTGGTGGAATATCATAACCCTTTCGTTTATTTATAATAGCCAGAGGCTTTTTCTCAACTCCAGCACCTCGACCCAAAATCGGTCTTTCCTTAATTAAATCAATACTGGAGGTCCATATTTTTTCCCTCAATCCTATTTTATGATATTTTGCGCCAATTTCTGAAACTTGATCTCCGGTATTAAATCCTATTTTTTGAAGGGTATCATAAAATTTATCGTTCGCATACCTACTCTGATTAATCAAAACTATTGAAAAAAGCACGATGCCAATTAAAGTAACTACACTTCTTAAATTGAATAAGGTTTTAATATTTGATATAAAATATACCGCTATTATTAATACATATACAAACAGTCCTAAGCGAACCGCGAACAATACTATTACCGAGAGAAAGAGTATCCCGATAAAAAGTTTAAAGTTTTTAGAATAGTTTCCGAAGAGTAAAAAAACCAGCCCTGTATTTAAATACATAGCATCCTCTGGCATATATTTATGGTACATAGAATCCTGTAAGAAATTGTACCAGTTTCTATTATCGAAGTTGACAATGTAATTATACCCTAGCTTAAGCAATGAAAAGGCACAAAATGCGATAAGGGCATATAAGAAAACCTTTTTTGCTTTTTCAATCAATTCATTTGAAGGATTTACCAATAAAAAGAGCAATGGAACTAAAATAAAGGCAATGAGCCTTGACAATTTTTTAAAACTTTCAGGAAAGTCCTGGGAGTAAGAGAGGCTTACTGTAGCAAGAAGAAAATAAAAAAACAGTAGATAGAACTTTCTATTACCCGCTAATCGTTTCAGAAATCCCTTTTGAGATTTAAAGAAAAGAGCAAGAACTAATGCAATGCCTAGCACTATTGGAGATAATACATCTACAAAAGGCAAGACGGCAAAGAAAGTCAGAAAACTATAATCTGCAATTTTAGTTTTGGAGTTCTGGAAGGTGTGAGTCATTTTTTCTTTTTCTGAAATACACGTAAAATCCATAAACTACAAAAAAGAATATGGTAAAGTAAAGCTTATAAAAGTAACCCATAACAAAGGCATAAAGTACCCAGTTAAATAACTGATATGCTATAACTGATAAAAACCATGCGCCTTGAGTCATGAATTCTTTTAACATCCATCCCATTAATGCTAAGAAACAAATTGTTAAAAATGTATGAAACACTAAAGCCATTGAAAGGGGAAAGATTTGAAAAAGAATTCCTGGATAAGCATTTGTGAAATTATATCCTCCTTCGGCATTAGCATTCAAAACCATTTTTTTATCTTTTGCATATTCTTTCATCATAACTGGCATCCCATAAAGCAAGTCGGTTGGATTAAAAGATTTAGGGTTATCGTTTATAACATATCGCTCTGTCGCACCCCACAAAAGATGTCCTTGTAAGCCAAAAATTCTATAAACCATTGCTTCATTGGGATCATAAATTTGAATATTCGCGAAAGGTCGAGTCTCTTCGTATTTTGTATATGTTATTTGATACATGACCCCTACTAAAATAACGAAAATTAGAAACAAGGGTAGTAATGCTCTTTTTATATAAACTGTAAGATTTTTTCGATAATAAAAAACAAGTGGCAATAGGAAAGAATAAGTTCCAGCTAGAATTGGAGAGAATTTTTGTCCGATTAAAAAATTATACCCATAAAATAGGAATAACATAAAGATTGAAAATTTCTTATATTTTGGAAAGAGCACTCCCAAAGCAAATGGTATAAAAATTCCAGTATTTCCGAATATTTTATTCAAAAACGGAAGCCTAGAACTAGACCAATATGTAAAGCGGTCTACCGAAGAACTGAACATAGGCAATGGCGACAATGCAGCATTTAAAAGTAACAACGCCATGGAGATTATTACTATGACTACAAGTAAAGTGAGGTCAATATTTCTTCCTTTAGATACTAAATTGAATGTTGGCAGTTTCTTTTTATTAAAACTTTTAAAAGCCATTGCAATGATTATCAAAGTAAAAATGAAATACAGGACTGATAAGATTGTTGCGCCCGTAAAAAAACTATACCTACCTTGTTCGTTGATGTATATCCCTTGTTCCAAATAAATAAGGGATGGTATGGTACTAAAGGCTTGGTAAAAAATTAAACCGTACAAAAATGATAATGTAAAGCTATTCTTAGCATAAAAATAGGCAAAGACCCCGAAAAGCACTGCAAATAATATGTTTATTAAGAATTCCATTGACAGTTTTTTTCTAATTTAAAAATTTAAAGTTAAGCTTTTTAAACAAGGGAGAGAGTTCATCTTTCCTAAGCGGATATATATAAAACTCGAACAAATCTCGCTCTTCTTTTCGCAATTTTGAAAAGATATTAATCAGGGTACTTGAGTTAAAACTTGAAATATACGCACACTGAATTTCTTCAAAATACACTTCCTCTGATGTTTTTGTAGTATTTAAAAAAACAACTTCTTTTTCAGGAAAGAAATCCGATATATACTCTTTACTCAATCTAATCCCATTCCTATGAGGTTTATAATATATTTTAGAAACCGTGTCATAAAAATCTTGTTTACGCAATTCGGAGAAGTAATTTGCCAATTCTTTCAAAAAGTACTCATTTCCTACTATAGCCCCAAAAGCTTCCTGACCAATAATATATAATTCCGGTACTGGATTCTCAATAGTTTCTTTAATTATAGGGAGCTGCTTTGCGTTTTTGGAGACATAAGCCTCTTCCGGAAAAGTTAAATACTGCTCTACTACTTTCGAATATGCTGCACCAGAAGAATGACCCTCATATTCCTGAAACCGCAAACCATGCAATTTAGCAATCAGTTTTTTTAGTTTGAATTTTAACCCATCAATATTTGACATTGTGTGATTATAATAATTCAAGGTCCCATCTTCAACAACTACTATTTCAGCCTCCTTATTAAAATTAAAGAACAAATAATTGCTTAAAACATCTTCAATATAAGCCAGATAGATTCGACAAGGTTGATTCCTATAAGAATTCAGTTTTTTAACAATAACTGAATATTCCTTTACCTTAGAATACATTGTTTGCAATTGCTTATACTTAGAAACCGCATTGTTGTTAAATGAGACTTTTGAAACTATTGTATGGCTCCAAAGTTTTGCGTTATAGGTGATTCCTGCTCCGCAGATTAATACATATTCCCCCCCTTCGACGACTTTATTTATAAGCAGTGTTTCAAAGTTGTTTAGGTGATTTTGTCCTAATGCAAAAAATATGTGTTTCATACACTAAATGCTTTATTTTTAGCTGCATTTCTTCGCAGTAAATACATTAATACGGCAGTTATTAAAAATGCTCCAGCTGCACCATAAAGACCATAAAATTTGCATAGCCCGTAGGTAATAACAACATTTATAATTCCTGATATAACTACAATTTCAAGTAGTTTCTTTTCTTTGTGTTTTATATAAAGATAGGAATGATAAACTAATGAAATGTTCATTAAACACATTCCAACTGTAAACAATACAATCAACGGCCAATATGAAATAAACTCTGGTTTACCCTGCCAAATTAGGATCGGATACATAAAAATAAGTACTGCAAAAGATGCCACTAAAGAATGAACGATTAATAGTTTTTTAAAATTTTTCAATTTAGAATTGAAGTTGTCGCCTGTACTACTTTCTATTAAATCCGGCAGTTCGTATGAAACAACAATGGTGCTCACATAAATTCCAATTACCATAGCAAAATTTGAGTAAAAAGAAAAGATTCCCGCCGCGGCTTCTCCTAAAACTCCTTCGACTATATACCGATTCGAATATTCAATGATTTTTAAAAATATGGTTGCTACATAAAAGATCATACTAATTCGAATTCCCTTTAAAAGCCAATCCTTTTTAAAACGAATTGAACTTAACGCACTTGATATGATTTTCCAAAATAAAACGAAAGTTAAAAGAAGCGTCATAATATTGAACCACATCCAAATTAATAGAACGTCTCTAATTGTAACTTCAATTCCAACAGCATAAATTTGATATAACACAAACAATGTCCATCCAGCTACTCTCACGAATAATAATATATTCGCAACTAGTACCTTCTTAAAAGCCAAAAGAAGTCTATAAATTTCTTGGTTTAAGTGTTCGGTAATACAAATAATGATGAGTAAAAATGTAAAATCGGCAAAATAATCGATACTTGTAAATAGAAAATACCCAATAATTGTAAAGAGTAAATAACTAGTAACATATAGCGATAATGAAGTAAAAATCTTCGAGGAGGTATTTTCTTTATTTATTAAAATATCTCGAATCGTATAGTTATAAAAATCGAAACCCAATATGAAAATTGCAATGGTAATTGTTGTGGCCTGCAGAGAATAAACACCGTAGGTCTCTGTATCGAAGTATTTAGAAAGAATTGTGAAAATAATAAATTTAGATGCCATTGCCGATATCCTCAGAAAGAAAGATGATAATTTATTAAAGGGCAGGCTTCTAAGTTTAATTGGCATTTCTGAAACTTTCGATATTATTTTCTCGATTAAAGGAGTTGTAGCTGTTAGTTTTTAAAACTTTTTTTAGATAACCTTTCTCCTTTTTTTACATCACTACTAAATTTTTTCCCAAGTACTTCTTTATAATATTTTGGGTGCATTCCAAAACCAGGTCGGATTATTCTAATATTTTCTTCGGAAACTAATTCCCCGGCTTTACTGTCTTTAACCACATAAATAGATCTACTGAACTCTCGTCCCTTTTCTTGCTTTTTGGTTAAAGAATAATCTATTTTTCCAATGGCCATTTCAGCTTCACGCACTGCTTTTACCATTCCGGTGAATTCTTCCAGATTCATTGAAAATGAAGCGTCAGGGCCTCCAATTGCTCGATCTATAATGAAATGTTTTTCGATGATTTTTGCTCCAAAGCAGGTTGCAACCACCGGTGCTGTACTGCCCATAGTATGGTCAGACAATCCTGAAATTACACCATACCTTTCTGCCAGATCTTTCACCATAACCATATTTGCTTCTTCTATTGGAGCAGGATATGATGATGTACATTTTAACAATGCAATATTTTTATTTCCCATTCTATGACAAGCGTCCAAAGCCAACTCAATATCTTCAGTTGTCGCTATTCCGGTTGAAATAATAACAGGTTTCCCTTTTGAAGCTACATACTCTATTAAAGGAATATCGGTAATTTCAAAAGAAGCTATTTTATAAGCAGGCACATTAAGCTCTTCCAAAAAATCTACCGCTGATTTATCAAAAGGAGATGAAAAACAAATGAGTCCTTCGTCTTCTGCAACCTTAAAAAGTTCTTTGTGCCATTCCCATGGCGTATAAGCTTCTTTATATAGGTCGTGAAGATATTTTCCATCCCATACGGTTCCTTGTTTAAGCAGAAAATCATCAGATTTTGCATCTATGGTCATGGTATCTGCAGTGTAAGTCTGCAGTTTTATAGCATCAGCACCGGTTTTTTTAGCGGCTTTAATGGTTTCAATCGCTGTTTCTATGCTTCCATTATGGTTCGCGGATAACTCCGCAATTATGAAAACTTTGTTTCCAGTAAGGTCAAAATCTTTAATTTTCATTGTTCTAATTTATAATTCGCACTATGGAAAAAGCTTCAGCATAATTTTTCCCAACTACAATTCCCCATCTTTGAGCCTGTATTTTTAAAGCCTCAGGAGATCTGGGATGCGGATATCCTCTTTTTTCAAACTCGTAGGACTCCATTCCTTTTATTTTTGCGTCAATATCCTCTTCTAATACTTCCACAAAAAAGTTTGGTATAAAGTGTTTTGGATCTGTGGCTGCGCGCCATTCAGTTCCAGAAGGCGTTTCAAAAGAAATTATAGTCGTCACATTTTCATGTTCCAATGGACGCGTTGCTGTAACAACTGCTTCAAAAGTACGTTGGTGGTCTATGTTAACATCGCCTCCGTGATGTGTAAATATTACTGAAGGCTTGAAACTTTCCTTTTCTTTTTCTATGATTTTTACAATATCCAACAAAGCCACCGTATCGAATCGATTATCCGGAAAATCATAAACACCAACAGATTCATATCCAATAGCTTTTCTTGCAGACTCAATGTTTTCTTTATGGATTCTCAAGCTTTCTGCCCACTTCTCAGTATCTCTATTATCAGATCGTGATGTTATTCCTTCACCTAAAATAACAACCCTTATTTTGCATGAATAGGATTTGATCAATTTGTGCATAGTGGCTCCTAAACCCAATAACTCATCATCGGGATGTGCAACTACAACAAGTATTTTTTTACTTCTTAATGATTCTAACATTGGCTATTATTTCGTTGTTTGATGACTCTGTCGCATTGAAAAATTCGAATTTAAAAGATTCATTTTCAAGGTATGCATTTGGATAGCCCTCGCAGTCCAACATTCTAATATAATCATAAACCTCTTTGGTTTCAGAAATGCTTTCAATATTACTCTCTTCAGGTTTTCGTCTTTGAAACAATACTATCTCACCCTCTTGTTTTTTTGGTGATGGATTTTCTGAAACTATTTCTTCAATCATTTGTTCTATAATACTTGAACTACGTATAAAGATCTCTTCTGCAGTTCCGGATAGACTTAACGGCTTCTTTAAATATATATCTCCAGTATCCAATCCTTTTTCAACACGTAACGCTGATATTTTAGTTTCAGTTTTCCCTCTAACAATAAGATTTTGAAGCGGACTTCCACCTCTTCCATAAGGCAAATCTGTCATATGAAAAACGATACATTCGTAATTTTCATATATAGAAGCAGGAATGATATAGGACCAATGGGGTATAAAAATTTTCTCAGGTTTTAAATTTTCAAGATTAACAAGATTAAATTCTTCCTTTTGGTCTATTAAAACCCATTTAAACTCACCAAATTTTAATTTTAGTGCTGCGTATACCTGCTTATGCCATTTCTTTTCAGAAAGTACTATGAACGTCTTTTCCATTTTTTTTGATATACGTTTATATTTCCTTCATTCGTATTGGTAAAGCCGAGGTTCTCGAAAACTTTGCATGAACCTATGTTATCAACTTTTACAATTGCTTTTACGTCTTCCTTCAAATGTTCTATTCCGAGTTCAATAATTCTTCCTCCTAAACCTAAACCTCTGTATTTTGCGTCTATGGAATAATCGATTGTCCAATTGTCATCTGTCTTATCAAACCTAATTTGACCTAAAGGAAGTTCGTCCTTCTCCAATATAAGAATCTTAGTGTTTGCATCTTTAATTTTGTTTGAATACCATTTTTTATGGTTCTCCAGTTCTATTTTTTCTGAATTAAAAGCGTTTTTTCGCACATCCGGATCATTCGCCCAATCAAACAACAAGAGCATGTCTTTTTCATTTGCTGGTCGTAAACTGACTGAATATTTAAAAAATACAGCTTTAAATCGTTTTCCCGACAAGCCGTCAATCGTGACTTCCTTTTGTTGAGTTTTCGTTTGAAAAAACTTGTTAATAGCCTTTTTAAGGTCATTTTCACTAAAATGCTTAGTGTCTATTATTAAATCGGCTTTTTTGGCGCCATCATATAGAATACTTTGATTATCCACATAAGTACCAGCAATCACTGTTAATTTTAACGCTAGTGCTTCTAGTAAAATTCCGCTACAAGGTAAGATTGCCAATTGAGTCATTTTCATTAAGGAAATCATCTCATCTGCGTCGAGAGCTTCATGTATTTTTACATTTCTATGTGCCTTACTTAATAATTCTAAACTCGTTTTGTGACTATAAGAGGAGCCAACTACTACATTTATCTCATTGAAACGAGAATCATTTAATACGATAGATACAGTTTTTTCGGTTAGATTATTAACATCACTTCCCCCAAAACAAATAAATACCGAATTTTCCTTTTTTGGAAGTTTTGCTTTTTTTGCAGCTTCAATAAAAGGAGTTCTTAATAATACATAATCTAAACCAAGAGCAAATTTAGTATAAGGTTGAGCCTGATACATTGCTTTGGTAATATTTGGTGCGTGGTTTATAATTAAATCTGCATAGAATTCTTTATCAAAAACATCATCAATACATACTAGCTTATTTCCTTGCGATTTGATTCTCTTTTGAAATTCAGTGTTTAAACCATAATGATCTAAAACTACAGTTTCGTCACCTGTGAGTATTTTTATAAAATCGTCATTATTATCAATACACTTAACTTTAAATCCTTTAGATGTAAAGTCATTTGATATTTGTTCTGGAATATGAATGCAATAGAAGCTTATTTCAAAATCTGACAAAAGCATTTCGGCCAAAGCTGAACATCTTATAAGATGCCCTAGTCCTATATCTGTATTCCCGTCAGCTCGTATAAATAATTTCCGCTTCATTTTTCAGAATTTAAATCGATTGTACTCCCTAGAAACTGCCCTACTTTTGATTTACTTTTTTAAGGATTTGAGCCAATTCTAAATCTTCAAAATTATCAATATCAACTGCTCGTTTCCAATCGATTGGATGAAATCTATGCCCAGAACCGTAGAATGTTCCTTCGCTTTTTAACTTTTTAACATTGGCAATCCAAATGGCGCCTGTTGGTGAATAGAGTTCCGGCTGATCTTGCGACCTTTCCTTAACGGTGTCAAATATCCATTCTGGCTTACCACTTTTGTCTAGTTTAACAGCCCACCACGGGTTCATCCATGTGTATTTATAGCAGGATATCTGTAATTTTAAGTCGTTTTCTTTAAAATTTGAATATGCCTCAATTATATCTTGCTCATTTCTAAGAGGACAAACCGCAAATAATTGGATAACCTCATCAAAATACAATCCATTTTCCTCAAGTTGCCTAATTGTTGAGAGCGTCCCTTCGCTAACTGGACTATGATCGTCTGCATGCTGATCTCTTAAAAAGGGTACTTCTGCTCCGTGTTCTATGCTAACTTTTGCAATTTTTTCACTATCTGTACTTACAACTACTTTATCAAATAATCCGCTTTTCAATGCGGCTTCAATAGTCCAAGCTATTAAAGGTTTTCCATCAAAATCTATAATATTTTTATGCGGAATTCTTTTAGATCCACCTCTTGCTGGAATTATAGCAACTATTTTCTTTTTTACCAAATCGTCCATCCTCCATCAATTTTAATGTTTTCACCTGTAATAGGTAATTCTGCATTGTCAAGAAGCATTTTTATAGGGGGATAAATATCATCAAGCTTCAGCATTCTTGACAAGGGTGTTAAACGAGCATATCTTTTCTTAAATTCTACATCTACGCGTCCTTCAATTCCTCCATAGGATATTGTATTACACCTAATCTTTGAAGGAGCCAACCTTACCGCCAGTTCTTTTGATAAATGGATTTGAGCTGCTTTCGCGATTCCATAATTTATTGGAGATTGACCCTCGAAATTGTCATAAAGCTGCGGATTTGGAGCAACAGAACCATACATAGAACCAATAAATATGATATCTCCTACTTTATGTCCTTCATCAAGAATCTTATTGGTAATGAGGTATGGAATAGTCACTGCCATTGCAAATTCATCTTGAAATTGTTTAGCGCTTACTTTTCCATTGTTGTCTATTTTCAGATTATCCAAATTTCGGGCATTAAAAATAAGAACATCAAACTGAATAGAAATTTGACTCATCAATTCATCTTCAAAGTTTTCCGAAGAAAAATCAATTTCAATTACACTAACATTTTTGCGGTCAAGATGATTTTCATCTAATAAGTTATCTGCCTTCTCTTTGCTTCTTGTGGTAAAAACAACTTTATGGCCTTCATTAAGCATAGATTTAACCATATGAAATCCTAACAAACCTGTTCCTCCTGTAATTAAAATGTTAGCCATTGATTCCCTTTTCTATAATGTTAATAATTTCAAGTGTTTCATTCCTTGGGATTGGTAAATCGTTCTTCCCAATATTTAAGACAAAAGTCTCTAAGGATTTTTTGAATGAAGGAAAAGCGGATGTAAACCTATTCGTCTGTGCTTGTCCATTTGAACCAAAATATTTAATTTCAATAGGGCTAGAAAAAACACCATACGCACTAATAACTGCCGTAAGATTTTCCCATTCAACCAAGACTTTTTTTAATCCTTCGCGTTTATATATAACCTTAACATTGAGCAAATTTCCTCTACTCGGATTTCCAGCAATTATAGGCTCAATAACATGGATAGCGTATTTTTCCCAACTTTTAGGAACTGTAGCCTCGATAAAGTAAACATCTCCCAGAGTCTTGATTTGCTCTTCACTTAACAAAAGCTCAGTAGAATATCTTAAAGAAGAACAGGTGTAAAGCTGTCCTTCATATGTTTGATAGCTTAATATGTCTTGAGCCGTCTTTAAAGAGTACGCCAATGGTTTATCAATAAATATCGGTATTCCAGCCTGAAGAAATGATTTTGACATTCTTAAATGATTTTCGGCATCATCACGGGCTAAAAGAACGGCATCAACATTTCCAATCATATCTTCAAGTTTGTTGACAACATGTGGAATTTTGGCAGATTTAGCAATCATATTTGATTCTTCAACATCTTGAGACCAAACATGGGTAACCTCACCCAAATCCACTAGAAAGTCCTCGGGATATTTTTCTTCGGAAAGATATTGAGGTATAACAGGAAATGGACATTTAGACATCTCATCATGGTCAAAACCGTTAAAAATGGCCGCCCAGGAATAAGGATGTCCATTCCCTTCACTAATTCCGATAACGCCTAAATTTAATTTTTTCATGCCGTGGGCCACTTTGAAGGTGTTAAAATATCTGGATTGAAACTCATGTTCTTTGGTCTGTCCAGGATTAGAGCCTTATTAAGTCCTTCAATATTGGATTCTAATTGAGCCAAGCTATTTACTCCAAAAACTACACAATCAATATTTTCATTACTCAGTGCGTATTTTAAAAGTGAACTCGCAAGAGACGAACCTAATTTTTGTACTTCTTGAATTTCAGCTTTCACTGGCTCAAAGAATGAATGAAGTTCGCTGGTTTTCATAAAAAATAGACCTTGTAAAAAAACAGACCTCGTGTGTATTTCGCAGTTATATTTTTCTTTTAGCTCTAAAAAACCGGGGGCAAATCGGTTGTCAAAAAAATTATACGGTACCTGAATTAAATCTGGAATCATTTTCTTTTCTAACAATGCCCTTAATTCTTGTGGCTCATTAAATGAAAAACCAATTTTCTTTACTAATCCTATACTTTTTAATCTATTTAGTTCTTCCCATTGTTCACTGTTTTCGCATACATCTAAGGATCTATGAGCTAAATATCCATAAAGCGAATTTTGGTCTAAATTGGCCAGAGATTTCAATAATTGCTGTTCAATATTTAGTCCGGTATCCTTAAATGGGAGGAATTTCGAGACAATTTTAAAAGACTCTAAATTATTCTTTCCTAGCTTAATTTCACTTTCCCCATAACCAAAAGCGGTATCTAATATGTTGATTTGTTTTTGAGAGCAATACTCTAAAATATTACTTATCTCGCTTAATGGTGTGACACCTGTTGTATTTGAAATTCCATATTTTTGCCCAAACTGTACTGTACCTAAACCTATTTTGTTTAATAGATTCATAAGAAACTTTTTACCGTTTCAATTACATAATCCTGTTCATCATTAGTAAGACTCGGATACATAGGTAAGCTTATACATTTTTTATAATAGTTTTCTGCATTTGGGAAATCTCCTTCTTTCCACCCAAATTTTTTGTAAAATGGCATTAAATGTACCGGAATGTAGTGGATCTGTGCATAGATATTTTTAACTCTCAAGTGATCATATAAACCTTTTCTATCACTGACTTCAATTACAAAAAGATGATGAGCATTATATGCATCTTTGCTTCTCTTTTGTACTTTAATACCTTTGTTTTCTGAAAAAGACGCGTAATATTTTTCTGCTATTTCTTGTCGCCTTTCTAAGCCTTCATCTGCTCTTTTTAGCTGACTGTTCCCTAAAGCAGCTTGAAAATCTGTAATTCTATAATTATACCCTAGTTCCTGCATTTCATAATACCAACCACCCTGTAATTCGGGGTTTGGAAAATCTTTGATAAGATTCTCTCTAGTGATCCCATGAGTCCGCAAAACCAAAAGTTTTTCATATACCTCTTTACTATTGGTGGTAATCATTCCTCCTTCACCTGAAGCAATATGCTTTACTGGATGAAAGGAAAAAATTGCAGCATCAGCGTAGTTCGAATTACCACAACCTTGTTTTTGTCCTTTACTATCAATGAAAAAGCCTCCTGGTGCATGACAGGCATCTTCCAAGATCCACATTCCATATTCGTTAGCCAATTTTTTTAATTCTTCAAGATTGACAGGATAACCTGTAAAATCAACAGGAACAATACCCTTAAAATATCCTTTGGGATGCGCTTTTAATAACTTTTCTACTGCTTCTAATGAAATTGTATATGTTTCTGGATCTATATCAGCAAAATAAACCTCACCTCCACAATACAGAACACAATTTGCAGAAGCGGCAAAAGTAATAGGTGTTGTAATAATTCTATCGCCGGGCTCAATTCCTAAAGCCATAGCGGCTAAATGCAAGGCGGCAGTACCATTAGACACTGCTACAGCATAGCTTGAACCGATATAAGTAGCAAAATTTTCTTCGAACTCTGCTATCCTTGGGCCTTGGGTTAAAAAATCAGCCTTAAGAACGTCTACTACAACTTCTATATCTTCTTGAGTAATGTTTTGTTTTCCGTAAGGTATTGCTTTCATTATATGGTAAATGATGGGTCTACATATTTTTTTATTTGTTCACGTAAGGACTCTATTGTTTCCCATTCTGAGTTTGAGCCAGAATTGTAATAAAATCCTTCTTCAACACTTTTAGCATTGAAATTAGCAATATAATTTTCTAAATTGAAAATTGGTTTTTGTGGCAAAATTGCATAGTATTTGCCTAAATCCCAAGTGTTAAAAGAATCTGAAGCAGTTATCATCTCTTCATGTAGTTTTTCCCCTGGTCGAATACCCACAATTTTTAATTCACAGTCTGGAGCTATTGCCTTGGCCACATCTACAATTTTATAAGAAGGTATTTTTGGTACAAAAATTTCTCCTCCCCAAGCATTTTCTATAGCGTAAAACACCATTTCACAACCATCTACAAGACTAATGTTAAAACGCGTCATACGTTCGTCTGTAATTGGCAAAACTCCTTCTGCTTTTTTATCCAAAAAGAAAGGCATGACTGAACCATTAGATCCCATTACATTCCCATAACGTACTACAGAAAATTTTAGTTTTCTATTACCTTTTATATTATTTGCTGCCACAAAAAGCTTGTCTGAAGCTAACTTTGTTGCCCCGTAGAGATTTATTGGTGCCGCAGCTTTATCTGTTGAAAGTGCAACAACATTTGAAACGCCACAAGCAATCGCAGCATTTATAACGTTTTCAGCACCGAGAATGTTTGTTTTTATACATTCCATAGGATTGTATTCGGCAATATGAACATGTTTCATTGCCGCCGCATGTATTACAATATCAACACCTTCAAATGCACTAAAAAGTCTATCCTTATCTCTTACATCCCCTACAAAATATCTTATCGCAGGATACTTTGTGTCTGGAAATTCCATTGCCATCTGATAATGCTTCTGCTCATCTCTGGATAATATAACTAGTCGTTTAACATTAGGATATCTCTCGAAAATCAATCGTGTAAACTCTTTACCAAACGATCCGGTACCTCCCGTAATTAATACGGTTTTATCATTTAAATCTAACATTTAATTTATTTTTGAATAGTCTCCTAGTTTTAATCGTTGTCTTCTGCTAAAATTCTTAATTGCAAATAAAGAAATCGAAAAAAGAAAATGATTGAAAAGAAAACAACAAGTAGTAATGGAATTTTAATTATGCTTTTTATAGTTGCAAATCCACCTTCCAAAATATTATAATTTATACTTACAGGTTTTATAATCTCCCCTTCATCTTTACTCCTTTTTAATAACTCCAATTGATCTGTTAGTAATACTTGTTTATAACGAAATATACTGTAAAAATCGTTGTTGAAACTGGCATAAACCGGAGGGTTAGCTGAACTTCCATCACTGGCCGATGCTATCGATTTAATCACTGAATCAGCCTGAGCAAGCATTTTATCCGTTTCGGATAATCTTTTTGAAGTATTCTGAATATAAATATCCTGATATTGTTTAAAGTGCTCATTCTCATTCAAATAACTCAAAAGGCTATCCATTAATTTTTCTGAATCTTTACCCGCTATAAAAACCTTGAGTTTTTGATATTTATACTGTTTGCTTGTTGTCAAATCATCAACAAACTCTTTCATGTCCTGGTTTTCAAAAAGTATTCTGAATACATCAATGTTTTCACGTGACTTTGTGGTAAAACTATATATGTCAATGATTGGTTCTATTTCTATCTTTTTAACGGCTTTGTAATTATCTCCAAATACCATTTTTAAACCCAATGAATCCCCTGAGCGCATTTTGAAATTGAGTTCTTCCGTTTTATCGTAAAGATATTCAACACTCTCAAAATTTGGAATGACAATCAATCGATTTTCATAAACCTGTTTTGAATTTCGATCAAGAAAATATCCCAAAATAACACCCACTACTATGATTCCGATGAATAAGAATAGATACTTTTTGAAAAAAGCAATTACAAGAAAAAGTAACTTTGCTAATTTTTTAAAAAAACCACCAATCGATTTAAACAAATATCCCAAATCAACCTCTTCTGGTGAATTATGCTGTGTCATAAATAAGATTATTATAGATTACTAACTGTATTTTTTATTAATGATTGTAAGCTCCTAGTCCAATCCCTGTTTTTTATAGCCAAGTTTTTATTCGTCTTTGTATTATCCAAAATACTATACTTAGGTCTTCTCGCAAAAGTACGGTAATGGTTGGTTTTTGCAAGAGTTGTTTTTTCTAAATTAGAATATTCCAATATCTTTTTTGCAAAATCATACCAGGTCGCTTCTCCTTCATTGCTGAAATGATACAAGCCATAATCCTTAGAATTGGATTTAATAATTTGCACCAAGCAATTTGCAAGATCATTCGCGTTAGTCGGAGTCCCGGTTTGCTCTGTGGTGATGCTAAGCGATCGTCCTTCCTTTGCCCAATTTAAAACCGAATTCAGAAAGTTATGTCCATATTGAGAATACAACCATGAAGTTCTGATTATAAAGTACTTATCGCATATTTCCTGAATAAAAACTTCACCCTCTAATTTAGAAGCTCCATACACATTAATAGGATTCGTTTTGTCTGTTTCTTTATACGGAATCGAGCTTTCTCCATCAAAAACATAGTCGGTAGATATATGAAACAAGGTCGTATTACTTTTTTTACACGCTTCGGAAAGGTCCTTCACCCCATAAGCGTTGATGGCAAAAGCAGCATCCGATTCACTTTCTGCCTTCTCCACATTAGTGTAGGCCGCAGTATTAATGCAATAATCAAATGTATGCTGACTGAAGATTTTGTCAATCGAAGATTTTGAAGCTATATCTAAGTCGTTTCGTGTTGCAAATACCATCTCAAATTCAGGATAGGCCAGAAACGCGTCTTTTAAACACTGTCCTAATTGTCCGTTAGCTCCTGTTACTAGTATCTTTATCATGAAGTTACTTCCTTGAATGTAGGAAGTTGTTTGTCTTTTTCTGAAACTATAAATTCATTATCAGACAGATGCCAATTCAGTGCTAAGGTTGCGTCGTTGTAGATTATTCCACCTTCGGAAGGGCCATGATAGAAGTTATCACATTTATAGGCAAATACAGATTCTTCAGACAACGTAATAAAGCCATGTGCAAAGCCTCGCGGTACGAATAGTTGCATCTGGTCTACGTCATCAAGTATTACCGAAAAACTCTTTCCGAAGCTCACAGAATCCTTCCGAAGATCCACAACTATATCCAATACTTTACCTTTTATCACCCGAACAAGCTTCGCCTGAGCCATCTTTCCGGTTTGAAAATGAAGTCCTCGAAGCACGCCATAGGTAGATTTCGACTGATTATCCTGTACAAAGTCAATATCAAGTCCTGTAACTTCCTTAAAGGTGTTGGCGTTATAGGTCTCGTAGAAAAATCCGCGCTCATCCTTAAAAACTCTGGGTTCTAGTAAAAAGCAATCGGTAAGTGGTGTTTGTTCTATTTTCAAAGCTAGTCCAGTTGTATAAGGTGTTTTCCATAGCCACTTTTTAAAAGTGGTTCGGCTAATGCGATTAATTGTTCTTTGTTGATAAAGCCCATTTCATAGGCAGCTTCTTCAATTGCTCCAATTTTAAGCCCCTGACGTTCTTCAATCACTTCCACAAATTGAGCGGCTTGCATCAACGATTCAAAAGTTCCTGTATCCAACCAGGCCGTGCCCTTATCGAGTATACTCACATTCAATTTTCCCTTCCGTAGGTACACATTATTCACATCAGTAATTTCTAATTCTCCTCTGGCACTTGGCTTAATGTTTGCCGCAATTTCGACTACAGAATTATCATAAAAGTAGATTCCGGGAACTGCGTAATTGGATTTAGGATTAACCGGTTTTTCCTCTATTGACAAGGCTTTACCGTTGGCATCGAAATCCACCACTCCATAACGCTCCGGGTCATGAACATGATAGGCATATATCATTCCACCATCCGGATTGCTATTAGATTGAAGTAATTCTTTAAGTCCCGAGCCATAGAAAATATTGTCACCAAGAATCAGTGCTACTTTATCATTTCCAATAAATTCTTTACCAATAATAAAAGCTTCGGCCAGTCCATTTGGATCTGCTTGCTCAGCATACTTAAACGTACAGCCCAGCCTTTTCCCGTCGCCCAAAAGTTTTTCAAATAAAGGAAGATCCTGAGGTGTAGAAATAATTAAAATCTCTTTAATCCCGGCATACATAAGGGTTGACAAAGGATAATAAATCATCGGCTTGTCGTAAATCGGCATGAGTTGCTTACTTACAGCTAGGGTAATTGGGTGTAATCGCGTACCGGAACCTCCGGCGAGTATGATTCCTTTCATAGTCTATCTGTGTTTTTTAAATACCAGGCTATCGTTTTTTTGATTCCGCTTTCAAAATTCTCTTCGGCCTTCCAACCTAGATTATTTTCTATCTTATTGGCATCGATCGCATACCTAAAATCATGTCCAGGTCTGTCGGTGACAAACGATATTTGCTCTTTATACGACAACTTTTGTGGCTTCATTTCGTCTAATAGATCACAAATTGTGTGCGCTATATAAAGATTTTCTCGTTCGTTACGTCCGCCAATATTGTAAGTTTCACCAAGTTCTCCATTATCAATTGCCAATTTGATTCCGGTACAATGATCTTTCACATATAACCAATCCCGAATATTCTTGCCATCACCATAAATTGGTATAGGTTCTCCCGAAATTGCTTTTCTAATAATCGTCGGAATTAATTTTTCTTTATGCTGATTAGGGCCGTAATTATTGGAGCAGTTAGTAGTAACCACAGGCAGTCCGTACGTATGGAAGTAACTTCTGACAATAAAATCTGAGGATGCTTTCGATGCGCTATACGGGCTATTTGGTGCGTATGGAGTCTCTTCAGTAAAAAGCCCGGTGGCTCCTAAAGTTCCATAAACCTCATCGGTCGAGACATGTAAAAACCGCGCATCATTAAAGTCGGGTTTCAAGTCGTTAGGACCATTCATCCATAATTTGTAGGCTCCTTGTAACAAATTAAAAGTACCAACGATATTTGTTTCAATAAATGCTCCGGGGCCGGAAATAGAATTATCCACATGGGATTCGGCTGCAAAGTGAATCACTTTATTGAAGCGGTGTTTTTTAAACAATTCCATAATACTAGCTGCTTCACAGATGTCTATTTGTAGGAAATTGTAGTTAGGGTAGTGCGAAAATTCTTCGAGATTTCTTACATCTCCTGCGTAGGTAAGTTTATCCAACACGAATACCTCATCCTTGGTATCTTCTAGGATATATTGCACATAATTGGACCCTATAAATCCTGCGCCGCCGGTAACTAAGACTTTATTGTTTTCCAAAACTTTTTTTTAGATTAAGCTAAAATTGACCTTAACATTTTATCAGTGATTAGATATGTAGGTTTTACCCCACTTGCTCCCAATCCGCCGGATGCGAGTGTACTTCCGGTCTCTAAAGGGTTATCTGAGGCATAATATGCATACATTACCTTCACTTTTTCGTTGATACTTCCTCTTATTTTTGCCGCGGCTTGTATTGCCTTTTGATAGTGTGCACCCTCCATTTCGAGTCCAATTACATTCCATGTGGAATTATGAAAGAAACGAAGTACATCTCTGTTCTGTAAGGATGTTCCCAGAACGGTAATCATAGTTCCGGTACAAACTGCTACATCGTCATCTGCAAAATCACTCTTTTTCAGTTTATTTTTAAAAGGATAATTGTCTGCTGTCCCTTCAAATACGTGGGCTGAAGGGATCATGATGTCGCCTTTCCCTCCAACAAGTATCCCAGCTTTCCCCATAATAGAGATCGAAACTACGTCCAGAAAGTGTCGTGTACCATTTTCATATGGTTTTAACAGCTCATCCATTGTTTCATAGGCTTGCTCGCCAAAAGCATAATCCATTACAATAATAACTGGTTTCTTATCCGTTGGAGTGTCATTTCCGGAAGAATAGACAGTGTTATTTAACTTTGCTGTATCAAAAATTTGCACATCGATATTGGTTCCACTTGTGTCGTCAATAAAAGTCATGCCGTTCTTCTGCGCCAGTTTTAACACCTTATCACGCTGCTTATGACTCCCAGATTTGCTTAACAACTCGTACAGCTTCATACGATCCCCCGATTTTGCTTCCGAAGGAAGCGCTTCAGCGGCGAATAGCGTGTTCATTACACTGTGCATATTTGAACTTACAATATGTAATGGCCGTTTTAAAAGCCCTTTTTCGTCCAGAATATGCTTAATCTTTAATGCCCATCGTTCTCCATGTAAATGGTGTCCCAATCGCTCGCGTAACACGGGACTAAACGTAATTATCCTTTTGTTATCATCAACAATCTCCTCAATTGCCCTCTTTCCGAGGTAATAAATAATATTTAAAAAACGATCTTCATTTTTACTGTCGGCAAAGGCTCCATAGACTTCGCTAACCTCTTCGAATGTGCGTCCCAGGAAATTGGCGGTGTGCGTAAGTGCAATTTCTTTCTCCTTCTGCGTTAGCTTTCCTTCCTTTAATACCGCAGCTTCCAGCTTTTTCCAATCTCTTATAACCCCTCCCGATTCATCGATCATTACTTGCTTCATGATCTTATGCGATTCAATATACAAAAAGGTAAGGTGGGTTAGAATATCATAGATTTCAGAACGTCCACGCGTAATTTCAATGTTCATCTGCTCATCATCAATTCGATAGCAATTTCTTCTACGTTTGGCTGGAATTATCGCTTCAAAATGAGAGTTTTTATAGCCTTCGTCGCTTGTTAAGTTGATAAAACGACATTCTTCGATACCCATGGGCAATCGATCAATCACGTACAGCAAACCTTGTAATTCAATTTTATCTTCGGCAATAGACCCATAGATTTCAGGCCGTAGAATAAGTAAGGATTCTCGCAGACTATCTCCTGAAACGCCCATTGGCTTGTAAAACCCACGGTTGTATAAATGGCGCATGGTGATATAGAGCCTTTCAATGGCTCCCGTACTTTCCTGTGCTCGAGTTCTTGTATGTTTCTTTTTCTGAGTCATTGAATGCAAAGATAGTATTATTTTAAGCTTGTAATTGGATTAGTTGATCTGCAATTATACGGTCGTTAGAGAGCCTCGGCACTTTATTTTGGCCTCCCAGTTTTCCCTGCGATTTCATGAAATGATGAAAACTATCTTTTTTAAGGGCGGTTATTTTTAACGGTTGAAGCACCTTACCAGTGATCAAGTCTTTATAGTAGCTATTTTGTTCCTGCATTAAATTATCCAGCGTTAGGGCTATCTTCGGAAGGTCTTTCGGCTCCGTTTCAAATTCGACCAACCATTCATGATAAGGCAATTCGTTTTGCTTCGGAAGGATTTGCGGCGCCACAGTAAATTCTGAAATAGAAAATTGAAACTGTTGCATTGCATCTTGCATACTTTGTTCCACTTCCTTGCCTATAACATGTTCCCCAAAAGCCGAAATAAAGTGTTTTATTCGCCCGGAAACTATTACACGATAGGGTCTAGTAGAAGTAAATTGCACAGTATCTCCCAAATTATATGCCCATAATCCGGCGTTTGTAGAGATAATCATCACATAATTTACATCCGTTTTAACTTCACCAATGGTGAGTCGCCTTGGATTCTCGTCAAAAAAAGAGGCTGCTTCAACAAACTCATAGAAAATTCCGCTATCGAGCAATAACAACATCCCTTTCACATCTTGTTTATCCTGATACGCAAAAAAGCCTTCACTTGCAGGATAAAGCTCAATACTATCCACTTTTCTTCCGATTAATGCTTCAAATTTCGCTCGGTATGGTTCATAATTCACCCCGCCATAAATGAAAAGGTTGAAGTTTTTAAATAATGTTCCTACATCTTTTTGTGTGACCTTCCGAAGGCGTTCAAAATACATTTGAACCCAGGAAGGAATTCCGCTAATGACGGTCATATCACGGTCTTTGGTTTCTTCCACAATTACATCCACCTTGGTTTCCCAGTCTTCAATGCAATTGGTTTCCCAACTAGGTAGTCGGTTCTTCTGAAGGTAAGAGGGTACAAAATGTGCTACTATTCCTGATAATCTTCCAATTTTAACTCCGTTTTTTTCTGTCAGCTCCGGACTTCCTTGCAAAAAAATCATATTGCCATCTACAAAATCAGATTTCCCGGTTTCATGTATATAACATAGAATCGCATCTCGGGCTGCTTCCATATGAAAAGGCATAGATTCCTTAGTAAGCGGAATGTACTTAGCACCTGAAGTCGTTCCTGAAGTCTTCGCAAAATACAGTGGTTTTCCCGGCCATAGCACGTCGGCTTCCCCATCAACCATACGATTTACATATGACTTTAACGCTTCGTAATCCCTTATGGGTACGCGGTTCGCGAAATCTTTAGGTGATAAAATTGCTTCGAAATCGTGATCCCTTCCGAAGCTGGTATCCTTCGCATCTGAAATTAGAGAATTAAATACTTTTTGTTGTGTTTCAATCGGGTTCGATGCCCATTTATCGATTCGTGAAACTACAATCTTAGCGAAAATTTTTGCTCCAAAAGATTTTAAAGACATAGGCTATTAATCAAAATCAATGAAATTAGTTGGATTTATTGGGTAGCCATTGCTCCACAATTCGAAGTGCAAATGCGGTCCGGTAGTATGCTCACCACTATTACCTACGATGGCGATCACTTCACCCTCTTTTACTTGTTGTCCCTGCTGTTTATTAAGAACGGCGTTATGCTTATACACCGATAATAAATTATCTTTATGCTCCAAAATAATCACATAACCCGTTTCTGCCGTCCATTCTGCGAAGATAACCGTGCCATCTGAAGTGGCTTTCACCGGTGCATCTTTTACAGCAACAACATCTACACCGAAATGCTTTTTCAAGGGATCGTATTTTTCTGAAATCATGCCTTTAACTGGCGCAAACAATCTGTAGTTTACTTCAGAAACATTGGTTAATGGATTGTATTTATCCTCTTGAGCCACTTTGTCCCTTAGCAGTGAATCCTGCTTGGACGCTGTTAGAATAGCAATTGTTGTATCTCTCTTCGCAGCCTCGATGATCGAATCCTTGTTGAAATCAACCATTTTAACGTCCCCAGTGAGCACTTTGCGTATAGAAGCGACGTATTGCTCATTTATGGTAATAAGTCGCTGCAAAGAGTCTGTTTTGAAGGTAAGGTCGGTCGCCTTCTTCTTTAAAGCAGTAGAAGAATAGCCGGGAATATACTCTCGTAAGGGTGTAAATGCAATGAGTAATGTAGTAAAGCCAATTAGAAAAAATGCCAGAATTGTACTGAAAACAAAGACGTTAAGCCTGTTTAGCTTAAAGGAAAATCGTTCTTCAAAAGTGTCTTCATTAAGCACTACCAGGCGGTACTTATGAAGCAGCTTTTTCCTTATTTTTCTCGATCTCTTTTCTTTTTCAGCCATTTTTTGAGCTTGTGGATTACAAATATAAAATAAACTGCTTGGCCTGTACGCTAAACTTTATTTGAAAACGTTCTTTCTTAGTATTTCTTATTATCTTTGTGCTTTAAAATTAAATACAATGAGCTTAGCAATAATACCATTAGTGATAGGTTGGCCACAAATAGTGCTCATCGCAGTTGTAATATTACTGTTATTTGGTGGAAGAAAAATCCCTGAATTGATGAGAGGATTAGGAAGTGGTATCAAAGAATTTAAAGATGCTTCAAAAGAAGATGAAGCTGGAAATAAAATAGACGATAAAAAATAATTTCTTCTGAAATAAGAATCGTTTTATGGTTCTCTTCGGAATAAAAAACCCTGCTGGATACTGTATCAGCAGGGTTTTTTATTTTAGTCTTCTGAAAATGACAACGGTAAAATAAAGAGGGCTTAATTACTCCTTCCCTTCGAAGGGGAGGCCGGGAGCGGATGTTTTTAATTTATTTTTGCCGATTTCAGAATAGATTCCAACTCAAACTGAAGGTCTCTTTTTTCAACTGAAGGGGCATAGGTAAAGCCTTCCAGAATCAAATATCTATTGTGAGCTTCATCACGGATGGCATAATTAAGAAATGGTCCTGCCATAAATTGATCTTTTACCTGCCAAATTCCTTTTGTTTCGAATGCGGGTTTTCCATCTATCTCAGATGTAAAAAAGTAAGGTGCATAATCGTCTGCGGTCATAAAAACGCCATCATCCTCCACAGGAAGAAACTTCAAGCCAATTGAATCTCGCACTTTTATTATATCAGCAACGGTAGTACTGTCATTTCCTATCATATTGAGAGGTACTTGATAAACAATGATATTTGTGCTTCCCGACTTTAACTCTTTTCTTATCCAATAGAAATTATCTTCTGCCTTGGCGATATGGTATGCCGATGGAATTTTCATAGTAACTCCCATTTTTTCTCCCAGCGAATCCAATTTCATCATAGATACAGTAGTTCTACGTTGTCGTTCCTCAATTTCAGAATTAAGAAATGCTTTAATCATTCTGGCGTGATTCTCCTTTATTAATTTTGCTAATCCTTCCTTTGTAGTAGCGGTAACGAAAGCAATGGTTTGAGGTTTAGAATAAGCGTCTTTTTTTAGAATAACCGTATCCTCATTCGCCAGAGTAGCATGTAATACTAACCTATATTTACGCGCGAATCCCGTATAGGTTTCCGGCGGCATCTGATTCATAGAAAACAATGGCTCATCCTGAGGAAGTCCGTCTGCCGGAGCAGCAAAATAAGTTCTGATTTCTTCTCCAACCTCTCCATTCCAAAGATCGTTTGGAGTGATAACTTGTAAGGTATTGATATTTCCAAGTGATGTTGGTAAATAGGAATTGTCTTTCTTAGCCCCATCGTTGCAGGAAACTAAAAACAAAACTGTAAGAAGAGTGTAAAATATGGGTTTCATAAAGCGGTATAATATAGTTCTACTTTGCGATGGTGCTTCCACGCCTAACTTTTGAATACAAATTAAGGGCTTTGAAAAGGAATTTCCTTGAGAATAAAAGTAGAAAATTAACCTTTTTGAATTTTGAGTTTCGTGCCCGGTTTTAAATTGTTACCACTAATATCGTTCCAACTTTTAATTTTATCGACAGTAACACCAGGATATTTTTGAGAAATACTCCATAAAGAATCTCCGTTTTTAACGGTATAGGTGCTCGCAGTTTCATCTGCCTTAGGTTTAGCGCTGGATGTCTTTGGTTTAGATGAAGCTACTGTTTTTCTAGGATGAATGGTTAGTCTCTGACCTATTTTTAATCTATTACTCCGCAATCCATTCCATCGCATAATTTGTGATACTGAGACGCCATAACGGTTCGCGATTTTACCTAAATAATCTCCGCTTCTTACTCTATAACGAATACGATCTGATTGTTCCAATAATTCGGGCATTGCCTTTTCACGTTTATTGAATTCTGAATCGGCGTAGGCGTAAATAGCCTCCTCATTAGTTATGAATTTGCCTACCAAATCTACCGGTAAACGCAACATATACTCTTCATCTTTTACAACCGGAATAATCCCTAGTTTATACGACGGATTTAAAAACTCTAATTCCGCCAGGTCCATATTGGCTACCTGAGAGACTTGTTCTAATGATATTCTTTTCTTTACTCGAATTGTATCGGTTGCGATATAAGGAATTCTGGGGCCATTGCTTTCAAAACCATGTTCTTCGGCAAATTCGAAGATATACATGGTCGCCAAAAAAGCGGGTACATAACCTGCTGTTTCACGTGGAAGATGTGGTCTTAGATTCCAGTAATTGGTCTTTCCGCCAGATCTTCTTATGGCTTTAGAAACATTTCCGGGACCCGAATTGTAGGCTGCCAGCGCCAAATCCCAATCCTCTAAACTACCATAAAGACTTTTTAGATACTTACAGGCCGCTTCGGTCGCCAAAATAGGATCCGAACGCTCATCTACATACGAACTTACGTCCAATCCAAACATTTTACCGGTAGCGTACATAAATTGCCAAAGACCCGTAGCGCCAACCCTGGACTGGGCCCGTGGGTTTAATGCAGACTCGACAATGGCGAGATATTTCATTTCCAATGGTAAGTTGTGCTTATCAAGTTCCTGCTCGAACATAGGAAAGTAATAATCGCTCAATGCCATTAAGTTCGCAAATGATTTGCGACGATGTTTTAAATATCCCTTGATCACACTCTCCAAAGAAGGATTGTACTCTACGTTAAATGGAGTTCGTGCATTTAGTTCTTCAAGGCGTTGTTTCAGAAGTTCGGTGGGTAATTCTTCGTAGTCGACCGGCACAAAATTCTGATTGGAAACGAGACCATAAACTTCCTCAAATAATTCAGAATTATACAATTCCTTTAGCCAAAGACTGTCGTATTTTCTGGCATTTGCCATATCTTCCAAAGCAAAAACCATTGTGTCCTTTACTTTAGTTGCGATCACAGTTGTAGGTAAATCACTCGAAACTTGTTGAACGGTGATCGAATCTATAATTTGTATGTGTTTTTTCGGAAGGGAATCGGTTTTAACAACAACTTCTTGAGCCATGCTAACGCCAAAACTAAAAAGAAGTATACCAAGAATTGATTGTAGATTCATAGGGGAATTATAACGTAGGGAAATGTTTTAAATTTTGCTAAAAATAGGAAATTGAAATTTAAAGACAAATATATGTCACAAATAATTGAAAACTAAGCTTTTATATTGCTTATTAATCGAGAATTGCCTGAATTCCGGGAAGTGTTTTTCCTTCCAGCATTTCCAACATAGCACCTCCTCCAGTAGAAACATAACTAACTTTTTTGTCAAAATTGAACTTTTTAACAGCTGCAACAGAATCACCTCCACCCACTAACGAGAAAGCACCATTGGCAGTTGATGCTGCAATCGCTTTTCCCAAAGATATCGTTCCAGCGGCAAATGACTCCATTTCAAAAACACCCACCGGACCATTCCATAGGATGGTCTTCGATTCTTTAATGACATTAGCAAAAATTTCATTTGTTTTAGCACCAGTATCTAATCCCATCCATCCATCAGAAATTTTATCTATAGGCTCGGTCATTATATTGGCCATATCTGAAAAGCTATCGGCCACTATCGCATCTACTGGTAAATGAACAGCGACATTCTTCTTTTTCGCCATTTCAAGAATCTCTAACGCAAGCTCTTGCTTATCTTCTTCCACAAGCGAACTTCCAATACTTCCTCCTTTTGCTTTTATAAAAGTAAACGCCATTCCGCCACCTATAATAAGGTGATCTATTTTATCTAGAATATTTTCAATAATGGTTATTTTTGAAGAAACTTTTGCGCCGCCAATCACTGCTGTCACTGGTTTCACACTATTATTAAGAACCTTATTGATATTGTTTATTTCTGAAGCCAATAGTAAACCGAAGCATTTATCTTCAGGGAAAAATTCTGCAATAACAGCTGTAGATGCATGTGCTCTGTGAGCTGTTCCGAAGGCGTCATTTACGTAGATATCCCCTAATTTTGAAAGACTTTCAGCAAAATCTTTGTCGCCTTTTGTTTCTTCTTCATGATATCGAAGGTTTTCCAGCAAGATAATTTCACCCGGATGACAGGAACTAACGGCTTCTTCGGCCATCGGCCCCACACAATCATCAACAAAGCGCACACTAACGCCCAGAATGTCACTTGTAGTTTCGACGATATTTTTTAAAGAAAATTCAGCCTCTTTATTTTTTGGACGACCTAAATGAGACATAAGAATCACACAGCCTCCATCTTCAAGTATTTTAATAATTGTTGGTTTTGCAGCTTCAATCCGACTTGCATCTGTTACCTCTAAATCATCATTCAACGGGACGTTAAAATCGACTCTTATTAGTGCTTTTTTATCTTTAAAATCAATGTCATTAACTGTTTTCATAGGCTTCAATTGAGATGCAAATATAGCTTTTTTTTAGACCACAATTTGATTAGTTTTGTGAATGGATTTTTCCGAAGTCATAGGTCAGAAACACCTCAAGTCACATCTTATAAAAACCATTGAAAATGGCCGTATTCCACACGCTCAATTGTTTGTTGGGAATGCCGGAAGCGGACTGCTACCACTGGCCATTGCTTATGTGGCGGAATTACTTTGTAGTTCACATGAAAAAAGCAGCGAATCCTATAAAAATTGTAGAAAAAAGGTGGATAACTTATCGCATCCCGACCTACATTTTATTTACCCAGTAAACACTAACGATTCTATTAAAAAGAACGCCGTTTCAGCCAACTTTTCTCAGGAATGGAGAAGTTTTGTTCTCAACAACCCCTATGGATCACTGTTTGATTGGTTACAATCTTTAGGAATAGAAAATAAGCAAGGAAATATTAGTGTAAATGAAGCCCAGGATTTACTAAAAACCCTAGCTTTAAAGTCGTATGAAGGAGGTTATAAGGTAATGATCATTTGGATGGCTGATAAAATGAACACCGAATGCTCTAATAAAATTCTAAAAATTGTCGAAGAACCGCCTGCTAAAACATTGCTTCTTTTACTTACTGAAAGCGAAGAACAAATAATAACTACTATAAGGTCCCGATGTCAAAAAATCCAACTTCCATTGCTTTCGGAATCTGATATTCTTAATTCTTTAGTAGAGAAACGTTCAGTTCCAGAAGCAAAAGCCGCAAATATTAGCAGACAAGCGAATGGAGATTTTAATAAAGCCTTGCATATACTCGAAAACGACAGCGACGATCTTGTCTTCGAAGAGTGGTTTGTTTCCTGGGTTCGAACTGCCTTTAGAGCCAAAGGAAATAAAGGGGCCATAAATGAATTGTTGGTCTGGAGTGAATCAATCGCCGGAAAAGGAAGAGAAACACAAAAGAAATTTCTTTCGTACTGTAACGAAATATTTAGACAGGCCTTATTAAAGAATTATAAGGCTGACAGCTTGTTGTATTTTGAATCTGCCAATTCTGGCTTTTCAATCGAAAAATTTGCTCCATTTATACATCAGAACAATATTTTTGAAATTACCGAAGCTATCGAAGAAGCGAGCTATCATATTGAAAGAAATGGAAACGCGAAAATAATTCTAACCGATCTTTCCATCAAATTAACCAGGCTAATTCACAAAAAGGAATTGGCATAAGTACTATTTATTCAACATCTGGTTTGATATAAATAATTTTTATTGAAAACAATTGAAATCCGACGGCATATTAAGCCTGTTCCAGAAAATAAGGCGCTGATTGTCCAACGTCAAGTAAAATTCGTTTAAAACACCCTAAAAACGTCTAGTTTGCCTTTCTGAAGCAATAAATATGAGAAGAATACTCTTTTGTTCTAATTCCGGAGACATTCGACCACAAACCAACTAAAAGTGCCTTTATGGAAAAATTGTTCTTTGTTTTGTATTTCTCTGAAAGTAGGCTCACATAAAAAGAATCGAAATACATTGGTTTGATCTTTTCGAGTTTCATTTCCGAAGAAAATAATCCTTTCATTGACTCCTTAGAAAAATGCCATAAATGTCGGGGGACATCATAGGCCGCCCAAAATTCTTTATAATAGTTAGCATCGTAAGATTTATAATTCGGAACAGCGATAATTAAAACTCCACTCGGCTTCACCAAGGCTTCAATCTTTTTAATGGTAGTTTCCAAATCCGGAAGATGTTCCAAAACATGCCATAAGGTAACCACATCAAATTCGGAAGATTTAAAATCATCGATTTGCGATTTCAAATTCATGCCTTTTGAGTTTGCTAGCATGCGAGCTTTTTCATTGGGTTCTACTCCGGCAATTTCCCAATTTCGATCGGAAGCTAATTTTAAAAATTCACCAGTACCTGCGCCAATATCCAAAACGGAAGTCGTTCCATTATTTCGAGATTCAATTAAACTCATCTTAGATTCCAGGGCGTAGCTTTTAACTTTTTGATAGAGCCAAGCCATCAAACCTTTAGTGTCATCTGTATGAGAAATATAAGAGTCACTCTCGTAATACCTAGCTAAGTTTTCAGCTTTGGGTTGCGGAGATGTACACAGTAAATTCTTCTGGGGGTTGTATATTAAATCGAAAGACTCCCCACTAACAAGGAAGTCTTTTGTGCTCAAATGTTTTTTATTCTGAAGGTTTTCCAATTCTTTATTTTAAACGTTCCACGTGGAACATATACGCTAACGCCCCATATAGACTAACAACACGGAAATGTCGTTTGGAGAAACGCCACTTATACGTGATGCCTGTGAGATGGTTGCGGGTTGAATAGCAGTTAGCTTTTCCCTTGCCTCATACGATAAGGATTTCAGTTTCGTATAATCAAAATCTGAAGGGATCTTTAATCCTTCCAAACGATTTAATTTATCGGCATTATTCTTTTCCTTGTTTATATATCCGGCATACTTTACTTGTATTTCTGCCTGTTGTAAAATATCATAATCCAATTCATTTTCCGAAATAAACACATCGACATCTTCTATCTTTCGCATATCATCCATGGTGATTTCCGGTCTGGAAAACACCTTAAACATCTTATCACTTTGATGAACTGTTGCCGATTCCTTTGATTCCAAAATCGGATTTATAACTTCAGGAATAACACTTGTGTCTTTAAAAAACGTTACAAAAGCATCCGACTTTTTCTGTTTCGCTTCCATCTTTTTCATTCGCTCATCACTAGCTAAACCAATTTTATGCGCCATCGGTGTAAGTCTGAAATCGGCATTATCCTGTCGCAACAAGGTTCTATATTCAGCTCTGGAAGTAAACATTCGATATGGTTCTTCTGTTCCCTTCGTAATTAAATCATCAATCAAAACTCCGATATAAGCTTCATTTCTTTGTATGATAAATGGATCCTTTTCCTGTACTTTTAAGTGTGCATTTATTCCAGCCATCAATCCCTGAGATGCCGCTTCTTCATATCCAGTTGTACCATTAATTTGTCCCGCGAAGAACAAACCATCAACCAACTTTGTTTCTAAAGTATGCTTTAATTGCGTAGGCGGGAAATAATCATACTCAATCGCATAGCCTGGTCTGAAGAATTTTACATTCTCAAAACCTACCACCTGACGTAATGCTTTAAACTGAACATCCTCAGGTAAAGAAGTAGAAAATCCGTTGATATAATACTCAACTGTATTCCAACCTTCCGGTTCGACAAACAATTGATGTCTGTCTTTATCTGCAAATCGATTGATCTTATCTTCTATGGATGGACAGTAACGCGGCCCAATACTTTTTATGGAACCATTAAACATGGGTGAACGATCGAACCCTTCTTTCAACATCTCATGCACCAATGTACTAGTATAAGACATATGACAAGGACGTTGTGTTTTTAGTGCTTGTGTTTCATCTGAAAAAGAGAATTTTTCAGGTCTTTCATCTCCTGGCTGAATGAGCATTTTTGAAAAGTCTAAGGATCTACCATCAACTCTTGGAGGCGTCCCGGTTTTCATTCGGCCACTTTCAAAACCTAGATCGACCAATTCCTTTGTAATACCTGTAGAAGCAGATTCACCTGCTCGACCACCGCCAAATTGTTTTTCACCAATATGTATAAGTCCGTTTAGAAATGTACCGTTTGTAAGAACTACAGTTTTTCCCCGAACTTCTAAACCTAAAGAAGTTCGAACCCCGACAATCTTTCCATCTTCCACAATAATACCTGACACCATTTCCTGATAAAAATCAAGATTCTTCGTTTTCTCTAACATCAATCTCCAGGTTTCAGAAAAACGCATGCGATCACTCTGTACTCTCGGACTCCACATTGCAGGTCCTTTAGATTTGTTGAGCATCTTAAATTGTATAGCAGTCTTATCAGAAATAATCCCGCTATAACCACCTAGAGCATCAATCTCACGTACTATTTGACCTTTAGCAATTCCTCCCATAGCAGGATTGCAGGACATTTGCCCAATATTCTGAAGGTTCATGGTAATTAGCAGTGTGCTAGAACCCATATTTGCAGCCGCAGCCGCAGCTTCAGAACCAGCATGACCGCCACCTACTACAATTACATCGTACTCTTGTCCAAACATATTTTATAAAATGTTCCACGTGGAACATCGATTTCGTTAAAAGGGGTGCAAATATACGCTAAATTACTTATAATCAGCAAGTTAAATGTTTAAAATGTTGAATATCAGCTAACTACAGGAATGTTCGTGACTTTAATGCCGAATTTTCCTTTTCCCGCATCAAAGTCGCATCAGCTTTAGATTTATCTTTGTAACCACAATAGTGAAGTATTCCATGAATCATTACGCGGTGTAATTCATCAATAAAAGCAGTTTCAAAAGTCTTAGAATTATCCAGTACCCTATCAACTGAAATATAAATTTCGCCATGAATTTGCTTTCCGAGGGAATAATCGAAACTAATAATATCGGTAAGCGTGTCGTGGTCTAAAAACTCCTTGTTGAGATTATGAAGATAATCATCATCGCAAAACACATAACTAATATCTCCTTCTGCAAATTCTTCCGAAGCAATTATAGTCGAAATCCATTTTGAAACTTCTCCTTCTTGCTGAAGTTCATAATCTGTCTGACTCGAAAAATCAATCATCTTTAGTTTTAAAATAAGTCTGTACTTTCTGCTTATATTCCTGGCGCAAAGGTAAAGCCTCCCGATTCAAAATCTCTGTAGTATTGAAGTATTTTTTTACGTCTTCAGGCGACATTCTAAGTTTGTTTTGAAAACTGTTCCTGTTGGTTTGAGATTCTCGTTTAGTCTCTTGGCCTTGTTCAAAATCTGCTTTGTCCAATTTCAATAACTCATATTGCAATTCTAGCATCTTTTTAAGAGTTTGCTCATTAAACCCTTTATCTAACAACTGCTGTTCTACACCTTCCATTTGCCTCAAGAGGTCACTATTGCCTTTTAAACCTTCCTTGCTCAATCTGTCTTCTAATTGCTGTCTTAATTGCTGTTGTTGCTTATATATCTCATAGAGCTCGCCGTTCATGTCTTCATTATCTCCTTCTCCTTTACCCTCTTTTCCGTCCTTGCCTTCTTTTCCATCGCGACCATTTTCGCCTTCCTGACCTTCCCCGTCACCATCTCCATCACCTTCACCTTTACCTTCTCCTTCACCCTTGCCTTTGCTACCTTTACCTTCTTTTCCCTGTCCTTCCTTCTTTCCCTTTTCCATTCCTTCTTTCATTTTTTCTGAAAGACTTTCCTGCTTTTTAATAATGTCGGGTAACTGAAAACCTTGTCCGCCCTCACCATCACCCATTCCGGGTTTTCCCTTTCCACCACTACCCGAACCTTGTCCCATCATCTGCATCTGCATACTGTTAAGCAAATCACTCAATAAAATTGCCAATTCGTTGGCACCTGTAACAGTGTATTGCTGACTAGATATTCCCTGACTCATCTGGTTTTCTGCCAATCGCTCCAAAGACTTTTCGAGATTGTATTGAACATCGGTCAGCGACTCGTTGATTTTCGTACTAATTAAGGGCTGTCGTAATGATAAAGAAAACAAGCTGTCATCAATATGTTCGAAATTCAGTTTAAGGTCATTCTGTACATTCAACTTTTTCCCAAAGATCGGATTTCCATAATCCGTCTTCTTAAATTCTTTCATCAAATCTTCCTGTTCGAAAGAAAATACCACAAGGTTGTCGAGAATTTGTCGCAGCATTTCAACATCTTCTTCCAGGGTTTCCCCTTGTCCCTGTTTCATGCTCGCCTGCATCTTTTTACCCATCGCCTTCATCTTCTTCCCGGCTTTCTTCTGACTACCTTTCGCAGCTTCCTTCTTCTCTTGATCTAGGCTTTCAGTAGCCTTTTGCTGTTCTTTATCCACTTCTTGTTCATCACCCTTATCATCGGGCATGTCCATAGGTTTCTTTAATTCCTCATTTTCCTTTTCAAGTTCTTCTTTTTCCTTCTTATACTCATCGAACTTCTCGTTCAATTTCTCTTGCTCCTCTTTAGTGTTTTTTTCCTCAGGTTCGTCAGCTAGTTTTTCCTGCTCTTCTCCTAATTTAAAAATCTCTTCAGCCAATTTCTCAGCCTTTTTAGTTACATAATACCGCTTAGTTAACTCAAGTAGCTGCTCCAGATTCTTTTCCTGATTTTTATTCTGTTTGTCTAGTTTATCGAGTTTATCGCCTAATTCTTCCTTTTCTATTTTCTCCTGAAGTTTTTCTAACTCGTCCAAAAGCTTTTCATTCTCCTTAAGTTTCTCTTCGTTCTCTTGTAAGCGATCTTTTAGTTGTTCTTTGAAAGGATCTTTCTCTTCATTCTCCGGCTGAAAATTCTCCAAATTCTCTTTCAATTCTTTGGAAAAATTTTTCATCATTTCTTCCTGTTGCTTCTGCCTCTTGATGAAATTCTCAAGTTTCTTTTTGTCATTCCAATTCAGTTCCTTTTTCTCTTTCTGAGTTCTTTTCAGTTCTTCTAAAGTTTTATCCTGATCTTTTAATTGTTCTAAAGTTTTATCTAATCCTTTTATAGAGTTATCCTGATTCTGAAGCTGCTCATTCTCCAATTCATCTTTAGTTAATTTTCGGTACGAAAAAATTGCCGATTTACTGGATTTGTATTTATGAATAGCATCATTGTCGAACACTTCGAAATAGTATTCATAGGCCGTTCCTTCAGTGAGAGGCAAGTTCCCCGGGAATGTATAAACAAACTGATCAAAATTTGTTTTGTTTAACTGAAGCGGCTGCGATTTCATTTGTTGTTCTTCCCCTTCAGGAAAATAAACCAATCGCAGTTTTGTCAGCCCGTAATCATCACTCACACGTCCTAAATAATAGATTATCTGACTTTCGGTACTGTCTTGTTTTGATTGTACGTCTATTTCAGGATAGGCATCCTTTACCACCCCTAAAGTAAACGACAAATTTTCATAATCTTTTAATCGCTCGTTCGAAGTAGTAATGGCATAATCCAGTTTTGAATAAATCCCTTTCTGAAAATTGAATTGTCTGTCTTTTTCTGAAAATTGGTAGCTTGTATCTTTTACTTTCAATGCGACACTAGAAGTGTTTTTTGTATTTACATTCCAGGTGACTCTAGTCCCTTCAGGAACTGTTGCATTTCCGGAGCTTTTAAGCACTTCATCTCGTTTTCCTGTATAGCCGGGGTAATCAAGAACCATCTCGAACCCAAGTAAAGACGGGGTTTTAATCACGTCCAAGTGATAATCTTTAGAAGTGACTTTATTTCCAATTAATTTAAAATCAATTGCTTCCGAAGGTTGTAAAAAGGTGTATTCGAACATCCCCGGAGCAGTCTGTTGTAGATAGTAAGATTCATCGTTAAAACTTATGCTGGCATTTTCGGGCAATACCGTTCCTTCTGTTCGCACCTTGATAGTATAACTCTTGTTTTCTATAGCACTTAGCTCACTATTTAAAACATAAAAGCTGAAAGGTGCAGGTGGTTCATAAGCAGTATCGTAATTAACCACTCTTTTGTAGCTACTTGAAAAAGTATCTTTGTCACCTATCACACTTACCAAAACGAAAATAAGAACCGGGATGGCAGCATATTTTAGGTATTTAATGTTTTTTCTGAAGTTGATGGCGCTTTTAAAAGGAACCGGTTGTATTTCTGAAGCTTTTTGATCGATACTAGCCAAAAGCAACTCAGATTCTCGCTGATTCTGATTTAACTGTATGACATTCAACAACTTATCACTTACCTGCGGAAAATGACTGCCAATAATTGTTGAAGCTTCTTCGTGAGTTATCCCTTTCTGAAGCTTAAACAACTTAGCCAGTGGTTTTGCGATAAACCGAAAAAATAAGCCTGCTTCCACCACGACAAAAGTCCAGAAAAGAACCGTCCTTCCTGTTGGGCTTAACCATAGAAAGTACTCCACAAGTAATGTGAGCAAAAAGTATAGCAGTCCAATCGCGAAAAAAAGAATAGTTCCTTTAATCAACTCATTAGTATAGTACTTCTTTATAAATTGTTCCAGCTTTTGCTGAATGACGCCAAATGTGCTCATAGTTCAACTCCTTAAAAGGAAAACTTCTAAATTACAATTTTATTTCAACAGCAAAAATTACTCCACAAGCTATTCTACGATCATTTTTATGGTTGCTTCGGAAGTATTAGAAACAACATTCACAAAATAAACCCCAGCTGTGAAGTTATGATCTATTTCAAAAGTACTACTCGGGATATTTCTTTCAGAATAAACAATCTTCCCTATAGCATCAACAACTGTCACTGCGGTAATATCAATTTCTTCAGAAAAATTAAGAGAAAACCTGCCGTTGTTTGGGTTGGGAAAGAGTTGTATTCCAAATTCAGAAGAACTCAGATTCGGAATTGAGAGAATACTGTCATTTTCATAAACGATCACACTCCCTACATTACTTGAATTTATTTTCTTCAGGGGTACACCCACTGCAATTTTATTTCCAAGATCATTTATTGCAGTACACCAACCAAATGCTGTGGGCGGTGACTCATTAATGGTAGAAAGTGTCTCACCCGCCTGCATCCAAATTGATCCATCGTACCTAAAAACACGTGCACTACCATGGGGATCAGTCCCATCGAACGGAGCGCCAATTGACACAATATTTCCCAGTCTATTTAATTCTACCGACTGACCAAAATTACCACTTTCGACAGTACCCGGGATACTAGTGCCCAACTGATTCCAGATTGCATTTTGAAATTCGAAAACCTGAACTTTTCCATGGATATTGTTTTGGTTATGCCCCATGGATGAAATTGCTAGTATCGTTCCATTATCATTTAGGTCGATTGCACTCCCGCCAACAATACAATAACCCATAACTTCATCTTCATTCTCACCATAAATCGAATTTCCTTTTAAGGCCCAACTGTTACCATTAAACTCAAAGACCTCTACTTTGCCAGCATTTGAGCCTGCAGTATCATTTTCTGGTGAAGAAACGGCAATAATCTCACCATTATCACTTATTGAAACAGAGGTTCCTGTATTATCTTCATTGGCCGTCCCAACAATACGCTGACCTTTCAGTATCCATACGTTGTTGTCAATTTCAAAAACTTCTGCAAAACCAGGTGCTGAAACAAAAGCAGTAGTTTGATTCGCTCCAACAATTATCGTAGTTCCTGCTTCGTCAATCCCTACATCAATGCCATACCAATAATCTTGCTCAGCACCATATAATGTATTGCCTACTTGTACCCAAAAATCGTTCAGTAATTCAAAAACACGCACACCACCTGAGTATTCTCCATTAAACTCGTGATTCGAATTGCCAAGAATAATGTGTGTTCCCGAGGAATTCATTTGCACCCGTCCATCGCTTAGTCCATTACCGAGCAAACCTGGAATATCGTTGCCAATTTGTGTCCAAACATTATTCTGAAGCTCAAAAACTCTAACGCGACCTGCATTTGTTCCATTAATGAAAGAATCGTAAACAGCTACTACATCCCCTGTACCATTCATAGCTACGGAAGTCCCAGTGAAAAAATCATCGGTCTCTCCAAAAATTTCTTGTCCCAATTCTACCCATTGAGCCGTACAAATGGAGGCAATAGAAAATAATAATAAAGTGAAAAGAGTTTTCATACATCAAATTTAGATAGCGAAAGATAACAATTCCTACAAAATAGTCTCTTACATAATTATTACCTTTGCCGCTTCAATTAAGTTTCATCTTTTAAACAGTTTCTGTGCTTGCTGCAGATGACTAGGTTTAATTAAAAAAGATACCTGCTTTCGCAGGTAGTTATTATGTCTCAAAAAGTACGTGTACGTTTCGCTCCAAGTCCAACAGGCCCCCTTCATATTGGTGGGGTAAGGACCGCCTTATTCAATTATTTGTTTGCTAAGAAACATGGGGGTGATTTTCTATTGCGAATAGAAGATACCGACCAAAACAGATATGTAGAAGGCGCCGAAGATTATATCGTTGAAGCGTTAAACTGGATGAATATTCCTTTTGATGAAGGTCCAGGAAAGGAAGCCGATTGTGGTCCTTACCGCCAAAGTGAGCGTAAGGATTTATATAAGCAATACGCCGATGAGTTGATTAACTCCGGAAATGGGTATTATGCCTTTGATACTTCGGAAGAGCTTGACGCACACCGAAAAGATCACGAGGCAAAAGGAAAGACCTTTATTTATAATTGGCACAATCGTCTAAAACTAAAGAACTCTTTGGCTCTTTCTGAAGCTGAAGTACAAGAACTACTAAACAAAGGTACTGACTATGTTATTCGTTTTAAATCTCCGGAAGCTGAGACTTTGCATTTAAAAGATATGATTCGTGGAGATATTCAAATCGACACTAATGTATTGGATGATAAAGTGTTATTTAAAAGTGATGGGATGCCAACTTATCATTTAGCTAACATAGTTGATGATCATTTAATGAAAATCAGTCATGTGATTCGTGGGGAAGAATGGCTTCCTTCGATGGCATTGCACGTTTTATTGTATAGAGCTTTTGGGTGGGATGCGCCTCAGTTTGCACATTTACCTTTGATTATGAAGCCTGAAGGAAAAGGGAAATTAAGTAAGCGCGATGGCGATAAAATGGGCTTTCCGGTATTTCCTTTGGAATGGAAAACTGCAGATGGTGATGTTTTTTCAGGTTATCGAGAAGACGGGTATTTACCGGAAGCTGTGCTAAATATGTTGGCATTTTTAGGATGGAACCCGGGTACGGAGCAGGAAATTTTTAGTTTAACTGAATTGGTAGAAGCTTTCGAAATAGAACGTGTTCACAAGGCAGGTGCGAAGTTCGATCCCGAGAAAACGAAGTGGTTTCAGCATCAGTATCTTCAGCAAATGGACAACGATGTATTAGCTGCGCAATTCAAAGGTCTATTAAAGGAGAAAGAGGTTTCGACTGTGCTCAACCTGACATTGATAGTCTCTATGTTAAAAGAGCGGGCCACCTTTGTTGAAGATCTGTGGGAGCAAGGAAGTTTCTTTTTTGTCACTCCTGAAAACTATAACGAAAAAGCTTCAGCTAAAGCATTCAAGCCAGAAACACCCGAACTATTAAACAGTGTTTTAGACATTGTAAAAAGTACAGAAGATTTTTCCGCAGCAAATCTTTCCGAAGCTATAAAAGGATGGATCACTTCAAAAGATATTGGTTTTGGAAAAGTAATGATGCCTCTCCGACTTGCTTTAGTTGGTGATATGAAAGGCCCTGATGTTTTTGAAATTGCTTCACTTTTAGGAAAAGAAGAAACGATCAAGCGTATTGAGAATGCGTTAAAAGTAATTTAACTGCTTAAAAATAGAAGGTTGCAGCAAATACTATGGTGCTACTGTGACCTTCAAAATCCTTGCTCTCCAGACCCTGGTCGCTTAGTTTTCCAAGCATGTTTGAAACGCCATATTGGTACATAGCACTTAATCTAAATACTTCTAGTCCAGCTGTAATTCCAGCGGCAGCACGAAAATTAATTCTGTTGATATCCTGAATATCTTTCGCTGTTAGGGTAGAATAGCCCTCTAAAATGTAGTCGTTAAATCTATCGTTATCTACTTCTAACTTACTATTTACATTGAGGATAGGGCCAAATTCTAAACTCAGATGGTGTTTAATAATATTTAAACTTCCAAGTATTCCAACCTGTGCAGCCATTAAATTGTAATTTATAAAAACTGGATCGCCAGTTAGAATGGGTCTTCCCTGTATCCCAATATTACTATCGTAAAAGCTAACCCCAAAAATGAGGTCGAATGGTCCCCTGAAAGAACCTCTGGTTGTAAGTCCGCCCTCAAATCCATTTCCTTGTTCTGTCACCAAATTATCGGTATTAATGTCGAACAAGATGAGTCCTCCAGTTAAACCAATCCGGTTGTATTCTTCGTAATTTCGTTGTGCGTTCGCTTGTTGAAATAAAAGGAAACAAATAGTAACAAACGTAAGAGATTTAAGACTCATATAAGGATGGAATTTAGAGCTGATAAAAGTAGCTTTATTTTTGTATCTTCAAAAATGTAACCAATTTAAAAATTATAATATGGGATGGTCAATTTTATTAATACCTTTTTTACTGTTCGGATTTTTTGTTCTAATCGCTAGTGTATTTACCGTTAAGCAGCAAACATCTGCAATTGTAGAACGCTTCGGAAAGTTTTTAAGTATTAGAAACTCGGGACTTCATTTTAAAATTCCTGTTTTTGATCGGATTGCAGGAAGAATTAATTTAAAAATTCAGCAGTTAGATGTGATGGTTGAAACTAAAACGAAAGATGACGTTTTTGTTCGACTAAAGATTTCCGTACAATTTCAGGTGCTAAAAGAGAAGGTATATGATGCTTTTTATAAGCTTGAAAGTCCTCACGATCAAATTACTTCCTACGTGTTTGATGTAGTACGTGCCGAAGTTCCTAAAATGAAACTAGATGATGTTTTTGAAAGAAAAGATGATGTTGCCATTGCAGTTAAAACGGAGCTGAATGAAGCTATGATCAATTATGGTTACGATATTATTAAAACTTTAGTGACGGATATTGATCCGGATATACAAGTAAAAGCCGCTATGAATCGTATAAACGCTGCCGAACGAGAAAAAGTGGCCGCCGAATACGAAGCTGAAGCTGAACGAATTAAAATAGTTGCTAAAGCACGTGCCGAAGCAGAGAGTAAACGCTTACAAGGACAGGGTATCGCAGATCAACGACGAGAAATTGCCAGAGGACTAGAAGAAAGTGTAGATGTATTAAACAATGTTGGTATTAATTCTCAGGAAGCTTCAGCATTAATTGTGGTTACACAACACTATGATACACTTCAATCCATAGGAGAACATACCAATAGCAATCTTATTTTACTGCCTAATTCTCCACAGGCAGGAAGTAATATGTTAAATGAAATGATCGCTTCTTTTGTTGCGAGTAATCAAATTGGGGAACAGATGAAAAAGGACAATGAAGCAAAGGGTATTACCAATAAACAGAAAAGAACACCGCCGCCACCGAGAGCACCAGAAGGTGAAGATCTAACGTATTAAATCAAAAAACCCTTCAGTTAAACTGAAGGGTTTTTTTTGCTGGTAAACATCCCCTTAGGATTTGCGTCTTAAATATCTATTTATTGCAAACCCAATAATTGGGGTTAATAATTTTAAAAGAATTGCACTTGTTGTTAAGCTTCCAACAAGACCAGTTATCAGTTTAGATGGAGATAAGCTTTCTTTTGTCTCCGATAAGTTAAGTTTTAACTCTTCCTTATTGATTTCAGATTGCAACTGAAGTATTTTCAGGTCTTTATCTACCTCCTCGAATGTTCTATATCTCCTCATTCTTTTCCTCTTTCTTTTCCTCTTTGTTGGCCATAATACTAGTTAATACATCCGGCTCCGGATCTGAATCATTATCGAAGAAAATATCTGAAAACTTCGTCAGTATAAGTTTTTCAATTGATTTTTTACCAAATAGTAAAATGATCAGTATGATTAAAATATAAAATCCACCGACAATAAAATATCCAGCATATCTACTGTCAATGATATCTCCTAACCAAAGAGCCGCACCTACCGAAAAAAAGAATAAAACCAACAATAGAAAAATCCCTACTGTTAAAAAGGTTACCAAGGATATTACTGTCTTGGAAATGGTTTTAAAGGATCGAAGCTTATAATACTCCGAACTGTTTTTTAGGTACTCTTGTGCTTTACTCCCCGACTTTTCTATGTTGTCTGAAAGGGAATCAAATGCCATATTAAACTGTCGCCTTTTTTATTTTTGCTTTTGCATTAGCAAGAGTCGAATCCTTCTGAAGTCTTGCATTCTGTACTCGCAATGCTTCTAATTTCTCTTCCATTGCAACTAAAATGTCATCTGCCTTATAACTTGCAGAAGACAAAGTGCTTTCTAGTTTTTGCTCGAAGTTTAATCTTGCTTTCTGAGCTTTTTCACTTAAGTTTTCGGTCGTTGCCTTCACTTGTTTGTTAAGCTGTTTTTGAGCTTTTTTTGTCTCTTTGCTTATTTTGCTTCTGGTTTTTGAACCCTTATCTGGAGCGTATAAAATTCCTATTCCTGCTCCAATTGCTGCTCCTGTTAAGATAGCCAATAATGTTTGTCCGGTATTTGATGCCATGTTTTTTGTTTTAATTGATTAATAACTGTCTCTCAAAGATACAAATGTTAAAACTCAGGCATTGTTAATAACCGGTTAATAGTTGAATTACAATGTATAAAATTGTCTTAAAATCAGAGTTTTATAGCCAATTATTCTTAAACTCTTCCCTAAACAAATCATTCAATGTTAAAACCGTAACCCAATTAACTTTACTAATTCAGCTTTGCCCAGGAGTCACGAAGTGCGACCGTTCTATTGAAAACTATTTTATCTGGCCCACTATCTTTGTCAACGACGAAATATCCTAACCGCTGAAACTGAAATTTATCTTCCGGTTTTGCCTCTTGTAAACTGGGTTCTGCGTATCCGGTAATAACTTGAAGAGAATCCTGGTTTATAAACTCCATAAAATCCTTGTCCTTATGAGTATCCGGTGAAGGATCGGAGAACAAACGGTCATAAATTCTAACTTCAATTTCTAATGCTTCCTTAATAGAAACCCAGTGTAATGTACCTTTTACTTTCCGAAGAGAAGCTTCGCTACCACTGCCACTTTTGCTATCAAGGTCGTAGGTACAATGTATTTCTGTAATATTTCCTTCGGAATCTTTTACAACACTTTCACCTTTAATAATATAAGCATTCTTCAATCTAACCTCTTTGTCGATAGTAAGTCTGAAGTATTTTCTATTCGCTTCTTCTTTGAAATCTTCTCTTTCAATATACAATTCTCTAGAAAATGGTACTTTTCGGAAGCCAGCAGCTTCATCTTCCTGATTGTTCTCTGCATCTAACCATTCTGTTTCACCTTCAGGATAATTGGTAATCACCAATTTCACAGGGTCCAGCACTGCCATTACTCTTGGTGCTATCTTGTTTAAATCCTCCCGAACATTAAATTCCAAATGTGATACATCTATAAGATTATCACGCTTTCCAACGCCAATACTCTCAACGAAATTCCGAATCGATTCGGGTGTATATCCTCTTCTCTTTAAACCGGAAATTGTAGGCATACGAGGATCATCCCAACCGTTAACAACACCTTCTTCTACCAATCTAGCCAGTTTTCGTTTGCTAACCACTGTATGACTTAAATTCCTGCGGGCAAATTCACGCTGCTTAGGGCGTAGTTTATCACTATCGTACACTTGGTCCAAAAACCAATCATAAAGCTCTCTATGAGGCTGAAATTCGAGTGTACAGAACGAGTGAGATACCTGTTCTATGTAATCACTTTCGCCATGGGTCCAATCGTACATTGGGAATATTTTCCAATCGGTTCCCGTTCGGTGATGATGCTTGTGCAACGTTCTATACATTACTGGATCTCGCATCAACATATTAGGTGAGCTCATATCGATTTTTGCGCGCAAAACATGTTCGCCAGCTTCCGATTCACCATTCTTCATTTTCTCCAAAAGCGAGAGGTTTTCTTCAATAGGACGATCGCGAAAAGGGCTTGCGGTTCCTGTGGTTGTTGGAGTTCCTTTCTGTTGTGCCATAGCTTCGGAAGTTTGAGAATCTACGTAAGCTTTACCTTCTTTTATCAATTGAACAGCCCAATCATACAACTGTTGGAAATAATCTGAAGCATAACATTCGGTATCCCATTCAAATCCCAGCCATTCAACATCTCTTTTTATTGCATCGACAAATTCCTGTTCTTCCTTTGCCGGATTCGTATCGTCAAACCTTAGATTTACAGGAGCATTATACTTTTTTCCTAATCCAAAATTTAGACAGATAGCCGAAGCATGTCCAATATGCAAATAACCATTGGGTTCAGGCGGGAATCTAAATCGGAGTTTGTCCTTGGAATGTGTGGAAGATAAGTCGTCTTCAATGATATGCTCAATAAAATTGAGGGATTCTGTTTCGTTTGCCATAGTATAAAAATAATGCACAAAGGTAACTATTTCACTAATAACTTAACGCATTAAATACCCCAACTACAACGGGATTCGTATCTTTGCCAAAATGCCATTTATGAGTACCATACGTTTAAAAAACATAAAGATCTATGCTTTTCACGGTTGCCTAATTGAGGAAGGTAAAATTGGATCAGATTATTTAGTAAATCTTTCAGTAAAAGCCGATCTCACTCATGCTGCAAAGAGTGACGAGTTAAATGATACAGTTGATTATGTTCACCTTCAGAAAATAGTTAAAGTAGAAATGGCAAAACGGTCCAAATTACTAGAGCATGTAGGACAGAGAATTATTGACAGCATATTTACTCAACTTGAATTGGTTACCTCTGTAAAAGTAACTGTGGCTAAGGTCAACCCACCTATTGGAGGCGATGTTGCAGAAGTAAGTGTGACTATGAAAGCCAAACGGTAATTGAAATAAAATGCGGTATTTGTATTAATATTTTTATATTTGCAGCCATCTTTTGAGCCTCGGTTTAGGAGATTCCTGCCTTCGCAGGATTTTAAGGCATCATGGCCGAGTGGCTAGGCAGAGGTCTGCAAAACCTTCTACAGCGGTTCGAATCCGCTTGATGCCTCCAAAGAACCTTCAGTGAAAACTGAGGGTTTTTTTATGGAGTTGAGTGGTTATTCTACAGTGGTTCCCCCGAGGCGTCGGGGCGCTTGATGCCTCCAAAGAACCTTCAGTGAAAACTGAGGGTTTTTTTATGGAGTTGAGTGGTTATTCTACAGTGGTTCCCCCGAGGCTTCGGGGCGCTTGATGCCGCTACTATAGTTTCAGAAAAAATAAAACAAATTAATGGGATACATCTTCCACCGGTGGAATTGGTTTTTCTAAAGGATGTTCTTGTCCTGGAATTCGCTCAAGGCCTGCTTTCACTTCATTTGGAAAAATACCCTGTAATAACATTAATACACCAAAACCAGCGATAAGTATACTTACCCATTTTTTTGTTTTAAAGATAAAACGAGGCGTCATTTTACTTTTCAATTTTTTAGCTAAAGTTATCTTCAGAAGGTCGGTTGAGAAAAATGTAACTAGGACAGTAGTAAGAAACCAAAACACCCCGTTATCTGAAGTTGTTAATGCATTTGCCATTATAATTGTTCCTATCCAACCGGCTAATACACCAAAATTTACGAAATTGAGGAGAAAACCTTTCAGAAATAAACCTCCTAAATTCTTCTTTACGTTTACAGCGTAATGTTCCCTTGCTATTTTTATAAAAGATTTGGCAGTTCGGATATAAGATATGATTCCATAAGCGATTAAAACAGCACCTCCAAAAATGAGTAATCCTGGATCATCTTTTACTTTTTCAAGAATTTTACTTGTACTATAAAAGGCAATTAAAATAAAGATTATATCGGCTGCCATAGCCCCAAGATCGAAGAATAATCCTGCTTTAAAACCTTTGGTAATACTGGTTTCTATAAGTGTAAAAAAGACAGGTCCTATCGCAAACGCCAATAGGAATCCGTAAAATGCCGCATACAACAAACCATCAAACATATTTCGTAAAAATACAAATTTGTTTTTTCTGAAAGTGGCTTTCTAACGAATTATCGAATTAATTGATAACTCGAATCCTTCCTCCGGCAAACTTCTTTTTGTTTACTTCTTTTGGGTTACCGTAGATATCAATATCTCCTCCAGCAGTAACCTTTGCAGTAACTTTTTCCGAAGCATTTACTTCAGCTTCACCTGCTGCGGTCACTTTAACTGTAGTATCCTGAGTTTGTAGTTCTCTTCCCTCAAAAATTCCACCTGTGTTTAATACAATATTTTGACTTTCAGCCATACCGGAAGCTTCAATAATACCTCCCGATACGGCCTTTATTTCTGCATGATTCACTTGTAAACCAACTTTTATCCTTCCACCCTCCTGCGATCTCAACTCGATCTTTTCCTGTTCTATCGCTTCATTAGACACGATTTTGGCACCTTCATTAGCGTCCAGGATATCAATGCTTGTGTAATAGACCTCAACAAAGGTTTTGTTTCCGTCGAAACGCTCGTCGAGATTCATGCGTATTTTAAGTGTGCCGTTGTCATTTATCACCTTTACACTTTCCGTTTTTTCTCCTTTAATTGCTACCTGATTTACATCAGATTTAATAAAGTTTACTTCAATAAGATCATATACTTTGAGCTCATTAAAATCTCCGATATTTTTTTCAACTGTAGATTGTGCAAAAAGTGTTGCAGAAATAAAGAAGACTAATAAAAGTTGTGCTGATTTCATACCAATAGTTTTTAGTTTCTATAAAGACCTTTGAGTACTGGAAATGTTACAGTTAATTCTCGTAATCTTCTTTAGATCCCAGCATAATGAAGTCCAAATGTTTCTTTACCAGATCTGCATTTTTCACCTTCACATACACTTCATCACCCAGAACATATGTATTATTTGTTCGTTGACCCACTACAGCATACTGTTCCTGGTCGAAGGTATAATGATCGTCTCTTAAATCCTGTAAACGAACCATTCCTTCGCATTTATTAGAAACGATTTCTATATAAATTCCCCAATCAGTTACACCCGAAATTACTCCTAAAAAGTCCTGATCCTTGTGATCCTGCATATACTTAACCTGCATGTATTTTACACTGTCTCTTTCGGCATTAGCTGCGAGGTTTTCCATTTCACTGGAATGCCCACATTTTTCCTCATAATCATCCTGTTTGGCAGATTTTTTACCGTCTAAATATCGTTGTAATAATCGATGTACCATTACATCCGGATATCTTCTAATTGGTGAAGTAAAGTGAGTATAATAATCGAAAGAAAGTCCGTAATGCCCAATATTATTAGTAGTATACACAGCCTTACTCATACTTCGTATTGCCAAAGTATCGATTAAATTTTGTTCTTTTTTACCTTGTACATCACTCAATAATTTATTCAAAGATTGAGAAGTAGATTTTCTATCTCGCGTATCCAATTTATACCCAAAACGTTTGATTATATTCTCCAAAGCTGCAATTTTCTGATCATCCGGTTCGTCATGAACTCTATAAACAAAGGTCTTTTTCTCTCCTCCTTTATCGTGTTTTCCGATAAATTCGGCAACCGATCGATTTGCTAAAAGCATAAATTCTTCAATTAGCTTATTAGCATCTTTACTTTCTTTGAAATACACGCCGGCTGGATTACTATTTTCATCCAACTTAAATTTTACTTCCACTTTATCGAAAGAAATAGCACCATCCCGCATCCTATCTTTCCGAAGAATCTTAGCAAGGCGATCCATTTCTAAAATAGCCTCTGCAATTGGTTTATCTACCGCGTATTCTTTGTCGATAATCGAAATATCTGCAGGTATTTTTAATTGTAGATTATTATTATTTTGGTTTGAAGAATCATTTGTTTCAATAATATGTTGTGCTTCCTCATACGCAAATCTCGCATCACTGTAGGTAACCGTTCTTCCATACCATTTTTTAACAACTTCTGCCTTTTTATTCATTTCGAAAACTGCAGAAAAAGTGTATTTTTCTTCATTAGGACGCAACGAACAAGCGCCATTTGATAATACTTCAGGCAACATTGGAACTACTCTATCTACTAAGTAAACTGAAGTTGCTCTTTCGTAAGCTTCATCGTCCAGAATTGTTCCTGTTTGTAAATAATGCGATACATCTGCAATGTGAATTCCGATTTCATAATTACCATTCTCCATTGTTTCAAACGATAAAGCATCATCGAAATCCTTAGCATCTTTTGGATCAATCGTAAACGTCAGCGTTTTTCGCATATCCCGACGTTTTTTAATTTCTTCGGAATTGATTTTCGTATCTATCTTATTTGCGAATTCTTCAACTTCAGCTGGAAACTCATAAGGTAAACCATACTGTGCTAAGATTGAATGAATCTCTGTATTATGCTCTCCCGGCATTCCAAGAACTTTCAGAACAGATCCAAAAGGAGAATCGGCTTTTTCGGGCCAATCTTCCATAAGAACCAACACTTTTTCACCATTTTTAGCGCCATTGATTTTATTCTTTGGAACAAAAATATCGGTGTGCATTTTATGATCGGTAATATCCACAAAAGCGAAATTTTCCTGAACTTGAATAGTTCCTACAAATTCAGTTTTCTTACGTTCGATTATTTTAGTAATCTCACCTTCAGATTTACCTCCCTTTTTTCGTTTGAAAACGTAGACTTCAACAATATCACCGTTTAAGGCTTTATTTAGATTTTTATTGCTAACAAAAATATCGTCTTCCAGATCTTCAACAATAATATAACCTTGACCACGTCCTGCAATATCAACCCTTCCGGTATAATAATTTTTGGAAGGTGTAAGTATATATTTTCCCCTTTCAATTTCTTGAATGGTTCCTTTTCCTTGAAAATCTTTGAGTTTTTTAATGATTTGATTGCGGCTACTTGCATCGTCTACTCCTAATTTTGCTGCAATCTGTTTGTAATTGTATGGCTGAGAATGGTCCTTCCGAAGAATCGCTAATATGCTTTGTGAAAGGTTTCCTATTTTCTGTTTCTTAGCCGTTTTTTTATTTTTTGGCATTGTTTTAATTTAATTCCGGTAAAAGTACGCTTTCTAAATCAATAGAATAGCGATATTAATAAAGATTTAGTACCTTGTTAATGCCTCAGTAATGATAGTATGGAAGACTTTGAAACCATTGCAATATTTACTTTTCCCAGCGAATACGTAGTACTTAAATTACTTTTCGACCAGCACGAAATTCGGTATGTTTTTTTACACGAAACTATGATAGGTGTACTACCTTTTCACTCAAACGCTTTTGGCGGAATTAGATTACAGGTGCATAAAAACGATATAGAAGAAGCTAAACAAATTATGAGTGATCTCAATAATCCTTCAGAAATGAGAATTGTTTAAATCTTAGTTATCAACATCTATTACATATACATCTTTCTTTTTTTAAAAATTAAAATATAAAATGGTGATGATGATAGGGTGTTAATATGTAGTATAACTTTTTCTATGTTTCCTTTGAATGAAAGTTTTCGCTAGTTACAGATAGCTTATCAACAAGTTGTGAGTTGTATTTTCTTCTGAAAAATAAGTGTTTAGCATATTTAATGAACAACTGTTTATAACCTTGTTGAACAACTCATTTTTAATAAGATTTTTCATTAAACTTGTTTGAAAATTACAATTTAGACCTCATAAGTTGAACATAACTGAAGCAGTTAAAAATTGTATTATCTACTTATTAATTGGTATTGTAAATAAAAGGGAACTTAGCAACTTTAGTTTTAATAATCGCAACCTTATATATCAACAGCCTTGTTAACTAAATTGAGAGCTAAAGGTTAAGAACTAGTGAACGCTATGAAATTGAAATAATTTACTGTGCCAATCCCTTCTAATTGGGTACTTATTAGAACTAAAGAGTATATTTGTAAAAACTTTCAAGATGAAAATAGCAATTGGTAATGATCACGCTGGAACCGAGTATAAAAATACAATTTCAGATTTTCTTAAAAAGGAAGGTCATGAGGTTGTAAATTATGGAACCAATACTAACGATAGTGTAGATTATCCAGATTTTGTGCATCCGGTTGCCCAGGATGTTGAAAATGCAAAGGTAGATTTCGGAATTATTATCTGCGGAAGTGGAAATGGAGCGAATATGACTGCTAATAAACATCAAAAAGTTCGTTCAGCGCTTTGTTGGACTAAAGAAATTACAGCCTTAGCCAGAGAACATAATGATGCGAATATTTTAAGTATTCCAGCACGTTTTACAAGTGAACACCAAGCTGTGGAAATGGTTCAAACATTTTTAGACACTCCTTTTGCCGGTGGCCGTCATAAACTTCGTGTTGAAAAAATAGCCTGTTCATAACTATAATGTATGGCGCATTCTCATGATCATGCATCAACCGATTTAAAAGGTAGAAAACTTCTTGTTTCTATATTTTTAAATATTCTTATTACAGTGGCGCAAGCTGTTGGAGGTATCATTTCCGGTAGTTTGTCTTTACTATCCGATGCGCTTCATAACTTTAGTGATGTCCTTTCACTGATAGTGAGTTATGTAGCCGATCGCTACTCAAAAAAGGATGCTTCGACATCAAAGACATTTGGTTATAAGCGGGCTGAGATTATGGCGGCATTTATAAATGCTGCATCCTTAGTTATTGTTGCAATATATCTTATTTATGAGGCAGTGCTTCGGTTTCTTGATCCGCAAGAAATTGAAAGCGGGATTGTTATCTGGTTAGCATTATTAGGCATTATTGTGAACGGATTAAGTGTTTTATTGCTTCGGAAAGACTCTAAAGACAATATGAATATGCGTTCAGCATATCTGCATCTTTTTACTGATATGGCTGCATCTGTGGCTGTTTTAGTGGGCGGTTTGCTTATGAAATACTATGGTTGGTTTTGGGTAGATAGTGTTCTTACAGTTCTAATTGCCGCCTATCTATTAATTATGGGTTACGATTTATTAAAAAGCTCATATCGGGTACTAATGCTTTTTACACCTAAAGAAGTTGATCCTGAAAAAATAAATACAGCACTTTCAGTAATCCCGGAAATTAGTAATCTCCATCATATGCATATCTGGCAGCTCAATGAAAGTGAAACTCACCTTGAAGCTCATGTCGAATTTAAAAAAGATATCACTATTTCTGAATTTGATGGCATTTCAGAAGAAATAGAGGAGATTTTATTTCATAAATTTGGCATAAATCACGTGACAATTCAGCCGGAATACAACAAAGATGATCCCAAGGATATTATTGTACAGGATTAAGCTTTAAATCTAAGTCCTAAAGCAAGTCAATAACCACCTAGGATTTAGCTTAAACTAAAAATATATTTAAGACGGTTTAAAATGGATATAAGTATACAAGAGTTCGATGCGCTAGATATTTATGAGCTGTATGACCTGCTACGACTTCGTTCTGAAGTCTTCGTTGTTGAACAGGACTGTGTGTACCAAGATCTCGATGATAAAGACAGTAAAGCCTTACACATTATAGGTAAAAAAGAAGGTAGGGTTGTTGCTTATACCAGATGTTTTAAACCCGGAATCTATTTTGAAGAAGCGTCAATTGGTAGAGTGGTTGTAGATGAAAAAGAGAGAAAATACGGATACGGACATGATATTATGAAAGCCTCCATAAAAGCCATAAATGACCTATATAGAGTTAAAAAAATTAAACTTTCAGCTCAGACATATCTTATAAAATTCTACGAATCTCACGGATTTCAAACTACTGGCGAGGGATATTTAGAGGACGGTATCCCCCATATTGCAATGGTTACAGCTTGATGAGTTTTTTCTGAAGGTTTAAATCTTCGAGCATTTCCTGAGTGAATTTATAATGTCCTTTCCGCGTAATTATTTTGAAACGCTGATTTCGCATCCGTGAAATAACGTCTAAGAACCTCCATTTTGATTTTAGTAAAATGGGCTTTTTAGACTTCAAACTAATTTCAAAGTAATGCTTAATTCCTGCGCGTTCTGCGACTATATCCGGTGTGATAGTTTCATCACTACCTTTTTTGTGATAGGATTTTGGAGTTTCGAATCCTTCAAAATCGGCTTTAATGTTTTCGAAACCGTGATTTTCTAAATATGTAATTGAATCTTGGAGAATTTCTTCATTCTCAGCTTTATCTACTTGTACCATAACCTACATGATACGAAAAATAAGGTGGAATCACTGTTAACGCGCTGTTAACTCTTTTTTGAACGTACCTCTCGATTAAAAGGAATTCCTAATTGTACTCCAATATTTTCGTCATCAGTAAGATCTGAAATATCAAGTCCGTATTGTATTTGAGAAGTATCGCTATAAACAAAAGTACCAAACATCCTATCCCAAATAGAAAGCATGTTTCCATAATTAGAATCGGTCCATGGAAGTTGGTAGTGATGGTGAAATTTATGCATATCAGGTGTGACAATTACATAGCTAAGCCCTTTGTCCATCCAAATTGGCAAGGAAATATTGGCGTGAGTAAAGTAGGTGAAAATTACAGACAGTATGCGATAAAAGAAATAGAATGCAATTGGCATTCCGGTTATTATTACCGCAACCAAAGCAAAACTCTCACGGATAATAAAATCGAATGGATGATGCCTCGTTCCCGTGGTAGCATCCACATTTTTATCGCTATGATGAACAATATGAAGTCGCCACATCCATTTTACCTTATGCAGTAAATAATGAACACCATATTGAGCAATAAGATCTAAAATCATGATGGATACCAGTAATTTTATCCAAACAGGCGCTTCAAAAAGGTGTAAAAGACCAAATTTACTTTCGTCCAACCAAATAAAGATGCCCACGGTAGTTATTCCGAAGAGGGCATTGATAATCATTACAAATAGAAGTAAAACAAGGTTTGTTCTTGCATGTCGCCATTTTTTGTAGGGAAGCTTCACTAAGCTGTAATAACCTTCTAATAGCCAGAAAAACGCCAGACAAAAAAACACCCATCCGGCTTTCATCCAAATGGGCATGGTTTCAAAAAAGTTCAAAAAAGACTCCAAATTAGCTTTTCATTTTGTTTACTGATATAAATATAAAGCATGTCAGTTCGAGTGAATTGGAAAGAGCGTTACGAATTTCCAATAAGTATCGAGGACCAGCTTACTTCAATATTTTCTGATATCGTTTTTCGTTGTTCAAAACCGAAACAGCCTCCAAAATTTCAGGATTATGTACGATTTGATAATTATATAAACCCTCACGGTAGAAATAACGCTTCAGAATCTCATCTGAAAGTAAGGACATAATCTCTGCTTTTTTAGCAACAACAGCCTTGTCCTTGGCCAAATCAACAGCAGCCATTAATTGGTTATAACTCGCAGCAATTTCAGTGTTTAGATCATCATCTTCCGCGCGACGAAGCGCTTCTGCAAATTCTTTCTCGGTTTCCGTCTCATATTCGAAGCTATTGTTCTTCAGAAAACGTATAAATTTCTGAAATTCGGCTTCATCAAATTTAAAATTGTTCCAGTCGCTTAGTTCATGACCATAATAATATTCCGTGGCATAATCGAAAATAGCATTGTCTTTTAGCAAAGCCGTGGTCACCGGACTAAAAACAGCCGTTTCCAATTCAATATCAGGTAAAATTCCACCGCCGTCAAAAACGGTTCTACCCCCTTTAGTTTTGAACGAATTGTATTCTTTGGCATCCTTACGAACCGGATCACCATTTTCATCGCGATTCCAGTAATCTAAAGCCTGAATACATCTTCCACTAGGCGTATAATATCGAGAAATTGTAACCTTTAATTGAGTACCATAGGTTAGTTTTTTGGGACGTTGTACCAAGCCTTTTCCAAAACTTCTGGCACCCACAACTACAGCACGGTCCAAGTCTTGTAAGCCTCCTGAAACAATCTCACTGGCGGACGCACTTCGACCATTTACAAGAACAACCAGAGGAATTTCAGTATCTATAGGCTCGTTGCGGGTTTTATAGGTCTTGTTGTATTTTTCAATTACCGATTTCGTGGTCGTAATAACTTCGCCTTTGGGCACAAAAAGATTAACCACATCAATAGCTTCGTTTAAAAGTCCGCCGGGATTTCCTCTAAGATCTAAAATGATCTTCTTCGCTCCTTGAGTCTTTAATTCCTGAAGAGCCGCCTTGGTTTCGGAAGTAGTTTTACGGTTGAATTTTGTAAGAACGATATACCCAATATCATTGTTAATAAGCTTAAAAAACGGAACCGCGTGAACATCGATAGCCTCCCTTGTAAGTGTTGTAACATTTGTTTTTCCTTGTCTTAGGTATGTAAGTTCTACTTTAGAGCCCGGAGCACCTTTTAGTAATTCTCCCGCATCATCTTCAAAATCTGATACGTTCACAGCGCCAATTTTAATAATTTCATCACCAGCCTTTAATCCTGCTTTATCTGCCGGATAATCTTTAAAAGGCTCCATGATAATGATCTTTTTATCTATCGTTCTGGCCGTCGCACCTATCCCGGTATACACCCCTGAATTGTTGATTCGTGCATCTTCCACTTGCTGCTCATTCCAATATACGGTATACGGATCGAGATCGTCCAGCATTCCTTTTATCGCTTTATCCATAAGGGTTGCAGGCGTTACCTCATCCACATAATTCATGTTTAATTCCTTATATAGGGTAGTAAAAATTTCAATCTGTTTGGCAATTTCAAAGAAATCACTTTTAAAACTCACAGTTGTCAAAAGGATTCCTAAGGCGAGAATGGGTAGTAATATTTTCTTTTTCATAATGAGGTTTTTTAGCACCGATTTTAAAATAGGTGTTGATTTTTTTCCTTCGGAAGGAAACGAAACTGAATTACAATTTTTTTCTTGTGTACTTCGGAAGCGATTGAAACTGACTACTTTTTATTGCGTTTCAAGATTTTCCGAAGCACAAAAACAACTATCAATGCAACGACAAAAAGTGGCCAAAGGTATAAAACACCCAATAAAAATACTGAAACACCATCCCATCCACCTTTAAGGGAATTGATCATTTTCTGACCATAGGATTGTGTAATTCCCGTTTCTGCAGTCAATTTATAAAATTCTAAGCTAATAGTACTCATGGAAACCCGGTTTTCGAGAAATTGCAAACGTCCTTGTTTGGCTTCGATCTCTTCCCGAATAGTAGAAAGCTCCCTTTCTATCTCCAGCATTTCCTTTACATTTTTAGCTTGTTTCAACAATTCAAGATAGCGGTTTTCGAGCTCACGCTTTGCTTTTAAACGAGCCTGTAGATCTACAAATTCTTCGGAAACATCCTGACGATTAATCTCCTTTTGATCGAAATACGAAACGCCTTCAGAAATACCATCAATAAAAATTTGAAAACTCTCTGTAGGTACTCTTATCACCATATTCCGATACAATCTGTTATAGCTTTTCCCCGAATTATCACTTTGAATAAACCCTTTATACTGGCCCGCAACTTTTAAAATATTTGTTTGAGTTGCCTCCACATCTTTAGTTTCGAACACTAAGCGGGCGGTTTTAATGATTTTTTGTTCTTGAGGTGTTGGAACCAGACCTTGAGTAAAAGCGTCGTCTGAAGCTTCTATCATAGATACTTCCGATTCCGACATCTCTTTATGTGAAATTTCGTTTGTTTCTCCCAGAGGGCCGGGAGTGCTTGAGTTGTCGTTGCACGACAAAAGAATTACGAATAATAAAACACTAACTATTTTCATCCTCTAATTTTTTAAGCAAGGCTATCATGGATTTTTCCAATTGAGCATATTGCGGTTTATCTTTACCTACGAATAGAATGAGCAATGCAAAATTCTTGCCGCTATTTAACAAGTAATGAGGTTTTTGGAGACGGTAGACTTCGCGAAGTTGTCTTTTTATACGATTTCTAGTTACTGCGAATTTAAAATTACGCTTTGGTACCGCAAACGCAGCTCTTGTTTTTTGAGTGTTTTCGAGAGGAATAAAAATAAACTTAATAGGAAATTTTGAAAAAGACTTCCCCTCATCGAAAATTTGTGCGATGGTTTTTGAACTTTTTAGTTTTTCGGACGGAGGGAGACGAAAATTCATTGGGTAAAGGTACAATTTTAGGATAATAAAAAACCCCGTAATCTATGGAGAACGGGGTTTTTCAGAATTTAAAAAAAGAATTATTGCTCTTCGTAAATGTTATTTTCAGGATTGATATCTGCCATTCTAAGACTCGCGTCAATCATCATATTTCTTACTTTTTTACCATTGTTGATCTCGAAAACATATTCGGGATACGACCAGGCCCAATCACTTAAGACAACCCGTGTAAGATTAGGAAATGGATTCGGTTTTTCGGCACGTGCCATTTGTAACGGAATGTAAAAAGACTCCTGAGAGCCGTCTTCATACGTTACATAAAGATCGATAGGCATTGGCATTAGGCCATTTCTCCCTAGAGTTACCGTTGTTTTGTTGCCATCATTTACCACACTTTTTATTTCATAATCAATAGTGTTAGTAGTTTGAGTCCAGTCTGTTAAATACCAACCCAATTCGAATCCTGAAACTTTTTCAGCAACTCGAATGAAGTCATTCGGCGTTGGGTGCTTAAATGCGAAATCTTTAAAATAACGTTTAATTGTTTTCTTTAAGTTCTCATTTCCTATTACATATCCCAATTGTGCCAAAAACACAGATCCTTTTGAATAGGCGGTGATTCCATATGCACGATTACTGGCATAGCGATCCGCCTGTGTCGATTGTGGTTGTTCTTTACCACTCGTGGCCAGATATAAATAACCTCTGTAAGAACCTGCATGAGGGTTAGGATTTTCCTCCTTCATAATCACGTTCATGGCTTCATCAGAAATATAGGAAGTGAAACCTTCGTCCATCCATTCGTGTTTAAGTTCGTTGGTAGCCAATAAGAATTGAAACCAAGAGTGAGCCATTTCATGTGCAGTTACACCAACCAAACTTTCAAACTTTCGGTTTCCGGTGATTAAAGTACACATCCCATACTCCATTCCACCATCACCTCCTTGAATTACAGAGTACTGTTTGTATGGATAAGGACCAATGTTTTCATTGAAAAACACCATCATTTCGGCAGTTTTCGCTTGCAAATTTTTCCAATTCTCTTTTATCTCAGGATTGTCCTTATAGAAAAAATGAAGTTCAACATCATTCGGACCAGTAATCATATCATGAATATACTCGTTATCGGCAGCCCATGTAAAGTCATGTACATTGGGAGCTACAAAATGCCAGGTATATTTGCCTTTTTTAGGCTTCATGGTCTTTTGTCCTGGTAATGAATAACCGTGTCCAACGGCTGCAGGATTTTGTAAATATCCGGTACCTCCAATAGTATAGTTTTCATCAATTGTAATGGTCACATCAAAGTCACCCCAAACACCGTGAAATTCACGTCCGATGTAGGGATCGGCATGCCATCCTTCGAAATCGTATTCGGCCAATTTAGGGTACCATTGTGCCATAGACAAAGCAACTCCTTCGGCATTATCGCGACCACTTCTTCGTATCTGAAGTGGAACTTGTGCATCCCATTCCATTTTGAAAGTAGTACTTGCTCCGGGTAAAATAGATTTGTTCAAACTTACTTCAAGTACAGTTCCAACTACTTCATAATCTAAAGCAACTCCATCTTGAGTTAAAGAAAGTGGTTTGATAAAGCCAATTTCCGAAGGCATTAACTTCGCAATACGATCTGCTACTCGACCATCAGGATCTTCGATGGTTCGCGAACGAACATCCATCTCACTTCCCGGTTGAAAAGCATTAAAATACAAGTGATAAAAAACCCTGTTTAAAGTATCGGGTGAATTATTCGTGTACACTAATTCCTGTTTTCCTTTATACTGATGGGTTTTCACATCCATATCGATTTCCATCTTGTAATCGACTTTTTGTTGCCAGTAAGAGAAATTATTTTGTGCAACAGCCGGAGCCATTAGCACTATTGTTAATATACTGCTTAAAAGTAATTTCATTATTTAGACATTTTATCAGCCATAATCAAGGCGTTGTAAAGATTTACCATTTTTCCAGACTTCGAAATATTCGAAAAGTTGTCCTGGTTTGAAGGGTCACCACCAAGAATAACAGGTGAGTTTGATGATAATCCGCTATTCATTAAGATCTGCTTCACTTGTTTTGCTGAAAGGTTTGGGTATTGAGACCTTACAACTGCGGCAACACCAGCTACTGCTGGAGAAGCCATAGAAGTTCCCTGTAAGTATTCGTAAGTATTTAAAGGAGTTGAAGACCAGATTTTTACACCTGGAGCAAAAGCGTCTACATTCGATTTTCCAAAGTTAGAAAAGGTCGCTACCAATTCACTTCCGTATTTATAATTGAGAGCTCCAATTGTGATAAAAGTATCACCCATTTCAGCTCCGGTACCTTCTTGATCGTTCGGATAAACTTGTTTAGCATCTAAATTGATTCCTTCATTTCCAGCAGCGTTAACAATTAACACATCCTTTGAAGAAGCATATTTTATAGCATCCCAAACCCATTCAGGATGAGGAGAATAATATTTTCCGAAGCTGGTATTAATCACTTTTGCGCCATTATCTACTGCATATCGAATTGCGAGTGCGATGTCCTTATCGTACTCATCACCGTCAGGAACAGCACGAACTACCATGATTTCAACATTGTTTGCTACACCGTCCATTCCAATACCGTTGTTACGTTGTGCAGCGATAATTCCTGCTACGTGAGTTCCATGTTTAGCATCTTCTTTTTTAGGATCTGGTCCGTCAACATCGTTGTTACCGTAATATTTGTCATTTATATCTTCTGGATTATCTCCCAATACACTTCTAAAATTAGATGTCATACTAAAGTGAGAATCAAGTCTTCCACCAAAATATTCAATCCCTCCTTCAAGTTGTTCAATTACTTCCGGAACACTGCCACCAAAGCTCAGCATTTGCGTTAAGCTTGCGATTTGCTGTTGTTCCTCTTCCGAAGCATTTGTAATAGCATTTAAGTCTTTTGTAGTATAATCTGCTTTCCCTAATTTTTTAGTAATAGCGGCATGAGCCGGCTTTACCTGCGAAAGTATCTGTTCGTAACGCGCTTGATTAGCCATTGCCTCCTGAGCGTCTTTTTCGTATTCGGCCATTGCTTGTTGGTACATCGCGAATTCGGCTCTATCTGAAGCTCCAATAGAACTGTCAGTTTTTCCTTCATATTTTGGCTTAAGTTTCTTTATGATACGAACATACTCCATATTCTCGGCTACAATATCACCAAGAAAATTCCAGCCATGAATATCGTCTACGTATCCATTTTTATCATCATCTATACCATTTCCGGCTATCTCCTTTGGATTAGTCCAGATTATATTTTTAAGGTCTTCATGTTCGATATCAATACCACTATCAATTACTGCAACAATTACTTTCTGTCCCGTTCTTTTACTTAAGATTTCGTTATACGCCCTGTCAACACTCATTCCTGGAATAGTGTCTCGTAAAAGGTCGAATGCGCCCCATTTTTTGGTTTGAGATTCCGTTAAAGGAGCCACTTTCAATGGAAGCGTGTCTATATTAGCAATAGGAGTTGAAATAATGGGAGCTACACCTCCACCACAACTGGTAATAATTGCAGCAGCGGCTACAAGCAATGCAGATTTGAAAATTTTCATAAGATTCTTAATTAATTAAAAAGTTCGCTAAAAGTAAATGATTCATTCAGTCTTACACCTTTTTCAGTGTGTTTAACTGTAATTATTTGATTATGAGCATCATGCTCTAGAAATAAATAGTAATTATTGTCGGCAGCCTTATTCAGAAAAATCTCCTTTTCGGGCATGGTTAATAAAGGTCTGGTATCGTATCCCATCACAAAAGGAAGGGGTAAATGTCCGGCGGTAGGTAATAGATCTGCCATAAAAGCAACAGTTTTACCTTTATAATTGATTTGGGGTATCATTTGCTTTTCGGTATGTCCGTTTGCAAAGAAAATACTGAAATCCATTTCTTTTGCTTCGGAAAAATTCGCATCTCCATTGTTTTTTTCCGAAGAAAGAAAACTATGTGCATCGCCTACAAAACGCAGTTGACCACTCTCTTGCATAGGAAGAATGTTCTCTTTCAGAAAAGAAGCCTGCTCACGACGATTCGGCTTGGTTGCCCATTCCCAATGACGTTCATTACTCCAATAAGTAGCATTTTTAAAAGCTGGTTCGTAGCCGGTTCTATCTTTATTCCATTGTACGCTTCCACCACAATGATCAAAATGAAGGTGCGTCATAAAAACATCGGTTATATCATCTCGATGAAAACCATGTTTTTTTAAAGAGTCATCGATATTGAAATCACCCCATTGGAAATAATAACCAAAGAATTTATCACTTTGCTTATTTCCCATACCGGTGTCGATAAGAGTTAGGCGATCGCCGTTTTCAATTAGTAAACAGCGGGCTGCAATATCGATCATATTATTGCTATCTGCAGGATTGGTTCTGGACCAAAGGGACTTCGGAACAACACCAAACATGGCGCCTCCATCTAATTTAAAATTCCCCGCTTCAATTGGATATAACTTCATCTTCAATATTAGAAGTCGCAAAATACTAAAACTGTTGTAAATGAGGTAGGACGTTAAGGGTTTATTAAGAAAAAAGAACGTCCCAACGCCCTATAAAAACGCAATAATGAAATATTTTCTTTCCGAAGAGAACAAAAACAATCGAGAAAATTTGAAAACTAGTTAAGGAATTACTTCTCGCAGTCTTCTGCCAAAATCATATAAAGCTTTGATTTCTTTCACACCCGCGACACGTTCTTTACCAAAAACAAGCAGTGAAGCTCCATTCGATTCTACGTGATAATAGGGATTGCTTTCAAAAAATTGAACGATTTTATCACTAAAAAACATCTGAATTTCGGTGCGATTTTCACCTAGCAGATAAAAGCGCTTTGAGAAGTCACTATGATTGTGAATAGGAATATCTGCAAATCCGGCCAATGCATAAACCCGCTCCAAAAACCCCTCCCTGTCAAGTGTAAACTGTGGAATTTCATGATTCAATTTTATATGAAGCATAGTAGTTTTTACATTTTCCTTGGCTATAAATTCTCCTTCTGAATAATTGATATCAAAAATACGAAATGTGTTTTCTGTATTAAACAAACGGTTGTAAACGTTTTCAACTTTTTTAGTTCTAAAAAAATGAAAATTATCTAAAAAATGTGAATTCTGTGTCTTTTCTGATTCGTAATTAAGATTGAAATTGTCTGCTATTTCCTGAAGTGTTTTTTGCCTTTTCGTTAAATTACTCGTCAGGAATCCCAAGTCCGGGATCATTCTTCGCTGTGCAAAAGGATGGTTTGAATCTGCTCCATGAAGATCCAGACCAATCAATTCGAAATGACCGCCTCTTTTTAAGAACAGATCTTGATATCCATGAAGGTTTTCCATTACCGTGTGATCCACAAATTCGCAAATTGAAAAATCGACCACCACATCGGCACTTTCTGGAATGGCATTGAGCTTTTCTTTTAGTTTATAATAATTAAGAAAGCTGCAAAAATGTTTTACACTTAGATAGTAATTACCATTTTCCTCCCGGTACATAAGGACATTTGGTTTTAAGACATTTCTAAAAAACATCTGAAAACTTCTGTTCACGAGAATATGGAGGATAAATGTAACTAATACTCCGGCTGCTATACCTGTGATTAAATCCACAAATAGAGTGACAAATAGCGTTACGAAGAATATTATTAGCTGTTCTTTTCCCACAGAAAATATCTTCCGAATCAACTTTGGAGACGCTAATTTGTATCCAGTATATACTAAAATCGCCATTAACGCAGGTAATGGAATCCGCGTTAATTGGGTTGAAAACAACGCTATGAAAAGTATAAGAAACAGGGCATGTGCCATGTTCGAAGATCGGTTAGTACCTCCGTTATTAGCGTTCACCGAACTTCGGGCAATTACGGTGACTACATTAAGACCTCCTAAAAAACCACTCCCTATGGTTGCCAGTCCTAGGGCCTTGAGATCACGATTTACGTTGGACCTCCTTTTAAGCGGATCGAGTTTATCCACCGCTTTTATGCTTAATAAAGACTCTATACTCGCAATTAAGGTTAAAGCGAAAACACTGGCCCAAAAGGGGATGGTTGCAAAAAGTCCAAATTGCGGTGTTGGCAAATCTGATATAATTTCATTGGCCGAAGGAATTCCCGAAAGCATGTATATAGGAGATATGGGATTGGGTTGTTGTAAAATATATTCGTAGTAATAACTAAATCCGATAGTAATAATAACGATCCACATTGGAGCAGGAATCAGCTGCAGGTATTTATTGCGAATACGGGCATAAAATATCATGATAAGCAAGGAAATCACTCCTACGATAGCGGCATAAATAAGACCTTTATCCTGAAAGTGGATTACCGTTAGTAAGGTTTCAGGAATAGCAATTAAATAATCAATACTCGCTTCCAAAGACAACTTATTTGCAAGCATAATATGAAACTGTTTCCCTAAAATTATTAATCCAATTGCAGCCAACATCCCTTGAATGGCAGAGGAAGGGAAGAAATCTGCTAACTTTCCCATTCGTAAAAAGCCTAATAAGATCATCACTACACCCGAGCAAATAATCGCGGCATAAGCGCCTTCTAAACCAAGTGTGGTTACGGCAACAAGCACAACACCAACCATTCCGTTCCCGGGACCGGTAATTGTAATATGACTGCCTCCTAGTATCGATACGACCAACCCTCCAACCACAGCAGTGATAATCCCGGCGATAGGTGGTGCTTCACTAGCCATCGCTAATCCCAAACCAAGTGGGAGCGCGATAAGGCTTACTACAAACCCCGAGAATATATTTTTTGGGAGTGTACTTAGAAAAACTTTTATGGAGCTTTGTTTTTTACTCATTGAATAATTAACACATCTGTAGGTAATTCTGTGAGAATATGCTCAATGTCATGTGGAAAAAACCGATCCCAAAAGCCTATTTTTCCGGGGGCGTTCATCACAAGTAGATCTGCACGAACTACTTTAGCATAGTGCCCGATAGAATATCCCCTTTTTCCAAATATAGGCTGGGTTTTTATGTACATGTTTTTTTTATGCTCCTCAGGAATTGTTTCAAGGATCTCTTTTATTCGATAATCTTCTCGTCTGCGAAGTTTTTCTTTCATTAGCGTGGCTCTTCTCAAAGATTTGTCATCGTCAACCTTCACCGCAATTTCTTCTTGTGATATTTCTTCAACGATGGTAAGCTGCTCACTTTGTAGAGCGTGCCCCATATAAAATGCCGCGGCGATTGCATCTTGGGTTCTTTCGTCTTTTAAGCCGTTAACGACTATGTGTTTGCAAGGTATGCGCTCAATCGAAGGATTAATGTGCAATAACACAGAACAAAGCGCCTTACGAGTAATTTTACGTGCTATTGAACCGACATAATATTTTAGAAAATTTTCTCTCTGAAGCGCTCCAAGGATAAGCAAATCTACCTTTTTCTCAATTACACAAGCTAAAATGATTTCAACGGGATCGCCAGCTCTAAAAAGTAATTCGGTGGATATTCCTTCTTTAATAAAGGGTTCCAGAATTTCGTTTATCTTGCTTTTTTTCTCTTCGGAAGGCTCTCCAACGTGGATCAACACCAATTTTGAATTAAAAAAACCACTCAGACGTGCCGCCTCGTAAAGGTTAGCCTTCAAGTTGGGTGAAAAAGCTACTCCTATTGCAATGGTTTGAAAGGGGTTGGAGTTCAAGTGAGTTTTTTTGATTTTTTTGAAAGATAAGACTTTTTATAAAAACAGTTGGCAGATCGGCTTTTGATAATGTTTAGTTAAAATAAAAGCGCATATTTAAACAATTCCTGTAAATTTAATTTTTAAAGTTTAAAAGTAAAAAATGGTAGAATTAGCGGGAATTATAATATTGGGAATATTCGCACAATGGGTTGCCTGGAAATTTAAAATACCGGCAATCTTGCCACTTATTCTCATCGGATTATTTGTAGGTCCGATTTCCACCTTACTTTCTGATGACGGACAGCAATGGATCCAACCTATTTGGAACTCCGAAAAAGGTTTGTTCCCGGGAGATGGACTCTTTTATTTTGTATCGCTTGCTATAGGAATCATCCTATTTGAAGGAGGACTAACTCTAAAACGAGGAGAAATTACTAAAGTAGGTTCTGTTATTGGTAAACTTATTAGCTTAGGCTCGGCAATAACCTTTATAGGCGGTGCGCTAGCAGCACACTTTGTTTTTGGGTTAAGTTGGAAAATTTCTGTGCTATTTTCTGCCTTGATCATTGTAACCGGTCCAACTGTAATAACACCGATTTTAAGGAATATTCCTCTTAAGAAGGATGTTTCGGCAGTGCTTAAATGGGAGGGAATTCTCATTGATCCCATAGGTGCATTGGTAGCCGTTTTGGTGTTCGAATTTATCATTATTGAAGATCATTCAGGAGGATATACTAAGGAAGCCCTATTAGAATTTGGAAAAATCGTTCTTATTGGTTTTGCTTTCGGAATATCTGGTGGCTTTGCATTATATCAGGCCATAAAACGAAAGGTAGTGCCTCATTATTTATCAAATGTGGTTTCATTGTCGATGGTACTTATGGTTTTTGTCGTGAGCGACTTATTTGCTCACGAATCGGGTTTACTTGCCGTGGTGGTTATGGGAATGTTTTTAGGTAATAGTGACCTTCCAAATTTGAAAGAATTACTTTATTTTAAAGAGTCACTAAGTGTTTTACTTATATCAATCCTTTTTATATTATTGGCGGCGAACATCAGTCTGGATGATCTGTTACTTGTATATAATTGGCAAACAGCGGTACTTATGGCCATTATTATTTTTGTACTTCGGCCGTTAGGAGTTTTTCTAAGTACAGCAGGATCTACCTTAAAATTGAACGAGAAAATATTTATAAGTTGGGTAGGTCCAAGAGGTATTGTAGCGGCAGGGATTGCCTCTCTTTTTGGAACAAAACTAGTTCAAGCAGGTGAACCGGGTGCTGAGTATATCACACCCTTAGTATTTGCGGTAGTTCTTATCACAGTGCTTTTAAACGCTACGACAGCACGTTTTGTAGCAAAAATAGTAGGGGTGTTTCTGAAAGAATCTGAAGGAATCATGATAGTTGGAGCATCAAAAGTATCAAGACTTATAGCCAGCTATCTTCTGAAAAATAAAAGACATGTAGTACTTATTGACTCCAATCGTTTAAATATTGACAAAGCAAAAGAATTGGGCCTTGACGCGATTAATGCCAATATATATGTAGACGATCTCACAGACAATATAGAGCTGAGTGATGTTGGTTTCTTACTTGCAATGACTGGCAATGATGAAATTAACAGACAAGCTTTGAATCGCTTCGGAAAGCTTTTCGGAGAGAATGGAATGTATAGATTAATGACTACAGGAGAAGCTAATAACCCAAATTCAAACAATGCATCCTCCAAATTATTTTCGTTAAGTCATGATTACGTCAAGTTTTCGGAAGTAGCCAGAGATTTTCCTTCTATTCAGGAAATCAAAGTGAATAATAACAGTCAGTTCTCAAGAGTGCTTTCAATAATCGAAGAAGAGGGAAATGCTATTGCGCTGTTTTTAAAGAATTCTGAAGGACATCTCGATCTTATAGATGATCCTTCCGAAATGACAGTAGAAGCAGATAGTCATGTAGCTTATCTTGGAAAACCAATGGACTTTGAAGATGTCTTAAATGCCACAAAGGACGAAAATCAACTTAATCCGATAGAATAAAATAACATATCAATCGTTTTCTTAGCATATAAATTTATGATGAACCACAAATTTACCTTTCTAATTTTTGCACTATCCATTAGCTTTATAATCTCTTCTTGTGGTAATGATGACGGGAGGTCGTGTACGACTTGCAATTCAGATCAAACCCCCGATTTTACAGTCTGCCAGGAAAGTAACGGGAACGCGTCAGTCAATGGACAGGATACAGGAACAAATTATGACACCTACATTAGTGGGTTGGTGGAAGCCGGTGCGACTTGTGGCGGATAAGATTTGTAGGTTCAAATAACGTTAATCATAAGCTGTTTGATAAAAACTAGTGGTATTATTAAAGTGATTCCAAAGGTCAATTAAGTTTAAAATGTCAGTCTGAGCTTGTCGAAGACACTTATCGTTTGCATTTTGACCCCGAAACAATTGGGAAATGTGATAAAGTAAAATCAAATTAACGGTTAAAAACAATGACATCCAATGAGTTAGTCCTTTTCAAATATGATGTTTCTTGTATCAAGCTTTTACTTAGTTTAAAAGGGGAAAAACCCTGTTTTTTAAGAAAAAATTAAGAAATTTTTGCTCAACTTCTTGATTATCACAATATTTGCCAACTTAACGTAAAAACAAAAACATGAAAAAATTAATTTTTACAGCCTTGGTAATCGGATTAGTTGCAACTTCTTGTAAAAAAGATGATAATGGAGATGAAGGTAGCGGTGCTTGCCAAACATGTGTTCAAGCACAATCGGGTGCTTCGGTTGAGTATTGTGATAATGGTGACGGTACTTATTCTGCTACTACAAGTGGAACTACGATCAATTCAACTTTAGGAGGTCTAACATTTGGGGAACTTATAACCTCATTGGAACTTGCAGGTGTTGACTGTAATTAATTTCTAAAACAAAGTAAATAAAAAAGGCTGTCTATTAATAGACAGCCTTTTTTATTTATAATAGTTATTAGTCATTAAGCTTCAAAACAGCCATAAATGCTTCTTGTGGGATTTCTACATTCCCCACTTGTCGCATACGTTTTTTTCCTTTTTTCTGCTTTTCAAGTAATTTACGCTTACGAGAAATATCTCCACCATAACATTTAGCGGTTACATCTTTCCGAAGTGCTTTAACCGTTTCACGAGAGATGATTTTCGCTCCAATTGCAGCTTGTATTGGAATATCAAATTGCTGCCTTGGGATTAACTGACGTAATTTTTCACACATCTTTTTTCCAATGTCATAGGCGTTATCCTTGTGTAATAAAGCGGATAAAGCATCTACTATGTTTCCGTTAAGTAATACATCTACCTTCACTAATTGTGAGGTGCGTAATCCTATGGGTGAATAATCGAAAGATGCATAGCCTTTTGAAACTGTTTTTAATCGATCGTAGAAATCGAAAACAATCTCTGCCAACGGCATATCGAAAGAAAGTTCTACTCTCTCGGTAGTTAAATATGTCTGATTGGTAATTTCACCTCTTTTTTCAATACAAAGTGACATAACGTTTCCAACAAAATCGGATTTAGTAATGATAGTCGCTTTTATATAAGGTTCTTCGACACGATTTAAAGAAGAAGGTTCTGGTAAATCGGAAGGGTTGTTCACCAAAATAGGTGTTTCGGGATCTTTATGAGTGTATGCCTGGTACGAAACATTGGGAACCGTTGTGATTACCGTCATGTCAAATTCCCGTTCCAAACGCTCCTGAATAATCTCAAGGTGCAACATTCCGAGGAAACCGCAACGAAATCCGAAACCAAGAGCTGCGGAGCTTTCTGGTTGAAACACCAAAGAAGCATCATTAAGTTGTAATTTTTCCATAGAATTTCTCAATTCCTCATATTCTTCAGTGTCTACAGGATAGATTCCTGCGAAAACCATAGGCTTTACATCTTCGAAACCTTCGACCATATTAGTCGTAGGGTTCTTAGAATCTGTAATGGTATCACCTACTTTAACTTCTTTTGCTTCTTTAATTCCAGTAATTAAGTACCCTACATCACCGGTTTTAATTACCGTTTTTGGCACTTGTTTTAGTTTTAAAGTACCTACTTCATCTGCAAAATATGACTTGCCAGTGGCCATAAATTTAATATGTTGTCCTTTGGAAATTTCTCCGTTCAATACTCTAAAGTAAGTTTCTACCCCGCGGAATGGGTTGTAAACCGAGTCAAAGATCAATGCCTGTAACGATTGGTTCGGATCTCCTTTTGGAGGAGGAACTCGATCAATAATAGCGGTTAAAATTTCTTCGATCCCAACACCTGTTTTGGCGCTGGCCGGAATCACTTCTTCAGGGTCACAGCCCAAAAGATCTACAATATCGTCTGTAACTTCTTCTATATTGGCCGATGGCAGATCCACCTTATTCAAGACAGGGATGATCGTAAGATCGTTTTCGAGAGCCAAATATAAATTTGAGATCGTCTGTGCCTGTATACTTTGAGCAGCATCTACGATTAGTAAAGCGCCTTCGCAAGCTGCTATCGAACGAGAAACTTCGTATGAGAAGTCTACGTGACCCGGAGTATCTATAAGATTTAAAGTATATTTTTCACCCTTATGGACATAGTCCATTTGGATAGCATGACTTTTTATGGTAATACCACGCTCCCGTTCCAAATCCATACTATCTAATAGCTGATCTTGCTTTTCCCGGGAAGTAACTGTTCCTGTTGCATCCAACAATCGATCGGCCAATGTACTTTTACCGTGATCGATATGTGCAATAATGCAAAAATTTCTAATATTCTTCATATGCGTGTACCTTAGAGTACTTTGAGCTTGCAAATATAGCTTAAAAACTAAGCTTTCTTACCAAGATCTAATCAAGTAACGTAAATACTGTGACTTTTTTAGCAGAAAGATTGTAATATTTTTATGTTAGCTAATTATGATTGCTACCTTTGTAATCATTCAGTATAAGGAACGTAAGAAAAAGAAAAGATAAACCCAGTCAAAAAATGTCCGAAGCCGGCGGTTTCGCTATACAATTGTGAAAAATTATATCCTCTCCATACTGCTATTAACTGCAGTGAATATATTCTCACAAAGCGCTACTATTTCTGGTATCGTTGAGGGATCGGATGGGTTGCCCATATCTTTTGCAAACGTTTTATTGTACGAACTAGAAGCCGATTCAGCATTTACTGGTGTTACTACCGATGAAGACGGCAGTTTTCAGATATCCAATTTACAAGCAGGAAAATTTAAAATCAGTTTTAGTTTTGTGGGCTACGAAACTGTAGATCAGATAGTCGAAGTAGTTTCAGAAAAAAAACTCGGAATCATCATTTTAAATGAATCTACCGAATTTCTGGATGAAGCAATAGTTACCGCCAAGCGTCCTACCATTCAGAAAACAGCTGGAAAATTAGTGTTCAATGTTGAAAACACATCCGTGTCCGTTGGTAGCACGTTCGATCTGCTCAAAAAAACACCGGGAGTGGTGGTAATAGGAGAAAGTATAAAAATTAAATTTACCACGCCTACCATCTATATTAATGGAAAAAGGGTTTATTTATCTTCTTCAGAAGTGATTTCGCTGCTTCAGAATACAGATGCTTCAACCATAAAATCGATCGAAGTTATTACAAGTCCGTCGGCGAAATATGATGCTGAGGCAGGCAAGGTGTTAAACATAATTACTTCAAGAGCAATTTCTATTGGTTATAAAGGGAATGTTAACGGCAGGTATGAACAGGCAGAATTTCCGAAGTACAACTTTGGAACTTCTCATTTTTATAAGAATAAATGGATTAATTTCTACGGAAGCTATAGTTTTAGCCCACGGTTTGAAATTAAGGAGGATGATAATCATATTCGATATTTCGAACCGGACGGAAGCACAAATTCAATTTGGGAGACTAATTTTACCAGAAAAACCAGATCTAAAGCGCATCAAGCTAACATTATTGCCGACTTTAAACTTTCAGAAAAACAAACACTGGGGCTTACTGCTACCATATTTATATCTCCAAATATTTCGTATAAAAATAATGGAATAGCCGAAATTTTTAATTCTCAACATGAGCTCGATTCCATTTTTAAAACCCATAGTGTTCTGGAAAACGACACCGACAATCTATCTTATGGACTTAATTATACATTGGATTTAAACGATGAAGGATCCAAAATAACTGCGGCGGTCAATTATATTGACTACGATAAAGATCAAACACAAAATGTGGGAACTACTTATAGATTACCTAATGGTGTTTTTCTACGTAATAATAGTTTTTTCACGAATGCCCGTCAGCGAAGTAATATTATAACCGGACAAGCAGACCTTATCACTGCTTTATTTGGGGGAACAATTGAAGCAGGGATAAAGTACTCTGATACAGATACGGAAAGCGGCTTAGATTTTTTTGATATAGAAAATAGAATTCAAACATTTAATAAGGATTTATCAGATGATTTTAATTATAAAGAGAATATTTATGGTGAGTATTTAAGTTTTGCGAAAGAATGGGATAGTTGGAATTTTGAAGCAGGAATGAGAGGAGAATATACTCACATCGACGCGATATCACTTTCTTTAGGTAAAATCAATACCCAAAAGTATTTCGAATTTTTCCCTTCGGCATCATTAAATCATGCAATCAATGACAACAATAATGTAGGCGCCAGCTATAAAAGATCCATACACAGACCGAGATATCAAAGTCTCAACCCTTTCCGTTATTTTATAACCGAGAATAATTTTAATGGCGGTAACCCAGAATTAGTGCCGGCGATTGAAAGCACATTTACCTTGAGCTATAATTATAAGAATAAGTTGTTTATTGAAGCATACTATCAGGATATTGAAAACAATCTGGATATACTTACATTTCAAGATAATGAAAATAGAATCATTCGTAATATCGACAGCAATCTTATTAATGAGTTTCAATACAGCCTCGATATTATGTATTACGACAACCTTTTGCCTTGGTGGTTAGTTCAATTAACAACTTCGACCTTTTATCTCGAAAACAAATTCTTTTCCGTAGAAAGCGACGAAAACACCTACAGTAATAGCACCTTCGGGTTTTATGGTTATATCTATAACGGTGTTACACTCTCTAAAAAGAGCAATTTATCATCAGATATAACTGCGACTTATATATCCAATCTCATTTCCGGATCTTATAAGTATGAAAATCAGTTTAATCTATCTATTTCTTTCAGAAAAACGTTTTGGGATAATCGGGCAAGTATCAACATAGGCGTCGATGATATTTTCGACACCAATAATATCCCGCTAAACTCCAAATATTACAATCAGGATAACGGGTATTTTGCCAAGTCAGAATCCAGATTATTTCGTGTTGGTTTTCGGTATAACTTCGGAAACGCCCGCCTTCACGACAATAATAAGAACTTAAATACCGAAGAAAAAGACCGCTTGAACTAAAGAATGGTCTCTTTGCGTACTTCTACCATCTGAAGCTTTTTATTATTTTTTGATAGCGTTTTACTTTAATTTTCCTTCGCGTTCGCTTTGTCGGGTGAGAATATTTAGGTTTTACTCACTAATTAAGTTAATGGAATCCTAGGTAATATTTTACCTCTCCATTAGGAGAGGTCGGAACTGCTTTTTCGCAGTTCCGGGTGAGGTAAGTTTTTGGAATTTTAAGACCTTATGGCAGAGCCGTTAAGGTATTTTATTTATTTTTGCAGCAATTATGGCAAAGATTGGTGATATAGACGTTGGAGATTTTCCACTATTGCTTGCTCCTATGGAGGATGTGAGCGATCCCCCTTTTCGTGCACTTTGTAAAGAGCAGGGAGCCGATGTGGTTTATACAGAATTTATCTCTTCGGAAGGTCTTATTCGTGATGCTGCTAAAAGTGTTATGAAACTTGATATTTACGAAAAGGAACGCCCAGTAGGCATACAAATATTTGGTGCGATACTCGAATCTATGCTTCGAAGCGTGGAGATTGTAGAAGCAAGTGGCCCGGATATTATCGACATAAATTTTGGTTGCCCTGTAAAAAAAGTAGTGAGTAAAGGTGCGGGAGCTGGAATTTTAAAAGATATCGACCTTATGGTGAGCCTTACCGAAGCTATGGTAAAACACACAAAATTACCAGTTACCGTGAAAACTCGTCTAGGTTGGGATCATGATTCGATTAGAATCGTTGAGGTAGCTGAGAGGTTACAGGATGTGGGATGTAAAGCAATTTCTATTCATGGTCGCACCCGTGCTCAACTTTATAAAGGAGATGCCGATTGGGCCCCAATTTCCGAAGTGAAAAACAACTCAAGAATGCACATTCCAGTGTTTGGAAACGGCGACGTCGATACGCCTGAAAAAGCGATGGAAATGCGTGACAAATACGGTCTTGACGGTGCAATGATAGGTCGCGCCAGTATTGGCTACCCTTGGTTTTTTAAAGAGGTTAAGCATTATTTCAAAACCGGAACTCACTGTGCACCTCCAACAATGACAGAACGTGTAGAAGCGGCCAGACGCCACCTTCAGATGTCGATCGACTGGAAGGGTGAAAAGCTAGGTGTTTTTGAAACTCGCAGACATTATACGAACTATTTTAAAGGAATTCCAAACTTTAAGGAACATCGCATGAAAATGGTGACCAGTGATGATTCAGGGTCAGTATTTGCTGCCTTTGATGAGGTGTTGGAGAAGTTTGAAGATTTTCAGTTTGCAGCCTACTAACTCAGTAGTTTTTCTCGCACCCTGCTTGAAGCAATTTTTGAAGCGATAAGCCCAAGAATCACAATTGTTCCTAGTACTACCATTACATTTACTGCTTTTAGTTTTACCGGATAAGGTAGCGTTGAGGTTATATTAATGAATTCAAATTCTAGCTGTGCCCAAACTGCCAACACACCTAACAGAATTCCTAAAGTACCTCCAAGAGTTGTCATTAAAGTGCCTTGCAGAAAGAAAATACTCCTAATTTCTTGAAGCGTTGCCCCCATATTATAAAGGGTTTTCATGTTTTTCCTCTTATCGAGTATCATCATTATAATTGAACCAATTACATTGAATAGCGCAATTATAAGAACGAGTGTAAAAATAAGATAAACCGCGATGTTTTCGGTGTTAAGCATCTTGTAAAGGGCATCGTTTTGTTGAATTCGGTTTTTTACCAAAATGTCTTCAGAAAATACAGAAATAAGAGCTTCTTTCACTTTATCTTCGGAAGTGCCTGGCGACAATTTGAACTCTATTGAAGACAACTGAGTACTGTCTAAACGAAGTAAATTTCTAGCAAAATCAATATCTGAAAACACATATTTACTATTAAGATCTTCGTTAACTTCATAAATTCCTGATACTACGACACTTTCTTTATTGAACACTTGAGTCGGGTCCAGGGTTTGTCCGGTATATGGTTTGGGCACATAAATTTCCAGCAGGCTGCCATAATCTCTGGTGCCAAGCGACAGTTTTTGTGAAGTACCTATTCCAACAACGACTTCATTCTGATTGGGAATCAGCCATGAATCGTAAATCAAAATACTATCAACGGGATTAACAGCATCGTAATTAACATCGACACCTTTTATATATGCGATTTCGTTTTTTTCTCTGAAATGTAAAAATACACGCTCTTCAATTATTTTTGAATAAGCTGCTATTCCGGGAATTGCTTTTAATTTCTCTTCGGAAGCTTCAGAAAAAGTAATTGTCTTTCCACTAGCTGGAAACACTTTCAAGTCGCTATCGAACACGTTGGTGAACTGAAGACTAAAATCTTTCAGACCAGAAAAACCTGAAAGTACTATAAATAAAGACATAGCGCCCACAACCACTCCTATAGCGGCAATAATGGTGATTACATTGATGGCGTTGTTGCTGCTCTTTGAAAACAAATAACGTTTGGCAATATACAGCGGGAATTTCAACTTAAGATTTTTTGCGTTTAGATAAAAGTTCCGGATTTTTTATAGGATTATCTTCACCTTTTACAGCCCTGTCGATCGTTTCAATGTATTCGAGAGAATCGTCATTATAGAAAGTTAAATCGGGCATTTTTCGAAGCTGATGTTTAGTGAGCTGAGCGATTTGATGCTTAATTTTAGGCTTTACTTCGTTAAGTTCGGCTACAACTCCTACCGCTTTGTCTGATGGAAAAACACTTACATAAACCTTCGCGATGGAAAGATCAGTCGTGATACCTACCTTACTTACAGAGATAAGTATTCCTTGTTGCCCCATTTCTCGAAGCATGTTCTGTAATACGTTCGCAAGATCATTTTGCAGTACGCCAGCGATCTTTTTTTGTCTGTTGCTTTCTTCCATGGTGCAAAAGTAGTACAATATTTGCTTTTTAATGATTTATATAAGGTGTAGTTCAAATTGTAAGAGCAATCTTAACAGAAATTAGGAAACTTACTGAGCTTATATTAATTGGGAGGCTGAAAGATTTACTATTTTTGAATTATCACAAAATACATATGAACAAGATAGAGCACATTGGAATTGCGGTAAAGGATCTCGAAGCAGCAAACGAAATTTATAAGAATCTGTTGGGGTATGAGCATTATAAAACCGAAACTGTGGAAGGAGAGGGTGTAGTTACTTCATTTTTTAAATGTGGGGACTCTAAAATTGAACTCTTAGAAGCGACTCGTGATGATAGCCCAATAGCGGGATTTATTGAGAAAAGAGGGGAAGGAGTGCACCATATTGCATTTGCCGTGGATGATATTGAAGCTGAGGTTAAACGCTTAAAAGAATCTGGATTCAGAGTATTAAATGAAACGCCAAAAAGAGGCGCCGATAATAAATTAGTAGTTTTTTTACACCCAAAATCTTCACATGGAGTGTTAGTGGAGTTATGTCAGGAAATAAAGATTAACGACAAATAGTTTGGAAATTTTATAAAGAGCTTTACCTTTGCAAACTATTTTTGGCCCCAAGGCTCAGCGGGTTACCCGCAAAACCTTGCTTTTTGCAGCAAGTTGGGGCACTTACAAAGGCCTTAAATAGGTTTAGATTAGCAACTAAGTTCTTTTTAAAATATTGATCAAATATATAGGTCCTATAGCTCAGCTGGTTAGAGCACCTGACTCATAATCAGGGGGTCCATGGTTCGAGCCCATGTGGGACCACTATTAATTTACGCTCTTTGCATTAACAGTAATTTTTGTGTTCTACCTTTATTTGGTGGGCGAGAAGTTTATGCTGAGCGGAGTCGAAGTGAGCCCATGTGGGGCCACTATTAATTTACGCTCTTTGCATTAACAGTAATTTTTGTGTTCTACCTTTGTTTGGTGGGCGAGAAGTTTATGCTGAGCGGAGTCGAAGTGAGCCCATGTGGGACCACTATTAATTTACGCTCTTTGCATTAACAGTAATTTTTGTGTTCTACCTTTATTTGGTGGGCGAGAAGTTTATGCTGAGCGGAGTCGAAGTGAGCCCATGTGGGACCACTATTAATTTACGCTCTTTGCATTAACAGTAATTTTTGTGTTCTAATTTTATTTTGGAGGGCGAGAAGTTTATGCAGAGTCCCGTTATTTATCGTGATCGAAGTGATCATGTTTGTGACCATTTATTAGTTTTAGTTATTTGATTTTATGAATTATCGTTAGAGAATATAATTTTTATGCAAAAGCTACGTTCTAGTTTCCATAAATGAAGAAGACCTAAGATATTAGGAATGAACTCGATATTAAATATTAAATAATTGTAATTTTTGACAAAAACGGTATTATGTCGTTTTTTTTTGTACTTTGCCGACCTTTTAATAAGAGAAAAAGTTAATAAATCTGTTGATAAATTATTTTTTTTCTTTGTAGTTTAAAATAAATCATTACTTTAGCCGATAATATGCGACCCCAAATCGTTAAAAACATACTAGCCCCTGCAGCACTCTATTTATTTTCGTGTGCTACTATGCTTGGACAAGCCGACTCTGGCAGTTCAGGTCCGCCTGAACCTAGCCGAGGGCCAACTCCTCCAGAATTAGGACTTCCTATAGACAATGGCTTGCTTGTTTTGCTTATCGCTGGTTTAATTTTTGGAATTTACACCGCGAATAAGATAAGAGCTAAACGTACGGTTGCATAAACTTTTTTAGATATTTTCCGATAATATCAAACTCCAAATTTACTTCATCTCCAATTTTTAATGTGTTGAAATTCGTGTGCTCATGTGTATACGGGATAATTGCCACACTAAACTCAGATATTTTAGAGTCAACAACCGTGAGGCTTACACCATTAATGGTTATAGAGCCTTTTTCAACAGTCGTATTTCCTTGTTCACTTTGGTAGGAGAACGTATAACTCCAGCTACCGTCACAATCTTCGATCTTCTTACAAACTCCCACCTCGTCAATATGTCCTTGCACCATATGTCCGTCTAATCTATCTCCTAATTTCATGGCGCGTTCCAGATTAACCTTGCTTCCGACCATCAATTTCTTCAGATTTGTTTTATCGAGAGTCTCTTTGATAGCTGTTACCTTATAAATTTGATCATTGATCTCAACTACTGTTAGACAAATTCCATTATGTGAAACACTTTGATCAATTTTAAGTTCAGAAGTAATGCCACTAATCACTGAAATATTCAAGTTTTCACCCTCTTTAGTTAGATTCGTGATTTCGCCAATCGATTCAATTATTCCTGTAAACATGAATTCATTTAATTACATTTGTGTGGTAAAAGTAATAATAAGTACCCATTTAAACGTTTTTAAAGAAAGTCGAAATAGATTTGTTCGGATAATGAAAATTTCAAGCTCCAATGGAAGCAGATAAAATTCAGTTCAGAAAAAAATAGCAGCAAAACCGTAATGAGTAAACAGGATAAAATAATAGTTGGAATTTCAATTGGGGATCTAAATGGAATAGGCAGTGAAATTGTTCTTAAAACTTTTTTAGATTCACGAATGATGGATTTTTGCACTCCGGTGATTTTTGCATCGGTTAAGCTTATTTCATTTTTTAAAAAAGAATACGAGCTTGATATTAACTTGCATGGGATAGATTCTTTAGATGATATTATCCATAAGAAAATAAACGTGCTTAATGTGTGGAAGGAAACGGTTGATATTAACTTCGGAAAAGAGGATAAGACCATTGGTGAATATGCAGTTAAATCTTTGGCCGCAGCAGTTTCAGCCTTAAAAGAATCGCAAATTGATGTGCTCGTAACCGCACCTATAAACAAGTCTAACGTACAGTCTGAAACTTTTTCATTTCCGGGCCACACAGATTATTTAGCGAAAGAATTGGAAGGAGACAGCCTTATGCTAATGATTTCTGAAACTTTAAAAGTTGGTTTGTTAACGGATCATGTAGCGGTTAAAGATGTTGCAAAAAACATTACACGAGAACTTATCGAAAAAAAGATTAATACTATTCATCATACACTAATTCAGGATTTCGGAATTGAAAAACCAAAAATTGCGGTATTAGGAATTAATCCACATAATGGTGATAATGGTGTTATAGGAGATGAAGATGATACAGTTTTAAGACCTGCCTTAGACAACATTCGCAATAATGGAAAAACAGTCTTTGGTCCATATGCGGCCGACAGCTTTTTTGGTTCCGGGAATTACAAAAATTTTGATGTGGTAATTGCATCTTATCACGATCAGGGATTAATTCCTTTTAAAACTCTTGCCTTTGGAAGTGGTGTTAATTACACAGCTGGTTTAAAAAAGATAAGAACTTCTCCCGATCATGGCACAGCTTACGATATCGCAGGAACCAATACAGCAAATCCAGATTCCTTCGTAGAGGCTGTTTTCAGTGCGATAAAAATATTTGAAACCAGAAACGAGTACATGGAAATCTCCAAAAATCCATTAAAAACTAACAGGAAAAAACCCTTTGTAAAAAAGAAGTGATAAATTAATTTGCTATTCAATTAATTTTTTATCTTTGCACCCGCCTTATTCGTAAGGTGGTGCAGAAAAAACAGGTGGGAAAATGAAGGAACTGAAAGAATTTACGATTCCCTTCGTGGGATTAAAAACAGGAGAACACCGGTTTAATTTTGAAATTGGAAAACCGTTCTTTGAACATTTTGAGTATGACGAGTTTAATGATGCATCTATTAAGCTTGAAGTAGTACTGGATAAAAAAACTACTTTACTTGAATTTACACTCTTTTTTGAAGGGTCAGTAAACGTAAATTGTGATATAACAAATGAGCCCTATAATCAGGAAATCTCGGGAGATTATCACTTTGTAGTAAACTTTGGTGAAGAATTTAATGATGAGAATGAAGATTTGTTAATCCTACCTCATGGAAGTTATGAAGTTTGTATCCAACAATACATTTATGAATCTATAGTGTTAGGCTTACCTAGCAGAAGGATTCATCCAGGTGTAAAAGATGGATCACTAAAAAGTGACATACTCGAAAAATTAGAAGAATTGAGCCTTTCAGATAAAGAAGACAAAAAGTCGGACTCGAAAGGTAATACAACAGACCCACGATGGGACACATTAAAAAAACTATTAACGGATAAATAATATATAGTAATGGCACATCCTAAAAGAAAAATCTCGAAAACGAGAAGAGACAAGAGAAGAACGCATTACAAAGCTACAGCTCCTCAAATTGCTACCGATCCAACAACAGGAGAGGCACACCTTTATCATAGAGCTCACTGGCATGAAGGAAAACTTTACTACCGCGGACAGATTGTTGTTGACGCAGTGGAAGAAGTAGAGGCGTAGACTGAAAAATCTCCAAAAATTTAAACTCTCACAGACGATGTGAGAGTTTTTTGTTTTTTTACTTTCTAAAAGTCAAAAACAATTCAATTTTGGATCGTTTTTGATTAAAATTTAGTAATTTTCCTTCCCTTTAGAGACTTTTTGTACTCTTTTTGGTGAATTTAATTCAATTTTATGAGTACTATCACAGCAGCAATTACCGCTGTAGGGGGCTATGTTCCAGACTACGTTTTAACAAATCAGATTCTGGAAACAATGATGGATACCAACGACGAATGGATTACCACCCGTACCGGAATTAAAGAACGTAGAATTTTAAAAGATAAAGGCAAAGGAACTTCCTTTCTTGCCATTGAAGCAGCGAAAGATCTGCTTAAAAAAAGTAATACCGATCCAAAAGATATTGACCTGCTTATTATGGCAACGGCCACACCGGATATGCCGGTCGCAGCAACAGGCGTTTATGTAGCTACCGAAATCGGTGCCGTAAACGCTTTCTCTTTTGATCTAGTTGCAGCCTGTTCCAGTTTTCTCTTCGGAATGTCGAATGCAGCCAGATATATAGAATCAGGAAAGTATAAAAAGGTGCTACTTATTGGTGCCGATAAAATGTCTTCTATCCTTGATTATGAAGATCGTACAACTTCTATTATTTTTGGTGATGGTGCCGGTGCAGTACTTTTTGAGCCAAATACAGAAGGGTTCGGACTTATTGATGAGTACCTTCGAACCGATGGAGTTGGCCGACCTCATCTCAAGATAGATGCCGGAGGGTCAATTCTTCCAGCTTCAGCCGAAACAGTAGCCAATAAACAACACTATGTCTATCAGGATGGCAAAACGGTTTTTAAATTTGCTGTTTCTAATATGGCAGATGTTTGCGAAAAAGTAATGCTTAAAAACAATCTTAGCGGAGATGATGTAGACTGGTTGGTTCCACATCAGGCAAATAAGAGAATTATTGATGCCGCCGCAAGAAGGATGAATCTTCCAGAGGAAAAAGTGATGATTAATATTCATAAATATGGTAATACCACTTCTGCTACTTTACCATTATGCCTTTGGGATTACGAAAAACAACTAAAAAAAGGAGATAATTTGGTACTGGCCGCCTTTGGAGGAGGCTTTACCTGGGGTGCCATTTATTTGAAATGGGCTATAGATCCAATCCAATAACTAACAAAGTATATTTAAACCAAAAAAACATGGAATTAAAGGATATTCAAAACTTAATAAAATTTGTTGCAAAATCCGGAGCCAGTGAAGTTAAACTGGAAATGGAAGATATAAAAATTACCATTAAAACCGGAAGTGATGATCATAAAGGGGAGATGACTTATATTCAGCAAATGCCTTCTATGTCTGTTCCTCAGCAACAAATGGTAGCTCAGCCTCAGTCACAGGCGACTACATCGGAAACAAGTCCTGCTGCAACTGAAGACTCAAAATATGTGACCATAAAATCTCCAATTATTGGAACTTTTTATCGTAAACCATCTCCAGACAAGCCTATGTTTGTTGAAGTAGGTGATAATATTGGTACGGGGGATGTTTTATGTGTTATTGAGGCTATGAAACTTTTTAATGAAATTGAGAGCGAGATGTCCGGAAAGATCGTAAAAATATTGGTGGACGATGCGTCACCAGTTGAGTTCGATCAACCACTATTTTTAGTGGATCCTTCGTAATGTTCTAATCCTAATACGCTTCCAAAGTTTAGGGACTAATTCCATCGCAAGAAGGTTTATCTTTTCGACTTTAGAAGAGAATTAAAATTTCAGAAACGTATGTTTAAAAAAATATTAATTGCAAATAGGGGAGAGATTGCACTACGAATTATTCGTACCTGTCGTGAGATGGGAATTAAAACGGTAGCCGTATATTCTAAAGCAGACGAAGAAAGCCTGCATGTTCGTTTTGCAGATGAAGCCGTTTGTATAGGACCCCCACCAAGTAGTGAAAGCTATTTGAAAATTTCAAATATTATCGCAGCTGCCGAAATCACCAATGCCGATGCAATACATCCAGGTTACGGATTTTTAGCTGAAAACTCTAAGTTTTCGAAGATCTGTGCCGAACACAATATCAAATTTATTGGGGCTTCTCCCGATATGATCGATAGAATGGGTGACAAGGCTTCCGCCAAGGAAACCATGAAAGCCGCCGGAGTACCTTGTATTCCAGGAAGCGAAGGAATAATAAAAGATTTTGCTGAATGTGAAAAACTGGCAAATGAAGCTGGGTATCCAGTCATGTTAAAAGCTACCGCTGGTGGTGGTGGAAAAGGAATGCGTGGCGTTTGGAAAAAGGAAAATCTAAAAAAAGCTTGGGACGACGCCCGACAGGAAGCAAGTGCAGCCTTCGGAAATGACGGAATGTATCTTGAAAAATTGATTGAAGAACCACGCCATATTGAAATTCAAGTTGTTGGTGATAGCACAGGTAAAGCATGTCATTTAAGCGAACGTGATTGCTCAATTCAAAGAAGACACCAAAAATTAACTGAGGAAACTCCAAGTCCGTTTATGACAACTAAGTTGCGTAAGGATATGGGTAATGCCGCGGTTAAAGCAGCCGAATTTATAAAATATGAAGGTGCAGGAACAGTAGAATTTTTAGTGGATAAACACCGTAATTTCTATTTTATGGAAATGAATACACGTATTCAGGTGGAACACCCAATCACAGAACAAGTAATCGATTTCGATCTTATTCGTGAGCAGATTCTTGTTGCTGCCGGAGTACCAATTTCAGGAAAAAATTATACTCCAAAACTGCACTCTATAGAATGTCGTATTAATGCCGAAGATCCTTACAACGATTTTCGCCCATCTCCAGGGAAAATAACTGTTTTACATGCTCCCGGAGGACACGGAGTTCGATTGGATACTCATGTTTATGCAGGCTATACCATTCCTCCAAATTACGACTCTATGATTGCTAAGTTAATCACGACGGCTCAAACCCGCGAAGAGGCTATTAGCAAGATGAAAAGAGCATTGGATGAATTCGTAATTGAAGGAGTGAAAACGACCATTCCATTTCATAGACAGTTAATGGATCATCCCGATTATGTGGCCGGAAACTATACAACTGCCTTTATGAACGACTGGCATATGAATCCGCCGGAAGAGGAATAAATTAATAGTCGGCAGTTGTCAGTCACAGTTGGCAGTTAATTCCTTATACTGCCAACTGTGACTGAACACTGTTAACTTATGAATCTTTCTTATTGGGAACGAAAAAGCTGGTTTACCGACATCGATTTTGCCATAATCGGAAGTGGGATCGTGGGATTAAGCTGTGCTCTTTCTCTTCGGAAAAAGTACCCTAAGCATAAAATCGTTGTTTTTGAAAAAGGCATGTTGCCAAGTGGCGCAAGTACAAAAAATGCGGGCTTCGCATGCTTTGGAAGTCTTTCTGAAATATTAGATGATCTTAAAACTCATTCTGAAAAAGAAGTGGTTTCACTGGTTAAGAAAAGAATGGATGGGCTTCGATTATTGAGAAACACGCTAGGCGATGCGAATTTAGAGTATCAGGAGAATGGGGGTTATGAGCTATTTACAAAAGAAAATGAAGATCTTTTCGAAGCTTGTTACCATCAAATGAGCTATGTAAACGATTTATTAAAACCAGTTTTCAAGGATACTATTTTTTCAGTATCGGCAAACAATTTTGGATTTGGCAATGTTCACCCAAAGCTTATTTTCAATCAATTTGAAGGGCAGATTGACACTGGAAAAATGATGTTAGGCCTTGTTAAAAAAGCTTCAGAAGCATCGATATTAATTGTGAATGCTGCTGAGATTACTTCACTTTCCGAAGAAGAAAAAGAAGTAAGATTTCGGCTTAATCATTCCGAAGAAATTTCAGCAAAGAACATTTTAATTGCGACAAACGGATTTGCAAAACAGCTTTTAAAAGAAGATGTTCAACCCGCAAGGGCGCAGGTGCTCATTACAAAACCGATTAAAAATCTTCATATAAAAGGTACTTTTCATTTGGATAAAGGCTACTATTATTTCCGTAATATCGATAACAGAATTCTCTTTGGAGGTGGAAGAAATCTCGATTTTAAATCAGAGGAAACCACAAAAACAGGCCTTACTACAATAGTTCAGGATAGACTAGAAGAGATCCTTCGCACAACAATTTTACCAAATACTCCGTTTGAAATAGACCACCGTTGGAGCGGGATAATGGGCGTGGGACAACAAAAGAAGCCTATTGTAAAGCAACTTTCGGAACGAATTTATTGCGGAGTCCGTCTTGGAGGAATGGGCGTTGCTATTGGCAGTTCCATTGGGGACGAGCTGGCGAAATTGACTTGGAAAACATAGCGATCGAGCTTCAGTTCCAGAATGAGGAATCAAATATTTCAATTAGATGCTGAAAAGGGTTTTTACAATACTTTTTAAAACGATACTATGGTTTTTGGTGATCACGGTTTTATGGGTCCTGGTATATTCGATAGTACCTGTACCTTATACACCGCTAATGGCTATACGATCTTTTGAAGGCAATACTAATTATCAAACGAAACACAGTTGGACACCATTAAAGGATATATCATCCGAATTACAATTAGCAGTGATTTGTGCTGAAGATCAATTGTTTCTTGATCATAATGGTTTTGACCTGAAAGCTATTGAAAAAGCTTTTAATAATAATAAAACAGGAAATCGAATTAAAGGAGGGAGTACAATTTCACAACAAACCGCAAAAAATGCGTTTTTATGGCCCGAACGTAGTTGGCTTCGGAAGGGAATGGAAACCTATTTTACCTTTCTTATAGAAAATTTATGGACTAAAGAACGCATTCTAGAAGTATATCTGAATAGTATCGAGATGGGGGATGGAGTTTTTGGAGCGGCTGCTGCATCCAACTATTGGTTTCATAAACAACCAAAACATTTAAATCGTTATGAAGCAGCTTCAATTGCCGCCATATTGCCGAATCCCAGAAAGTTCTCTGCCAATCCCAGAACTGCTTATATTGAAAAGAGAAAGACATGGATTGTTAATCAGATGCGGAATTTTGGTACTTTTGTAATAGCTGAAAACTCAAGCAAATGATTTTAAAAGAGCTCAAGTCCGCCTTATTAGCACAATGTGTTCAAGAAGTGGAAAACCGACATCAAAAAATTAGAAAGACAATTTCTGATATCGAAGAATCCTTGCTGGAAGAATCTAAAAGTAGTAGTGGAGACAAACATGAAACGGGCAGAGCAATGCTTCAAATTGATCGCGAAAATGCCGGCAAACAGCTAAAAGAAATTGAAAGTTTACAGAGCCTGATTCCACGAATTGATATTAAAACGGTTTCAGATTATATTCGTCTGGGCAGTTTGGTTTATACCAATCAGGGCAATTATTTTATTTCCATTTCCATTGGCCTGGTTACACACAGTAAAACTAATTATATCTGTATAGCGCTTCATTCTCCAATTGGTAACTTCCTTGCTGCCAAGAAGAAAGGAGATTCTTTCGCCTTTAATGGAAAGGAATATAAAATTACTAGTGTTAAGTAAGCGTATTAAGGGTTCAGTTTTATAACAAAACAACTGCTGTTAATGCTCACTGGGCCACTTTGTGTATCAGTATCGCAGGTTGCGAACCAGGTGTATACATCATAAGGCAAATCGGGAATAGTCACAGAAATAGTTTCATTACAACTTGGAGTTCCCGGATTTACTGAACTTCCATTTAATTGAGCGGTAGTATACGTTCCATTAGCGTTGGAAATTCCAATGTTGATGATAGCACATGGAAAGACATCGTTGATATAAAAAGTTAAGTTTCCTTTTTCAATTGGTGGAGTATCATCTCCATCATCCCCTTTGTTACAACCAACGAACAATAATGAAAGTACTGTTCCGACTAAAAATAATTTTCTTGCTAACATGATTTTATAATTTAAGATTTCTCAAATTTCTAAAAATCACTTTTTTCGGAGGTGTCAAATAATGCGATTGGTGAAAAATTAGGACATATTTGGTGAATATTCTTGAGCTTATCTACAACATAGGAGACAGTAACCCTATGGTTTTCTCGATTAGCTTAACATACATAGGTCTATTTTTCCATGCTTCAAAATCAATTTGTTCAGCGAATTTTAAATCTTCGTAAAAGATCTCACTAAGTTCCTTTCCAATTTCCTCATCGTAGATAAGTGCATTTACTTCAAAATTCAGATCAAAACTCCTAATATCCATATTTGCAGTTCCCACGATGGATAGTTGCCGATCTGTGACCATTGTTTTGGCATGTATAAATCCCTTTTGATATAAATAAATTTCAACACCCGCCTTGAGTAATGGGCCATAATATGACCTGGCTGCATTATTTACCAATCTGGAGTCTGAAACTCCCGGAACCAACAGCTTTATATTAATTCCGCTTCCGGCTGCAATAATAAGTGCGTCCATTAGATTTTCTCCGGGAATAAAATATGGTGTTGTTATTAGTATTTCTTCTTGAGCAAGATGAATTGCCTGAATTAAAGAAAATTCAATATGAGGATGGTCTGAGTCGGGGCCACTTGCCGCTATTTGCGCCACTTTATTTTCTTGAGTTATATGTGTGTCGAATTTCGGAAAGTAGGCTTCATTTGGCTCTAATTTAGCTGCAGCGCAATAATTCCAATCTGTTATAAAGATATACTGAAGATAACTCACAACAGGTCCCTTTAGCTCGAGATGAGTATCCCTCCAATATAACTCTTTGCCGTCCTTGTTTACATAATTGTCGCTTACGTTAATTCCACCCACAAATGCGGATACACCGTCTATTACTATAATTTTACGATGGTTTCTATAATTGATTCGATTGGCGAAAGCATATAGTTTTATTTCATAGAATGGAAATATATCAACACCTGCTTCTCTCATTCTAGGCAATTGTTTCTTACGAATATTTCGACTGCCAAAGTCATCGTACATAAAACGAACCTTGACACCTTCTTTAGCTTTTTTGATAAGTATTTCTATAAATTCGCGTCCGATTTCGTCATCATTGAAAATGTAATACTCAATGTGGATGTGATTTTTAGCTGTTTCTAATATTTCAAATACCTTAGGGAATTTAGATTCTCCATTTACCAGTATTTTTACTGAATTATTTTCGGTTAATGGACTTAGACACTCATTGATCAAGAAGTTGATGAGTTTTTTGTTTTCTCGGACGGCCTTATTTCCGTTATCCAGTATTTTTGATGAGCTTAGTTTGATTCGATCTTCAATTTCTTGTTCCAGAAGCTCATTAACAATAAGCTTCTTATCGTATATTTTTCGTTTTCTATAATTAATTCCGAAGGAAAAATAAAGTAAAATTCCTACGATCGGCAAGAAGATTACAATGAGCAAATAAGCAAGTGTTTTAGTCTTATTGTGGGTATCGAAGATAATTCGAATACCGGTTAAGATTACAATAATAAAATAAACGACTTGCGCTATAAAGATCCAATTCATTCAATGTTTGTTTGGAGGACTGTTAATGGGGTAAATATTGCTTCGGAATAGGGTACTTATCAGATTCTTGCATCCAATAGATGTTCACGACCCACCATCGCTTACCGTCGTTTAGCATTTGAATACTGTTAATTCCTCTCATAAATGGTTTTGTGTCATTTACACTTTTAAACGATTTGTAAGTACTAAAAACTTGCGCGATATTTCCGAAGCTATTTACTTCCCGATTAATTTCTACTTCGTAAAAGCCTTGTTTTAAAAAATCATTGGCAATCTTGATGTATTCCTCTACAGACATATATCGGGTCTCGATAATGCCGTTTTTATCGTCGCCGGTTGGGATTAATTTAGCTTCCGGTTTAAACAAATATTGAAAAAGCTCCCAATTCCTTTCCTCATCTTTTTCTCCAGATATTACTTCATAAAGCGCATCCAGGGTACTGTCCATGCTTTGAACTTTATCAATATACTTTGTATCCAAATCTTGAGCAAAAAGTGTCAAGCTGAAAATAAAAAAGCAGATAGAAATGAAGAGTTTCATGATAATTTCAGGTATATCGTTAGTTCGGGTTTTATCTTTTCTGAATGTTCGAAAAATAGATCCTGACTGTTAAATCTACAGGCTATCAAATAATGAGTTCCTCTAAAGTACGATTTTTTTACTATAGCTGCTAAGTTGGTTTTGGTTTTTGAAAGTTTCAATTGATGTGGCAACAAAACTCTTTCCTTATTCTCTTCGGAAACGTCTTCCGAAGCAAAAAAATGGGAAGGTAAAATGGTAACTTCTCCAAAAAACCCAGCTTGATAGGGGGTATCGATTTCCCTGAAGATCTTTTCAGGAGAACCATAAGCTTCAATTTTTCCATCTTTCAGAATCAAAATAGTATCTGCAAAAGCCAATGCCTCCTCACTATCATGCGTGGCTGTGATACAGCTAATTTCATTTTTCTTCAAATAATTGAAAAGATCTCTTCTTAGGGCATTCTTCCGAAAGACATCGATGCTGCTAAAGGGTTCGTCCAATAGTAGTAGTTCAGGTTTATTTGCGAGTGCCTTTGCCAGTACAACACGCTGCTTTTGACCACCACTTAATGTTTTTACCATGCTTCTTTCAAAAGTTTCTAAATCCACCACCTTAAGGAGCTCCGCCACACGTTGATCATCACTTTCCTGATCTCTCCGATCAAGATGAGCGGCAATATTTTCAGAAACACTTATAAACGGCATAAGATCATATTCCTGAGCTACTAATTTTACAAAAGCTTCCCCCGGTATCAGATTGTGTTTTGGACCCCTCAATTGCTTCTTTTTCCAGAAAATTTTGCCATGTTCCAAATGCAACAGACCATAGATCAAGTGAAGCAGGGTTGACTTTCCGCAGCCACTTTCACCTAGAATAACCAAGTGATCGCCCATTTTCAAATTAAAGGAGATATCTTTTAAGATTTGTTGCTCTTTATATGAAAATGACTGAATATCTACTTTTAGCATTATTCGATGTTATCTGAATGAAAAAAAGCCCGCCTTAGTTATTAACCTGACGGGCCTGAGAATTTTAATTAATTGAAAAATTATTCTTTAATATCGTCATTTACTTTTTCTGGTAATACGTTGTATCCCATATTGTATAGCGTGAATCCGAAAATATCTGCATACTGCTCAATAGTCTTACTAACAGGCGTTCCAGCACCATGACCTGCATCAGTTTCTATGCGAATTAGTGTTGGATTGTTACCGGATTGATGCGCTTGTAATTCTGCGGCAAATTTAAAACTATGTGCCGGCACTACTCTGTCATCATGATCGGCTGTGGTAATAAGTGTTGCGGGATATTCTACTCCGTCTTTTATGTTATGAAGTGGAGAATATGCTTTAAGGTATTCGAACATTTCTTTATTGTCTTCGGAAGTACCAAAGTCGTATGCCCATCCGGCACCTGCTGTAAATGTATGGTAACGTAGCATGTCTAAAACTCCAACCGCGGGTAAAGCTACCTTCATAAGATCGGGTCGCTGTGTCATGGTAGCTCCCACCAAAAGTCCTCCATTAGAACCCCCACGAATCGCAAGAAAATCGCTGGATGTATATTTATTCGCTATCAGATATTCGGCTGCTGCGATAAAATCATCGAAAACATTTTGCTTTTGCATTTTAGTTCCGGCCTTATGCCATTCCTTCCCATATTCACCACCACCTCTAAGATTGGGTACAGCTAAAACTCCTCCTTGTTCCATCCAAACAGCATTAGCGATATTAAAGCTAGGTGTGATACTAATATTAAATCCGCCATAACCATAAAGGATTGTCGGATTCTTTCCGTTCATTTTTAACCCTTTCTTATAGGTGATTAGCATTGGCACCTTAGTGCCATCTTTGGAAGCATAGAATATTTGTTTGCTTTCGTAATTTTCAGGATTGAAGTCGATCTCCGGTTTACTGTAAACTTCAGAAGTACCTTTTTCGATATTGTATTTATAGATACTTCCAGGTACGACATAATTTGTAAAAGAGTAATAGAGTTCTTTTTCTTCTATTTTAGCACCAAAACCACCTACACTTCCTACGCCCGGTAATTCAACTTCACGAATCAATTTTCCATTATAATCATATTGCATCACTTTGGAAACTGCATCGACCATATATTCGGCAATGAAGTATCCTCCTGCGGTATTTGGTGAAAGGACATTTTTAGTTTCCGGTATTAAATCGACCCAGTTTTCAGGTCCCGGATTTGCAGCGTCCACGGTTACGATCTTTTTGTTGGGAGCATTCCTATTTGTAACGATATACAGTTTACTACCTACATTTTCAATAATATAAGAGTCGTAATCTGTGTTGTCCAAAATGGTAACAAACTTACTAGAAGGTTTGCTGAGGTCCTTGAGGAAAAGTTTATTTCCTGAAGTAGAAGTACTAGCTGTCACTTGAAGGTAGCGATTATCTTCACTAACACTTCCCCCAACATATCTGTGCTTTTCTGAAGCAATACCCCCAAAAACAAGTTGATCGTTTTTTTGTGACGTTCCTAATTTGTGGTAGTACAGTTTATGCTGATCGGTCTTGGCCGATAACTCACTTCCTTTGGGTTTGTCATAACTGGAATAATAGAATCCATCGTTTGCTTTCCATGCGAGTCCGCTAAATTTAATATCGATTAGTGTATCTTCTATGATTTCTTTAGTTTCGGCGTTCATTACTAGAATTTTTCTCCAGTCGCTTCCTCCTTCAGAAATACTGTAGGCAGAGACTTTACCGTCTTCAGAAAAACTTAAGTTTCCTAAAGAAATTGTGCCTTCTTCGTTAAATGTATTCGGATCTAGAAATACTTCGGCGGTATCGGGATCTTCTGCCGTTTTATAGCGATAAACAACATATTGATTTTGGAGCCCATCGTTTTTAAAGAAATAGGTATAATCACCTTCTTTAAAGGGTGCTCCTATTTTTTCATAATTCCATAATGATGAAAGTCGCTTTTTTAGTTCCTTACGAAAAGGAATCTTATCGAGATAATCGAAAGTTACTTTGTTTTCGGCCTCTACCCATTGAGAGGTTTCTTCGCTTCGGTCGTCTTCCAACCAACGGTAAGGATCCTTTACTTCGACACCAAAATAGGTATCTACTGTATCTACTTTTTTAGTTTCATTATAATTCACAATAATTCGGTCGCTTTTTGTAGTATCGTTTTTACAGCCTATAAAAATCACTGAAAGTAAAATAGCTAAAGATAATTTTTTCATTATTTAAATATTTACGATTGTAAAAGTAGTAAAAACTACCCTTTCAAAGTGTTATAAGATTTTGCTAAAATGAATCTATACAAAATCACACCATTAATAAAGAGTTTAAAGGTGTAGGTCAAAATTATTGTTTGAAACTATTATCTAGTTCCCGAAGCCATTAGTGGAAAAGTGGTCGATACACTTTCCAATGCTTATAAATTAAGACGACGTTGATAATGGCAATCACAAGTGCTCCACCAATTCCCGGGAGGTCCAGAAAAACATGGAACAGGAGAATATTTACCGAGATTGGCGCTAAAAGCAAAAGTGCGAACGGCACTGCTTTGTTGAATAACAATAGTAGTCCAATAATTATTTCCAATGCTCCCACAATTGGTAAAACATACCCTGTCGCTTGAAGCGATGACATAAAATCTGCTGCGTTTTCCGGCAATTGCGGCATAGTCATAAAGCTAAACTCTATAAATTTATTTAGGCCGAAAAAAAGTAATCCCAACGCAAGAAGAATGCGTAGGATCTTAGTAAAGGATGAATTCATATGAATGGCTTTTAAGTGTTATGTCTTACAATATACTTAAAAAAACAAAAATCGCCTTCAATTATTTGAAAACGAGTTTTGTAAGCGTAAAGAATATTTATTCAGGTGAAAATAGATCTGTAGGAGTCCCAATTCTTGTAAATCATATACGTATTTAAAATTGCTACCAAAAGAGCGGGACCAATATTAGGAATGTTTAGAAAAGCATGAAACAACACTATATTGACGGAGATAGGAACTAGCAGCAATAAAGCAAATGGAACCCATTTTTTTAGGATTAGAAGTAATCCTGCTACCGTTTCTGTTATACCCACAAGTCCCATTAAATAGCCTTTGTTAATGCTCTCAGACCAGGAATATCGCATGGAGTTAAATAAGTACTCAGCTTGTGGATACCCGGAAAAATCGAAATCGGGTAAAATCCAGAAGAATTTGTTAAGACCAAAAATTAATAACATAAGGCCTAATCCAATTCGAAGGATTGTATGGAAGATTTTCATATAAGTATTTTTATGGTTGCTTGGATTTAGACGAGCACTATAAGAAACACTTACAAATGATTTTAGTAGTTATACTAGTTTGTGCTTTACCAGATATTCGGCAATCTGAACAGCATTAGTTGCAGCTCCCTTGCGTAAGTTGTCACTCACAATCCACATATTTAATGTATTTGGTTGTGTTTCATCGCGACGGATCCGGCCTACAAAAACATCATCCTTGTCGTGAGCATATATTGGCATAGGATAGGTATTGGTGTCAGGATTATCCTGCACAGTGATTCCCGGTGATTCATGAAGTATTCTTCGAACCTCACCTAGATCAAAATCATTTAAAAACTCAACGTTTACGGCTTCGCTGTGACCTCCGGCTGTAGGAATTCGCACTGCGGTTGCAGAAACAGAAAAGGTCCGGTCATCTAGAATTTTCTGTGGCTCACGTGCTAATTTCATTTCTTCCTTAGTATACCCATTGGCTTCAAATACATCGCAATGAGGAATGGCATTTCTGTGAATCGGATAAGGATACGCCATTTCGCCTCCAATTCCGGCCATTTCATTTTCCATTTGTCGCACTGCTTTAACGCCAGTACCGGAAACCGACTGATAAGTTGAAACTACCACACGCTTCATTTTATATTTTTTATGAAGTGGTGCAAGCGCCAATACCAATTGAATCGTGGAACAATTAGGATTCGCTATGATTTTATCGTTTTTTGTGAGAAGGTGTGCATTTATTTCAGGGACAACTAACTTTTTGGTCGGGTCCATTCTCCATGCAGAGGAATTATCTATCACTGTGGTACCAGCTTCGGCAAATTTTGGCGCCCAACTTATAGAAGTGTCGCCGCCAGCAGAAAAAATCGCAATTTCGGGCTTAGCCTCGATTGCCTGTTGCATGCTTATAACTTTATAATTTTTACCTTTAAAACTCAATTCTTTACCAATTGATGCTTCAGAGGCGACTAAAAGGAGATCAGTTACAGGAAAATTACGTTCCTCCAGAATTTTTAACATGACTGCACCAACCATACCGGTGGCTCCAACAACTGCTATTTTCATAATCAAACGAATAAAGCCTCAAAAGTAGTAGATACTTTATGATTATTTCAGAATAAAAGCATAAAAATAACCCTCATCACTTTTTGGTGATGAGGGTTTATTAGAATTAGTAGTGTAGCGGTTAGCTATCATCTTTTCCCTTATGTGGGTAAGTTGTCAAAGATGAAGTTGAAATCTAATCAATACTTATTTTTTTCTTAATGCGTCTCGAATTTCAATAAGCAATTCTTCCTGTGTTGGTCCAGCAGGAGCTGCAGGAGCTACTACTTTAGGCTTTTTTGCTTTGTTGTAAGCTTTTACAATCATAAACAAAACAAAACCTACAATCACTAAATTAATTATTGCATTTACCCATTTACCATACATCACGGCATTTTCAGGTTTGGCTACAACTCCGTCTGCACCAACAACGGCTTCGTCTAAAACGACTTTCATATCGGCAAAATCAACGCCACCTGAGAAATGACCAACTACTGGCATCATGATGTCCGTTACAAAACCATTGACAACTAGGCCAACTGCACCGGCGAGGATAACGGCAATTGCCAAATCAATGACATTACCGGTCATAATAAAATCTTTAAATTCTTTTAACATGTTAATTATGGTTTAGGTGTTAATACCCCCCTAAAATAAGCAAAAAGAAAATCTGTTAACATAAGTATAAGAATTTTCCTATTTATTTTCGACAAATAACTCTTTTTACACGTTGAGAGACTGCGGTAATAAGCTCGTAACTAATAGAATTTATTGCATTGGCAAGAGATTCGGCAGTAGGATTTTTCCCAAATACAATGACTTCATCACCTTCCTTACAATCAATGTCACTCACATCGACCATAATCATATCCATACAAACATTGCCGGCAATAGGAGCCTTTTTTCCATGAATTGTCACCCAACCATTTCCATTTCCATAGGCGCGACTTAGTCCGTCCGCATGGCCAATTGGTAAGGTCGCGGTTTTCATAATTTTATTAGCTTTTAGACCACGATTATAGCCAACGCTTTCTCCTTTGTTTATCTCGTGTATTTGAGAAATCACTGTTTTTAATGTAGTTACAGGTGTAAGATGTTTATTCTGCTCGGGATCATTTCCAAAGCCATAAAGGCCTATTCCGGTGCGGATCATATCGAGTTGTGCTTCTGGATAATTTAAAACACCCGACGTGTTCACTACATGGAGCATAATAGGATTATTTATTTTTTTCTTGAGTTCTTCTGAAATGCTTCGGAAGGACTTCAATTGTTCTCTTGTAAATTCTTCTTCTGAAGCATCCTCACTGGCGGCAAGGTGAGAAAAAGCTGACTTCACCCGAATCGCTTCAGTCTTTGAAATAGTTTCAGAAATGAAGGAAATTTCATTCTTTCTGAAGCCCAACCGATTTAACCCTGTATTAAACTTTAAATGAACGGGATAGTCTTTTTGCTTCCTTTTTTCAGAAAAAGAAATAAAATCTGTCAGCATTTTTTGAGAGTAGATACTAGGTTCCAGGCAGCGGTCGATAATAACATCAAAATTTGCGGGTAGCGGGTGTAATACTAAAATGGGAGTTTCAATACCTGCAATTCTCAGCACTTCCCCTTCCGAAGCATAAGCCACAGCAAAATAATCTACTCCAAGCGAAACAAGTTCTTTCGCGACTGCGACTGCGTCACTACCATATCCGTATGCTTTTACCACGGCCATGATTTTGGTTTCTGGCTTTAATCCGGCAGTTATAAAATTGTAATTATTTGCCAGAGCGTTTAGGTCAATTTCAAGCGTAGTTTCGGTAGCTATTGGCATTTGTTATGCTTCTTTTTTGGTAGGAAATTCTTGAGGGTCTTTTACTTCAATCTTGCTTATTTTTTCCCGAAGCATGGCTTTGTAATATGCAGCTCTACTTAAAGGTTCGTAGTCTTCGGTTTCACCCAACAATACTAAATTATCACTTTTTGCTTTTCGGTAACTGTAATTGGCAAGATTTCCCGTTCGTGTACAAACGGCATGTACTTTAGTAACATATTCGGCAGTAGCCATAAGCGCAGGCATGGGGCCAAAAGGATTTCCTTTATAATCCATATCTAATCCGGCCACGATTACTCGAACGCCCCGATTAGCAAGATCGTTACACACTTTTATAATCTCCTCATCAAAGAATTGTGCTTCGTCGATTCCTACCACGTCGCAGTTATCTGCCAGAATAGGAATGTTTGCCGCTGCAGGCACAGGAGTTGACCGTATTTCATTACTATCGTGAGAAACAACATGTTCATCGTCGTAGCGAATGTCGATAGCAGGTTTAAATATTTCGACTTTCTGTTTGGCGAATTGGGCGCGTTTTAAACGTCTTATTAATTCTTCCGTTTTACCCGAGAACATAGAGCCGCAGATCACTTCGATCCAGCCAAATTGCTCTTTCTGATTTACAGTATTTTCGAGAAACATAGGTAAAAATAAATTGAAAATTGCTACACTTTAATTCGAATCCGGCAATGCTTCTTTTAGGAGCAAATCAGGATAATCGCCAATAAGTCTGCTGCCAACACAAGAAAACAAAAATAGTTGACGTTTACATAAAGGATGCGTAAATTTATAAAAACAAAACAGAGTATACGCGAATAATTTTAAAAGTTGTATTTCACTTAAAATCTTATCAAAGTTGTGAAGCCTTTTGGAAGCTAAATTTGCCCTTTAATTCTCTAAAAACGATTTAAAATCACCCCATGAAAAAGAAGATAAAGTCCCAGATAATCGCTTTGGCGAATGAATTAATCAACAAAGAAAATTCGTTGGATGTTGTCGATATGAAGCAAAGAGTAGGTAAACTTTATGAAAAATTGTCGATTCTTGAATATCTGGAAAAGCAATTGAAAGATGGATCAGAAGATGAAAAATCTAAATCTCTGGATTCTAAAAGCTTTAGGGAAGAAAACTGGTTTACCGAACCAGAACAGCTACCACAATCTGAACATAAGGATGATTTGGTAGAACCCTTGATGGAAAAGATTAAAGACATCGTAGCACAAATGCCTCAGGAGTCGCAACAGGTAGATTCGATGATTCAAGAGGTAATTTCAAAAAGTAATCATAGCAGAAATGATCTGGAAGAATTTGCCTCCAGATATCAGCAAACGCCTACTTTCGAGCGAAAAGAACCTGCGAAAGGCGTTGATGTAGCTGAGAAAAATGTTTCTGAATTATTTCCGAAGGACAAAAACACAAAACACTCTCCAACTTCGGTAGATTCGGTTTCTATAAAACCAAAATCAATCAACGATAGTATTCATAAGGGATTAAGCATTGGACTTAACGACCGTCTGGCATTTATAAAACATTTATTCGATGATAAATCTGAGGATTATACCCGGGTATTATCGCAGGTAAGCACAATGAAAACATACGAAGAAGCTGCTACTTTTATTAAAGGACGCGTAAAACCCGATTATAATTACTGGCTTGAGAAAGACGAGTACAGTGAGCGGTTTATGGCGATTGTTGAAAAAAGTTTTAACTAGAACTTCCAACCTATTCTAAACTTAGTAGCGAAGATCTTCAGAATCTATTAATACTAACCGAACCATCTATGAAAGCACAAAAAATAGTGTATTGGATCGCTACCTTTTTGTTATCGGCCTTGTTTTTATATTCTGCCGTTATGTATTTAAAAGACACAGCGGTAATTGAAGGCTACTATCAGGATTACCAATATCCTACTCATCTGGTTATTCCAATGGCGGTTGCAAAAATTCTTGCCGTGATCATGATCTTATGGCGCAGCAGTAAATGGCTTACCGAATGGGCTTACGCAGGCTTATTTTTTGATATGGCTCTGGCTTCACTCGCGCATTTTTATGCAAACGATTCTGAAATGACTTTGCCACTTCTTGGAATTATAGTATTATTAATTTCTTATTTCTTCGGAAAAGTAGTTCGAGAATAACCATGGGAAAATTATATCTGGTACCAACACCAATCGGAAATTTAAAAGATATTACCCTTCGAGCAATTGAAGTATTGCAGGAGGTAGATCTTATTTTGGCAGAAGACACTAGAACCAGCGCCAAACTTCTGAAGCATTTCGAAATCACTACGCATATGCATTCTCACCATATGCACAATGAGCATAAAACCACAAAAGGCATTGTAGATCGAATGCAAGCAGGTGAAAATATTGCCTTAATCAGTGATGCAGGGACTCCAGCCATCAGTGACCCCGGATTTTTACTCACCAGAGCCTGTGTAGAAGCAGGAATCGAAGTTGATTGTTTACCTGGAGCTACAGCATTTGTACCGGCCTTAGTGAATAGTGGATTACCTAACGATAAGTTTGTTTTTGAAGGCTTCCTTCCGGTAAAAAAAGGTCGACAAACCCGCCTTAAAGTCTTAGCAGAAGAAACCCGTACCATTATCTTTTATGAATCTCCACATAAATTATTGAAAACTCTTGCCCAATTAGTAGAATACTTTGGAGAAGATCGTAGTATTTCAGTTTCCAGAGAGCTCTCAAAATTACACGAAGAAACCATTCGAGGCACAGCAGCAGAGGTTTTAAAACACTTCGAAGAAAAACCTCCTAAAGGAGAAATAGTGATCGTGGTAGGAGGGAAGAAGTAAGTTTCTTTAAAGTTATATCTTTATGACGCTAAAAGAGAATCTTAGCCAATGCAAACTTTACTTAAAAATATTCGGGCATGTGAAATATGCAAAGCACATTTACCATTAGGACCACGACCAATTGTAGCAGCTCATCCCGATTCGCGGATTGTAATTATTGGGCAGGCACCGGGGACTAAAGTTCATAAAACTGGTGTTCCTTGGGATGACCCAAGTGGAAAACAACTTCGGAAATGGTTGGATGTTACCGACGAGCAGTTTTATAATGCTTCCAAAATAGCGCTTGTACCTATGGGATTCTGCTATCCAGGAAAAGGAAAAAGTGGAGATCTACCTCCCAGACCCGAATGTGCGCCTCAATGGCACGATCAGTTACTTCAGAAGATGCCCAATTTAGAACTTATCATTCTAATAGGGATGTATGCCCAAAAATATTATCTGAAAGAAAAAACTCAGAAAACACTGACCTTAACGGTTGAAAACTACCAAGAATACCTTCCGAAGTACTTTCCATTGCCACACCCTTCACCAAGAAATCGTTTTTGGCTCTCTAAAAACCCGTGGTTTGAAAAGAAAGTTATCCCAGTACTTCAGAAAAAGGTAAAAGAATTACTTACTTAGTTAATTACAAAAGCACACATTTGACCACTGACCACTGACCACTGACCACTGACCACTGACCACTGCCTCTTCTCGATATTATTTTTAATTCCCTCTTGGTCATCAAAAATCACTCGAAGTGACAAAAGAAGTTTTATTTTTTGCCTACAGCCTACAGATGTTTCCCTTCATTCCACCCGTGTTTTCCTAAGTATTGATCACCACTTTCCACGGCTCCGTCTTCAATACTTGTTCCCATAGAGTCGTTCCAGCGGTTGAGGTATCCAAAAAGGGAGATTACTCCCAGCATTTCCACAATTTCACCTTCATTCCAATGCTCGTAAAGCCTCTTTTTTATGACTTCATCCACATTATTTGGCACTTGAGACGCTTGTAATGAGAAGTCTAAAGCCGCTCTTTCCGCTTCTGAAAAAGCAGGATGAGTTCGGTATTCCCAAATATTATCGAGTTGTTCTTGCTCCGCTCCGTAGCGTTCTGCCGCTCGAATAGCATGCGCCTGACAATACCTGCATCCGGTTGCATTACTACTTACCCAAGCGATCATTCGTTTTAATGCAGAGGTTACTCGACCTTCATTGGCCATTACAGCCTTGTTAAGGTTTATGAACGCTTTACTTATTGCCGGACGATGCTGCATGGTGAGCACACTGTTGGGGCAAAATCCGAGAGTTTCGTTGAAGAATTCGGCTAATTTTTTGGTTTCGTCATCGTGATCGGGTGATAGTGGAGTTACTAATGGCATAGGATATTTTTTTGTAGGTTCCGAAAATACAAATACCCTTTTAAATACCCAATGATCAATGTTCAATATTCAATGCTCAATTCTTAAGTAGTTTAAATGTCGCTTCGGAAACTTTTAAGAAATAGAGTCCGTTGGATGCTTCAGAAAGATTGATATCTGTGTGAATGTCTGTTATTGTTGACTTCTGAAGGATTTTGCCACTCACATCGGTCACCACGAAAGTCATTTCCGAAGTGAAACCTGACATTGATTTTAAAGTAAAAATTCCATTTGAAGGGTTTGGGTAGAGAACGAAGTTTTCCAATTGGCTTTCAGAAACATCTAAAACGTCATTGTTTAAGCGGGCAATAACAAAATCTACAGGGCCAGAATACCAATATGTACATCCAGTGATCAAAATCTTATGGTCGGACTGCATAATTATTTCTCCACTTTCAAAGCCTAAGATCGTTTCTCCATTGCTCCCAAAAGTAGGATCCAATTCACCATCAGGGTCAAATCGAGTTAAATAATATGAGCCTATCTCGAACCCGAATTCATTCCCGCTAATTAGGATATTTTCATTTTCGTCTAGTAGCAACTTAAATGGGATTCTCGAAGGAACATCAATTGATTTTCTTCCGTTTGTTCCAAATGATATGTCGGGCTCACCATTAGGTAAAAATTGTGCTAGTATAGGATCACCTAGCCTAATAGCTGCTAAAATATTACCATTCGATTTTAAAGCAATCGTACCATAAAGCAATCCGGCAACGATATTAGTTGTAACAGTTCCGGCATTTCCGAAACTTGTATCCAACTGTCCGTTTTCCAAATACCTCTGAAACATCAATGTACGAAGATTGTTGGATTCTTGTTTTCGATATGCTATTAAGATTTTTCCATCAGGTTGTAAAACAAGGGGGAAAGCATAAGTCGGGTAATCGTTAATATAAGAAGTTACCATTCCATTAACTCCAAAACTAATATCCAGACTTCCATTTGATAAATATTTTGCCACTAATAAATATCTTGAATCTCCAACAGTACTAGTGCCACCTACAACAATTTTTCCATCTGGAAGTAATAGGGTTGAAGCTATTTCGTCAACTCCAAAATGAGTCTTTACGAGGCCATCGATTCCAAAAGAGGTATCAATGTTGCCGTTTTCAAGATAACGAACCATAATGATATCTTGTTCTCCGTTGGTATTGAGATAGGTGGCGGCGGTAATAATTTTTCCATCGCTTTGCTGATGTAACGAAGTATCTACATAGAATATGTATCCATGATCACTATCAAGGTCATGTACTACTTTTCCATTCGTTCCAAAAGTGACATCAAGATCTCCATTAGGTAAATAGCGAGCCAAGATGTCAATGTTGCCATACTCTGCAAAACCGAAACTCACGATTTTACCATCACTTTGCTGTATGATGGAATGACTTTGATCATGTTCTCCATAAAAGTCGGTAACAACAAAACCATTACCTCCAAAAGCAGTATCTAGCGTGCCATCCTGAGAATAAATGACCATCGAAAGGAGTGAGAGGAGTATAAGTTGAATGTTTTTATTCATAGTTTAATTTTTTATAAGTCGTAAAACAGTATTTCCAGCTTTAAGAAAATACATTCCGTTAGCAGCTTCAGAAAGATCGATTTCGGTGTTGCTGTATGTAATTGTTGATTTCTGAATAATTTTACCACTTACATCGTTCACCATGAAAGGAATTTCCGAAGAGAAACCAGAGATTGTTTTTAGTGTAAAAATTCCATTTGAAGGGTTGGGGTAGACTTGAAATTCCTTCACAATATTTTCGCTAACTTCAAGAGGGTCATTATGAAAACGTTGTAAGACGATATCAGTTTCTCCATTGTACCAGATGTCACTTCCCGCGACCAGTAATTTACCACTGTTTAAAACGATTGGATGAGCCGAACCTAACACATAATAATTGGTGCTAAACTGAAAAGTGGTGTCACTATTACCGGTAGAATAAAGTCTCATATAGAGTAGGTATAAGCCACCTTCCCAATCACTACTACTGTTATCAGAAATAATTCGTTGATTTTCCTGAATAAGCGCTCCATAATAATTTTCGATATAACCACTGTTACCAAAGCTTGTATCTAGACTGCCATTGGATTGAAGCTTCAACATTTTTTTAAAATCACGTTCCAAGATTTGATCCCAATAAATACAGCTTGCCAAAACACTTCCGTCATTAAAACTTAAGGCAGCACAGGAGTACTCTTCTTCAATTGGAATTAATGCATGACCATTAGTCCCAAAAGAAGTATCGATTGTTCCATTAGCAAGTACGCGCGCTATATAGTTGGACTCAATATTGTTTAGTGTTGTATTGTAACTAATAATACTATTTCCATTTTCCAGTAAATCAATGGATCTAACTTCTAAATTTTCCACTGAACTAAAAGGAATAGTCATGGTACCATTGGCCCCAAAAGTTACATCCACACTACCTTCTGAGAGATAACGTTTTAATACTAGATATCGATTACTTACACTGTTATTGTATCCTAATAGGACGATTTCTCCATTGTTGGTTAGAGAAAAACTGTTTACATGTCCTTCCGCTATTATAGGAAATAGAATGCCGTTTGTTGCAAAATCTATATCCAGCGTTCCATCTGCTAATAATCTTGAAACAGCATAGTCGACCCCATAACCATTGCTTAGGAGAATTTTATTATCACTTTGTGCCTTGACCTGTTTGTAGAATGAGCCATTTACAATATCCCCAATTATCACCCCTCCATCCCCAAAGCTGGTGTCGAGACTCCCATCTTCTAAGCAAACCATTAATAAATTGTCATATCCTTGCACACCATCTGTAAAACCCGCCATCACAATTCTATTATTTCCGTCTTCGGTTGCAGCCATTATATGTTCTGAATCACCTGCAATATCAATCGTCACAATACCATTATCACCAAAAGTGAGATCGGGACTTCCATCTTGTGAGAATACTGGATTAAAAAGAGAGAGGCATAAAACAAAAAGAAAGTAGAGATTCGGTTTCATAATAGTTGCTTTTAAAATAATAGACTACTAACCGGGGAGTAGTAAAAGGTAAGCATAAAATTTCAAAAATCTTGATTTAGGTTACGATTCGCATAAATTGAAAATCTATTTTGTAATTTTATAACTTCTGCTCCCTAAAAATACATTTTACTTATGCGTTGGACTCTTTCTCCCAAACCTGATCCTCAGTTAACGAACGATTTGGCAAAGTCTCTGGGTGTTGATTCAATAATCGCTTCTCTTTTGTTGCAACGAGGGATCACGACTTTTGAAGAAGCCAAAAAGTTTTTTAGGCCAAGTCTGGATGATCTTCATGATCCGTTTTTAATGAAAGACATGGACAAGGCAGTTTCACGAATCGAGCAGGCCATTGAGAACAATGAGAATATTCTTGTCTTTGGCGATTACGATGTGGACGGCACTACGAGTGTCGCTTTGGTTTCTTCTTTTCTGAAGTCTTATTATCCTAATGTTCATACCTATATTCCCGATCGCTATGAGGAAGGCTATGGTGTTTCCTATATGGGAATCGATTTCGCAGCCGACAATGATTTTTCTTTGATTATTGCTTTGGACTGCGGAATTAAGGCAATTGACAAGGTGTTATATGCTTCGGAAAAAGGGGTAGATTTTATCATCTGTGATCACCACCGCCCTGGCGCGAACATTCCTGAAGCGAAAGCGGTTTTGGATCCAAAGCGGGAAGATTGTGAATATCCTTACAAGGAATTGTGCGGTTGTGGTGTAGGATTTAAGTTAATTCAGGCGCTTGCTGAAAGAAAAGGACAAACTATCAACGATCTGCTACTTTATTTGGACCTGGTCGCTACTGCAATTGGCGCTGATATTGTTCCTATTACAGGTGAAAACAGGATATTGGCCTATTACGGGTTAAAAGTGATTAATAGTAATCCGCGGAATGGCTTTAAGGCAATCCTGAAGCAACTGAAAAAGACAACTCTTACCATTACCGATGTAGTTTTTATCATTGCACCTCGTATCAACGCCGCCGGAAGGATGAAACATGGAAATCATGCCGTTGCTCTCCTTACGGAAACAAATATGAAGATGGCTTTGCAGTTTGCTTCGGAAATCGAACAGTACAATAGTGATCGTAAAGAAGCCGACAAAAAGATCACAGCCGAAGCTTTGGAATTGATCACAACAAACAAAGAAGAAGATCGTAAAACGACAGTCGTTTACAACGAAAACTGGCATAAAGGTGTCATAGGAATTGTAGCTTCGAGGTTAACTGAAACTTATTATCGACCAACCCTTGTATTTACAAAAAGCGGTGAGAAATTGGCTGCTTCGGCAAGATCAGTGAAAGGTTTTGATGTTTATAATGCCTTGGAAAGTTGTTCAGAATATATTGAGCAATTTGGAGGTCATATGTACGCCGCCGGACTTACCTTATTGGAAGATGATTACGAAAATTTTAAGGCTGAATTTGAGAAGGTAGTTTCAGAAACCATAGACCCCAGACTTCTCATTCCAGAAATAAAAATAAATGCTGAGCTTAATTTTAATGAAATTACAGCAAAATTTTATAGAGTTTTAAAGCAATTTGCACCATTTGGCCCCGGAAATATGACGCCGGTATTTATGAGTAAGGAATTAACAGATACAGGTTGGGGGAAATGTGTTGGGGAGGATAAAACACATTTACGATTGACGATGCGGCAGGGAAAATCGAACCAGTTTGTGGGAATAGGATTTGGATTAGGTGACAAGGAATCGATTGCTTGTGAAGGGAAACCTTTTAACGCGGCTTATGTAATTGATGAAAACGAATGGCAGGGAAATGTAAGTCTCCAACTTCGCTTAAAAGACATAAAGGCTTAATTTAAAAAAACCGTATTTTTACCATAACCAACCATACCGATTAGTTTATGAAACAAATCATCATATTTCTGTTATTGATAATCGTAGGCCTTATAGGTTACGGTCAGTATAAAAAACACAAACGTTACTCTTTTTCGGAATACGAGTATAAGGTGCCGGACGGAATTGACGTGGCGAATGCCAATAAGGGACTTTTGCTCGATTATTATGAGGCAGTTGAGACTGTGAATGGATTTGTAGCAACAAAGTGGAGTGCAGAGAATATCGATGTGCGTAACCCTTCAGATGATGATGCAGAAGATATGGCGGCAGTTTCAGAATATCGAAATAGACTTGCGAATGTAAAGTTTTATGAAGCTCAGTTAGTAAATCCTAAAACTGAAGTTGCACCTGTTAAGGATTCTTCCGAAGCTGAAAAGAAAAAACAGTTGATTAAAAGTATATTTAATAGTAATCCAATAGGAAATTCATTGAGATTGGGAGAAAGAAGCGCGATGGTGTATGAAATTCAGGGTTTATTGATTGCCAAAGGAGACTCTATTGTGCACGACGGCTTGTTTAGAGCAGAGACATTCACTTCATTAAAAAACTTTGAGGAGAAGCACAAACTCTTTCCTGACGGGCGTCTGGACGCAATTACTTTAGAATATTTACTAAAATAGCTACTCGAATTTTTTGATTTCAAAGGTATTTCCGTCAAAAACGCCATAGGTGTATTGATGAATCCAATCGCCCAGATTGTAGTACATGGATTTATCACCAACTTCAATTTCCATTGATAGATGACGGTGACCAAAAATGAAATAATCGTAGTGTTTGGATTCTAATTTTCGTTTAGAGTACTGTGCCAACCATTCTTGTTCTGCACCTAAAAATTTCTTGTCATCATCGCCGGAGATCAGTTTGCTTTTAACCGACATATGCTGTGCTAATCGCATTCCTAATTCAGGGTGAAACCATCTAAAAAGCCAACGTGCAAATGGGTTGGTGAATAACTTCTTCATGCGTTTATAGCCTTTATCGCCAGGACCTTTACCGTCTCCATGCCCAATAAGGAATACTTTGTTGTTGAAAGTAAATTCTTTTACATCTCTATAGGTAGGAATATTGAGTTCTTTCTCGAAATAATCCTGCATCCATAGGTCGTGATTTCCTACGAAAAAATAGATTGGAATTCCGCTGTCACTAATTTCTGCTAGTTTTCCGAGGACACGCACAAATCCTTTTGGAACAACTGTTTTGTATTCGAACCAGAAATCGAAAAGGTCTCCTAATAAAAAAATTGCGGCAGCATCCTCCTTGACCTCATCCAGCCAGCGAACGAACTTTTTCTCACGTGGAAGACTAGCTTCGCGAGTGGGAGCACCAAGGTGATTATCGCTGGAAAAGTATATTTTTTTGCCTTCCGGAATTTGCATTTGGCAAAGATAGTGAAAGCAGTTGGCAAAATTGAAGGCTTATTTTTTGAAGCGTCTTTTTCTATATTTTGATCATGCTATAAATAAGGGCAACTCCATGTTCAGTAAATGCCATTGTAGGATAGCGCGTTCCACCCCAATTTGAAGAGGCAATTTGACACCTCAAGTTTGTCATCTCCTCCTTGGTAAGGATAAACATAAAATCTTCCGGGAAGCGATCCGGGTATCGTTTTAGAAGAATCTTTGATAAGATATTACCCTCGCTAATTGGATAGTTTGTTCGCATAATTTATTCAATAATGCGGGGAGTTGACGATTTAAACTGGAAGTATTAATTATCGGAAGCAAACCACTCTGCATAGCTACTAGCTGTTTCCTGAAGTCTCAAGGAGTGAAGTAATATTGACTTCGGAAGGCGGTTTTTAATCTTTTCAGCAAAATCGATTACCATCATTTCACTTGTAGGTTGATAATCCACTAGTAATACATTGTGACCGCGATCACTTAGCTCCTTTGCTAATTCTACATGTGGGGTATTCTTATTAAATACGGTTGCATGATCGAATACGTCAACAATTTCCTCTTTTACTATTTTTTTGAGGTCAGTAAAATCGATTACCATTCCGTATTTGACATTGTCGGAATTGTCAATAGGGGTTCCAATTACAGTAACTGATAGCCGGTAACTATGTCCATGAACATTTCTACATTTCCCATCATAGCCATATAAGGCATGACCGGTTTCGAAAGAAAAAAGTTTTGTGATTCGGATATTGCTCATAGTTAAATGCTTACTAATAATGCAGCTCAAGGACTTGAACGCAGAATTATAAGTTTCAAAGATACTATATTAGTCAGGAAACAGGCTTATTTTTTCCTTTTTGAAGAGGACTTTAAATAACGCCAGTGTTTGTATTTATTGTAGAGAAAAAGCACAACAACAATAAGTGCGAGGATCATAAACCCTCCTTTTCCCGTTAGATATTCAAAAAATTCCATAAAGGTATTTTATTTATTAAAACTTGAAAGTTAACGTCGTTTTTTAAATTTATTAAAAATCACGACACCAATCACTAATATGGCAATGATAAGCCAAAACCCAGGGCCTCCTATAAATTCTAAAACATCCATGGCATTAATTTTTGTAAATGTATTTAATTTTGAATTAAAGGAATATACTTGCGTTTAAATTTAACAACTAATGCAATAGCTCGGTATGCTACCCATGCTAAAATGGCACCCCAAATTCCTATAATCCCCCAATCCATATACTTGGCAAAATAAAGAAAGGGTATAAATCCAAGAAAGGTAGCTCCAAGCAACACATTTCGAAGATATCCCATTTCTCCTAAGCCTTTGAAAATTGCATCCAATGTAAATGCAATAGCACTAATGGGTTGACAAATTAGGACCATAAAAAAGATGCCGTTATATATGAGCAATACTTGAGGATCCTTGTTAAATAGACGCCCCAGAGGTTCATAAAATACAAGACCAATTATAATAAGTAGGAAAGAAACCACGATGTTGTATGACACAACTTTTTTTGTAAGCATCCAAAGGGATTTATAATTTCTTTCACCTAACAATTTGCCGCTTAAAATGTTTCCTGCGGCGCCATAACCATCGATGAAAAACGCAGTAAACAGCCAGATATTAACTGCGATAGCATGTGCAGCCATAAATTCCGTTCCTAATCCTGTTGCTTCCCGAACCGCCAGAAGTAACGCAATGTTAAGTGCGATGGAACGTATAAAAAGATTAAAACTCATAGTTACCAATCGCCGAACTTCCGGATGAAGCGGGAATCGAAGTTTTAATGAAACCTCGGTTTTTTTCAGAAGAAAAAACAATGCAATAATTGCCATTAATGCTTGTGAAATAAGACTTGCCCAGGCGGCTCCTTTAATTCCCATGGCAGGAATGTAGTCCTGAATACCATAAACTAAAGCGAAATCAAGCCCAATATTTACAGTCGCCCCTATTCCTGCAATAATCATTGGCCAGAATGTATTTTGAAGTCCTCGAAAGAGTCCAAATACTGCAAAAGTGAAGAGGGTTAATGGAAATCCCCAAACCCGGATATTGTAGTAATCTATACTGTATTCCAGAATGATTCCTTCTGCATTTAATAAGCTGAAAATCTCTTCCACAAAAAAATAGGTTGAAAAAAGAACGATGATGCTAAGAATGATATTGAAATAAATGGCTTGTGCCGGAAAGTTGTTAAGATCACTCAATTTGCCCGCTCCTAAATTTTGAGAAACAATAGCTGAAATCGCAGAACGCGTTTGTCCGAGAATCCAGATTAGCATTGAAAGAAAGGCACCGACAATTCCGACTGCTGCTAGTGATTCGGTACCAAAATCGGGTATGTTTCCCACGATAGCAGCATCGGTACTGGAAAGCACCGGCTCAGCAATACCTGACACTATCGCTGGAATTGCCAATTGCTGAATACGTTTGAAGGAGATGTTGGTTTTTTGCATTTCGAATTGCAAAACTACTCAATTAAGCTATTGTAGCCATCAAAATATGTCGGCATTCACAGTTATGAAATCACATTACTTTTTCATAGCAATAGAAAGGAAATTCACTCTGTTTAGGAAAGTAGATGTTCCCAAGTCTAGTATATCCACGTGCTTCATAAAATTTCTGGTTGCGCTTGTTTTGACTAAAAGTGTCGAGTCGAATTGAAGTGATCTTATTTTCCTGAGCGAGAGTTTCAGCAAAATCCATAAGTCTTTTAGCGTTTCCTTTTTTCTGAAAATCGGGATGAATTGCCACCCGATGTATGTAATACTGCTTGTTATCTTCAGATAACCAGGTGATATCATTGTATTCTGAATCTTTTTCCGAAGAAATAACCATACAACCTATTATAGTAGCTTCCGAAAGCAAGACATACAGTTCATCGCGTTCGATATCCTTCTGAAACGCCTGAGGATTAGGATAGTGATGGTTCCATTGAAAAATCCCTTCCGAAGCCATTTTAGCCCCACATGCACGAGTAATAGTTATAATTTGCTCAATTTCTGATTGTTTTGCCTTTCGAATCATTTTTAAAGAATTAATTTTGCATCTCAGATTTTAAAGATAATCGAATTTAAACAGTGATAGAATGTCTTTCTGCAATTTGTAGATCACAATTTATTACGGTTTAAGTAAATAATAATTACGGATGAAAAATATATTAGTTCCCATTGGGTCTTCAAAAAGTGCGGTTAGTAATTTGCAATATGCAATCGATTTGGCGCATGAAATGGAAGCGTATGTGTATTTAATTTCAGTATTTCAGGAAGTGTCGAAGGTGGGCGGACTTACAAAAGTGAATGCGATCATTAAGGAAGACACCCAAAACCGTTTAGATGAGGTGTTGGCACAGGTAGATAAAAAAGACGTCACCATTATTGCACATCCAATTAAGGGTTCATTTTTGGAGAGTATTAATCGGGTGAGCCAACATGTAGATATTGATCTTATGGTGCTTTCGCCTAGAAGTAATTCGATTCGTGAAGAAGTGTACTTAGGGAATGTTTCGGGGAAACTGCTGAAAGGGACAGATATACCAATCCTTATTGTTCCCGAAGGAGCGAAATTCAAACAGCCAGCATCCATGTTATTGGCCTTTAAAAACGGAAATTTTGAAAAGAAGAAAATGCTGGAACCTGTACGACAATTTACCAAACATTTTGGTACAGAACTGCATTTATTACATGTAGAAACTCCAGAAACGACCGAGGAGATGAAGGAAGTGAGTAAAAAACTTACCAAATTACAGACTTCGTATGCAAAGGCAGAAAATGGAACAACATATCAGGCTGTCTTAGCACATTACCACGATCATAATGCTGATATGCTTTGTGTTGTTCGAAGAAAAAGAGGCTTCTTTAAAAAGTTATGGGAAAAGAATGTGATCTTAAAAAAAGAATTTTATACCGATAAACCATTGTTGGTTTTACAGGTTCAGGATTAGAAATAGGCAATTTTATACATTGAGAAGTAAATTGTCTTAGATTAAATTTAAAAAGTGATATATTAAAAAGCAAGATTTTCTGATCTTGCTTTTTTTGTGGGAAATATCGGAGTTCCTTCGTCAATTTGCTCCGTTGTCGCAAAAGCTCAGGATAAACTTCTCCTTCGAGGCATTACTCTAAAAAAAAGGACAAACCATGAAGTTTGTCCTTTTCTGTGGAGAATATCGCCCCGAAATTTCGGGGGAACCGATGACACGAAATTGCATAAAAAAACCACAGCCTAAACTGTGGTTTTGTGGAGAATATCGGAGTCGAACCGATGACCTCTTGGCTGCCAGCCAAACGCTCTAGCCAGCTGAGCTAATCCCCCAATTTCTGAATAGAATGCGAAAGTAATAAATTTATTGATATGCTACTGTGCTTTTTAAAAATTCTATTGTCAAATCTGTCGCTTTTTTTAAGTCGGAAGGTAGTGTTTTCGATTCCCATGGATGGGAGGCACCAAAAACATGATCTCCACCTTCAATGATTTCCAGTCTGCTTTTAGGGTTCCAATCGTGCATGGCTTGCGCTTCCTTTAAAACGACATTTGGATCTTCACTTCCCTGCAAGATTAAATGTGGTTTTTTTAATTTCTGAAGGGCTTGTTTAATTGTGAAACGATCCTCATTTACTTTAAAGTCGTTATAAAACTGGATATTGTGTGGCATTTGTTGTTTGGTGCGACCGTTTTCAACATGTGTGATTCCGGTTTCTTGCCATGCATTAAATGCCGGACTACCTTCCTGAAACCTAGCTTTAAAATCTGAAACCCCAGCCCAGGTTACTACTTTGGAGATTCGTTCGTCTTCGACAGCTTTAATTAAAACGATGCCTCCACCACGACTATGTGCTATAAGGTTGATATTGGAGACATCAGTTTCAGTTTGGTAAGATGTTTCCGAAGTTAGAAAGTTAAGTACTCTATCGAGATCATCCATTTCCAAACTGAAGTTATTTTTAGCAAAAGCTTCCAGATCGGGAAAATCAATAGGCTGTTCTATTGTCCCTCCATTGTGTGAGAAGTTGAATTTCAGAAAAAAGAAACCTGCATCTGCAAAAGTTTCGGCCACTAAATTCCAGGCTCCCCAATCTTTAAATCCTTTGTAACCGTGGCAAAAGATTACAATAGGCTTGATTAATTTTGAAGCGTTGTAATAGACATCATAGACTATTGGTTTTTTGCCTTCTGCACTTAGGACTTCGTTTTTTCTTATAATCATTTTAAACTTCTTTTTCAATAAACGGAATTGTGGGATCACAGATTTCCATAATTAGTTTTTTAAGCTCAACAAGATAGAGCCCCAGTGTTTCCTGACTTACGAGCGAGTTTTTTTGGCCTCTCACTTCCAATTTTTCAGCAAATTTTAAGAAGCCCGCATTGAGATTTTTAAAAGATATGATACCCGCTTCAGCTTGGTCAATTGGGGATTTATCATTCATCATTAGTGCATATGCAAGTACCTGTATGACTTTACTGTATTTATAATCCAGCGAGATTTCTTCCCAATCCATAATCTCCAAATGTCCTTGTTCTACACGCCCTGTTTTGTAATCTACTATGCGCAATTGCCCATTGTATTCGTCCACTCTATCAACTTTTCCGCCAATATGAACGGGAAAATCCAACTCCGGTATTTGAATTTCAACTTTTAGATTTTGCTCTACACTGATAATTTTTATTTTATTCCCAGCTTTTAATTCCCCCAATTCGAAATTGATGAAGTTGGTGATATAGCGCTTAGCAACCTCGAAAACAATAAGGTTTTTACCTTTCGAAAAGTCACCGCCCTTGAATGTTCTTTTAAATTGAAGTCTCACTTCTGTATCGATATGTTGTTTCATATCCGAGAGCTTTTCCGAAGATAGAAAAGATCCTTCCAAGGGCTTATAAAAATTTTCTAGAGTGTCATGTACAATTGTACCTAAAGTATTCGCGGCTACTGTTTCTTCTACCTCTTCAAATTCTTTGATTCGCAATATTTTCTGAAAGTAAAAATCTAATGGATTACGTATATAACTTGTTAATGCAGAAGGTGAGAATCCTTTTTGAGCAATTTCACGTAACCTAAGCATCAAAGAATCTGTCTTAGCCACGGTTTTTAAGACTGAAGTGGACAGAGTTACTTCGGGAGACAAGACTATCTTATCAATTTTATGATTTGGAAGTTTGTCTATTTCAAGTTGAAGAATAAACCGACTTTTTTCGCCGGCATTTAGGCCGTCACTATGATTGCTATAAAGCAAATGAATATTTTGAGACCTGTGCAATAAATGATAAAAGTGGTAGGTATAAATAGCGTCTTTTTCGGAGAACTGTGGTAATCCAAATTGTTGTTTTAAATCGAAGGTAATAAAAGAAGCATTCGATTTCCCGGCAGGGATAATTCCTTCATTCACGGAAGTGACAATCACATTTTTAAAATCAAGGACACGGGTTTCCAATATCCCCATAATTTGAAGTCCGCTATACGCATCACCTTTAAAATCGAGCGTAGTGTGTAATATAAGATCGGTAAACAAACTGTGAACAGTTCGAACAGTTTTTAAATGCGAATATCGCTCATTTAACGCCGTTATTCTATTAAATATAGCATATAGATGATGGATTACAGTACGGTCCACCATATTGTCTGAATTGGCGTCTCTTAATTTATATATTAGTTCCGTACAATTTTTTAAGGCAATTTTACTGTTATTTGCCCAGTCTCCAAAAATGAGTTGGACTAACCCATTTTTACTATCGTCGAGCAATTCCACGAGATTTTGTACTGTTATATTCGACAGGTTTTGTGTGTTTATCTTTTCTGAAACAGATCTTGCATCAGTAAGCAATGATTGCATTGTTGGATGGTTAAGCAATGCAAGGACATCTTTATAGTAATGGCTTTGTCCGGAATGGAGATGAAAATTTAATAGGAGTTCAAAAAAGGTAGCCGTAGGAAAAGTTTTAAGGCCTACTCCCATGGTGATATTTACAGTAGTAATGTTCTTAGGCAACGAGTATAGAATGGGGATTAGCAGTTGCTCGTCGGCAAGTACAATAGCTGTATTGTCTAAATCTTCGGAAGTGTATTCTGAAAGGATTTCACCGACATATTTTGCTTGACCAATGTTTTTTTGAACCTCAATGATCTGAATGTTTTTTTCTTTCTGAAAATTATCTGCAATTATTTCAAGAGGATGTGATTGAAAATACTTCCATTCTCTATGGTAGTTCCTTAAAAATACCGAAGCACTATGTTGTTGATCGTTATACAAATAGGCATCAGTATCCCAATAGACCTTATTGTGTTCTAGTTCCAGTAATTCCTGAAATATGTGTTGTTCGGCTTTATTCAATGCGTTAAAGCCAATAAAAATGTGAATTTTGGAATTGTGTGCGTTGCGATAATATTCAATATCCTCTACTGCTTTTCTATACACCATTCCTTGATACCCTATTGACTCGTTCAACAGTGAAGTTTTAAGTCGGTCATAGAACTCATTCAAACTATTCCAGAACTTCAAGTAATTCTCTATTAGCTCGGTTTTCTGATCTTTTACGTACCAGTGATTGATATCCTGTATATTACTGAGATAATTAAAAAACGGTTTTGGATCTACTAGGAAACGATCAATTTCATTGAAATCGGCTAATAGTGTAGTAGCCCAGGAAGCGTAAGTTTCGAAGTCTTCTTTTTCCTGAATGGCATCTGTATGGAGATAAGCTTGATAACTTTTAAAGAGAAGTTCGGTGGAATCGATAATTTCCAATCCGGAAAGTTCTTCGATAAACTCTTCTATACTTATAATTTTAGGAGCGAAATAGGTTTCTGTAGCCGTTGTGCGTAATAGGTTCTTAAGAAAGCCGCCAGCGCGTTTACTAGGAAGTATAAACGTAATAGTTGAAAGATCCTTATGATCTTTTTTTATAGCAAGTAGTGTTTCTTGAAGAAATGTTAGCATGTTATAAAAATAAGAAACGCCTCCGGTTATGGAGGCGTTTCTATTTATTTATTTAGTGGGATTCTTATTTTCTCAAAGAAATCTCAACACGTCTGTTTTGTTGTCTACCTGCTTTGTTAGCATTAGTAGCAATTGGTCTAGACTCACCGTAACCGATAGAAGATAATCTGTTTCCGCTCATACCAATTGTAGTTAGGTATGTTCTTACAGATGCCGCTCTATTGTCAGATAACTTCTGATTCGTAGCGTCACTTCCTTGACTATCTGTGTGACCTTCGATCACAAAGTTCTCGTTAGGGTATTCTTTCATGATATCAGCGATATTTTGAAGAATAGCGTAAGACTCTTGACGGATAGTAGATTTTCCAAGGTCGAATAAGATAGTTTTAGAGTAATCATTCAATTGCTTGATGATTTCTACAGAAACTTCTGGACAACCTTTGTTTGCTACAGTACCAGGAACATCTGGACAAGCATCATCTTTGTCAAGTACACCGTCACCATCTTTGTCTGGCCATGGGCATCCTTTGTTAGCAGCAGGACCAGCTACATCCGGACAAGCATCAACATCGTCGTTTACACCGTCACCGTCTCTATCTAAGATAGGACAACCGTTATTTGATTTTGGACCAGCTTCAGTTGGACACTCATCTTGAGGATCAGGAATTCCATCACCGTCAGTATCAGGACAACCATTATACTCAGCTACACCAGGAGTGTTAGGACAAGCATCATTTCTGTCTTCGATTCCGTCACCGTCAGTATCAGGACATCCATTGTATTCTGGAAGACCTGGAGTTTCAGGACACTCATCGTCTTGATCGTAGATTCCGTCACCATCGGTGTCTTTTCCACCAAATTTAAACACTACACCAGCAGAATGTTGGAAGTGCTTTTGACCGTAAGTATCTTCGAAAGCGTGCTTGTAAGTAGATTGGAAGTTTAAAGCTAAGTTTTCACCTAACCAAAATCTAACACTAGCAAGAGCGTTAGCAGTTCCAAATCCGATATCGTCAACCCAAGTGTAACCTCCACCAATACCTAAAGATGGGTCAAACCATCCACCAGGACCGTTAAGAAGGTCTCTTAAGCTATATTTAATTTCACCATCTACACCGTAATAGGTAAGATCATCAACTGGCACATCACCAACTGTGTCAATTCTGTTGATAGTACCAACAGCAGCAAATGTGAATCCGCTACCAAGATATCTCCCGATAGACAATTTTGAAACCGATGGAAGAATATTCCAGTGGTCTTCTACGTTAAAATACTCATCGAAGAGTCCGCCACGACTGGCGCTATTGGTTGTTTGACCGTCTGCTAGTCCAATTGGGTAAAGGTCAACAGCGTTTACACCAACTTCGATTGCCCAAGGATTGTTTTCGTCCTGAGCATTTGCTACACCTACCATAAGGAAGAAAAGTGCAGCAACTAAAATACTGTTAAGATGTTTCATATTCGATTGTTTAATTTTTTTAAGTGTTAATAGAGGCAAAAGTAAGTTGTTAAAACTTATAAACAAAAGCAAATCTATTAAATTTTTTATAAATATCAAGGTATTTATTGGCAAATAAGTAAGATTAAGCTTTCAGAATTTCCAGTTGTTTCCCTATTTTAATAAATGCTTCTATAGCCTTGTCCAGATGCTCTTTTGAATGAGCAGCAGATAGTTGTACCCGAATTCTTGCCTTATCTTTTGGCACTACAGGGTAGAAAAATCCGATGACATAAATTCCTTCATCCAACAATAAATCGGCCATTTTCTGTGATAGTTTCGCATCGTATAGCATAACTGGTACGATTGCCGAATCTCCTTTAACGATATCGAAGCCAGCAGCAGTCATTCCTTTCTTAAAATAATTTGTGTTTTCCTGTAGTTTGTCACGCAGCGTTGTATCGGTGCTTAACATCTCGAACACCTTAATAGAAGCTCCTACTATAGCAGGTGCCAATGAGTTTGAAAAAAGATATGGTCTGGAGCGTTGTCGTAATATTTCAATAATCTCTTTTTTACCGGTTGTATAACCACCCATAGCGCCCCCAAGTGCTTTTCCTAAAGTTCCTGTAATGATGTCTATACGACCCATTACATTTTTTTCTTCCAAAGTCCCACGCCCCGTTTCTCCTATAAATCCAGCCGCATGACACTCATCGATCATCACCATAGCATCATATTTATCGGCCAAGTCACAAATTTTATCCAATGGAGCTACAATACCATCCATCGAAAAGACACCATCGGTTACAATAATTTTATGTCTTGCACCTTTCTCATTAGCAGCGATTAATTGTTGCTCCAGATCAGCCATATTACTGTTTTCGTAACGATATCTAGCGGCTTTACACAATCGCACTCCATCAATAATAGAAGCGTGATTCAATGAATCGGAGATAATCGCATCTTCAGGACCTAATAAAGGTTCAAAAACACCTCCATTTGCATCGAAAGCTGCAGCGTATAAAATGGTATCTTCCGTTTGGTAATAATCGGCAATTTTTTGTTCCAGTTCCTTGTGAATATCCTGAGTTCCGCATATAAATCGCACCGAGGACATTCCGAAGCCATGTGTATCCATAGCATCCTTAGCAGCCTGAATGACTTCTTTATTGGATGATAATCCTAAATAATTGTTGGCACAAAAATTTATTACTTCTTCTCCTGTCGAAATTCTTATTACAGCATCCTGAGGGGATGTGATAATCCGTTCTTTTTTATAAAGTCCGTTGTCCTTTATTTGTTGCAATTCCTGTTCTAAATGTTCTTTAATTTTACCGTACATAATTTAATTTTATTGCAGATATTACTTTGTTTTACATCCCGCATGTTACCAGAAATTCTAGTGCATTGCAGTATGGCAATTGACCCTCAATCTTTGAGACAAATTTATACTTTATTTATCACAATATTTGGTTGATTGGTATAGACCAATATTTTTTCTGAAACTTTTTTACCCATTTCTTCCAAAGCCTTAGCATAGCTGTTAATTTGATCTTCATGATGATAATCGGGAGTACCCGTTTTATAGTCCACGATAGTTACAAGATTATTGTCAAAAAGGTTTATTCGATCGGGACGCAATAACATGCCGGAAGCAGTAATAATATCTTTTTCATTTTCTGCATTTGCGGTAGCTTCAAATAGATGCCGAAGTTCGGGATGAGACACAATCGCCTCTACTTTTTCTCTGTAATTCGCGATAGATTCACTTGTGATAATTCCTCTTTCCAATATTCCTTCAAAAACAGTAACTATGTCTTCCGAAGCTATTATCATAGACATTATATCGTGCAATTCGTTCCCTAAAGCAATTGCTGCTTCCGCATCAGTATTCCAGAGTGAAGCCTCGTTTGTGATAATTTTTAGGTGATGATCTAATGGAGTGGTCGCTAAAAAAATAGGTACTTTGTTTACGGGGATTACTTTATTGTCCTTACTACTTATCCGTTCTGGTTTTCCAAATTCGTAGATTGAGGGCGCAGTTAAATTTCCTTCATATTGTTGTAGAAAATTGTCGAGAAGTTGATTATAAGTGGTCGTTAAGCTTACCTTTTTTCCAGGTTCTTCAGCAAAAATATAGAGTTGTTCTACCGCGCGAGTTAGGGTAACATATAATAAATTTATACTGTCCAATTCCATCATATTTTGGCGCTCCCGGAAGAGCCCATTACCTAATTCGCCAAAGCTTTCAAGTTCCTGATTGTATTTTATTTGTGTTTCACGGAAGCCCGAATTTTCATCCATATCAAGTGGAAACCATGCCATTTCGTGTTTGGAATTGTAAATTTTTAGATCGGCATAAGGAAATATAACAACTGGAAATTCAAGTCCTTTAGACTTGTGAATTGTCATGATACGAACAGCGTCATTACTTTCAGTGGCAGGGATAGAAGCCTTTTCCTTTTGAATTTCCCAATGATCTAAAAACGATATTTTTGTCGCTTGTGGCTTTTGTTCAAACTCAAAAACCAAATCCATAAAACTAAATAGAAAGGCATCTGCTTTTGACTGTAAATTAAGCTTTCTGATGCAATATTCACAACTTTCATATATGGATAACGACCTTATAATAGCAATGTTGAAATCAATCCCATACTCTTGCAATATTGCTTCAAATTCGTCATCTGATTTCTTTACCAATTCTGAAAAAAAGTGGTGTTTTTCCTTCGGAATATTTAGGTGCTCATGAAGGAAATCCAGCCATGCGATTTTTGCCTCATCGTTTTCAGGATATACACTGATTTTTAGCGCATTTACGATACATTTTACTAGAGAGGAAGATTGTAACATCAATGTTTCCGAAGAAATTACCTTAATATCATTTTCCATAAGATGTTTCCCTATGGTAATACCATCACTCTTAAAACGCGTTAATATACAAATGTCACTATGTGAAAAGCCCTTATTTATTAGCGCTTGTATCGTTTCTTGTATTTTAATAGCATAAACCTCATCTTTAGTTACCTTCACTTGTTTTTCTACAAACTCAATTTTAACATAGCCATCTTGTTTTGTAGTGAATTTTTGGTGGTTTCCGGTTATGTATAAATCTTTGTGTATGTTGTCGCCAAATACATCTGCTACATATGTAAAAAAACGATTGTTAAATCGAATAATCTCTTCACAACTTCTGTAATTTGTATCCAGATTTAATAACTTTTTTTCTACTGAGGGAAACGGATTTAGACCTCCATAAAGATCCATAAATTGTTCCGGAAGACCTCCTCTCCATCGATAGATAGACTGCTTCGCATCGCCTACCAACATTAGTGTTCCCGATTGTTGGTTCTGATCAAATTGAGATACTGCATTTTCTATTAATGGAATCATATTCTTCCACTGTAATTGTGAGGTGTCCTGAAATTCATCAATAAAGAAATGACGAAACTTTTCTCCAAGGCGTTCGTAAATAAAAGGCGCAGGCTGATCTTTTATTTCATTATTTATAAGTGCATTAAATTCGGAAATTGGGATGATATTCTTTTCTTCTTTAATCAATGAAATTTCGTGGTTAATTAAATTGATTACCGATAACTGGGTTAGGTTTTTTAAAATAGCATTTATAAGCTGTATCTGATGAACATTATTCTTTGATGAATCGAAGTTAGTTTTCAAGAAGTAAGCGATTTCATCAATGATGGCAGCGGTTTGGCCATCTACTCTTTTGGGATAAAGGGGTTTCTGGTCTATGTCTTCCTGCCATTTTGCAGAAAAATTCAAATCGGTCCTTCCGGATTCAAGATTTAGAAAATGTTTTGGTAAATAACTGCTGCTAAAATCATTGTGTGCTATGCCTCGGGTTTCGATTAAATTTAGAGTCTCTTGAGCGGTTTTTATAATTTTTTCTGAAAGATTCTTTTTCCGAAGCAGGAGTTGTTTTTTAAAAGCTGCAAAGTCACCTAGATTTTTGTCTTTTAATAAATTTAGGTGCGGAATTTCGTTTTCGACAAATAGAATTTTTGCCGTATTAATAATATCATTGGTGATATCCCACGACTTGTCATCATCGGCTTTTTCTAAGGCAAATTCTAGCAATACTTTTGTAATTTCCGGATCTTCTCCAGCCTTGTTTATTAATTGGTCAACGGCCTCTGAAAGTAGCAGTGAAGTATCTAAACTAACCTCAAAATTAGTGGCGAGCTTAAGATCTCTGGCAAAGGTTCGAATAAGTCGGTGATTAAAACTATCTATGGTTTCTACACTAAAACTCGCATAATGGTGAAGTAGATGTTTTAGAATTTTTTTTGCTTTTGCCTGGATTTCTTCGGAAGTAAGGTTTAATTCGGCTGCTATCTGAAGCAGCATTTCTGGCGGGGAATTTACTGCTTCCGGTTGAGAGAACGATACCAGACTATCGAGAATACGATCTTTCATTTCTGCCACGGCCTTATTCGTAAAAGTAATTGCCAATAAATGTTGGTAATAACCTTCCTTCGGAACCTGAAATAGCTGTGAGAGAAATTGTTTTACAAGGGTGAAGGTCTTGCCGCTTCCTGCCGAGGCGTTGTATATTTTAAAAGGGGTAGAAGTGTTCAAGCGGAGTTTTTTTACTAAATTAATGAAAAGTAAAGCTTAAAATGATGATAATTGAAAATATCTATAGTTCAATCAAAAATCTTATAAATTCTATAACATATTAAACCCAATCTTATACGTAACTTTGGATTAATTTATAACTTAAAACTTAGAATCATGTCATTTGAACTACCGCAATTACCTTATGCATTCGATGCATTAGAACCACATATCGATGAGCGAACAATGAAAATTCATCATGGAAAGCACCATCAAGGTTATACAGACAAGTTAAACAGTGCCATTGCAGGTACAGAGTTGGAGGGAAATAATATCGAGAATATCCTTTTAAATTTAGATAAAAGCAATAAAGCTGTACGTAATAATGGAGGTGGGTTTTATAATCATGGCCTTTTTTGGAAAGTAATGTCTCCTAATGGTGGAGGAAAACCTTCTGGAGAGTTGGCTAAAGCAATTGATGCGGAATTTGGGAATTTCGATTCTTTTAAAGAAGCATTTTCAAATGCAGCGAAAACGCAATTTGGTTCAGGTTGGGCGTGGTTATGCGTTCATAAAGGAGGAAAAGTTGAAGTATGTTCAACAGCTAATCAGGATAATCCATTAATGCCTGGAATAGGATGTGGAGGAGCACCAATATTAGGATTGGATGTATGGGAGCATGCTTACTATTTGCATTATCAAAATAAGCGTCCTGACTATGTTTCTGCTTTTTTTAATGTAATTAACTGGGAAGAGGTTTCTGCAAGATACCAGAAGAACAAGTAATATAAATCAATTTATATTAATTAAAACCGTCTTTCAATACTGAAGGACGGTTTTTTAGTTAGTAATGGTTTTGTGTCGTTTCGAAAGAATATTATAATAGGTAGATTGAACGTTGCAGCTGCTTAAGTATTTCAATTTCTTGGAATAACGAGCGACAATCAAGATTTTAAATGTAATAAAGCAAACAACTATTTTTGTGAGGATGAAGCGGCTCACTATTGATTTTTATACTTCGGACTTACATCAATTGGGCATTGTTAATTAGTCAATGATAAATGAACATTGATATTCGCTCGCCACCCCGACTTTAAATTTAGCGCATAAAAAAAGGTAAACAAGTGTTTTTGTGAGGGTGAAGCGGCTCACTATTGATTTTTATACTTCGGACTTACATCAATTGGGCATTGTTAATTAGTCAATGATAAATGAACATTGATATTCGCTCGCCACCCCGACTTTAAATTTAGCGCATAAAAAAAGGTAAACAAGTGTTTTTGTGAGGGTGAAGCGGCTCGCTCGTGATTTTTATACTTCGGACTTACATCAATTGAGCATTGTTAATTAGTCATTGATAATTGAACATTGATATTCGCTCGCCACCCCATCATTAAATTTAGCGCATAAAAAAAGGTAAACAAGTGTTTACCTTTTTTTGCCCCAAATCTACCATGAACTTAACCTACTTATGCTATGGTATGGTTCAAATATAATGTATTATTCAATTGTTAAATCCAACTTTTAGACCAACAACGTTTATTTTCGTTTAAACGTGAATTTTTTGATAATTCTTACAAAATCAGTGGAAATTATGAAGAAATTGGCAGGAATTCCTACGGTCCAATGTTACCTTAATGTTAAGTAAAGGTTACTTGAATGTTATTGGATGTCTATTTTTTGTATCTTTAAGCTTTAATATGAATGTTTTATGAAAAATGAAGATAAAAAAATCTATTTGTTAAAAGTAGAATGCTCAGCGGTAGAAATAAACAAGCATCGGAAAAAAAAGACTGTTCGTAAGATCGAAAAAAAGTATGTTTTTAGAAGTCTTGATTCTTTGAACGACAAAATAGAAAATCTAAATGGTTCAATTCCCGTATATGAGGAAACCTTAACCCGCAATTGGATTACCCAGTTTACATCGTACCTAAAAAAATATGGTGACAGTTGCAAAGAATCGTATCAGGCAATGCTCAGAACATAGTTGCTTGGCTATATAAAGAGTAAAAGATTCTGCTTTAGTCTTTAAGGAGATAATGCGGCTCACTAATGATTTGTTATTACATGGGCGTTTTAGTTGCTCATTGATAATTAGTCATTGAACATTCAAATTCGCTCGCCACCTTATCGAATCATAATTTTACAGAGTAAAATCAATTGTCCGGTGGACAATTGGATGAGATACCCGCATGAGCGGACGTAAGTGATGATTATAAAAAAGGCAGACTTTCGTCTTTAAAGAGATGATGCGGCTCGCTAATGATTTGTTTTTACTTGAGCGTTTTAGTTGCTCATTGAACATTCATATCCGCTCGCCACCTTATCGAATCACAATTTACAGAGTAAAATCAATTGTCCAGTGGACAATTGGATGAGATACCCGCTTGAGCGGACGTAAGTGATCATTATAAAAAAGGCAGACTTTCGTCTTTAAAGAGATGATACGGCTCGCTAATGATTTATTTTTACTTGGGCGTTTTAATTGCTCATTGAACATTCATATCCGCTCGCCACCTTATCGAATCACAATTTACAGAGTAAAATCAATTGTCCAGTGGACAATTGGATGAGATACCCGCTTGAGCGGACGTAAGTGATGATTATAAAAAAGGCAGACTTTCGTCTTTAAAGTGATGATACGGCTCGCTAATGATTTATTTTTACTTGGGCGTTTTAATTGCTTATTGATATTTAGTGATTGCTCATTGAACATTCATATCCGCTCGCCACCCCATTCAGATTTGGAAAATAAAAAAGGCAGACTTTCGTCTACCTTTTTTGCCCCAAATCTACCAATAACTTAACCTACTTATGCTATGGTATGGTTCAAATATATGTCAATAAGCTGTACTAAAAGAAGATTTTTCCTACTTTTAGATAAAAGGGTTTAATTTTCGATTAAAGACCTAATTTTGCTGGATTTCCAACAAATAATCTAATAAGCTCTTTCAGGATTACCTTCTATAAAGTTTATATAGGCTCTATTTACTACTCGATTACCTCCTACGGTTGGATAGTTTCCTGTGAAGTACCAATCACCAAGATTTTTCGGACAAGCCTTATGTAAATCGTCTACAGATTGGAAAATCAATTTTACTTTCGCATTGATGGTGTCATCGCTTAGTAAGGTTGAAATCTTATCTGAAATCTCTTCATCACTAAACGGTTCGTAGAGTTCCTTCACAAAATTTACCACCTTATTATCCTTCAATTCAGTTTGTTTCTTGCATTTTTTGTAGATTTCATCCACTATATCATATGTGCCACGATCCTTGTGTAACGCTAATGCAGCTTGAAATGCTATAAGACCTTCTAAACGGGCCATATCGATACCATAACAGTCAGGGTAACGAATTTGTGGCGCAGAAGACACGACCACAATTTGCTTGGGATTTAAGCGGTCCATCATTTTAAGTATACTTTTCTTAAGTGTAGTTCCTCTAACAATACTATCATCGATAATAACAAGATTGTCGGTTGGCTTTACTACCCCATAAGTTACATCATAAACATGGGCGACTAAATCATCACGGCTACTATCATCGGTAATAAAGGTTCTTAATTTGACATCCTTTATCGCAATTTTTTCCGTACGTATTTTATGTGCTTGTATTTGTAAAAGACGCTCGGGGGTAAGCGTTTCTTTCTCTTTTAAAATGGCTTCGTTTTTCTGTTTGTTTAGTTCATTTTGAGCCGCGTCTAGCATTCCGTAAAAGGAAGTTTCTGCAGTATTTGGTATAAAGGAGAACACAGAATTTTCTGTATCATAATTTATGGCTTCAAGTACTTTTGGCATTACCAATCGCCCTAGTTCTTTTCTCTCTTGGTAAATCTCTGCATCACTTCCTCTTGAGAAGTAAATGCGTTCAAAAGAACAGGATTTACGTTCTAAAGGGGGTAGTATTTCTGAAACACTCATGCTTCCGTCTTTCTTCAGAAGTAAGGCGGTGCCAGGGTCAATTTCTTTTACAGATTCAAATGGAACATTAAAGACAGTCTGTATTACGGGTCTTTCCGAAGCTACCACAATAACCTCATCATCCTTATAATAATAAGCCGGACGAATACCTGCCGGATCTCTTATTACAAATGCATCTCCGTGTCCAAGCATACCTGCCATGGCATATCCTCCATCCCAGTCCTTTGCAGATTTCCGAAGAATCTTAGCCAGATTCAGATTTTCAGCTATATAAGGAGAGGCTTCAATTTTTGTCATGCCCTTCGCCTTTGCTTTTTTGTAAAGTTTCCTAACCGCATCATCAAGGAAATGACCTATTTTTTCCATTACCGTAACGGTATCGGCTTTTTCCTTTGGGTGCATTCCAAGACGAATTAGATTATTAAAAAGCTCGGTAGTATTGGTCATATTAAAATTACCGGCGATAATCAGATTTCTGTGCATCCAGTTATTTTGACGAAGAAAAGGGTGAACGGCTTCTACACTATTTCCACCAAAGGTTCCATAACGTACGTGACCTAGAAATAATTCGCCCAGATAAGGAATCTGTTTCTTTTGTGCCGCGACATCCTCTTTTAGATTAGGATGGGCATCAAATTCATTGTTTATACGCTCATTAATCTGCGCAAAAATATCCTGTATTGGTTGAGCTGCATTAGACCGCACCCGACTAATATAGCGTTCGCCCGGATCTACATTAAGTTTGATACTTGCAAAACCGGCACCATCTTGTCCGCGATTATGCTGTTTTTCCATCATTAGGTACATTTTATTTACTCCGTAAAATGCTGTACCATACTTTTCTTTATAGAATTCCAACGGTTTCAATAACCGAACCATTGCAATTCCACATTCGTGTTTTAAAGCGTCGCTCATAATTATATTTCGGAAAAAATGATAATCAAAAAACGCCCCATAAGGGCGTATAATTTATGTTAATTCTATATCGAATTGTGTCAAGCTTTTAAATTGTTGCAAGCGTTGATGCACTTCTTTTTTGGATAATTTTAGCATCCTTTCAGTCCCGAATTTTTCTACACAGAAGGACGCCAGAGCCGATCCATAAATTAAAGCGGTTTTCATGTTTTCATAACTGAAATCACCTGTCTTTGCCAAATATCCCGAAAATCCACCTGCGAAGGTGTCGCCTGCTCCAGTTGGATCAAAAACTTCGGCCAAGGGCAAAGCAGGAGCATAGAAGATATCATCCTTGTGAAATAACAAGGCTCCATGCTCTCCTTTTTTAATCACTACATACTTAGGACCCATCTTCATAATTTTTGCGGCAGCTGTTACCAACGAATATTCTCCGCTTAATTGTCTAGCCTCCTCATCATTAATAGTAATGACATCTACCTTAGCAATAACTTTTTTGAGATCTTCTAACGCACAATCCATCCAGAAATTCATAGTGTCCAATACGATTAATTTCGGATTATTCATTTGCTCGATCACACCCATTTGGACGATTGGATGTAAGTTTCCTAACATAACTACTTCAGCATCCTTATATTCCTGAGGAACCACCGGATTAAAATCTGCAAGTACATTTAGCTCTGTCGCTAAAGTGTCTCTGGAGTTCATGTCGTTATGGTATTTCCCACTCCAGAAAAATGTTTTCCCCTCTTCTACAATTTCCAGTCCGTCAACATTCATTCCTTTTTCTTCGAGCATTGAGATGTATTCCTTCGGAAAATCACCGCCTACAACAGAAACAATCGCGCCATCCACGGCAAAATTAGAAGCACTAATACCTATATAAGTAGCAGCACCACCTAATATTTTATCGGTTTTTCCGAAAGGAGTTTCAATAGCATCAAAGGCAACGGTTCCAACAATAACAAGTTTACTCATATAAGGGCCCGAAAAGCCGGGTAACGATTTAATTAAGGGATAATTACAAGATTTTCGCTCACAATATTCTTATCTTCAGTGAACGAGGCTGCAAAGATAGGATTTTGTTACGTATTAATCAATGAAAAAAGAAGACTCTGTTCTTTGTAGAATTGAAAAATATTTTCCGATCTTTTTATACTATTTCCGCCCAAAATCGGCTGGAATTTCACCCCATGCTTTTGTTTCCCATTTTACGATAGTCGTAGTGTAGGTGTTATTTTTTAACCAGAATTCGGCTCTTGAAATAAGCTCAAACACTTTCTTGTTTTTTGCCGATTGTATCAATTTAGTATTGCACTTTTTCTTTTTAATCCACCCCATTGCAATTCGTGAATCGGTGTATAAAATTCTGTCGCTCTTTTGTTTTTGCAAGTATGCGAGACCGTGAACCAATGCCAAAAACTCCCCAACATTATTGGTGCCTTGTTGAAACGGCCCTTGATGAAAAAGTTGTTTATGTGTTTGTGTATCGATACCGCGATATTCCATAATCCCCGGATTCCCACTGGAAGCGGCATCCACGGCAATTGAGAACAAATTGGGCTCGCCAATTTTTGCCAGTTGATCTTTTGTAAGGGTTTTCTTCTTTGTGTTTTTCCCTTTATAATCTGCGTACTCTTTGTTATATGCTGTTTTAGCTTCGGCAAAGCTTTCGAATGATTTGTATTGTGCTCCTTTTACACCCTTTATAGAAAGTTGACATTCTTTCCAGCTTCCAAAAATACCAGCTGGATTTCCGAACCAAACCACATAAAACTTTTCTTTTTTTGCCATAGCTAAGAAGATATTTTATCTTCCCCCTTCTTCGAAGAAGGGGAATCGAGGGGAAGATGTTTTTTCCCTCATCCCCAGCCCTTCTCCCACTGAGAAGAGAGTGTTATTTACTTATTATTTTTTCTATCACCTTCGGAAACCATTCATATTCTAATTCATGTACTTTTTTAGCCACGGATTCTGGGGTGTCTTTTTCTGAAAGTTTTACGCTTTTCTGAAAAATGATAGCTCCTTCATCATAATGCTCATTCACATAATGAATACTTATACCCGTTTCAGTTTCTTTATTGGCTACTACTGCCTCATGAACATGTTGCCCGTACATTCCTTTTCCGCCATACTTCGGAAGCAATGCAGGATGCAAATTAATTACTCTTTTTGGAAACTCCTTCAGAATGTGTTCCGGGAATTTTAAGAGAAAGCCTGCGAGAATAATATAGTCTGTTTTTAAGGTAATTAGTTGTTTTAGAATGTTTTCCGAAGAAAAAAGCATTGCTTTGTCAAAATATAATACGCTTACATTCAGGTCATTAGCTCTTTTTAAAACTTTGGCATCCTTCTTGTTTGACAGCACTAGAACAACCTCAGCAATCTCACTGTGCTGAAAGTATTGAATTAAGTTTTGAGTATTGGTACCGCTACCCGAAGCAAAAATAACTATACGCTTCTTCATATTGAATTTGTTTCCGATTTTTGTTTGTAACCAAGTCCCGACATATCGGGATAGCTTTTACACTATCGCAAAGTTAATTTTTTAAAGGATAGATAAAACTACGGTTTCAATAAAATAAAGAAGCAAGTGCGAGAAATGTGCAATTCGTAGGTAAAAGAAAAACCTGGAACGAATTCACAGATCATTGGGTGTTTACAGAAGTAATTAATATAATAAATAACAAAAGTAAGGTAATAGAGTTTCACTTCGCTCAAAATTGTTTAAATTGGGTTCACATTTTAAATATTAAATGGTGTTTTCAATTAAAAAATTTTATTTTTGCCACTTATAATTAAATTAAAAAACAAGAATTATGTCAGACATTGCATCAAGAGTAAAAGCTATCATCGTTGATAAATTAGGTGTAGACGAGAACGAAGTTGTAAACGAAGCTAGCTTCACAAACGACTTGGGAGCAGACTCACTAGATACGGTAGAGCTTATTATGGAATTTGAGAAAGAATTTGATATTCAAATCCCAGACGATCAAGCTGAAAATATCGCTACTGTAGGTCAAGCAGTTTCATATATCGAAGAAGCTAAGAAATAATATTTCTATATGGAATTAAAGCGAGTTGTAGTTACAGGCCTAGGAGCCCTTACACCTATTGGTAACAATATTGAAGAATATTGGGACGGTTTAATAAATGGGAAGAGCGGTTGCGCACCTATAACGTATTTTGATGCTGAAAAGTTCAAAACCAAATTCGCTTGTGAAATCAAGGATTTCGATCCACTACAACATTTTGATAGAAAAGAAGCCCGAAAATTAGACAAGTTTGCCCAATACGCTTTAGTTTCAAGTGATGAAGCTATAAAAGATGCCGGATTTAACCTCGATGAGGTCGATAAATTCCGTGTTGGAGTTATTTGGGGAGCTGGAATTGGAGGAATCGAAACTTTTCAAGATGAAGTAATAAACTTTAATGAAGGGGATGGAACACCGCGTTTCAACCCCTTCTTTATTCCTAAAATGATAGCCGATATTGCCCCTGGTAATATATCTATCAAACATGGGTTTATGGGACCCAATTACACTACGGTTTCTGCATGTGCATCAGCGGCAAATGCGATTATTGATGCTTTAAATTATGTTCGCTTAGGACAGTGCGATATCATCGTAACCGGAGGAAGTGAAGCAGCGATAACCAAAGCCGGTGTTGGTGGTTTTAATGCAATGCATGCACTCTCAACCCGTAATGAAAGCCCTGAAACAGCATCCAGACCTTTCGATGCAACCCGTGACGGATTTGTATTAGGTGAAGGAGCTGGAGCGTTAATCCTAGAAGAATATGAACATGCTAAAAAGCGTGGCGCTAAGATTTATGCCGAAGTTGTAGGTGGTGGTATGTCTAGTGATGCATATCATATGACGGCTCCACACCCAGAAGGAATAGGAGTAGAGCGTGTAATGATCAATTGCTTGGAGAATGCCGGACTAAAGCCGGAAGATGTCGATACTATCAATACTCACGGTACTTCAACTCCATTAGGAGATGTGGCCGAGTTAAAAGCGATTACAAAGGTATTTGGTGATCATGCTAAAGATATTAATATCAATTCGACCAAGTCTATGACGGGTCACTTGTTAGGAGCAGCAGGTGCGATCGAAGCTATTGCCTCAATTTTAGCTATGAAACACGGTATCGTTCCTCCTACTATTAATCATACTACGGTCGATGAAAATATCGACCCATCTTTAAATCTTACCTTAAACAAAGCACAAAAACGCGACATTAAAGTAGCCCTGAGCAATACATTTGGCTTTGGCGGCCACAATGCTTGCGTTCTTTTCAAAAGACTGGAAGAGTAACAATCCATGGCTTCTATTAGAAACATATTTAATTCTCGCACCGAAAAGGACGAGAATTTTTTTTTAGAGGTAAAAAGGATCATTGGTTTTAAACCCAAAGATATCAGCATATACGAGAAGGCCTTTACCCATCGTTCTACTAATGAAAAAAACACCAAGGGGCAACCTCAAAATTATGAGCGCATGGAGTTTTTGGGTGATGCTATGCTTAGTTCGGTAATTGCGGCACATTTATTTAAAAAAGTTCCAGGTGGTAATGAAGGCTATCTCACTAAAATGAGATCGAAAGTGGTAAGTAGGGAGCACCTTAATGAATTAGGCCGAGATCTCAAATTGATTCGATATGTGAGAACTACTATTCCAATAGAACAATTTGGAGGAAACATACACGGTAATGTATTCGAATCTTTAGTTGGTGCCATTTATCTCGATCGAGGTTATAAGTACTGTGAAAAATTTATTGGGAAACGTGTTATTAAGCCCTATGTGGACATTCAAAAACTAGAAGGCAAAGTAATTAGCTATAAAAGTTTGTTCATTGAATGGTGCCAGAAACATAAAAAAAACTTCAAATTTTCGGTCTATGAAGATACCGGAAATGATGCGCTAAAGCATTTCGCTGTAAAACTTCAACTTGAAAATAAAGTGGTGGGAAAAGCAAGAGCAACATCGAAAAAGAAGGCCGAAGAAAGTGCGGCTAAGAGAGCATATTACAAACTTCAGACAAGAATAGACGGCGAATCTGATTGATGCTTTTTATTCTCATAACGAAAGGTTACTTTTACAATACAGATTAATTATTTCTTCTATAGATAACAATGAGCTAACCGTTCATTTGTCTTTTAATATTATCTTTCGGCTATGGCACTTTACAAAATTGTTTTGGATGATGATTTTAAGGAAGAATATTCCCTTATTGCCATTCATTGCAGTGAAGAAGCTTATAAAATGGCTTATTTAATGAACAAGTCACTTAATTGGCAATTGAAAAGAGAAAGTACAGATCTCGATTGCTCTAAGGATGGGTTGAAACATTCCTTTCCTTTATTTGTCTATGAGGATGTACAGCAATACATGACATGCCATCTTGTTGCAAACAAATGCAAGACTGTAGTATCACAAGATAAAAATACAGAAGGTTTATTTATCGGAGTTACTTCGGAAAGAATAGTGACTTCAAATTTGCTTCCTGAATACAAAAAAGTGGATTATTTTCTGAAAATCTTTTCAGAATTTGAAAGTATTCCACTTCGGAAGATCATTGCAGAAATTAATGAAATTACTCAGGTCATATCTGCCTATGAGGTAGCTTCAGAAACACTTAAATCTAAGAACAATTTAATATTTAACTAATGCCAAATCAGAAGAGAACAAAAATAGTAGCCACCTTAGGTCCCGCAACTTCAAAGCGCGAGACTCTGAAGCAGATGATACTGGAAGGTGTTGACGTTTTTAGAGTGAATTTTTCACATGCCAACTACGAAACAGTTAAAGAAAACATAGCCACAATTAGAGAACTCGGTAAAGAAACGGGAATAACAACCGCTATTTTAGCCGATCTGCAAGGTCCCAAACTACGTGTGGGCGTGATGAAAGAAGAGGTGGTTGTGGAGCCTGGCGATATCATTTCATTTTGCACAGGCAAAGAATTTGAAGGTACAGCCGAAAAAGTCTATATGAACTACGATAGCTTTCCGAAGGACGTAAAAAAAGGAGAAAACATTCTCCTTGACGATGGAAAACTTATGTTCAGAGTACTCGAAACTAATGGTAAGGATACGGTAAAAGCAGAAGTTATACAAGGCGGACCTTTACGATCTAAAAAAGGAGTGAATCTTCCAAACACCAATATCTCACTGCCCGCACTGACTCAAAAAGACAAAGAGGATGCTATTTTTGCTATTTCACTGGAAGTCGATTGGATTGCCTTGTCTTTTGTAAGACATGCAGAAGACCTACAAGAACTTCGAAAAGTGATCGAAGCTAACTGTAAATATAAAATACCAATCATTGCCAAAATTGAAAAGCCAGAAGCCGTTGCGAATATTGAAAAAATCGTTGCGTATTGCGATGGGTTAATGGTAGCAAGAGGTGATTTGGGTGTAGAAGTTCCGGCAGAAGAAGTGCCGCTAATTCAAAAAGAACTGGTGCGTACGGCTAAACGCGCGAGAATCCCTGTGATTATTGCGACGCAAATGATGGAAACTATGATTTCCTCCTTAACACCAACAAGAGCGGAAGTAAACGATGTGGCGAATTCTGTGATGGATGGCGCCGATGCTGTGATGCTTTCAGGAGAAACTTCGGTGGGTAAATATCCTGTGCAGGTAATCCAGAAAATGTCGAAAATTTTACGCAATGTCGAAAATTCACCTCTAATTCGTGTGCCTCAAGAACCACCACATATTCGAACCAACCGATATATCACAAAATCGATCTGCTATCATGCAGCAATCATGGCAAATGAAATTGAAGCTAAGGCCATTTGTACACTTACAAATAGTGGCTATACCGCCTTTCAGATCTCTGCCTGGCGACCTGCCGCACATATCCTTGTCTTCACTTCCAATTATAGAATACTGTCGAGATTAAATCTGTTATGGGGAGTAACCGCATTCTTTTACGATAAATACGTTAGTACAGACGAAACTGTGGAAGACGTAAACAGAATTGCCTACGACCGCGGATTTGTAACCAAAGAAGATTACTTAATTAACTTAGCAGCCATGCCAATTGTGGATAAAGGAATGGTGAACACTTTGAGGGTTTCACAAGTAAAATAGTGTCATTTAGCATTATTTTACTTCCCCGAATTAAAACTTTTAAAAAAAATCCCGCTCATAGGCGGGATTTTTTTTATCACTTTTGTGTTGTTTATTCTACCGTTTCTGTTTTTTCAATTTTCATTTTATCACCATTTTGAGTGATGGTCACATCGTAGCCGAAGTTTTTAGTTTTATAATGATATGCAATTTTTGTTAGTGCATCATCCTTTCTGTTCACAATTAATTCACTAGTCCAAACATCCTTTTCGGGCATTTTGTCTTTAATCACTTGTTCATCTTTTCCTGTAGGGTTTGGAAAGGCAAAGTCTTTTGGAAAGTCGAATAATCGTTGTGCAACAAAAAATGCTTCATGCCATTGATCTGTTGGTAATTCTAATGTTTCAATGTTTATAGGTTTGCTGGCCGTACCGCCAACGCTTTCAGAATAAACAACTGAAGGAAAAAGTGCTTTTAAGTCGTCTGCATATCCTTTGGCTTTGCTATTCTTTTCAGGAGGAAAAAACTTCGATAAATAACCATTAAAAGCGAATCCCTTTTTATGATTGAATTCTATTTCATCCATGGCGCCTTTTATTCCTCCAACGGTCATGGTATTATTATTTTCTGAAGAAATCACTTTTACTTTCGTACCATAAGGCATTTTAGCAACACGTTCACTATTCAGATTGTTGAATTCCCGAAGGCTGAGTCCGCTATACGCTGTGACGTATAAAAATTCGGGACTCGACATTTCTGAAGCCGTATCGGCCAAAGCAATATCAGCTGCGGTTGCTAAAGGTTGTACTTCTTTTGTTTCGGATTTGCAGGACACGAAAATTAAGGCCACTGCGAGAATTGAGAAAACTACTTTTTTCATAACATAAAGGGTTTAGAGTTAATAAAATTTATAAGTAGTTTTTTTACATAATATATTTGAAATAAGTTTTAAAATTCAAGCTTTAATTGAACATCAATCGATTTTTCAGGTTTAGCTGCCTTTTTCTTTTCGTTGTTGAGGTTTGATAATGAAATTCCCAATAAACGTACCGAATCTTTCATCGACGATTGAAATAACAATTCTTTAACAATCTCCATGATCAGCGCTGCCGCCGAAACATACATGTCTAAGGTCTTGCTTCTGGTTTGTAACGTAAAATCACTGTATTTAATTTTAAGGGTGATCGTTTTTCCTGCGATTTTACTTTTTAGAAGTCGTCGCTCCACCTCCTTGGCGATTTCTTCCAGTCGTTCGAGCATATAAATTTCACTGGCGATATTTTCATTAAACGTCCGTTCTGCTGCCAGAGATTTTTGAATCCTGGACGGTTTTACACTACCTTTTTGAATCCCTCGAACTATATTGTAATAATAACCACCGCTTTTCCCGAAATGCTCCGTAAGAAATTCTTCTGTTTTTGACTTTAAATCCATTCCTGTGAAAACCCCAAGCCGATACATTTTTTCCTTAGTGACTTTACCAACTCCATAAAACTTTTTAACGTCCAATTTTTCCAGAAACTCAATTACCTCTTCGGGAGGAATGGTTTTTTGTCCGTTGGGTTTATTGATATCACTAGCGACCTTGGCGACGAATTTATTTATTGAAATTCCTGCCGAGGCATTTAAACCGGTACGTTCTTTTATTTTGAGCCGAATTTCGGTTGCAATTAAAGAGGCACTCGGATTTCCTTTTTTATTTTCGGTAACATCCAGATACGCTTCGTCTAAAGAAAGAGGTTCGACCAGATCGGTATATTCATAAAAGATCTTTCGTATGGCAGAAGAAACTTCTTTATAGCGAGCAAAATCTGTTTTCACGAAAATAAGATGCGGACAAAGTCGTTTAGCCATTGCCCCACTCATGGCACTTCGCACACCAAATTTTCTAGCTTCGTAACTAGCAGCGCTTACCACGCCTCTTATTTCACTTCCGCCCACCGCGATTGCTTTTCCCTGAAGTTCGGGATTGTCCAATTGTGCTACCGACGCGTAGAAGGCGTCCATATCAACGTGGATAATCTTTCGTATAAGTATGGCGGCATCCATGATGTAAATTTAATATCTTTATATCAGAAACACTCGAAGTTATAAGAAGCTTAAAATCATTAATGAATATTGTTTTAAATGCCCAAAACAGCTATTATTTTAGGAGCCACAGGATTAACAGGAGGAATGTTACTCGACAAATTAGTATCGGATACTTCCTTTTCAAAAGTAAAAGTCTTTTCTAGGTCTTCCGTAGAAAAAAAACATCCTAAAATTGAAGAACATCTTATCAACCTCTTTCACTTAAAAAAACATAAGGCTGAATTTCAAGGAGATGTAGTTTTTTGCTGTATTGGGACTACAAAGGCTAAAACTCCCGATAAAGAAACCTATAAAAAGATCGACTACGGAATTCCTGTTGCCGCTGCCAAATTATGTAAGGAGAACGGAATTAATCAATTTATAGTGGTTTCAGCTATGGGAGCAGATGTGGAAAGCAGTATGTTTTATAATAAGGTAAAGGGTGAAATGGAACGCGATGTCCTGGCGCAGGGAATCGATAAAACCTTCATACTTCAACCCTCCATGATTGGTGGAAAAAGAGATGAAAAACGAATGGGCGAACACTTAGGAAAGATATTTATGCGAAGTTTTGGTTTTTTAGTTCCGAAGAAATACAAGATCATTGAACCGGAAACCATCGCCTTAGCGATGCGTAGGTTATCGAAGAAAGGTTATGACGAAACTATCATCACTTCAGAAAAAATAAAAGAAATTGCCAATGCTAGAAATTGAACGAAAATTTTTAGTGACATCAGATTCTTATAAAAAAGAAGCCTTCAAAAATAATCGAATCGTGCAAGGCTTTTTAAACACAAATCCCGAACGTACAGTTCGCGTGAGAATTAAAGGAGATCAAGGTTTTATTACGGTCAAGGGAATTTCAAACGAGGCAGGCACTATTAGGAAGGAATGGGAGAAAGAAATTACATTGGAAGATGCCGAAATGTTACTGGAATTATGCGAAGAAGGAGTGATCGATAAAATGCGATATGAGGTAAATGCAGGAAATCATATCTTTGAAATTGATGAGTTCTTCGGAAAAAACCTAGGTCTCGTAGTAGCAGAAATAGAACTTTCAGAAGAAAACGAAACCTTTCTGAAACCTTCTTGGTTGGGAGAAGAGGTTACTGGTCAAGTAAAATATTACAATTCACAGCTAAGTAAAAACCCATATCAATTATGGAAAAAATAAAGATAAAAAAGTACATTACTCTAGTCGTACTTCTATGCTTAATCTTCGTCGGCTGCAACACTAAAATGCATGAGGAGCATAGTCATACTGCCGAGCCATGCCCTGAAAAAGAAGTCAAATCAGCTTCAGAAATAAAAAAGGAGTTGACCGAAAAAGGTTTTCAAATCTTTGACTATGTCGATGATAAGACCGGAGATACCATCATCATGCAGCAATATTTCATGGCTTATCTCAAAAGAGGTCCCAATCGTTCACAGAGCAAAGAAGTTGCAGACAGCCTGCAAACACTGCACTTGGCACATTTAGGGCGAATGTATGAGGAAGGCTTTGCCGATATTTCCGGACCTTTTGGAGACGATCAGGATGTGAGAGGAATTACGATCTATAATGTTCCAACCATGAAAATGGCCGACAGCCTTGCGAATTTGGATCCTATGGTTAAATCAGGTAGGCTGATGATTGAAATTCGTCCTTGGTGGGCTGGCAAAGGATTTCCGTTGCGTTAGATAAGAGTTTTTAACGTACTTTTTTGATGATTTCCCTAATCAATTCAGCGTTCGATTCCATAAGAACGCCTTCTTCAAAAAAAGCGGAACTGTGCATAGAAACTTTCGGGGGATTGGTGAGCAGCTGTTTTTTCAGAGTTGCTGAAAAGTGAACGCTTGTAAATCCTGCTTCTTTAAATTCCAGTATATTTTGAAGGTTTATTCCGCTTCCTGGCATAATTGCTATAGTGGCTTCGGAAAGGTTTAGTAATTGTTTTAATAATACGATGCCTTCAATCGCCTTTGGTTGTTGCCCGGAACTTAGTATTCTGTTAACCCCTAATTTCTGAAGGATTTGCAATGATTCAAAAGGATCTCTGCACCAATCGAAAGCCCGATGAAAAGTCAATTCCATTTCTGCGCTAGCGTCTAAAAAACGTTTCACAGTGACTTCATCCACTTCATTTTCCGAAGTAAGCGCTCCACAAACCACTCCCGCACAACCCATCTTTCCGCAGAATGAAATATCCCGCAACATCACTTCGATTTCATCTTCAGAATAGGTAAAATTCCCACTCCTCGGACGAATAAGCACATGCACTGGAATACATAATTCAGACATCACTTTTTCTATCAACCCATATGAAGGAGTTAACCCGCCAACCGAAAGTTCTGTACATAATTCAATGCGATCGGCGCCTGCATCTTGGGCAGCCTTTGCACTGGTAAAACTATTTGCACAAATTTCTATTTTCATATTTTGTTCGGCTGAGCGCAGTCGAAGCCTCTTTTACTATTATATTACTTAATTACAACTTCATCAATAAAGGTCCAGGCATTATTTTCTGAACCTTGCGATCCCTCCGGAATCATACCGAAACTAGGAACTTTAATAAGTAGTTTTTTTGTCTTTACAGCTTCAAATTCTAGCAAAACTTCGACTATAGTTGTATCATTTTTAGGAGCAATCGCTACTTCAGAACTAACTAAATTACCATCTAAAAGTTCAACACAAAGACTTGCTTTTTTCGGCGCATATATCCATTGTCCGTTCGCATTATAAAACCGAAGAGCAACAGAATTCACCTCAGTTTCTTCAGGAAAATCGATTGAAATCTCTACATCATCTCCCCAGAAACCTAACCATTCCTTATCTCCATATCGGCTGTTACTACCTTGAATTCCGTTGATAAGCGCCTCTTTTCCTCCCGCACTATAAGAGGCATGAGGGTTAACATTTAAGTGAACTTTTCCCAAGATTCCTTTATGATAGTGAATTGTATCTGTAAATGGACGTCCTAATACTTTACCCACTTTATAGACCCTTGCTTTAATAACAGCATCTTTAGAAATTGGAATTGGCGTTTTGTATATTTTCTCTTCCGAGGCATTTAAAGAATAACGTATTTCCTTTCCTGAAGTAGGTGTTGTTAATTCATAAAGCACCTTATCATCTTCTTTTAAAACACGACCCTCAATTTCATACAAATGATTGGCATAATTGACTCTCAGGGCATCAAGTCGTTCTAAAAACGGTTCTACTCTTAAAAGAAAATTTGCATAATCTTCTTCAAGATTTTCCGAAGGACCACTCCAAACCACTTCGCTCATCGCCAGTATTCTGGGGAATACCATATATTCAACCTGTTCTTTAGTTGCTATGTATTCGGTCCAAATGTTGCCTTGAGCGCCCAAAATAAACTTAGAATCAGCAGCGTCTAGTTCATCGGGAATCGGATTAAAACTGAAGACTTTCTTTAATGGCAAATATCCTCCAATTGCCAAAGGTTCGTCTGAATTTTCAGATTGGTAGTAATCAAAGTAAGCGTGTGATGTAGGCGTCATGATCACCGGATGCTTTTGCTTGGCAGCTTCAATTCCGCCAGAGGTTCCACGCCAGGACATTACGGTAGCGTTGGGGGCAAGCCCGCCCTCTAGAATCTCATCCCAGCCAATAATCTTTTTTCCTTTGCTATTTAGAAATGTTTCTATCTTCTTAATGAAATAGCTTTGCAATCCTTTTTCGTCTTTTAGGTTGTGCTCTTTGATTAATTTCTGACAATGAGCGCAGGTCTTCCATTGCACTTTTGGTGCTTCATCACCGCCAATATGTATATATTCTCCGGGAAATAATTCCGCGACTTCTGTGAGAACATTCTCTAAAAAGGCAAATGTTTTTTGGTTCGGACAAAAGATGTTTTCGAAAACACCCCATTTAGTCGCTACTTTCACATCTTTCCCGTTGCAACATAATTCGGGATAGGCACTAATGGCTGCCTGTGCATGTCCGGGCATTTCGATCTCGGGAATAATAGTGACATTGTGCTTCGTTGCAAATTCAACAATCTCTTTGATGTCTTCCTGAGTATAGAATCCGCCATACCTTTTCCTATCGAATAGCTGTGGGTTTTCATTGTAATGTCCAATAAGCGTTTCGTCTCGATATGCGCCATTATTAGTTAGATCGGGATATTGCAATATTTCTATACGCCAACCTTGGTCATCGGTGAGATGCCAATGAAAATAGTTCATTTTTAGTAATGCTAAGTACGATATATATTCTTTGATAAATTCCTTCGGAAAGAAATGACGGGAAACATCCAAATGCATACCTCTGTAAGGAAATTTCGGTGCATCCTGGATTTTTAACTGCGGAATTACAGCCGTCTGATTATGAATATTGTTTTGTGTTTCAAAAAATACAGGAAGCAATTGTCGTAATGTCTGTACACCGTAAAAAGCACCTGAAGCATCTGAAGCTTTTATAATGATGTTGTTTTCTGAAACGATTAAAGAATAAGCTTCCATCGCTTGAGCTGCATCTTTTAAAATTTTAATCTGTGCCGTTTCTTCGGAAGCCTTTTCCATCGGGATTCCAGCTCCCATTTGAAGAAAGCCACTAAGGAAATTAGCAACTACCTCAAATTCTTGATCGGCAAATAGGGTAGTTTTATTATCTAATGTAAATGTCCCGTCCATTACCTCAATTTGCTGAGGTTTTGGAATTAATGCATTCGTGAGATCCGTTGTTGTTTCTGATTTACAACCAATTATTAGTACAGACACTAAAAGAAAAAGGATCACTTTTTTCATGGGTTCAGGATTTTATTGAGCGTTTTCATTTTTACGACAACTTCGGAAGCTTCGGTGTATAACTCAATCTCTTTTGCTTCTCCGGGCAGGAGATCGAAGAAGTTGTCACTAAAATCACCACGGCTTTCAGAAAATAAAAATACGTCTTTTTGAAGGGTTTCAGAAGTAAGGGAAATTAAAAAACCATAGCTCGTTTTCACTACGTCCATACTAATATCCTGTATTGGCAATTTCAAATCTTTAGGCTTTCCGAAGAAATAAACCTCTTTTAAATCCCCAAAATGAATCTCTGCATAACTGGCGTTTCTATCAAAATTGAGATCTTTAAGAAAAACTTCAAATACGATTTCATTTTTGTCATAAAAAGAATGCACCACTGCTGTACCTGATTCGAACAAATTCCTGCCTGAAAAATCACGAATTATCACAAACATATCGGCAGCCATTGAAGTGAGATTGTCATCTACTACCGCAATCTTCAGGATATTATTTTCAACTTTCGGAATAATTAAAAGGTTCTCAAATGCTTTTTTCACTTTGTAATGAAGCGCTTTCTCACGTCCTAGTCCGTCAATTCCCGACCAGGAAACTACCGGCCAACAATCGTTTAATTGCCAGTACAAACTTCCCATATTGTAAGGCTTCGCAAGTCTGTGCGCTCGAATTCCTTTGGTGATTCCGTAGGCTTGTAACAACTGACTCACATATACATAATCTTCATCGTTCTCGGGAACAGGAAAATCACGTTCCATATATTCGCGAATAAGTTGAAAACCTCTTTTGTGTTTTTGATGCGTCTCAAAAGCGGGGTGATCTAGATCGATATTCTCTTGCTCAGTAAAATATTGGATAGCTTCTATCGACGGAAAAGATTGAAATCCGAACTCACTCATAAACCGCGGTACTTGTTCCTCAAAGTGCTCGAACGGATACCCGTCGTGCCATACCCACCAATCATGGGCATCGCCTTCAAATTCAAAACGTTTATTACCCCGACCGTATTTAGGAGAGGTTTCCCAATAATCAATCGAAGGATTTAGACTATCCACCACTTTTGGAAGGATATGATTAAAAAGCGCATAGTATCCATTCCAGATTTCCTGCTTTTGAGTCTCAGTTTTACCATCTTTCCATCCCCATCGATGCCAGCCCTCACTATTTTCGTTATTACCACACCATAATGCAATGCTGGGATGCTGTCGAAGCCGTTTCACATTATCAATTGCCTCCTGCTTTGCATTTTCCAAGAAGTCGTCGTCGCCGGGATACATGGCGCAGGCGTACATAAAATCCTGCCAGAGAAGAATTCCTTTTTTGTCACAGAGGTCATAAAAAGCATCGTCTTCATAAACGCCGCCACCCCAGATTCGGAGCATATTCATATTTGCATCCACGGCCTGATCTAATAATGTTTCTCTTTGATGCTTTGTCACATCAGCTAAAAATATGTTCTGCGGAATGTAATTCGCACCCTTCATATACACAGGAATTCCATTGAGTTTAAAGTAAAAACTTTCTCCGATGCTGTCTTTTTCGGCAACCAATTTGATGGTGCGTAAACCCACTTTTTTTGAAATAGAATCAATAATACTATTGCCATGTTTTACATAAACAGTGATGTCATATAAAAAAGGTTCTCCTAGATTGTGAGTCCACCACAGCTTGGGGTTTTTAATCTGAAACGGAACAGCATATTCATCTTTTGAACCATAGACTTCAACACTTTGATTAAGACGTTCTCCGGTCGTATTATTTACAATTTCGATGGTATTGATGTCATGTTGAGGTGTGTCCAGATCGAGAAAGGCGGTTAGCGTTGCAAGTGAATCTAAAACATTAATTGATTCTGTCTTTAAAAACACGTCTTTAAGTCGGATGTTGTCGTAAGAAATGAGCGAAATATCTCGCCAAATACCCATAGTTTTTATGGTAGGACCCCAATCCCAACCATATTGAAATTGTGGTTTTCGTGTAAATACTCTTAGGCCTTCAGGAAGGGTATAATCGAGTTTATCTGCCTGGATTTTTTCGATAGAATCGGTGCTTTTAAAGATAATTTTAAGTTCATTTTCTTCGGAAAGGATATCGCTCACATCTGCTTCCCAGCTTCTGAAAGCATTATTTGCAGTGAGAATTAGGGAGTCATTCAGAAAAACAGAAGCATAGGTGTCGAGACCTTCAAATTTTAGAAAATGTTTGGTTTTTTTCTGAAGCGCTTCAGAAATAGTAAAGACTTTTTTGTACTGCCAGTTTTTTTCAGAAATCCACTGAATGGAATCTTCATTATTCAGTTTAAACGAATCTGGAATCTTTCCGAAGGACAAAAGATCGGTTTGCACCGTCCCGGGAACAGTAGCTTTTTGCCAATCATTGGAGTTTAATTCAGAAAATTGCCAATTATCATTTAATAATAAAGTATTATTTGAAGACTCATAGCAAGAAGTCAGCAGAAGGAGCAAGAGAAGAAAAGGAATTATTCTCATGCCACTAAAATAGGCATTAAGTTTGAGGCCGGAAATTCGCTTGGCAACTTTCCGATTAGGCAGCGAAATGATTTACTCTTCGATTGGGAAGTAAATAGGCATTTGTTCAGGCTTCACCAAAATACCTCGCAGATTAAAAATGATGAGATGATTTAGCATTTGTTGTGTACCGTAATGATTGTTAAAATCGGGGTTTGCTAAAATTTTATCGATTTTATAAAGATGTAATTGGCAGAAGAGCTCTAAGTTAACATCCTTTCTAATCTCATTGACTTTCTGGGCTTCCTCCAATAAACCTTGAATAATGTCGAAAACGATTGTCTTTTTATTGTTTTCATAGCAAATATGAGTGGCTACATGGTATTTTTTAAGTTCTGAATAGAAAGCAGGATCGTAAGAAAGTAATCTATTTATCCCGTAATGATAAATGAGGATAATTTTTTCAAGTGGTGAAATGATCTTTTCTAGAATTCGTCCGATTTTCTTAAAATGCTCACTAAAAATATAGTTAACAGTTTGTTCAATGAGGAGTTCCTTACTTCCGAAATGGACATATAGTGTCTTTTTTGAAATACTCAATTCATGCGCAATATCATCCATCGAAACACTCTTCACGCCATACTTTTTGAATAAGGCGAGTGTTTTTATAATAATTCTATCACGCTCATTTTGCATAGTGTTTCATCTTAAAAACAATCCCCGCACTGTATTGCTACAGCACAGGAATTATCAACCAACCAATCATGAAATCATTGTATTCTTTTTACTGCCATCCACCTCCAAGGGCTTCGTATAGGGTTACAACAGTTGATAGTTGTTGTAGTTTGCTATCTATAATATTGAGCTCTGCACTTAATGCGCTTTGTCTTGCAGTTAATAAATCTAAATAGTTGGCATAACCATTTTTAAGCAATTCTTCTGAATTTGCTTCGGCAGTACGTAAAGCTTCAACCTCGTTTTTTCTAAATTCAAATTTTTTAGTTTCGGCTTCATAAGAAAACAATGCGTTAGACACTTCACTACCTGCAACCAATAAGGTTTTCTTAAAATTTAACAACGAATTTTCTTGATTAGCAAGTGCGACTTCTGTTTGAGTTTTAAGGCTTCGTTGATTTAAAAGCGGTTGAGTTAAACCACCTACTACTGTAGCGAACAAAGAATTTATATTTAATAACTTATCTAATTCTAAACTTTGTAACCCTCCGGAAGCAGTTAATGTTAATGACGGATAAAGACTACTTCTAGCCACGTTTGTTAGCTCGAAATTTTTAATTAAGGCAAATTCGGCAGCCATAACGTCTGGTCTGTTTCTAAGCAATGTTGTTGGAACACCCAGCTTTATTTCTTGATCAATTTTTTGAAGATCCAAAGTGCTTCTATTAAAATCCTGCGACGCTTTCCCTAACAAAATACTTAGTGTATTTTCCGTTTTAAAAATGGCCGTCTCAATATCTACTTCTAATGCTCTTGCATTATTATATTGCGCTATATTTTGATCTACTGCAACCTGAGTTACTTGCCCTGCGTCTTTTAATGCTTTAATTGTTTCTACACCACTTTCTCTAGTTACTAAGGTTTGCTTTGTCACTTCTAACTGTGCATCGAGCGCTAATAAGTTGTAATAGGTATTTGCAATGCTGGAAATCAATTGTGTCTTCACGGCTTGATGCCCTGCGACATTTTGCAAATATCCTGCTTGTGATGCTCTTTTATTACTTCTTATTTTCCCCCATATATCAGCTTCCCAAGATAAGTTTGCAGTAATATCATAAGTATCTAAACTTCCATTAAATAAAGTGCCAAACTGACTGTTCTCTGAATATTCTTGATGTGTAAAGTTAGGGCCTACGCTTAATGTTGGCAAATAACCTGCCTTACCTTGTTTTGCATAAGCTTCGGCCGCTACTATTTGCTGAATTGCAATACGAATGTCCATGTTATTTTGCAGACCTTCCTCTATATATTGTTGAAGATATTGATCTGTAAATAAGTCTTTCCAAGATACCTCTGCTATTGAAATACTATCAGTTGGAAGGTTTTCGGTTCTATAAAGCGCTTCGGTTTCTATATCTAAATCCGGCCTAACATAATCCTTTGCTACAAAGCAACTTTGTAATGTTAAAGCAACGAATAGTAATAAAGCACCTTTGCTAAAATTTCTATGTTTTAAAATTGATTTCATCGTTTTATTCTTCAATAGTTTGAACTGCGGGTTTACTAGAAACTTTTTCTTGTAACCACTGAAATAATATAAATAAGATTGGAATTACAAAGACACCTAGGATGGTTCCAATAAGCATTCCTCCAGCCGCTCCTGTTCCAATTGAGTTGTTTCCTTCAGACCCAACACCTTTTGCTAACACCAAAGGCATTAATCCTAAAATAAAGGCAAACGATGTCATTAAAATCGGGCGTAAACGAGCCTTTGCTCCATGGATGGCAGCATCTACAATACTCTCTCCATTTTTTCGTCTTTGTAATGCAAACTCGACAATAAGGATGGCATTTTTGGCCAATAAACCAATAAGCATGATTAAAGCGATTTGGAAATATATGTTGTTTTCTAAGCCTAAAAATTTTGTGCTTATATAAGCACCAAATACACCAAATGGTAATGAGAGTACTACTGCAAATGGCAGTAAATAACTTTCGTATTGTGCACTTAATAAGAAGTAAATGAACAGAATACTTAGTATAAATATGAAGGTTGTTTGGTTTCCCGCATTAACTTCTTCACGAGTTAAACCAGAATAGGCAACTGTATAATTACTTGGCAGTTTTGCAACCTCTTCTTCAATAACTTTAATGGCATCTCCTGTACTAAACCCGTCGTTTGTTGCACCGGAAATTGAAGTAGAGTTAAATAAGTTGAAACGCGTTACCGATTGTGGACCATAAACACGTTTTAAATTTACAAACTGTGTAATTGGCGTCATTTCGCCTGTATCTGTTCTCACATACATGCTGTTCAAGGCGCTTTCATCTGCTCTGTCTTCTGGTAAAGCTTGAATGTAAACTCTAAATTGTTTTCCGAATCTAGAAAAATCTGAAGCATAAACTCCCCCAATATAACCTTGTAATGTTGAAAAAATACTAGTGATCGACACTCCTTTTTCTTTAGCTAAAGGCACATTAACTTCCATCTCGTATTGTGGATAGTTAGTGTTGAAGGCAGATGTGGCGTATTTAATTTCCGGGTGCTTCATTAAAGCCATAGTAAGGTCATTCTTGGCTTGATCTAAATCTGCAAATTCACCTCCAAATTTATCTAATAAATTAATCTCAAAACCAGACGAATTACCAAAGCCACGAATACTTGGTGGCGAAAAGAAAATAATATTAGCATCTGGAATTGTCGCTGCTATACCAAATAATTTTCCTGTAATAGCTTGCACTGAAAGAGAAGGGTCTTCACGATCTCCCCAATCTTCAAGTTTTATAATTCCAAAACCAAAATTACTACCAGCTCCACTAATTAAACTTCTACCTTTAATAAAATTTACACCAACGATTCCATCTATACCTTCAACTTTATCATATAATTGTCTTGCCACAGCATCTGTTCTGTCAAGAGATGCTCCTGGAGGCAATTCGATATTCGCAAAAATAATTCCTCTATCTTCATTGGGTACAAAACCTGTTGGTGTTGTATTTGCTGCCCAAAAAATTCCAACAATAGCAATGACTAATAATAAAACAGAAACAATTTTTCTTTTGTATAAAAACTGAAGTGATTTACCGTATCTATCTACTGTTGCATTAAACCCTCGGTTAAAAAGTGTGTAAAAACGTTTTAACGGACTTTTACCCTTTAGTTCTTCGTCCTCTTTATGCGGTTTTAATAACAAAGCACATAATGCCGGACTTAAGGTTAAGGCGTTTACTGCCGAAATCAGAATCGCAATGATTAGTGTCACACCAAATTGCTCGTAGAATACACCAGTTGGTCCAGTTACAAATGTTACGGGAATAAATACTGCTGCCATTACCAGAGTAATTGAGATGATGGCTCCGGAAATTTCATTCATCGCAGTAAGCGTCGCTTTTTTCGGGTTCTTTTCACCTTGATCCAATTTAGCATGAACAGCTTCAACAACGACAATGGCATCATCTACCACAATTCCAATAGCAAGTACTAACGCGAATAGCGTTAATAAGTTAATCGAATACCCAAAAACATTCAGGAAAAAGAAGGTTCCTATAATTGAAACCGGAACTGCAATTGCTGGTATTAAGGTTGAACGGAAATCTTGTAAGAATAGAAACACCACTAAGAATACTAGTAAAAAAGCTTCCAGTAAAGTAGTAACTACTTTTTCGATGGAGGCATTTAAAAATAAACTCGTATCATAGGGCACGAAAATATTTAAACCTTCTGGAAGGTCTTTTTCTACCGATTCTAAAGTAATTTTTATGTTTTCAATAATCTCTTGTGCATTTGACCCCTTTGTTTGGAAAATACCCATAAACACAGCCGGATGCCCTAAACTCATCGCGTTAGACGCATACGATTGTGCATCTAGCTCTATAGTTGCAACGTCTTTTAATCTTAAAAACTCTCCGTTTCCTAAGGCTTTAATTATAATATCACTGTACTGACTTTCATCTTTAAAACGACCACTATACGTTAATGTATATGAAAATGATTCTCCATTATTTTGACCTAGTGAACCAGCTGCTGCTTCTAAATTTTGCTCTGCTAATGCTGCAGAAATATCGGAAGGAATTAAACCGTACGATGCTAATTTTTCTGGATTCAACCAAATACGCATCGCGTAATCTTGTTGTGAGAATACACTAACATCTCCAACACCGCTAATACGTTGCATGGCTGGAATAACATTAATTTTTAAGTAATTCTGAATAAACGTAGCGTCGTAATCTTCGCTTTCAGAATACATAGATATAAACATTAATGCACTAGTTTCCTGCTTTTGTGTGATTATACCTGTTTGTGTTACTTCTTGAGGTAATAATGGCGCTGCTCTTGCAACACGGTTTTGTACATTTACAGCAGCGATATCTGCATCAATTTCTTGATCAAAATATACAGTGATTTCTGCTGCTCCTGTATTAGATGCAGTTGAGGTAATGTATGTCATACCTTCAACACCGTTAATTTGCTCTTCTATAGGAATGATAACACTCTCTAAAACGGTTTCTGCATTTGCTCCAGTATAACTTGCAGACACCTTTATGGTAGGGGGTGCAATATCGGGATATTCCTCTATGGGTAAGCTTGTTATACTGATAACTCCAAGTAAAACTATGATAATGGAGATTACTGTCGAAAGAACAGGTCTTTCAATAAATGTTTTTAACATGACTACTATTTTTGTTAGTGAGTGATTAGTTTTTAAATAATGTAGCGACCTGTTTAATGGCATCTTCAAAAGAAGTTTCTTGAGGAGAGATTACCATTCCGTTTCGTAATTTACCAACACCGGAAACTATTATTTTATCATTTTCATCTATACCAGATTCTACAACGTATAAGTTATCTACTGTTCCCTTAACTTGTAAAATTGAAGTTTCAACTTTATTGTTCTCACCAAGTTTAAAAATCATAATATTACCCTGTTGCTCAAATGTGGCTGTTTGAGGGACTACAATAGCATCCTTATACTCTATTGGAAATCTTATTTTACCGCTGTTTCCGTTGGTTAAAATTTCGTTTGGATTGTTAAAAGCAGCTCTAATTTTAATGGTTCCCGTACTTTGGTTTATCTGACCCGTACTCGTTTGAATTCGTCCTTTTTCAGAATACATTTTACCATTCGCTAAAATCAAACTTAAATCTGGTGAATTTTTAATACGCTCTGCTTTCGTTTTTCCTTCAGATCGTTGTAAGTGGTCTATGTATTGCGCTTCATTAAAACTAAAAAAAGCATATACTTGATCAATCTCACTAACTGTTGTTAAAGGTTTAGAATCACTTGGACTAATTAAAGCACCTTCTCTAAAATTAATAGAACCTACATAACCATCAATCGGACTTTTAATAGTTGCATAACCAATATTTGCAGAAACTCCGCTATAATTGGCTCTTGCTTGTGCTAAGTTGGCCTTAGCTGTTTCTAATTGGACCGGACTAATAATGTTTTTTTCGACAAGCGGAATCAATTTATCTACTTCTACTTGTGCTATATTAATACGCGCTTTGGCCGCGCCGGCATCCTGACTTAATGACTGTGTTTCTAATTTGAATAGCACCTGTCCTTTTCGTACTTTTTGACCTTCGTCTACAAACACTTTCTCAATATAACCTGATGTTTTAGCTCTAACGTCACTATTTACCATGCCTTCGATGGTTGCTGGATAATCTGTATATCCTGTTACAGTTTTGCTTTGAATTTTGGCTACAGGAAACGATGCAGGTGGTGCTTCTGCTGCTGGTTGATTTTGTTCTGTGTTTCCACAACTTATAACAACTAAAAATACACTTAGTGCAAGTAAGGTTGATACTTTATTATTTCTCATTTTATATTAGTTAAATATTGAATTTATTGTTTGCTAGGTTTGTTCTTAATTCTTCTACAGAAGCAGTAGCGCCATCTATAAATTTGATGTAATCATCATGAAAACTTAAATCAAATTTTTCATCTTCATTTTCAATGCTATTGTTGTTTATAGTTTCTTTGTAATTTTTTAATTCTAAATGTATCTCACGTTCTTCCTTCCATTTATTTATCATAAAGTCAATATGTTGAACAACCACGCCTCTATTAATTACAAAATATTTTTTTCGATCTCCTGTTTTTGTGAAATACTGAATTTTGTTTAAATCTTGCAAATGATTGAGGTGCGTAGAAATTGTACTTTTACTTGCGCAAAGGATAGTTACCATATCTTCAAAGGTGGTTCCTTTTTTACCTGTTAAAATTATATAAGATAAAATACGTGCTGCTACAGGCGCTAACTGTTCTCTGTTTTCTAAATGCACACCTAGTTTTTCAACTAAACTCATTTTTTTTTGGCAGATTTTTTCTTTCATTTTTATTTGCTTTATTACTGTTTAGTGAAAACAAAATATTCACTAGCAGTAAAACTCTATGCAAATTTATATTTTAGTTCGGAACAATCCGAACAAACCGAAGTTAAATAATTGTTAATTGTGTTATTTGGAGTTTTATAGTGAGGCTTTACTAATCTCGACCTGCTGTCTTAGCTCGTTACCCAATTGATCGGTAGCCGTTAAGAAATGCGTTCCCGATTTCGGACTAAGTGCTATCTCATGAAAGGTTTGAGTGCTCCCTATAAATTGGGAGTCTAAATACCAATATACCGTCGTGTCGGGCGATCGATGTGCCAACTTAAAAACAACCTCACTTAGATTTTCATCAAAATCTTTTGGAAGTAATATGGTTTCATTTTTCTTCGGAAAGATAAACTCCATTGTATGTTCTCCTTCTCTTAGACAGCCTTGAGCAAAATCTGGTAAAGGTTTATATTCGGGATGTTGGCTAGCATAATAATATTCCATAACAGGTGGTAGTGCAAACCAGCTTTTTTGTTTCATTTCTGAAAGTTCAAAGCATGATGAATTCACTCGTAGCTTTTCTGAAGCATCTAAAAATACCTTTTGATGGTAGGTACATGCGGTTGTCTTAATTCCCTCTTTCGGAATCCATTGAGAAGTAAAATCATCACAAAAAACACCGGCTAAATGTCCACTTTTAGTACAAACTTTCGCTTCAATCAACTCATCGTAAGGTGTCGCAAACCAATCTGATTTAGGAAGAACATCCAGCACGTCAAAAAGTATAGGTGCCGCAGTCTGAATTCCAGTGAGTCCCGGGCGCCCTTCTCCGTCTGCATTTCCTACCCAGACTCCAATTGCATATTTGGAAGTTACCCCAACCGCCCATGCGTCCTTAAAACCATAACTTGTCCCGGTTTTCCATGCAATGGGCTGCGAATTACTAAAAAAACTCCAATTCTCCTCTCCTTGTGGGCGATTTACTTTCTGAAGTGAGTTTAATGTATTGTAAATCGCTCCGGCATTATATAATGGAGAGCTGTTTCGAATCTTTCCGAAGTCCGCAACCTCATTCCGAATGTAAACTGGATCAATAAATTCGTTGGTTCTATATTCGCTGGAAGAGTTATTAAAAAATGAGAGACCAGAAGCCATTCCCGCATAGGCTTTGGTGATATCCCAAAGTGAACTTTCTGCACCTCCCAGAATTAAGGTAAGTCCGTAATAATCTGAAGGATGTGATATATTCGAAAAATTCATTTGTTGCAATTCATTGTAAAAACGTTCCAAACCATGGGATCTCAGCATTCTAACCGCAGGAATATTGAGTGATCGCGATAGCGCAACACTTGCCGGAACTGCACCACTAAATTTTTTATCGAAATTTTGAGGGCTATAGCCATTCACAATAGTAGGAATATCGGCAACTAATGTGTTTGGGAGCAATTCTCCACTATCTAACATCGCAGCGTATAAAAAAGGTTTTAAAATGCTTCCGGTGCTTCGAGACTTAGAAATGATATCAACATAATTGTTGTTTTCCCGGGTAGTGGGAGCATTGCCTATATACGCCAGAACTTCCCGACTTTCAATGTCCAATACCAATACCGCCAGATTGTTGATTTGATTCTGACTTAATATATTGTAGTGCTCTTTGCTTATTTGGTTTATTTTTTTCTGAAGGGAATAATCAATGGTACTTTGAATTCGCTCACCTCGATGCGATTGACGAATCTTTTCGGTTAGATGTGCTGCCAATTCGGGCAATGGAAATGGTTTTCCAGGTAAACGCTCGTCTAAAGCCAATTCATAAGTAGTTTGACCTATTATTTCTTTCTGAAACAACTTTAGTAAAAGACGATCTCTCTTTGTTTTTAAAATGCTTTCATTCTTTCCCGGAAAAATGAGCGAAGGCGCGTTGGGTAAAACAGCCAATGCAGCCGATTGCCCCCAGCTAAGTTCTTCCGAAGGAATTCCGAAATAGCGCCATGAAGCCGTTTCCAAGCCAACCACATTTCCACCAAAAGGAGCATAGGACGCATACAACCCTAGAATCTCCTCTTTCGAATAACCAGCTTCTAACCTTGTCGCTTGCACGATTTCGATAAGCTTTTCGCCATAATTTCGACCTTTATTCTTACGTGAAATTCGGATTACTTGTTGGGTTATAGTACTTCCACCTCGACGCTTATCGGTAGTTAGATTTCCCCAAAGTGCTTTCCCAATCGACACCGGATTAAATCCCGGATGCTTATAAAAATATTCGTCTTCAAAATGTAAAATAGATTGCTCAAAACGATAAGGCACCGAATCCATTTTTGGGAAACGCCATTGTCCGTCATCTGCAATTCGAGCGCCTAACATAATACCTTCTTTACTTTCTACAACGGTCGCGGTTGGAACATCAAATACTTCCGAAGGCAAACAAAAAAACCACAATACAAATCCAATAAACAAAAACCCAAGCTTGAATTTATGCTTTTTAAGATTAGATTTTATGTAAGTTTTTTTATTCATGTTTTAAGTCAAACCTCTTTTTTATTACATCTATTATAAATGATTAATCATTTTAATGATTAAACCTTCCTCTCAGCGGGAAAGGGCCGGGGTGAGGGACCTACTGCTCCACCGTCACCCAAATTCCTTTGTTCCGCGCATAATAATTATTATCGTACATAGCTTCCACTTGAGTTCCGGGTAAATAATATTTCCCGAGATACGAAGCGTTTAATTTTACTGTGAATGTTTTAGATTCCTGTCGGTTCAAATCGAAATAGAAATTCACTCTATCATCTCGTATATCTGTATATCTTGCCGATCCGGTTGCACCCCCACCATGTTCTGTAAAACTAGTGTTTACGATCTCCCATCCGCCTGGGAAAATCTTCGTTAGCGCAATATTATTTACCCAATCATTGGAGGTATTAGTAACAGTAACCTTCGCATTGATTTCTGATCCCTGACGTAAATTAGTTACGTCCAATTTTTTTCCTTCACCATCAAAATATTGTGCGTTGATACTTAGATTTCGTTTCTCTGCCAATTCATCTCCTAATGGAAGTTTTCCTTTCTGAATCAAAGTAACATAGACCACATTGCCTTTTTTGTTGGTAACGTTTACCGAGTTTTTTCCCATCGTAAGACCAATTTCTCTTTGCGCGACGGCTTTATCTGTAGTAAGCGAATTTGCCTTTCCATTTTTACTAAAAGTGAGCTCCATTGCTTTTCCGCCGTTCTTTTGAATCATTTTTGCCATTGCTAATAACCCATAGGATGTTTCCTGAGTACTATACCAGCGTTGAGACGACAACTCCTTCGCGAGTGAAATCGCCATATCACGTTGTCTCGGGTCTTCCGTAATGACCATAGTTTCTAACGCCATCGCTTTATTTCTAAAAGGCGATCCATAAGAGTAGTAATCGTATTGTAGAGGAACAAAGTTGATGTTTGCCTTCTGCGATAAGTCTGTTGCGACTTGCTTTTTACCTGCTAAAGCGTAGGCGGCTGCTAATCTCCACTTTGCGTCATTACTTAGATTTTTTGATTCGCGAAGACGATTCATAGCTGCTAACTCCGGCTGACCGGCGAGTGCCAAAGTATATAGACGATATGCCTGCGTTAGACTTTGATCGTATGGTGTGTCACTATTTCGCCATTGTCGCGCTGCATTTTTCTGATACTTCAGCCAATTACTCATAAATGTAATAGGTAATGCATAGCCTTTTTGTTTTGCTTCCAACATAAAATGCCCAGCGTAATTAGTGCCCCAATCATCAGCATTTCTTTCACCTGGCCAGTAACTAAGTCCGCCGTCGGTTCCTTGAAAATTACTCAACCTTTGAACTGCTCCTTTTATATTGTTCTCAATTTCTTGTTTTTTGTTGAAAGTGATATCGAAAACATCTGCTAAATATAATTGCGGGAACGCCCCTGAAGTAGTTTGTTCAATACAACCATGAGGATACTGAATTAAATATTCGAGTCGTTTTCCAAAATCCATTGGTGGAACTGTAGAGAATTCTAGCATCGCACCATTCGTTCCTGATACTCCATATGTGCTAAATTCTATATTTTGAGAACCATTTTCTGAAAGTGTAAATTGAGTTGTCTTTTGGGTTATCGGATTAGGGTTTTCAACATCAATTTCTACCTTATAAGAAGCTTTTTCACCATTACCTGAGGCTAAAACCTCTATAGTTTGAATGTTAGATGTTCCATTTTTCTCTTCGGAAGGAGTTGCCAATACTTCGAAGTCGAAATTTACAATCTGCTCTCCGGGTTCAGAGAATGAAATAGTTTTTGAAACTCCGTTAACTGGTTTCAGAGCGTCACCAAGCTTCAGAGAAACAGTAGCCGATTTTATTTTCTTCTCCATCGCAAATACCGTCACTGGAAGGGTGATTATTTCCCCAGGCGATAGTTTCCGAGGAAGCGATGCTAATACCATTAAAGGTTTCCGAACAGGAGTGGTTTTATCGGTTTTACCATAGGCACTATTTGGATTATTTCCGGCCACTATCATGGTACGAACCGAGCCAACATAATTGGGCATCGTAAGCTGATGTGTTGCTTTTTCACCTGCCTTCAGGCTAAAAGGACCTATATATCGAACCACCGGCTTAAAACGATCTGCCTTACGATTTTTTGCTCCCGCTGCTTCATCTCCACCACCAATGGCGTAAATATTATTTACACTTCCGGAGTATGCGCCAATCACGTAGTCGTATATATCGAAAGTTCGCACACCAAGTGCTTCCCGCGTATAAAATGCATCATGGATCTTTGGAGTTTCGAAACGGGTTAAATCTAACAATCCTTCGTCTACCATAGCAATAGTATAGGTCATGGCTTTTCCTTTTTCTTCGGAAACTTTTATCGAAAATTTTTCTTCAGGCTTCAACACTTCGGGCATTTCGAGTTTTGGATGAAGAACAGTCGATGGGTTTTCAACCAATAATGGGATCACACCGTACAATCTAATTGGTAAGTCGTTCTTTGTTTGTGCGTGTGGCTGAAGCAACGAGATATTGACATATACGTTGGGAGCCATATATTCTTCAAGCTTGATTGTTGCTTTGGTTTCACCTTTTTGAGTGGCGATCCATTGCGTTGACAAAACCTCTGTACCATTTTCAATACTTATCAAAGCTCGTCCTTCGCTTCCGGATGGGAACGTAATTACAGCTTCTTCACCAACATTGTATTTTTCTTTATCGGCTGAAAAAACAAGCATTTTAGAACTTTCAGAGTCGCCATCCATTGGTGCCTTCCACCAGTTGCGATAAAAATAGGTAATGCGCCCGGTTGCATGTCCGCTTTTTTTATCGACCACTCTAATTAGATATCGGCCGCCTTCCTCTTCAGGAATATTTACTGTGAAATTCGATTTCCCACTTCCATCGGTTGTTATTGTAAATTCTTTTACGGGCCGATGAACTGTGGAGTTTTCATAACGGGAAAGATTGTCACCGCCGCGGTTCCACCACCAGCGCCATTCTATTCTAAATACTTTTACTTCCAATTCTCTATTGCCTGCAGCATTTCCTTGTGCATCAACTGAAGCTAGATTAAAAACGGTGTTTTGATCCGTAAAGTAGGACCCATAACGATGGGCTTCAGGAGAACGGAGGCCAACAAAATGACTATACGGAGATAAATTTTTAGAAAACACATCTATGGAAAAATCGCCACCTCCTTCATAAACCTTGGTCAAAAAAGTAGCTCGTAGCATTCCCGGAGCTTTCTCGCTGAGGTCTAACTTCTGATTAAAATTAGCAATCCCTTCCGAAGATAAATCCATTTTTAAAATAGGTAATTCAACCTCATTAAAACTGCGAACAGGATCGTTAAAGGTATAATTAGGAAATTTAGTAAATGCAGTTCCCGTAGAACGTAGTGTCGCGTCCATTTCTATTTTTAAATTTCTGGCGGGAGAACCGTGTAACCATGTTGCCGTTGCAACTCCTTTTATAGGCTTACTAGCATCCAGGATCTCATCTTCGAAATCTAGCTTAATCTTTAGGCGGTTTGGTTTAATAGTGGCAACTTTCAAAGACGTGGCAAACTGAACGCCACCAACCGTTACTGTTGCATTCCATGTACCTGTTGGAGCGGTAGATTCGGTCGCAATAGGAAAATAGTAAAAATTTCCGTTTTCGCGAGCACCTTCCAATGTCGGTTTCGATGTTACTACAGAGGATGAAACTATGGTTCTTTGAACTAACTTTCCTCTGGCATCAGTTACTTCGAGTTTCACGGGATGATCTTTTGGTAATGGATTGGCAACATCATTCAATACAAAGGTAAGATGGATACTATCCCCAGGACGATGTACTCCTCTTTCAGAATATAAAAATCCTTTTAATCCTTTTTGCAGTTGCTTTCCTGAAACATCAAAATTACTAAGCGAAAGTGCATGGCCATCTTCCAATTTTAAATAGGCATAATTCTTTCCTTTTTGTGCCACTGCGAAGGCAATACTTCGATCACTATCGAAAAGTGCAAAGCCTTCAGAATCTGTTGTCACTGTTTCTATTAATTGCTGTTGGTAATTGTAAAGTTTAATTTTTACTCCGCTTTCAGGATTGGTTGTTAAGAGATTATTTGCAATAAAATGATAGGTTCGATTGTTGCCTTTTTTTACGATAAACCCAAGATCTGACCCCAATATATTGGTGCTTGCCATTCTATCTTCATTGTAATAGGCATTGTGGCAAGGGTTGTCCATTTGTTCCCAGTTGTAGGAATAATTACGCCAGTTATACAATTCATTATCCCAATACCGTTCTTCGCGTTCGTCTTCATCACCCGAGCCGTCGTCATTGTAACCACTCTCTTCGTAATAGTAATCGTCTTCGTAGTAATCTTCCGAATCATTGGAGGCAATATCGTTTGCGCCTGCATCACAATCATACAGGATATATTCCTTTTTAAAACTGAATTCCACTCTATATAAAGCACCTGGATCTGCCTTGAATAACTCAGATAGATTTAGTGCGTGTGCTTTCCATAGTCCGTCAGAATCTAGGTTTTTATTCTGAAGGGATATCGTTTTTTTTGCAATTCGTCTTCCTACAGTTCGTATGTTGTACGAATTATAATTGTCCAGATTCGAAGCCTGCATAAACTGAAGCATATTCGATTCATAAATCTTGATCACACGTACATCGACTGCGGAAAGATTAACAGCCTCAAAATTCAAGGGGGTTGAAGCGGCATTAGGTAGGATTACACCTTTAGAAAGTAAGCGAACCGCCGGTTTTAGCTGTTCGAAGGAAATTAATTCTGAAAACTCCTTTTTGAGCTTGAAATCTTCGGTGTTTGAAATCCCATTAAACAAGGTTACCCTCACGTTACCTATAATTCTGGTTGAAGGATATACAAAAAGCATATTACCATTGACTTCAAAACGAAGATTCTCGGCACCCTCTATCGAGACAAGCCCGGCAAAATTCTGATTTTCTTTTAATGGATCCGAAAAATTGATTTTCAGCGAAGCTTGTGGAGCCACAGTACTTTTAATACCAACGACCGTAAAATTATTCTGTCCTGGAATGGCGAATTTATTCTCTCCTTGGTTTTCGGCTTTTATTGCTTTTCCGTTCCATGAAATAATAATTTCACTATCATCTTTTTTTCGTTGAATACTGTCAATAACGAAGCTAAAAAAAGCAGCATCGTCTGCTTCCGAAGGCCATTTAACACTTAGTTTCTTATCATTTTGATTGGCTGTAACAAGTCGCTTGGCTTTCTCGAGAGAGATGATATCACTTGCTTCAATTGTTCCCTCGAGGTATTGCCATTGTTTGCTATAGGATTGCAAATTTTGCACGTTCAATTTAAATGCAGGCTTAATAGTTTTAAAAGCGAAAGTGTAATTTTTAAATTCCTGCCCAATATCATCGTAAAGTTTAGAGAGCTTAACGGTTACATGATATTCTGTGTCAGATTGCAGATGCTCTGTAGGTTGAAAAACAAGTGTTCTTCCGTTATCGATAGTGACTTTTCCTTCGGTTTTAGGACTTATCTTAAGATACTCTGAAGAAATTTCCTGGGATATTTCGAACTGTTCCAAAGGTTGAGCAAGGTCAATTCGGATGGCTTCAGAAATAGAAATGTTTCCATTGGTATTATACGAAATGAACTCTTTGAACTTAAAGAGATTGTCGGTGTCGGAAAGATCATTTTTCTTAGTACAGGAGGAAATTGCTACGATAAGCAAGAGAATGAGAACACGATGCAGAATTTTCATAAAAGATGGTTTAGAAATAATTAAAATTACGGTAAATAGTGGTTTTTCGCAATGGCAAAGCCATCTCAAAATTCCTACATATCTAGGACTTGAACGCGTAATTTATAGAATTAAGGGAGGGAGATATAGGCTGAAAACGAAAGATTTAATGAATATCGTATATCGATTTTAACATTTGGCAAGAGTTTAACAATTGGGCACAATATGTTGTAAGTATGCGAAAGACACTAACTATACTATAAATTAAAAGCTTACTCCTTATATATTCCAAGGGTTAGTTCCCCTTCAGAATTCATATGTGCGCGGTACATTCCGGCAGTGTTGAATTCCATAGCGACATTTCCATCTTTATCGATGGCAACAATACCACCATCACCACCTAAAGCGGGAACTTTCTTTTGTATTACCTCTTTGGCGGCTTCATTAAGTGAAACTCCTTTATATTCCATCATGGCGGAAATATCATGTGCAACCATTGCTCGGATAAAATATTCACCCCAACCTGTGGACGAAACTGCACAGGTGGCATTATTGGCATAGGTCCCAGCACCAATGATAGGTGCATCCCCAATCCGATTCCATCTTTTATTGGTCATTCCACCGGTGGAAGTCCCGGCAGCCAGATTTCCATTTTTATCTAAAGCAGCATAGCCGACCGTTCCGAATTTTGAGTTTTTAATGTACGGATCTTCAAAAACACTGCCTAGCTTTTTGGCTTTCTGCTTTTCTCTGTTTTTTATTTTCTGAAGCGATTGGAACCTATTTTCGGTGTAGAAGTATTCTGGATCTACAAGCAGGAAGCCTTTTTCCTGTGCAAAGATTTCAGCTCCTTTTCCACTTAGCATAACATGAGGGGAGTCGTTCATAACTACCAATGCAAGGCTTATCGGATTTTTAATTCTGGTAACTCCGGCAACAGCACCGGCATTTAAATCGGCACCATTCATGACTGAAGCATCCATCTCGTTGGTTTCATCATGCGTGAATACAGATCCTTTTCCAGCATTAAATAGAGGGGAATCCTCCATTACATTAATAGTTGACACCACGGCCTCCATTGAAGTTCCTCCGTTTTTCAAAATGGAGTAACCTACGTTAATTGCTTCAGTGAGTTTTACTTTATAGGCGTTCTCGAGCGAATCGCTCATATTTTCTTTTAGGATGGTTCCGGCACCTCCATGGATTACAATTCCGAAGTTTTGATCGGTTTTTGTCGTTTCAGAATGAGAATTTGAATCTTTTGAAGCCGTTTTTCTATCATTTTTACAGCTGAAAAGCACAAAAAGCAGGATTAAAAGTGTTAAAGTTTTATACATATCATATTTTATTTTGACAGTCAATTCTTTACAAGTATCGCATATATAATGCGGGATTTGTAGGAATTTTACTTGTAGGAATTATCGGATAAATCGAATTAATTTACGATTAAAGACATAATTAATACGATAAACTGTAATTGATGTAAGAAAATTCTTTACATTTGATTCAACATCATGCCCCAAATTTGATGCCCCCCAAATTATGAGACTACTACAACTTAACCTACTTGCAATGGTTTTTCTTTTTCTTGCAACTTCTTGTCAGAAAGATGAAAGCTTTACTTCCGAAGAAGCAAATTACACAATTGACCTAAATCTAGCTAATGAAACCGATTGGAAAATGGCAGATGAGATTTTGGTATTGGTAAATGAATATAGAAATACTCTTGGGCTAACTCCTATTATATCAGATAAACAATTCGCATCGGCTTACGCTGTAGATCATTCTCATTATATGATGGCGAAATCACAAATCAATCATGACAATTTTGGTGTTCGCGCACAGGCACTTAGAGATAACGGAGCCGAAAGAGTTGGCGAAAATGTAGCTTTTGGATACAATACCGCAGAAGCTGTTGTTCAAGCCTGGTTAAACAGCGAAGGCCATAGAGAAATTATAGAAGGCAACTTTTCACACTCAGGTTTTGGAGTGCTAAAGGCAAGCGATAACAGATACTACTTTACCCAACTTTTCTACAAAAAGTAATTCCCAACTTAACTTTTTCTTTTGCGTCAATTGCCTTATTTTTACGTGTACTCTTAAAAATAAGGCAATGGCAATTAGAAAACCTTTCAATCTAAATAAATGGATCGACGAAAATAGAGATCTGCTAAAACCACCTGTAGGAAATAAAAATCTTTATATAGATGCTCAGGATTACATAGTAATGGTCGTGGCGGGTCCCAACGCTAGAAAAGATTATCATTATAATGAAACGGAAGAATTATTCTATCAACTGGAAGGAAATATTCAAGTGATTATACAGGATAATGGAGAGAAAAGAGTATTGGAATTGGGTCCAGGGGATATGTATCTTCATCCTTCAAAAACACCACATTCACCGGTTCGCGGAGATAATTCAATAGGTTTAGTCATCGAACGCAAACGCGCCGGACAAGGCTACAAAGACGGTTTACTTTGGTTTTGTGATAATTGCAATAATAAGATTCACGAAGTCTATTTTGAATTACATGATGTCGAGAAGGACTTCCTTCCACACTTTAAAGATTTCTACAATTCGAAAGATCATCGCACCTGCAACAACTGTGGAACCGTAATGGAAACAGATCCTAGATTTACTGGAGAATAATATAATGATAGTATCAGACAGCCCTAATCCGTTTTACGTGTTTAGTTCATGGCTGCATGAACATATAACTTCTACAGCACTAAATCATCCCTCAGCCTGTGTTCTGTCAACAATAGGATTAGATGGTTTTCCAAATGCACGAAATGTTGCGCTAAAAGAACTGCAGCACCCATACCTTATTACCACAGGACCATTATCCTCACGAAAGGGTCAGGAAATTGATCAGAATCCAAAAGTTGCACTTACTTTTTGGTGGGATGAGAGTGGCCGACAAATAAGAATTCAAGGGGTCGCTAGCTTACTAGATGACCAATCCTCCGATTTTTATTTTTCCAATAGGAATAAAAACTCCCAGATAATTAGTGTTGCTAGTAAACAAGGAGAAATTTTGACCACTACAAGTTTGTTTCAAGATTCTATTGAAAAAACTAAACAAGAATTTAATAATAAAGAAGTGGTGAGACCACTCAATTGGGGAGGTTTTAAAATTGAACCACTGAGATTCGAATTTCTGGAATTTAAGGAATCCAGAGAGCATATCCGTACGTTATTCACTAAAAATAATCGAAACTGGAATGTTTGTATGTTACAACCTTAATAAGTCCCGTATCAAAACTTTATAAATTTTAAGCTTCATTTAAGCGAGATTTGTGCTTTCGTTTGTTCTTCGGAAAGACCTTCGTATTCATTTCAAATTCTATACAGTATTATGTACCTTTGCAAACTCATAATCTGAAGCGCTTTTTACAGCTTTCAGCAAAAATGAATTAAGAACAAAAACATAACAATATATGTCAACTGTAGCAACATCCTTCGGAATTGAAGAAGCATTACAAAAATTGGGAATAAAAGAAGTCAACCCGGGAACTTCAACTGGAAATAAATGGTTTTCAGGAGAAGATACCATTGCTTCTTATTCGCCAGTAGACGGAAAACTTATTGGTAAGGTAACCGTTACTACAAAAGAAGATTACGAAAAAGTTATGGAATCGGCCACTGCTGCTTTCAAAACATTTAGAACTATCCCTGCACCTCAACGAGGTGAAATAGTACGGCAGTTTGGAAATAAACTAAGAGAATTGAAAGAACCGTTAGGGAAGTTAGTTTCATACGAAATGGGGAAATCTCTTCAAGAAGGTTATGGAGAAGTTCAAGAAATGATCGATATCTGTGACTTCGCAGTTGGATTGTCTAGACAATTAAATGGACAGACGATTCCTTCAGAGCGTCCCGGACATGTTATGAGAGAGCAATGGCACTCTTTAGGTGTTGTAGGTATTATTTCTGCCTTTAATTTTCCAGTAGCCGTTTGGGCATGGAATACTGCCTTAGCATGGGTATGTGGTGATGTATGTGTGTGGAAAGCTTCGGAAAAAGCTCCTTTATGCTCAGTTGCTTGTCAGAATATTATTGCCGGAGTCTTAAAAGAAAATAATCTACCGGAAGGTATTTCTTGTATCATCAATGGAGACTACAAAATAGGTGAAATGATGACCAACGACACAAGAATTCCTTTAATTTCAGCAACAGGATCTACCCGAATGGGAAGAATTGTAGGTGCTAAGGTAGCTGAGCGCTTTGGAAAATCACTATTGGAGTTAGGAGGAAACAATGCAATTATCATTACTCCAACGGCCGATTTAAAAGTAGTGGTGCCTGGAGCAGTATTTGGCGCTGTAGGAACTGCAGGTCAACGTTGTACTTCTACTAGAAGATTGATTATTCATGAATCTGTTTACAATAAAGTTAGAGACGCCATTGTTGGTGCATACGCTCAAATTAAGATCGGGAATCCATTAGACGAAACTAAACATGTTGGTCCACTAATCGATAAAGACGCTGTGGCAATGTATTTGAACGCTATCGAAAAGGCAAAAGCTGAAGGCGGAAACGTTTTAATTGAAGGAGGCGTAGTAAAGGGAGAAGGCTTTGAAAGCGGTTGCTACGTAAAACCTGCGATAATTGAAGCAAAAAATCATTATGAGATTGTACAACATGAAACATTCGCTCCTATTTTATATCTAATGAAATACAGCGGGGAAGTTGAAAATGCAATTGATATGCAAAATGGTGTTGCACAAGGATTATCATCTGCAATCATGACAAATGAAATGAAAGAAGCAGAGAAATTCTTGTCGTATTCTGGTTCCGACTGTGGAATTGCGAACGTAAATATTGGAACTTCCGGTGCCGAAATTGGAGGTGCTTTTGGAGGTGAGAAAGAAACCGGTGGAGGACGTGAATCTGGATCTGATGCTTGGAAAGTATATATGAGAAGACAAACCAATACGGTGAACTATTCTGATGAATTGCCTCTGGCACAAGGGATTAAATTCGATTTGTAGTAATTGAAAAATCACATATTTCGAAAAACCCGTTTAACAATACCGTTGAACGGGTTTTTTTATTCTTAAAACGAATAAACATTCCTTTAGTGCTTACCGCCTGAAAATCAACAGTTTTATTTTGTAACTTAGAAGTACAGTAACCATTAACAAACCAACCTCATGGGTAAGAAAACGGTATATCTTCTGGGTATTCTGCTTACAATCCTCATTGGTACTTACTTCTATTGGAAACATTGTTGCGGCGGGAAATTAGCCGCTCAAACTGAAAAATCTGTAGTAAGCGATACCGAGAATAACAATGCGAACAGAGGGATCGAAGCAACGCTACGTAATTCTTTTAAACTAAGTGACCCGAACGGAAATTTTTCATTCCGAACTGACAATAATTTTAATTTTAATAGCTCAGATTTCAAGATTCTTTTACCTGTTTCTGAAGATCTAAATACAGGCATCGACGATTTACAGCTTTATTTAGATGAACATGAGGTTAAACAGATTGATATTACTGGATTGTATGCTTTGGCAGAAGATAATACCTCTGCTTTCCCAAATCTAGGAATGGCCAGGGCAACTTCAGTAAAAAATTATTTTGTTTCAAGAGGGATTGATGCTTCCCGTCTTAATCTCTTCGGAAAAAGTAGCGACGCCATAAGCGCAAGCGATAATATCTACTATGGCCCTTTGAATATCTCATTTTCTGAAGCCGGAATCTCTTCCGAAGAAAAAGAAAAAGAATCAATGAATGCATTGAAAAAAAGTATTCAGGACGATCCGTTGATTCTAAACTTTGCTAATGCTCAAACACAGATAAATCTTTCCGAAGCACAGCGTCAAAAGATTGCGGATATTGCGCGTTATTTGGATAAAGTCGAGGACGGAAAAGCTTTGGTTACAGGTCATACTGATAATACCGGAAGTAGAGAAGGAAATATATTAATCGGTCAAAAACGGGCTGATTTCGCAAAAAGCTACCTTATAAGTAATGGAATATCGGCAGCAAATATCGAATCCATCGGAAAAGGATCGGATGAGCCTATTGCTACTAACGATTCCGAAGAAGGGCGATCGAAAAACAGACGGACTGTAGTTACCGTAAATTAAATAAACTATAAACCTAAACAGATATTAACTATGGACTTGTGTATATTAATTCCATTATTGGTAGGCCTTATATGTGCTTTGCTTGGTTACTTATTGGGAAGAAGTTCTTCCGGAGATACTAAAGAAATATCCAGCGATATAGAACTTTGGAAAAACAAAAATGCGCAGTTAGAAAATGACCTAAGAGCTTGTAGATCACAACTTACTAAGGCTGATACCAAAGCCACAACAAAGGCTTCGACCACATCTTCGTTTGCCGCAACCACATCAACTGCTGCAGCTTCAATAGTTTTTAATGCTGCGGCTGCCAAGACAGTCTTTGGAAAAAAGGTGAAACAAGATGATCTTACCCTTGTTGAAGGCATCGGTCCTAAAATAAGTCAGTTGTTTCATAACCATAATGTTACTGCCTGGAAAGGACTATCTGAAACAAGTGTAGCTCGTTGTCAGGAAATATTAGATACTGGTGGGGAACGATATACTGTTCATAATCCGGGAACATGGCCAAGGCAGGCAAAAATGGCCTATGAAGGAAAATGGAAGGAATTAAAAGATTGGCAGGATATTCTGGATAAAGGAAAAGAGTAAATAGGATTTTTAATTTAGTTAATAGGCTGCCTGAGACGCAACATTTTTGTCAAACCTCACAATTAATTTGTCGGTTAGCCGGCATTGACAATTTGCAACAACCATCTTTCAGGCAGTTTTTTGTTAATTATTTTTTAAGCAAAAGGAAATTTTTAAACGACACCATTAGCTTCTACCCATTTAAATTTGGTAATATCTGTAGGCACGGCAATTCGTTCGGCAACACGCGTCATACGTGCCGGAAGCGTCATTAGATAATCACGGGCTTTTTCGGCCTCATCTGTTAGGGAATTCATTTTCCCGATCTCCCAATATTCATTTAATTTATCTAGAATATCTATATAATCGAATGTTGTATAAACGCCTAAGCGCTGTGCTGCGTTCGAGAAGTTCTCAAAGGCGGAAGCAATCCCATCCCCGGATTCACGAAGAAACTGAGCAGGCATCACAATTTTTTTCTTCATCATATCCTGAAAAGCCAGCATCATTTCACTGGGATCATAATCGAAAATAATCTTCACAAATTCGCGATACGCCAGGTGGTGTCGCATTTCATCTCCGGCAATCACAGTACACATTTTCCCCAACATTTTATTCCCTTTTTGTTTGGCTAACTGCCCAACTCGTTTGTGGGAAATGTTGGTTGCTAACTCCTGAAAACTTGTGTAAATAAAATTACGATACGGATCTCTGGCAGTGCCTATGTCAAAGCCATCATTAATTAAATGTTGTGTTGTTTTTTCAACTTCCCTCATATTCACCCTTCCGGAGAGGTATAGGTATTTATTAAGTGCATCACCATGGCGATTCTCCTCACCAGTCCAATGTCGAACCCATTTTGACCAGCCGTTATTAGCTACCTGATCTACTCCTTCTACATCCATCAGCCAGGATTCGTAAGTAGGAAGTGCTTCTTCAGTCACCATATCTCCAACTAGTACAACCCAAAAGTCGTAGCCTAGTTCTTTGGCTTCTTCCCTAATCTGAATGATGCCATCCATATAATTCTCCTGCTGTAAATTAGGAAGTAAGTCGCTAGGTTGCCAAATCTCCTCTACCGGGATAAGATATTTTTCCACAAAACTATCGATAGATTTCTCCACAGTTTTCATCACTTCCAATCGAATATTTTTTGTAGCCATTTTCTTATAATTAAGATTTTTTCAGAAACAATCTTAAATCCGAACCAAAAGGGGGAAATAGATGGAGTTTTAGAAGAAATTTGATTTTTAATAATCTATTAATCAAAGATAAAAAGAAAGGTTAAGACCCTTGTTTAAAAATCTCTTAATTTCTTCCCATTTCTTCGGGATATAGTGTCCAAACAGGTTTGCTTTGCCATATTTCTTTGCTTTCTGCGTCCAAAATGGATAAAGGACCTTTGAATGCGGCTCCTGTATCTACATTCCAAACATTGGCGAAATTGGTTGGTTTAGACTTTCCAACTCTAGTAACTGGTGTATGTCCAATAAAAATTTCATTGAAAAGTGAGAGCCGTTTTGGGTATTGTAGTTCTCCTAGTCTTAGTGATTGATCCATGCTATATGCCATTTCCCAAAGCGTACGGTCCCAATAGACATTTCGAGGGTAAAATTCATGCTGAGGCCCATGGATACTGGTAAAACCGGCGTGTACAAACAATCGATTTTTAGTATCTACATGATAATTCTCTAGCTTTTCCAAAAAATGCATATGTAGTTGTATCTCTTCTTCGGAAAGATTAGCATAGCTATACATACTTGAAATTCCACCACTGGCTAACCAGACTGGATTTTTGTCACCCTTTTTCAGAAAATTGTAAAGTAGTTCATCGTGATTACCACGTAAAAAGATGCAATTATTTGCTTCAGAAAAATCCAAAAGAAAGGCAATCGTTTCAGCATTATCGCTCCACCCATCCACATAATCCCCTACAAAAATGAAAAGGTCTTCCGAAGAGAAAGGAACCTTATCTAAAACTTCTTTTAGTGCATGTAAACCTCCATGTATGTCTCCAACTACATAAGTTCTAGCCATTTTGAGCAAATATTAAAATGACAGAAATAATGGTAATAATAAGTAAAATGAAAAGAAAAATTTTCCAAAATGAATACGGGCGTTGTCCCGAAACTATACCAGTTTGTCCATTCACAAAAAAGTTATATCGCTTGCCATTGAAGCTGTAAGCACTTATGTAAACAGGAAGTAGAATATGTTTAAAAGTTTCATCACTTAATCGCATGTTCAGCGAACTTACTTGCTGAGTGTCGCCGCCAATATCACGACAAGCCCAATTAGTTGCAATTACTTTTGCCTCCTTATTCGCTTCAAGATGTCCCTCTTTTAATGGAATAGTATATTTTTCAGTTACAAAACCAGCTAAAAAACTACTGTCAAATGGCTGTAGTGCCTGTAGATTCCATAATGCCACTTTTTTTGGTATAACTCCTGTTTTCTGTTTAGAAGCTTTAATTAAAGTATCGTCAACAAATCCATTTACAGAACCACTAGCGGGAGTCCATCGCGTTCTTCGTTCCTGTCGATTTTGGGTTACTCGCTTGCCATTTACCGTGGAAGTATAAGGAACAGTCACATAATAATAATCTCCACGTTGTCCAGTATAGTTTGCATAAAGCTGCGCATCGAAGGTCCAAAACGGCGAATAAAGCCCTTTAGTGTTCTGCGGATCGATAGCTGCTTTTTTTAGATTATTTGGCGCAAACCATAATCCGTCGACCCATTTTTTAAACACAGCATGTGCTTTTGCCTGATCAATCTGAAATGGAAGCACGGCTCCCGGAAGTATCCAATCTTCTTTGTAGGCATCTTCAATAATCAATGGCATACTGCAATACACGCAATGAAGTGATTTATAATTTTCCTCAATATGCTGATTGGCTCCACAATTCTTACAATGCAACATTGTTATTTCCTCACTATGTGATTGTGACCCCATTTGATTGAGATAAGGAGCTAATTCGAGTTCTTTAAAACTATCTTCGGAAGGGGAAATTTGCTGCGTATGTCCGCAATAATTACATTTCAGTTCGGTTGTCCCCGGGGCATAGGTAAGTTCTGCGCCACAATTGACGCAGGATTTTTTAAGTTCAGATTTTTTTGAAGTATTTTCTTGCATTTTAAGACAATGGAAGATTCTTTTTAATAATACACACCCCTTAATCCCCTCTTATTAGAGGGGAGACTTTACGACTCCCTCCTAATAAGGAGGGACTGAGGGAGGTGTTTTTTTTAAGATCCCGGAAGTGGTGGCGGAGTATTTCCTCCTAAAAAGGCCTTTAATTCTTCCACCTCCAGCAATGGAGACCAATTTGTCATTCCCTGTTTCCAGATTAAGCTGTCTTTATTCACCGTCCGATTTGCGAAAAGTGCCTTTAGCTGTTCGAAAGCAACCGGTCCGGCTTGCTGCCCATTGGCAGAGTAGAAATACTGAATTGCTTGAGGCATTGGAGGAGGCATCGTGTTTACTTGTTGCATTGGAGCCTGTTGTTGGCCTCCCATTTGAGGTGCCATCATACCGCCCATTTGTTGTGCGAGTACAAATCCCATTCCCATACCCATTCCGGCACCTGCTGTTCCACCTTCGTTGGTAGCTGCAGCTTCAATTGCCTTAGCAGTTTTAAACTTAGTTAATTTGTCAAGATCTATTTTGTCAAGTCGGCTGTATTCGAAGATCTCTTTTTTAAGATCTTCAGGCATGGATACGTTTTCAATAAAGAATTTCTCCAACGAGATTCCCACGCTATTAAATTCCGGCTGCATTACTTCCTTACAAGTTTCTGAAAGCTCTGTGGTATTAGCAGCATAAAGTTCGATAGGTAATTTGGCTTCACCAACCGTATCTGTAAAACGCGTAGCGATTAAACTTTTAAGATGTTCGTTGATTTCAAAATTGGTAAAGTTGTTATCGGTTCCAACGATGTCCACAATAAATTTACCAGCATCATTAATCTTAAAAGCATAAGATCCAAAAGCACGAATCTCTACAAGTCCGAAGCGTTCGTCGTTTAAAGTAATTGGGTTTTTGGTACCCCATTTTTCGTCGGTGAACAAATGTGTATTTACAAAATATACTTCAGCTTTGAATGGACTATCGAATCCGTATTTCCAACCTTTTAGTGTAGTAAGAATCGGAAGGTTTTGAGTGCTTAATGTATAAGTTCCGGGTTTGAAAACATCCGCCAACTGACCTTCATTTATAAACACAGCTGTTTGCCCTTCACGGACGATAAGCTTCGCATTGTTTTTTATTTCGTTTTGGTAACGTTCAAAACGGTGGCAGATAGTGTCGTCTGTGTAGTCCAACCATTCGATAATGTCTATAAATTCGTGACTTAGTTTTTCTTTAATCTTGTCGAAAATGCCCATGAGGTTTAAAGTTTAATAATTGAGGTTTAAAGATATAAAAATAGGATGGAAGTGTGTTAATTGTACTTCACTTTCCGAAGAATGCGAACCGATTCTTTAAAAGAATGATACACCTCATCACTAAAATTCTTCAGATAAGGTTTGGCTTCGAATAATTTTTCTTTGGCTTCTGAAAAATCGTTGAGATAACAAATTAAGTAGGTAGCCGGCAGCTTCCGAAGATCTTTTTCTTCCGAAGGGATTAAAGGAATATTCTTTTTTAATTTTTCAACCAAAGCGTTGTTGGAATTGTAAATATGAAAGAGCGTCTTTTTATTAAAACGGGGAGCTTCAAAAACGAGTTTAGAGTCAATTTTGTGAGAGCCGTTCTCCTCAAAACCAATGGTCACTTCTTCCAAGGGATAATAACGGAATTGGTTGTTTAAGCCTAAATGTACATATTCAGTGATCTTAAATTCATCTTCGGTAATTTCAATACTAACTTCATCAAGAGCCGAATAAAAAAGACGTACCTGCTCATTGATCAACTCAATATCCACACGAGAATAATAGGTTTTATCCTTTAGTTTTTTAATATTTCCCGCCCAGCAAACCACGAAAAGCTCTTTGAAAACCTTGTAGTGAGATTCCAGATCTTTGTGGCGATGGTTGATAAAATCGATCACTCCATCAAGGGTCAATTCTATATTATTTTTAGCGTTGTTCTCAATGGATTGTACTATTTCAGAATTCACATCTTTGATCTCAATATCGAAATCTTTTGGCATAGAAATACTCCCATCTCTCAAAAAAATAGAGCCTCCCCAATACTTCCAAATGTTTTTCCGAAGCGAAGTGATTTTACCATTAGGGCGAATGGTAACCAAGCCCACTACTTTGTCTGCTGGCAACTTAGGAAAAGCAACATTTTCATAAATTATCAAAGGTGCATTCGTGAGATAAGCATTGATGAGGTTTTGAATTTTACTATCATCGAAAAAATCGGTACCGGTAATCTCGTTGGTTTCGTCCTCTACTCCAATTACTATAAACGAATTGTTTTTTGGATTGCTATTACTTAAAGCGCAGATATGTTTTAAAAATTTGGCCTTTCCTTCCTTAGTCCCCAGATCGATTTTTCGCTTTTTATCATAGAAACTACTCTCATCGTTGTGAGCCAAAAGATTCTTGATTAAAAGTCGTTTGTTAATCATATCATTTCCCGCGGAGGCGGGAATCTATTTTTATTTTGTTGCTAAATTGAAAAAACCCTCACCTCGGTCCTCTCCCAGAGGGAGAGGAGGCTTGGTTCATTATAAGTTTTCAATTTAGGTTTTTTATATGTTACGTCTGTTTTACAATAATCGTTGCCCTCACCTCGGTCCTCTCCCAGAGGGAGAGGAGGGTTTATTGTTATCATTTTAATCAAATTTTAACCTCAGTCCTTAACCATGGGGAGAGGAGGGTTTATTTTTTATTCACAATTGTGCTGCTAGCTTGATCCAAACACATGACGGTGAGATCGGCAATATTCACATGTGGAGGTCGTGTCACTGCGAACCAAATAATTTCTGCAATATCTTCTGCTTGTAATGGTGAAAAGCCTTCATACACTTTATCGGCACGCTTGCTATCTCCTTTAAAACGCACTTCGCTAAATTCTGTTGCCACCAATCCGGGATTTATTGCACCCACTTTTATTCCTTTTCCGTTGAGGTCAATTCGCATTCCTTGATTAATCGCATCTACAGCATGTTTACTTGCACAATACACATTACCTTTTGGATAAACTTCTTTTCCAGCCGTCGAACCTATATTAATTATATGGCCACTTTTGCTCTTTATCATATTTGGTAGTACGGCCTTCGTCACATATAACAAACCTTTCACATTAATGTCCAGCATAGCATCCCAATCATCGACCGACCCATCTTGAATAGTATCCAGACCATGTGCATTCCCAGCGTTATTGATGAGAATATCTATTTCTGAAAATGCTTCGGAAAGACCTTGGATCTGTTCAAATACATGAATTCTATTTCGCACATCGAAATTTAGGACGTAGACTTCAGTGAATTTTTGCAATTCTGAAGCCAATGCATCAAGTCGTTCTTGCCGCCTTCCGCAGAGAATAAGTCGGATGCCATTTTTAGCAAATATCCTTGCCGTGGCCATCCCAATTCCTGAGGTCGCTCCTGTAATAAGTGCTGTTCTGTCTTTCATTTTTTGTTTAAAAGTAAAGTTTCTGAAACATTTGTTGAAGTTAAACACTAGTTAATTCAATCGTTAAAGCATGTTAAAGATTTAAAAGACTAATGAATTCTGAAATATGTTTACACCAAAATGTAAAATAACGAATAACTATGAAGAATTTAATAAAATTATCAGTTCTTACCATATTGTTACTTGGATTTGTAGCTTGTAGTGATGATGAAAATTCTAACTCTACGGAAGGTACTTCCAGAATGTCGGTAAAATTAGTAGATGCTCCCGGAGATTATGATGCGGTCTTTATTGATGTTCAAGATGTAGTCATAAAGTATAACGGAAATGAAAATGATGTCTCGATTGGAGCTATTAATGCCGGTGTCTACGATTTACTTGAACTTACAGCTGGGGTATCGGGATTATTAGTAGACGATGAAATCCCTGCGGGTTCTATTAGTCAGATTAGACTAATCTTAGGCGAGAATAATTCCATTGTAGTGGATGGAGAAACTATTCCATTAAACACACCTAGTGCGCAACAATCGGGTCTCAAAATACAGGTGAATGAAACACTTGAGCCCGGAATATTCTACGAATTTATACTAGATTTTGATGTAGAGCAGTCGATTGTAGCTCTAGGAAATGGTGGATATAATTTAAAACCAGTAATAAGAGCAAGTACTGTAGCTGAAACAGGTTCTATTTCAGGAAACGTACTACCTCTAGGCGTGCAAACGCTTATTACAGCGAACAATGGAGTGAATGAGATTTCTACTTATGTCAACCCAATTACTGGAGCTTTTGTATTGAGCGGTGTACCAGACGGCACTTACACTATAACTTTTGAAGCAGACATAGCTGTTGGCTTGCCAGTATTGGTTTTGGAAGATGTAGTAGTAACCAATGGAAACATTACAGCGTTAGGTACTGTTGATTTGAATCCTTAGACCGTAAAAAACACTTTTATAAGAGGTAAACACATTGTGTTTACCTCTCTTTTTTTAACCAAACCTTAACAGGGATTTTTGCAATAATTCTCCAATTTGCGAGTCTATTTAAACACCCCTAGTTCATTTGAAATAATCACAATATGGAACAAACAACAACTGCCCTGGATATTGGCGCGTTAAATGAAAAGATTGAAAAGGAAAGTGCCTTTGTAGACATTCTAACTTTAGAGATGAACAAAGTAATCATCGGTCAGAAACATATGATCGAACGCTTAATGATTGGATTGCTAGGACAAGGTCATATATTATTGGAAGGAGTCCCGGGATTGGCAAAAACACTCGCCATCAATACGCTGTCAAAAGCAGTACACGGAAGCTTCAGTAGGATACAGTTTACACCAGATTTACTTCCGGCCGATGTAGTAGGAACGATGATCTATAATATGAAACTGAATGATTTCAGTATTAAAAAAGGACCCATTTTTGCAAATTTCGTATTGGCTGATGAGATAAACAGGGCGCCTGCAAAAGTACAGTCGGCTTTACTAGAAGCGATGCAAGAAAAACAAGTTACCATTGGGGATAAAACTTTTATTCTCGACCGTCCGTTTTTGGTAATGGCAACTCAGAACCCAATAGAACAAGAAGGAACCTATCCATTACCTGAAGCACAGGTAGATAGATTTATGCTAAAAACGGTGATAAAATATCCCCAGATGGCAGAAGAACAACTTATTATTCGTCAGAATTTAAAAGGGGCTTACGATCAAATTAATCCTGTTGTGACTTTAGAACAAATTACCAGAGCGCAAGCTTCAGTTCGTGAGGTTTATATGGATGAAAAGATAGAGAAGTATATTCTAGACATTATTTTCGCAACTCGTTCTCCCGAAAATTACAGACTTGCCGACCTTAAACCGTTGATTAGTTTTGGGTCTTCACCTAGAGGTAGTATCAACCTGGCAATGGCAGCAAAATGTTATGCTTTTATCAAGAGAAGAGGTTATGTGATTCCTGAAGATGTTCGAGCTGTAGTTCACGATGTATTACGTCATCGTATCGGGATTACCTACGAAGCGGAAGCAGAAAATGTGACTTCAGAAGATATTATTAACAAGATTGTAAACGAGATTGAAGTACCGTAATCAGCGCCCAGTTTACAGTGTTCAGTAAGCGGTATTTAAAATTTACTCCAAACTGAGACTGCCAACTATTACTGCCAACTGTTTACTCAAAGGAAAATGGATACTAAAGAACTTCTTAAAAAAGTACGAAAAATCGAGATTAAGACACGTCGCTTAAGCGATCATGTGTTTGGTGGCGAGTATCACAGTACTTTTAAAGGTCGTGGGATGACTTTTAGTGAAGTGCGACAGTACCAGTTTGGTGATGATGTTAGAAATATCGACTGGAATGTTACTGCGAGATATAACGAACCCTTTGTAAAGGTTTTTGAGGAAGAACGGGAATTAACCTTGATGTTGGTTGCCGATATTAGTGGCTCGGAGTTCTTCGGAACTGACGCCCAATTCAAAAATGAAATTATTACTGAAATTTCCGCAACCCTTGCGTTTTCAGCCATGCAGAATAATGATAAGATTGGTCTCATCTTGTTTTCAGATGAGATTGAACTCTACATTCCTCCGAAAAAAGGAAAGTCACATGTGCTTCGAATCATTCGTGAATTATTAGAGTTTCAACCAAAAAGCAAAAAAACAGATATCGCAATGGCGTTGAAGTTTTTAAGCAATGTAATGAAGAAAAAGGCGATCGTTTTTGTGTTATCCGATTTCATCACCGATGGTTACAGAGATTCCTTAAAAATTGCAGCGAACAAACACGATGTTACGGGAATTCGAGTATACGATAGAAGAGAAGAAGAAATTCCTAATCTGGGAATGGTACAAATGCAGGACGAAGAAACAGGAGAGTTACTATTGGTAAATACAGCCTCCAAAGCGGTACGAAATAACTACTACGCCTACCACCGCGAGCGGGTTGATTATTTTCAGGAGGCATTTTTAAAGAGCGGAGCAGGAGCGATGAGTTGTCGGGTGGACGAAAGCTACGTCAAGAAATTACTAGGTTATTTTAAACGAAGAGGATAATAGAATTTAGAAATGGCGATGTACGATTTACGAAATAGGGTGTTTAATTTAAAGAGAAGAATTATGCTTTCTTTTCTCTTATGTCTAATCCCTGTTGTCTCTTTTTCTCAAGTAACTTCTTCCATCGATTCAACTAGTGTCAAGATCGGAGAAGAAATTCAGTATAGTATTCAGGTAATGGTCGACACGACAGATGTAGTTATCTTTCCTGAAGGACAAAGCTTCTTACCGCTGGAAGTAATCGAATCCTATAAGATAGACACCACCATTGAGCAGGCAAAATATCGCTTGATTAAAAAATACGGACTTACGCAGTTCGATTCTGGAAAATTTACGATTCCGGCGCAAAGAGTAATGATTAACAACAAAGCATTCGTGACCGATTCGACAAAGGTTGAAATTAGGGATGTTGTTGTTGACACGACTAAACAAAAAATGTTCGACATCAAACCCGCTGTAGATGTTGATCGCCCACCATTCGATTTTAAGAAATTCCTTCTTTGGGTAGTTCCTATACTTGCTATAATTGGGATTTTGGTTTTTATTTTCTTCCGAAGGAAAAAGCGAAAAGAAGCGAAGGAAGTCATTTTACCCCCTTACGAAGAGGCCATTTTTGCATTAAAAAAACTGGATGATTCTCATCTTCTGAAGGAGCACAAGTCCAAAGAATATTACTCGAATCTTACCGAAATTGTAAAACGCTATCTCGACAGGGAAGTTGACGACACTGTTTTGGAGAGCACAAGTGACGAGTTGATTGAACGACTCATTTTACATAAAGATGCAGGACATTTCGACTTTGACAGGGAGACGATTCGTCACTTAGATCAGATCCTTAAAAGAGCAGATTTGGTGAAATTTGCGAAAATGCAGCAAGCAGAAGGGCAGGCACAGGCAGATAGATCAACAATAGAAGAAATTATAAATGAAACACATGAGGTGATCCCCGAACCTACAGAGGAAGAATTGCTTGAAAACGAACAATATTTAGAAGCATTACGTAAGAAACGAGAACGTAAAAAATGGATGGTCGGCGCAACTACGCTGATTGGAGCTTTATTAGTAAGTGCTTTGGTTTATGGAGGTGTAAAAGGATTCGACAATTTGAAGGATTTGTTATTTGGAAATGAGATTCGTGAATTAGCTGAAGGGCGATGGGTAAAAAGTGAATATGGGAATCCTATGGTGATTATTGAGACACCAAAAGTACTTCTAAGAGCCGATATTCCTACGCCCGAAGGATTACAAAGCACTGTAAAAGATTTGAGTGTGTTTACACTCGGAAAAAAAGGAGATGATTTGTACATCGTACTTACCACTTCAAAATTCAGACAAGCGCATGAAGTTGATCTTCAGGAAACGCTTGAAAGTTCACTTACGGAACTTGAAAAAGGAGGTGCCAAGAATATGGTGGTAAAGCAAGATGAATTTGAAACAAATAAAGGAATTAAAGGCTTAAGAGCCTATGGTGAGTTTAATATTCAGGTCTCGAATAATGAAGTGCTTAAAGACGCTAGTTCCTATGAACTTTTATTGTTTGCCCAGCCGGAAGGGGTGCAGCAAGTGTTAATCGTATATAACGATGATGGGCGTTTCGCTGAAGGAATTAAGAAACGAATCGCAGAATCAATAGAACTTGAAATTTCAGAAACAAAACGCTAATGTTCGAAAATTTTGAATTTGTTAATCCGCAGTTTTTCTGGTTGTTTTTATTACTTCCGGCGCTAATGCTATGGTATTATATAAAACGAAAACAACAGACAGCAGCGCTAAAAATTTCCAGTATCAAAGGCTTTAAAACCGGTAAAAACTGGTTGGCAAGATTACGTCCGTTATTATTTGTACTTCGTTTGTTAGCACTTTCTGCTTTAATTGTTGCTATGGCGCGACCCAGAACGGTGGACGAATCTACACGAATTAAAACGACACAGGGAATCGACATTGTAATGGCGATTGATGTTTCTGCTTCCATGTTGGCAAGAGATCTAAAACCAAATAGGCTTGAAGCTCTAAAAACGGTTGCAGCAAGATTTATAAATGACAGACCCAATGATCGTATTGGTCTCGTTGAATACGCCGGCGAAAGCTATACAAAAACACCACTTACCAGCGATAAGACAATAGTACTTTCGGCCTTAAAAAGCATTGTTTACAATACTATAATTGAAGGTGGAACGGCTATTGGGTCTGGATTGGCTACAGCTGTAAATCGGTTAAAAGAAAGCCGTGCAACAAGTAAGGTAATTATTTTACTAACAGACGGAGTTAATAATACAGGTTTTATAGATCCTAAGATCGCAAGTGAATTAGCCGTGGAGTTCGGGATTAAGGTCTATACCATCGGACTTGGTTCTAACGGAATGGCTTTGTCGCCGATTGGCATTCGTGCAGACGGCGGATTTCAATACGGAAATGTGCAGGTAGAGATCGATGAGGCGCTTTTAAAGGAAATCGCTAAGATCACAGGAGGTCAGTATTTCCGGGCGACAAGTACGACCAAGTTGAAAGAAATTTACGACGAGATAAACAAATTAGAAAGAACCGATATTGAGGAGTTTAAATATACCAATTACGATGAGAAGTTTCGTCCCTGGGCGTTGTTTGCCTTAGGAATGTTAGCTTTCGATCTGTTATTGCGATACACGCTCTTTAGAAGTTTTGTATAGATTGTAAAAAAAGGGCAAAACATCCCCGCCTAGCCTCCCCTTCGAAGGGGAGGAATAGAGATTTGTTAATAGTGCAAAGCACTTTATGTTTAAGTAGAATAAATATTAGTTAATTAAAAAATATTAGAAAGTGTACCAATTAGAACAACCCATATATTTTTATGTTTTAATCGCCATTCCGGTGGTGGTGGTACTATTTCTATTGGTGGTTGTTTGGAAAAATCGCACTCAGACAAAGTTTGCGGACTATACCCTACTTAAGAAATTAAGTCCGAATCGATCGGTGTTTAAATCTGTTTTAAAAGTCTTGGTAGTTTGTCTCGCAATTGCGTGTATGAGTTTTGCACTGGTGAATCCGAAGATCGGGACCAAATTGGAAACGGTAAAAAGAGAGGGTGTGGATGTGGTATTTGCAATCGACGTTTCTAAAAGTATGCTAGCCGAGGACATTGCTCCAAACCGTATCGAAAAATCTAAACAGTTGGTTTCTCAGATTATCAATAGTCTTGCGGGAGATCGTATAGGGATTATTGGGTATGCAGGTAGTGCGTTTCCACAAGTACCAATTACCACCGATTTCTCTTCTGCTAAGCTATTTCTCTCTGGAATGAATACGGATATGGTATCTTCACAGGGAACCGCGATCAATGAGGCAATACGCATGGCTCAGACCTATTATAATGATGAAGAACAAACCAATAGAGTATTGTTTCTTGTTTCCGATGGGGAAGATCATGAAGGAAATGTGGCTGCAATAGCTTCCGAAGCAAATAAGATGGGAATCCGCATTTTTACTATTGGTGTAGGTACTTTGCAGGGCGCGCCGATTCCTTTAAAGAGAAATGGCGTTTTACAATCTTATAAGAGAGACCAAAATAATGAGCAGGTGATTACTCGATTAGGTGAAGAAACCTTAAAAGAGATTGCCAATGCTGCCGATGGCGAATATATTAATGGGACGAATACCAAAGAAGTGGTTGATAAGGTGCGTGATATTTTAAATGGCATGGATAAAAAAGAGTTTGATTCCAAGCAGTTTACCGATTTTAAAGATCAATTTCAGTGGTTTTTAGGTGGGGCATTGTTTTTGCTGATAATTGATCTCTTGTTGCTGGAAAGAAAAACAGCATGGTTAAAAAAATTGAATTTATTTAATGAACGCTAAGTCGAAAAATATGGAGAAGCTTATGATGCTGAAGACGGCTGTTTTGTTTTTTGTCTTCGGAATTATTTCTGTTGGCATCAATGCTCAGGACGCCGATGAGAAACGTAGTGAAGCTCGTCAAGCTCAGGAATTGCTGAGTGATGCGAGTCTTGCACTTCAGAAGGATAAGTTTGCTACGGCTGAAGCAGATTATCGTAGAGCTATTTCGCTGCATCCTTCAGAAGAAACCGGAAAGTACAATTTAGGAACAGCCTATTATGGAAAAAGTAAGAACGAAGAAGCTATGTCCCGCTTTAAGCAGGCTGCTTCCGTAGCTACAGAAAAAAAAGTTAAACATAAGGCATTTCATAATTTGGGGAATACCTATATGAACGAAAAAAAATACACCGAAGCGGTTGAAGCCTATAAAAATGCGCTTCGAAACAACCCTACAGACGACGAAACGCGCTATAATCTTGCGTTGGCAAAGGAGCTGTTAGAAAAGAATCCGCCTAAGGATGATAAGGGCGACGATCAGAATAAAGACCAAAACAAGGAAGATAATAAAGATCAGCAGGATAAGAAGGACCAAGGCGACAATAAGGAAGGGGATGACGGTGATCAAAAAGAAGATAAAGATAAGGGAGACCAAAAAGACGATAAGAAAGAAGGAGATGATGAAAAAGACAAAGGAAAACCTGAAGAACCCAAAGAAGGTGAAGGCGATAAACCCCAGCAACAACAGCAACAACCTGGAAAATTGTCTCCACAACAAGTGAAAAGTTTATTGGAAGCAATGAACAATGAAGAGGAAAAAGTACAGGATAAGATAAATGCTCAGAAACAAAAAGGAGCAAAGGTAAATCCGAATAAAGACTGGTAATATCATGAAGCTGAAAAATCTCATATACATCTTACTTTTTATGTTTGGCTGTGGCTTTGCACAGGCACAGGTAAACTTTGATGCCAAGGTGAGCAAAAAACGCTTGGGAATTAACGAACGTCTTCGAATCGATTTCGAAATGAATCAGGATGGCGATAATTTTAATCCGCCCGATTTTGATGGATTTCGCGTTGTTGGAGGCCCCAATCAGTCGGTGAGTAATTCCTGGATTAATGGGAAAAGAAGTTACTCTAAGACTTATTCTTATTTTTTATCGCCTCAGAAAAGAGGAAAACTTCGTATAGCACAGGCGACGATCGAAATTGAGGGTCAAACCTATAAAACTTTGCCAATGGACGTAGAAGTGACTGCCGCGGTTGAGGTGCCAAAAGATGGTAACAATGCCGAATATGTGGCTAGTGAGAATGTGCATTTGGTGGCGGAAGTTTCGAACGCAAATCCTTATTTGAACGAAGCGATTACTGTGGTGTATAAAATGTATGTTTCACATGATGTGAGTATTACTAGTAATTGGCGGGAAATTGACACTCCAAAATACTCCGATTTTTGGAGTCAGAATATCGATAATCAAGGAAGTTTTAAGATATATGAAGGCAAATACGATGGTCAGGATTACCGCTATGTAATTTTAAGAACTACGGTTTTGTATCCTCAGAAAACTGGGAAATTGGACATTGAACCTCTTACATTAGATGTGCCAATCGATGTTCCCGGAAACCGACGTGATCTTTTTGGACGTCGTTTAACCACCCGAGTAAACAAAACGATTTCTGCGGGTAATCGCACGATTAATGTAAAACCACTTCCTGTCGATGGTAAACCTGTAGATTTTGCTGGAGCGGTGGGTAGTTTTCAATTTAAGGTAGGAACTAATAAAACGGTTTTGGATGCCAATGAAGCATTAGAATTGACAACCACGGTATCGGGTACAGGAAACTTAAAATTATTTGAACTTCCTACTGCCAAACTTGCAAGTTCTTTGGAGGTATATGATCCTGAGCGTAACGAAAATGTGAGAACTAATCGTACCGGAATGACGGGTTCTGTGACCGAAACCTATACGGTGGTTCCGCAATACAAAGGGAATTACCCAATTCGACCGATTACTTTTTCGTATTTCGATCCTAAGACTGAAACTTATAGAACGCTGGCTTCGGATGAGATTGTGATCAATGTAGAAAATGGTCCGGTGACGGCCCAGAAGCAAAATGAAAGCCAGGATCCAACTATCAAACAAGAGATAGCGCTTTCGAAAGAGAATTTTAAATTTATAAAACTGAAGGCAAATCTTGAATCCATGGATAAGACTGTTTTCTTTGGATCGACCTTGTTCTGGTCCTTATTAGGAGGCCCTATTTTGTTGATTCCCTTGTTTATTATCGGCGGAAAGAAACGGAAAGAAAGGTTTGATGATGTGGAAGGAAATAAACTTCGGAAGGCAAACAAACTTGCTAAAAAATATCTTTCCGAAGCAAAGAAAAATACTGGAAATCAGATGGCGTTTTACAATGCGCTTGAAAGAGCATTACACAATTATCTGAAAGCGAAGTTAAACATAGAAACTTCCGAGTTTTCGAAGGAAGGGATTTCAAAATTACTCGCGGAAAGAAGTGTGGCTCCAGAAAAAGTGAACGAATTTATAGGCTTGCTTAAAAGTTGTGAGTTTGCTCGATATACGCCAACTTCAGACGTGACCATACAATCGGATTACAACAAGGCAGTTGAAGTTATTTCAGCCATAGACAAACAAATACAGTAAGCATTCCGAAGAAAATGAAAAAAATACTGTACATCTCAATCCTCTTATTTTCGGTCTTCTGCTTTGGGCAGAATAACCCTCTATTTGAGCAAGGAAAAGAACGTTATAAAGAAGGAAAATTTCAGGATGCCATCGAAAATTGGATGAAAATTCTAAAAGATGGGGAACATTCTTCTAATTTGTACTTTAACCTTGGGAATGCGCATTATAAATTGAATCAAATTGGACCGAGTATCTATTATTATGAAAAGGCTCTGCAACTAGATCCACTGGATTCTGACATAAAGACCAATCTTGCCTTTGCAGAAAACACTCGCATAGACGCCATAGAACCACTTCCGAAGACGATATTCGCAAAATGGCATAAAACACTGGCCGGAATTCTCGATTTTGATGGCTGGGCCATAGTATCGGTAGTTTGTTCCATGTTGTTCGTACTATTGTTTTTACTGTATTATTTCTCGGCATCTGAAAAAAGGAAGCGATTATTATTCGCAGGATCTTTGCTTTCCGTGCTTTTATTGTGCCTATCGCTAGCGATGGCATTTCAGGTGCAATCGGAGGTAAAGAACGATAAGCCTGCTATTATTTTTGCTGAAAGTGTAGAGGTAAAAAGCGAACCAAATTTAGGAAGCGCGGTTGCATTTAGACTGCATGAAGGCACCAAGGTTCAGGTATTGGCAGAAGACAACGACTGGGTGCGTATTCAGCTTGTAAATGGAAAAGACGGATGGATGCCAGTCAACGACTTAAAGAAGCTTTAGACAATAGGAGGCTGCTATTAATTAATTGAATCTTTTATAGCTGTTGCTTCGGAAGGGGTAGCGTCTTGATCTTCTTCAGGTTCTATGTTTCTTAGCTTATCCACTTCGGAAAGAAGATTCGGTAAAAAGATAGGTGCGATTGAAGCCACCGGTTCATAAAGAACAGAATCTGCTTTTTTATCTTCGGAAATAATCATACCACTAATATCGGTCGATGCATTTATAAACATAAATATCACACTGATAATAAATGCAAATTTAAGTACGTTGAAAACACCACCTAATATTTTATTGATAAACCCGAGAGCTGCGAAATCGGCAATTTTTGTTAGGAGCTTACCCGCTAATGATACTACGAAAATGATGATTAAAAAAGTAACTGCAAATGCAGCTAGATTCAAGGTTTGCTCACTCCAATCGAAGGACTTGGCAAGATAGGCACCGGCAAAGTGCGAAAAATAAATGGCGCCATAAACTCCGGCGATCAAGCCTACGAGGGAGGCAAGAGCAACGAACAGACCTTTTTTCCAGCCGGTATAAAAAGAAAACAAAAGAATAACTCCTAAAACGATATCTACCGCACTCATAGAAAATGGATTTGTGGTAAATATAGCAATTCTTGTAAAAGAGGAAAGAGGAAAGAGCAATAGGGGAAGAAGAAAGAAGTATGAGGAAAGATTCAAGATCCGTGTTTAGGAGCTGGAAAGTTTTATACTTTTAACAATCCAACAATCCAACAATCCAACAATCCAACAATCCAACAATCCAACAATCCAACAATCCAACAATCCAACAATCTAGTAGAAGTTTGATTCATTTTTTAAAACGATAGAACTATCTTTGCAACTTAGAAAAAACTATGGCTAGAGACGAACAATTGAAGGAACGCTGGGAGGCATTGGTAAAGATGCTAAGCGATCGTTTTGCAGATGGAGATCGACTCGATCTGGATGCGATAATTTATTTGGTGGGAGTTCAGGAATTGGGGCAATTGCATAGAAAGTTTAAGAAAGATGAGAAGATCAATCTAATGCATATCGCGATTTGTCGTTTGCTAGAACCTTTCGGATATTACGAGTTTGAGTATTTCGACGAAGCAGGTTGGCCACATTATAAAATGCTGGAGCAATTACCACCTTTAAAAGCAGGGGAACAATCCGTATTAATGAAAGATGCCATTGTGCAGTACTTTGTAGAAAAGGAAGTTATTGAATAATAAATAAAAGCGTAATTTTGCCTGCTGAAGAATAGTACCATGCTGGAAAAAATAAAACAACATATTGCCGAAGTAGAAGCGTTTACAGCCAATACAAAAGAGGATGTAGAGAATTTCCGTATTAAATACCTCGGAAAAAAAGGCTTGCTCAATGATTTCTTTGCGGAGTTTAAGAACGTCTCTAATGAGCAGAAAAAGGAATTCGGTCAGGTGGTAAATAAACTGAAGAATACTGCCGAAGAAAAGGTAGAGCTTTTAAAAGATGCGCTCGAGAACAAAGAGGAAGCAAAAGGCGTTTATGGCGATCTTTCCCGCCCAGGTGAGCCTATTGAAATTGGTTCCCGACACCCTATTTCCATTGTGAAGAATAAGATTATTGATATTTTCTCTCGCATTGGGTTCAATGTTTCTGAAGGTCCCGAAATCGAAGATGATTGGCATAATTTTACAGCCTTAAATCTTCCTGAATATCATCCGGCACGAGACATGCAGGACACCTTCTTTATTCAGACAAATCCCGATGTTTTATTACGTACCCATACCTCTTCGGTGCAGGTGCGATATATGGAGAATAATAAACCGCCAATAAGAACAATATCACCCGGACGTGTTTATCGTAATGAAGCAATTTCTGCGAGATCTCATTGCTTTTTCCATCAAGTTGAAGGTTTGTATGTGGACAAAGGTGTGAGCTTTGCAGATTTAAAGCAGACGTTACAGTATTTCACTACTGAAATGTTCGGTAAGTCGAAAATTAGACTACGACCTTCTTATTTTCCATTTACTGAGCCAAGCGCTGAGGTTGATGTGTATTGGGGACTGGAAACTGAAACCGACTATAAAATGACCAAGGGAACCGGATGGCTTGAAATAATGGGATGTGGGATGGTAGATCCAAATGTTTTGGAAAACTGCGGAATAGACTCTGAGGAATATTCGGGTTTTGCCTTCGGAATGGGAATCGATCGTATTGCGTTGTTACTACATCAGATTCCAGATATCCGAATGTTTAGTGAAAATGATATTCGCTTTCTTGAACAATTTAAAAGCTCACTTTAATCTCCAATTTTTTTAGAGAATAGTTATGAGAAAGGATATTGAAATTCCTGAGGTAAAAGACATCTATGTAGCTGCGGTTCTCGATTATAATGAGGATTTCGAAACCCACGATTGGAATGCTTATATCATTAACGATGGTGATGAAGCAATTGAAACAGTCCTGATTGTAGCACAAGGTTACGACGATAAGGATATGACCGCACCCATGCGACATTCCATTAAAATAGTGCCCGCAAAAGGATTCGCCAGAATAGAATTCCTTGAAGAGAGTGTACTTCGGCTTAATAACTTCTTTACAGTCACTTATTTTCAAGGCGACAAGATGTTTGATAAGCGATTCGAACTACCTGCCAACTCAGTAATGAGTGATAATGCTGTGACACTTCCCGTCATGGATAAAGAAGGGATACTAGCTCGCTAATTAATTCAACTTTTCTGTTAGTTTACTAAATACCTGTTTTGGGTCATTACCGTCATAAAGTATGTCGTAAACGGCATTGATAATGGGCGTTTTTGCTTTTTTCTTCCCCTTTTGTTGATTGAGGTTGTAGGCACTTTTTGTTGCGTAATAGCCTTCCGCAATCATACTCATTTCCATTTGAGCACTTTTAACGGTATACCCTTTTCCAATCATATTTCCGAACATTCTATTCCGACTAAAAACCGAGTATCCGGTAACCAATAGATCACCCAAATAGGCAGAATCGTTGATGTCACGCTTCATTTTATGTACCTTTTTCACATAGCGCTTCATCTCCCTTATTGCATTACTCATCAAAACCGCCTGAAAATTGTCTCCGTAACCAAGGCCGTGTGCAATTCCGGCAGCAATCGCATAAATGTTTTTTAACATGGCAGCGTATTCTGTGCCTTTCACATCATCGCTAATATTGCATTTTATATAATCGTTACTGAGGTTTTTAGATATTATTTTGGCCTTTTTTTCATCCGCGCAGGCAATAGTGAGGTAAGAAAGTTTCTCGAGAGCAACTTCTTCGGCGTGACAAGGGCCGGTGATTACGGCTATATCTTTAAAGGGAATTTTATAGTTCGTATAAAAATGATCCCCAACGATGAGACTTGTCTCGGGAACGATACCTTTTATGGCGGTGACAATCACCTTGCCTTTTAAAGAAACAGTAAGTTTTTGTAATTCTGAATCTATAAATGCCGAGGGGATTACAAACACCAAATAATCGGCATAAGTCACCATCTCATTGATGTCGTTACTCAGCCGAAGCTTTGACGTATCGAATTCAACCGAGCTCAAATAATTTGGATTGTGCGATCTTTTCTGAATGTGCTCCAAGGCAGTTTGAGACCGCATATACCAGCCTACTTCATCCAGATTGGAAGTCAGCATTTTCACAATAGCCGTCGCCCAACTTCCTCCTCCAAAAACTGCAAATTTAGGTTTCCCTGCCATAGTCGTGAGATTTAATTCAAAAATAAGGAAATAAGGGTCGAAATCTTTGAATTTTTATAGATAGGCACATAAAAATTAACATCCAAAATTACGGTTAATCAGATCCTCCCCTTTTTTTAAGGGGAGGTGCCAAAGGCGGAGGGGTCTTTTTTGGATGTTAAAAACCTACAAACAAGCAACTTACAATTATGGCACGTCTTTTGGAATTATCTAAACAGAAATAATAAAGAATCTCATTATGAAAACACTTAAATTAATTTTCAGCTTCGCAGTATTGGCAACGCTCTTTACATCCTGTTATCAGGAAGTAATAGTAGAAGAGCAACATTCAGATCCCGTACCGGTGATTACTTTGGAAGAAGTGCTTTCAAATTATGAGTTATGGTATGTGGATATTGAGCAGACAACGGGTAATGGGTCTATTCCTTTTATGCAGATTGCTTTTACGATGTCGTTTAGAAACGGAAACGTCTTCGCCAACAATAATTTGGTTGGAATCGGGGAGCAGGGAAATGGCTTCGGAATAAGAACCGGATACTATGACACTTATGGCTTCGATTTGGACATATCTGATGATATTGATGGCTTCTACAGTTTTGAAGTTACACGATTAAGCAATAACGAAATTGAACTCTATAACCGTTCAACGAATGTGTCTTATTTGTTAGTAGGTTATCAACGTGCTACCTTCGATTATGACAAGGTATTTTACGATAATATACATTATTTCCTACAAGAGTACAGCGCATGGGAAAAGACATTTACCAGCGAGTATGGTGCCATCAATGAATTCGACAATGAGAACTTCGTTCAGTTCTTGCCTGGAGGTGGTGATGGGAATTTCCAGAGCTCGCAGGATAACATTGGAACCAATATAAATAACCTGTATTGGGACTATAGTGGCATCTATAATGTGGACGATGTTCCGGGAAATTCTTACATGAAATATTTAACACTAGATTATGACTTCATGGGCAATGAATATTTCGATCTCAGCGTTATTAATGATAGAAAGATTGAATTGCTGCATCCGGCCTCAGGAACGGTTTATCAGTTCACCGGACGAGGATATATTCAGTATAAAAATAAAAGAAAGCTACGTGAATCAAAAGCTGCAATCGCTAAGCAAATGGTGAAGATTAGCAACTTTTAGATAACAATTTTTTGGTTGGTTAGTTAGTTGAAACCGCTCGCAAGTGTCATAACTTGAAGGGCGGTTTTTCTTTTAAATTTTATACTGTAAACAAATTGTCGAGTAAGTTTTAGTTTTGCTTCGAGCTTCCAGCCTCTTCTCGATACTATTTTATAATTCCTTGTAGTCATTCTAAAATCAAGCGAAGTGAGAAAGTAATCTTATTTTACTACTTACATCTACCTATAAAAATTCATCTCATCCAGATACTTCCAAACCGAATGTGGCAACATAGGACGAATATTCTTCCCGGCTGCGATTCCTTTTCTAATAAACGTAGATGAAAGCTCCATAATAGGAGCATCGACCTTGGTTATTTTTGAGTGATCCTTAAATTGAGTTTCTATTTTTCCTTCCGAAACTCTTGGATAAACGTAGATAGCATAGCGCTCTAAAATCACTTCGAAATTCTTCCATTTATGAAAGCTCTTTAAGTTGTCTTCTCCCATGATAAGGCAAAAATCGGCATCAGGATGTTGTTCTTCGAGATGTACTAATGTATTTACGGTGTAATTAGGTTGTTCGAGGTCAAATTCAACATTGCTAGCCTTTAGTTTGGGATAATCCTCCAGCGCGATTCGCACCATTGTCAGTCGATGGTTGTCGGCTAAAAGCGTGCTTTTTTTCTTATGTGGATTATGAGGTGTAACCACCATCCAAACCTCATCCAGATCACTAAACTCCACCATATAATTGGCAATGGTTAAGTGTCCTACATGAATGGGATTAAAGGTCCCGAAGTATAATCCTATTTTTTTCTGAAGACTCATTTGTTAGCTTTCATACTAATTGTCTGATGAAGAATTTCAATTTTCTATTCCTCTTCGGAATTCGGTTTTTTTGCTATAAATTCTGAAACCAAGGTTTTTGCCTCTTCCAATGCCGTTTCCAGGTCGTTATTCTCGATAATATAGTCAAATTGTGGAGCGGTCGCCAATTCGATTGAAGCTTTTGCGATGCGCATATTTATACGTTCTTCGCTTTCTGTTTTGCGTTTCTTCAAACGTATTTTCAATTCGTCAATGCTAGGAGGTTTCACAAATACAGCCAAGGTTCTATCTGGATATTTCTTTTTTATTCTCAATCCGCCAACCACGTCAATATCGAAGATCACGTTCTTTCCCATCGCCCAAATGCGTTCTACTTCTGATTTTAAGGTTCCGTAGAAATTATCACGATACACCTCTTCCCATTCTAGGAAATCGCTGTTTTTGATGTGTTGTTTAAAATCTTTCAGACTTATAAAATAATAGTCTTTTCCATGTTTTTCGTCTCCTCTGGCGTCTCTGGAAGTTGCCGAAACCGAAAAATCTAAATTAAGTTCTTCTTGCCTCAACAAATACTGAACGATGGTCGTTTTACCACTGCCCGAAGGTGCCGAAAAAACAAATAATTTTCCTCCCTTCATTACAATACATTTAAAGCCTGTTCCTTAATTTTTTCAAGCTCGTCCTTCATCTGCACCACCAATTGTTGCATAGCCGCAAAATTCGCCTTAGAACCAATGGTATTAATCTCCCGACCTATTTCCTGAGTAATAAATCCAAGTTTTTTACCATTCGAATCCTTAGATTGAATGCTTTCATTGAAATAGTTAAGGTGATTTTTTAGACGTACTTTTTCTTCAGTGATATCGTATTTTTCAAGATAATACACCAATTCCTGTTCGAATCTATTTTCGTCAACGGTTTCTTTAAGATCACTTACCGCCTTCCGAAGTCGTTCTTTTACCCCCTCAATTCTCTGAGGATCGATCTCGATGACATCCTCGAGCAAAGCAGCAATATTTTTGGAGCGCATTATAAAGTCATTTTCCAAAACTTTTCCTTCGTCAGACCTGTAATTATTAATGTTTACAAGTGCTTCATCTATTGCAGTTAGTATAATATTAAACTCCTCTTCGTCGATCTCTTCGCGCTCTGTTTTTAATGTATCCGGCATACGCATTGCCATTTTAAGCAATTCTACCTCTTCCCCATCCACGACAGACCGAAGCTGTTTCATATACTGTTTCACCACGGTTTCGTTAAGCTGTGTAGTAGTTTCCTCGCCGGTTACTTCAACATAAAGATTAAAATCCACCTTTCCACGAGTCAGCGATTTCGCAAGTTTATCGCGCATCACCAGTTCTTTTTCGCGATAAGAAGAAGGAACACGTGTGTTAAGGTCGAGACCTTTGCTGTTTAATGATTTTATTTCTACCGTTATTTTTTTTGAAGGTAGCTGTACCAAGGCTTTACCGTAGCCGGTCATGGATTGAATCATAGTTCGAATTTAGATTCGCAAAGGTACTAATTTTAGTATTGAGAAATTAAGATTCAACAGCATTTGGAATTGGATTGCCAAATACTAAGAAATATTGGAAAGAAGTAATCGAGGACAATTTGGCACAACCTATTGTATAAATTCTAATGCGCGTTTTTCGTTGTAATACAGCTTATTGTTTAAATGGAAGCCTACGTGCCCGCCATATTTTGGCATTTCCAAAAAGATGTTTTTAGATTTTTCGGCCAGTTCTTTTGGATAGCAATCGGGTGATAGAAAGCTGTCATTTAAGGCGTTGAGGATAAGCACCGGAATTTTTATACTAGATACATACTTTATACTACTACTTTTTTCGTAATAATCGTAGGCATCCTTAAAGCCGTGAGCAGGAGCCGTGTAAAGGGTATCGAAATCTAGAAGCGAACTAATTTTTTTATATTCTGAAGCCCCCATTTTTTCAGGAAACTTAAGCATCTTTCGTTTGTACTTTTTCTTTAGATCGAAGACAAAATTTTTGTTATATAACCAGTTTTCCGGCTTTTCTAAAGAATCCAATGAACCTTTTAATTGTAGTGGTGCGGATATGGCTACCCCTTTTACTAATTTCTTCGGAAGGGTTTTCTGCTCTCCCAGATATTTTAATACCAAATTGCCACCCAAACTGAAGCCAATTAGTGAAATTTCATCGTACTGATCTTTTTTCTGAAGTATTTCCACCAAAGTTGCAAGATCATCGGTTCTTCCAGAATTGTACGAATGATACTTTAAATTATCTTCCCCACTGCATCCGCGATGATTCATAGCAATTACATCCCAGCCGTTTTCGACCATAACTTTACCCTGTCCGGTAATATAACCTCGATGTGAATTGCCTTCCAAACCATGCAGTATAACAACCACTTTATTAGATTTCTTTTTAGCGAAGGACCAGTCGATATCCAGAAAATCACCATCAGGCAACGAAATACGCTCACGTTGCTGCTCTAATTTAGGAGTAGGTCGAAGCTTAGCCGAATAGATCGTTGAAAAATGACCATTTCGAAACGGAAAGGCGGGTTGATATTTACTTTCTATAATTGGCATACAAGCACTAAAAATTTTAACAAAAATCTATGCAAATATATTATGCAAGCATAGCAAAAGTAAAGTAAATTTGCATAAAAATTGATTATGTATACGAAAGAGTTTGAAATCAGATGGAGTGATGTAGATGCCAATCGTCATCTGCGTAATAGTGCCTATATAGATTTCATGAGTCATACACGCATGAGCTTTTTTATGGATATTGGTTATGGACAAAGAGAGTTGGCTCAGCTTAACTTAGGCCCCGTGGCATTACATGAGCATATGTATTACTTTAAGGAAGTGTTCCCGGGAACTCCTGTAAAAGTTTCCTTGCAATTAAAGAGTATTTCTGAAGACGGTATGTTCTTCGAGTTTATACATAACTTTTACGATGCTAAAGGTAGAAACGTAGCTCGTTGTGAAATGATGGGCGCATGGATAGATCTAACCACCCGTAAATTAACTGGTTTGCCAAAAGAACTTTTTGGTTATTTGGAAGGTCTCGATAAAACAGATGATTTTAGAATCATGACTAAGGAAGATACCCGAAGATTCGGACAAGTTCCTAAGGATTTAGTAACTGTATAATTAATTATCAATGTCCGATTGAGCCTGCCTGTTACACAGATTCTATCGGACATTTAGTTTGTTTTATATTTACGGTTGATCGTAGAAAAACTGCTCTTTTACAATTTTCCCATCTTTTACCTGATACACACCAATTTCGGCCATTGTACTGCGATGACCACTTGGTTTATGTGTTGTGTCCATTTCATGACGTACGCTAAACCAGTTGTCGGCAACGGTAGGTGCACTAGCCTTAGTACTATGAGTTTCGAAGGTTTCTTTCCACCATTCACCTTTTTTCTTAACTTCATCCATCCCTTTAGCTATAGGGTTTTCTCCGCCAGATTCTACACTTACGATATTTGGACTATACAATTCTTGGTAGCAACGTGCTTCTTGTCCGCTATTGCACCATTCTACAAGGTTGTTTGCGATTTCTTGAGTTTTCATTCTTGAGGTTTTTATATTAGGAAACTAAAGATACGAAATTGTAAAGGCTATAGTGTTAAGAAACCTTTAAGCTCTGAAGTTTTTAATCATCTAGATTATTTGGCTGTGCGAATCAATGATTTTTTTCGCGTGGAAAGAAATACCCCTATAAATATGAGTAGTGCGGCACCCAATCTTAGAGGGCTAAGCGTATCGGCACCTGCAAGGATCGCGAAGACAGCTGCTATAAGAGGTTGTAAGTAGATAAATGCACCAATGGTCGACGGACTTAGCTGTTTTAAGGCATAAATATTAAACAGATAGGTGAGTACAGTTGTAGCAATAACAACAAATACTAATTTCCAAATAGCATCGAAAGAAAGCTGCGTCCAGGCAACATCGTTGAACTCATTTATACCAATGGGAAGATTCATGATCAGCGCAAACAGAAAAAACAGCTTCATCAAGGTAATTGCATTGTATTTGGCCACTAATGGTTTTACCATAATGAGGTACACCGAATAGGAAGCTGCATTAACTATAAATAGTAAATTCCCCAGAGGGATATTGGGAGCGTTAACCTGAGTTTTTACCCCAAACAATATGAGCACAAGTGCACCCAGTAAACCGAGTCCAATACCAATCGATTTTAACCAGGTAATCTTTTCCTTCAGAAAAATGGCGGACAATATTAGAAGCAGTACTGGCGATAAAGTAATCACCACCGAACTATTGATAGGGGTTGATAGACTTAAGCCTTTAAAAAACATAAGCATATTAAGTACCATTCCGAAGAAAGCACAGGCAATAATTCGCAGCCAATCCTTTTTATCGATCTTTTCCGAAGCATAAAAAAAACTGATAATCCAAAAAACCACTGCTGCACCCGAAACCCGCAGGAGAATGAATCCATAAGGTTGGATAACATCCGGCATTAGACCTTTCGCTATGGTATGATTAATACCATAGATCGAACTAGCAAGTGTAGCTGCAATTAAAGCAAGAATGCGTACGTTCATTGGCTAAGAATTGATCGATATTTTAGCAGCATCGACGGTTTTTTTACTGTTGCCAATAAAAATTTCACTGCCATTTACAATCACAGGTCTTTTTAGAAAAGTGTAATGTTCCAGTATCATATTTCTATAATCCCGCTCTTCCAGTTTTTCATTTTTGAGGTTACGTTCCTTGTACAATTTTGCTCGTTTACTAAACAGCGCCTCATAGCTTCCAGCCAAACTGTGTAATTTTTCTAACTGTTTCACCGTAATCTCCTCATTTTTAATCTCCTGTTTTTCGAAGGAAGTGGGAAGTCCGACCTCTTTAATAATTCGTTTACAGGTATCGCAGGTGGCTAGATAATATACTTTTTGCATGGTGAAGAATTAAATGACTAAACAACCGCAAAATAACCTCTTTTATAAGGAAAATCCCTTAATTTTATCTAAAAATAACAGCTATGGACTTTAGTTTTGATACTACATTAAAAACCCGAATTATCTTTTTACAGCAGTTGGAGACGCTGTCTTTGGAACAATTAAATGCAATTCCAACAGGTTTTAGCAATAATATTTTTTGGAACATTAAGCATGTAGTAGTTACCCAACAGTTGTTGGTTTATGGCTTATCGAATTTACCAATGCAGGTTTCAGAAACCGAAGTCAATGCTTTTCGAAAAGGAACCAAGCCAAATCAAGAAGCTACTAAAGAAGATGTTGAATTGCTAAAAAATCAGTTGCTTTCAACCTTGGAACAGACAAAAAATGACTACAAAAACGGCATATTTAAAACCTATAATGAGTACACTGTTACAACAAAGTCAACGTTAACAAGTGCTGAGGATGCCATTATTTTTAATAATTTTCATGAAGGTATACATTTGGGTTACATTCTTGCCCTCAAGCATTTGATTTAAAAATTAAGAAAAGGCTCCACATCTTTTAATGGGATCTTTAATTCAATAGGTCCGTCGGCATAGCTCGCGATATCATATTGATTGTACAGCAAAAGCAATGCACTTTTTGAAACACCTATGGATTCGGGCAGGTGAAATTGATCGTTTTCAAACGAAAACCCGTTAGAATTGATATTTTCATTCTTGGCAATTCCGAATTTCTCTCTAAATCTTTCTTCAGCAAATTGAGTGAAGCGATTAATATCCTTTATAATTTCTTCGGAAGGAATTTCTTCTCCGGTTTGAGGGTCGATATTTAAAAATGAAAGCTTTTCATACCCATGCGCCCCACCTGTATATAGATATTTTCTGAAGCTTAATGAGATTAGATCTGAGGTGTGGAACATTTCAGAAACGGTAATTTCAGCGAAATAATCGGTTGCCATATCGGGAAATTCGGCGCTGTGTAGGCGGTAAGTCTTAATAAAATCTGTGGCAGCTTCGGAAATAGTTGCGGCATGGGCAATGCTATCGTCGCCAATATTAAGCGCCTCAATGATAAATTTATTGATCTTAGCGTTTATCTTTTCAGAAACTTCTCCTTCCGAAGAAACAGACAGATAATTTATAGTAATCTCCGGACAGCCAATGGTTTTACAGCTTTCAAGAGCGTTTTCTGTAAAGTTTTCCGAAGAAAAAACGACGAACGAATTCCTTTTACAACCATGGAGGGTTATTATTAGAACAAGTAGTAGGGCAATTTTATTATTCATTCGTTAAAAATACTCAAGATTTAATAATATAAGTTGAAACAGTTACTTTTGTTGCTTTAAAATTATATATGAAATTTAACACCAAAACGATACATGGAGGACAACATGATGTCGACCCTGCTTATGGCTCGGTTATGCCTCCTATTTATCAAACAACTACCTACTCTCAAACTACACCCGGCGGCCACAAAGGCTTCGAGTATTCCCGAAGTGGTAATCCAACCAGAGCGGCCCTTGAACGTGCGTTTGCGAGCTTGGAAAATGGAGAATTCGGACTAGCTTTCGGAAGCGGTTTGGCTGCGATAGATGCAGTTGTGAAATTATTGAAACCTGGAGATGAAGTAATTTCTACCAATGATCTTTATGGCGGATCTTATCGTTTGTTTACTAAGATCTATGAGGATTTTGGCATCAAATTTCATTTTATTGGAATGGAAAATGCCGCAAACATAGAGAATTTTGTAAATGATAAAACCAAATTGATTTGGGCAGAAACGCCTACCAATCCAATGATGAATATCATCGATATAAAAGCAGCAGCAAAAATTGCTAAAAAACATAAATTGTTGCTTGCCGTAGACAATACCTTTGCTACACCGTATCTGCAACAACCTCTTGAGCTTGGAGCCGACATTGTAATGCACAGTGCCACCAAATACCTTGGAGGGCACAGTGATGTAGTAATGGGCGCATTAATTGTAAAAGATAAAGAGCTTGCAGATCGGTTGTATTTTATACAAAATGCAAGTGGTGCGGTTTGTGGACCACAAGACAGTTTTTTAATGCTTCGTGGTTTAAAAACCTTACATGTACGTATGCAACGTCACTGTGAGAATGGAAAGAAAATTGCTGAATACCTTGGCAGCCATCCAAAAATTGAAAAAGTATATTGGCCAGGGTTCGAAAATCATCCTAATCATGCCATTGCAAAGTCACAGATGAATGATTTTGGAGGAATGATATCATTCGTTACTAAGGGGAACAATTATAAAGATGCTATTCACATCGTTGAGAACTTGAAAATTTTCACCCTGGCAGAAAGCCTAGGTGGTGTTGAAAGTTTGGCAGGACACCCAGCTAGTATGACACATGCGAGTATTCCAAAAGAGGAGCGTGAAAAGATAGGTGTTGTAGATGCCTTGATACGTTTAAGTGTTGGAATTGAAGATGCAGATGATTTAATTGCCGATTTGAAACAGGCTATTGGATAACTGAATATCATAAAATAAAATAAAAAGCCCGATTTCATTTGAAATCGGGCTTTTTTGTATGTTATTTAAAATACTAGCTTTTTTAATCCAGATAATAGATATATCCAAGATTTAACCAGTAGATCCAGTCGTTTGCTTTGTTTTCAGGTACTGCAACTACTCCGTTGTTCTCTAGACTTGGATTTAAACCATCGACCCAATTTGAGAAGTAATATTCCCAACGGCTGTCGAGCATTAAATCACTAACAGGTGTTAACTTATATCGAACCCCAATACTCGTAACAAAACTCCAGGTATTGCCCGGTTCTTGTTGAAAAGAGTTTAAATATTTTGGTGGAGTTGTAAGCGGAGTATTAAGTTGTCCTAAATCTGAAGATATCTCAGGATCGTAGCTTACCCAGTGAAATCCAAGACTAATAAACGGCGCAACCTTATAGGCTCCAGCGGCATGGTCACGAATACTCATTGGAAAGAATTCAAGTTGAGATCCAATTTCAAAAACTGTCGTCGACCCATGCATAGCACGTAACTGATCTGCAGTAATTGATGTTTGAGAAGGATCTACAAATTCACCGAAATGCTCCAAGTTTGTTTTATGGTAGTCAATTTCGTTCCGTATTTTAAAGTGATCGTTAAAGAATTTATCTTTTGTGTAGCAATTACAATCTGCTCTATAAGAGAAATTAAGGTAATGGACTAGACCAATACCAAATCCAACGTTTCCGGAATTTGTTTCGAAATCATTTCGAACACCGAAATCGGAGTAAAAAGCAACAGGACCGGTAATGAGTCCTACTTCGTGAGAGAAGCCAAATTGGCTATATACTTCCTGATTAGAAACAGCAAAAAGTAAAAATACCAATAGCAAAGTTCTGGTATTCATTGTAAATTAGGTTTAGATTGAGACGGAACAAATATATAAAAACATATGAAATGGGGAAATTTAATGTTGATATTTCGCTTATTTATATAATTTTAGCAAACTTTTTTTTACATATAACTTATATTTGCCTTCTAAATTAACGAAAACAATTTCAATAAATTATTTGATTTTAAAGAAAGACTAGATTGAATTTTGAAATTTTTCTTATAGATCAAAGTAATACTCTAATTAAAATGGGTTGTGGCCCAAAAAATATTAAACCAAAAATAAACAGATGAAACAAAGCATTAAAGAGTTCATTGCCGGAGTTGAGAAAATGAATCCCAATGAACCGGAATTTCTTCAGGCGGTTACTGAGGTGGCCGAAACAGTAATTCCTTTCATTGAAAAAAATGAAAAATATCAGGGAAAGAAATTACTGGAACGAATGGTTGAGCCGGAACGCACCTTAATGTTTAGAGTACCATGGACCGATGAAAAAGGAGAAATTCAGGTGAATCGTGGTTACAGAATCGAATTTAACTCAGCTATCGGACCTTATAAAGGTGGATTGCGTTTTCACCCATCTGTGAATTTGAGCATCTTGAAATTTTTAGGATTCGAACAAACATTTAAAAATAGTTTAACTACGCTACCAATGGGAGGTGGAAAAGGAGGATCCGATTTCGACCCTAAAGGTAAAAGTGATGCTGAAGTAATGCGTTTTTGTCAAAGTTTTATGACCGAACTTTCAAGACATATAGGGCCAAATACAGATGTGCCTGCAGGTGATATAGGTGTTGGAGGACGAGAAATTGGATATATGTTTGGACAATACAAGCGTATTAGAAATGAGTTTACTGGTGTTCTTACCGGTAAAGGTATGTCTTACGGTGGATCCCTAATTCGTCCTGAGGCAACTGGTTATGGAAATGTTTATTTTGCAAAAAATATGCTTGCAACTCAGGGAGAGAGCTTTAAAGGAAAAACGGTAGTAATATCGGGATCTGGAAATGTGGCTCAATACGCTGCCGAAAAAGTAATTGAATTTGGCGGAAAAGTGGTGACCATGTCAGATTCTGATGGATTTATTCATGATGAAGATGGTATCAACGAAGAAAAGTTGGCATACATCATGGAATTAAAGAATGAAAAAAGAGATAGAATTAAAGCCTATGTTTCAAAATATCCTTCTGCTAAGTTTAAAGAAGGTAAACGACCTTGGGCTGTAAAATGTGATATTGCACTTCCATGTGCCACTCAGAACGAGTTAAACAAGGAAGAAGCAGCTACATTGGTGAAAAACGGATGTATCTGTGTAAGTGAAGGAGCAAATATGCCTACTACGCCAGACGCAATTGAAGTATTCCATAAAGCAAAAATTTTGTTTGCCCCAGGAAAAGCATCAAATGCCGGTGGAGTTTCGACTTCAGGGCTTGAAATGTCTCAGAATTCGTTACGGCTAAACTGGACAGCCACTGAGGTTGATGAGAAGTTACATACTATAATGAACGATATTCATGCAGCTTGTGTAAAATATGGAAAAGACGGTAATGGATATGTGGATTACGTTAAAGGTGCAAACGTAGCAGGTTTTGTAAAAGTGGCTGATGCAATGTTGGCTCAAGGGGTAGTATAACGTTGCCTTGTTTTTAATAATAAAAAAGGTTGTCTCAGTATTGACAACCTTTTTCATTTATAATTTGCAATAAATAATATTTTAGATTGTTATCTTTTCTGAAGGAACCTCAGACCATATGAAACATTTAGTAACTATTATTATGATTTTGACTGCCGCAACTTTTTTGCAGGCTCAAAATTTTGAAGATTTATGGACTGGGCATTTCTCTTATGTTTCGGTGAAAAGTATTTCTCAGGGAAATGATAAAATATATGTAGCTTCTGAAAATGCTATTTTTACTTATGACCTCTCAACTCAAGAGGTAAGCACCATATCTACAGTTAACGGTCTTTCGGGAGAGTTAATCTCTACAATTTATTACAGTGAAGCTAATTCGGTTTTAGTAATTGGATATGAAAATGGATTAATGGAAGTCGTGATCGATGATGAAGAGAATATTCTTACCGTTGTCGATATTTTTGATAAAGCTAATATTCCTCCAGATAGGAAAAACATCAACCATTTTAACGAGTATAACAACAATCTTTATATTTCTACCGAATATGGAATCTCTGTTTTCGATTTGGCGGCTCTCGAATTTGGGGACACTTATTTTATAGGGGATTTAGGAGGACAGATTGATATTTCACAAACAACCGTAGAGGAACCCTATATTTTCGCTTCGACTTCAAACAATGGAATAAAAAGAGCGTTGGTAGAAGATGACGATCTAATCGATTACCAAAGCTGGGAGCCTATTGTTCCTTCCGGGGGATTCACAGGAGTTCAGAATTTAAATGGGGAGTTGTATGTTGCAAATACCGTGAATCAAGTCGCCAGAATGACTATTGATGGAACGTTGAACAATGTTGAAAATTTTCCATCAAATATTGTTGAATTCAACTCAAACGGGATTTATTTAACAATTGCTACCGCCTCTACAATAAAAGCATTTACCGCTGGATATGTGCAAGTAGCTGCTGTAAACAACTTACCCGAATTCGATTATGAATTGCAATCGGGATTTGCTTTTAATCAGATGATGTATCTTGGAACTACAGAAAATGGGATACTTGCTGTTCCCTTCGGAACAAATACTGCAGAGCAAATACTTCCCGATGGTCCTTTGTTTAACAATTCGTTTGCCATTGATGCTTCTGCAGGTCAACTTTGGACTGCCTATGGTGATGTCGACGTTGGTTATGATCCGTCGCCACCAGTCTTTAAAGGAATAAGCAATTTAAGAGATGGAGCATGGAATAACATCACCTACAGCGAATTGTTTGCGGAAGTTGGTAGAATTAACGAATTGGTTTATGTAACCATTAACCCGCAAGCGCCCAATGAAGTCTACTTTTCTTCCTATTCGAATGGATTGCTGAAAGTTGATGGCCTTGATGTTTTCACCTTGTTTAATGAGAGTAATGGATTATCACTTCCATTTAATGCTGCTGCAGGGATTCGTATTTATGGTTCAGATTTCGACAGACAAGGGAACTTATGGTTTGTACAATCACTTTTGAAGGAAGGCTTAATAAAAATGAGCCCCGGCGGACAGTTTCAAATGATCGATCTTACTCCTATTATTATCAATGAAAGTGAACAAGCGTTGTCTGATGTTGCAGTTAGCAGAGAAGGGAATGTATTCTTCGGTTCGGGAGAAAGTGGATTGATGGGTTATAATCCAAATACTAATCGTTTTAACAGACTAGAAGATGGAGAAGGAAACGGTAATATTCCTTTAAACAGCGTTAGGGCCTTATCGTTTGATGCTCAAAACAGACTGTGGATTGGTACTGCTAGAGGGTTGCGTGTATTATTTAATGTAGGTGGCTTCTTTGAACCGGATGCAGAAATTGATGCCCAGCCGATTATTATTTTAGAAGACGGGGTGCCACAAGAGTTATTGTTCGAGCTATTTATCTCAGATATCGAAACAGATGGTTCCAATAATAAATGGATAGCGACCTCGACTTCAGGCGTATTTCAGGTTTCACCTAATGGACAAGAGACTTTAAATAGATTTACAAAGAGTAATTCACCGCTTCCGTCGGATGTGGTGTTGGATATTACGATCGATCCATTTACAGGGACTGTGTACTTTGCCACACTTAATGGTCTCGTTGCATTTAAAGGTACTGCTACAGCTCCAAGGGATAATTTAGATGAGGTTTATGCTTTTCCGAATCCGGTGCGTCCCGGTTTTGAAGGCAATGTTACAATAGATGGATTAACAGCAGATGCCAATGTGAAAATCACAGACATTACAGGGAATCTTGTTTTCGAGCAAACTTCGGAAGGTGGGAGCGTTCTATGGGATACCACTGCTTTTGGAAAATATAAAGTGGCTTCAGGGGTGTATCTGGTGCTAATTACTACTGATGATGCATTGGAAACAAAAGTTTCAAAAATCATGGTGATCAGATAATGTTAGTTTCGACCAACGCAATTGTATTTTCAAGTTTAAAGTATTCCGAAGCCGATTTAATTGTAAGTTGTTTTACGGAAACTGACGGAATTAAAAGTTATCTACTCCGCGGCATTCTGAAATCCAGAAAGGGAAAACTTAAAAGCTCTTTCTTCCAGCCGCTTACACAACTCGAACTTATAGCTTTCCATAAAAATAAAGGCACTCTCGAGAGTATTCGAGAGGCCAAAGTGATCAACCCTTACCAAAGTTTACATACAGATATTGTTAAAACAGGAATGGTGATGTTTCTTTCTGAAATGCTTAAGAATTGCATTAAAGAGGAAGAAAAAAACGAATTACTTTATGAATATCTGGAACATGCTTTTTATTGGTTGGACCAGCATGATGAAATAGCAAATTTTCATATTCTTTTTCTTCTGAAATTATCAAGTCATTTAGGCTTTTATCCGGATGCGTCAGACATTGAAACTGAGTATTTTAATCTTTTAGAAGGATGTTTTCAGAAAATTGAAACCAACAATTACTGTCAAAACGGAAGCACCATCCAGTTTTTTAAAAGATTCTTCGGCATAAATTTTGATGGTATCAGCAGCATAAAATTAACCAAAAAAGAACGATTAGAGGTGCTTAATTTGTTGCTGACGTATTATCAATTACATTTGCAAGGCTATAAAAAACCAAAGTCTCTTTTAGTCCTTAACCAACTATTTCAATAAAGTATCTATGCGCTTACTAATACTTCTTGCTGTTGTATTTTTTCTACATCTAACAGCCTTTGCACAACAAATTCAAGTGGTGGAAAATGAAAGTCAGACCCCAATAATGGGAGTGGCGGTTTTCAATGAATCTAAATCTAAAAGTGGAATAACAGATTTCGATGGAAATGTAGATATTACCGCGTTTTCAGATTCTGAAATTATTGTTTTTCAGCATATTTCTCATCAATCTTTAAGCCTTAAAAAGAGTGAAATTGTTTCAGAAAAAAACATTGTTCACTTACAATTAAGTGCTAGTAATCTTGATGAAGTAGTGCTTTCAGTAGCTAAATTTGGACAAAATAAGCGTGATATTCCACAGCAAGTAGCAAGTGTTACCAGTGAGGATGTGCTATTTAACAACCCTCAAACAGCAGCCGATCTTTTAGAATCCACCGGTAAGGTTTATATTCAAAAAAGTCAGATGGGCGGAGGAAGCCCAAATATTAGAGGGTTTTCTACTAATCGTTTGCTAATTACAGTCGATGGCGTTCGTTTTAACACGGCAATTTTCCGAAGCGGAAATGTACAAAATGTGATTTCTATCGATCCATTTTCAATCGAAAGAACCGAGGTAATTTTAGGACCTGGATCAGTAGTCTATGGAAGTGATGCTGTAGGTGGCGTTATGAATTTTTATACTAAGAAGCCAAAATTCTCACTAGTTGAAGGCAGCTCATTTTCGGGAAATGCAGTGGCGAGATATGCCTCTGCAAGTGAAGAAAAGACCGGTCATTTCGATTTTAATATTGGCACTAAAGAATGGGCTTTTCTAACAAGTGTGAGCTATACAGATTTTGGGGATTTACGTATGGGGAAAAACGGCCCGGATGATTATTTACGAAATGAATACGTAGAAACTATCAATGGAGAGGACGTCCAAGTTGAAAACGATAATCCGCTTATACAGGTTGCGACGGGCTATCATCAAATCAATGCTATGCAAAAAGTTCGATATATGCCTTCGGAAAAATGGGATTTCAATTTGGGGCTTTTTTATTCTACGACAGGAGATTATCCAAGATATGACAGATTAATTCGTAAAAGAGGTGATAATTTAAGATCTGCCGAATGGTACTACGGACCACAAGAATGGCTCGCTGGAAACTTGCAAGCGGTAAATAAAGCCTATAATGAAGGAATCTACGATGAAAGTCTTATCACGATTTCGTATCAACGGTTTAAGGAAGGCCGGAACGACAGGGATTTTGGTGAAACGACACTTTTTGAAACTGATGAAAAGGTAACCGGTTATAGCGGTGCCTGGGATTTTGAAAAAGATTTGAATTTTGGGAAACTACATTACGGCGTAGAATATGTTTATAATAAAGTGAATTCTGAAGGCAAGAAAACTGATATTACAACGGGTGCTTCGGAAGAGGATGCCTCCAGATATCCGGATGGGTCTACCTGGCAGTCGCTAGCGGCCTATAGTAGTTTGCTTTATAAGTTAGCTGAAAATTTATCTCTTCAAGGAGGTTTGCGATATAATCATATTTTGGTAGATGCTACTTTTGATAATAGGTTTTATGATTTCCCTTTTTCCGAAGCAAATATCAATACAGGCGCATTAACGGGAAGCTTAGGGCTTTCTTGGAATCCAAATAAAGTTCTTGGATGGCGAATGAACTTCGGAACCGCTTTTAGAGCACCAAATATTGACGATGTAGGAAAAATTTTCGATAGCGAACCGGGAAGTGTTGTGGTCCCAAATCCTGATTTAAAACCTGAATATGCAACCACAGGAGAAGTTGGTGCCACATTAAATTTTGATAATGTTTTAAAATTTGACGCTGCTGTTTATGTGACGCATTTAAAGGATGCTTTAGTGCGTCGCGATTTTGAAATTGAAGGAGAGACTGTAATTGACTATCAGGGAGAACCTAGTAATGTTCAGGCTATTCAAAATGCAGCGAGAGCAGAAGTATATGGTTTTGAAGTGGGAATGGAAGTGAATTTTACTAAACAACTCAAACTAACCAGTCAGTACAACATCACAGACGGATTTGAAGAAGACGACAACGGAGATCGCAACCCTGTGAGGAGTGCGGCACCTCAATTTGGTAACAGTCATTTGATATTTAAAGCTAAGAAGTTAAAACTTGATGCCTTTGTGGAATATAATGGTCAGTTTGATTTCGAAGACCTCGCGCCATCACAACAAAGCAATGATTATTTATACGCAGCAGATGAAAATGGAAACCCGTATTCACCAAATTGGCACACTTTAAATTTGGCTGCACAGTACAACATTACAGCTGCACTTCAAATCAATGCAACACTAGAGAACATTTCTGACCAGAGATATCGTCCTTATTCCAGTGGAATAGCTGCTCCTGGCCGAAACTTAATAGTTGCGGCTAATTATACGTTTTAGAAATAACGAATGGCAAAAAAGGGAAAAGCAAAGAATAGTAAGAATAAAGCAAAGCATTCCAAATTGATGGACCGCAAGCAAAACAAACTCCGAAAGGAGAAGGAGACGCGGGCCACCAAATTAAAAGAGATTATCCAAAAAGCTAATAATACCCAAGGGCAAGATTTATAATTTATTCAGGATTGTCAGAAGAAGCTTCACGAGCTAATGGGACAGAATCTTTGGCTTTACCTAGTGCTTTATCCAGTATGAATAATGATTCGTTAGATGCTTTTAGACCTCCGGCAATTTTAAGTTTGTCCAGTAAATCCATGATTAATTTCTCCTCTTCAATTTGTTCTTTCACGAACCATTGTGCAAAATTATAGGTTGCCCAGTCTTTTTCCTCATGTGCAAGATTAACAATGCCGTAAATGGCAGTGGTATTATCAACCTCGTGGTTGAATGTTTTTTCAAAACAATCCTGTAAGTTTTTAGGGTCTTTTGAAGGGGCAGCTATAGCAGAAATTTTTGGTCTTCCACCACGTTCCATGATATACTGCATTACTTTCATCATATGATTTCGCTCTTCCTGAGCATGTCTAAATAAGAAATTAGCAATACCACCGTAGCCTTCACTATCGGCCCATGAGCCATACGATAAATAGACTTGTGAAGCTTCGGCTTCTTTGGTGATTTGCTTGTTTAAAATGTCTTCGATCTTTTTTGAAAGTCGGTTGGTATTCATAGTAGTCTTTTTTCTTTTAAGTAATAAAGTTACGACAACTAAGGGTGATTCTTAGTTAAAGAGTTGTTAGTGTTTGTAAAAGTGGGGTTAAAGTTTAAGGGTGCAGAAAACGATGAATATTTTGGTAAACAATTGATTTACATTTAATTGTGTAAAAATGATGAACAATTCCAAACACTTACAAGCGTTTGTAAACGACTATAAACGAAAGTAAGTGACTAACAACCAACTATTATTTTGAATGGTTTATATGTTTGTACCATTGAATCGTCGCTCTTAGGTTGTAGTGTACAGATAACTCTCAAGTTGCGATTCAGTTCGATAGATCTGCAGGACGAATCTGTAGATAATACTTAACTGTTTAATTATTAAAATTTAGAAATTATGAGCACACTTAGAAACAAAGTACAGTTGATTGGAAACTTAGGAAATGACCCGGAAATCGTAACATTAGAATCCGGAAAGAAATTGGCGAAATTTAGTATCGCTACCAACGAATCTTATAAAAATAAAGAGGGCGAGCGGGTAACCGATACACAATGGCATAATGTAGTTGCCTGGGGTAAAACCGCCGACATCGTAGAAAGCTATGTTACCAAAGGAAAAGAAATTGCTGTGGAAGGAAAATTAACCTCCAGAAGCTATGACGATAAGGATGGAAACAAGCGATATATCACCGAGGTAGTTTGCAATGAACTGCTGCTTTTAGGTAGTAAATAAGCAAAGAGAAATAGCATCGGAATTTAATGATTCCGGTGCTATTTTATTTTATGATTCTCTATTTTTACCGCCATGTTACAAACGACCTCAATCAAGGATGTATTAAAAAACTATTTTGGTTACGACAGTTTTCGTCCTAATCAGGAAGCAGTGATCTCAAACCTGTTGAGTGGTAAGGATTCTCTTGCAATTATGCCCACGGGCGGAGGAAAATCATTGTGTTTTCAGCTACCCGCTATTTATTTAGAAGGAACAGCGATTGTCATTTCCCCTTTGATTGCATTAATGAAGGATCAGGTAGATGCATTGCATACTAACGGGGTTAGCGCCGCATTTTTTAATAGCAGTCAGCCCGAACACGAGCAACAAAAAGTACTAAAAGATTTAGAAAACGGCGAATTGGATCTCTTCTATGTGGCTCCGGAAAGCCTATTTTTATTGGAAAATGTATTAGGAACGATAAAGATCAACCTCTTCGCCATTGATGAAGCACATTGTATTTCTTCATGGGGTCATGATTTTAGACCCGCCTACACCCGCCTAGGAACTCTCAAGAAACAGTTCCCGGATGTTCCCGTGATTGCCTTAACGGCCACAGCCGATAAAGCCACGCAAACAGATATTTTAAATCAGTTATCTATTCCCAAAGCCAAACGGTTTATTTCTTCCTTCGACCGTGCAAATTTATATTTAGACGTAAGAGCAGGGCAGAATAGAATAAAGCAGATTCTTGGGTTTTTGAAAAACAGAGCTTCCGAAAGTGGAATAGTTTATTGTTTAAGTAGAAAAAGCACCGAGAAGCTAGCAGACAAATTGAATGCTTCCGGTTTTGAGGCAAAAGCCTATCATGCCGGACTCTCTTCCGAAGAGCGAAATAACATTCAGGATGATTTTGTAAATGATCGCGTTCCGGTAATTGTTGCTACGATTGCCTTCGGAATGGGGATTGATAAAAGCAATGTTCGTTGGGTTATACATTATAATATGCCCAAGAATATTGAAGGATATTATCAGGAAATCGGTCGCGGCGGAAGGGATGGCTTAGCTGCACATGCGTTATTGTTTTACAGTTATGCAGATGTTATTCAGCTTCGGAAGTTTGCCGAAGGTACCGCGACTCAGGAGGTGCAATTGGCAAAACTGGAACGGATGCAGCAGTTTTCTGAAGCTTTGAGTTGTCGAAGGAAAGCGCTTTTAAATTATTTCGGTGAGTACATTTATGAAGATTGTGCGAATTGTGATATCTGCAAATCTCCTCCTCAGTATTTTGATGGCACCTTATTAGCCCAAAAGGTATGTTCGGTAATCACGCGATTAAAAGAACAGGAATCCATTGGGATGGTGATTGATGTATTAAGAGGCGCAAAAAATGCTACTGTTTTTAACAAAGGTTATCAGAATATCAAAACATATGGGGCTATTACGGATGTTTCATGGATTGATTTGCAACAATATGTCATTCAACTTTTGAATCAAGGCGTTTTGGAGATCTGGTTTCATGAGAACGGTAGATTACTTCTCACTCCTATGGCGAAAAGGATACTTTTTGAAGGCCACAAAGTACAATTGGCACATCTTGGTGAAAAACAAAAGCAGGAAGTTACAGCCGCTCCAACCGAAACTTCTACAAGTAATTTATTCGATAAATTAAAGTTGCTTCGTTCGGTGTTAGCTAAAGATCTGGGGGTTCCGGCTTATGTGGTTTTTAGTGATGCCAGTTTGAAGGATATGGAGGCGAAATTACCTCAAACAGAAGAGGATTTTTCGGAAATACTAGGAGTAGGAAGGGCTAAGTTAGAAAAATATGCAGCCTCTTTTCTGAAAGTGATTGCACAACATCAATCATTTCCGCAGAAAAAGAAAAAATCTAGAAAAAGAAAAGGGTCCAAAACCGAGACTCATATAGAAAGTTTCGAATTGTTTCAACAAGGACTTTCGGTTCAGGAAATTTCAGAGACTAGAGGATTAAAGGAAAACACCATCTATAGTCACTTAATTAAAGTCCATGAACTGGGAAGTGAAATCGACTTGCATCAGTTAATTCCTTCAGAAGAAATAGAAAAAATTCAAAAAGCGAGATTTGAATTAGAGAATCCGGCTGGATTGCGTTCTTACTATGAGTTTTTTGAAGAGAAGGTTCCTTATTGGAAAATTAAATTGGCATTTGCTTTAATAGATTAGAGTCCGGTAATACAACAAAAAACTATGAACCCAAGATGTTATTCTCTAAGGGTCCATAGTTTAATGACCAATCAACTTGCATTTTTACTTAAGCAACTGCTTCCGTTTCCAGTACGGGTGCTTGTGGAAAATCAATAGGAATTTGTGTGGTGTTGTTGATGTAATTTGAAATCGTTTTATCTCCAACCAGGGAAATAGTATCGATTAAATTTTCTTTCGAAAAACCTGCTGCGAAAAAATTATCTAGAATTTTTGCATCCGTATTTCCCCTGTTTTCAGTGATATTTCTTGCCAATGCAGCCAACGCATTAAATTTAGGATCGAAAGAGGATTTCCCGGCACGCAGCTCTAGAATTTCGTCCTCCGAAAATTTGTTCATTTTGGCAATAGCGGTATGTGCTGACAGGCAATAGAGGCAATCGTTTACTTGGCTAACGGCTAAATTAACAACTTCTTTTTCTCTCGAAGAAAGCGACGTTTTCGCATTGCTAAAATTAAGATAGTTTTCTAAGGCGTTGTCGCTATGGGCGTATGTGGCAAACAAGTTGGGGACGAAGCCGAGTTTAGATTGCAGCGAATCGAAAATTGCCTGATTATTTGTACTTACTTGGTCTCTTGTTGGAATATTCATTGTTTTCGTTTGTTTGAGTTCCGATTTAAATCGGAGCTGATTATTATTATATTTAAAGTCAAAGGTGTAACATAAAGCAGGTCAATTCAATGCATGTATTTCCTTACTTAATGTCAATTTTTCTTTAATTCAATTTAGTTTTGATTTATAAAAGGTCTCTCGGCATCGCAGTAATAGTCATGCAGACTGCTTTTTTCACAATGAGCTAAAGGATTAAATTTTTTGATTGCCTTTCCAGCTCCTTGTCGGAAAATTTCGATAAGATTAAAAAGAGAGATAATGTGTCCAGTGTTCATAATGATTGATTTTTAGAGTGAAAATTCGGTGGCTATATCGTGAAGTTTCCCGTGAAGGGAATTTTTTCTTGAAATTTCATAAAGCTTATTGTTGGTGCTCTCCTGCTCAAGATAAGTTTCGATTTGCGGAAGACGTTTTACTATAAAATTGGTGAAAGAAGTAACACTTTCACTTCTATTTGCAGCTTTTCGAATCATTTTTAAGTATTCCGATTTTTCTATAGAGTAATAGCTGTCTTCATAAAAAAACACTAAAACCTCTTCTGCTTTTTCAGCTTTCTTTATTTGATAACTAAATCTAAAATCTCTCAACGAAATTAGTTCAGTATTATATGCTGTAAGCAAACTTGATTTGATGTCCTGCTTTTTCACAACTGTTAAATACACAGGGGCCAAAGAGTCCTGATATTCCTGTGCTGACGTATGGAATGAAGCTGTTAAGACTAAAGTGATTACGATTAGGGTTTTAAATAGTGTTTTCATGAGTTTGTATTTTTTCTGAAATGATATCAGAATTAAACTTTAATTGAACACTACAAAGATGCGATGAATTGAGAGGTGAAAGAATGGACAGAATTCCCTAGAACATGTCGATTCTTCCCTTTTTAAAAAAAACGAATTAATTAATCGTGGATTTTAACCGAAAGTGAGTTGGAGAGCTCCCGGTTTGCTTTTTGAACATCCTACTTAAATGTGACGCATCATCAAAACCAATATCATAGGCAATTTCTTTGGAGGTTTTATTGGTATAAATAAACTGTCGCTTTGCTTCAAGTATAATACGATCATGGATAATCTTAAGGGGTGTTTTCTTTAATTTTGAAAAAATATTCGAAATAGTTTTTGGAGATTTATTTAGCTTGCCTGCGTAAAATGCAACAGAATGCTCTTTTTTAAAATGCGCTTCCACCAATAAATTAAACTGACGGACTAATTCTTGTTTATTATCTGTAATTGCTTCGGAAGCAGATTCGGATTTCAATAATCTTGTGGTTTTTATAATAAATCTGGAAAGCAACATGCGAAGCATTTCAGACTGAATAGCATCCTTATTCTCAAATTCTTCGATAAATACACTATGTAATGCACTATAGCTTTTTTGTTCTTTATCGTCCAATGGGATAATGGGGCTATACATATCTCCAAAGAATAGAGATCCGGCACAACCAACTTCTTTATCGTGATCCTGAATGCAATAAAAGGAACGATTAAATTGATAAACAATAAGATCTTTCCCAGCTTCAAACTGAAGAAACTGAAGGGGAGTTAGCGCTAAAATACTATGCTGTGGAATCCTAATAGGAATGTTATCTACGATTACTCTTGCCGAGTTTTGTCGGGCCCATATAAATGTAAAAACGCCAAGCTGTTCTCCAACTCGATATTTTTCTAGTAAGCTTTCGTCCCCTATCTGAAACATCGCTTCAGTATTGAATTCTGAAAATTTCATGATCATTATAGATATGTCGATTCTTCCTTCTAAAAATTACAACCTTAATAAATATTCTTTTGAAGTATAGCGAATTAGTGGTGTTAAAAGCAGCTTAGTTGCGCTTATTATCCCTCACCCCAGCCCTCTCCCGCTGAGAGGGAGTTATTGTTGGTCCCTCACCCCAGCCCTCTCCCGCTGAGAGGGAGTTATTTTTGGTCCCTCACCCCAGCCCTCTCCCGCTGAGAGGGAGTTATTTATAAAGCTTTAGTTGAATTCGTTTTCGGGCCACATCCACATCCAATACTTTTACGATGATTTGTTGGTGTAGATGCACATGTTCGCTTACATCCGAAACATAGGCATCTGCGAGATTTGAAATATGAATCAAACCGCTTTCCTTTATTCCTACATCAACAAAACAACCAAAATTGGTAATATTGTTCACGATCCCCGGGAGCAATTGCCCTTCATGTAAGTCGGTAATGGTTTTAATATTTTGGTTAAAAGTAAAGACCTTAGCTTCCTCCCGAATGTCAAGACCCGGTTTTTCCAACTCTTTCAAAATGTCTTTTAAGGTTGGAAGTCCGATGTTTTCATTGCAATATTGTTCCGCTTTTATTTTCTGAAGAATGGTTTTGTTACCTATTAATTCTGAAACTGCTACACTTTGATCTTTTGCCATTTGTTGCACCACCGAATAACTTTCAGGATGTACCGAAGAATCATCCAATGGATTTTTGGCCTCTTTAATTCGTAGAAATCCCGCTGCTTGTTCGAAAGCTTTGCCTCCCAAGCGAGGAACTTTTTTAATGTTATTTCGGGATGTAAATGCGCCCTGATCGTCTCGATAAGCGACTATGTTTTCTGCCAGTTTTGGACCAATACCCGAAACATAACTCAACAAAGAAGTGCTAGCAGTATTAATGTTGACTCCAACAGCATTTACACATAGTTCAACGGTAATGTCCAAGGAACTTTTCAACTTTGATTGATCTACATCATGCTGATATTGCCCTACACCAATGGATTTGGCATCAATTTTAACCAGTTCGGCTAAAGGATCCTGTAATCTACGACCTATAGAAACCGAACCTCGAACAGTAACATCGTAATTGGGAAATTCGTCTCTCGCAATTTTGGATGCCGAATAAATAGAAGCTCCAGCCTCGCTCACCACAAATACTTGGATGTCACGATTAAAGTGAATTCTTCTGATTATAGTTTCTGTTTCCCGGGATGCTGTTCCGTTCCCTATGGCGATTGCATCAATTTTATAGGCTTCAACCAGGGTGCTGATTTTTTTAATGGCACCGGTAGCATCGTTTTTTGGAGGATGCGGGTATATGGTTTCATTGTGTTTTAGTCCGCCTTGTGCATCTAAACAAACAATTTTACATCCGCTTCGAATACCCGGATCGATTGCAAGTACTCTTTTTTCGCCCAGAGGTGAGCCCAGTAATAGTTGTTTTAGGTTTTTGGCGAATACTTCAATTGCCGTCTGATCCGCTTTTTCTTTTGCTATACCTAGGGTTTCATTCGATAAAGCAGGAAAAAGAAGGCGTTTGTAAGCATCCTCGATCGCTAATTTAATTTGAGCGGCGCATTCATTGTTCGAACGAATTATGCGTTCTTCAATTTTATATAACGCCTTTTCATCATCGATCTCAATTTTCATTCTTAAAAAGCCTTCCGAAGTGGCTCTTAAAATGGCCAGTAATCTATGAGACGGAATTCGTGATAAACTCTCGTTCCAATCGAAGTAATCTCTAAATTTTTGAGCCTTCTCATCATCAGCTTTTGATTTTACCACCTTAGTTGCAATTACAGCAAAACGTTCCAGTTGTCTACGCAATGAATTTCGAACGTCAGTACGCTCGTTAATCCATTCTGAAATGATATGTCGGGCGCCTTCCAGTGCTTCTTCTTCGGAAGTGATTTCGCCTTTAATATATTTTAATGCTATTGAAGAAAGCCCTGAAACATTTTGGGTCATGATGATCTTCGCTAAAGGCTCCAGACCATTTTTTCTGGCAGTTTCTGCCTTTGTTTTCCGTTTCTTTTTGAAGGGTAGATATAGATCTTCGAGAGTTATAAGATCGGAGGTATCGTTTATTTTTTTCTGAAGCTCGGGTGTTAATTCACCCTGTTCTTCTATTGCTTTTAGAATGCTTGTTTTACGTTTTTCAAGCGCTTCAAACTGTTCTTTGTACTTTACAATTTCTCCAATTTGCACCTCATCTAGGTTTCCTGTTCGCTCTTTTCGATAGCGAGAAATAAACGGAATGGTGCAGTCTTCATTTAGAAGAGATACCGTATTTTTAATCCCTTCCGAAGGGAGATTAGTATTAGAAATTATATAATTAAAAAGCTGGTTCACAAGCAACGATTTATAGATAAAAAGTGTTAACCCAATGATTGGTATAGGTACGTTTTATTTACATTTTGATTATGCGATAATACTTATCCCGCATATCGAAAAATCCAAAATATAAACTGTCATTATGGAAAAAAACATCTTCAGCCGTGATGCGTTCAATATTTTTCTTATACTCTTGAATTCTATCAAAGACATCGGTCTCAACATCTTTCTTTACATAGTTAAAATCCTGGTCGAAGTGAGTGTTGAAAAAAGTAGATTTTGTTGAAGTATACAACGAATAAGAATAAAACGTTGGGTTGTATATCATAACGGTAACTGCACCACCAACGCCAAAAGACGCACCGCCGCCGCCCATCATCATCATACCTCCTCCTCCGGTTGCAACTTCTTTGTATCCACCTATGGTAGCGTTATAACCCATATCATCTTTGTAGGCGGTAATTCCTATTTTACCGCCAGAAACCTTTCGCAGAAACTTTGAAGTCTCTTCCATTTCTCGTCGGTTGACAAAAGGAATAGCCGTTGTCCCTTCTTGAATAATTGGAGAATTTTTTATGTCAATAGGAGTCTCTTTTTCTAAGTAATGCTCTTTAATAATTCCCCCATCGAAGTTTTTTACTTCAATCTGCATCTCCAAGTTACTACTTCCCAATTGAATGATATGATCGTCCAAAATAAAAGAGTTGTATCTATTAAACTCTTCTAATTTTCCTTTTGGATAATTATATTCACTAGACGTTAATTCTAAGGTTTCAAGATCAATAATGTACAATTTTGTGGCAGTCTCATCATCATCGTCGAAAGTTAAATAGAGCTTGTTATTTTGCTGGTAAAGTTTCGTTTGATTTGCAGCTTGCTCGATCGACGTTGGGACTCTATTGTCGATCTTTGTAATATTCGATTTCAATGGAGCCATAAACATAAAGACGTCTCTTTTTAATAGTCTCTGATTCTTTTCAGTTTTTCCGTCACCAATTTCAATCGTATTGATTATTTCAGCTTCCATTTTATCATTCAGAATACGTAAGACAAATTCGTTGTCCTTATTTGCTGAAATTATATAAAGCTGATTTTTATATTGAACCGTTTCTAAAAATTCTTCTTTGCCAAAATCAATTTCTATTTCCTGGGCTTCTCCCTTTTTTTTGTCAAAATCTAATAAAAGAAGTGCAAATTTTTGAAGCGATCTATTTGACGCCACCAAATAGTATTTATTGTCAATTATCTTGTACCCAAGAACATTGCTGTATTTGCTTTTTAGTGCATCTGTATCAAAGGAAGATATATTTTGAAAATCTTTGTCAAATAGCTTTGCATATACCTTCTTTTTTTCGATTAGTACAATGGCAAGATCTCCATTTATCGTGTTTGAGAACGAGTAGCTCTCTTTATGTTTTATTAAATAAACACTTTCCTCAATTTTAAAAGAAACAACTTCTTCCTGAGCATGACCAAAGGATATGACAAAAACGGTCATAATCAATAGGGAAATAAAATTTTTCATAAGTATGTTTTGGGGTAAAAATATTTTAGTTTATCGTCGCACCATTGTCAACACCGTCTGTGTCCGGATTCACAAACACCAATTTCCCATCGGGAGTTTCGGTCATTAGTATCATGCCTTCACTATCGACTCCACGTAAGGCTCGAGGTGCGAGATTCACTAAAACAGTTACTTTTTTACCAATAATCTCTTCAGCAGTAAAACTCTCTGCAATCCCCGAAACAATCGTACGTATAGCTATACCGGTATCTACTTTTAAAACCAATAACTTTTTCGCTTTCGGCATTTTCTCGGCTTCAATTATAGTACCAACCCTCATGTCTAGTTTGGTAAAATCGTCGAAAGTACAAGTGTCTTTTTGTGGTGTTATGGTTCTATTTGCTGCTTCATTCATCGCTTTACTGGCTTGTAATTTATCTAATTGTTTCTGAATTTGTTCGTCTTCTATTTTGCTGAAAAGTAGTTCTCCTTTTCCAATGGTGTGGCCGGTTGGGAGTAACTCTTGTTTTAAAGAAACATCATTCCAAGCTAGAGACCCCTCGACTGCGCTCGGGGAGACATTGAGCATTTTTTTCAACTTTTCCGAAGTAAATGGCAAAAAGGGTTCACTTAAAACTGCTAATACTGAAGCAATTTGCAATGCGACATACATAACAGTTTTTGTACGTTCCTCATCAGTTTTGATTGATTTCCAGGGTTCTTCGTCGGCTAGATATTTATTTCCTAATCTGGCGACATTCATGAGTTCCATTTGCGCTTCGCGGAAACGATATCTTTCTATCGAACTTTCAATAACGGCAGGATAGGCTTGTAATTCCTTCAAAGTTTGTTCGTCAACTTCAGAAAAATCTGAAGCTGCCGGAACTACGCCATTATAATATTTGTGGGTTAAAACAACCACTCTATTGATGAAGTTTCCGAAGATAGCCACCAACTCATTATTGTTACGCGCCTGAAAATCGGCCCATGTAAAATCATTGTCTTTAGTTTCAGGGGCATTTGCAGTTAATGCATATCGAAGTACATCCTGCTGATTAGGGAAGTCTTCCAAATATTCGTGCAACCAAACCGCCCAATTCTTACTTGTTGAAATTTTATTGCCTTCCAGATTTAAAAATTCATTAGCAGGCACATTGTTAGGTAAAATATAACTTCCGTCGGCTTTTAACATACTCGGAAAAATAATACAATGAAAAACGATATTATCTTTCCCGATAAAATGTAGCAATTTGGTGTCTTCATCTTTCCAATAAGGCTCCCAGTCTTTTCCCTCACGCTTAGCCCATTCTTTGGTGGACGAAATGTATCCAATGGGAGCGTCGAACCAAACATATAAGACCTTCCCTTCAGCACCTGGAGCCGGCACGGGAATTCCCCAATCCAGATCTCTAGTTACCGCTCTAGGGCGTAAACCGTCGTCGATCCATGATTTGCACTGTCCGTAAACGTTGGTTTTCCAGTCTTTTTTATGCCCTTCAACGATCCATTCTTTTAACCAAGGTTCATATTGATCTAAAGGCAAGAACCAATGTTTCGTTTCTTTTAAGGTTGGAGTCGCACCGGTAATGGCACTTTTTGGATTGATTAGATCGGTTGCATTATGAGATGTTCCGCAGTTTTCGCATTGATCACCATAACTTTCTTCAAAGCCACATTTTGGGCAGGTTCCTACAATAAAACGATCTGCTAAAAACTGATTAGCTTCAGCATCGTACAATTGTTCAGTTACTTCTTCGATGAACTTTCCGTCCTTATACAATTTTTCAAAAAAATCGGATGCTGTATCGTGATGAATTTTAGCAGAAGTTCTTGAGTAGTTATCAAAAGTAATTCCGAAGTCTTCAAACGACTTTTTAATGATAGCATGATACTTATCGACTACTTGTTGAGGAGTTATTCCTTCTTTTTTCGCCTTGATTGTGATTGGTACACCATGTTCATCACTTCCGCAGACAAAGGCCACATCCTTCCCTTGCAATCGTTGAAAACGTGCATAAATATCTGCTGGCACATAAACCCCTGCCAGATGTCCAATATGAACGGGACCATTGGTATAGGGTAATGCGGCTGTAATTGTATATCTTTTTGGTGTACTCATAATTCTTCAAATAATGCACAAATGTACCATTTTCATGAAGAATTTTTAGTTGCAAAGACCAACTAAAGACAAAGAATATGATCTATCTATTTTATCAAAATTGATTTGCTGTAAAATTGCCCACCGGTTGCAATTCTGTAGACGTATTGACCATATGCAAGACGGGAGTTGATCTGCGCTCTCACATCTATAGTATGCCTGCCGTTAAACAGTACTTCATTGGCAAGTACTCCTATTTCTTTGCCTAAAATATCATAGAGTCGAATATCAACATTGGCCGTCGCCGGCATGGAAATTTCAATGTAAGTTCGGTCGTTTTGATAGAATGGAGCATGAACCAGACGTGTTGTATTACTAAAATCTGAAGTGGATAATACGTTACAATCGAAACCAAGATCCATATTATCATAGGTCTGATTGAGTAAGATGAGATCCACGACTGAAGGATCCAAACAAAACCAATCGGTTAATACTGTAGAATACACATCTCTAAAGTCGGAGGTTGGGATTAGGTTATCATCTGCATCCCAAACACTTAAATCAGGGTGGTTACCAACAAACCCGCTACCATTTAGTCCTGAGCCAAATAGCATCACCGGAGAAGCGGCACCATGATCTGTACCATCTGAACCATTTTCGTAAGGACGTCGGCCAAATTCTGAAATGGTCATCGTTAATACCTTATTATCTAAGCCAGAACTGGCAAGATCGGTGTAAAAGTTTTTTATAGAATCGGCTAGATCTTCCAATAGAGCTCTATGATCGTCGACTTGGTTGGCGTGAGTGTCGAATCCGTTAAGGGTAACCATATAGACCTTGGTATTTAAACCTCCTTTGATCATTCGGGCGCAAATTGCTAACTGATTCGAAAGTTCTTCATCTTCATATGGTGCGTTATTAGTCGAAGCCATATAAGCATCATTTAGCACTTGAGAGTATAAAAATGTGGTGTTCGCAGTAGATCGCATAAACAACAATTTATCACCGTAAACACAATCGGGAACGTTTAAAACATCATGTACTGTGCCGTTTTCAGCAATAGCTGCTAACTGTGCCGGGTTCGCAACCGAGAAGGAATAATTGCTGTCATTTCCATCAAAAACAAGATTTCCAATCGAACCTATTTGAATAGCAGGCGGGTGTTCCGGGGGATTGATCAAATAGTCTGGATAGAGGTCTTCAAAATAACGTCCCCACCATCCCGTTGGTTCAAAATTTACTTCGTTTGTTGACGCCCATATTTCCGAAGAACGAAAATGCGATAAATTCTGTTGCGGATATCCTACTCCGTGAATCACTTTCATCTTGCCCTCACCCCAAACCGTTTCAAGGCTGTTCATGTAATTGGGAATTCCGAAATCGGCATTTAAGTTGATCAAGTCATTTTGCTGATGTCGAATCGTGGGTCTAAGATTGGCATAGGTTGCATAATCATAAACAGGGACAATGGTGTTAAGTCCGTCGTTACCACCTTTTAGTCTTACAATTATAAGAATATTGTCGTTGTCCACCTGTGATAAAGCAACCGATAATGGAGATGGTTTTGAAGCAGTTATTGCCGCACGGCCTAAAGTCATACTTCCTGCTCCTACTAAACCAAGTGCCTGAATAAATGATCTACGACTCCATGCTGAATGTTCTTTATCGTGAATATTTTTCTCGCTTTTAGCGCTATTTTTTTTGGGAATATCGTGGTTGTTACACATTGCGGTTGTTATTTAAGTTGAAATTCGGGCATTTTTCCAATATGCTGAAGTAGCAGTAACACCTGATAAGGTGCAGAAGACCAGCTAAGATTCCAGAGGCCCTCGTCATAATAGTTTTGAGGTACATCCCATTTAAATATGTCGGTCGCAATAGTATAGTCTAGTGGCGAATGCAAGGGTTTTGCCATAAAATGATCTACAAGAACTTGCGTAATGTAATTGGGATCTATACTATCGTTGGTAAGATCCCTTGCGAGATCGGTTAGTGTAAATTCATTCTGATCGAATAGAAACCAGATATAAAGATCCACTAACTGCCAACGTCCGGTTAAGGTCGAAGAATTAATCCAGGTTTCATCCCGTTGCCATCCCGATACATCTGGGGGATCATAAATATCCTGACCCATAAGACTGTTATAATATACTATGGTTTCGATGAGCTCATCATCGTAGTAAAAACCTGTTTCTTTTAGGTATGCAAGTATTACATCATACGGACTTTTTACGGTAACGCCTAAAGCACGCTCATTGAAAAAATGTTCGCTTTTAAAAAGCTGTTTTAATACAGGAACAATCTCAAAATCATTGTTAATAAATGTGTCCACCAATGGCTGGATAATATCCTGTTCAATAACGGCATCTACAGCCGGACTCACAAAAAAGCGATACAATTTTTCGCAGATATAAAAGGCGATTTCTTCACCACGCTCCTGAAACAGTAAGTTTATAACATCATCGTAGCCCCATTCTCCGGTTTGTCCGAAGATCGTTTTTTCTCCACTGTCGAAAGTACTGGGGTCGAAATAGATAATATCTCCATAATCGTTCCAGTGATTATATCCTGTTAGAGCACGAGCAGTTTCTACTATGTCTTCTTGAGTATAACCATTACCTTCCCCTAGTGTAAATAATTCGAACAATTCACGCGCAAAGTTTTCATTAGGATCGAATTGAGTATTTTGAAAGCCATTGAGATAAATGAGCATGGTGGAATTTACACCTACAGCTCTTACAAACTGCTTAAAATTCCCAACACAATTAAATTGCATGGTATTGTAATACTGAAAAGCATAGGGTGAGTGTCCGTAGGTCTCAAACTCAGTAACAAAATGATTCATCCAAAAAAATGTCATCCGACCTCGAAGATCTTCATTCATAAAATCATTAACCGTTTGAATTCTCCATTCATTAAAAAATGGAAAGTTTTGGTTTTCATAATCGGTAAAATCATTGTACGAATAATAGCCCCAGGGAGGTGCCGGCGTGGTGGGAAGATTAAAAGCGGTATCGACCAGCATATCTATAAAATCACCCGGAGACATAGCCAATGCGGCGTCTATTGTTTGTTGTGAAGCTCCAAATCCTAATCGTCTATAGGCATGTGTTACTTTAGTTGTATTCCATGGATCGGCTGTTGTTGGAATAAAAGGTGCGATAGACGCATCATTACAGGAGGGGGGAGTAGCTGTTATCATTGGTGGGAATCATGTTAGGTTGTGCATAAAGATATTGAAAATAAGCTAATTAGAATAAAAAGGATAGTTATTAAACCCGAAAAATTAAATTTTAGTATTTTCAAACTTTTAAATTTTACTATGAAAACCCCTACTTATTTATCGAAAGGAGATTGTGTTGGTATCGTTTCTACCGCCAGAAAAATTACTGCATCGGAATTGCAACCATTTTTAAATTTGTTGGAGTCCTGGGGGCTTTGTTATAAGTTGGGAAGGACAATTGATGCTTCCTATCATCAGTTTGCTGGTGACGATGAGCTTAGATCGCAAGACCTTCAGCAGTTTCTGGATGATGATGAAATCAAAGCTGTTTGGTGTGCACGAGGCGGCTATGGAACAGTTCGTTTTATTGACACGCTGGATTTTTCAGAGTTTAAAAAGAACCCAAAATGGATTATAGGTTATAGTGATATCACGGTTTTGCATTCGCATATTCATAACTTCGGAATAGAAACCCTTCATGCTAATATGGCAATGGAGTTGGATATTAAGACTGAAGCTACGCGGACTTCGGTGCATGATGTTCTCTTCGGAAAAGAGTACGGGAGCGAAATTGCTTCCGAAGAAAATAAACTAAACAGAATAGGCATGGCTGAAGGTGCATTGGTCGGTGGAAATTTATCGCTACTATATTCACTCATCGGAAGCCCTTCAGATATAAAAACCGACGGAAAAATACTTTTTATTGAAGATCTGGATGAAATGCTGTATCATATTGACAGAATGATGCAAAATCTGAAACGTACAGGTATGCTTAAAAATCTCGCAGGTCTTATTGTGGGAGGCATGAGCGATATGCGGGACAACACAATTCCATTTGGAAAAACTGCAGAAGAAATTATTAATGATGCCATCTCCGAGTATGATTATCCTGTGTGTTATCAGTTTCCTGCCGGGCATATTATGGATAATAGGGCCTTGGTTCTAGGTAGAAAAGTTATCTTAGAGGTAGAAAAAAAGAGTGTAAAATTGAGTTTTTAGAATAATAAATAAAGATCCCTGCCTGCGCTGGGAGTATTATGGCATATCATAACGAACTTGGTAAAATGGGAGAGCAGTTGGCTGTTAACTATTTGCTGCGGAATGGTTTTAGCATTTTGGAACGAAATTTTATATTCCAGAAAGCAGAAATTGATATCATAGCCCAAAAGGATGATAAGATAATTGTTATTGAAGTGAAAACCCGAAACAGTGCTTTTTTTGGGGATCCTCAGGATTTTGTTACCAAATCGAAAATAAAATTATTGGTGAAAGCTGCGAACGAATATTTAGTTTCTAATACCATAGAAAAGGAAGTGCGATTCGATATAATCGCTATTCTAAAAAACAAAAATATTGAGAAAATTGAGCATTTTGAAAATGCCTTTTATCATTTCTGAAGGAAATATTTAATGAACTAAACCGCTCACTTAAAACGTGAAATTACAACTTTAACGCGGCTGAAATTTCGCCTTTATGAGATCTCTAATCTTGTATAAAAGTATAATCTGAAGCAATACGGCCGGGATTAGAAAAATGTATCCCAACCACAACAAAAAAACCATTAAGAAAAAGAATCCGCTTGCAAGGGTTATTCCTCCAGTAATAGTGGCTAGTTTTCCAACAGATAAGTTTAGTCTTAAAAGAACAAATCCGAATATCAAACTTACTATTCCATAAAATAATGAATGAACGACAATAACATACTCTATATAGAATAATTCGGTGCAAAGAGAAATCATATCATATCCATAAAAAATGATATTGACTGAAATCATGGCGATCGCAGCGATTTTAAGCAAGTATTCTTTGAAGATGTTTCCCATTATGAAGAACCCACGCATAAAGTAAATATAACTACCCAGTATAATAAATTTTAGGCTTAAATAACCGGCTTTTCCAAAGATGAGATCGTCCTCATAATAGCGTGCGTAATCCACAGCAAACTCTATAAAACCTGTAAGAAAATAGATAAGTCCACAGATCCAGGCAATATTAAGATGGCTGGAATAAAACGAAGCTTCCTTGATGTCTTTTATTCCTGTAAGAAAAATAGCGGAGTCCTTTTTTTCTTCGGAAGTCGTTTGCATTGCTTCAAAATCGAAATCAAGAATATTGAAAATTGTTTTTAGGGTATAACTTCTAGGCGTCACTTCTCCGGCTTCGATTCGTTGAATAGTGCGCACATTAATATTACACAAGTCAACTAATTCTTCCTGAGTGAGTCCTTTTTGTTTCCGAAGCTCTATTATTTTGCGACCGAGTTCTGGCTGTTTCATTTATAGATCATTATTATGGCAATAGTACGATTGAACTAGAAATCGTGCAAAAAATTAGAAGGAATTTCACCCGACATTCACCCGACATTTCAGTCTGTACTCACAATAGAGGCTCAAAAATTGAATCGTTTTAACTAAAGATCTTTAATGATTATTTATTTTGACGGAGTGTTCAAAAGTTTTAATACGTCTTCAACCATTTCTGGTTTGGCGATGATCTGTTTGTCTTTATCAAGTACAAAGTAAGTAGGCGTTGCGTCAATACCGTAGTCATTACCAATTGGATTCTCCCATTTCCCTAAGCCAAGGATGTTGGTAAATTCAGGAAAGTCGAAAACTTTATTTTGCCAATCGTAAGGTTCGTCTTCAAGACCTATGGCGATCACCTTGAATTTCCCTTTTTCCAAAGTGGTTATTTTAGAATGTAATACAGGCATTTCGGCTAAACAATGAGAACACATGCTGCTCCAGAAAACAATAATATAATTTTCTGCCGTGTCTAACTTGTATAGAGAATTAGGAATTGTTTTACCATCAATGTCATCTTCCCAGTTAAAATCGGGTGCTTTTTCACCAATCGAAGTGTTTTTGAATATCGTAAGTTGTTCTGCAAGTTCTGTGTTGTTAAGAGATTTGCTCAAGGGAATTAAGTACTTTTTGGCAATATAGTTTGCGGTTTCAATTCTGTCGATATCGACGAATTTATTCCAGAGTTCCATTAAGAAAGCCTGCTGAAAGGGTTTTTCACCTTTCTGTAATTTTTTAAACACCTGGTCCATATTCTGTGCATAGGCGATGGGAACATCATCATCTTGACCTACATATACCGTGATATAGTTGAAAACAGTCTCCAATAAGAAATTAGACGATTGTAGGGTCGGATTTGTAAAATCTATATGATCAAAATAATGTTCTTTAGACTTTTCTATATAAGATTTAACAGTCACATTCTCATTAGGAATATATGGTCTGTTGGCAATAATAAAATTCAATACTAATTTATCTTTTGCTGCTGCTTCAAAGGCTCTTTGTTCTTTTTCTAATGTTTCAAAAGCTTCAGAAAGTTCTTTGCCTCCTTTAGAGAATTTATTCTTTATATCAATTTGTAATTTCTGCATTTCATATTGATATGCCGCCAGCAAACTATTCTCTTCCGAAGCTAAAAAACGGATGCCTTTTTCTTCATTGAATGTAAGCTCAATATCTTCTTTTCCGTCGTAAATAATGTCGAAATTATAGATGTCCTGAGGCAACGCATATACCAATCGATACATCCCCTTAGTAACTGTAGAATCAAGCATTAAGGTGAAATTTCCAATAGAATCGGTTTGTGTATCTGCGGCATACAAAGCGTTGGTCGGGGTGACTTTGTAAAGGATAGCCCATTTAAAGTCTTCTGCCGGTGAAAATGTGCCTTTAATAGTGTGCTGGGCAGAAGCTAAAAGGGGGAAAAGAAAGATGGTTAGGAGTGCTTTTTTATACATAATGAACAAATATAGTAAATGTAATGAGTGTATGCCTTAAACAAGAATTAGACCATAAACAATTCCAAAGATTTTAGCGCTTTATCGATCGAATTGATATGATCAAAAGTCATTAGCAATCTAAGTCCGGATCGTGTTTGTTTTTCTTTCATGGTCACTACTTTCGAATGACTTTGCACGTATTGAAGGACCTTTGTAAAAGAATGACTCTGATAAAAAGGACTTTGCTGATCGGCTACAAAATAACCCACCATTTTTCCTTTCTTCATCACAACACGTTCTAATCCCATTGCAATTGCGATCCACTTAATACGAACACTATTTAGCAGATCGTTGACAGGTGTTGGAATTTCTCCGAATCTATCTACCAATTCTTTTTCAAATTTCTCAAGGTCTGCTTCCTTTTTCAAATCACCCAATTTACTGTATAAATTAAGTCGTTCAGTGATGTTATTTACGTAATCATCCGGAAACAAAAGTTCAAAATCTGTGTCTATTACGGTTTCCTTTACGAACTCTTTTTTCTCATGTTCGGTCCCTTCGTATAGGTCTTTGAATTCTTTTTCTTTAAGTTCGTCTATGGCTTCCGCGAGAATCTTTTGATAGGTTTCGAAACCAATTTCGTTGATAAAACCACTCTGTTCTCCACCAAGTAAATCTCCTGCACCTCTTATTTCAAGGTCTTTCATGGCGATATTCAAACCACTTCCCAAGTCGCTAAATTGTTCAAGAGCAGTGATTCGCTTTCGCGCATCGTCGGTCATAGCAGATTCGGGCGGCGTAATAAAATAACAGAACGCTTTTTTATTACTACGCCCCACACGACCTCGCATTTGATGCAAATCTGAAAGCCCAAAATTATTGGCGTTGTTAATAAAAATCGTATTTGCATTGGGAACATCAAGACCGCTCTCGATAATGGTGGTTGAAACAAGCACATCGAATTCATTATTCATAAATGCGAGCATTAGATTCTCCAATTTTTTACCTTCCATTTGCCCGTGTCCAATTCCAATTTTGGCATCGGGGACAAGACGTTGAAGCATTCCTGCTACTTCTTTGATGTTTTCAATCCTGTTGTGAACAAAAAACACTTGTCCTCCACGAGATATTTCATAGCGCACAGCATCCCTTATGGTTTCTTCGGAAAAACGGATCACATTCGTTTCGATTGGATATCGGTTGGGCGGTGCAGTGGTAATGACCGACAAGTCCCGCGCAGCCATCAAACTAAACTGAAGCGTCCGCGGAATAGGAGTGGCAGTCAAAGTAAGGGTATCGACATTCTCCTTAATTGTTTTTAACTTGTCTTTTACCGCAACTCCAAATTTTTGTTCTTCGTCGATAATCAGTAAACCGAGATCCTTAAATTCTACCGATTTATTCACTAATTGATGAGTCCCAATTACGATATCCAACTTTCCTGATTTCAGATTTTCGATGACCGATCTTCTTTCCTTTGTAGTTCGGAAGCGATTGAGGTAATCTACATTCACCGGCATTTCAGATAGTCGTTCTGAAAAAGTTTTGAAATGCTGAAACGCAAGTATAGTTGTAGGCACGAGTATAGCAACCTGTTTTCCGTTATCGACAGCTTTAAAAGCAGCGCGAATAGCCACTTCGGTCTTTCCGAAACCAACGTCTCCACAAACCAGCCTGTCCATTGGAAGATCGCTTTCCATATCTCGTTTTACATCTTCGGTAGAAGTGATTTGATCGGGGGTATCTTCATAAATAAATGAGGACTCTAACTCCAATTGTAAATACGAATCGGGATCGAAAGCAAATCCTTTCTGAAGTCGTCGTTTTGCGTATAGCTCAATAAGATTAAACGCGATTAGCTTAACCCTGGCCTTTGTTTTTTGCTTTAAATTTTTCCAGGCAGCACTTCCTAATTTGTATATTTTAGGGGCTGTTCCGTCCTTGCCGTTGTATTTGGAAATCTTGTGAAGTGAATGAATACTGAGGTATAGAATATCACGTTCGCCATAAATAAGTTTGATGGCTTCTTGTTTTTTTCCTTCTACATCGATTTTTTGCAAACCTCCAAATTTTCCAATTCCATGGTCGATATGCGTAACATAATCTCCCACTTCCAGATTGGTTAGTTCTTTTAGAGTGATCGCCTGTTTTTTGGCGTAGCCATTTTTGAGTTGAAATTTATGGTAACGTTCAAAAATCTGATGGTCTGTATAGCAAACATTTTTACCATCATGGTCTATAAAGCCTTGATATAACGGAAAAACAACCGTTTCAAATTGGGTGACCATTTGTTCGGCATCTTCAAAAATGTCGTGAAATCGCTTGGCCTGCTGTTCGCTACTACAAAAGATGTAATTTTTATATCCATCGTCCGCATTCGTATTGAGATTGTCAATAAGAAGATTGAACTGCTTGTTAAACGACGGCTGCGGTTTTACATTAAAAGGTATATTGCTATTTGACGATGATAATATATTACTGTTGAGTCTAACAGAGGTGAATTCTGCTAATTGTTGTTTAAGTAAGGTTGAGGTACAAAACAATTCGACCGGAGGACTCATTTTAATTTCTCCTTGCTGGGCTTCAAAGGCAGTCGTGGCTTTTTGAAATAGTTTGTCGATACTGCTGCTGAACAATTCTTCATTTTTCAGAAATACAACCGTTTTTGAAGCAATATATTTTAGAAAGCTCTCCCGACTTTCCTGCATCATTTTATTTTCCACATTCGGGATGATGGAAATTTTCTTTAGTTGTTCCAGAGAGAGTTGCGTTTCTACATCGAAGGTTCGAATACTATCCACATCATCTCCAAAAAACTCGATCCGATAAGGTTCGTCATTACTAAAAGAAAACACATCTAAAATTCCTCCTCGGACAGAAAATTCGCCCGGTTCGGTGACAAAATCGGTGCGTTTAAAGCGATATTCGAACAAGACTTCGTTCACAAAATCGATAGAAAGATTGTCGTCTACAGCAATTTTTAGCGTATTCTTTTCAAGATCTTTTCGAGTAACCACCTTTTCGAAAAGCGCTTCGGGATAGGAAACGATAAGCGATGGTTTTTTACGGGAATTGATCCTATTAAGTACTTCAGAGCGCAACAAGATATTTGCGTTATCGGTTTCGTCAATTTGATAAGGACGGCGGTAGCTTCCGGGGTAGAACAATACATTTTGATCACCCAATAAATTCTCAAGGTCGTTGAGATGATAGGCAGCTTCTTCCTTATCGTTAAAAATTAGAAGAAATGGTTTTTCCGAAGTCTTAAAAACGGTGGCGATTACTATTGACAGTGATGAACCTGCTAAGCCCGAAACACTCAGTTTTTCTTGAGTTTCAGAAGCATTTTTAGGATCAGATTGGGCAATAGTTTCCCCTAGTTTCCTGGTTTTTGGAGACTGTGAAAAAAGCGAAGTAACAAGGGCTTTACTCATAAAAGAGGCAAAGATAGTACGTTGCTTTTAGTTTTACTCATTAGGAGCGCAATTTTATCATTTTGATAACACACATACCGTAAAGGATTGGTTAAATTTCTTGAATGGGAATCAAAGAATACGATGTTTTCGTGATCGGTACAGGTACAGCCGGAAAAACAGTTGCTATAGAATGTGCTGCCGAAGGGTTGAAAGTGGCAATAGCCGACAATCGGGAATATGGTGGAACGTGTCCTAATAGAGGGTGCGATCCTAAAAAAGTTCTAGTCGGAATTACAGAGGTGATTCAATTAGCCACAGATTTAAAAGGAAAAGGGATTACTACGGTTCCTGAATTAAATTGGCAAGAATTACAACAGTTTAAATCTACATTTACATCTGCAGTACCTGCTGCCACAGAAAAGAAATTAAAAAAGGCTGGAATAGATTTATATCATCAATCTCCGGAATTTTTAGACATGAACACCTTATCGGTTGAAGGTAAAACAGTGAAGGTTAAGAAAATCGTTATTGCCACCGGACAGAAATCAATGGAATTGAGGATTCCCGGTCGGGAGCATCTTTTACTAAGTGACGCCTTTCTTGACTTAGAATCCTTACCAGATAAAATGGTTTTTATTGGTGCGGGATATATTGGAATGGAATTCGCACATATTGCTGCCCGTTTTGGGGTAAAGGTCACAATCGTTGAGTTTGGGGCAAGTCCGCTTCAAAATTTTGAGAAAGACATAGTTGATCACTTAGTGTCAGCTTCAGAAGAATTAGGAATTCAATTTATTTTCAATGCTGAAGTAACCCAAGTTGAAAAGCTTAGGAAAAATTTCCGAATTACATTTCAGAAAAATGGCAAATCAGAAACCATCACCACACCTATGGTCTTTAACACTGCCGGCCGTGTCCCTTCTATTGATGAACTCGCACTTGAAAAAGGAAATGTAGCTTCAGAAAAAGGGGGTATATCGGTGAACGAGTATCTACAAAGTACAACCAATCCTTCTGTCTATGCCTGTGGTGATGTATCTGCCAGTGGATCCCTTCCTTTAACGCCTACATCTTCTCAGGAATCACGGATTGTGAGTTTGAATATTAGAAAAGGGAATCATACTAAAATGGATTTTCCTCCGGTGCCTTCGGTGGTATTTACCATCCCGCAATTAGCCAGTATTGGACTAACAGAGGCAGAAGCCAAAGAAAAAGGATATCAGTATCAAATAGAATATAAAAGTGTGCCCAAGTGGTTTAATGCCAAGCGCGTTAACTCTAGAACCTATGCTTATAAAACGATTGTGGATACAGATAGAAATCTGATTCTAGGCGCTCATATTATTGCCCCTCATGCAGGGGAGATGATCAATTTATTTGTTCTTGCTTTATGCGGAAAACTTAAACCTGAGGTATTGAAACAAATGATTTTTGCATATCCTACATGGGGGAAAGATATTAAAGGTATGGTTTAAGAATCGTTAATACTCAAGAAAACAATCGAGCAATTTTTCAATTTCATCTTTTGAATTATAGACATTTGGTGAAACGCGAATTGATTTTCCTCTAAAGGAAACAATGATTTTCTTTTCTGAAATTTTTTCCTTAATCTTTTCAAGCTTGTATTCTTCAGACGGAAAAATTCCGAATAAATGATGCGCACGATACTCAGGTTCTTCAATAAATATACCCAGATTTTGAATCCTTAGTATCGATTCTTCGGAAATTTCCCGGCAATAACTTTGAATTGCCTCTGGAGTCCAAAGAATTAACTGTCGGATTGCTTCGGAAAGCATTGGCACTAAATTAAAATTACTGGACTCACCTATATCGTAGCGCGCGGCTTTAGGCTTAAATAGCGGATTGTAATTTATAAGATTCGAGAAGTTTTCGGCACCTTCATGGTTCATCCAGTTATTGTCCAGTGGTACACCATGATCAAAACGTTCGCCAAAGTAGGCTACACCAAGGCTATAAGGTCCTAACAACCATTTGTAGCCACCACAAATAAGGGCATCAGGTTGAATTTCCTTTACTGAAAATGGAAGCGCCCCTACACTTTGAGTGCCGTCAATTATAAGATATGCATTCACCTCTTTAGATCGCTTCCGAATGGCTCTTAGATCGTACTTGGTACCATCGGCCCAATGAACATGTGGAATAGCAATACATTTGGTTTTTGAAGTAATCGCTTCCAAAATACGTTGGTTCCATAATTTACCACGGTCTTTTCCGATTTCCGGGGCATCGATAATCTTTAGTTTCACTCCTATCTCATCAACAAGCGCTGCCCAAGCGTAGTAATTACTTGGAAATTGTTCCTTTAAGAGAATAATTTCGTCATTTCTTCGGAAGGGAATATTTTTCAGAACGGTACCTATGCCAAATGAGACTGATGGTATGATGGCTATTCGTTGTGGATCATCACAGCCAATAAGTTGTGAAAATCTCTTCCGAAGTACTTCTTTATCACTAAAAAAATCATTTTCAGAGATTAAGTATGGCTGTGATTTTTTACGAAGCGCATCTAATCCAACTTGTTCAACCGATTTTAACTGAGGCGACATATAAGAGCCATTGAGATAAGTGATTTCTTCGGAAAGGCTAAAAAGATGTTTTTGATTCGGTATCATTAGCGTTTATAGTGTTGCATGATTTTAGTAAAGGGACTTGTTGAGCGATTTTTTATAGCATGTATTGCTGCACAACTAAGTAAAAAAGCTGCAGTAAAGATAGCAGTAAAAGTAACCGTTTGATTGCTGTCCCAGTTTGCTACGGCAATTGCTGTGAGTGCCCATGAACCAACTAAGGTAAATTCCCGCATATTGCGTTTCAGAATGACCAAGACATTAATAATTCCGGCAATTATTATCATTATTAGGGTCCAGGTAGTTTCAGAAATACCCCAACCATTCCAACCAATACTCGAAAGATAGGCCGAAACATTTGCAATGCTAGCGACGGTAACCCAACCACTATAGACAACAAAAGGCCACCAAAGAAAAAATATTACGGGGAGAGAGGCATCCCATAATTCCATTCGGTTTAGCAAAACAATTTTCAGTAAAGAAAATAAGAGTACAAAGATGGCTAGTATTGAAAACGCGAAATAGCCATATAACCAGAATAGTACCCAGACGCTATTTGCAATACACGAAAGGACAAACCACCAGCCGGTTGTTTCTATAAATGTATCATCTTTTACGGTCGTAAATAAACTCCGACTCTGATAAATGACGAAGCCAAAAAGAAGAAGATAGATCAACCCCCAAATTGAAAACGCATAAGTCGCGGGTGTAAATAACGTATGAACCGATTTTGAAACTTCTCCAATGGTCGTATTGTTTATAAGTCCGGTGTTTGAGAAATAATTGACAAGAATTACAATAACAAACAAGAGTATATTGGCAATTTGAAGTGTTTGTTTCATAGGTATTGATACAGCTTAGTTGCTTAAAATTACATAATTGGAAAGTAATTGCTTCGGAATTAAGGAAAGATTAAGGATATTGGTTGGAGTAAGGGATTTAAAATTTCTTAAAAGATTCCCTTGGGATACTCGGAATATTTGTAGCTTAGATTATATTTGCAGTATAAAATTTTACTATGGCATTTACAGACTTATTTGAGAGCGGAGAACACAGTAGAAATCTTGGACATTTCGCTTCTATTGCCAATCTTGCTTCGATCGACGGGGAAATTAACCCGGAAGAGGAAAAATTGTTAAGACGCTTTGCGAGAAAGCTTGATATCGATGAGATTGAGTACGAAGCTGTATTGAAAAATCCTTCGAAATATCCAATTAACCCACCAAACACTTCCGACAAACGTCTTGAGCGGATGCACGACCTCTTTGAAATGATATTTGTTGATCACACAATCGACGATCACGAACGATTTTTAATCGAGCGATATGCTATTGGTTTGGGTTATTCTGCAGATTTAGCGCAAAAACTAATTAAACGATCTATTAGTATCTATTCTGGAGGACTGGATCTTGAAGACTATAGATATCTTTTGAATAAAAAGTAAGCTTACTTTTTTAGTACGTTATCAATCTTTGCGAAAAGCTCTTTCTTGGTATAAGGTTTAGAAAGGAATTGAGATGCACCAGCTGCAATTACTGCATCTTGTTCATCTTTCATATTGCTGCCACTAACCACAAGGACTGGAAGTGTTTGTAGATTATTGTTGGAATTATTACGTAAGTGACGTAAAATTTCATAACCATTCATATCTGGAAGGTCCATTTTAAGAAGCACCAAATTATACTTTCTGTTTTCAATAAAATCAATTGCCTGTGCACCATCACGGGCAATTTCTATTAAATAGCCATCATCATTCGATAAAAAAGTTTTCATCATTAGCATTTGAGTGATCTCGTCGTTTTCGACTATTAAGATGCGCTTGCTAATTACAATCCCTGTACCTTTTGGAACAGATTTTTTCTTAGTTTCTTTCTTTTGTCTTTCTTCAAAGGGTATGGTAACTGCATAAGTGGTTCCTTCGCCAACAATACTTTCAACTTTTATTTGCCCCTGCATTAACCCTACCAAATCCTTTACTATTTTAAGTCCTAATCCTTCACCAATTGGTTTTATTTGGTCGAACTCTAATTGGTGATAAGAATCAAAAATAAAAGGAAGCTCCTTTTTTGGTATTCCTACTCCCGTATCTGAAATAACAATCGTAAAAAATGTTCTATTTAACTTATCGTCTTTTTTCTTAACCGAAAGATGAATGGAAATCCCTCCTTTTTTGGTATTTCTATATGCGTTTTCAATAAGATTGAATACTATTTGATTAAGTCTTGTAGGGTCTCCTAGTAATCGGATAGGTAAGTCATCGTCCATTTCAAGCTCTAACTGAACTTCTTTCTTGTCGTATTTTAACTTAAAATGCTTTACCAGACTGTTGAACACCTGAGAAAGACTAAAAGGAATATGTTTAACAACGGTGATTCCTTTTTCAATTTTTGAAATATCTAATAAATCATCAAGTAACACTTTTAAATGTGTACCTGTTTTATTCATGATATTTAGTGTCTCCTTTTGCTCATAAGACAGTTTGGTGTTATCGAGTATTTCCATGAATCCCAGCATATTATTCAAGGGGTTACGGATTTCATGATTAAGATGAGCTAGAAATTGATTTTTAAGGTCTTCTTTAGCAATAAGAATATCTCGTTCGAAGGATAGCTTGTGCTTTAGGATAGAGGCTTCGTTTTTTTCCTGTACCAGAGGTTGTGATTCTTGATAATGCGTTGTAAAATCGAAGATGAGAATTATAATCTTGCCATTTTCCGGGATAATATCTATATCAGCAATGATTATTTTTTCAGAGAATTGTAAATTGACACAGGGGAAATTAATTTTTTCTGAAAGCTTTTCAAAAAGAGGCAATATACCCTCAAAAAAGGGATGAACATCCTTGATGTTTTGAGATTTATGAAGCTTAAAAAGTGAATCTTCACTTTCAATTATGCTTCCTTTTAAATCTACTTCAACGATCTGTATTTTACGGTTGTAAATTTCATCTTTATATTTTCCTAACTCCATTATTACAGCATCTGTTTTGTGATCTTTTGAAACACATTTTCAACATTGTTTCCTTCCTTAGCACTCGTAAAATCGCAATCTTTATATTGTTCTTGTTCAAAGAATTCTTTGGCGTTTTCTGTGAGTAGTAAATCCGATTTGTTTCCTATTTTACACACCGGAATGGAAGGGAAATTATTTGCAAGAAAATCCATTTCATCTTCTAAGTTTTCAAAAGTTTCCGGTCGGGTGACATCAAAGACATAAAGAAAACCATGTGTTCCGGTTAAATATGATTTTCGAGCTTTTGAAATGGAAGAATTTCCTTCAATATCCCATATGATAAGCGTTACTTTCGCATCGTCGATCGTTACCACTTTTTTCTTCACTTGAACTCCAAGAGTTACAAGATAGTCCTCGCTAAACATACTGTCTACAAATCGCCGAACTAAACTCGTCTTTCCTACTCCAAAGTGACCTAATATTACAATCTTTTTTGATTGAGAACTATTCATTTTTTAAATTGGATTATATATAAATGGAAAATCGACACTAATATAGCCACAAATAATATTACTTAAGTGTTTTCTCTGATTTGATTCTCAGAAACCCAAAAATACGGTTATAAAACATTAGTTGCACCTATTTTTTTGAGATGCGCATTTAGCTGCTGTTGATTTTTCTGAGATTCGATGTTGTGGAGTTTCTCATATCGCTCTGAGTAGTTAAAAAGTATAAAGGCTAAAAAGCCATTTTCCCGCTTCACTGTTACATCACAATAGCACTTTTTATTATTGATATAGAAATTTACACAAGGGTAAACAAAAAAAGTTTTGTTGGAAGTAAGAAATTGCTCTTTTAAACTTTCAAAAAACGGATCTACTTCAAATAAATTAGAAAAAGATTCTAAATTATAAATGGTATTATTGCCTCCAATAATGGTTCCGTCAGGTTTAATGATGATCTCCTGAAGGACATCTAAAAATGGTTTTTCTATAGTAGACATAACGAGGGGGCGTTTTCGTTTATCTAAACAAGCAAATCTGCTTGAAAGATATTTCTTACAAATATATAATTTATTTTTTAAATGTTGAACTATAGAGATAAATTAGGGCGCTTATTCTAAATTGATTAGAAATCTTGATCTTCAATAAAAACGAATTTGGCTAATCGAGATCTATTTCTACTCCCTTTTTTATTTGTAACGCTTTTGAGTGTAGGATGGCAATTTTCGCTTCAATTTTATGAAAGATGGTGAGTTGATTGTTGTTTAAAGTTGTGTGTTTTAAGTCGTTTAAATCACTGATAATGATTTCCAATTCGCCTACTATTTTAGAATCAATACGCTCACGAATAAATTCCAAATACGCTCTTTTTTCTTCAGAATACTTGGTGTTGAGTTCATGTGCTTGTTCATTGAGCATTGCAGTTTTCTTTACCTGCGCTGCTTCGTGTAAATTTTGATAATGGTTGGAATAATCGAATAGTAGGATTGCTAAAAACCCCAATTCTTTTTTAATTGTAATATCACAAATCAGTTCCTGTTTTTCCATTTCTAATTGAACACAGGGAAATGCCAAACTAGTTTCATTGCATTCTAAAAGGGTTCTTTGCAAGCTTTCAAAAAAAGGATGAATCGTAAAGATATTCTCACCAAGCCTTAAATCAAAAATGGTATCGCTACTTTGTGTTATTTTACCATCCAAATTAGTATGAATCTCCTGAACCTTGTTAGAGAAAAAAGTGTTTCCTTGTTTATTCATTTGAACCAATTTTAAAAGCAATATGTCTAAAAATTTCCTCGACACCTTCTCCTGTTTTAGCACTGCAAAAACCATGAACTTTAAGATTCTTATTTGCTAGATATTCTTCTATACTACTTGAATCCTTTAGGTCATTTTTATTTCCAATGATTTTTAAACATACATTGGGGTAATTTTTTTCAATATAATCTATTTCTTCTCTCAGATTAAAATAGGTTACAGGCCTTGTAAGGTCAAATACATAAATAAAACCATCGGAGCCAATTAAGTAAGAAGTTCTGGTATTAGAAACTGAAGAAAAACCTTCCAGGTCCCAAATAATCATAGATAGTTTTTTACCGGAAGGAAGCGTGATTTCTTTTTTCTTTATCTGAACACCGAGCGTAGTTTTATAATCTACTTCGAACACGTTCGTCATAAATCGCCTGAGAAGAGACGTTTTACCAACGCCGAACTGCCCCAATAACACTATTTTTTTTGTACCCTCCATTTTTTAAAGAATTCAATTAAAACGCCATCAATTGCTTCTTTTGTTAAAGTAGAAATTCTAGGGGAGAGGCTTTTAGATAATTTAAGTAATCGATTTTCAAGTTTGTTTTCAAAACTTTTGGTGTATGTACCTGAAATAACAACTGCAATATAATAGGTGTGAAAATTTTGAATATGAATCGAATATAGCTCGTAATTAATCGCTTCTAGATCTTGTCCGCCACCTTCAAAAGCATCTTCAACAAAACTTTTAATTGCCGTAAGCATTCCGGAAATCATATCTTTATCGACCGTTGCCGTATGGCTAAGGTTACCTAACAAGATACCAGATCCTTTTTGTATAACAAACACTTCATTGACGTTAGGAGCATCAAGCTCACTAAGCATTAAATCGCTTTCTTTTACACCTGTGAATAGTGCGCGAAATTTTCGCTTAACGGCAACGACAGAAAAGGTGTCGTTAACCTTTCTATTCATGTTTTCAGACAGTAATTCTATTTCACTTTGAATATAGCGCTTAATCATTTTACCCATTATAGGGTATAATGCTTCGACTACCTGATCTTTGGATTCGGCGATCTGTTTTTTAAGTGTATCGGTTATAACAGGGCCTAAAGAAAGTGGAATTTCTTCCACAAAAAGTTTAAGCCTTTCTTCAATAATTGGATCCACTTTTTCCGAAAGTTTTTCCCTTCGTTCTATAGTATCTGTTATAGTCTCAATACGTCGATTTATGGCTTGAGCGACCTCTCTGTCGTCAATCAACAGAATGTCTCTTAGAAGCTGTAATTTGTCTTCTTTAACCATAAATTAATTGAAATGTACTATGAGATAATTTTTTCGCCTAGGTTGATAAGTAGCTTGCCAAGTTCTCTACGATCCATTTTCTTTTCTGAAAGAGAATCGGTTTTAGCAGCCAACGAATTTTCTAGGTCAGTAATGCGAATATTCACATCTGTACTAAGAGAATCAATAGATTGCATAAGTTCGTTTCGAACCTCATCTATGTAATTTTCAAGGGTTTCTTTTTTATTCTGAAGGTCCTTTTTGAGCGTGTCAAATTCAGTGTCATATTGAACCATATTTTCACCAAAAATAAGATTCTTGATCGCTTCAATTTTTGAAGCAGAATCTACAGATTCAACCTCTTTTGGTGGTGTAGTTTTTTTGCTCATTGTTACATGTTTGTTAACATAAAATTAAAAAAAAAATAGACAAATTAACTGTTTTCTAGGTTATTCTGCATTTTTCATAAACTCTTCTGCTTTTTCGACCATCAATTTACTTCCGCAGAAAAAAGGAACTCTTTGATGTAATTGTGTTGGCTTAATATCTAATATTCGCATAAATCCATTGCTGGCCTTAGCTCCCGCTTGCTCTGCAATATAAGCTATCGGATTGCATTCGTACAACAACCGTAGTTTCCCTTCAGGATCTTTGGATGTATTCGGATAAATATAAATTCCGCCTTTAATCATATTTCTATGGAAATCTGATACTAAAGATCCAATATACCGTGATGTATAAGGGCGATCACCTTCTTCCTGCTGACAGTATTTTATATAGTTTTTTACTCCCTGAGGGAAATGAATATAGTTCCCTTCATTTACAGAATAGATATTTCCGGTTTCAGGAAACCTCATATTTGGATGTGATAAATAATAGGTTCCAATGGCGGGATTAAGAGTAAATCCATTAACTCCATGCCCAGTGCTGTAAACGATCATTGTGGAAGTTCCATAAACAATATATCCTGCCGCGACCTGTAGATTTCCCGGCTGTAAAAAATCTTCCATGGTAACCGGAGTACCAGACGCAGTAACCCTTCTATAAATTGAAAATATTGTCCCTACAGAAACATTTACATCTATATTTGAAGATCCGTCTAATGGATCAATTAGGACTATGTATTTATTGTCGTTTTTTTCATTGCGCCCTTTAATTGTAATAAAATCATCTTCTTCTTCACTTGCAATCCCACAAACGATTTCACGATTGGTTAAGGTTTTAATAAAAACCTCATTAGCATACACATCCAGTTTTTGTTGGTCTTCTCCTTGAATGTTGGTTTCACCTGCGGTACCTAAGATGTCCACAAGTCCTGCTTTATTTACCTCATGGTTTACTACTTTGGCTGCTAGACGAATAGAGTTGATCAATCTGGAGAGTTCTCCAGAAGAATATTGAAATTCACTTTGATTTTCAATGATAAACTCTCCGAGTGTCTGATTTTTTTTAGGCATTTTGCTGTGTTGTAGTGAATTTCGAACAAATATCGGGATTTTTCAGAAATTGAACCGATATTTGTTTAGCAAAACACCATTTATGAATATTGAGATTCGAAAAGCCACTAAAGAGGATATGACAAAGGTGTTGGAGCTTATTACTGAACTGGCAATTTTTGAAAAAGAACCCAATGCTGTAGAAGTGACAGTTTCTGACCTCCAAAAAAGTGGATTTGGCGAGGATCCCATGTTCAAATGCTGGGTCGCAGAGGTAAATCGCGAAGTGGTGGGAATGGCCTTGGTATATTTTCGCTTTTCTACATGGAAAGGGAAAACTGTACATTTAGAAGACCTGGTCGTAAAAGAAAGCATGCGTGGAAAAGGAGTTGGAGAAGCTTTATACACTGAGGTAATGAAGTATGGACATTCCAAAGGCGTAAAAAGAATACAATGGGAAGTACTTGGTTGGAATGAAGGCGCCATTAAATTTTACGAACGAAGTGGAGCCCATGTTTTAAGAGATTGGCATGTGGTACATATGAGCGAAGAAGGAATTGAAAATTATATCAAAAAATAGGTTTCAGGCGAGTTTAGCTTTAATACCATAAAACAGAACTTTACTAGGTGATTAAAATATTCAAATTTGGGGGAGCATCGGTTAAGGATGCTAAGGGGGTGATAAATCTGGCCTCAGTTATAGAAACAACAGCAGAGAAAAACCTAATCGTCATTGTTTCTGCGATGGGAAAAATGACCAACAGCCTCGAAAATGTAGTTTCTAACTATTTTTCTAATGCTTCGGAAGTAGATGCTGCTGTAAGTGAAGTGTACAATTATCATCATAAAATTCTTTCAGAATTATTTCCAAATAGTTCTCATCCCGTTTATAAGGATATCCAGCAAATATTTAAGAAACTTACTTACTTTCTGAAAAATACGCGATCCAAAAACCACTCATTCGTCTATGACCAAATTGTTTCAGTTGGAGAATTAGCATCTACCACAATTGTTTCCGCATACCTTTCCGAAGTACATATAAAAAACACTTTTCTCGATGTTAGAAGCTGCATTAAAACGGATGCCAATCATCGTGATGCCAATGTCGATTGGGAGGTAACTCAGCAACAAATTAAAGCTCATGTGAACCCTAAAGGAATTACTGTAACTCAAGGATTTTTGGGAGCCGAAGACACCAATAATTTCACCACTACTCTTGGTCGTGAAGGGAGTGATTATACGGCAGCTATCTTCGGATATTGCCTAAATGCAGAAAATGTAACTATCTGGAAAGATGTTCCAGGAGTTCTAAATGCCGACCCGAGGTTCTTTTCTAAAACCCAGTTGCTACATCATATTTCTTACAGGGAAGCAATCGAACTTGCGTTTTACGGAGCATCGGTGATACACCCAAAGACATTACAACCCTTACAACGAAAGGAGATTCCTTTGTTTGTAAAATCATTTTTGAATCCGCTGGATCCAGGAACTTGCGTGGGTAAAGGAGTTACTTTAGATCCGAAAGTTTCTTGTTTCATACTTAAAAAGAATCAAGTACTGATTTCACTGCAGTCGCTGGATTTTTCTTTTATGATGGAAAACAATATAAGTGAGGTTTTTAATCTATTGCACCTTTATAAAATGAGGGTTGAGCTAATTCAAAACTCGGCCATTAGTTTTTCAGTATGTGTAGACAATAAATTTAACAATCTGGAACCTTTACTTTCAGAGCTTCGGAAGAAGTTTAAAGTGAAGTGGAATGAAGGGGTTACTCTTTACACGATACGCCATTCAAAACCTTCAGAAATAAAGGCGTTAACTGACAACAAGCTAGTTATGGTGAAGCAGGAAAGTAGAGATACTGTGCAACTGGTTATAAAGGAATAGTTAGATTGGTTTCGCTATATTTGTGACTCGTATCAACCTTAAAAAATAGATGGGATTAGTTACTGCAAAAGAAATTGCGAAGGCAATTAATGTCGATAAGTTCGGATTTGCGGGCACTACTATGGGCTGGGTATTGATGAAGATGCTCAATATTACCACCATGAACAAAATCTATGATCGCAATAAGCATTTAAACGATCTTGAGTTTATAAATGCACTTCTCGATGAATTCGAAATTAAGTTTGAAATTCCCGAAGAGGATCTTAAACGAATTCCTAAAACCGGATCTTTTGTTACAATTTCTAATCATCCATTAGGAGGGATTGACGGCATCCTACTACTAAAACTGCTTCTCGAACAGCGTACAGATTTTAAAATCATAGCAAATTTTTTATTGCATCGCATTGAGCCACTGAAGCCTTATGTAATGCCGGTAAACCCATTTGAAGAGCATAAAGATGCAAAATCCAGTTTACATGGTATAAAAGCTGCATTGACTCACATAAAGGAAGGGCACCCCTTAGGAATTTTTCCGGCTGGAGAGGTTTCTACATATAGAGATGGAAGATTACTGATAGACAAACCATGGGAGGAAAGTGCCATGAAGATTGTAAAAAAAGCCAATGTCCCGGTGTTGCCTATTTACTTTCACGCCAAAAACAGTAAAATGTTCTATCGATTGGCTAAGTTGAGTGATAAATTTAGAACGGCAAAATTACCGTCAGAATTATTGACGCAAAAAGATAGGGTAATCAAGGTGCGTATTGGGAACCCTATTTCTACAACAGATCAGGATGAACATCAATCTCTTGAAGAGTTTACAGAATTTCTTCGGAAGAAAACTTATGTTTTGGCAAATCCTTTTCAGAAGAAAAAATTATTGGATACCATCCCTAAGAACTTAAAACTTCCAAAGGCTCCAAAAAAAATAGCAGGTGCAGTTCCATTGGCCTCAATGGAAAAAGAAATAGAAATACTTCGCGAAAATGACAAGCGCCTCTTAGTAAGTAAAAATTATGAAGTGTTCTTGGCGCAGGCGGCTCATATTCCAAATATTTTGCAGGAAATTGGACGTTTACGGGAAATAACATTTAGAGAAGTTGGTGAAGGTACAAATAACGCGACCGATCTTGATAAGTTTGATTCTTACTACCACCATATGTTTTTATGGGATACTGAAGCTAAGAAAATGGCAGGTGCTTATCGAATGGGATTAGGGTCTAAAATATTTCCACAATTTGGAATAGACGGGTTTTATTTGCAGGATTTGTTTCGATTTGAACCGGAATTATATCCTATGATGAGTAAATCCATAGAAATGGGACGCGCTTTTATTATAAAGGAATATCAACTCCGCCCCATGCCATTGTTCCTACTTTGGAAAGGAATCGTGCATACTACCTTGCGTTTTCCGGAACATAAATTTCTTATTGGTGGTGTGAGTATAAGTAATAAGTTTTCTGAATTTTCGAAATCATTGATGATTGAGTTTATGAAGTCGAATTACTACGATCCCTATGTTGCTCAGTATATTAATCCTAAGAAAGAGTTCAAAGTAAAGCTGAAGGATGCCGATAAAGACTTTATCTTCGACGAAAGTGAAGCTGATCTTAACAAATTCGATAAAATTATTGATGAGGTAGAACCAGGAAGTTTACGACTGCCGGTGCTGATAAAAAAATACATCAAACAAAATGCGAAGGTGGTTGCGTTTAATGTAGATCCTTTGTTTAACAATGCAGTTGATGGCTTAATGTACATACGTATTGCAGATCTGCCCGAAAGCACCGTAAAGCCGGTGATGGAGGAGTTTCAAGAGGAACTGGAACGCAAATATGCCAACGGACAAAAAGAAGAAGAGTAAATATCCCCACATTTTTAATATTAAATTTCCTTGAAAATGATAGCTAAAACTATTGACGAGGTCATTGTACAATTAAATGAGATAATTGCTGCCGAAACACTAAATGGATCAGCAATGGCCTTCTTCCCTGTATTGTACAAAAAAGTGACCGTACGCATTAAAACCGGAATTGAATCCAATGAATTTGAAAATAACGCTCGAATGGAAAAGCTCGATGTGCTTTTTGCCAATCGATATATAGATGCATATCGACAGTCAACGAACCAAAAACCATGTTCCCTGAGTTGGACGAACGCATTTGGAGCCACAAAAGAGAAAAATCTGTTGATTATGCAACATTTGCTTTTGGGAATCAATGCGCATATAAATTTGGATCTAGGGATAGCTGTAGCTAAAACAGTTGAGGACGATGGAAATCTTATGGATTTTGAGAATGATTTTAATAAAATTAATGAGATTTTAGCGAGCATGGTTAATGATGTTCAGGATCGGATTGGGAAAGTATCTCCAATGTTTTATTTACTGGAAAAAGTTGGAAAGGGAAGGGAAGATAAAATTGCGTCATTTAGCATCAACATCGCACGCGACGGAGCCTGGTTGTTTGCAAACCAATATCACATAGCCAACGACAAAGAGTTCGAAATTGAATGTAGGGATAAAATTATTGGCGCTTTGGCTATAAAATTAACCACATCTAAAAGTTGGTTGCTGCGTTCAACTGTGAAGACTATTCGCTTTTTCGAAACTAAAAATGTTCAAAAAGTAATTGAAATCTTGAACGCTGCTTAGACTTATTTCAATGGCCGTTTTTTAATCATTCCGCCTTTGGCGTCCTTAATACTGTGCATTACAATAAATGCGTTCTTATCTATTTTATCCACTTCCGTTTGAAGTCTGGCAAGTTCGAGTCTTGTAATCAAGGTATAAATAATATCCGTATCCTTTAAACGGTCTCCTCTTTTACCAAAACCTCTTTTACCATTGTATATGGTACAGCCTCTCCCCATTTTTTCTATCACTGCCATACGAATGTCCTCACTAAAATCTGAGATAATAGTAACTCCAATATACTCTTCTATTCCCGATACCACAAAATCTACAGTTTTAGATGCAGAAAGATATGTAAGCATGGCATATAATGCGATTTCAACTGAAAAAATATAGGCAGCGACCCCAAAAATCAAGATATTAAAAACTAAAATAACATCTCCAATGGTTAGAGATGTTTTTTTACTGATAAATATTGCCAGAACTTCCGTTCCATCGATCACAGCGCCACCACGAATTGCGAGTCCGATTCCAGCTCCTAAAAAGAATCCTCCAAAAACAGCTATCAATAACTTATCATCTGTGATGATAGGGGCTTCAAAAAAGTGAACTGCAATTGCTAATCCTAATATGGCCAAAAGACTCCGAATCGCAAATTGACGCCCAATTGTTTTGAAACCAAGTATAATAAAAGGAACGTTTACGATGACTAAAAAAATCGCTAATGAGTAGCCTGTTACATCTGTAAGTATAAGAGAAATCCCTGTAACACCGCCATCTATAAAGGCGTTGGGTAAAAGAAAACCCTTTAATCCAAAACTGGCTGATGCTATTCCCAAAATGATTAAGAAGCTTTCTTTGAGTAAATGTCTAAACTCAACTAGTGTTTCCTTAAAAGTCTTGTCGTATTGATTATTAGGGTGCTGGCGATTTCCTTTTTTCAGCTTATTTTTCGTCGCCTGTGTTACAATATATTGGTAGATAAAATTCATCTTATTTTTTTACGAAGCTAGTAAAAAACAGTATGAATTTATGTGCAATCTTATATTATTACATCATGTTTTCAATGGCCGGTACAATAAAATCATTCATCATTTCATCCGAAAAACTATGTGCATTTCTATTGTTGAAATTTGTTGTGGTAATTACTACTGAAACATTGAGTTCGGGAATGGCTATCATTTTATTTCCGCCATTTCCAGCCATATAATATGCATCGTATTTTTTGTCTTTGCCAAAAGAATTAAGCCATATAAAGTAACCGTAATCAACATTCTCTCGCGCCGATACTTTTGGGGTTGTAGCTTTTTCAATCCAGGTTTCTGAAATAATTTGCTGTCCGTTCCATTTTCCTTTCTGAAGACATAGTTGTATCATTTTTAGAAAATCCCGACTTTTATATTCGCTACCTCCAGCCGTATTAAGAATCTTGGAAGGTGTATAATCAAGCTTATAGTCTGTAATCTCCAAGGGTGTTAAAAAATGCTTTTTGTAAAATTCATCGAGAGGAATTCCAACGGCAGTTTGCACAATTTCTGCTACAGCGGCTGCCTGAGCAGAAGAGTAGTGAAAAAATCGCCCAAAAGGCTGTTCAGACGGTGGCGGATTAAAAGGGTAGGATCGAATAGGCAAATCGAGCAAGAATTGCGTCCAATCTTCTATAAAATACATCCGCTCTTCATGACCGCGCGAAAAGTAGCTACTATCATCAGTCTCTAACATACAACTCATTGTGAGCAGGTCTTCAATAGTGATTTGCAGTTTCCGTGGATCTGGATTTTGAACCGGCAATTTATGCTTCAGATAATCAAAGATTTTATCCTTTTCCGAAGCTATAAAACCCTTGTCTATCGCAATTCCAGTGAGGAAGGTAGCAACAGTTTTGGTGCTGGAACGGGTGTTATGTTTACTGTCTTTGTTAGCATCATTGTAATATTTTTCAAATAGCACTTTTCCATTCTGCGAAATTAAAACGCTTGTAATTTGCTCGTAATCACCATTGGAAATCTTTTGATTCATTTGTGACAAGAGTTCTGTCGTTTTTTTGTTGGCTTCGGAAAAATCCAATTGGGCAAGTAGTGATTGACTTCCAATTAATAATGCGAATATTAATCTAAATAGCTTCATAATGATTGATGTTTATTTCTGAAGTGTAAATATAAACCACACTTTTTTCAGAAAATAGAATGAAATTAACATACGGTCAATTGCAACCGAAAATCTTTAGGGGTTTTCTGAAAATACAACTTAAAGGTACGTGTAAAATGACTCTGATCTGAAAATCCACAGAGATATGCAATTTCGGTGAGCGAATAGTTGGGGTTCATTAAATATCCAAGGGCTTGTTTAATCTTTTGTTGCCTAATATAATCACCGAGTGTAGTAGATAGATATTTGGGAATGGCTCTTGACAAATGAACCGGATGAACTTTCAAAGTGTCGGAAAGTCTTTGTAGGCTTAGATTCTCGCTATTTTCATGAATAAGGTCTTTTAAAGGAGCAATCCAGGATGGTTCTTTTGTTTGCTTCGGAATTTGATCAATATTGGTGCTCTCACATAACTGAAGCAACAACAAATCGATTGAAACTTTAGAGTAATTATCCCTGCAATTGAATTCGAAGTAAATCTTTGCTAATATATGGTGCAGACGAGGATCTTCAATTAAATTGCTTCCCTCCCAAAGGTCAACGTCAATTTTCTTCTCCTGAAACCATTTTCGCTCAAACTCGATATGAAAACCTCTGGCAGCCTTAGATTCCTTAGAGTTGAAATGTGGTTCCTGCCAATTGTGAAAAAGGAAACTCCCCGGCGGACAAGTGGTTTTTTGTTTTTTATTGACATCCAACATATCGCCTTGCAGAACATACATAAAATAAGGGTTTTCGTGAAAATGCCAATCAGTTTTGGGATGGAGATACTGGTATTCGGACAAGATGACGCCACTGCTGTCTACTTCCGAACGCATTTCACCGTAATAAGTACCTTTGGTTAGAATTTTCATTTAAATCCTTTCCTTAAAGATACATTTTATATTGAATTGTTACAGATAGTTACTTTTCAAGCTTCCAAAGATTGACTTTCTGCTCGAAGTTTAAATAGCCAGGAACGGTGATATGTTCTTTAACAAATGTAAATCCGAGTTTCTCTAATGTTCTGTTAGGTGCTGGATTGAGAGCATAAGGCTCGCAGTATAAAGTTTGTAACTGTAAATTTTTGAAAAAAACAGGAATAGATTGTTCTACTAGAGTTTTACCCAATCCTTTTTGTCGATTTTCAGACTCCCAAAGATGCAAATGCATATACGCTTCTTTCCCAAATTGGATTTGATTTACGTTGCAATGACCTACAGCGAAATCGTTCAAAAACCAAATTAAGGCGTAAGATTGTTTTTTATCTAAAGGAAGTTCGATTTGTTCGGTCAAGGATTTATAAAGGCTTTCTTCGGAAGGTAATTTTGTAAGGTCGGCACCCATCGCCAACATATGTGCATCGCTGGAATTTACCCAATAGTGTATTAAAGACGATACATCATTTTTGGTTATTTCACGTACTGAAAGCATAAATAAACTTAATTTCTTAGATTAAATTTACGATTTATTAGCGGTATTCAGGGTTTTCATAATTCCATCGAGTACCGTTATCCCATTCGGCTCTTGAATTCCCATAAGCAGGATATCCACCCTGCTCTTTCAGCATTTTTGCAAGATGTAGTAAGTTGTAGGTCATAAAAGTAGTATTTCGATTGGTGAAGTCGTTATGTTTCGCGTCACTTTCAGGATCCATATAACTTGGTCCCGGCCCTGCTTCTCCTATCCATCCACAATCGGCTTGCGGCGGAATACTGTATCCTACATGTTGCAGCGCATAAAGCATCCCCATTGCGCAGTGTTTAATGCCGTCTTCATTACCGGTAATAATACATCCTCCCACTTTACCATAGAAATAATATTGGCCTTTGTTATTTTGTAAACTGCTCATCGCATACAAACGTTCTATAAGTTTGGTCGCAACCGATGATTTTTCACCCAACCAAATTGGAGTTCCAATAATAAGTATATCGGCCGCATCCACTTTTTTCCAAATCTCAGGCCATTCGTCAATTTTTGCACCGTGTTCTTTCATATCCGGATAAACACCATAGGCAATTTGATGATCGACCAGGCGTATATTTTCGAAAGTAACACCTTCAGCTTTTAAAATATTCTGAGACACATCCATCAAGCCTCGGGTATGACTTTGCTGCGGAGAATGTTTTAAGGTACAATTGATGTAAAGAACGTTGAGATTAGTAAAATCTGGCTTTTTAGCAGTCATAATGTGAGTTTTACGTTAGATTAATTGAGTCGTTTTAAAACAACTATCCTTTCTGCTCGATTATATTCTGCTTCAGAATGTTGGTTTTAAGCTTTAAAAGTTTAATTATAAATCGAACACATCACCAAACTTAGCAACGTTAAAACCATTTTTAATCACAATTTTAAACGCATCACTATTGGTGTTCAAGACAGGATTGGTATGATTGAAATGGATAAATTGTATTTTTTGTTTTTCTTCGGAAGGGAGGTCTTTAAGAAGCTCCATACTTTCAATGATAAAGGGATGCGGTATTCCTGAAATATCCCGGCTGTTGATTTCATCTCCATGGTAAAAGGTAGCATCGATAAATGCGTAATCTACGGTTGAAATAACTTCTTTGATGGAGGAAGACCATTTTTCCCATTTATCGATATCGGGTATAAAAAGTGCCAATTTATTGGGTCCGGCAATAATAAAACCAACAGTTTCTGAAAATTCATCCCGATGTGGAACCTTGAATGGTGTAACAGACAATGAGGATGATAGCGTTATAGGCCATCCTTCTTTTAATTGTGAAATTGCAATATTACTATTTTTAACTAATTGACTCCATGGACCATTGGTTTCAAGATATTCTTTCATCCTTGGCATAGCAAAAACGGGTGCCGAATCGGCATTTGTCGCCTCTTTCCCTAAATACATAAGGCCACTGTAATGACCGATGTGTGCATGAGTTAAAAAGATTCCGTCGGGTAATTCTTTGTTGGAGGCGGTGATATGCTTCAGATGTTTTAGTTGTGTGCTAATGTCGGGAGTTGCTTCAAAGAGATAATTCTTGTTGTTTTTTGAATCAATTAAACCTAGTGATACCACCTTCCGAAGCGGATCGGGGTTTTCAAAAAATGAAGCACAACAGTCTTTATTACAGCCAATATGAGGTGAACCTGCATCCTGAAGAGTACCAAGTACAACCAGCGATGCTTCAGAAGTGGTACGTATAACTTCAAATGTTGTTTGTGATTGCTCGTTTTTTTCCGAAGCCTTTTCCGAACAACTTAAAAAAAGGAGAACAAAGGAGAAAATTAACAAACAACTTTTTATCACAGCAAAGATTTTCCTCTAAGATACCAAAAATGAAATATTTTTAATAATCAAATTTGATACAATTTGAGGAGTATTAAATAGGCTTCCTTTATTTTTTTAAACGAAGTAAAAACGTAGTTCCTTTATTGACTTCGCTTTCAACATCAATAGTTCCTTTCATCACTTCAATTTGATTTTTAGAGATAAAGAGTCCTACACCCTGACTATCTTCGTTGTTGTGGAAAGTTTTATACAATCCAAAGACTTTGGATCCATATAACTCCAAATCGATACCAATACCGTTGTCTTCAAATTTTAAATCAATGTAATTAGTAGATGAGGTAGCGGTTATGTTAAGAAATGAATTAGCTTGTGGGTTTCTGTATTTAATAGCGTTTGTTAATAGGTTTAAGATAATGCTGTCTAAATAAGCCGGAATGGCTTTAACTGTTACATCTTCATCTACGACGATATTTATAATAAAACCGGTTTTAAGAATATTGGACGCAATATTAACCATTACCTTTTCTATTGTCTTTCTAAGGTTTACGCTTCTAAGTTTTTCATTTAATTGTTTATTTATACTAACTACCTCGTTTAATTGTGTGATTGTTTCGTTAAGATTACTAGCCGCTGTGTTCAGTAAAGGAAAATATTCGTTGTCCGTGGCCTCTGGAATATCATCTTTCATTAGGTCCAAAAGCATTGTAAAATTAGCGGAATGAGATCGCAAATTGTGAGATGCAATATGAGCGAAATTTACAAGCCGTTTATTTTGTTCATTGGCAACATTTAATAGCGATTTTATTTTAATTTCCCCTTTCTTCTTTTCTGTAATATTTGTTATTTGAGCAACAAAATGGAGCGGTTCGCCGACATCACTTTTTACTAAGGAAACGGCTAAAAATGCCCACACGATACTTCCATCTTTGTGAATGTACCTTTTCTCTGTTTGATGAAATTCCGTCTCACCACTAATCAATTGTGATTTAAATTTTAGTCCTATGTTAAGATCGTCTTTATGTGTTAGATCCTGGAATTTTAAATTTATAAATTCCTCCTTAGAGTATCCAAGCATATCACAGAGACTTTTGTTTACCCTTAGCCAGGTCCCGTCTAGATCTACTAATGACATGCCGTTCGCAGCATATTCGAATGTCTTACTTAACTGTTCTTCTTTAAAGGCAATTATTTTCGTTGCTTTTATTCTGTCAGTAATATCCCGCATTAGACCATAAAGGCCTGTGCATTTATTGTTTTCGAAAATTGGAATTCCAATAGCTCTAACCCATTTGTTATTCCCTTTAGCAGTTTTAATTTCAACTTCTAAATCATATTTTTCACCCTTGTTTATGCAGTTTTCAAATTTAGTTTTAATGAGATTTAAGTTATCTCCTTCTTTATAAAACATCATAGCATTTTCAACAGTGGGTTGATAGGTGCTTTCTACTTCGTGGATGCCTTTGGTTGTTTTACACCAATCAAGTCGTCCGTTTTCCAAATTGAATTCCCAAGTGCCAATTTTAGCGGCTTCATTACTGCGTTCCAGCAGGTTTTTGTAATGTAATAAAGCTAAATGGTTTTCCTTTTGTTTTGTAATATCTTGATGTGACCCTGCGATCCACTCTGGTTTTCCATCTGAGGTATGGGAAATTATTTTACCCTTGTCATAGATCCAGACCCAATGCCCTTTTTTATGCTTCATTCGCGTCTCAGACTCGTAAAACGGGACTTGACCTTTAAAATGACGCTCTAAAAGCTTGGTCGCTTTTTCTAGATCTTCCGGATGGACTAATGACCTATACTTTTCTTCTGTCACAGGTTCAAGTTCCTCCAGTGTGTAACCAATTATTTGGGCCCAGTGTTCATTCAGGCGAAGTTCTTGAGTTTGCGCATTCCATTCCCAAGTACCAGTATGGGTTCCATCGATTATTGATTCGTATAATTTTAGTTTTTTACTAGCAGACTTCTGCTTGCTTATATACTTGGTAACGTTTGTAAGAGCTATAAGTAATACTGGATTTCCTTGGGCGTCGTAAGATTTTGCGCCTTTAGCGTCCATCCAGATATCGGAGCCGTTTTTATGAATGAATTTTATTTCTTTTGCAAAACTATCCTCACTTTCCCACTTTTTCACAAAGTTCTTGAGGTCTTTCATGAATAAAGAAAGATCATCACCGTTGACTAAAGATTGCCAGGAAACAAGATTAAATTGAAGTTCATTTTGGGAATATCCAAGTAATTTCCAAAAGTTTGAACTCATTGTGCCATTGAATGGAAATACGCTGCTGAGGATCCAAAAACCATCGTGTAAATTCCCTCTCATTGGTGAATTAACATCACTCAACGGGTAGGAATCATAACCAATTCTATTTCCAATATAATTACTCATATTTAACTGTGTAATCCCGAAAAATCGGGAGCGGGGATTTCATTAAACAGTAATCGTGTGTAAAAAGGTCAATGGACCTTAAGTTAATATTTACAAAAATACACAATTTAATCGATTAAAGTCAAATAATATCGATTAAAGTTAAATATAAGCTGTTTTCTTAGAAATAATGGTAAGAAAACTATTTTAGGTTAGAAGTTGCAAATTCCTGACAATATTCCTTAATTTCTTCTCTTGCAGTTACAAAAGCCTTAGCAATTTCCTCTTCAGTTCCTTTTACCTTAGAAGGGTCGTAAAAATTGTGGTGTAATCTCACAGCATTTTTAGAAGGGATGAACGGACAGTTTTCATTGGCGTGATCGCAGACAGTGATAATGTAATCGAAGTCTACTGTGGTATATTCATCTACGTGATTTGAAGTGTGGTTTGAAATGTCAATTCCGTCATCCAACATAGTTTTGACCGCGCCAAGATTGAGCCCATGAGTTTCTATCCCAGCGCTATAAATTGTTGCTTTCCCTTCTGAAAACTTCTTTAAATACCCATGTGCCATCTGACTACGACAACTATTCCCGGTACAAAGGACCAATACATTTTTCATAATTTTGATATTAATTAAAAGCTTGACTTCTTCGTTCCATTATTATATTATCATGCCAAATGTTATCTCGTTTTGCAATTTTTTCTCGCTCGCCTATTGTTCTGAAACCACAATTTTCATGTAGCTTAATACTAGCTTTGTTTTCTGAAAAAATTCCGGCCTGTAAAGTCCAGAAACCATTTTTTTCACTTTCAATAATTAAATGCATTAAAAGCATTTTGCCAAAACCTTTACCTTGACATTCTGGAGCAACATAGATGGTGTCTTCTGCCACTCCTTTGTAGACCGCTCGGTTAGATACCGCACTTAGTGCACACCATGCTTTTACTTGATCATTTTCCAATATAACGAATCTGGATATAGCTAAGAACTTCTTGTTCCAGGTGTCCCAATCAGGAATCTCCGTTTCAAATGTCGCTATCCCGCTTGAAATCCCAAGGCGATATATTTCAGATACCGCTGGATAATGTTCCTTTTGTAATGCAATTATTTTCATATTAACAGCAGCCACTTTCTGGCGAACAGCAAGAAGCTTCGGTCACTAATTCTGACGATTCTGGCAGGCCACAACTTTCTTTTGCTTTGCAATCTGTTTTTTCGACTGCTAATTTAATCACTAAACGACTCTCTTGTATTTCGAAATCGTTAACAAATAGTTGCGCTGTGTGAAATATAGCGTTGCCATATTCAAATTTCACTTCGGAAGTGAGATCGTAAGCCTTCATAGTTCCAACTTTCTTAAGAATACCGATGGCTTTATAAGTACCCATATATTCAGTATTGTTTATTTCTGAAGGGCTTTCCCATAATTGAATTATGGTTTCTTTCCAGGCATCAACACCCGCACCACAATCTACAGAATCGATTGAAATATGCTTTACTTCGGTGATATGATAATTGGCTCCTACAAATTGATTAGGGGCATATTCAAATAATAAGGCCTTATCTTTATTTGCTTCTAGTAGTTGTAATAGCTCTTGTGTTTTCATAATTAGAAACCGAAACTTCGGTGATTTAAGTTAGACTAAAGAGTTGAAGCCGGAAGTTTCAATCAATTAAATATAGACCTCCAGCGTTCTAAAAAATTAACAACATTTTTTTTCTGTTGTTTCAAAAAACTCATGAAATAATTCTTTTAAAGTTCCCAATCGCTCAGGATTAATTCGATAATATTGACTTTTTCCTTCAAACTTACTTTTTAGCAAACCCGATTTTTTAATGATTTGTAAATGTTGAGAAGTGGTAGGTTGCGAAAGTCGAATCTTTTCAGAAATATCTTTACACAAACAACCATCGCAATCTCCAATGTAATTTAAAATGGAAATCCGAGCAGGGTGGGACAAAACTTTTGCTAAATCTGCCAGTTGATTTACACTCATGGAATGAATATGTCTTTTAGATACGCCCATAATAAATGATTTGTTTTAAGTATTTCGATCTATCCCTTTACGGCTAAATCAAAATAAATTAATAATGTATATTGCAATATTACGATGTTAAAATGTAATAAAAAAGTCTTTGAGTGTTTTTCTCAAAGACTTTATATTTTTAGAACCAGCCTTTTTTACCAACCTGGTATGTCTGGTAGAATTCCTCGTCACTTTTGGTAAGATAAATAATCCCTTCGATCAATCCAATAATACCACCAATACCACAGGTCACAACGGTAATTACAATCTGGATAATCCCTTCCTGTGTATATCCTAAGATAAACTTATGAATTCCTAATGAACCAATTACGATGGCAAGAATTCCGGCGATAAGCTTTTTGTTTTCACCATTGTGCGTTGCCTCATTCCAATTTTCTTTAAACTCGTTTGCCGCATCTTTGGCTTCATTACCAAATTCTGTCGCCTTATCCTTTAGCTCATCTCCTAGGTTGTCTTTATTGTCTTCACTCATGATCTTTAATTGTTAGTTGATTAAATTATATCATAAAGCTACAAAAATTATAAGGACGCACTATCAATCGGTTCCCATAATTCTATTTTATTTCCTTCCGGATCCAGAATCCATCCAAATTTTCCATAATCGTACTCTTCAACTTTACCAACAATAGTGACGCCTTCAGATTTTAATAATTTTAGCAATTCATGAAGATTTTCTACCCTAAAGTTCATCATAAACTGCTTTTCACTTGGCTTAAAATAGTCTGTATCTTCCTTAAACGGACTCCATTGCGTAGAGCATTTATTCCCTTCTTCGTCCTTCCACCAGAACGTACAGCCATAATCATCGGTGTTTAAACCAAGGTGTTCGTTGTACCATTTCTTGATGTTCTTCGGATCCTTCGTTTTGAAGAAGAACCCACCTAATCCTGTAACTCTTTTTTTCATAAAATTAGTTTTACCATTTCTTCATATCGATCCACGATCTTTTTAGAAATTCAATTAATACTTCTTTATCTATATCATTCAATCTTTTAATATATAAGCAGCCTTTTCCGGTTTTATGCTTGCCTAAGGTACTCATTAGATCAGCTTCTTTTTCAAATCCGCTAATAGCATAAATCGATATATTTTGCTTTCTAGGAGCAAAACCAATTTTAAACCATTCTCCGGAAGAAGATTTGCCTTTATAGGTATATTTTCCAAAGCCTATAATGGAACTGCCCCACATCTTAGGCTTCTCTTCAGAAATAGTTTCCATAAGCTTCATTAACTCTTCGAAATCTGGGTAGCGATCTTCATCTTGAAATCCTTCAAGAAATTTTGTAACATTCGCCTCATTTTGTTGCGTTATCGGGGTGTACATAATTATTTTCGTTGCAGAATTATTGAGGAAATTAGAGAGATGATAAACCCTATCACCAAAACGGTCGATGCCATAATAGCGAAGTTCATAATCGGACTCATAAAAAGTTCTTTTTCAGCCTCAATTTCCGAACGTTTTATTTCAAACTCTGCTGCCGGCAGCTTTGCTTCTAGTTGTTTAAGGCTTTCGGCGTAGTATTCTGCAGTAAAATCAGGATTTATATATTTAACATATACAAGATCTAATAAGCCGAATGCAACGGCAGTGATCAGACTGATTAAAACTCCAATCAAAAGCGCCTTACCAAATGTAACTTTTCCGTTGTTCTCTTGGTCACGAAAATGCTTTATTCCGAAGAAAACAAAAGACAGTGAAATAAGCATCGAAACATAACCGATAATCTCCTGAGTAGAAAAATCTAAACCGCCTGCAAAAATTAAACTTGCAGAGAATAAGACACAAATTAATAAGGCTCCGTAAAGACCGTAACGTAGAATGGTTGCTTTCATAGTATTTAAGTTAATCGATTTACACAAAGCTACTTTCAGAAATCAATAACGGACTCATACTAAAGTACCAAAGTTCACAAACTTTAGTATTGTTTTACAGTTCGGGAATAATATTCAGGTCTTTTGCAATTTTTATAGCTTGTGTTCTTCTCTTCGCATCTAACTTTAGAAATAGTTTAGAAACGTGTGTTTTTATAGTGCTTTCTGAAACAAATAAGGTGTCTGCAATTTCTTTATTAGAGGCGCCTTTGGCAATTTCACATAAAACTTCGTACTCGCGCGAACTAATCTGAAGCTCTTCAATTTTCTGCTCATCAATTTCAATGGATTCCTGTGATTTCCGATTATTGAGCCTTTTATTAATAAACAATCCTATAAAGAAAAATACAATTGCCATCACCCCAATGGCGAGCTCAATCGATAAATCCCCTTTGTAAATGGCATAGTTACTCAACTTGAAAAGAACTAAAATTGCAAGTATAAGCGCGCCAAATATAAGGATGGTTTTTTCCATTATTTTCTTATGCTTCGGAAGAATTCCTAAAAAAATCTATCATTTTCTCGGCACTTACATAGGCGAGTTTTTTCTTACTTTCTTCCGTCCAACCGGCAATGTGCGGACTCAATAGTACATTGTCGAATGTCATTAAATCACGAAGTGCTGCCGGTAATTCTTCCGAAGAAAAAAGCGATTCGAACGATAGTTTTTCATATTCCAGAACATCTAAACCGGCGCCAAGAATTTTACCATTTCGCAAGGCCGAGACAAGGTCGGCAGTAACAACACTGCGACCTCTTGCCGTATTTATGAGCCAAAAGGGTTTTTTAAATGTTTCAATGAATTCTTTGTTGATCATTTTGTCGGTAAGAGGCGTCCAGGGCGTATGCAAACTGACCACATCTACCATTTCCTGAAATGTTTTTAGTGAAACCTGCGTGGCATCCTTATTGCCGACATTTTCCTTTATATCGTAACAAAGTACGCTGCAGTTAAAACCTCGCAACTTCTCGGCGAATGCCTTTCCCATGTTTCCATAACCGATGAGACCAATGATCTTTCCATCGATTTCGGTACCTCGATTGGATTCTCTATTCCACTGTCCGGATTTTACTTGCTTATCTGCGATATTCAGCTTGTTGAATAAGGATAGTAGCATTGCTAATGAATGTTCGCCAACGGCGTTTCTATTGCCTTCAGGAGCCGAAATTAAATGAATGCCTTTACTTTCTGCATAAGGTATATCGATGCTCTCAAGTCCGGCGCCCACTCTTGCAATACATTTTAATCGCTTCGCAGCATCCAAAAATTGCTTGTCTATAGAAAATCTGCTACGAATCACAATTCCATCGTATTTGCCAATAATTTTCTCAACATCCTCTTTAGACGCAGTATACTCTTCATGATTGGTGAATCCTGCTTTTTGTAACTCTTCTAAGAGTATTGGGTGGTTGTTATCCAGATGAAGTATTTTCACAATTAAATTTTTGGGTAGTGAGTCTGAGTCTTTTCGTCAATTACAGCACCGGTATGTGCCGTTGTTAGTTTTTCAAATAGCAACACATGTACTTCCTCTCCGTTTTTGGTCTTCGGACAGTGTTCTACGCCTTTAGGCACTACAATTATTTCACCTTCTTTAATTATTTCGGTTTTATTTCTGAAGTGCATTTCGAGTGTGCCTTTTTGTACAAAGAACAATTCGTCTTCATCATCATGTTTATGCCATATAAAATCTCCCTGAAGTTTTGCCAATAGCACCTGCATATCGTCTACAACAGCGATTTGATGAGGATGCCAATGTTTTTTGAAACTTTGAAGTTTTTGATGAATATTAATGGTTTCCATTGTTGCTTATTTTAAAAAGTGAATCTCAATTAAAGACATCATAGATACGAATCTTTAATTTTAAGATCGCTTAAACAAACAAGGTAAGAATTTCTTCGGGAATTTTTGTGGGACGAAGTGATTTTGCATCCAAAAAACACCAAAGTGTTTCGGCTTCAACAAGAGTCTTGTTATCGGTTGTCCTCGTTATTCTGTAATGGCGTTTGCTTTTTACACCTTCAGTTTCAGTAACCCAGGTTTCGATGCGCAGTTCCTCTTTTTCAAAGGCTGAAGCTCTATACTGAATGTTGTGACTTAGTACATACCACACATATTTTTCTCTAAGGGCTTCAGATGTTTTCGATTTCCAGTGTGCTTCAGCAATGTCTAGACACCATTGTAAATACACCAAATTATTTACATGACCTCTTTCATCAATGGCGGAGGCAGGGACCTGAAACTGCTGTGTAAATTTTTCCGAAGTCAAAACCCTAAAATGAGTTTTGCAATTAAAAAATAAGTTAGAATTCCGAAGACATCGTTACTAGTTGTAATAAAAGGACCGGTAGCAACTGCGGGGTCAATCCCGTTTCTGTCCAGGAGAATAGGGACAAAGGTTCCAATTAATGCTGCCATAATTATCACAGAAATTAGAGCGATACAAATGCTAATAGATTCGCTATAGGTAGTTCCGAAAATAAAATGACTTATGACAAGTACGACGATTGCGATACAAATACCGTTGATTAAAGCGAGCACAGATTCTTTCAATAAGCGTCTAATAATATGCCCTTTTATGGTGTCGTTTGCAAGTCCCTGAACTACAATGGCACTTGATTGTACGCCTACATTTCCCGCTGTCGCCTGAATAAGAGGAACGAAGAGTAGTAAATTTGGGTGGGAGAGAAAAATAGAATCAAACCCCGAGATAATACTTGCAGCTCCCAAACCACCTAACATCCCAATCATTAACCAAGGAAGTCTTGCTTTGGTAAGTTTCCATAAACTATCATCGGCTTCAACATCTTGTGAAATACCTGCGGCCATCTGGTAATCTTTCTCGGCCTCATCTTTTATAAAATCTAAGATATCATCGATGGTGATTCGCCCTACTAGTATGCCATTTTCATCGACCACAGGAATTGCTTCCAGATCGTATTTTTGCATGATACGGGCAACGTCTTCGTTTTCGGTATGAACGGTAACATAATCTACTTTTGGAATGTAAATCTCACTAATCTTGGTTTTTTCTGAAGCTGTTAAAAGATCTTTAAGTGAAAGTCGCCCTTTAAGTTTGCCTTCTTTGTCAGTGACGTAAATGGAATGAACACGGGTCACATTTTCAGCTTGACGTCTCATTTCTCGAACACAGCCTGCAACGGTCCAGGTTTCTTTTACCTGCACTAATTCCTTTGCCATTAGCGCCCCCGCGGTGTCTTCATCATAGGTTAGCAGCTCAACAATGTCGGCAGCATGCTCCTGATCTTTTATTTTTTGTATTACCTCTTTTTGGATATGATCATCGAGTTCTGCGATAATATCGGCAGCATCATCGGTGTCCATTTCTTCCAACTCATTCGCAATCTCTTTAGGTGATAATCGGTCTAGAATTTTTTCCCTAACATCATCGTCAAGCTCCATTAAGGCTTCGGAAGTGATATCGGTTTCAAGAAGTTTAACTAGATAAGTAGCCTCGTCGCTATTGAGCTCTTCCAGTAATTCGGCTATATCGGCGAAGTGGTATTCATGCAGTAACTCACGAAGGGCGTTGCCATCCTTTTGTGAGATGAGTCCTTCTATTTTCTCAATAAAATCATTCGTGAGTTGAAATTGCATCTTCCTCTAGTTTTAGTGTAAGTGCGATAAATTGCGGAACAGAAAGTTGTTCCGGACGTTGGCCAAAGATAGTATCTTCTTTTATTTTTTCTGAAAGATTGAAGGATTTTAAACTATTTCGTAAAGTTTTACGTCTTTGCTGAAATGCGGTTTTTACTACTTTGTAAAGCATCTTCTCACTACATGGGAGCGAAAAATCTTCTTTCCTGCGCAACCGAAGCACTCCGCTTTCCACTTTTGGTGGAGGGCTAAAAACTGTAGGCGGCACCGTAAAAAGGTATTCAGCATCGTAAAAAGCCTGAGTAAGTACCGAAAGGATACCATAGGTTTTACTGCCTTCACTAGCACAGATTCGCTTAGCAACTTCTTTTTGAAACATTCCCGAAAATTCTGGAATCTGTTCTTTGTTCTCTAAAGTTTTAAAAACGATTTGAGTTGAAATGTTGTAAGGAAAGTTGCCAATAATCGCAAATGATGTTTCTCCAAAAACATCCTTTAAGTCGGTACGAAGAAAATCGGCTTCTAGAAGCTGTAAGTTTTTATTGTGATAAGTCTTGCTCAAATAAGAGATGGATTCACCATCCAGATCCATTGCGATAACTTCAACGTCTTTTTCAATTAGATATTTGGTAAGAACGCCCATTCCCGGACCAATTTCCAGTACATGATTGTATCCTTCTAAAGTAAGCGAATCGCTTATTTTTTCGGCAATATGCTCGTCTTTTAAAAAATGCTGTCCCAGATGTTTTTTTGCACGGACTTCCTTACTCATGGATTGAATTTTATACGGTTTTCAATATAATACGCTTGGGTTTAAATATACAGTCTTTATCCCAAACTAGCCCAAAACTATTAGTTTAAAGTAGCTTTTTTGGATGATAATTTTATTAAAAATGTAGAAAATGGTTTATTCAGAAAACAACAACCATTGAGCGATAAAACCTACCTTTTTAACAATTATATGTAAGAAAATTCTTTTAATTGAAAAATACAAAATATATTCGTCAAGACGATATGGTTGTAATTGCCCCAAATCTACCTGGTTAAATTTCCAGATGATGAAAAAATATTACAGTGTACTCTTAGCAATTGCCCCATTTACATTTCTTTTTGCCCAACCTTCAGTTTTCAACTATGAAAGTAATCTTTCAGAGTATGATAATTTAGTCTATGATGTTGCCCTGAATGAAGATTCTCCGGGGAGCAATGGTTTTAGTTTTGTACTTGAAAATGTAAGTATCAACACAAAATATTCAGATTTTAGTTGTGGCTTGTTTAGAGGGAAGTTCATTTCTTATTCCGCTCGAAAAATAGGCGCGCTAGACAGAAAAGACAGACATACTAATGAACCTTTTACGAAATTATTCTGTTCTGATGTAACTGAAAATTGGAACATTGAAAGACCATTATTATTCTCATATCTCCTAAATAAGAATGAAAATTTGGGTGGGGTGGCATTTTCCGAAGATGAGAAGACTCTTTATTTTACTAAAAGCATTAAAGAAGATACACGTAAGTTTCAGTTATTTAAGGCAACTGCCGACGAAAAAAGACCGGGAAAATGGAAGGATATAAACGGAGTTCATTTTAATAACAGACAATATTCTATAGAAGACCCTTTTCTTTCACCTGATGGCACCATGTTATTCTTTGCTTCCAATATGCCAGGTTCTATTGGAGGATATGATATTTACCAAGCGAGTGTTGGTAAAGATGGGTCACTTGGTGAAGTGAAATCGGTGAGAGGAAATATTAATACAATAGAAGATGAAAAATTCCCACGGACGTCTGCAGATGGCAAGTATTTGTACTTCTCGTCTAAAGGACATGAAAATAATGGTGGATTCGACCTTTTTATGACAAGACGAACTACCCAAGGCTATAGCTCAGTTGTTAATTTAGGGAATACAGTTAATACGGAAAAAGATGAGATTGCATTCTTTCCTGCGGAAGAAAATATAGGTTTCATCACTTCCAATCGTGAAGGTGGTTTAGGAGGATATGATATTTACAAGGTGAGAGAATTCCATCCTGAGTTGCTTCAGAAATTAAACGGACAAGTGATAGATGCCAAAACAAACGAGCCACTTTCCGAAGCCTACCTACATATTATCGACGCTGATGGGGTTGAAATAAAACAACTTAAAACTGACAATGATGGGAAGTTTAATATGCCTATAAAAGCATTTGATGTGTATACAATTACATGCGAGAAGAGTTGTTTTAATTCTGAAACTATTCGTTTAGAAACGAACAATAAGAAAAGTGTGCTTCAACTTCAAATGAAACTCGAGAAGGAAATCATTGAGGTTGAAACTGTAGAGATGATTGTAAAAACCGATAAAAAATATCTAAAGGCAGATAATATTCAATTCGATTATAATAGTGCAGAGATCACTTCCGAAGCACAAAGTATCTTAAATACCATATATCAAACTTTAATAGAACAGCCCGAAATTCGACTGGAGTTAAACGCGCATACCGACAGTCAGGGAGATTTCGATTATAACCTGAAATTATCGCAGCGAAGAGCAAATTCGGCCATGTTATATCTCTTAGCTAAGGGAATTGATCAATCCAGATTAAATGCTTTTGGAAAAGGAGAATCTGAACCATTAATCGATTGTGAGCTTTGTACCGAATCACAACACGAAACAAATAGACGAATCGAATTTCTAATAATCGAAAGCAATTAACAACCAATTTCCATAATGATCAGTTTAAAGTAGCCGGTTACATAAAGTGGCCGGTTTTTTTGTAATATTCTAATTATTAGGTATTTAGTCGAATCTTAAAAAGTTGATCATTTTTAAGCATATTATCGAATATTTTTCGAGTTTAAAGATGAATAAATCGCCATTTGAAGAAATAACCTACAAAATATAAAGACAATTTTCAATATATTAATGTTAAAAAAACGTTAAATCAGCGATCCTTCCAAAACACATGAGTTCTAATGAAAACGGACCTAGCTACCATATTTAAGTACTTAAGCAGATAAACTCCTAAACAATAATAGCCAAATAGTTTCGTATGTACTCTGTGGCAGATTGTTAAAGCTCAATCGGGTTGTGAGTCCGATTTAATTTTAATTAGTTTGCCTCAACAAACAAACCTAATTTTAAATTTTTATCCCCCTAATGAAAATAATCCTCAAAAGTAGCCCAATTTATTTGGTGCTCATGTTTCTATTTTCTTCGTGTACCGAAGATTTAATTGAAACTCCACGTGTACAAGAATATGCAATCGATTTAAGTCTTTCCCTAGAAACAAATTGGCCGTTGGCTTACGAGATTCTGGATGGATTGAACACACATCGTGATTCTATTAATTTACCCACCCTAATCATGGATCAAACCTATGCTTCTGCTTTGGCTGTTGAGCATACCAAGTATATGATTAGCCAGAATACTATTAGCCACAATGGTCTAAACACACGAACTGCGGCGTTAATAAGCAAAGGAGCTACATTCGTTGGAGAAAATGTTGCCAAAGGATTTACCTCAGGTGACGCGGTATTGTTGGGATGGCTTGGAAGTCCAGACCACAAAGCTATACTCGAAGGAAATTACACGCATGTCGGCTTCGGTATTTTACAAGATGAAGAAGGTATTTACTATTATACCATGTTACTCTATCAATAGACCATTAAGGTTATTTATTGTTCACTTATTACTTCAAGCTCGGTTCTGAAGGCTACAAATTTTCCTTCGAACCGTTTGCTTTGAGTGCGTAATCTTGGTGCGTCTTCTGAATAGTATTTGTCTAAGGTCGATTTACTGTCGGTACGATATTGAATGGAGTACGTAATTCCGCCCATTTCTTCATTTATTTGAACTCTTGTCATCAAGGCTTTACTAAATTTTTTAGTCGCAAGCATATCTGGGATATGTTCAGACTTCATCCATTCAAGCCATTCATGATGAATGCTTTCTTCTATGTTGATAGTGACATTATAGATGTACATATTATGGAGTTTAGAAAGTGGAATTCTGTATTACTTTAATTAATTGCATCTCCCCGAAGCATACGATACCTTTTTCGAGCCTCGACAAAGTAGATGCTGTCGGCAAAATTATATATGAGCTTTTCGTAAAGATCCTTTGCTTTGTCTGGCTCATTTAAATGGTTTTCGTATAACTCTGCCAGTCGAAAATGCGCATCATCTGATAAGATATCGTCATTGTAGAATTCGATTAGTTTTAAATAATCTGCCTCGGCTTTTTCATATTGCTCTGTCTTTTCATAGAGTTCACCCTGTTTTAATAAGGCTTCATCTTCAATGCTTTCTCCTTTATGATTTATGATAATTTCATCGAGAACAGCAATGGCTTCTATGTTTTTATTCTGAAAAGATAGAAGATCAGCTCTTGCGTATTTTTTAAGTGCTGTTTGAGTTGAATCTTCCAACGAATTATCGCGGATCATTAAACTAAGCTCCATGGCGTCGTTTGCAATTAATTGTGAAGCAGACTTCCGAAGTACATCCAACTGCACTTGAGCCCATTCAAAATCGCCTTTAAAGTAACTGGTTTGAGCAACCTTAAATCTCGCTTCCTGTGCCAGAACATCACTTTGTACTTTTCTCTGAATTTGTGAATAGTAAATAAGCGCCTCATTAAATTTTTCGTCGAACACCAGAATATCGCCCAATTCCATCTTGATCCGGGCCTCCTGATAGGAAGTAAGTCTTGATTTTGATAATTTCTTTAGATTTGAAATTGCAATTTCTTTTTCCCCCATTTTAAAGGCCAGAAAATGATTGTAATCGATCTGAAGCAAATAGGTTTCCGCTCCGTCACCATAGGTTTCAAAAAGATCTTCGAATTGCTTTTTTACAGAAGCATATTCCTTTTCAGGAGTTGTTTTTAATGCAATTTGCAGCAGATATTGATAGCCTTGTAATTTGGCTTCAGGAGTAGCAGAATTATCAATAATAAACTCAACAACAGGAACAGCATTTTCGTAATCATCGTCGGCAATTGCAATTAATGCCAGGTCACCAAGACCTCTTAAATTATCTCCGGTTCTTTTGTATATGGCCTTTTCCTGTACAAAGGCTTTTTTGTATTCTTTTTGCTGAATAAACAACCAACTCAACAATTCGTTATATAAAATGCTAGGGTTTTTTTGTAGCTTCTGAAGCAGGGTCTTTCTAAGAATAATATTGGCTTCGTTTGAAGGGTCGTTCGTCACATACATACTAAAATTATGCTGCGCTATATTTTTTCCTGAAGGGTTTTTCTCAATGAGGTCGATGTACTTTACAAACATCTCTTCAACTTTACCCTGCTCTCCATAGATCCTGGCGAGTTGAATATTGTAATCCAGTGCTGGATTAATCACCATAGCATTTTCATAGACAGTTGCGGCATATTCCAACAAGCTGTAACTCTCAAATGCTTTACCCACATTATACACATAATTAGGGTATTCGTTAATCATATCGATCGCCTTCTTGTAGTTTTCGATCGCCTCAATATCTTTATTTTGAAGCGAAAAGTTATAGCCAAGATCCACGTATAGTTGCGGCATGATACGTCTCCCATTAATCTGATCTCTCAAAAGCTTTTCGGCAGTCACAAAATCTTCAAGCTGTTGATTTGTTTCTACCAAAGCCATAAAGTAATCAAGGCGTACCGGATTTTTTTCGTATAATTTTTCATACAAAGTGAGCGCTTTCTCAAACTCCCCCTGCTCAAAATAATTCTTAGCCAATAGATCGCTCTGCGCCATAGAAATGGAGCCTATTAGAAGAAAAATAAAAAGTACTAAAAAGCGCATTTGGTAAATATAAGGTTTTAGAGATGGAGTGAAAAGCAAAAATTGAGCCGTAGTCTTTTAGAAAAATGGACAATATTATTTATTCCATGATGCCCACAATATACAAACTAAAATAATTGCCTGTGATAAGATTCAAATCAACTACATCGTGCGAGCTATCATTAAATTTGTAAAGGGAATACCCAATTGTATGATTTCCAATAACGTTCACGCTTTGATTTATATTTGGGTCATGGAATGATTTACCCGTTACATGAACAAAAACATAATCATTATCAGGTGTTAGATCAACGATTGTATTTTGTATAAGATCTATTTCTACCGGAATAATATTTGTGGTTGAATTAACTAATCTAACGGCTAATAATTTATTTGGTTCAGTCGATTTAGACAATCGATAAGTACCTTCTTCAAAATTATTGAAATAATAAAGAGATGCGGTATTTGCGTTTAAGTCAATTTCAACCATATCGCGCTCATAATCCGAATCTATAAAAGTAGATCCATAATAAAGTTTATTATTAGACATGGTAACAGAAAGTATATACTGTCCAGAAGCTGGAGTTACTATTCCCGTGTCTATGACTTCAAAGGTATTGGGATCAATGTTGATTACATGATATTCGGGTTCAGAAGCATACTCATTAGGATTCAACAAACCTGTTAAAACTGAACTCTGTTCATTCCACACTAAAGCAGAAATTGCTTTATTCGGTCCAACAATCGAGTTCGGTAACTCTAAAGCAATTTCGCTGGTCTGCCCAGTGACTTTATCGTAAACTAATAGCTGAAGGTTATCAGCTAAATAATAGGTTGTTATTCCATAAATTTTGGTTGCAGTATTGCACAAGGTATGTGGAGTAATAGCCATTGACCCACTATGTGAAATGCTTCCAATTTCTAAAGTTTCTCCAGAAATATTGCCAATAGTATAAACGGTTCTGTTATTGGCAACAGCAATGTATTTATAATCATCGAGGCTTACAGAGAATGCACCCACCGTTTTACTTATGTCCTGGATATTAAGTGATACGGTTGAATTTCCATTTGGAAGTTGTGGAACTGCAACCTCAAGGGTCGATGGAGTTGCGCTTATGACACTAGCAGAAACACCATCGAAAGTAACTGTATTTTCCGAAGAGATGCTGCTAAAGTTTGTTCCACTAATAGTAATGGTATCTCCCACTTTCCCTTGCTCTGGGCTCATGGAAGAAATTGTGAAATCAAACACTTCAATCTCATCATCGACAACCACCACCACATCATTATCGGATTTACCGCACCCTAGGATAATTAAGCAAGTAAGGAAGCAGAAGAACAGAATATTGTTTTTCATAAAATATTATTAGTCAATCATATTAAAACCACAATACGGCACTAGAACTTCCGGAATTTTAATTCCTTCAGGGGTTTGATAATTTTCTAGAATTCCTGCTAAAACTCTAGGTAAAGCCAACGCACTTCCATTTAATGAATGAGCTAGTTTGTTTTTTCCATCGCTGTCTTTAAATCGTAGTTTTAAACGATTTGCTTGAAATGTCTCAAAATTAGAAACAGAAGAAATTTCCAACCAACGATCTTGTGCAGTAGAAAACACTTCGAAATCATAGGTAAGGGCCGATGTAAACCCTAAATCTCCTCCACATAATCGAAGGATTCTGTAAGGCAATTTAAGCTCTCTAAGTATGTCTTTTACATGATCAACCATGCCATCTAAGGCCGCATAACTGTTATCGGGATGCTCGATTCTAACTATTTCTACCTTATCGAATTGATGCAATCTATTTAGTCCGCGAACATGTGCTCCATAACTTCCGGCTTCTCTTCGGAAACAAGGCGTATATGCAGTACAAGTGATAGGTAGATCTGTAAGATTTAATAAATCCCCACGGAACATATTGGTTACCGGCACCTCAGCTGTCGGAATTAAATACAAATCATCCACTGTACTATGATACATTTGCCCTTCCTTATCAGGCAACTGACCCGTACCATATCCTGAAGCCTCATTCACCAAATGAGGAACTTGAAATTCGGTATAACCCGCTTCAGTGTTTTTATCTAAAAAATAAGAGATTAAAGCACGTTGTAATCGAGCTCCTTTGCCTTTGTAAACAGGGAACCCGGCTCCGGTAATTTTTACACCTAATTCGAAATCGATGATATCGTATTTTTTGGCAAGCTCCCAATGTGGTAATGATCCTTCTTTTAATACTGGAATTTCACCTTCCTTAAATACTTCTTCGTTATCGTTCTCGTCGGTTCCGGCAGGAACCAACTCATTTGGAATATTAGGAAGCGTATAAAGCAATTGTTCCAGACGGTCTGCGGCTTCATTTAATTGCTCCGTAAGCACTTTGGATTTTTCTTTTAATTGTCCGGTCTTTTCTTTTAGCAGATTTGCTTTTTGCGTTTCTCCTTTTTGAAAAAGCATCCCAATTTCTTTAGAAAAGTTATTGGACTGCGCTAATGTTTCATCAAGTTTTGCCTGTGTACCTCGTCTGTCTTCGTCCGCCTGAAGTACTTCCTCGATCACTTGTTTGGTATCTATACCTCTTTTAGCAAGAGCTGTGATCATTTTATCTTTGTGGTCGCGTATATCGTTTACTTGTAACATTATATTGAGCTTTTAAAGGCGTAAATTTACATAAATCGTTGATGTAAGCCACTCAAAATTGGACTCTTTTGAAGGAAATTATTGATCGGACTTAGGTCGTGGTGGAGGTTGCGGTTTTTTATGATAATCTTCAGGCGAAGGTAGAATCCATTCACTATGTTTAAATGGATGCCATTTTTGAGCGGCCAGATCGGTTTCAGGGTCTATAAGTTGAAAATATTTCCCGCCGTTTATTTTTATTCTTACATCCATATAAACAGAAACATCGCGACCTTCTTCGGCTTCTAAATTTTTAATACGTTGTGCGAGTTGCCATAGAATATCGGGTTTTGTCTTCACCGACCTACGTTGTTTTTTAGTTAGAAGCTTGCTGTGATCGTACCGTATGCGTTTTTGGGTCGCCTTATCTTCAGTGTAAATAGTTAGCATTCCGCCTTTGGATCGCAACATCATTCGCCAGCTAAGTCGGTGGCCTTCTTCGGTCCAAAGCACGTCATCTTTGAATGTCCAATGCCGCAATGGTAGTCCGATTTGGAATAAAAAGTAAATGGAAAAGACTGTTATTAGTAAGTTTTTATGCTTCGGAAGGATTATCTCATTTCCTGTATATAATTTTTTCTTCGGAAGAAATCGCTTCTGAAGAGTTTCCGAAGAAAAGAAAAATAAGGCGAAAGCTATCGACATATAAGGAAAAATCCCAATCTGAAATACAATAGAATTGAAGAGGTGGAAAAAGACCGATATTCCGAAGCCAAGCAAACGTGTCCGCTTCCAAAGTAGCAAAGGAACAATAAGCAGATCGAACAGAATTCCTACATAGGCGATCGAATAATGTACCCATTCCAATTGAAGGAATCCACCAATGAGTGAGTAATCCGATTTCCCTTTCATAAATAGTGCAGTGGTGGTGCCATCAAGCCAATCTGGATAGAATTTCGCAACCGATGCAAAGGTGTAAACGAGCCAAACCTGGAGAATAAGGATGAGCAATACCCAACGCGGCATCGAGGGGGATTTTAGTTCGGGATTGAGTTTCGCGTCTATTGAAAACCAACGATGTGCAGGAAGAAATGCCATGATCCAGCAGAGCAGCATCATGAGGTAATAATGGTTGTTATAAGAAGTTTTCTGAATTAAATACACTGCGGTCCACATAATCGCATAGGCCACCATACTAATTCGGTATTTATAGCCAAGCATCACCATAATCCCGAAAATGCCCATCACTGCAAAGTATGCATACATTCCAGGTCCAATAAGGTATTGCAGGAAATCGAATCCTATAAAATTAAAGGTGAATTCAGGTTCTACAACGTTTAATCGTACCCAGCCGGTGATGATGGCACCAAAAGCTTCGATGGCTATAAGTAAGCCAAAAAAAACTCTAAATAGAACGAGCCCTGTGTTGTCAATATGTTTAAAAAGAAACTTATTCACGACTTGCAATAAAATCTCTGGCGAACTTCTCATCTTTTTGAATCGCCAGTTTCAAATCTTCGATGTTTTCGAAGGTTTCTTCATCACGGATATGGGTGAGGAATTCAATTTTCAGGGTAGCATCGTACAAATCTTTAGAAAAATCCAGAAAGAAAGTTTCGATCGTTTTCTGATTATCACCTAAGGTTGGATTGGTACCTATACTAGTAATTCCGAAGTGATAAGTGCCGTCAATTTTTGCCTTTACAACATAGACTCCTTTCTTCGGAATCAATTTATAGGATTCTTTAATTTCGATATTTGCCGTTGGAAAATCCATAGTGCGTCCCAGTTCTTTACCCTTCACTACTTTCCCAGATAGCATAAAAGGGTAACCGAGAAAATCGTTGGCAGCTTCAATGGCACCTAATTTTAGCGCATTCCGAATCTTGGTGGAACTTACTGCAACATCGTCTAATTCCTGAGCATTTATTTCATCGACAGTGAAGCCATAGGTTTTTCCAAACTCTCTAAGGTCCTCTATATTGGCATTCCGATTTCTTCCGAAGCGGTGATCGTAGCCGATAATAATTTTTTTAGCGTGTAGGCTGTGTACTAAAATATCGCGTACATATTCTACAGCGGTAAGTCGGGAAAAGGCATGAGTAAAGGGGTGTACAATAAGATGATCCACTCCTAATTGTTCCAGCAGTTCTTTTTTTTCTGAAAGCGTATTGATGAGTTTAATATTGTTTTCCTTTTGGATCACCATGCGTGGATGCGGGAAAAACGTGAGTAGTACCGAATCTAAATCCTCCTTTTTAGCCGTTGCAACTAAGCGTTTTAAGATGGCAGTATGCCCAATGTGCACCCCATCGAAAGTGCCGATCGTCACAACACTTGGACGATCATTTTTATAAGTAGCAGCCGATTGATATTCTTTCACCTTATTTTCCGTTGTATAAGTTCATGGTATTTGTAATTCCAGCAAGACCAAAAGATACGATAATTTTCGACCCTTTTTCAAGACGTTCTGGTAAGGCTTTTTCTTCTGCTTCAGACCAGTCACCGAGTACATAATCGACTTGTCGACCTTGAGAAAATTCATCACTTATTCCGAAGCGGAATCTATTGTAATTGGTTGTTTGCAAGACATTTTGAAGATCCTTTAAACCATTATGGCCGCCATCGCTACCTTTGGTTTTCACACGGAAGCTTCCGAAGGGTAAATTTAGATCATCTGTAACGACCAATAAGTTTTCTAAAGGAATTATCTCTTTATCCAGCCAGTATTTCACGGCTTTGCCACTTAAGTTCATATAGGTACTTGGCTTTAGAAGAATAAAGGTTCTCCCTTTAAATTTGTAGGTCGTAATATCACCCAATTTGGCAGTTTCCCAAGTCAGTTCTTCTTTTTCGGCTAAAAAATCTAACATTTTAAATCCGATGTTATGTCGGGTGTTGTGATATTTAGGGCCAATATTTCCCAATCCGGCTATTAGAAATTTTTTCATAGATATTTCTTCTGAAGGGTTTTTTAATTCAAAAGTGTCATTCTGAGATGAGCTTACACTCGTAGAATTTTTATTATTCTTATGACCAAATAGTTTCCGAAGAAATGCAAACATAGTTTTGTGTTAACTTCGGTAAAAATAAAAAAAGCATCCCGAATTATCGGAATGCTTTTGTATTATAATATCTAGAAGTGAATTATTCTCCAGCAGGAGCTTCAGCAGCATCAGTAGCAGCATCGGCAGTTTCTCCTTCTTCTCCTTCTTCACCTTCAACAGCTTCTTCATCAGTTTCTTCATCTTCAACGGCAGTACGTGAAGTTCTAACCTGGCAAATTACAGTGTTATCTGCGTGTAAGATTGAAAATTTATCAGATTTTACAGCGGTAACGTACATTTTTGCACCAATCTTCATTTCGGTGATATCGGCTTCGATAAAATCCGGAAGATCTTTTGGTACTGCTTTCACACGAAGTTTACGACTTACTATACGTAATGTACCCCCATTTTTAACCCCACGTGAGTTTCCTATTACACGTACAGGAATTTCCATCATTACTTCTTTATCGTCGAAGATTTGGTAGAAATCCATGTGTAGGATACGGTCGGTTACCGGGTGAAATTGAATGTCTTGTAAGATGGCATTAACTTCCGTACCATCTTCTAAAGCGATTACAACTGTATGCACGTCTGGAGTGTATATCAAGTCTTTAAACGCCAATTCTGGTGCTGAAAAGTGAACAGGCTTATCTCCTCCGTATACTACGCAAGGAACCATTCCAGCATTACGTATGGCTTTGGTAGCTACCTTGCCCACGCTTTCTCTTTGAGATCCGTTGATTGTAATTGATTTCATTACTTAAAATTGTTATTATTAAACACTTTACTTTCTTGCAAAGCGGGTGCAAATGTACTGTTTTTTATGAGAAAAGGAGAAATAATAATAAGAAAATAATTGTAGGTAGGGAGTGGTTAATATTCATGAGGTCCCTCATCCCCGGCCCTTCTCCCGCTGAGAAGGGAGCTTTTTTGAAATTAAAATTTCATTGGTTATTTATTTGCCAAACTACTTCCTTTAAGTAGTGAGCTCATGTACTACATTAAAAACTTGGAGCTAATGGACTTGTTTCCGTGTACGCTTAGCATTACGTCTGCAAACAAGTTCGCACAGGTAAGTACACGAATCTTCTCACTTTCCTGACGTAAAGGAATAGAATCGGTTACAATTAGTTCTTCCAGTTTGGAGTTTTTAAGTTTTTCGTAAGCCCCACCAGATAGGATAGGGTGCGTACAAATAGCGCGAACGCTTAAAGCACCTCTTTCTATCATTAAGTCGGCTGCTTTTGTAAGTGTGCCTGCCGTATCTACCATATCATCTACTAGAACTACATTCTTACCCTGCACATCACCAATAAGTTCCATATGTGAGATAATATTGGCTTTTTCTCGCTGTTTGTAACAGATTACCACATCACTTTCCATTGCTTTTGAATAAGCATATGCTCTTTTTGAACCACCCATATCTGGTGATGCGATGGTTAGATTGTCGAGATTCAGGTTTTTCAAATAAGGCAAAAAGATGGTTGATGCGAAAAGGTGGTCTACCGGTTTTTCAAAGAATCCTTGAATTTGATCGGCATGTAAATCCATAGTGATAATTCGAGTAGCACCTGCTGTTTCCAGCATTTTTGCGACTAGTTTTGCCGCAATTGGAACTCGAGGTTTGTCTTTACGGTCCTGACGCGCCCATCCAAAATAGGGCAATACTGCCGTAATATGACGTGCTGAAGAACGCTTAGCAGCATCCAGCATAAGTAGCATTTCCATAAGGTGGTCACTGTTTGGAAAAGTAGATCCGATAATAAATACGCGACTTCCGCGCACCGATTCTTCAAATGAAGGCTGAAATTCTCCATCACTGTAATGGGAGGTTATTACATTTCCTAAAGGTATACCAAAAGCATTCGCAATATTTTGAGCTAGGTCCTGACTTTGCTTACAGGCAAAAATTTTAGGAGCGGGATTTTGTGATTCAGACATGTTTTAAATTGAGTTGGCTTGCTACAAAAGTAATTGAATCGGTAACGTATCAAAAAAAATGCTATCAGGAATTACTAACAATTTGTAAAGCAATTTGTGAGAGTGGCGACTTTCATTATAAAAAGGTATTTTTATTTATAAAATTGTCTATTTTTGCGGTCCAATTACACCAATGGTGGTCCCGAAGTATAGGGAGCTAGAAACGCTGGATTTTTTTCAATGTTTAATTAATTGCTCGAGTGGCGGAATTGGTAGACGCGCTGGATTCAAAATCCAGTGACTTCGGTCGTGCGGGTTCGATTCCCGCCTCGAGTACTGCATGGAAGCTGAGATGAAAATCTCGGCTTTTTTTTGTTTTGGAGTATTGCGGGTTCCCCCGAAGCATCGGGGCCGCCTCGAGTACTGCATGGAAGCTGAGATGAAAATCTCGGCTTTTTTTGATTAACTATTGAGTCTTGTATTTGCTTTTAAATAAAATTTAATTTTAAAAGCTTAATCAATCGGCACACCTGAATAAAACATTGTAATTACTGTTGCTTGCTCTGCTGCCGACAATCCTGAAGTAGAAATAGTTAATGAATTATAACTAAAAGGAAATTGAGCTGCCTCCTCGATATCGTAAAGATGAATCCGAGTATGGGACTGAGCCGGGTCGATTGGCCTTACAATTTGCCGATATTGTCCTTCAACTTCATCTTCTAAGACTTCGTATTCATCTGATGGTAAATTAGTGGCGGGGCCAGTATACCAACCATAGTCGAATGACATAGAAACAATACCGTTTGTTATATCTCCAACAAGAGAATCGATACCGGTACCTTCAACAACATAAAAATCTCCGGGAGCTGTGAATTCGTAACTGCCAATTTGTAGGGTTGTTGTTCCAACTTCAACCTCTGTATCATCATTTTTCTTGCAACTATAGTTTACAATTAGTGCGAAAACGATTAAAATTTTGGAAACATTTTTCATATTATTTTGTTTTTTAAAAGCGGCTTTTTATAATAATTTACGAATTTTTCTATCTAAAATAATGAAATAAAGTTATTTGACTTATTTCTGAAAAATAAATTTTCCATGGTACTCGTATGTTTCCGAAGAAAAACAAAGTCTACCACTTCTTCTTAAAATCACCTCTCGAAAAGTATTTTTCAATAAAGCAGTACATCAGAATAAAGAAATAGCGACTTCCCATTTCCCTCATTTTTAGTTTAGATTCGCCAAATTTTCGGTTCGTCCAAGAATTGGGCACTACGGTGTACGAGTATCCGCGAATTATAGCCTTGAGTGGCAGTTCTATGGTAAGATTAAAGTGAGGAGATAAAAACGGTTTGATTCCGTCAATGGTTTCCCGTTTATATAATTTGAAAGCATTGGTCGTGTCATTATATTCGATTTGCATTACGAAGCGGATGATCATATTTGCAATACGATTCACAATTTTTTTAAGCCATGGATAATCGATTAATTTACCACCTTTTATAAATCGGCTTCCAAAAACACAGTCGTAATTACCTTCCACCATAGTGTTGTAAAATCGAATAAGATCTTGAGGTGAATCGGACAAATCTGCCATCATTACAGCAACACAATCGCCACTATAACGCTCCAAGCCATAGGTAATCGCATACCCAAACCCATTGGGACCTTTATTGGTTTCAAATTTTAAGGAGGTATATTTTTTTTGCAATTCGGTTAATACTTCCACAGTATTATCTTTCGAATTATCATCCACCACAAAAATTTCCAGATCAATTGGAAGGCTGGAAAATGCATCGTCAATTCCCTTTATCGTTTCTGAAATAGATTCTGCTTCATTATATGATGGGATGACAACACTTAGCTTCATTACTGAATCCGATTTGTGAATTGTTCGAAAATCTGAGAAAGGATATCATTTACATTATAAGTATGCTTCCAGTCCGGGTAGTGTTTTTTGAACTTGCTTACGTCACTAATCCACCAAATATGATCACCAATACGGTTGTCTTCCGAATATTCATAATTCATTTTCTTGTTGGTAATTTTCTCACACATCTCAATAGCTTCGGCCATTGAACAGTTCGAAAAACGACCTCCACCGGCATTGTATACCTCGCCCTGCCTTGGATTCTGATGAAAATGCCAAAACATATTTACCAAATCCCAACTGTGAATATTGTCACGAACTTGCTTCCCTTTATATCCAAAAACAGTGTACTTATCGCCTGTAATGGCACATTTCATTAGGTACGATAAAAATCCGTGCAATTGAGTTCCGGAATGATTAGGACCGGTCAAACAACCTCCCCGAAAAACTCCAGTGTTGAGTCCAAAATACTGTCCGTATTCCTGTACCATTACATCTGCGGCAACTTTCGACGCTCCAAACAAGGAATGTTTTGTACGATCGATGCTCATAGACTCGTCAATTCCTTCTTTATAATACGCATGAGTTTCATCAATTTCCCAACGAGTATCTGTTTCTACAAGCGGCAAATAGTTGGGCGTATCGCCGTACACTTTATTGGTAGATGTAAATATAAAAGTGGCTTTAGGAGCGTGCTTTCTAAGAATTTCGAGCAAATTTAAAGTTCCGTTGGCATTTACCGTGAAGTCTGTGATGGGTTCTTTTGCCGCCCAATCATGACTAGGTTGAGCCGCAGTGTGGATAATCAATTTTATATCTGAACCATAAGGAGCTAAAACTTCTTCAAGTTTTTCTAAATTTCGAATATCGATAGCATGATGTTCAAAATTTGGAATACGATCTATTAGGCTTTCCGTTTTCCATTGGGTAGAAGCATTTTCGCCAAAAAAATACGCCCGCATATTATTATCGATACCAATAACTTTATCGAATTTAGAGGCGAAGAATTCAACAGATTCACTGCCAATAAGCCCGGAAGAGCCTGTTATCACACAAATACCACTCATTCTTTTTCTTTTTTCTGAAATGCATTTATATAGGTAGAAACACCCTCACTATTTTGGAGCGAAGGTATGGCTTTCAATTCTGGAAACCACACATAACAATTTGGGTCTATAATGTACAGACTGCTATCTTTTTTAATATCAGCCCTTTCAAGCAAGTCAGGCATTTTTTTTGTGTCCTGAATAAATACTACCGCTCCAAGCGAGCGATCACCCATGAAATTTGAAGGATACTTCCGAACGGAATCGTATTTTTTGAACCAATCCGGTACAATGAAGGATTTTCTTTTTGAATAAAAGGCAATTACGCTACTCCAATCATTTCCGAAGACAACAATACCACTATTCTCGGGGGCGTATTTATCAATAACATTACCTAAGATCAATGCTCTGGTTTTTAACGGGTCGAAGGACTTTTTTGTAAGTTCGAAATAACCATTATTAAATGCATAGAGATTATAACTAGCAAATGCTAAAATTAGGAAAGGGGCAATAGGAATTTTTTTGATTAGCTTCGGAAGTATTTCTGCTATTCCAATCGCAAGTGCGGCTAATAGAAAACAAGCGCAGGCCGTCTGGTAGTAATTGTGCACCACATGAAGGTTGGTGAAGATTAATATAGGTAGTACAAATAACAAAAGGCATACTAAAATTAACTTCCGGTTTTTTCCACCAACTATTAGTGAGATTATAAGAATCGCTAAGCCGAAGAATCCAGCGAGATTATCTTTTACTACGCGTTCCCAAAATAATAACTTTAGAGTTTCGCCATCTGTTCGTTGTTCTAACGTACCATAATTCCACCACGATAACGCTTTTGAAGTCAAACTGTTTCCAAAGGCACTTTCAGATTTAATAACATCGGTAAAACGAACCCAGAGCAATGCCAGAACCAACGGAATTAAAAACGAACAAATAACAAGTATCGTTTTTTTAGTAGATGGAAATTTAAATCCAACGGTTTTTAAATGCTGAAATAGTATTACAAAAGACATAATTAATAATACGGGTGCTGCGGTTGTTACCTTTTGTAACATCGCCAGGCTAGCAAATACGATGAACAGTACGACCGATTTAATAGTGACTTCAGCTTTTAAGAAGTCGAGAGAATAATTAACAGCCATTAAGGTAAAGAAAAGTACCGACGTCTCTATCATGAAGGTTCTACCCCAAAAAAGATACAACGGACTTGTCCAAAGTAATATTGCAAATACCCAGGCTACCTGTTTTTTCAAGGATAATTTTTGTCCAATTGCTACAGCCGGTAAGGCACAGAGTAGCAAAAATAAAAAGCTGATCACGCGTCCCGTGGCGCTTAACGATAGGTCGAATATTGATGATACAGAAGCAACGATCGCTTGATATATTGGAAACTCAAAAGGCAATTTCCACGGATAACCTCCAACAGGGGTTTCATAGGCAAACTTCCAACCTTCCTGAGTCATCCAAAAGGAGGTCAAAGCCGTTTGAGTTTGCCTGAAAGAATGCTGTTCCAACAGTGGTTGCAAAGCATAATCGAAGCTAATATATGCCGCGAAGAAAGCTGCAATCACCGCTAACAAAAATGCCCAGTTATTCTTAAGTGAAAATTGATTTTTAATATTGGAAACTTCTTCCATATAGAAATATTTAAGTCAGAAGTGGTTTTAATTGTTGTTCATTTTGTTGAATCCATTGATAAATATCCACAAAAATATTGGTAACACTCTTTGTGGGTTTCCAGGATGTTGCGGCTTCGATTTTGGTATTATCTGTAATGAATATCCGCAAATCGGCAGGTCTGTTTACTAATTCGGAAGCGATATCAATTTTATTTCCGGTGATTTTTTCACAGATTTGAGACATTTCAAGTAAAGATGCACTGTTTGCTAATCCGCCGCCTGCGTTGAAAACTTTCCCTAGAAATGGGTTCATATTTTGTATTTGAAGATCGACTAGATCGACTAGATCGTCTATGTGAAGCATATCACGAACTTGTTTTCCGCTGCCTCCATAACCGATATATTTAAGTGGTTTTTTCCAATAATGTCTGGCCATCCATAAAGTAACGACGCCCTGATCAACTTTCCCCATCTGACGAGGACCGGCGATCACTCCAAACCGGATTACTGATGCTTGAAGTCCATAAAAAGAAGCATATTCTTCAATAAATAGTTCGGAAGCCAATTTGGTAGCTCCATAAAAAGAACGGGCTCCATTTAAAGCTAATGCTTCAGAAATACCTAGGTGTGAAATCCCAGGGATGTTTTGGTTTTCAGAAAAGGAAAAACGAGTTTCATCTTCGGTAAACTTTGCAGATTCTATGGTTTCGATTGGATACACTCTGCTGGAAGAGAGAAAAATAAGCTTGGCATTGTGTTTTAAACAACTATTAAAACAATTGATCGAGCCGTTAAAATTATTGTTGATAATATAGGTAGGATCTGAGTCAAGACCGGCCAATACAGATGCTTCGGCCGATGCTTCAATAAGTAGATCGTAACCATTTATGGCATCTAAATCTTCTTTGTTTCGGATATCTCCATGTACAAATTCAATTCCTTTTTCTTTGAAATCGGCTAGGTTCATTTCAGATCCGCGACGCTTTAAATTATCGAAAGCGACGATTTCGAAGCTAGGATATCGCTGTTTTAATTGTAAACAAATAGAAGAACCTACAAAGCCGGCACCTCCGGTAACAAGTATTTTCATTGAGTTCAGTTAGGCGATTGGCTGTGCGATATAATCAAACAACTTTAAACCGCGGGATGAATATAGCTTCAAAAATAACAATTGAATTTGTTCTTAGTGCAGCTGAGGGAAAAAAGTATGATTTAATTTATTTTTTGAATAAAGAATAAAGAATAAAGAATAAAGAAATAGGGCTGAATTATTATTAACTAAACCTTTCGATAAAGGAAATGTAGTATAGAAGCCATTTTTTGATGATGACTATTGCTTTACAAACTTCTGAATCTGTTTCCTTGCTTCGGAAGTGATTTCGATAAAGTATAATCCAGCTGGAAGTGAAGAAACATTGAGTTCTTTCACGTTTTCATTTTCTGAAAGTACCGCTTGTCCCGACAGATTATAAACGGTCAGGTTTTCAATGGGAAGGTTTTCCGAAGTTACAAAAAGGGTTTCTGCAACTGGATTAGGAAAGATTGTAAAACTTACTCTGTTATTTTCCTGTAAGCCTAAAGCAGGAGCTAAATAAATAGCTTGGCTACCAAAATCGTTTATGATTGTTAATTGTCGATCACCACTGGTTGTGGTTGAAACTTCATAAGAATAAGCTTTGTCTACATCATCAAGGTAAATTCCGAAATGTTGATCACTAAAAATGTTGTTTTCATTGTTAGAGCAATTGGAAGGATAATATTCTAAACCATACAAAAAAATCGTGTCATCAGTGAACCAATGTGCCGACTGTGATATATTACCACAATGATGATTATAAAATACATAAACGTCCCAATCCCAATAAATAAGGAGTATAAAATTAGAGGTTTCATTGTTATTTGGCGCTTGATATTCAGTTCCATCAATAACAACTTTACTAATTGTCCAATCGTCCAATATTTCTTGCGCAAACGCTAAGTTGGCCAATAAAAGAATAGAAACAAGGACTATTTTTTTCATGGCTAATGCTTTACAAATTTTTGAATCTGTTTCCCTACTTCGGAAGTGATTTCGATAAAGTATAAGCCTGCCGAAAGTGAAGAAACATTGAGTTCTTCCACTTTTTGATTTTCTATAAGCACAGTTTGCCCGGAAAGATTATAAACGGTCAGGTTTTCAATGGGAAGGTTTTCCGAAGTTATAAAGAGGGTTTCTGAAACGGGGTTTGGAAAAACAATAAAGGTTACAAGCGAATTTTCATCAATAGATAAAACGAGAGGTTCTGTATTATAAATCGCTTGATCCCCATCAATGTTCGTCACGATTAAAGTTTTGGAGTCATTAGAATTGTGGATAATTTCGTAGTTCATTTCTGTTTCGGCATATGAATAATAAAAGGGACTATAAATAACGAAAAAATCTAAACAAGCTTGATTGGAACAAATGCCAAGTTGATAAGCAATGTAGAATAGTAATATAAATGTATCGTTCGAAGGTGCATAGTCAACTAGAAAAGCTTCAATATAATTATCATTTGGAAAATAAAAATAATCGACTCCAACTTCATTTCTAAACGTGCAAATAAGAGCTTGTGCAAGATGATTGGGAATATGATTTTCTCCATTAATTATTAGATTGTGGAGATGCCAATCCTCGTATATCTCAGGATTCTGCGCAAAAGTTTGTACACTTATTAAAATACAAATCAATAGAAGTAGTAATTTTTTCATGGCTAATGCTTTACAAATTTCTGCATCTGTTTCCCTGCTTCGGAAGTGATTTCGATAAAATACAATCCGGCTGAAAGTGAAGAAACATTGAGTTCTTCCACTTTTTGATTTTCTATAAGCACAGTTTGCCCGGAAAGATTATAAACGCTTAGGTTTTCAATTTGAAGGTTTTCCCAAGAGATAAAAAGTGTTTCTGAAACGGGGTTTGGATACATTTTAAATTTAACTATCGAATTTGCGTCAACTGAAAGCGGATAATCTTTAAAAATTGCATGACCAAAAAGGGGGGTTGAGCAATATAAAACCAGACCATTACTATCTGGGTTTATTTGGAATGCATACCAATGTAAAAAATCATAGTAATTATTCTCGAACATAGCATGAGTCGAATTTTCACAATCATCTGATGTTCGTGTTAAACCTGTCTCAGATAGTTCAAAATTTTGGTATGCATAGGTTCCTTCAAAAGTGTTGCAAGCCATGGTTCCACTAAACGACAAGGATTCAGTGATGGTTAAAGTGGGAGTAATTGGCGGATCAATTTCAGAAACAATATAAAGGTCGTCTAGGTCTGTAAGTTGAACTTCATAAAGATACCATGTTCGATACAAATCAGGGTCTTGAGCGAAACTTTGACCACTTATAAGTACACAAAAAGATAAGAGTAATAATTTTTTCATAGCGCAAAAAATTTGAGGGATAAGTTAAAGTTACAAATTTTTCAGCACTTTGTGTATCTTTGGGTAAACCTCGAAATTTTATCCCCAATGTCAGATTTTTGGCTCTTTTTCACCCTAGGCCTGGAGCATGTGCTCGACCTAAATGCCTACGATCACATCTTATTTTTGGTTGCCTTATGTGCTTCCTATTCTTTTGTTTCCTGGCGCAAGTTATTGTTATTAGTTAGTTTGTTCACCTTAGGTCATACGCTATCGTTAGTGTTGTCAAGTTATCAAATTGTAACTGTATCGGGTAGGTTGATAGAATTTCTAATACCACTTACAATATTAGTAGCTGCTATTTATAATCTGTTTACGGCTGGAAGATCCCAAAACACTAATAAACAACTCGTTTTGTATCTGGTTACCTTGTTTTTTGGGTTGATTCATGGCTTCGGATTTGCATCCTACTACAAAATGATTAATACCGAAGGGAATCTCATGCCCTTATTTGAATTTGCCTTGGGAGTTGAAATGGCTCAGATTATTATCGTGTTAATTGCACTTTTATTAGCGTATGTTTGTCAGACGTTTTTCCGTTTTAGTCAGAGAGACTGGGTGTTGGTCATCTCTTCAGTCGTTATTGGAATGGCGATTCCGATGCTGGTTGATAATTGGATTTTTTAGATTCAGAAGAGAGAAAAATGAAAAGCTTTCTGAAATAGTTAACACCACAAATTTTGCAAAACTGTAACTTCGAACTAATTTCGCTACTTATATATGTTTCTAATTATAAGATCTTTCATTCGATAAAATTGCTTTTAAAGTGTTAATAGCTATTTTCGTCTCAAATTAATTAAAGAATAAATGAATCAGAATTCCGAAAAGCAAAACCAATACGATATAGCATACTTACGAATGGCGAGAGAATGGAGTAAGCTCTCTTATTGCAAAAGAAGACAAGTTGGCGCGTTAATTGTGAAAGATAAAATGATTATAAGCGACGGATACAACGGTACACCTACCGGTTTTGAAAACATATGTGAAGATGATTCGGGCGATACAAAATGGTATGTATTGCACGCAGAAGCAAATGCAATTTTAAAAGTGGCGTCCTCTACACAGTCTTGCAATGGGGCTACTTTGTATATTACAATGTCTCCTTGCCAGCAATGTAGTAAGTTGATCCATCAGGCCGGAATTAAACGACTGGTGTATAATGTTGAGTATAAGGATAATTCAGGTATAAAATTTTTAAAGAAAGCAGGCGTTAGTATTACGTATATTGAGGATTTGGAAGTATAAAAGAGGAATGGGGTTTAAGAAAAAATATTTACCGTTGTTACTGGGTATTGCTGCGGCAGTAGGGGTTTTTATTGGGTCTAAGTTAAATTTTAACGATAAGACAGAGAAAATTTTTGCTACAAATTCGAAAAAGGACAAACTCAACCGACTTATAGATTATATCGACTACGAATATGTTGATCAGGTAAACACAGATAGTATCGTAGATGTTACTGTCAATGGAATTCTTGAAAATCTCGATCCCCATTCTGTTTATATTCCTGTTGACGAATACGAAGAAAATGCCGATGATATGCGAGGCAATTTTGTTGGGATTGGTATAAGTTTCTATCCCTATAATGATTCTATTGCCGTGATTCGCTCCATTAGTGGAGGCCCGGCCGAAAAAGTTGGAATCAAAGGCGGAGATCGTATTCTCTTTGCCGATGCCCATAAGCTGTTTGGTGAAGATACCGAAAGAGATAGTATCTCTGAATTCCTCAAAGGTGAGATAAACTCTAAAGTTAAGTTGAAGGTATTCAGAAAAGGGGAAGCAGCATTGCTGGATTTTACTGTGAAAAGAAAACGCGTGCCTTTGGTAAGCGTAGATGCCTCTTATAAATTGAATGAAGAACTTGGTTATATAAAAGTGAATCGTTTTTCTGAAACTACCTACAGCGAATTTGAAAAAGCGCTCGACAAACTTATAGATGAAGGAATTACAAAACTGGTATTGGATTTAAGGGATAACCCCGGAGGTTATATTGCTACTGCCGAACGTATTGTAGATGAATTTCTGGAAAATGATAAATTAATCCTTATCACTCGAAATAAGAACGGAGATGAAAATAAATCTTTTGCCACCCGACGCGGTGATTTTGAAAATGGTAAACTATATGTTCTTATCAATGAGAATTCTGCTTCTGCCAGTGAAATTGTGGCCGGGGCACTTCAGGATAACGATAAAGGAACCATTGTAGGACGCAGGTCGTTTGGAAAAGGATTGGTACAGCGTGAAATGGCCCTGGGAGATGGTAGTGCGGTTCGACTTACCATTGCAAGATATTACACTCCTACGGGGCGCTCTATTCAGAAGCCATACGGAAATGGAAATGAAGCCTATTATAGCGATTATGAAAAACGATATAAAAACGGAGAACTGATAAGTATCGATAGCATTAAGGTTGCAGATTCACTGCGATTTGTCACTCCTAAAGGAAAAGTTGTATACGGTGGAGGTGGTATAATTCCCGATGTGTTTGTGCCTAAAGATACCAGTGTAGAAAATGAGACCCTTCAATATATTTCCAGAAGTGGTTTTATGAGCTATTTTGTGTTCGAATACCTTGACAAACACCGGCATACGTTCGATGATATTTCTTTTACCGACTTCGCCAATGGTTTTGTGGTAGATAAAGAAATTGTAGACGGTTTCTTAGAGTACTCAAAATTCAGTGAAGCACGCCTTGATCTTAAGAAATATTCCGAAGCACTAAAAAAGGCTTTAAAGGCAAACATCGGACAACAATTATATGGTTCCAATGCTTTTGAATACATTTTAAATCAGGATGATCCTATGATCTTAAAAGTGTTAGAGTTGGAAAAGCCTAAGTTGTTGAAAGAGCAATAGGAATTATTTTTTCTTTTTCTCGATTTTCTTCGAGGTGAGTAAAATAAACAGCAGTAAGATAACACAGCCTGAAGCCAAGATTCCAATCGCGGCTACAGAACTTTCTCCTTCAAATAAATTATCGAAATCCAATTTTGTAGTATTAAAAATGGCAAGAGCAGCAGCCAGTGCAATTAGTATATATATAAATATTTTCATAGTCGTTTTCTTTAGTTAAACAGTTCCTGAATGTTAGAAGTGAACAGTTTCACTGCAATAGCCAGTAAGATTACTCCAAATATCTTTTCAATAATGGCAATTCCTGCCTTCCCTAAAATCCGCTGCAAACGCCCGGATGTTCTTAATACGATAAAGACAATCACAATATTAACGATAATAGCAATGATAATATTTTGAATATCGTACTCGGCTCTAAGTGCCAGTAATGTGGTTAAGCTACCCGGTCCCGCGACAATGGGAAATGCGATTGGAAATACGGTTGCCATGTCCATACTATCTTCGCTTTGTTTAAAAAGAGAGATGCCTAAAATCATTTCTAGAGCAATAAAGAAAAGTATAAAGGCACCCGCCACTGCAAATTCGTTTACGTTGATGCCAATAAGTTTTAGAATTTCCTCACCAATAAATAAGAATACAATCATCACAATAGCTGCAATAATAGCCGCACGACCACTTCTTATATTGATCGATTTATCTCGTAGCGATAGAATGACAGGAATACTTCCAATGATATCTATCACGGCAAAAAGCACCATGGTTGCTGTGGCGATTTCCTTAAAATTTAAATTCATAAGGCATGTAAAATTAGGCTGCAAAATTACGTATTAATGCTTGTAAACAAACAAAAATTAAGTTTTAGTTCTATGGTTTTTACTTCGGAAAAGAAATCGATCTATTTGGCGCCTTTCTTGGTTTTGCTTCGGAAAACATTTTATATTTGCAGCATGTTTCAATTAGGAAAAACAATCGTTTCCGAAGACCTTATAGAAAAGGACTTTGTGTGTAATTTAGGTGCTTGTAAAGGCGAGTGTTGTATTGCAGGCGAGGCCGGCGCACCTCTTTCAAAAGAAGAAATTATAATTTTGGAAGAAATTTATCCTAAGCTTAAGCCGTTTCTCCGTTCTGAAGGAATTGAGGCCATTGAAGCACAGGGAACTCACATTATATCTCCTCTAGATGAGCTGGAAACTCCCTTGGTAAACGGAAAAGAATGTGCCTATGTATCATTTTCTGAAAATGGCACTGCAGGCTGTGGAATTGAAGACGCTTATAATGCGGGGGCGGTAGATTTTAGAAAACCCGTTTCTTGTCATTTATACCCGGTAAGAGTTCAGGATTACAGCGAGTTTTCGGCTGTAAATTATCACAAATGGCCTATTTGTAATGATGCCTGTACATTAGGGGCTCAACTTAAAGTGCCTGTCTATAAATTTGTGAAGGACGCACTCATCCGAAAATTTGGGGAATATTGGTATGCCGAACTGGAAAAGGTGGCAGCCAAACACGATTACTAAGTCTATTTTAATGGATAATTTTTGCTTTGTTTTTTCATCTATCGAAGAATTCCTAAATTAAATTATAGGTCAGGATTAAATATCGACCTTTTTCTTCTCTTGTTACAAAGTTGACAGGCTTTGTTACATTTATGATATACTTCAAACTTCGATAAGAATAACTTTACATTCGATGCTTATTTTTCTAGCATTACTAGTTGATAATCATTAATTTAGCAATTAATTAACCATTTAAATTTTCAAATTATGAAAAAATTATTCCTTTCAATACTGGCTTGTAGTATACTTCTGGGATGTGATAATCCGGTTTCTAAAAAAATTAAAGAAGCCAAAGAAAATGTTTCGAATACTACCAGGGCAGTAAAAGAAATGACCAATCTTCAAGATGATATTGAAGAACTTCAAAATGTAGAACCCTTAACCAATGAAGATCTTAAGAAATGGCTTCCAGATGAAATAGACGGCATGAAGCGTATTAGCTATAAAGCCGGACAAATGGGAATGGTTCAGATAGCATCTGCAGAGGCAGTTTATGCCAATGAGGATAAAACCAGAAAATTTAAAATTGAAGTAATCGATGGCGCCGGACAAATGGGAGCAGCGGCGACTGCAGCAATGCGAATTATGTTTACACAAGAATTTGAGGAAGAATCTGAGTATAAAACGAGAAGAACTACAACTAAGAATGGCGTCAAAGCTATCGAGGAGTATCGTAAGAACAACAATAGTAGTACGATCGAATTTATGAAAGACAAACGGTTTTACCTAAAAGCAACCGGTACAAATATGTCTTTAGAAGAAACCTGGGATGCAATTGATGACTTAGATGCAGATGATCTAAGCTGATTTTAATAAAAAATTTATTTAGAAAAGGAGACGATTTTTAATGGTCTCCTTTTTTATTTTCTTGACTGCCTGCAAGAAGGAAGAATTGAAGTTAAAAATGCAAATCTGCGTTTTGAACACCAAATGGAAATATATTTTAATTAAAATTTTGTTTAAAATTTAAGTGCTAAAATTGGCTTCTAAAAAGGCATTAACCACCGTAAAACGGAAGCATCTGAGGCTTATCAACGACAAACTTTGCAATTGTTTATAACTCCAAGCTTTATGTTATAATTAATTGAAAATCAGCATATTATTGGTTTTGTTTAACAAAATGTTGCGAACACTTTAATTTAATGATGTTGAAAACTTTGTTGAAAACCTAAATCAGATTTTCCACTTATAACTATTATTATTTTCCATATTTGTTAGTCCCTAGTAACGACAATAAAATAAAATTTTAAAGCATAAGGACAATGAGCAAAGTAGAACCAATTTTGGAAGAGAATGAGAACAGATTCGTAATATTTCCTATTAAGCATCATGATATTTGGGAATGGTACAAGAAATCTGAAGCTAGTTTTTGGACTGCTGAAGAAATCGATCTTCACCAGGATCTTACAGATTGGACCAATAAGCTTAATGACGATGAGCGTTATTTCATAAAGCACATTCTTGCCTTTTTTGCAGCTTCAGATGGAATCGTAAATGAAAATCTTGCCGAGAATTTTGTAAATGAAGTTCAGTATAGTGAAGCGAAGTTTTTCTATGGTTTCCAAATCATGATGGAGAATATTCATTCTGAAACTTATTCGTTGCTTATCGATACTTACGTAAAAGACGAGAAAGAAAAAGATCAATTGTTTAATGCACTTGACAACTTTCCGGCTATTAAAAAGAAAGCCGACTGGGCATTGAAATGGATTGATAGTCCAAGTTTTGCTGAACGTCTTATTGCTTTTGCCGCTGTAGAAGGTATTTTCTTTAGTGGAGCTTTCTGCTCAATCTTTTGGTTGAAAAAGCGCGGACTAATGCCGGGACTAACTTTTTCTAATGAACTTATATCACGTGACGAAGGAGTACATTGCGATTTTGCCGTTCACCTTCACAATCACCACTTGGTAAATAAAGTGCCTAAAGAGCGTATTCGTGAAATAATTGTGGATGCACTTGATATAGAGCGAGAATTTATTACCGAGTCGCTTCCAGCGAGTCTTATTGGGATGAATTCTAAATTAATGACCCAATATCTTGAGTTTGTAACAGATCGATTATTGGTTGAATTACAATGTGAAAAAGAATATAACACATCAAACCCATTCGATTTCATGGATATGATTTCACTTCAGGGAAAGACCAACTTCTTCGAAAAAAGAGTTGCCGAGTACCAAAAAGCAGGTGTTACCAATATGGACAAAGAGTCGAACAAAATTAGTTTCGACGCAGATTTCTAAAAAAACCTTCCATCCTCAGAAGGAGATTTTATTATAATATTGATTACGTGCAATGTAGCAATTGTGCCTTAGAATTTATTTTCAAAAATTAAAATAACCTCGTAAAGATAAATATATGAATGTAGTAAAAAGAGACGGCCGGAAAGAACCAATAATGTTCGATAAGATCACCGCAAGAGTTCGAAAACTCTGTTATGGTTTAAACGAATTGGTTGATCCTGTGAAAATATCAATGCGGGTTATCGAAGGTCTTTATGACGGCGTTACTACTAGTGAACTAGATAATCTTGCCGCTGAGGTTGCAGCAACGATGACTACTTCTCATCCGGATTACGCCCGATTGGCAGCACGAATTTCCGTTTCTAACTTACACAAGAATACCAAGAAAACTTTTTCCGAAGTAATGATAGATTTATACGAGTATGTAAATCCTCGTACCGGAAAAGACGCACCTTTATTAAGCGATGAGGTTTATAAGGTGATCATGGATAATGCCGAAGAATTAGATTCTACCATTATCTACAACAGGGATTTTGGTTATGATTATTTTGGTTTCAAAACTTTGGAGCGTTCATATTTACTGAAACTTAACGGTAATATTGTTGAGAGACCTCAACATATGTTAATGAGGGTTTCTATAGGAATTCATTTAAATGATTTGGCTGCTGCGAAAGAGACGTATGAGCTAATGTCTAAAAAGTACTTTACACACGCGACACCTACTTTGTTTAATAGTGGAACACCGAAGCCACAAATGTCTTCATGTTTCCTACTTGCTATGCAGGATGACAGTATCGACGGTATCTACGACACATTGAAGCAGACTGCAAAAATCTCACAATCAGCTGGAGGAATTGGATTATCTATCCATAATGTTCGTGCAACGGGATCATATATCTCAGGTACAAACGGAACCTCCAATGGAGTCGTACCTATGCTTCGAGTGTTCAACGATACCGCACGATATGTAGATCAAGGTGGTGGAAAAAGAAAGGGATCATTTGCAATTTATGTAGAGCCATGGCATGCAGATATCTTCGATTTTCTGGATTTAAAAAAGAACACTGGAAAAGAAGAAATGCGTGCGCGTGATTTGTTCTATGCAATGTGGATTCCGGATTTGTTTATGAAACGTGTTCAGGAAGATGGCGAATGGACCTTGATGTGTCCTAACGAATGTCCTGGTTTGTTTAAGTGTCATGGCGATGAATTTGATGCCTTATACCATAAGTATGAAGCTGAAAATAAAGGACGTAAAACCATAAGAGCACGTGAACTTTGGGAGAAGATCATGGAATCTCAAATCGAGACAGGGACGCCTTATATGTTGTATAAAGATGCTGCAAATAGAAAGAGTAATCAAAAGAATTTGGGAACCATTCGTTCTTCAAATCTTTGTACAGAGATTATGGAATATACCTCTTCGGATGAGGTAGCAGTTTGTAATCTTGCATCAATCGCGCTTCCAATGTTTATTAAAAATGGGGAATTCGATCATAAAGAATTATTCCGCGTAACAAAGCGCGTAACTAAAAACTTAAATCGAGTAATCGATCGTAATTATTATCCTGTAAAAGAAGCTGAAAATTCAAATTTCCGTCATCGTCCGGTAGGTCTTGGAATTCAAGGATTGGCAGATGCCTTTATCATGATGCGATTGCCATTTACGAGCGATGAAGCCAAAAAGGTGAATCAGGAGATCTTTGAAACCTTATATTTTGCTGCTTTAACGGCCTCTATGGAAGAATCGAAAGTAGATGGACCATATCAATCTTACAAAGGATCGCCTATTTCTGAAGGGAAGTTCCAACACAATCTTTGGGGAATAGAAGATGAAGAATTAAGTGGTCGCTGGGATTGGGCTAAACTTCGGAAAGAGATTAAGAAAAATGGAGTTCGTAACTCATTGTTAGTGGCACCAATGCCAACCGCATCTACATCTCAAATCTTAGGGAACAACGAAGCATTCGAACCATATACTTCAAATATTTATACACGTCGAGTACTTTCGGGAGAGTTTATTGTTGTAAACAAGCATTTACTTGAAGACTTGGTAGCATTAAACCTTTGGAATGAAGATCTTAAAGAAGAGATCATGAGAGCCAACGGATCTGTACAAAATGTGGATGTTATTCCTCAGGAGTTGAAAGAATTGTACAAAACGGTTTGGGAACTTAGTATGAAGGATATTATCGACATGTCTCGTCAAAGAGGGTACTTTATTGATCAGTCGCAATCGTTGAATCTTTTTATGGAGAATGCGAACTACGCTAAACTTACTTCTATGCACTTTTATGCCTGGAAGAGTGGTTTAAAGACTGGAATGTACTACTTGCGGACTAAGAGTGCAGTAGATGCAATTAAGTTTACACTTAAAAAGGAAGTTAAAAAAGAACCGGTTGCAGCTATGGCTGAGGCCGAAGTCGATGCAACATCGGCGATCTCTAACAAGCCAATGACACCTCAAGAATTGAGGCAGATGCTGGCAAAATCGAAGGCCGCAGATGAGGATGATGACTGCCTAATGTGTGGATCTTAATTTAGGAATAATTCAAAGTAAAAAGGAAGACGAAAGTCTTCCTTTTTTTTATGGAAAGAATTTTCTAAACCTACGACAAAACCATAAAGAAAGAAATTTCGTACATTTATAAAAACCTACTTTTATGTTTACCATCTATCATGACCCCGGATGTGTTTTTTCAGTCACCTGTCTGGTTATTTTAAGAGCCTCAAATGCGGAATACAACAAGGTCGAATACAAAAAAGAACCATTTACGAGAGAGATTCTCGAGTTCATTATTAAAAGTTTAGGAGTTAAGGCTTCAGACTTAATTAATAAAAAGCAACGAACTTGGAAGTATTTGTATGAGCCTCTTGATTTAAATGATGAGGAGCTCATTCAGCTCATGATGGATAACCCCGATCTTATTGTGCGACCCATTATTGTAAGTGGAAATAAAGCCATTATAGGTAGACCGCCGGTAAATTTGATTCGCTTTATGAGAGAGAATAAGAAAGTTGCTTAAAGGCTTTTAATTTTTAATACTATCGGTTCCCAAGTATTGATCATCTTTATTATAATACCAGGCGCGATTTTTTGGCATTTTTATACCTTCTACGACCGTTTCCTCAATTAAGAGGATATATTCTCCTGCGTCTTTCCCTTTTCCGGAGGGATCACCTTTAAAAAACTGATAAATTTCCATGGCATAGTTTTCGGGATTAAAGTAAAAGTACCAAACATCGTTGCCAACCCCTTCATCGTAGCCGGCTTGAAGTACCAGATACTCTTTGCCTTTAAATTTCTTCCGAAGCACTTTTTCTGAAATGATAGTCCCCGGATCTTTAAGTTTCATGGGTAAACCGTATAAGTAGGTATAGTAATTTTTAAAAAGATTAGCTCTTTCGCAGCTTAGATTGTTTTCTTTTTTTATAGCTTCGGAAGGATCCGTTTCACCGTTAAATGCAATTTCACATTGGTCTGCGGTAATTGAATATTCTGTAGTTTTTGTGTCTCTAACTGCCTTCATATAGAAGTATTGCTTCGGAAGGTCTATCTGAACTTCACTAAGTCTTGAAGGTTTTTCGGGTGTTTCCGAAGAAATCAATAATGTTCCACTGAAGCTTTCCCAATTTCCGAAGGGATCGTGATACGCAATGGCCTTATCGAGTAAATCATTAGCCGATAGTTCTTGAGAGATTACAACAAACGGAAAAAGCAAAAGAGATAAGATTAGAGAACGGAATAGCATGTTGGCAGAATTTAATATTACTTTGTCACACTGCCCTGATACTTCAGGGGTCGAAGTGCTAGCGAGAAAAGTCTTCGACAGGCTCAGACTGACATATTTAGTCTTAATTGACCTTTGGAATCACTTCAATAAGTAATCATTTAATGTTAAATATACTCTTTTCAATATCCACAAAAAAATCATAGAGAAACCCCTCCTCCCTCGGCAGCTCCCCTTATTCCAAGGGGAGGATCTATTTATACGTACTTTTACCTTTTATCCTTGCTTATAGCTGGTATAATACTCTTCCATAAGATTCATAAGCGCCGAAACCAAGTCTTTGGTTTCCAATAACAGACTAAAATATAGCGTAGTGTTTTTAGGACTCGATTCTTCAGTTCTAGTACGTGCAATTTGTTTTTCAATTTTCTTCGATACAAAAGCAAATAGAACATCTTTTTTCTTTAAAACATCACCAATCTTCTCGATTTCTCTATTCGTAAAAATCGACTCAATCTCAACTAATAATTCATTCAACGACTGATCAATTTCCTGAAGATCCTTGATTTGATTGAAACGAAGCGCTTTATGATTATTGTTTACATGCTTATAACTGGCTTTCGAAATAAATTCCAGCGACTGAGTAATATCCTGAAGATATCCTAGTACAATGATGTAGAAGTTACTTCCGCGAACACTGGTTTCATCCAATTCTTTAATAAAGTAGAATACATTATCACGAAGTTCGTCTACTTCATCATTTAGCTTTTTAACACCTTTCTTACTCTTTTTAAGTTTAGCAGTATCCAACTTAGCGAGACCGCGAAGCATATCAGAATAGATCTTATTGGTACGACTAACAACATTTACAATGTTATCTGCACTCTCTTCAATAATTCCCTGAACCGTTTTACTTTCGGTTTTCTTAAGGCCAGTTTTATTAAGTTTCGCTGCACTTTTGTTTTTGTGAAGCATATAATTTCTTACTAGAAGTCCGATAGCCAAAAGAAGCAAGATAGCAATAGCGGCTCCTTTACCTAAGTAGATGATATAAGCCAATGTTCCAGCTGCCACAAAAGCACTGAAAGCCGTAAAGAACCAACCTCCAATTACATTAAGAACTCCAGCCACTCTGTAAACGGCACTCTCTCTACCCCAGGCACGATCGGCCAAAGAGGTACCCATTGCCACCATAAAGGTTACATAGGTTGTAGAAAGCGGTAATTTCATTGAAGTTGCAATTGAAATTAAGATTCCTGCTACCACAAGGTTTATTGAGGCCCTAATCATATCGAAAGCAGGAAGCTCGTATGTTTTGTGCTTAGGCATTGTTACTACTGGTTTTTCAAATCGGCTACTCAACTTATCCAGAGTTGCCGCTGGAAGTATAAGGCTAAGTCCGTTAGACAAGGTCGTGGCTCCTTTAACCACAGCACGCGATAACATATTAGGTTGGAACTTCTCATGTCCTTCACCCTGTCTTGATAGACCGATTTCAGTATCGGCAACTGTTCTGGCTTTTTTGGAAAACCATAAAGTCAATACCATAACACCTCCGGCAATAAATAATAACACCGGTTCTGCAGGTACCTTCTCTTCAAGAATACTCATTGAGAACGTAGTTGCCGCCTCACCCGATGCCATCCATGCTTCATAAGAGTGATATGCAGCCATTGGAACGCCTATAAAGTTTACAAGATCGTTACCTGAAAACGCAAGAGCCAATCCAAATGTTCCCACAGCGATCACTACGATCAAGATGCTTTTTTTGAAGATCTTCATAAACAAGAAAGAGAAAAGCGTCCAAAAAATAAAACTTACACCTATTATTAAAGGTGTTTGTTCGGCTAAAATGTCTTTAAAATCACCGTAGAAGGGAGTTCCCTTTAGTCCTTTTAGGAAGATAAAATACCCAATTGCTGTTAAGGCTACTCCTCCAAACAGTGCACCAAAATTCTTAATCTTATTTTCGTAGTGGAAAGTAAATACCATACGTGACAACCATTGAACCAATGCACCCACCGAGAATGCAATTACAACAGAGAGTAGTATCCCGGTAATGATTTCAGTGGCTTTTTCGGTGTTGATGTAATTACCAAGATTCGCCCAGGTTTCAGTTTCATTTGCTCCAATTTTTATTAATGCCATTACTACTGCAGCTCCCAATAATTCAAATACAATCGATACCGTAGTAGAGGTTGGCATTCCAAGGGTATTGAAGAAATCCAGCAATAATATATCAGTAATCATAACCGCCATAAAAATGATCATGATCTCGTCGAAATAGAATTCACCAGGAACGAAAATACCTTTTCTGGCTACCTCCATCATTCCACTGGAAAAAACGGCACCGATAAAGATTCCTAAGCTGGCAATGATCATTATCGTTTTAAACGATATTGCTTTAGAGCCTATTGCCGAATTTAGAAAATTAACAGCGTCATTACTAACCCCAACTACCAAATCGGCAATCGCCAAAACGGCAAGGGCAACTAACATTAACAAATAAATATTATCCATGTTTTGTGTTATTAAGAGCGGTGCAAATTTCTTATTTTAATTAAGATAATTTGTTACCAAATTGTTATTTTCTTTTATTAAAAATGAAGATCGAAGCCCAAGCGAAATTCAAGGCCATCATTCTTATTATCTAATTTGTTATAACTAAAATCACTTTGTACTTTTAATTTGTGACCCACAATATATTTCGAAACTCCAACTGTATATTGTTCCTGTATTTTTCTTTCTGTAACAGGATCGAAGTCCAACGTGGTAAAACGACCCACAACTTCATAATTACATTTAAATAGATATCCGGCCTGAAAATTAAAGGCGCTACCAGTCTCAACAACATCTCCGGTTTCGGTGATGCCATCGGTTTCAACAGCAATTGGTTTTTCCGCATCACGATTGGCATATTCTCCCATAAACGAAAAACCATTGTATTTAAACATTGCATCCACGAAAAACGTGGTGATATCGGTTTCATAGAATCCAGTTGTGGTCGCCATATAAGAACCTGCTCCGCTTCTTGTTTTAACGGCATTATTATTATAATCGTAGGTTGCTCCAAGCATTAATTTTGGCGTCTCTTCACGTTTTAAATCGCTTTGTGAATAATCACCACCGCCTTCAAATTCTCCAAAGGGAAGCATTTCAAACCTAGCGGTGTATTTATGACCGCCAAGGTTTCCACTGGTAATGTTTCTTCCTTCACCCTGAGAAATCGCTATTTTTTCACGTATTATAAAATTTTCTGAAAGATTGTCATGATGACGCAGCTGAAAACCAATATCGCGATCCAAGTTAAACCGACTGTTTAATAAAGATCGGTCGATCAACTGAAGGTTGGCTGATGAAACTACACGTTCCACATTTCCTGGAAGCTTGGTCTGTCCCACCCAGAGTTCAAAATTTTCATAAAAATTCCACATGATTACCGCATCCAGTATCATTCTGGGCGCATCACTAGTAAACTCGCTAGCCCCTGAAAGATCTCTATTTGATAATCCAAGTTCGATCTTGTACTTTAATTTAGGGGAATAGGCAAAACCACTAAATTTTAATCGCGCTCTTCTAATGAGGAAGTCTTGTTCTGGACTTCCATAAGTATCGCCGTTGTGATCCCATGCAGATGAAGCTCTAAACTGAATTCGGGGCGCAAATTTCACACTCCATGAACTGTCTTTTGCAACTAAATTAATCATCCCATTACCAAACTTCGATGAGGTAGTATCTTGTGCTTCAGACGTGTAAATGCCGGCTAAAAAAACCAACATCAAAGCGTAGCTTAATTTCATTAAGATCTCTTTAAGTTTTTGTCGCTGCAAAGAACCTAACTTAATTTAAATCTAATGTTTCGAAATTGTTATCATTTCATTTAGATAAGGCATATTGTCAAGAAGGCCACCCTAAAAAGGGCAGCCTAATTCACAATTAAATCTAGTCGACAAAAACTTAATGATCTAAAATGTGAGTTTTATGTCTAATGACTTCACAAAGAAAGACGATGATCGTGCATTAGGTGTGAAGCTAATATTAAAAAAACATTAAGGAGGTTTGACCGAATAGCTTTTCCTGCGAATAATTTTTTATTTGCAAAAAATTGATAGTCATAGTGATATAACTTTAATGTAAATTTAGAGTTAACTTAATCTCACTTAATTGTTAACTTAACTTCATCTTTTAAGATTTATGTCATTTTTAACAATTAGCACTTGGTAAAATATGATATCGACTGTTATATTTGCAGCAACCCACTTTCTATGCTAAAATCCATTGCGGCAATTTTTTTATCACTATCCTTATCATTCACGATAGTGGCGCCGACGATTTTATTGCTTTTCGACCTTGATAGTACACCTGTGGCTATGGTTGAAATTACTGAGGAAGAACTTCAAAAAAAGCCAAGTAAAGAAATAGAGCAGTCCAAAATACTGGATAACTTGAAATCTGAAGATGGTTATATAAGCTTCGGAAAGAATTCCGCGTTGTTTGGTAATTCACAATTTTTCATAACTTCCTTTAGTATGGAAGTTCATATCCCCCCTCCTGAAGCTATCGCTTAGTTTTAGTCTTTCAGAAAATAATGATAATACAGTCTTTTTGAGTTAAAAATGACTGATCTAAAATATGCATAACATTAATGAAAAATTTATTCAATTTTAAACATTTTAAAGGGGATCTATTTGGTGGTATTACCGCCGGAATCGTCGCCTTACCTTTAGCTTTAGCATTTGGAGTGAGCTCTGGATTGGGGCCTAGTGCCGGATTATATGGAGCAATATTTGTAAGTTTCTTTGCCGCTTTATTTGGTGGAACAAACACACAAATATCCGGACCAACTGCTCCTATGACTGCCGTGAGTATGGTAGTAATTGCAGGAATAATTGCGATTAATGATGGAAACATAGAAAAAGCGCTTCCTGCAATTTTAACTGTTTTTATTCTGGCCGGGCTAATGCAAATTGCATTGGGGCTTATAGGTCTGGGGAAGTATATAAAGTTTATTCCGTATCCGGTGGTGTCAGGGTTTATGACGGCAATTGGGATTATAATTTTAATCACTCAAATTCTTCCGGCTGTTGGTTATTATCCTAAAGAGGATGTAGAGTTTGTAGATCAATTTAAGCCTGAAGCCGAAGAATTGATTTTGACGAATATATTGAAAGAAGAGTCGGGAGAAGGAATTTTGGTTTTAGAGGATTTCAAAGAAACCATTAATAGAGCCGAATATATTTCGCAAGATGATATTTTAAAAGAATCCCAAACATTGGCGGCTGGTGAAGCCTCCGGTGTAATTGGCGCTATTAAGATGTTTCCAAGGGCACTTCAGAATATAAATTGGTTAGAACTATTGCTCGCGCTGGGAACAATTCTAATTATTTACGGATTTAAACGAATTACAACCGCTCTCCCAAGCACTTTAGTTGCATTGTTGGTTGTCTCCGGGATTGCTTATGGTTTCGGTTTAGATTACAGACCTATTGAAGAGATCCCAAGTGGATTGCCTATTCCAAATCTTGGTATATTTACTGGTTTTGATCTTGGAAGCATTACACCTTATATCTTTACTGCTTTAACGTTGGCGTTGCTTGGTGCAATTGATTCGCTACTTACTTCGGTAGTGGCAGATAATATGACGAAGACCAAACACAACCCGAACAAAGAATTGGTAGGCCAGGGTATAGGAAACAGTATTGCCGGTATCTTTGGTGGAATTCCGGGAGCCGGTGCGACTATTCGAACTGTTGTAAATATTAACTCAGGTGGAAAAACACGATTGTCGGGGATGGTTGCAGGAGTGTTATTACTCGTTATATTGTTATTACTAGGTCCTGTCGCCTCTCAGATTCCAGCAGCAGTTTTAGCCGGGATATTAATTACTGTGGGTATTGGAGTAATGGATTATAAAGGGCTGAAGGCAATTCCTTATATGCCAAAAGCGGAGGTTATAGTCATGATAGTCGTATTGGTGCTTTCATCAGTTTGGAATTTGGTGTATGCCGTGGGTATTGGTCTTGTAATTGCATCTCTAATGTTTATGAAGAAAATGGGAGACCTTACTTCGGAAAGATCTGATGTAAAATCATTGCTGAAGGAAAAGTATTGGGAAGATGAAATCAATTTTCCTAAAGCATTAAAAGAAGAGGTATATATTAAACATCTAAAAGGTCCTTTGTTTTTTGGATCGACAAGTGATTTCCAAAATTTGGCTACTCAAATCCCAAATCATGCAAAGGCAGTAATTATAAGGATGGGAAGGATGCAATATATGGATCAATCTGGATTGTATGCTATGGAAGATGTACTTGTGGACCTTGTAAAAAGAGACATAAAAGTGGTTTTTGTTAATGTCTTAAACCAGCCTAAGTATATGATGGAACGAATTGATATCATTCCGGATCTTATTCCGAAGGAAAGAATCTTTAAGACTTTTAATGAATGTCTAGTCTGGATTAAGGCAAATGTTGAGGATACAAAACAATAATCTGTTCGCTTAAATGAGAACTTTAATTTAGAAAAAAACAATGAAAGCACATACAAAAGAAACACAAGCGACAATGACCCCTGCAAAGGCATTGCACTATTTAAAAGAAGGAAATCAACGATTTCAGAATAACCTAAGCGCAAACCGTAACCTTTTACAACAAGTCAATGAGACCGTGGATGGACAATTCCCATTTGCAACGATTTTAAGTTGTATCGACTCGAGAGTTTCGGCAGAATTGGTTTTTGATCAAGGCCTAGGTGATATTTTCAGTATTCGAATTGCTGGTAATTTTATCAATGAGGATATTCTGGGAAGTATGGAATTTGCAAGTAAATTGGCCGGAACAAAATTAATTGTGGTTTTGGGTCATACTAGTTGTGGAGCTATTAAAGGTGCATGCGATCATGCAAGACTTGGAAATCTAACCAAACTTATTCAAAAGATCGAACCAGCAGTTGAAGCAGTTGAAGAGCCAAAAGATGAAAAACTTCGTAATTCTGGCAATTTGGAATTTGTAGATGCGGTGGCTGCAACAAATGTTCATTTGGCAATTGACAATATTAGAATCCACAGCCCTATCCTCGCAGAAATGGAAAAGAATGATGAGATAATCATTGTAGGTGCTATGTACAACATTAGTAATGGTGAAGTGACCTTCGGAATATAATCTCAGTTGTAATTAATATCAAAAAAGCCCGGTTCCATTATTTTGGAACCGGGCTTTTTTATACAGTATGATGCTGTTAGTTACGAGTCCATCCAGAACCCCAGCTTACATAGTTGGTGCCTGTTCCGTTGCCGTCGCCGCTAATAAAATCTTCTTCATTAAATGAAAATTCGGTATCGTTTTTCATTTTTAAAGTAACATCTGTAAAGATGACACCGCTTACAACTAAATCTCCATTAAGTACCCCTTGACCTGTTGGGCTGTTTCCGGTATCTCCGTCAAGATCGAAACCTTCTTCAAAACCTTGAATAGAAATGTTGTTGAAAATTCCTTGTGTTCCGGCTCTTAAACGGATAGCTTCATTAGCTGTTGCAGACCCTCTACCAACGATTGTAACATCAGTTACTGTTGGCTTTGACCAGAATACAGGGCTTGAATTGTTTCCAATATCCGTATTGTAACCATCTGCCTCAATGCCTTTATCGTGTTCTACTCTATGCTCGATATAGATATTGGTTAAATTTCCGGAATAACCTTCTGTCCAGTCTATCGAATCATCCTGAGCTCCAATTACCGAAATAAAACTAGCGTTAACCGTTCCGCCGAAAAACTCGATTCCGTCATCCTTTCCTTCAAAAGCCTGAATATTTTCTACGATAGTTCCGTTTCCTACTCCGTAGAAAGAGAATCCATTATTTTCGGAAGAAGCATCGGCTGCTCCACCAGAATATTCTACTCGTACATATCTCACTTTGCCTGAGCCATCGGCAATATCATCCCCACCGTATGGCAATCCGCCAATTTCACTGGTTGAAGTAGCCGAACCTCCTGCCACAGAATTGATTGGTGCTTTTCCAAGAAGGATTAATCCTCCCCAATCACCAGCGTTCGGAGTTGAAACAGCCGATGTCAATACCACCGGGCTACTTGCGGTTCCTTCAGCTAGTATTGTAGCTCCCTGAGCGATTGCGATATAAACACCAGCACCTGGATTTGCCTTAATAATAACCCCGGCAGGAATGGTAAGCGTCGTTCCTTCGGTCATAATCAATGCTTCTGTAAGCGTGTATTCTTTTCCTAATTCGAGCGTTAAACTTGTGGTTTTCACTCCTCCAATATTCGAATCGCTTGGAATCACTACATCTCCCCCTTGGTTGTTTTCGATTATAATTGGGGCAGTGGTATCACTTTCACATGAGGTAAATGCGAGTGCTGCAATGGCAAGACTCATAATTAAAACTTTTGTTTTCATTGGTTTTTGTTTTTAGTATTTATTATTGTTAAAATTCATATTTAAGTTGAAATGCGAGGTTCACACCTCTTTTATAGCTCGTTAAAGCAATGTCTTCTCCAGAACCGGTTTCGCGAATTCTTTCGATCGTTGGGTCCAGTAAGTTCTTTACACTAGCATTTAATTGGAAATTATCTCCAATCTGATTCTTCCAAATAAAATCTAATGCTGGAATTCCTTTTTCAATGATATTACCTAGTTGTCCCGATCCAATGGCATCGATACGATCACTAAAATAAGAGAAGACTAAATTGGCAATAGGCTTATAAACACCCAGTGTTGGACTATAGCTTAAATCTGCATTTAAGATGATTGGAGATGCTCCCTGAAGTTCTTCAGATCTGCTTTCTTCAAAAGTGGTTGAGAATAATCCTTGTGAACTCTTTAAATCTTGTTGGGTGTACATATATGTAGCATTAAATCCTGCCGAAAGTTGAGCCTTGTCTTCTGAATTGGAAATAATATTCTTTCTTATTTCTAGCTCAACGCCAAATACTTCCGCTTTATCTCCGGTTCTAAAGAATCGCTGAGTCCCGGTTGCATCATTTGCTATCACCTTATTTACCGGATCACTAATTTGTTTTGCGAAGACCGCTAAGGAGAAGATTTCACTTCTTCCGAAGAACCATTCGTACTTTAAATCGGCATTATAAATCTGTGAAAAAGAAGGATCGTTTAATAAATCCGGATTTCCACCCGCTCTTTGAGTTACATCTTCATAAACAAAAGGTGTTACTTCTTTAAATTCCGGGAATGAAACCGTTTTACTGAAAGACAGACGTAAGTTTTGATCTTCATTCAAGGCATATTTTACATTCAAACTTGGTAGAAGATAGGTTTCTTTTGCACTTCGGAAGCCGGGATCGGTAGGAAGCAAATTAATAACATCATATACAATCTCCTGACTAAGATTTTCAATGCGTAGCCCGGGAACAATGGTCCATTTTGAAGCTAATATGATTTCAGAATTGATAAATCCTGCCTGAACCTCTAAAGTACCTTTGTAGGTATTTTCAGGGTTTCCGGGAAGATTGGTGCTTCCTAAACCATTGTCATTATCAAGTGCGTTGATAACAAAGGTGTTATAAACGGAACCAATATTTTCTACATTGAAAACATCGTTTAAATTATTGACATCCAGCACTTCAGTATTTGGCTGAATTAAATCGTAACCGTATCTAATATTCTCAAAATTACGCTCTTTAGTACGTCCGTTAGACCCAAAATTTAGTTTGAATTTTTCTGAAACTGTATACCCTAGTTTCATGCGACCGTTTATTTCTTTGTCGTCTATCTTCTGAAAATATCTCTGATTGTCGAATTCAATATTACTGAAGAAGGATGGGTTTGTAGTTGGATCGTTGTCCAAAGCAAGGTCGTAACGCTCTAAACTAATTCGTTTTCGATCCGGCTGTCGGGAATCTACAACATTGTATCCTGCGCCCCATTCGAAATCAAGAATTTCATCCAGTTTATGACTTCCTACCAACTGATTTACAAAAATCATATCCTGATCAAACTGTACATTCATCTGATAAAAACCTTTATCTGTATCCAGATTGGCATCGCGATTCGCTCCTTGACCATCCGTTCCAAAATAGCCCACTTTGTCACTGGAACTATTAATGAATAATGAATTATAGCTAAGTTTATGGTCGCTATCAATTCTGAAAATAATGTTGGCCATTGCCGTAGATGTAGTCGAATATTCGTATTCTTCGGTTGCATCGAAACGTTTCTTTTCGGTAGTAGTGAAATCGATAGCTGGTCCTTCGCGATATTCGAAATTATTGTCGAAGGAGGCCGTTCCGAAGAAACTCAACTTTGTGTCATCGCTAAATCTAAAAGAAGTGCCACCTGAAAAACTTCCGTTAAAACGAACAGGGTTTCCAGCATCGACGGGATCGATACCATGCGATACAACTAAGGCAAATGGATTGTTGTTGTATCGATTGTAAAAACCAAATTTACCCGTTCCTTCACTTTTAAGGAATTCTTTATTGGCTGCTCTTGAATTTGATCCTGATCCTAATTCGAAATCAATAAACCCCTTTCCAGAGTGTTCTTTTGCAGTAATATCTACGTTTCCAGCGGCAAAGTCACCATAAAACTCGGTGCTATATGCCTTGCTTACCGCTACATTTTGTATTACTTCTGAAGAGAACAGGTTTAAATTCATGTTCTTTTTTTCAATATCATTTGAAGGAAGTGAAAGTTGATTGTAAGTTGTGTTTAGGTATCTGTCACCTAAGCCCCTCACATATACATTGCTTCCGCCTTCTTCACGTGAAACACCCGATATTTTGGTTACAGCTCCGGCGGCATCACTTACTCCTTTTCTGGCTAATTCTGCAGCACCAATACTCTGTTTAATGGTGACAGCTTTTTTCTGTTCTAATAATAGTGCTACTTCACTTTCCTTTTTAGTGGTAGTCTTTATTACCACCTCGTCTAAAGCTGCAGCACTGGCACTTAAAGGAACGTTAATAGTCGTAACTTTATCGGCTATAACAGCAGCTTCAAGTTCGATAGTGGTATATCCCACAAAACTATACTGTATACTATAGGATCCCGGGCTTAGATTTTCAAGTGAATAAAGCCCGTCGAAATCGGATGTTGTTCCTGTAGCTGTATCCTTAATAATTACATTTGCAAAAGGCAATGGTTCGTTATTATAATCCTTATCGGTTAATTTACCAACGATAGACCCTGTGCCTTGGGCAACAGTGATTGCCGTGAAACAAAGTAAAAGAATGTTTAAAAAATAGTTCATTTTCATAATTGATTTCTTGATGCAAAGATGCACCCGGTATGTAAAGACCGTGTTACTTAATAATTAAGAGTTCTTTATAGAAAGGTTATCTAGGTGTTAACTGAAATGGAGGTTTTTTACCAAGAATTGCTTTGTAAAATACTATCTTGCATCTCTAAAATTTCATGTATTATGATGCAATGGGAAGACCTACTGTCATTAAGAAGACAAGGCGATACGAACAAACGATTACGTATAGAGCAGGATGAGACCCGACTAGGTTTTGAGGTTGATTACGACAGGGTTATCTTTTCTTCAGCCTTTCGAAGTTTACAGGATAAAACACAGGTAATCCCACTTTCTAAAACCTCTTTTGTTCACACTCGCTTAACACATAGTTTGGAAGTTTCTGTAGTTGGACGTTCATTAGGGCGTACTATCGGGCGCAGTATTTTAGAGAAGCATCCCCATTTGCAAACGATACATGGGCATCATTTCAATGATTTTGGAGCCATAGTAGCAGCGGCAGCCTTGGCACACGATATTGGGAATCCACCCTTCGGTCACAGTGGTGAAAAAGCAATTGGCGATTATTTTGCCAATGGAAACGGAAAGCGATTTAAGGAGCAATTGAGTAAAAAGGAATATCAGGATCTAGTGGATTATGAAGGAAACGCAAATGGTTTCAGAATTTTAACCGAATCAAAGAATGGGGTAGATGGTGGTTTGCGTTTATCGTTTGCAACCCTCGGGGCCTTTATGAAATACCCAAAAGAATCTCTTCCGAAGAAACCTACAAAAGATATATGCGATAAGAAGTTCGGAGTATTCCAGACTGACTCCCGATTCTTTTCGGAGGTGGCTTTAGAATTGGGACTTCTGAAACGCGGAAATGCCGATGCACTCAGTTATAATAGACATCCACTGGCTTTTCTTGTGGAGGCTGCCGATGATATTTGTTATACGATTATTGATTTTGAAGACGGTATTAACCTGGGATTAATTGAAGAAGAATTCGCTCTTGAGTATCTAATAAAATTGGTGAAAGGTAGTATAAATACTGAGAAGTACGGTGCTCTGACAATGGCTTCAGACCGACTTGCTTATCTTCGGTCATTGGCGATTAATGTGTTAATTGCTGAGGCAGCTAGTATATTTATTGAAAATGAAGAAGCGATTTTAAAGGGAACATTTTCCGAAGCTTTACTCGATAAAAGTAGCTTCAAGGCACAAATTGATGATATTATTAAGATTAGCGTTGAAAAAGTGTATCGAAGTACCGAAGTGATTGATAAGGAAATTGCGGGATACCATATTTTAGCCACATTATTGGATGCATACACGACTGCCTTTGAAAATTTCAGTAATGGAAATCAAAGACATTACGACAAATTGATCCTTACATCTTTTGGTTCTGTTGTTTCTGAAAATGTTTCGGTGTACAAATTTTTAATGGAATGTTGCAGTTATGTTTCTATGATGACAGATGGAAATGCCTTACTTCATTTTCAGAAAATAAAAGGAAATTTGTAATAATTATTGTTTCAAATTACAGTCTCTACTATGGGCGATTAGGTCAATAGTCTCTAGGGTTTGTAGGGTATTGTTTTAGCAAGATTTTAATCAGAATTTGATTTAAAATGAGGCTTTATTATAATGAAAATTTGGAATTTCTCCCCATTGTTAAAATATTCCTCATTTTTTATGTTAAATGTTAAGATATTGCAACAAGTTTGTAAAGATTATGATATTTTTATGAACTCAAGAAAATTAAAATCAATCTTAGTGTGAGGTGCTGAGTTTATTATACATCTTATACGTTAATCGTAATCTTTTAAAATATGAAAAAAGTACTCTACTTACTGGCATTCATTACTGTTGGTTTTGCAAGCGCGCAAGACTTCAGTGGTGTAATTAGCTCTTATCTTAATAGCAATTCCGCCGAGCTGGGATTGCAGTCACAAGATGTTGGTGAAATTTCCATCAGCTCTGAAAGTTTCTCAAGAAGCATGAATTTGAATAACGTCTACGTTAATCAGATGCATAGCGGAATAGAAATTTTTAATTCTACTTCTTCCTTTGCTGTCAAATCAGGGAATGTAGTACACGCAAGTGTTTCGTTTACAGAAAACGTTGCTCAGAAAATAAACACGACTTCTCCAGTAATTACAGCACAAGCTGCTGTTACAAGTGCTGCGAGTGGATTGGGTATTGCTACTCCAACGAATCTTGTAGTTTTAGAAAACACAGGAGATAATTCTTATGTTTTCTCTAACGGTGGAATTTCTTTAGAGAATATTCCTGCTAGATTGGTTTTCCAAACTATAGAGAACGGCAATTTAAGATTAGCATGGGATCTTAGCATCTATTTGCTGGACGGAAGTCATTGGTACAGTGTAAGAGTTGATGCTGTTACAGGTACTGTAATTAACACCAACGACTGGGTTGTGAGCTGTAATTATAGTGGTGGAGATCACACAGCACATGCAGGTCAAAAGAAAAGTAGTGACAATGGATCTAGTGTATTGTTCGCTGAGAAAACATCTTCAGTTGTTTTAACTGAACCACGTTACAGAGTATTCCCTATTCCACTTGAGAGTCCAAATCATGGACCGGAGCAATTAGTATATAACCCTGCTAATGCAATCGCCTCTCCTTTTGGATGGCATGATTTTGATGGTGTTGTTGGTTCTGAATTTACAATTACCAGAGGTAATAACGTATGGGCTCAGGAAGATCAGGATGGTAACAATGGTACCGGTACATCTCCAGATGGTGGAGCAGATCTTCACTTCGATTTCCCTTTTGACTTCGATACAAATCCTGCAAACATGATTGATGCTTGTACTACAAACTTATTCTATATGAACAACATCATGCATGATGTAATGTTTCAATATGGTTTTGATGAAGAAGGTGGTAACTTCCAACAACTCAATTACGGAGGACTAGGATTAGGAAATGATTATGTACTTGCCGATGCTCAAGATGGATCTGGAACGAACAACGCAAATTTCGGTACACCTCCAGACGGACAAAGACCAAGAATGCAAATGTTTCTTTGGGATGGCGCAGGACCTCCGGGAACACCTTTAACAATTAATAATGGTCCATTAGCCGGTGATTATATTGCAATCCCTGCTGTTTTTGGTGCACCACTTCCAGAAATTCCTTTAACTGAAGACTTAGTAGTAGTAGTTGATGATGATGCAGGAACTTCAACAGATCCAAACGATGCTTGTGATACTATCCTTAACGGAGCTGATCTTAATGGTAAAATTGCGGTAATTAGAAGAGGAGATTGTGAATTTGGTTTCAAAGCATTGGCTGCAGAAACTGAAGGTGCAGTTGCGGTAATAGTAGTTAACAATGTAGCTGGTGATCCTATCCCAATGGGTCCAGGTGTTAATGGTGGTAGTGTAACCATTCCTTGTATTATGGTAAGTCAGGCAGATGGTGAGGCAATGATCACAGAATTGATGCTTCCAGCTGTTGTAAATGGATCTATATATGAAACTGGTCCTTATCAGATCGATGGTGATGTAGATAATGGAATTGTTGCTCACGAATACGGACATGGAATTTCAAATCGTCTTACTGCTGGTCCTTCTAATACAGGATGTTTAGGAAACCAAGAACAAATGGGTGAAGGATGGAGTGATTATATGGCACTTATCTTTACACTTGAGCAAGGAGATACAAGAGATGATTCTAGAGGAATTGGAACATACGCTGGTGGTGAGCCTGTAACAGGAGGTGGTATTAGAACCTACCCTTACAGTACTGACTTTGGTATTAATCCACATACGTACGATGATATTAAAACTGAAGTAGCACCTCATGGTGTTGGTTCTGTTTGGGCAATGATGCTTTGGGAAATGACATGGGATCTTATTGATGCTCGTGGAGGTACAATTGGAAATATTTATGATGGTGGTACTAATGGTGCCGGTAATAACTATGCATTGCAATTAGTTACCGACGGTATGAAGTTACAACCATGTGAGCCTGGTTTCGTTGATGGTAGAGATGCTATCTTACAAGCAGACATGATTGCTTACGGTGGTGAATTTAGATGTTTAATCTGGAAAGCTTTCGCAAGAAGAGGTCTGGGTGAAAGTGCAAATCAAGGAAGTTCTGGAAGTAAAAGTGATGGAACTGAAGCATTCGATATTCCTGGAGATTTACCAGCAGGAGACTGTGACCCACTTGCTACTATAGAGCATAACTACGACAACAACTTCAAAATTTATCCAAATCCATCTAATGGAAACATAACTATTGAATCTGTTGTAAAAGCTGGAGATGTAACAATTTCTATCATCGATCTTAATGGAAGAACAGTGTATACACAAGATGTTATTTTAAACAATGGTGTAAACATTAATGCTACTAACTTAAATGCTGGTATCTATGTTGTTCAAATTGATGGTGTAAATTATACTCACAATGCGAAATTGATTATCAAATAAGAATTCATCTTATTAATAAAGTAAAAAGGAGGCTGTTAAGCCTCCTTTTTTTATAGATATTGTTCAAGTGTTTGTTGTATTTTTTCTGAAGAGATACCCGATAGTTCTTGAAGTTCGGCTACACTGCCATGTTCGGGAAAACGATCCGGCACCCCCAGAATTACAAGTGTGTTAATGAAGTTATTTCTGGATGCGAATTCTGAAATACTGCTTCCGAAGCCACCCGAAATAACTCCATCTTCTACAGTTATTATGGTTTTATATTTTCTGAAAATAGTGTGAAGTAATTTCTCGTCCAAAGGCTTCACAAATCTCATATCAAAACACCCAATCTTTTCTGAAGCTGATGTATTTTGAATAGCCTCCATAGCATTAGTAGACATAGTACCCAAAGTAAGGATAGCGATCTTGCTTCCTTCTTTCAATGGTGTTCCTTCCCCAATGTTAATTTTAGAAAACGGCTGTTGCCAATCTAACATTCTGCCTCTGCCACGCGGATATCTAATCGCAATTGGCCCTGGTAATCCAAGTTGTGCGGTAAACATTATATTACGCAATTCGACTTCATTTCTGGGTGCAAAAATGATAATTTCCGGAATGCATCTTAAATAGGCGATATCGAAAATACCATGATGAGTTGGGCCATCTTCTCCCACTAAACCTGCGCGATCCAAACAAAATATTACCGGAAGTTTTTGAAGACAAACATCATGGATAACCTGGTCATAAGCGCGTTGCAGAAAAGTGGAATATATATTACAAAAAACAATATAACCTTGAGTGGCAAGGCCGGCAGCAAAGGTCACGGCATGTTGTTCGGCTATTCCAACATCAAATGCACGTTCAGGAAATGAGTCCATCATATATCTCAATGAGCTTCCGGAAGGCATTGCAGGGGTGATGCCAATTATCTTGACATTGTCTATTGCCAATTCTACGATGGTTTGTCCAAATACATCTTGAAATTTAGGAGGAAGTACTTCATTAGATTTTGGTAATAAGTCTCCAGTTTCGGCATTGAATTTTCCAGGCGCGTGATAGGTCACCTGATTTTCTTCTGCTTGTCGCAATCCCTTTCCTTTTTTAGTAATTACATGAAGTAATTTGGGACCTTCTATATGTTTTAATTTTTCTAGTTCAGAAGTCAATTTTTTGAGATCATGACCATCAACTGGCCCGGAATACTTGAAGTTAAGCGCTTCAAAGATATTATCGGTTTCTGGTGCGCCATTGAGATTTACCTTTGTGAAATAAGCCTTGAGTGCTCCAACACTCGGGTCAATTCCAATGGCATTGTCATTAAGGATAACCAGAATATTGGTATTTGTAACTCCTGCATGATTTAAAGCTTCGAAGGCCATTCCGCTTGCAATCGAGGCGTCTCCAACAACTGCAATATGTTGCCTTGATTGATTGCCATTAAGTTGCGAAGCAATCGCCATTCCTAAAGTGGCTGAAATAGCTGTGCTGCTGTGCCCCGTTCCAAAAGTGTCGTATTCGCTTTCGCTAATTTTAGGGAAGCCACTAATTCCATGTAAGCTTCGGTTTGTATGAAAAAGATCTTTTCGTCCAGTGAGAATTTTATGTCCGTAAGCTTGATGCCCTACGTCCCATACTAATTTGTCTTCTGGTGTATTGAACACATAATGAAGTGCAATTGTTAGCTCAATTACTCCCAAACTGGCACCGAGATGCCCTTCTTTTACGGCAACGATATTTATTATAAACTCCCTCAATTCTTTGGCAAGTTGGGGTAGATTCTCTTTGGAAAGTTTCCGAAGATCTACAGGAAATTGAATTGTATCTAGTAATTTTTTTGGCACCTAACAAAGATACGTTTATTAAGGAATTAGTTAATTAGAGGATAACGAAATTGCAATTTTATTAAATAATAACTAAAATATTCTTGAAGATTAGTTAGCATAAGATAATTTTGATATTTTTCTAAAGACTAAAGACTAAAGACTAAAGACTAAAGACTAAAGAATGATTCAACCTCATGACGATACGTATTTTATGAAACGGGCTTTGCAGGAAGCTGAAGCGGCTTACGACAAAGGTGAAATTCCGGTAGGGGCGATCGTGGTGATAAAGAATCAGATTATTGCCCGGGCTCATAATTTAACTGAAACACTAAACGATGTTACTGCTCATGCGGAGATGCAGGCAATTACCGCAGCGGCAAATTTTCTCGGGGGTAAATACCTAAAGGATTGTACCCTTTATGTCACTTTAGAGCCTTGTCAGATGTGTGCAGGAGCTTTATATTGGAGTCAGATATCAAATATAGTTTATGGAGCGAGAGATGAGCAACGAGGTTGTATTGTAATGGAAACTAAATTGCATCCCAAAACGGTTATGAAAGGTGGTATTCTGGAAAAGGAGGCTTCAGAAATAATGAAAAAGTTTTTTATTGAAAAGCGGAATTTAAACTAAAACTTTCAGAATAAAAAAACCCTCAAGAAAAATTAAATTCGAGAGGGCTAAAGTATTATATGTATATATCACTTAGTCGTGGATAACGCGAACCTGAGCCGCTACCGTTCCTTTTCTTCCTTCTTCTTCTACGTATTCTACTTTGTCACCTTCGTTAAGGGCTTCCCCATTTAAACCGGTAACGTGAACAAAAATGTCTTTTCCGGTTTCATCATTTGTAATGAATCCAAAACCTTTTGATTCGTTGAAAAATTTTACTGTTCCTTCCATTGTTGTAATAAATAAATTAATAAAATGTTGTTAGTTAAGTATAAATGTAGGGTTGTTTTTCAACAAAATAAAAAAATCTATAAAAAATAATTTGGATTTATAGCTTCTTGTCCTTCTGATAGTCCTGCATTTTTTCAATACTTTCCCTAGTTAGCATATAGTCTTTTACGCTTTTATTCTTCCAACGATGGTAAATAAAAGTAGGCATTAACACAAAAAATCCGGCCATAATTGAAAGTCCTATAATCAGGTTTCCGGTTGCCTCATCGTCAGGCTTCAAATAAAAACCAATACCTAAACTAATAAGTACAATAAGAAATAATATAGTTAGGAAATATTTCATGAGATTCTTTTTAATTTTTTCTTCGGAAGAAAAAGCACTCACCTTTATTTTTCTGAATAATCTTTCAACTTTCGTCTATAAGCGGTAAGTAATTTGGATTTTGAAACAAAACCATAATACGTGCCATTATAGATCACAGGCAAATTCCAGGCACCACTTGTTTCAAATTTGTTCATGATTTCTTCCATGGTATCTTCTTTGTAAAAAATCATCGCCGGCGCATTTTCAATAAGGTCGGTTGCCGATATTTTATCATATAACTTTTGGTCGAACATAATTTTTCTAAGGTCATTCAACAAGATGATCCCTAAAAATTTATTATCAGCATCTACGACAGGATAGATGTTCCTATTTGATTTTGCGACCGCATGATTTAGAATTTCGCCAAGTTTCATATCTGGGGTTATAGTAATGAAATTGCGTTCAATAATACGGTCTAATTCCATGAGAAGGAGCGTGTTTTTATCCCTATTGTATGTAAGTAAATCGCCCCTTAACGCTAATTCACGCGTATAAATAGTATGCTCCAACATATTTTTAGTAATTAAAAATGAGATTGCAACGGTGATCATTAATGGTACGAAAAGCTCATAGCCACCTGTAATTTCAGCAATTAAAAATATAGCGGTTAATGGGGCATGAATTACCCCGGCAATTAGCCCAGCCATTCCTATTAGAGTAAAATTAGCTTCAGAAACATGAAAGCCCAGTCCAATATTATTGATAACCTTTGCTACAACATTTCCAAGCGCACTCCCCATCACCATGGTGGGAATTATTACACCACCTACTCCTCCAGCAGCAAATGTAGTGGTCATCGCAATAGCTTTAAAAATGGTAATACCAAATAGCAGTGCAATAACTACCCAAATATTATCTGTATAGTTGTCGAAAGGGGTCGTGCCAAGAGCATCCATATATCGTCCTTCCAATAAATTGTTTATAAAACTTAGACCTTCTCCGTAAAGGGGTGGAATGAAATATAACATGATTCCTATGGCAAGTCCGCCTACAATAAGTTTGAGTAGGCGTGTTTTAAAACGCTCAAATAATTCGTAAATCGCAAAATACATTTTAGTAAAATAAATTGACGCAAAAGCGGTTCCTACCCCTAATATCATATAAAACAGAGTGTCTTCCAACATAAATTTATCGGTCACATCGAGATTAAAAAGTTGTTCGTCTCCTAAAAAGAAATAAGATGTAAGGACCGATGAAATTGATGCGATAAGTAGTGGTAATAATGAAGCAAATGTTAGGTCTAGACTAAAGACTTCAATTGCAAATACAATGGCAGCGATAGGCGATTTAAACATCGATGCCATAGCACCAGCAGTGGCACAAGCGATTAATAACAACCTTGTTTTCTTGTCTACTCGAAGTAATCTCCCCAAATTGGAACTTAAAGCAGAACCAGATGTAATTGCGGGGCCTAATAATCCTACCGATCCACCAAATCCGACAGTAAGAGGTGCAGTAATCAAAGTTTGATAAATCAATCTAGGAGACAATAATCCCTTTTGCCGTAATAAGGAGTATAAAAGTGATGGGATACTCCTTTTTATGAATGGAGGTACAGTGGGAGTCAATATTTTCGTAAAAAAATACTTCTTGATTAAGTACACAAATAGCAACCCAATAAAAGGAAGTATAAAATATAAATGATAATTGGAAATAATAATCCCATGTTCAAGAATGGACTGGATAGAAAACGTTATATTTTTTAAAGTAAGCGTGACGATCCCTGCCAACAAGCCTACCACAAAACTCATCACTAAGACAAAGTTGTCTTGAGAAATATATTTATATCTCCAAGTTAACATTCGGGTAAGAAACGACTTAGATTGCGGCATTGTATAAATTTAGCGATAAACAAGAAACAAACATCATTGTTTAATTTCAAAATGTTATAATCACTTCTTCCTAATAGCGGTTCTTTCTTTTTATTCTGAAGGATGTTAAACTTCAATTAAAATCCTCTAAAAGTTTAAAGATCTAGCTTAAGTTTTAATTCTTTTAATTGTGCTTTATCAATTGGTGCTGGTGCATCGATCATCACATCACGTCCCGCGTTATTTTTTGGGAAAGCGATAAAATCCCGAATCGTTTCCTGTCCACCTAATATAGCCGTAAGTCTGTCCAAACCAAAGGCAATTCCACCATGTGGAGGCGCTCCGTATTGAAATGCGTCCATTAAAAAGCCGAACTGTGCTTTCGCCTCTTCAGGTGTAAAACCAAGATAATCGAACATCATCGCCTGTGTCTTTTTATCGTGAATACGAATAGAGCCACCTCCAATTTCATTACCGTTTAGCACCAAATCGTATGCGTTTGCCTTTACCTCACCTGGCTTGGTTTCTAATAATTCCAACTGTCCGGGTTTTGGTGAAGTAAATGGATGGTGCATAGCGTGATAGCGCTTGCTGTCTTCATCCCATTCGAGTAGCGGGAAATCTATAACCCATAATGGAGCGAATTCATCTGCCTTTCGAAGGCCAAGACGTTCTGCTAACTCCATTCGCAACGCACTTAGTTGTGCGCGGACTTTATTTTTATCTCCTGAAAGCACACATATAAGATCTCCTTTTTGGGCTCCGGTTACTTCTGCCCATTTGGCAAGATCATCCTGATCGTAGAACTTATCTACGGAAGATTTATAGCTTCCATCATCGTTACAACGTGAATATACCATTCCAAGAGCGCCAACCTGAGGTCTTCTTACCCAATCGATTAATTTATCAATTTCTTTTCGAGTGTAAGAGTTTCCGCCGGGTACTGCGATTCCAACTACCAATTCGGCCTGATTGAAAACGTTAAACTCTTTATGTTGAGCAACAGCATTTAATTCTCCGAATTCCATTCCGAAGCGAATATCAGGCTTGTCATTCCCGTAACGCTTCATAGCATCGTCATAAGTCATTCTTGGAAATTCAGCTAGTTCTATATTCTTTATTTCCTTTATAAGATGCCTTGTTAGTCCCTCAAAAGTGTTTAAAATATCCTCTTGTTCGACAAAGGCCATTTCGCAGTCGATTTGCGTAAATTCGGGCTGTCTATCTGCTCTGAGATCTTCATCACGGAAACATTTTACAATTTGAAAATATTTGTCCATACCACCCACCATAAGCAGCTGCTTAAAAGTTTGAGGAGATTGAGGAAGTGCATAAAATTGCCCTTCATTCATTCGAGACGGCACCACAAAATCACGAGCCCCTTCGGGTGTTGATTTAATAAGATAAGGTGTTTCTACTTCAACGAAACCCTTTTCAGACAAATAATTACGAACCGCCATAGTCACTTTATGACGAAAAATTAGATTTTCGCGTACTGGCTTTCTTCTTATATCCAGATAGCGGTATTTCATCCTAAGGTCTTCACCACCATCAGTTTCATCTTCGATAGTAAAAGGTGGTGTTAAAGATTGGTTTAGAATAATCACTTCGGAAACCAATATTTCAATGTCACCGGTAACCATATTCGGGTTTTTAGATTCTCTTTCGATTACCTTTCCATGCACTTGTATAACAAATTCACGACCTAATTTTGAAGCAATTTCCATGACGGCTTTGGCAGTGCGTTCCTCATCGAATATAAGCTGAGTTATGCCATAACGATCTCTTAGATCTACCCAGATCATAAATCCTTTATTTCTGATTTTTTGAACCCAACCAGACAATGTTACTTCCTGATCGATATTTGAGGCGCTCAATTCGCCGTTTGAATGTGTTCTATACATTGTGATTAGTTATGCTTCCTTAATTTACTGAAAGCTGCAAATTTATAAAGATAATCATTGGAAAACATTATAAAAGTAAGAAAGAATCGACCAGACTTATATTTATAAAAGTTGATAAAATTGTGAGTAATATTCACATCTATGCATAAAGTTGACAATTTCTTTGTTAACTTGGGGGGAATTAATATAAAACCACTTAATTATGAAACAAAAAAACTCTTATCGCAGGAGCATTCTGCTTTTGTTACTTGTTTTACCTTGTTTTGTGTTCGCACAATCGACCCTTATAGGAAAGGTAAACAGTGATAAAGGTGAGACCGTCCCCTTTGCAAATGTTATTCAGAAAGGAACGACGAATGGTACCACCACTGGTATCGATGGTAATTTTACCATTGAGGTACCCAGTTTGCCAACGACTTTAGAATTCTCTTCTCTAGGTTATTTAACCGTGGAGTTGAGAGTTACAAATGCAACTCCTATAACAGTAACCATGGGCGAATCTGCTCAGGCACTTGAAGAAGTTGTGGTTACCGGATTGGCAACATCTGTAAAACGAACCAACTCAGCCAATGCTGTTGCCTCGATTTCAGCGGAACAATTAACAGGAACCACCCCGCCACCTACATTAGATGGCGCATTGTACGGGAAATTCGCCGGTGCGGTTGTTAACTCTAACTCGGGAGCACCGGGTGGAGGTATATCGGTTAAGCTTCGTGGAGCAACTTCTCTACAAGGAAATATTCAGCCACTGTATATTATAGATGGAGTCTATGTTGACAACTCTTCCATTGCAGCAGGATTAAACACAGTATCTGGAGCTGCTTCCGGAGGAAGTGCTTCAAACCAGGATAATCCAACAAATAGGATTGCCGATTTGAATCCAGAAGATATCGCGAATATTGAGATATTAAAAGGAGCTTCGGCTGCGGCGATTTACGGATCACGTGCAGCAGCAGGGGTAATTATTATTACCACAAAACGAGGGAAGGCTGGTGAAACTCAATTCAAATTCTCACAATCTGTTGGATGGGTAGAAGCTATAAACCTATTAGGAGTTAGAGATTATACGGCGGCGAGAGTTGAAGAAAGTTTTGGTGCAGCAGATGCAGCGCTTTTCGTAGCGGCTAGTAATGCAGGAACCTTGGTAGATTATGAAAAAGAAATCTTTGGAGAACATGGAATCGTTTCAAATTCCAATTTTAGTATGGCAGGTGGTTCCGATAAAACGAAGTTCTTTGCCGGAATAAGTCATAATAATGAGGCCGGAATTGTATTAAATACAGGTTACGAAAAAACCTCTTTCCGACTTAACTTAGATCACAAACCTCAAGATTGGTTGAAGTTTACGCTAAGTACAAACTATATTTATTCGTCTTCAGATCGGGGATTTTTTAACAATGATAATACTGGTACAACGATCGGTATCGCTTTAACGGCGACCCGACCATGGGATAATTTATTTCCGGATGCCAATGGTATTTATCCCGATCACCCGAACAACTCTTCCAATCCACTCCAAACAAGAGATTTGGTACGAAACAATGAAACGGTGAATCGTTTTATTATGGGAGGTACTGTGAATTTAGATATTTACAAAGCAGATAATTCGAATTTGGAATTGATTCTAAGAGGAGGTATGGATATGTACGCACAGAAAACACGTGCTATCTTCCCAAAAGAATTACAGTTCCAGAAGCTTACTAATGGGGGGTTAAATGGAGTCTCTTCACAAGGAGATACTCAAAATAAGAATTATAATTTATCTGGGTTTTTGGTGCATAATTATTTTACAGATAATGATATTAATTTCCGAACTCAAGCGGGTCTAACAAATGAATTTTTCGACCGAAATACAGTTTTAGTTACAGCAACCGGTCTTGTAGCTTCCGAAACGAATGTAGATCAGGCGGCGAACACAGGAGTTAATCAAACCCGAGTTCAGCAGGAAGATTCAGGATTTTTTGTACAAGAAGAGGTGAATTTTCAGGATATGTTGATTGCCACTATTGGTGTAAGAGGGGATAAATCTTCAAACAACGGTGATGCGAATAAGTTGTCCTACTATCCTAAAGGATCATTAGCGGTGAATATAAACGAATTCGGATTTTGGAAAGAAGATGGTGCTTGGGATCAGTTTAAATTAAGAGCTGCTTACGGAGAGGCTGGAAACTTCCCTCCACCCGGAGCATTGTTTACGTCCTATAATGCATTCTCTACAGGAGGAATTCTTGGAATTAGCCTTATTGGAGTAAGAGGAGATAAAAGTATTGTTTCAGAAAGACAAAAAGAACTTGAATTCGGTACAGATCTTTCTTTCCTTGATGGACGAGCTGGTTTAACTGCCACTTACTATATCAAGACAATAGACGACCTGATTTTACAATCTGCTTTAGAGCCTTCGACGGGATATACTTCAGAATTTGTAAATGCGGGTGCACTAGAGAATAAGGGAATCGAACTTTCGTTAGATTTAGTTCCCGTTAGAACAGAAAACTTTGAATGGAACCTCGGTATTAACTGGTTTAAAAATACTTCTGAAATCACACGATTAGATGTTGAACCTTTTAATATTGGTGCATTTGGAGCAGGTTTAGGTACATTTAGAATTGAAGAAGGTTCAAGTGCCACTCAAATTGTAGGAAGTTTTGCAGGAGAGCTTAGAGTAGTTGGTGATGCAGAACCTGATTTCCAAATGGGGATTAATAATAATTTGAGATATAAGAATCTTGATCTAACATTTTTATGGCAATGGAAAAAGGGTGGAGATAATGTAAACCTTACCACCTTATTAACGGATTTAAACAGAACGAGTCATGATTATGATGATATTACAGTAGATCCAGATGGACTTGTTGTTAACGGACAGTATCGCCCAGGTGCCGCTGCCGATGTGCATACTCAGGATGCTTCTTATTTAAGACTTCGTGAATTAGGATTGTATTACACAATTCCTAAAGCGATGCTTTCAGGAGTAATTGGAGGTACATTCGATTCCATAAGATTAGGATTTTCAGGATCCAATATTATCAATATTTTTGACTATAACAGTTACGACCCTGAAGTATCTAATTTTGGTGGAGGAACTATTTTTAGTGGAGTTGAGGTAACACCATTTCCATCTTCAAAAAGATACTTATTTCACGTAGCTGCTAACTTTTAAAAAAAATAAATTATGAAAAAATATTTATATAAAATCATGTTCTTCGCTCTGGTGCTGGTCACGACAGTTTCCTGTGAGGTTGAAGAATTTTCAGATCTAAACAATGCAGAAGTAGATGCATTTGAAGAAAACCTTACTCGTGGAGATCTACAGGATCTTGTGGGAGGTCTCTTATATAGTTCCCGTTTACGATTAGGGACTTATTATGACGATTGTGGTGTTATTGGAAGAGAGTTTTATCGTTTCTCTGGTTCAGATCCTCGGTTTACCGGAGATTTATTAGGTGGCGGAGAGCTTACCTTGGATAATAATACCTTCTATATCACGGCTCCTTGGGCAAGTCGTTACCTAACTGTAAAGAATGCCAATTTAATACTTGGGTTCTTAGATGGACAAGATACATCGGCTCAATTTACAACGGCAGAGGTAAATGCAACAAAAGGACTATTAAAGACCTTTATTGCTTATGAATTATTGCTAAACCTTAATTTAACTTATGAGAATGGTATCAGATTGGATGTGGCCGATGAAAATAATCTTGGTCCATTTGTTGGATATAATCAATCTTTGACTGGTATTCGCGCATTATTAGTGGAAGCCGCTAGTGATCTCTCAAATGGGGGCTCTGATTTTCCCTTTATTTTGTCATCAGGATTCAGCTTGTTTAATACGCCGGGTACATTTTTACAGGCAAATAACGCTATCGCAGCTCGTGTAGCGACTTACCAAGGAGATGCAAGTGCAACGCTTGCTTTCTTGAATAATTCGTTTATGGTAATGGATTCTGAGCAATTAAACTTAGGTATGTTTTATACATTCTCCTTAGATCAGACCGATATTGCAAATCCATTGTTCTTCTCTATTGAAGGACTTTCTGCTGCAAATGCAAGAATAGCGCAGCCTAATTTCGTTCCTGAAGCAGAGACAGGTGATAACAGACTTAGTAAGGTGGTTCTTTTAGACGATCCTATTATGCAGGATGATCTTTCAGGGAATTATGCTTTATTCAGATATACTAGTAATGTAGATGATATTCCTATTGTTAGAAATGAAGAGTTAATTCTTTTATATGCTGAAGCGAATATTACTATAAATCCTTCCGAAACAGTTAATGCTTTGAACCTTATAAGAAATAGTGCAGGTCTTCCAAATTATACTGGAACAAACGACCCGACTGCGCTTACTAATGAGATGCTTACACAGAGAAGATACTCTTTGTTTGCCGAAGGACATAGATGGATTGATATGAGACGCTATAATAAATTAGGCGACTTACCTATTGATAGAACTGCTGATGATGTTTGGGTTCAATTCCCAATTCCATTAACAGAAAATCAATAATTATTAATAGAGTATAAAAGAAAAACCCTTTCCAATTCGGAAAGGGTTTTTTATTGAAAATAAATTGAATGATATTATTATTCTGCAGGCTCAAGTTTTGTTTCATTACCTTCAGATGTAACAGTCTCCATATTTCTTTTTTTATGAATCCACATCTTCATACGCATGGCTATATAAAATAAAATAGGAACAACGATTAAAGTTAAGAAAGTAGCAATAAAAAGTCCATATATAACTGTCCAAGCTAAAGGTCCCCAAAATATTACGTTATCACCTCCCATGTATATTTTCGGATCAAACTCACTAAATAATGAGAAGAAATCTATATTTAGACCTATAGCAAGCGGTATTAACCCAAGAATAGTAGTGATGGCAGTCAATATAACAGGACGTAACCTTGCCTTTCCAGCTTTTATAATACTACTTAGCAAATCTTCTTTGTTTAGATATTCAGAATCATCCATATCTAATTCATTTTTCTTCCTGTCTATTAAAAGTTGTGCATAATCTAATAGTACTACTCCATTATTAACTACAATTCCTGCTAAGGAGATAATTCCCATCATGGTCATCATTATCACAAATGGAGCTCCCGTTATCACAATCCCTCCAAACACTCCAATAAAGCTAAGAAATATGGCAATCATGATTATCGTAGGCTTGGAAATTGAATTAAATTGGAAAATTAAGATTAAAAAAATCAGTCCGAGGCCACTAAAAAATGCTCCCATTAAAAACGTCATTTGTTTGTTTTGTTCTTCAATCTGGCCCGTAAAATCAATTTTTATATTCTCTGGTAATCCTTCAAAATTGCGCATTTCATTTTGCACTTGACTTACGACTGCACCTGCATCAGTATAGCCTGGAGCTAATGCTGAGTAAACCGTTACAACACGACGGGTGTCTCTATGTTTTATTGCACTAAATCCAGAAGTATTGCTTTTAGAAGCGACAGAAGAAATAGGTATTTCACGCATTTCACCTGAATTTGTTCTAAACGTCAAATTCTGATTAAAAAGAGCGCTATAATTATACCTGCTGTCCTTATTAAATCGAATATAAATATCATAATCTTCTCCAGCGTCTTTAAATATACCGGCTTTAGTTCCAAAAATAGAATTACGTAATTGTTGTCCAACCTGCCCAGCACTAACGCCTAGTTCTCCTGCTTTTTCTCTGTCTACCGTAACTTGCATGGCCGGTTTGTCTTTATTAACATCTATTTTAAGCTCATCGATTGCGGCAATATTTTTACTATTGATAAAATCCCGCATTTTTTCTGCGGTTAATATTAATTCATTGTAATCATCGCCTTCTAATTCAATATTTATTGGGGCTCCACTTGGGGGGCCATTTTGATCTTTCTCAACCGAAATCAATACTCCAGGATATATACCAACTAAAGCTTCTTGTACCTTTTGCCGCAAATGCTCACTATCTTCTCCTCTTCTAAATTTATATTCGCGCATTGAAGCAGTGATCTTTCCTTTATGAGGCATCTCAGCTGCAGAACCACCGTCGGTTTGGGGATTTCCAGCTCCTTCACCTACTTGAGAAACAGCACTTTCAACTAAAAAATTATAGTCTCCATCTCTATACTGCTCTCCATTTATTACTTTATATACTTTTTCTTCAATTTCGTTAGTAATAGCATTAGTTTTATCTATATCCGTCCCTTGCGGATACTCGATATAGACAATTATTTGATTGGGCTTATTGTCCGGAAAGAACTCAACCTTTGTTCTCTGTGTTGCGAGAGAAGCTCCAAAGGTTATAAACGCAACAATTAGTAAAAGAAATGTTCCGCCAATAACTATATAAGGGCGCTTCTTTTTAAATGCTGTAGTTAAATTACGTTCGTACCAATTTTCTAATTTGACTAAAGATTTTTTCTGAAATCTATTAGCCATTTTACGTATTATTAATCTATATACCCATAGCATTATGGCTGTAAAAATCATTAATGTTCCCAGAGCACGATACTCGCCACCAAATAACATAATGAGTATCCCAATTCCTCCAACAATGGTTGTAACTTTTATAATTTGATTAACCGGCATATCTTTATCTTCGGTAGTCATAAATTGAGAAACTAATACCGAATTAAAGAAAATGGCAACAATAAGTGAAGATCCTAATACTACGGATAATGTAATGGGAAAGTAAATCATAAACTGGCCCATTAGTCCAGGCCATAATCCCAAAGGAACAAAGGCCGCAACTGTGGTAGCTGTAGATATAATAATTGGAAATGCAATTTCACCAATTCCTTTCTTGGCTGCTTCAATACGGCTCATCCCTTCTTCGTCCATAAGCCTGTATACGTTTTCGACTACTACAATACCATTATCTACAAGCATTCCAAGACCCATAATTAGCCCAAAGAGTATCATAGTATTCATAGTATAGCCCAATTGGTTTAAAATCATTAAAGACATAAACATGGACATAGGAATAGCAAAACCTACAAATAATGCATTTCTAAATCCTAAAAAGAACATTAAAACTGTTACAACCAAAATAATTCCAAAGATGATATTATTGACAAGATCATCTACTTGACCTATTGTTTTTGATGATTGATCATTTGTGATAGTAACATTTAGATTGGGTGGAAAGACATTTTCTTTGGCATTTTTCACAATCAATTCGATCTGATCTGCTGCTGCAACCATGTTTTTTCCTGAACGTTTTTTTACATCGAGCATTACCACACGATCACCAAATTCTCTCGCAAAAGTGGTACGATCTTTTTCTTTGAAAGAAACGTTAGCAATATCTTTTAGATATACGATATTTCCGTTTTCAGATTTAACAACAAAATCATTTAAATCTGAAGGCGTATCAATTTCGCCAATAATACGAATGGTTCGTCTTTGTCCACTTGCAATAAAATTTCCTGCAGACATAGTCATATTACCATTACTAATGGCACTGCTTATATCTTGAAAACTAACAGAAGACGCCATCATTTTATAGATATCTACCGCAACTTCTACTTCCTTTTCTTGCGCACCTCTTATATCTACTTTTTTAATTTCGGCAAGATCTTCAATGTCATCTTGTAAATATTCTCCAAATTCTTTTAGCTTTTCTACCGTATAATCTCCGGATATATTAATATTTAAAATGGGCATTTCTTCAGACATGCTCAGCTCGAAAATATTTGGTTCAACTTTGGCATTATTAAAAGTTGGCCAATCTTCCCCAGAGGTTTCAGAATCTATTTCATCTTTTACTTTTTGCAATGCAAGTTCAACAGAGATACCTTCATCAAACTCAATAACAATCATAGAATAATCTTCTTGAGAGGTTGATGTAATTTCTACAACATTGCTCACTGTCTTCAATTTATCCTCAAGAGGATTTGTGATCAACTTCTCAATATCTTCAGCAGTATTTCCAGGGAACAAAGCGCTTACGTAAATCTTGGTTTCTCGTATTTCGGGAAAACTTTCTCTAGGCATACTAAAATAAGAGGAAATCCCATAAAATAATATTAACGACATTATAACATAGATCGTTGTCTTATTATTTATCGCCCACGATGAGAGTTTGAATTCTTTCTCAGTGTTTTTTTTCTTTTTCTCCATGTTCGTGGGATTAATAATTGATAATTTTTACTGTCTGACCATCTTTTACACTACGAGCACCTTCTACAATAATTTCATCACCGTTTTTTAACCCTTCTAAAACCTCAATAACATCGCCTTGAGTTTTACCAGTTTTAATAATTACTTGGGTTGCAATGGCTTTATTATCATTTTTTTCTTGAAGAACATAGATATATTGTTCTCCTTCTGCGTTTTCAGAAATAATACTTTGTGGAATTAAAAGGGCTTTCTCACTTGTGTAATCATTAATTTTTAGTCGAGCAGTTAAATTAGGTTTGATAGCTCCATCTTTATTAGGTACCGCAATTTCAATTTTAAATGTCCTATTATCTGGATTAATAAAGTCTCCCGTTTGTCTAATTTTTGCGTCAATTTCTCTGCCTAATACTGGAAAATTTACTTTAACATCTTTACCCACTACTACATCATTTAAATATGTTTCTGGAACATCAGTTTCAATATACATATCGCTTAAATTAACAATACGAAACAATTCTGTTTGTCCAGGAGATACCACGCTACCTTGCTCAGTAATTATATTGTCGATAGTTCCAGAGAAAGGAGCTTTGACACTCGATTTTCCTAACTGACTTTGCATTTGGCTAACAGCTTTTTGCTGACCTTCATAATTAGATTTCGCCTGTAGATATTGAATTTCACTTCCAATTTTTTGATCCCACAATCTTTCTTGTCGCTCAAATGTTGTTTTGGCAAGATCCTCCTGTATTTGTAATTGAGCCACTTGCTGTCCCATTCCACCATCATCAATAGTTCCTAATAATTGTCCTTTAGTAACTTTTTGCCCTTTTTTTACATACACGCGATTTAAAATACCGCCCATTTCTGGGGTAATTACTATGTTCTGTTTGGTTTCTACACTTCCTTGTAGTTCAACAAAATGGTTAAATGATTCTGCTTTTGCAGTAAATGTTGTAATTAAAGGTATTTTCTTTTCAGGATTTAACTCGTGAAGTTTTTCGTCGAGAAGTTTAATTTTATCGTGTATTTCTTGTTGCTGAGTAACAATTTCATCTCTTTTTTTCTGAATTGTCTCCACATCATTTGTGGCGATTACGCTTTCAATGGTGTTTTTTTCTTCGTTTCCACAAGAAGTGAAAAATAAGGCTGCTATAATTAAAGTTAGAATGTTTTTCATATTAATTCTCCTGATTGGCAGGTGTCATTTGGTTAAACTTTTTTTCCTTTTTATTGTATTTGGAAGTATCCTATTAAACTAAGCTCCAATCCTTAATTTAATATCTCCCTTTTATTTCATCCGAACTAATTCTCAGTTCCGGAGTATTCAAAATGGTTTCAATCTCGGCTTTGGAATTAATTAAATTCACCATAGACTGAATGTATTGTTGCTGTGCATTATATAATTGCGTCTGTGCCTGTCTCAAATCGAAACTGGTAGACAAACCTTCCGTAAATTTTATTTGGTTTTTGTTTTCAATTCGTTCGGCTAGACCAATGTTCTTCTTAGCATTTTCATAGTTCTCTAGAGAGAATTGATAGTTGCTCTTTGCAGTATTTAGCTCAAGCTTTATATTCTGCTTAGTTTCTTCCAATTGAGTTTCGGCCTGATCTAAAGCTATTTTAGTCCTCTGTGTAGCAGCACTTCGCATGCCACTACTAAAAATTGGAACATTGAGACTAACGCCTAATATCGAAGACTGATACCACTTTTGATCACCATTGAAAAATGAAAAATCCTCACTATTTGCTGAGGTTCCATAATTAACGAAAGCAGACAAACGCGGCATTGCTTTACTTTTTTCGAACTGCATTTCCAAATCTCGTTGTTCCGTTAAATTCTGTGCGATCTTGTAATCTACGTTTTTCTCAACATTCAAGGACGTATCCAATAACTCCAGACTGATATTTGAACTTGCAAGATCTTCCAGTTTGTCTTCAAAAATCACTGAAGTGTCAACATCCAAACCTAGTGCTACATTAAACATCTGCCTTGCAATAATGGTAGTACGGCGCGCATTACTAAGTTGAGTCTCAACATCCAGTAAGGTGATCTCCAACTGTTCTACACTTTCTTCTTCTGTTAATCCGTTCTCGAAAATCTTTCGGGTTTCGTATAGATTTTTATCTAAGTTCTCCTTATTTTTCTCAAATATTGATATTAGTTCTTCGGAAAGGATTACACTTCCGTAGGCATTAATAACCCCCTTTCTAACTTCCAGATTTGTTTTTTCGTTAATGTTTTCTGAATATCTTAGAAACGATTTTGAAGCTTTCAGACCTACGAGGTAGCTTCCATCAAAAATCAACTGATCTAAGGTTGCCACGGCTGAAGCATTTTGCTTAGTACCAAAGGTAATAGGTACAAATGTTCCAGGTTCCCCTCCTGCAATTTCTCCGGGTAATAAGGTGACCGGTTGTTTAAGATTATTGTTATAGGAAACATTACCACTTATTTGTGGTAGTCCCGTTGCTGTGGTTTCCCACTTTTGTTTCAGAGCTTTCGCAATATCACGTCTGGCATTGATAGCTGTATAATTGCTATCGATGGCAAAAGTGATTGCTTCTTCTAAATCAAAACTATATGTTTCATTTTGCTGTGCAAAACCGAGGTTCGACAGCAAGATAAAACTGAAAATAATACACTTTTTAAGCATTGGTTAATCGTTGTTTATAAATTTGTTTAGTGTTTGTAATCCCTCTTTTGTTACAATTCCCCTTAAATGATATTCCAGATAATTTTCCATTAACTGGGCTTTGGGGAATTTATCACTCGGAAAAAGTGAATCGTCTTTTAAATTTATAACCCCCATAAAATAGAGGCGCGATATAAAATTTACATCCAGGTTATCTCGGTAAAGTCCCTGTTTTACTCCTCTTGTAAGGTTTTTCAAGGTGCAATCTTGCATTTTGTCGAACTGCCTCGATTTTAATTTTTCAAAAATTTCCGGATAGTATTTTTGCAATTGATATTGAGGAGATGATTTTTCGTCTTTCAGCTGAATCATAGCGAACTTCTTTATTTCATAGAGCTCTTCAATGGGGTTCTTATCTAGTGCACAAATACAATCAATTCCATGAACTATGGTATCTAAAATAGATGTAGTAGCTTCACTAACAAGTTCTGTTTTGTTCTTATAATGAGCGTAAATGGTCTTTTTCGATATTCCCAGTTCGTTGGCAATGTCGTCCATTGTAACGCTTTTAAAACCTAGGTTTATAAAGAGTTCCGCAGCTTTCTGAATTATTTTATCTCTCATATTAGTCGGCAAATGTACAATAGGAAACTTAAAAAACAATAAAAGTTTCCAAAGTTTTATGCTTTTCTTAACATTCGTCGCTTTTGGTATTCAAAATATCTACCGAATTTTTACAATTAAGAGGCTTTCAATTGTATTTCTTGTGTTATTTTTGCAGCAAATTTTCCCGAATGATTCCATTAGAAAAATATAGTGAAGCATTATCACAGAAACTAGCAGCTACTGTTTCCGTGAAGGAACCTGAACAATTATATGGCCCTGTGTCGTATATAGTGTCGTTGGGAGGAAAACGCTTACGACCAATACTTACACTAATGAGCTGCGATTTTTTTAGCGGATCCTACGAAAAAGCTATGGATGCGGCAATCGCAGTAGAATTGTTTCATAATTTTTCATTGATTCACGACGATATAATGGATAATGCACCATTAAGAAGAGGCCAAGAGACCGTGCATGAAAAATGGGATATAAATACGGGTATATTGTCTGGCGATGCCATGTTAATTCTTGCATACCAACTATTTGAAAATTATGAACCTGCTTTGTTTAGGGATTTGGCAAAGTTGTTTAGTAAAACTGCTTTACAGGTTTGCGAAGGGCAACAATACGATGTGGATTTCGAAACACGGGATGATGTAACCTTGCCAGAGTATATTAAAATGATTGACTATAAAACGGCCGTTCTTATTGGAGCCGCTATGAAAATGGGTGCAATCGTTGCAGGTGCTTCGGAAAGCTGTACAGAGCACATTTATGATTTCGGACGCTATTTAGGAATAGCTTTTCAATTGCAGGACGATTATTTGGATGCCTTCGGAAATCCTGAGAACTTCGGAAAACAAGTAGGTGGCGATATTATTGCCAACAAGAAAACCTTCCTTTATTTAACTGCATTTCAAAACGGAAGTAAAAAACAAGCCGATGAATTGGTGAATTTGTTCAGCATTGAACCTAAGGACCCTTCAGATAAAATTGAAACCGTGAAACGTATCTTTCAAACTTCGGGAGCTTCCGAAGCTACCAAAAAAGAAATTATTCACTACACCGAAAAGGCAAATCAAGTACTCGAAAAGATCGATATTTCTTCAGAAAATAAAGAAGCACTGCGTGAATTTGGGAAATCACTAATGGCAAGAACAGTGTAAAAGAAATTAATATCTAATAGTTAAGCATTTCTTCTTCAATACTTAATTTTACTGTAAACTGTAAACTGTAAACTGTAAACTGTAAACTAAAAATATACCCTCACAAACGGAACATAGGCGTTCGCATAGACGCTTTTCACCGAATCGTACAGAAGGTCGTACCTAAGTCCGATTGTGAAATTTCCTTGTCGGTAGCCGACACCCACAAAAAGCGCTGGATACCAATAATCGTCATTGGGGCGTTCCAGGAAACCTTCATAGGCTCGGGAAACATGGAGTTCTTCAAATTCGGCGGACACCTGCAGCTGTGGAATTATATTGTAGAGTCCCAATATGCTACCTCCTAATATCGTAGAACTATAGAGATTTTTCTGAGAATTATAGGTACCGCTCAAGCCAACCCCAAGCGCGAATTGGTCGTTAAAGTCATAAATAGCACTAGGTGCCAAAGTCCCACTAAAAAATCCATCCCCGAAACTGAGTCCGATGCCACCGCCAAAATGAACATTCGACCAAAACAAAGATCTATCTTCCTGAGCATAGAGAGTAGTTGTACAAAGTAACAACAGAATAAACATCGTATTTTGTTTCAAATAATCGACAAAGAGGTTATTCATTAGGAATTATTTAAGAGTATTGCCCTATAAATATATAAAATCGACGAATGTAGTTTATGGATTTGTTGTATTTTTGTTGCGTTTTATAAAATACACTCTTATTTTCCTCCTATGGATAAATATTCGTTTCTTAATGCCATTCATCCTGCTTACATCGCAGAACTCTACGATAAATATTTACAATATCCCGACAGTTTGGAGCCTAGCTGGAGAGCTTTTTTTCAAGGATTTGACTTCGGAATTGAAAATGGATCGCTTGAGTCTTTAGGGATTGAGCAGAATGGGCAATCAATTCCAGATAATCTCTTAAAGGAATTTCAGGTCATTAAATTGATAGACGGATATCGAACTCGCGGACATTTGTTCACTCGAACAAATCCTGTTAGGGAACGTAGAAAATATGAGCCAACATTAGATATTGAAAATTTCGGGCTTTCTGAAGGTGATTTAAAAATGACTTTCAAGGCTGCGGAAGTTTTAGGTATAAAAGAAACCACGCTTGGAGATATCATCACTCATCTTAAAAGTATCTACTGCGATTCTATTGGAATAGAGTATATGTACATTCGGAAACCTGAAGAAATTCAATGGATCCAGGATAAACTGAATGTAAATGACAATCAGCCAAACTTTTCCGAAGAGAGAAAAAAGCACATCCTTAAAAAGTTAAATGAAGCGGTTTCTTTCGAGACTTTTCTTCATACAAAATACGTAGGACAAAAACGATTTTCCCTGGAAGGTGGAGAGAGTTTGATTCCTGCATTGGATGCTCTAATAGAAAGTGCAGCAGAAAAGGGAGTGAAGGAATTTGTAATGGGAATGGCTCATAGAGGTCGTTTAAGTACACTAACTAATATCTTCGGAAAAAGCGCAAAAGACATTTTTAGTGAGTTCGATGGGAAGGATTATGCACAGGATATTTTTGATGGAGATGTAAAATATCATTTGGGTTGGACTTCAAAGCGGAAAAGTGATTCTGGAAAGGAAATCAACCTTAATATCGCACCAAACCCATCACATTTAGAAACCGTTGGGGCAGTGGTGCAAGGAATTGCACGTGCCAAGCAAGACGATCATTTTAAAGGAAATGAAAAAGCGGTATTGCCAATTATTGTTCATGGAGATGCTGCAATCGCGGGACAAGGTATTGTCTACGAAATAGTACAAATGGCGCAATTGGATGGATATAAAACCGGCGGAACGATTCATATAGTTGTGAATAATCAAATTGGATTTACCACGAATTATCTGGATGCACGTTCTTCGACATATTGTACAGATGTAGGCAAAGTAACATTATCACCTGTTTTACATGTAAACGCAGACGACGTCGAAGCTGTGGTTCATGCCATGTTATTTGCATTGGATTTTAGAATGGAGTTTGGTCGTGATGTTTTTATAGATCTTTTAGGATATAGAAAATACGGACATAATGAAGGGGATGAGCCAAGATTTACACAGCCAAAGTTGTATAAAGCGATTGCGAAGCACGATAATCCTAGAGATATTTATGCCGAGAAGCTTAAAAAGCAGGGAATTATAGATGATAAACATACTGCAAAGTTAGAACAGGATTATAAAGAGAAACTGGAAGAGAATCTTGAAGACTCTCGTAAAGAGGATAAGACAGAAATTACTCCTTTTATGAAGGACGAATGGGAGGGTTATATCTATGCTGAGGAGGATAAAATGATGGAAGAAGTAGATACCAGCTTCGACTTGAAAGCTTTGGATGAAATCGCTGAGGTAATTACAAAGTTGCCAAAGGATAAAAAATTTCTTCGGAAGATATCTAAGTTGATTGATGCCAGACATCAAATGTACTTCGAAGATGATAAATTGGATTGGGCGATGGGAGAGCTTCTAGCATATGGAACTCTTTTGAAAGAAGGTCATGATGTACGAATGAGTGGTCAGGATGTGGAAAGAGGTACTTTTTCACATAGACATGCCGTTGTAAAAGTGGAGGATAGTGAAGAGGAAATAGTACTGTTGAATCAATTAAAAGGAGAACAGGCCAATTTTTATATTTACAATTCACTTTTATCAGAATATGGAGTGGTAGGTTTCGATTATGGCTATGCCATGGCGAGCCCAATAACACTTACTATTTGGGAAGCCCAATTTGGAGATTTCAGTAATGGCGCCCAAATTATGATCGATCAATATATTTCGGCAGCAGAAGATAAATGGAAGCTTCAAAATGGTTTGGTAATGCTATTGCCTCACGGATATGAAGGTCAGGGAGCAGAACATTCTTCGGCGCGGATGGAGCGTTATCTTCAGATGTGTGCGGCAGATAATATGTTTATTGCAGATGTCACGACTCCTGCAAATATGTATCATTTACTAAGACGACAACTCAAGGTAAAATACAGAAAACCTCTTATCGTTTTTACACCAAAGAGTTTATTGAGACATCCAAAGGTGTTATCGACTAAAGAAGAATTTGCAAATGGAAGTTTTCAAACCTTAATAGATGATCCCGAAGCGGAAGTAGCAAAAATCAAGACCCTTGTGTTTGTAAGTGGGAAATTTTACTACGATCTTCTTGAAAAGAAAGAGAACGACAAACGAAATGATGTTGCATTGGTGCGTGTAGAGCAATTGTTCCCATTGCCGGCTGTCAAAATGAGAGCGGTAATGACAAAGTATAAAAATGCAAAAGATGTTGTTTGGGCACAGGAAGAGCCACGAAATATGGGTGCCTTCTCTCATTTACTCTTACATTTTGAGGAGACTAAAAACTTTAGAGTATGTAGTCGTAAAATGTATGCTGCTCCAGCTTCTGGAAGTAGTGTCCGTTCAAAATTGCGTCATCAAAAAGTAATTGACAGTGTTTTTGATAAAAATAACGATCAGTAGTATTTCTGAAAGAATTGTTTTCAGAAAAAAGAAATAAATAATCAACGCTGCATAGCAGTAAAGTAATAAAAGTACTATGGCATTAGAAATGAAAGTCCCTTCACCGGGAGAGTCCATAACCGAAGTAGAAATAGCACAATGGCTTGTTGAAGATGGCGATTGGGTAGAAAAAGATCAGGCGATTGCCGAAGTCGATAGTGATAAAGCAACGTTGGAACTTCCAGCAGAGGCGAGTGGTATTATTACTCTTAAGGCTGAAGAAGGTGATGCAGTTGCCGTTGGAGCAGTTGTTTGTCTTATAGATACAGACGCAAAAAAACCTGGTGGCGGAGACGACACTCCCGAAACTTATAAAAATCCGGGAGACGAGAAGGGTGAAGGAAATGCTGGTCCGGATTTGGACAAGCAGGATGCTAAGAATAAAAATACAGGGGAGAAAGCTGAGGCACTAACACAGACGCCGTCTAAAAGCTCTACGCCTAATCAGCAACAAGACAATAAAACCTATGCTTCAGGAACGCCATCACCAGCTGCAAAGAAAATTCTTTCAGAAAAAGGAATGGATTCTACAGCTGTAAAAGGAAGTGGTCGTGACGGTCGTGTCACAAAATCTGACGCAGAGAATGCGACTCCTTCTATGGGAACTCCAGGAGCTGGCGGACGTGGTACGGAACGTAAGAAGTTATCAATGTTAAGACGTAAAGTCGCTGAAAGACTGGTAGCCGCTAAAAACGAAACTGCCATGTTAACAACCTTTAACGAGGTTGACATGAGCCCGATCTTTGAACTGAGAAAGGAATATAAAGAAAGCTTTAAAGAGAAGCACGGTGTAGGTCTTGGATTTATGTCATTTTTCACTTTAGCAGTAGTTCGTGCATTAGAGTTATTCCCGGATGTAAACTCTATGATTGACGGGGATTATCAGATAAAACATGATTTTAAGGATATATCTATTGCGGTTTCTGGTCCAAAAGGATTGATGGTTCCTGTAATTAGAAACGCTGAAAACCTAACTTTTAGAGGGGTAGAAGCAGAGGTGAAACGTTTGGCAATTAGAGCAAGAGACGGACAAATAACTGTAGATGAAATGACTGGTGGTACCTTTACTATTTCGAATGGTGGGGTTTTTGGAAGTATGTTGTCCACGCCAATTATTAATCCACCTCAGTCTGGAATATTAGGGATGCACAATATTGTTGAGCGCCCAATTGTACGAGATGGTGCTATTGCGATTGCTCCAATCATGTTTGTGGCATTGTCTTATGATCACAGAGTGATAGACGGGAGAGAATCTGTAGGATTTCTGGTAGCTGTAAAAGAAGCATTAGAAAATCCTGTTGAACTTTTAATGAATAATGATGTAAAAAGAGCTTTGGAATTATAGCAAAACATAATTCTTCAAAAACCCGGCTGAAAAGACCGGGTTTTTTTATGGATACAATTGAATTATATAATTTATAAGATTGAGAACTAAAATCGAAATAACAGAAAACACAAGTACCATAAAAACGATTCGTTTACCGCTTAATTGTTTTTTATCTTTTTCTTCTTCTAGCATATTTGAAAACATACTATAAATGTCGGAAAATTCTGATGAATGTAAAATACGTATTTACACGTAAATTTGAAGACGGGAATTACTAGATAAATTTTTGATGATGCTCTTTAGCCCAGATAAGTAGGCTGTTAGTCTTAGGCTCTAATTTTAGTTTGGTAATAATGTTACTACGGTGTTTTTCTACTGTCCTGTAGGAAATAAACAAGAGCGATGCTATTTCTTTATTCGTTTTATCGGTAGCAATGAGTTTTAAAATTTTCTTTTCTGAAGGTGTTAAGCCTGAAATATCACTGTTTTCAGGAAATTCATCCCCCAACAATTGAAGGATCTTCGGACTGAAATACTGATCTCCATTTGTCACGGTATTGATACAATTTTCGATTTCCTCTAATGCAAACTCTTTTAGCATATAGCCAAAAATGTTCAAGTCTTGAGCCTTTTGGTAAAGTTCCCTCTCCTTGTGTAGGGTGATGAGCACTATTTTAGTAGCAAGGCCATTGGATTTACAATTCTTAGCGATTTCAAGCCCCGACATAAATGGCATTTGAATATCGAGAATGGCAATGTCCGGTTTTTCTTGGGTTATTAAATTATAGGCTTCTCTCCCATTATTACCACTACCTATAAGATTGTACTGCTTTTCAATTAAAAAATCGTTGAGACCTTTTAACAATAGTGGATGGTCGTCTGCAGTAATGATGGTATGTTGATTCATTCAATTGGGAATTTAAACTCAAGCACTGTTCCATTTTCTTTTCTGGAGATAACCTTCATTTGACCATTTAAAAATTTAGTTCTTTCAAGCAATGTTTTTAAGCCCAGAGATTTTTTATCTTCATATTTCTCTGTAAAATCGAACCCTACACCATTGTCTTTTATAGAAATTACAATATTGCCGGTCATTTTTTTCACCAAAACTTTACTGGCTTCAGCTTTTGCATGTTTAATAATATTACTTAGACTTTCCTGAACGATGCGGTATATATTTACTTCTTCTTCAGGTGAAAACAGATTATCTATATTATCGATTTCCGAAGAGATAAACAAAGTAGTGTTTTCATCTATTTGTGTAAGCGTATGTTCGATCGCTTTTGTAATTCCAAGCTCCTGCAATGCAAATGGGTGCAGGTCTCTCGAAATATTTCGAACTTCTTCTATGGTATTATCTACCATTTTTTTGGTAGCGTCATCACCAATTGAAATCAGTTTATTTTTAATTAATAACAACTGCTGCCCAATACCGTCATGGAGATCCTTAGAGATTCGCATCCGCTCTTGCTCCTGAGACACCAGTAATTTCTGGCTAAATCCTTCCTGAAGAATTTTTTTACTTTTCAGGTTTTGTCGGTTCCGATACAAAAGAATCAATCCGAAGGTAAGCATAATTGCGAGACTCACAAAGAACATTAGATTTTTAAAAGTCTGAGTATCTTTTTCAAGCAATTGAATGTTAGTGTTTATTTCGACCAATTGTTTTTCTTTCTCCTGAGTTTCGAAAAGTGTTTGGTAATAGGCTAAAGAATTGACACTTAATTGGTTGTATAAAGAATCTCTAATCACCGAATAGCTGTCTTTATTCTCAAGGCTCTTCTTAAAATTGCCCATTGATTTGTATATATCAGATAGCATTAAATGAGATTCCATCGTTTCATCTTCGTCCCCTAAGCGCTCTGCATTTTCCAGTTTTTTCTGAGCGTAATACAAGCTACTCCTATAGTTTTTAACAGTCTTTAAATAGGTAGCTTTGGCTCCAAAATAAACAAGTTCAACCACATGGTCGCCAGCAAATTTACTGTATAAAGGTTCAATAAGATCGAGCTCTGTTTTTGCGTTTATGAGATCATTTTGGCTACTGTAATATTCAGAAAGTTTTGCATGAATATTAATGTACATATTGTTATTGTGCACTTCAGTGAGACTGGTCATTGCTTTTAAAAGGTATTCTAATTCTAATTTATGGTTTCCAATTTTACGATAGTCAAGCGCCTGATTGTAATATTCACGGGAAAGGTATTGCGTTAAATTTAGTTCGATTAACTTATCAATTAAGACATCCCGTTCTTGTTTGGCTAATTCATAAAAACCGTTGAGACTAAACATAGAAATAATCCCCTGACGGGCGTGGAGCATGTATTTATAGTCCTTTAAGCCCTCATAGTAGAGGTATGCATTGTTGAAATCTTCACCGGCAGCAGCGAAAATTCCTAAATTGACATTGGCTTGTCCTCTGAACAAGTAGGTGTCTGCTACATGGATCGAGTCTTCTTGAGAAAAATTTTCTAATGCTAATGTAAAATCCTTGACTGCTTCGTTTAAATCCAAGCTCCTATTTGCAACTCCTTTCTTTATGTAAAGACCTCCCAGTAAAAAACTATCTTTTATTTTATACTTATGGGCAATTACACCATTAAGTACATTTATGGCCTTTTCAGGATCTTTCTTGTTAAAGGTAAGAATCGATTGAAGGTTCATTGCTTTCCTGGCGGCAGCATCAAAACTATCAATCTTCTTGGCAAGCTCAATATATAAATAGCTGTAGATTATAAAGGTGTTGTCGTCTTTTCTGAAAGTTCGAATAAGGATTGAATCTATAGCCGCGAGGCGCTCCAAATCATTTTTACTCGAATCAACAATTTTTTCATAATGCTGGACATTTTGAGAAAATGATACAGTAGCAAAGAGAAAAACAATTGGTGCTACTATCAGATATTTTATAAGCATTATGCGATCTTCTTAAGAGGAATAAAAGTAATAAAATTATAGAGACTTAAGTTGTTACAGATCAGATTTCTATTTTACGTATAAGCAATTGCGTCCATAATCAATCACGCCTCTTCTCAGTTTTAGAAAATCTGCTCCAATAATTCCATGAATAGTTTGCTCATCGGTCTGCATTAAAGCTTCGTTTATATGACCTAAATCAAAAAGGACAAAATCCATTCCTTTAACATGCCAATTATCAATGGATAGCTTATTGTTTCTTGAAATTCTAGTGTCCATCCCTATTGCTCCGGCACCAGCCGCTTTTATTTTGCTTTCTTCACTAAGTAAATGAAAATGAGTAGTGCTTTTAAAGCCAATACAGCTTGTAGAAGCACCAGTGTCTAATATAAAATCGCCTTTAACACCATTTACTTTTGCTGAAAGCTTATAATGGCCTGTTGCCAGTTTTCTTAAGGGTATTCTGAAATAATTTTTTGCTTCCAGGAAGCCTCTCAATTGCGTCACGCTACTTTTTTTTGTAAAGATAGCAAACAAAATAAGTAGCTTTGCGATTATGTTAACAGATACTCATACCCATTTATATAGTGATGCCTTTGAAGAGGATAGAGAAGCAATGATGCAGCGTGCTTTTGACCAAGGGATTAGACGATTTTTTATTCCCGCGATCGATTCAGGATATACCCAATCAATGTACGATTTGGAAAAAGCATATCCCGAAAACGTATTTTTAATGATGGGGTTGCATCCTACTTCGGTTAAAGAAAATTATAAAGAAGAGTTGCTTCACGTGGAAGCAGAGTTCAAGAAACGTAGCTTCTATGCTGTAGGTGAAATAGGGATTGATTTGTATTGGGATACCTCAACTTTAGAAATTCAAAAAAAGGCATTCCGAAGTCAAATTCAGTTGGCTAAAAAGTATAAATTACCAATTGTTATTCACTGTAGAGAAGCTTTCGATGAAATTTTTGATGTTTTAGAAACTGAAAAAGATGATGATCTCTTCGGAATTTTTCACTGCTTCACAGGAACTTTAGAACAAGCTAAAAGAGCGATTTCTTTTCAAATGAAATTGGGCATTGGTGGGGTTGTGACCTTCAAAAATGGTAAGATAGATACTTTTTTAAATCAAATAGATCTGAAGCATATCGTATTAGAAACCGATTCTCCGTATCTTTCACCGGTACCATATCGGGGCAAGCGAAATGAAAGTAGCTACCTTTCTTTAGTATGTAAAAAACTGTCTCAGATTTATGGTCTTTCCGAAGAAGAAATTGCAAAAATTACTACTAAGAATTCTACAGAAGTTTTCGGAGTATAAAAAGGCGAATTAAGTAAGGCATATGGCAAATAATAAACCCAATATTCTTTTAATTTACACTGGTGGAACCATTGGAATGATCAAAGATTTTGAAACAGGAGCGCTACGAAATTTCAATTTTAATGATCTTCTAAAGCACATCCCGGAATTAAAACTATTAGATTGTGATATCGCCACCACTAGTTTTAAGGAGCCAATCGATAGTTCAAATATGAACCCAGCCTATTGGGTGGATATAGCTACGATTATAGAAGAAAAGTACGATGAATTCGATGGTTTTGTGGTATTACACGGAAGTGATACGATGTCTTATACCGCTTCGGCACTAAGTTTCATGCTAGAGAATCTAAGTAAACCTGTTGTGTTTACAGGATCTCAGCTTCCAATTGGAGATTTGAGGACCGATGCTAAAGAAAATTTAATTACTTCCATACAAATTGCGGCCTTACGTGAAAAAGGGCATTCTAAGATCACGGAAGTTTGTTTATATTTTGAATATAAATTATATCGTGCCAATCGAACCACAAAGATAAATGCTGAGCATTTTGAAGCCTTCGCTTCATTGAATTATCCGGCACTTGCCGAAAGTGGTGTACATCTTACTGTGAACGACAATGCTTTATTGGCGGTTAATAGACGAAAAAAGTTAAAGGTTCATAAAAGAATGGAGTCGAATATACTTCTTGTTAAGATGTTCCCGGGAATTGACGAAACCACGATTACTTATTTATTCGAGTATCCAGAGATAAAAGGATTAGTGCTTGAAACCTATGGAAGTGGGAACATTACCAATGAACTGTGGTTCCTGAAAGCACTAAAGAAATTGATGAGCAAAGGGATACCGGTGATAAATGTAACCCAATGTTCGGGAGGAAGTGTCGCTATGGGGCAATATGAAACGAGCATAGATTTAAAGAAGATGGGTGTAATTTCTGGGAAGGATGCAACTACAGAAGCTGCCTTGGCAAAATTAATGTACTTACTGGGGCAGGAAGTAACGACTAATAGTTTTAAAACAATTTTCGAAACATCACTAAGAGGTGAGATGCAATAAATAATAGGTAAAAATCTTTTTTGGCATTATTTTTTTTTTGTTATTTGCCATCCTGAGATTGAAATTAAAGAACTAGAGAGGTGGCCGAGTGGCTTAAGGCGCACGCTTGGAAAGCGTGTATACGGCAACGTATCGAGGGTTCGAATCCCTTCCTCTCTGCAAATTTTTTGATGTTATTTATAGTTGGATAACGATACTTTTTAGCGATATTGATTTTGTTTTAACATAAATGCCTTAAGAATCTTGATTTTCGTTCTAAGTTTTTATAAAATTACAATAAGATTGAACTATAGAATTACCGTTTAACAGGTTAAATTACTTTTCAGCTTATTATTACTAGGCTAATAGTCTTAATAACAGCAAATACGGGCTTGCGTCAAATATATTATTGCAGATTAATTAAATTATTTTATATCTTTAAACCTTTAACTAAAAACAAACTTTAAGTCGATAGCAATGAAAAAATTATTTACTATTATGGCAATTGCCGCATTAGTTTTTGCGGGAACCTTCACTGCAAATGCAGCACAGTCTATGCCAACCAGCACTCAAACCTTAACTACTGCAGCAACGGTTTCATTTGTACAAGATGAAGAAGCGGCAACTACTGAAGAGCCTCAAGGATGGCATCAGAAATTAAAACAACGTTTTATTGAAGGGGGTCCTAGTTTTATGGGGATTGTACTTTTATGTTTGATTCTTGGATTGGCCATCGCTATTGAAAGAATTATATACCTAAACCTTTCAACTACCAATACTCAAAAATTGGCTGAAAATGTGGAAGATGCATTGAATAGTGGAGGTATAGAAGCTGCCAAGGAAGTTTGTAGAAATACAAAAGGTCCTGTAGCATCTATCTATTATCAAGGTCTGGACCGTGCGGATGAGAGCATTGAAGCTGCCGAAAAAGCTGTTGTGGCTTATGGTGGAGTTCAAATGGGACAATTGGAAAAGAACGTTTCTTGGATTTCTTTATTTATCGCTTTGGCGCCGATGCTTGGTTTTATGGGTACGGTAATTGGTATGATCTTGGCTTTCGATAAGATTGAAGCAGCCGGTGACATGAACCCTTCTCTTGTAGCAGGGGGTATTAAAGTGGCACTTTTAACTACGGTATTTGGTTTGGTTGTAGCAATTATATTACAGATCTTTTACAACTATATCATTGCGAAAATTGACAGCATTGTAAATAGTATGGAAGATGCTTCTATCACATTGATTGATATGTTGGTAGACTACAAAAACAAACGATAATTTAAAAAATACCAAGAATGGGTTTACATAAAATATTAAAAATTATAGCATTGATCCTTAGTATTGGGGGAATTGTATTTCTTGCAATGATCGTAACTAAGGGTGATGATGCTATAAAAGCAACCGGAGAATACCTAGATGGGTTCTTATACGTAGCATATATTATTTTTGCTATCGTTCTTTTCTTTGTGGTCATTTTTGTTCTGAAAGGATTAATGTCCGGAAACATTAAAAACACGCTTATATCAATTGGTGCATTCTTAGCAATCGTCATTATATCTTATGTAATGGCAGATGGTGTAGAAACACCAATGAAGGATGGGAAAATACTATCGGCCAGTGGTTCGAAATTAGTTTCTACTGGATTGTATGTGTTCTATATGTTAGGTATACTTGCTATTGGAGCAATGATTTTTAGCGGATTTAAGAAAATTTCTAACAGGTAACAACATGGCAAGAAGAGCAACACCAGAAGTTAATGCAGGTTCGATGGCGGATATCGCGTTCCTCTTGCTTATCTTCTTTTTGGTAACGACGACCATTGAGAAAGATAAGGGGATCGCCAGACAATTGCCTCCAAACGAAGAAGTAACCGACCCGCCTATTATTAAGCAAAAGAACTTGTTCATAGTAAATGTGAATAAAAATGATCAATTGCTGGTAGAGGATAAATTGATGGAACTTAAGGATCTTAGACAGGCAGCAATTGCCTTTCTAGATAATGGTGGTGCGCCAGCCGGAAGCCCGGAACATTGTAACCATTGTAAAGGTAAAAGAGCCCCGGATTCATCAGATAATCCCGACAAAGCGGTAATATCTGTACAGAATGACCGACTCACTTCTTATAAGATGTATATCTCCGTTCAAAATGAATTGGTAGCAGCATACAATTTTCTAAGAAATAGAGAGTCGCAGCGGCTTTATGGATGGAAATTCACGGAGTTAAAAAAGGCTATCGACGAAGGAAGTTATGCAGGCAACGAAGAGGCTGCTAATTCAAAACTCGAGAATGTTCAAAAATTATTTCCTTTGAAGCTTTCCGAAGCAGAACCAAAATCGTCAGGAAAATAAATCAGGTAAACTATGTCAAAATTCACGAAGAAAAAAAGTAGCGAACTACCTGCGGTTAATACAGCATCCTTGCCGGATATTGTATTTATGTTGTTGTTCTTTTTTATGGTGGTAACCGTATTAAGAAATAACAACCTATTAGTAAAGAATGAGTTGCCGAAAGCAGATCAGGTTGAAAAACTAAAGAAGGATCGTTCGGTGTACATTTTTGCCGGTAAGCCAAGTGCCCGCTACCAAGATAAATACGGGAAAGAAGGAAAGATCCAAATAGGTGATAAATATACAGATGTTACAAATTTAAAATTCGCTCTTACTGAGGCAAGACAAAAATTACTTCCTGAACTTCAGGATAAAGTAATGGTTGCGTTAAAAGTTGACAAGGAAACCAATACAGGGCTTGTTACTGATATTAAACAGGAATTGCGGGATATAAATATGTTGAAATTGATATACATTACTTCACCCGGAACCGAAATAGGTAATTAAGATTTAATCCTTAATTATTATAGAAACGCCTTGTTCTGAATCGTCAGAAACAAGGCGTTTTTTTATTGAGCTATTCCAAAATTACGAGTATATTTAACCTATGTCTCTTAACTTTCGTCTCTTTTTCTTTTTTAACTTGCTATTTACTTCATTGGTAATAATAGCACAGGACACGACTGCTATATCTTCTGGCGATACTAAATATCGTGAGGATCAATTTTATATTGGTGCAACTTATAATCTTCTTTCAAATGTGCCTTCCGGGGTCAAAATTAGAGGCCTTTCCGGGGGCATCCAGTTCGGTTATCTAAGAGATATGCCGATCAATGAAAAACGCACATTTGCGATTGCAATAGGTGCTGGGTTTGGGTTTAATGAATACGGTCAAAACTTATTTATTGGGGAAGTGGAAGGCGAAAAATCAACTTTTACCGTTTTAAACGATGAGGATTTCAATTACAATCGCAATAGATTCAGTATTTCAACCATTGATCTACCTATTGAGTTAAGGTGGCGTGCCTCTACACCAGAAACCTATAAATTTTGGAGAGTGTATGCCGGCTTTAGAGTGGGCTATGCTTATTGGTATAAGGCAACTTTTAAACAAACTGGAAATAACGTAAATCAGACAAATATTCCTGAATTTGATAGATTACGACTCGGAACTACACTAAGCTTTGGTTATAACACCTTTAATTTTTTCGCCTATTACGGTTTGAATCCATTTTTTAAAGGCGCTGTCACTACTTCTGGAGAGGAGGTTAATTTTCAATCCATACGTGTCGGACTTATGTTTTACATATTATAACCAGAAGTTTAATAAAATTAACTGCGGAATTACCCCAACAAAAAAGCCGGCTATTAATTCTGGGTAGTTGTGTGAGTTTGTATGAAGTCTTGAGGATGCAACCCATCCATTTGCTATAAAGAAAAGGGCGATAGTTCCTAAAATGTTAATTTTAAAATGAACCCCTAAGGCAATCAAAAACATGGTGAGTCCCGCAACTCCCATTTGATGCAAACTTATTTTAAATTTAAGAAATACCAGTATTAACGCAGTGACAGCAGCGAATAAAATTCCCACAAAAAAATAATACAATTCCGGACTTTCATATGGGTCGAAAACCATCTTAATAATCAATAAAATAAGCAAACAGTGAATCATCAACGGGTATTTGCGCTCTTTTACCTCTATTAAATGAATGGATTGTACTATGTTCAGGTTTTTCAATAGAAAAAAACTTATTATCGGGATGAATAAGGTAATTATTGCGACAGCAAAAACACGTGCCCGCATTATATCAATCTCAATGAACCTTGGAGTTATCGAAAAATAAATAACACAGCCAATTAAAGGCATTAAAAGGGGATGCAGGATATATGCGCCAAAACGTAGGAAATAGTTCATTAAATCTCCTTTCTAAGACGTGCAACGGGTAAATCCAGTTGTTCTCTGTATTTAGCAATAGTACGTCGTGCAATGGGGTACCCTTTTTCCTTTAATATTTTGGCAAGTTTATCATCTGTTAATGGCTTTCTTTTGTTTTCTTCTCCAATAGTTATTTCTAGAATCTTTTTAATCTCCTTTGTAGAAACATCTTCTCCCTGGTCATTTTTCATCGACTCACTAAAAAAGTCTTTAATTAGTCGTGTACCATAAGGAGTATCGACGTATTTGCTGTTGGCTACTCGTGAAACCGTGGAAATATCCATACTGATCTTGTCTGCAATATCTTTTAAGATCATAGGTCTTAGTTTGCGCTCGTCTCCCGATAAAAAGTATTCTTCTTGCTGATGCATTATAGCATTCATAGTAACAAAAAGTGTCTGTTGTCGCTGTTTAATAGCATCGATAAACCATTTAGCCGCATCAAGTTTTTGTTTTATAAACTGAACCGCATCTTTTTGTGATCTCGACTTTTCTTTTGATTCCTTATAGCCCTTAAGCATATTCGTATATTCTCTTGACACATGTAATTCAGGCGCGTTTCTTCCGTTGAGTGTCAGTTCCAATTTTCCATCAACAATGGTTATTGCAAAATCGGGTACGACATGTTCAACCATTCTGGTGTTTCCTGAATAAGTCCCTCCGGGCTTAGGATTTAAACTTTCTACTTCATGAATGGCACTTCGCAGTTGGTCTTCAGATATGTCGAATTTCTGAAGTAGTTTTTTATAATGTTTTTTTGAAAAATGATCGAATGAATCCTCAAGTATTGAAATCGCAAGTGCTACAGCTGGTGTGGCTTCTTTCCGTTCCAGTTGAAGGAGTAAACACTCCTGAAGCCCTCTGGCACCGACACCTGCAGGATCCAGGTCCTGAACGATACAAAGAACCTTTTCAATCTTTTCTTCACTAGTATAGACATTTTGCGTAAAAGCCAGATCATCGACTATATCTATTAAATCACGTCTTATATATCCACTTTCATCTACACTTCCTACTAAAAACTTGGCGATTTCTTCTTCTTCCTCATCCAGACGATAGGTGCTAAGCTGTTGCATTAAGAATTGATTGAACGATGTTCCGGATGCATAAGGCATTTCTTTTTCTTCATCATCCGCACTATAATTATTTGCAGAAAGCTTATAAGATGGTGTCTCATCATCACTCAAATAATCGTCTACGTTGATCTCTGTTTCGATTACCTCAGTGCCATCGTTAAAGTCATCATCATAATCCTCATTGGAGAGATCTTCATCAAAGGGATCTCCTTCATCTTTTCCACCCTCTAAGGCCGGATTTTCATTCATTTCCTGCGAAATGCGTTGTTCAAACGCTTGCGTAGGCAGCTGTATCAACTTCATCAACTGTATTTGTTGCGGAGATAGTTTTTGAGAAAGTTTAAAATTAAGCTGCTGTTTTAACATAGGTATTTTAATGTACTCATAAAGTTAAAAAAAACTGGCTACTTAATATGTAAAAGCAGCCAGTTTTAATAATATGTTGTGATATTCCGAGGAAAGTTCTCTCTTTGTCAATGGATAAGTTTAGAACTCAGCATTACCCGGTGTTCTCGGATAAGGGATTACATCTCTAATATTCCCCATTCCGGTTACAAACTGTACCATTCGCTCAAAACCTAGTCCGAAGCCACTATGAACCGCAGTTCCAAATTTTCGAAGTTCTAAATACCACCATAATTCCTTTTCATCAATACCCATGGTCTCCATTTTTTGCTTTAACACATCGTAACGTTCTTCTCTTTGAGATCCTCCTACGATCTCCCCAATACCTGGGAAAAGTACATCCATAGCACGAACTGTATTTCCGTCGTCATTTAAGCGCATATAGAATGCCTTAATCTTTGCCGGATAATCAAATAAGATTACAGGGCATTTAAAGTGTTTTTCAACTAAGAAGCGTTCATGTTCACTTTGTAAATCTGCACCCCATTCGTCAATGATATATTTAAATTTTTTCTTCTGATTTGGTTTTGATCGCTTTAAAATTTCAATCGCCTCGGTATAGGTAACTCTTTTAAAATTATTGTCTACAATAAACTTAAGTTTCTCGCGCAATGCCATATCACTCCTTTCTGCCTGTGGCTTGCTTTTTTCATCCTGTAATAATCTATCTTCTAAAAACTCAAGATCATCTGCACAATTTTCAAGTGCGTAGTTTACAATATATTTTATAAAGTCCTCTGCAAGGTCCATGTTTGCATCAAGATCATTGAAGGCTACTTCAGGTTCTATCATCCAGAATTCCGCCAAGTGACGAGAAGTATTCGAATTTTCTGCTCTAAAAGTGGGTCCGAAGGTATATACCTTGCCCAATCCCATTGCGTAAGTTTCTGCCTCTAATTGCCCGCTTACTGTTAAGTTGGTTTCTTTTCCGAAGAAGTCCTCTTTATAATTAATATTCCCATTTTCATCCAAAGGCGGGTTTTTTGGGTCTAAAGCACTTACCCGAAACATTTCACCGGCTCCTTCAGCATCACTTCCTGTAATAATAGGAGCGTGCATATAATTGAAGCCGTTTTTTTGAAAATACTCATGAATTGCAAAGGCTAACTTTGAGCGCGTTCGCATTACGGCACTAAAAGTATTGGTTCGTACACGGAGATGCGCTTGCTCCCGAAGTTTTTCAAGAGAATGTCGTTTAGGAGATAAGATGGTGAGTTTTACATCTTCCGGATTGGCTTCACCCAATATTTCAACAGCCTCGACCTGTATCTCAACAGCCTGACCCTGTCCCTGACTTTCAACTAAAAGCCCTTTCACCTCAATAGCGGCACCCACTGTAATCTTTTTAAGTGTTTCTTCCTCAAATTTTTCGAAGTCGACAACACATTGAATGTTTTTAATAGTAGAGCCGTCATTTAATGCAATAAACCGGTTACTTCTAAAAGATCGCACCCAGCCTTTTACAATAACTTGATGTAGTGAAGGCTCGCTTTGTATTAATGTAAGTATTTCTGTATGCTGCATGGTTTTGTTTTATAAAGGCGTAAAGATAAATTTTTAATTGTGAAATCTCAATATTGAATGATCGAAGAGAATAATGCTGATTCAATTCCTTCAGAAGATGAAATAATTAGTTAGGATTTATTTCATCATCAACCTCAGTCTCCTCATCTTCATCATCCGGAATAATTTTAAGTGCCGGTTTCTTCAATGTCTCCTTATTGGCTATGCTCCTTTCGAGTGATAGTAATAGAGAAGGGAGTAAAAGTAAATTCGCTAACATTGCAAAAAGCAGCGTTGCAGATACCAAAGCACCTAAGGCTACAGTTCCACCAAAGCTGGAAATAGTAAAGACTGAAAATCCGAAGAACAACACTATTGATGTATAAAACATACTAACACCTGTTTCACGAAGTGCTGCATAAACAGATTTTTTAATCTTCCAATTGTTAGCAATTAATTCCTGACGGTATTTTGCTAAAAAGTGAATTGTGTCATCCACCGAGATCCCAAAAGCAATACTAAATACTAAAATGGTAGATGGCTTAATAGGTACCCCTATGAACCCCATTAGTCCAGCGGTAATAATAAGAGGCAATAAGTTTGGGATAAGTGAAACCAGGATCATTCGCATACTTCTAAACATCCACGCCATGAATAATGCAATTAATAAGATGGCCAGTGATAGTGAAATGATTAGATTATTAACCAGATATTTGGTTCCTTTCTGAAAAACAAGTGCCTTTCCGGTAATCGATACATCATATCTCTCTGGAGGAAATATTTTTATAATTTTTGCCTTTAGATCTTCTTCAATTCGGTCGAAACGCTCTGTTTCAGTATCACTCATAAAAGTGGTAATACGGGCATACTGACCAGTAGAATCGACATAACTAGAGAGCAGATTTGTGTTTTTTGCACTGTTCTTAGCATACGACAATAAAAAAGTTCGTTCCTGGCTGTTGGGTAATTGATAGTATTCGGGATTACCGTTGTAATAGGCCTGTTTCGAATATTTAACTAATTCTGCAACGGATAAGGGTCTTGAAAATTCCGGAAATTCTTCAATATATTCCTGAAGTTCGTCAATTCGTTTAAGTGTGGCCAAATTCATAACACCTTTTGGGCGTTTAGTATCGACAAGTATTTCCATTGGCATAATGCCTTTGTATTCCTTTTCAAAATAGCGAATATCCTTATAGAATTCTGCTTGTTTTGGCATGTCCTCAATGAGACTTCCGGATATTTTTATATTAAAAATTCCAATAATACTAGCACATAGTAATAAAATGGCCGAAATATAAATGGCAATTCGATGTCCACGCACCATTTTTTCCATCCAATTCACAAAACCATTAATCCATCCTTTATTTAGGTGTTTTAAGTGCTTGTTCTTCGGAACGGCCATATAACTATATAAAATAGGTATAATTAAAAGGCTGAGTAAAAAGATAGCAATGATATTTATGGAAGCAACGATTCCAAACTCTTTTAACAACTGACTATTAGTAAGAATAAATGTAGCAAATCCTGATGCCGTCGTTACATTGGTCATTAAGGTGGCATTTCCAACTTTAGTAATAACGCGTTGCAAAGATTTGGCCTGATTTCCATGTTGCTTGATCTCCTGTTGGTATTTATTGATCAAGAAAATACAGTTGGGAATACCTATTACAATAATAAGCGGAGGAATTAAAGCAGTAAGTACAGTGATCTCATATTGCAGTAATCCCAATATTCCGAAAGCCCACATTACACCAATTATAACGGTTACCATCGATATTAAAGTAGCACGGAATGACCTGAAAAAGAAGAAAAAGATGATGGAGGTTACCGCTAGTGCAGCCCCGATAAACATTCCTATCTCGTCAATTATATTTTGGGAGTTGAGGGTGCGTATATAGGGCATCCCGGAGGTGTGTACATTAATACCCGTTTCAGCTTCAAAAGCGCGGACTCTAGGGATTAATACAGTGTCAATAAACGCCTTTCGAACTGGAGTGTTTACAATATCCTTATGAAGATAAACTGCAGTCCGAACCGATTTTTTGTCGGGACTATATACCAGACCATTGTAAAATGGAAGTTTTGAGAAAAGCTCGTATTTATATTGCTTTAAATTTTCAGTAGTAAAAACAGTGTCATTTAAAAAAGGCACCATCTTAAAACCGGCTGAGTCAGTTCTTTTTTCTAGTTTCTGAAGATCACTCAATGCCAGTGTGAATTCTACGGCTGAAGCTTTTTTGAGATCATCGGACAAACGATTCCATGCCGAAAATTTTTCGGGTGTAAAAAGTGTTGAATCTTTTACTCCAAGAACTATTAAATTTCCTTCTTCTCCAAACTTGTCTAAGAAATTTTTGTACTCAAGATTGATCTCATGATCATCCGGCAATAAATTAGCTTCAGAATAGGTAAATCGCATATGTTTCCATTGCATTCCGAAGAAAACGGTAATAAGGGCGATCACAATAAGAATCAGTGTTCTATTCCGAAGAATAAATCGGGCAGTTGCACTCCAAAAACCAATACTGAAAAGTTTATTCAAGACTTATCTAATGTTACGAATTGGCAAAGGTATGAATAAGTTATAAGGAAGAAATATTTTTTGACCACATTTTCGGCCATTATAGCTTCAGATAGAAAGTAAATTTGAAGGCGATATTGTCTTCAAATTTAGGTAGGTGATAATAACCATAACGATACGCGAAACTGAGTCCGAAACCATAAAGTATCTTATTTATTTCCAGGCCAGATTCTGAGTAGAATTGCTCTAAAGTTTTAATAGGAATTCCAATGTGGGCATCCTTTTCTGAAAGATCTCCAAGTGCGTGTTTAGTAATAAAAACGAGCTCCGGCTGTATCTTTTTTGAAATATTAAAACGGCGAAGGCTATGTTTTACCTGAAGCGTTGTAAGTCGGTCCGAGAAAAACTCCCCAAAATACATGGTCTCGAAACTTCGCCTTCCTGCTACAGAAAAACGTTTCAGAACTGTACCTTTTGTTGGGCTATTAGGGTAGGCGTGAAACAAATGGGTTAAGGGAACATCTCCAGTTGCCAAAAGTCCTTCCAGTAAAAAATTAGTTGATGATAGATCGGTTCTTTTAATGTAATAATCCAATTTTAAGCCAAACTTAGTGTAATTGAAATCACTTTTAGTAATGCCTTTAATTCCTTGCGTTACCTGAGCACTAATTTTAGGAAAGCCATCAAAGTATTCTATTTTCCCATCATCGGTTGTAAAAAAATTGGTTTTAGGGCTTATACGCACAGATAGCGTAGTTTCGGCGATTTCGTAGCTGTCATAAATAATACCATCCTTCCAAAAAAGATAATTTTCGGTTTGTTCGATTCTACTTCGTGATAAGCGGGCCTCAGCGAGAAATTTTTTCGAAAATTCGTGTTGTATATTTGTTTGCCAGGATCGATGCTTATAGAATTGAGTTACGTTTACTAATCGCGGTTCAAAAACTGAATAGACTCTGGAATCGGTAAGATATTCAAAGGAACCTATTTCTCGTATGTCATCGGTGTAATAGAGGTTTACCCATGTATTTTTTTCTTCTTCTAAGCGAGCACTACCTCCTAATGAAAATTTCACATCTTCATCTTTAAAACCATAAGCTACATACCCACCAAATTTGTAGATTTCCGAAAGACGGTTATTGGTTACTCCTCCAACCCCTAAGCGAAGGCCTTCAAAATTGTTATACTTAACAATGTATTTGAGATCGACATCGAAAAAACCAATAGGGTAAAATCCGGTGTTAAACGGGTTTGCTTTTTTATTAGTATTTGTAGTATCCGGCTTTGTGGTAATTGCTGGTTCTTGCGCAAGTACGGAAAATCCCGTAAAGAGAAGAAGAATCAGTAAAAAGTTGCGCATACAATTTGTTTTTTATTGCAATCGGACTAAATTATAAATAAAGCGGCTATATGCCGCTTTGTTTAACTTTTTGAATGAAAACTTTACTTAAACTGTCATGATTTCTTTTTCCTTTTTGGTAAGAATTGCATCAATTTTGTTGATGTGTTCATCTGTCATCTTCTGGATATCGATTTCAACATTTTTTTGAAGGTCTTCGGAAATATCCAGGTCTTTTAATTCGCTGTTTGCATTTTTACGATCATTTCTTACACCGATCTTCGATTCTTCGGCTTCATGTTTCGCTTGCTTTGCCAAGTCCCGTCTCCGTTCTTCGGTTAAAGGAGGTACATTTATAATAATACTTTCACCATTGTTCATTGGATTAAATCCAATATTTGCCAAGTGAATTCCTTTTTCAATATCAGGGATCAAATTCTTTTCCCAAGGCTGAATGGTGATAGTCATACCGTCGGGAGTACTCACATTTGCTACCTGACCTAAAGGCGTAGGACTGCCGTAATAATCGACCATTACACCTGCAACCATGGATGGAGTTGCTTTACCTGCACGGATGTTGACAAATTTCTTTTCAAGGTGTAATAATGCATCATGCATTGCTTCCTTTGTACTATCGAGTATAAATTTAATTTCTTCTTCCATATTAATGTCAGCTTGAGACTGATATCTTTTTGCGTTAACGTTTAACCTTGTCTTGAAAAGCAAATACACGAAACGTTCAATAAAATATTGGTGTATTCGGCTTGCTTGACGTAGTCAATATAAGATTTTTCAATGATTTTTCAAAAATCGAGCCATTTATTGGGTTGCTTCAGAAGAGAAATTATTAGAGATTTACTTTCGTTCCGATTTTTTCTCCGGAAACAACCTTCATTAAATTGCCTTTGGTATTCATGTCAAACACTATAATAGGCAATTCATTTTCTTGACTTAATGTAAAGGCGGTAGTATCCATCACCTTCAAACCTTTCCGAAGCACATCATCAAAAGTAATAAAATCGAATTTTGTTGCACTTCTGTCTTTTTCAGGGTCGCTGCTATAGATTCCATCAACGCGTGTACCCTTTAAGATTACATCGGCGTGTATCTCGATAGCCCGCAATACAGCTGCCGAATCTGTAGTGAAATATGGATTTCCGGTTCCACCACCAAAAATAACAACGCGACCTTTCTCCAAATGGCGAATGGCTTTCCGACGAATAAACGGTTCTGCAACTTCGTTTATCTTAATAGCAGATTGCAATCTAGTTGGTATGTCTTCATCTTCAAGTGCCGACTGTAATGCTAATCCGTTAATAACGGTGGCGAGCATTCCCATATGATCACCTTGTACACGATCCATTCCGCGACTGGCTCCGGCAACACCTCTAAAAATGTTTCCGCCGCCAATAACTATTGCGACTTCAACTCCTTTATCGATAATTTGCTTTATTTCTTCGGCATATTCTTTAAGTCTTTCGGGATCGATACCGTATTGACGGTTTCCCATTAGTGCTTCTCCCGATAATTTTAAAAGAATTCTTTTGTAGTGCATAATTGAGGTTTGCTTAATAATTTATTCGGCCTATGCCATTGAACAAATGTTGCGCAAAAATAACGAAAAATCTTGTATGAAATATGCAAAATAAAAAAACCGTGTCCACAATTGTGAACACGGTTTTTATTTATTTAAAAAGCGAATCGTTATGCTAACGAAACTCTTTTGAATCCAACAACTGTTGCATCACCTTTACTAGCTACATAGCTGGCAACGCTCAACTTGTCGTCCATAATAAAGTTCTGGTCTAACAATGCTTTTTCATGATCCAAAGATGTGTTGTCTGAAATAAAACGCTCCATTTTTCCAGGAAGAATTTTGTCCCAGATCTGCTCAGGCTTACCTTCAGCTTTCAATTCTGCTTTTGCAGCTTCTTCAGCTTTAGCAAGAATCTCATCTGTTAATTGCGCTCTTGAGATATAAGTAGGCACATTTTTAAGTGTTTTTCCTAATCTTCCTAATTCGATATTATCCTTTTCAATAACTGCGATTCTGGCTTCAGTTTCAGAAGCTACGAATTCAGATGAAAAATCTTTATATGACAGTGTAGTCGCGCCCATGGAAGCAACTTGCATAGAAACGTTCTTAGCAACTTCAGCTGAGTTGTTTGTTTCTTTAGAAAGACCTGTTAAGGCACCAATTTTGTTTCCGTGAATGTAAGAACCTACGAAAGGAGCTTCTAAAGTTTCGAAACCACCGATTTCGATCTTTTCACCGATAACTCCAGTTTGCTCGATAAGCTTTTCAGCAACGGTCATTCCGTCGAAATTAGCAGCTAAAAGCTCATCTTTTGATGAAGTATTTAGAGCGATTTCGGCCATTTTTTGAGCCATTTCTACGAAAGAATCATTTTTAGCAACAAAATCTGTCTCACAATTTAAAGAAACGATTACTCCTCTATTGGCAGCTTCGTTTACTTTTGCGATAACAGCTCCTTCACTAGAATCTCTGTCGGCTCTTTTTTCTGCAATCTTTTGTCCTTTTTTTCTAAGGATGGCGATTGCCTCTTCCATGTTTCCTTCTGCCTCTACTAATGCCTTTTTACAGTCCATCATTCCGGCTCCGGTTTGTTTTCTTAAATTGTTTACTTCTGCGGCGGTTACTTTTACCATCGTGTTAAAGTTTATTAAGGTTATGATTAAAAAAAAGTCGTTTTAATTTATTCAGAAGAAAAAACAAAAACGACCTTTATACTTTATTGAATTGTTATTTTATTCTTCTTCTTTTGTAAGACCTGCTTTTTCCATGGTCTCACTTTTAGACTCAAGCTTTGTAGGCTCTTTAGCCTCTTTCATCGCTTTTTTATCTTCTTTATCTGTTGAAGGCACTTCAGCTTCTGCAGCTACAGCTTTTTTAACTTTCTTTTCTGTTTTTGGTGCTTTCTCTGCTTTAGGCTCATCATTGTCTTTACCCGATTTTCTTTCAGCAAGACCTTCGATGATTGCATTAGAAACAGCAGTCATGATCTTATCGATAGATTTTGAGGCATCGTCATTCGATGGGATTACATAATCAATAACACGAGGGTCACTGTTTGTATCTACCATAGCGAAGATTGGAATATTTAATTTTTGAGCTTCAGCAACTGCAATGTGCTCACGTGTAGTATCTACAATGAACAATGCTGCAGGTAGACGACTCATGTCACTGATAGAACCTAAGTTCTTCTCAAGCTTAGCACGAAGACGATCTACTTGAAGACGTTCTTTCTTAGATAATGTAAGGAAAGTCCCATCTGCCTTCATACGATCGATAGAAGCCATTTTCTTAACAGCTTTTCTAATCGTTACGAAGTTAGTAAGCATTCCACCAGGCCATCTTTCAGTAATGTAAGGCATGTTGGCATTCTTTGCTTTTTCAGCAACAATGTCTTTAGCTTGTTTCTTGGTAGCGACGAAAAGTACTTTTCTTCCGCTGGCTGCGATTTTTTTCAAAGCTTCATTAGCTTCTTCAATTTTTGCAGCAGTTTTGTAAAGATTGATAATGTGGATTCCATTACGCTCCATATAGATATACGGTGCCATGTTAGGATTCCATTTTCTTGTTAGGTGACCAAAGTGTACACCTGCTTCTAGTAAGTCTTTGACTTCTGTGTTGTTTGCCATTTTGTTTTAGTTTACGTTCTGTAATGTTTAGATGTCAATCTCTCCGCTAGGCGAATATGATTTAGATACTAAACTAATTGTCCAACCCGGCAGGATGGGACTAACAGCTGATTTAATAAAAAATTTATGAACTTGATAACATGTTTTGGGTACCCCGGTTGAGATACCCAAACATGTTGGGTATTAACGTTTCGAGAATTGGAACTTCTTACGGGCTTTCTTCTGACCGAATTTCTTACGTTCCACCATTCTTGGATCTCTTGTTAACAGACCTTCCGGTTTAAGGATGATTCTGTGTTCTGGATCTATTTCGCACATTGCGCGAGATAAAGCCAAACGAATTGCTTCTGCTTGACCAGTAATCCCACCTCCAAATACATTTACTGTAATGTCGAAAGTTTCTTCATTATTAGTAAGTACAAGAGGTTGTTTTACTTTGTATTGTAAGGTTGGCGTTGTGAAATAGTTTGCCAACTCACGTTTGTTGATAGTGATGTTTCCTTTTCCTTCGGAAAGGTACACACGAGCAACAGCCGTTTTTCTTCTTCCTATTTTGTGTAGTGTCTCCATTATCTAGTTAGGTTAAGGTTAATTTCTCTTGGCTTCTGTGCTTCCTGACCGTGACCAGTACCTACATATACCTTTAAGTTTCTGAAAAGATCTGCTCCTAATTTGTTCTTAGGTAACATTCCTTTTACAGCTTTTTCAATTACCCTTGCTGGGTCCTTTCCAAATAATTCTTTAGCGGTCAAACTTCGTTGTCCACCAGGATAGCCTGTGTGACGTATATACGTCTTGTCGTCCCACTTGTTTCCTTTAAGAACGATTTTTTCGGCGTTGGTAATAATTACGTTGTCTCCACAATCTACGTGTGGTGTAAAATTTGGTTTGTGTTTGCCACGAAGTAATTTTGCAACTTCACTGGCAAGACGACCCAATGTCTGGCCGTCCGCATCTACTAAAAGCCACTCTTTGTTTACAGTGTTTTTGTTAGCAGATACTGTTTTGTAACTCAATGTATCCATTTCGTTTTTTGTCAATAGGTTAATAATTCATTGATTCCCCTTATTTAAAGGGCTTAGTCCCTTTTATCGATTAATATCGCGTAAGAGGGGTGCAAATGTAGTACTATTTATTTGAATAACAAGGGGTGAGAATTTAATTTTCACTCGTTTTTCTTCGGAAGTATTTGGGAATGTAAAACCGTAAAATTACAAATGTAAAATGTAGAACTGAAAAGTGCCAAATTCATGATTTGCTTTAAGTTTTATAATTATTGTTTCACAAACATTTTTGTCATTATTTTTTCTTCGGAAGAAATCTGAACGTAATAAATGCCAGATGCGAATTTAGAAACATCTATTGTTTTATTGATGTTGCTGTTGGAAAGCTTTTTTATCAACGAACCTTTTGAATCGTAGATTTTTATCTCTGAAACTGAAAGCTCATCTGAAGCTATATTTAAAACATCTGTAGTGGGATTTGGGTAAAGACTTATGTTTGGTTCAAATATATTGTCAACAACCCCTAAATTTCCGTCAAGTCTAACCACCCAGTAATCATATAATCCAATAGCGTCTTCTGTTTTGTCACCTGAAATATTTGAATCTGAAAAGCCGGCAACAACATAGGACCCATTATTAGATTGTATTATAGAGTAAGCTGCCTCTCCACCATTTCCTCCTACAGTACTTTGTCCCTCAATTATTCCTTCTGAATTTAGTTTTACAACCCAATAGTCAGATAAGCCTTCAGAGTTTTCAGTTTTGTCGCCTGAAATATTTGAATCAGACCCGCTAGCTAAAATATAACCTCCGTCCATTGTTTGTATTATTGATTCAAGGAAATCCAGCCCATTCCCTCCAATCGTATTCTCCCATTGAATTTGACCGAAACTGTCTATTTTCACAACCCAAATATCACCATCGCCAATAGCGTTTTCTGTTTTATCTCCGGAAATATCAGACCATGAGGTGCCACCAAATATGTATCCTCCATCTGTTGTTTGAGATATACAATGAACGATGTCACTATCGCTACCTCCAATTGTATTCTGCCATGCTATATCACCTCCAGAGTTCAGTTTTACTGCCCAATAATCCTTTTCACCCATAGAATTTTCTGCTTTATCACCAGAAATGTTAGAAGAAGAATGACCACCGAGAATACATCCACCATCATCTGTACTGACAACCGAATATAGAGAATCTTCGTTATCTCCACCTATGGTATTATCCCATTCTATAATTCCGTTAGCATCTAACTTCACCACCCAATAATCCATTGCATGATTAGGACCAATTCTGTTTTCTGATTTGTCACCGGAAATATTAGAATCTGATGATCCTCCAATAAAATAGCCGTTATCTGGAGATTGAACTACTGAATATAACAGTTCTCGACTAGTTCCACCTATCGTATTTTCCCATTCAATAACGCCACTTGCATCAATTTTTACGATCCAATAATCTGATTCTCCCATGGCATCCTCAGTTTTGTCTCCGGAAATATTAGAGTTTGAAATACCTCCAAGGATATAACCACCATCCAAAGTTTGTTTAATGGAATACAAGTGATCATCAAAAGTGCCTCCAATAGTATGTTGCCATTCAATAGTGTCGTTGCTATCAAGCTTGACTACCCAATAATCTCCATTACCAATAGCATTTTCTGTTTTGTCTCCTGAAATATTTGATGTTGAACGTCCGCCAAGAATAGATCCACCATCAGTAGTTTTATCCATACAATATAGTCGGTCATCATCGCTACCACCGATTGTATTTTGTGAAAGTATATTTAGGTTTTGTGAGTAAGACAATGAAACTGATAAAAGCAATAAAAGAAAGGATAGTTGTTTTTTCATGGAACAATTTTTCACAATAATATAAAAGTTAATAGTAAAACTGCAAAATGTCAAGGCTATAATTTACTTGGTCCTTTTACATTTAGCCTTTAGAATTTTACATTTATTGTTTTTCATCGGAAGTAAACGTGACTCCATATAATAGTAGTAGTTCCTTCGAAGAAATACAGTTTGATAAAATTATTGGTTATATTTAGTATATCATGAAATATCTTCTGTTTGTATATATTTTATTAAGCGCTTGCATTGCTTCTTCCCAAATCGTGGTTATCCCAGATTCCGTTTTTAAAATTGCGCTCTTAGAACATGATCCAGTTATAGATATTAATGAAGATGGGGAAATCCAATTTTCGGAAGCAGAAGCTGTAACACTGCTACAATTAAATCATAAGGATATAGTTGATTTAACAGGAATTGAAGCATTTCTTTATGTAACAGATCTAAATGTCAATGGAAATCTACTTACTTCGGTTAATTTGTCACAGAATACAATGCTCCTACAACTCAATTTAAGTCAGAACCTACTTACTGAACTTAGTGTATCACAAAATGTGTTGCTCGAAGAATTGGAAATTCAGTTTAACGAACTCAATGCAATAGATATTTCTGAAGCAATAAACTTAAAACAATTACACGCTTCGCAGAATTTTCTCACCAGCATCGATTTAAGTAATAACCTTGAATTGGAGCGCTTAGTTTTAAATGATAATTCCTTAACGCAACTCGATCTTTCAAATCAATCGAACTTAAAATTATTAGAGCTTGTTGCCAATTCAATTACAGCATTAGATTTAACTCAAAGCACACCACTTAAGGTGTTGGATCTTTCTAATAACAATTTGTCCTCCATTGATCTTTCGAACAATACTGATTTAAGAGCTTTCCGAATGATGGCCAATCCATTAATATCAGAGGTTGATTTGTCTAATAACCATAATCTATGTCAGGTTTGGCTATCTCATAATGATGCTTTGGCATATATAAATCTTCAAAACGGAAATAATTTGGCTTTAGATGCTACCACACCTTGTAGTACAACAGTAGGAACAACCACATCTGGAGCTTCCTTAATTGAAAACCCAGCTTTGGAAATTGTTTGTGTTGACAATATTTTGTTCGCTGAGGAGCATTTTGACACTAGTTATCCTGTAGATTATATTGAAGACTGCCAATTGGGTCTAAATAATTATTCATTAGCTACGGTAGTATTGTACCCAAACCCGGTAGCTTCAGAATTAAATGTTACTGCAACGGGGATTATCGAAGAAATATCCGTCTACAATATGCTTTCTCAAAAACTACTTTCTCAAAACGTTTCAGCTTCAGAAGAAACTATAGACCTATCTCAATTATCGTCCGGAAATTATCTTGTTAATGTTCAAACATCGCGCGGCACGGCTGTTTTCAGAATAATAAAGAAATAATAAAATATTTCAACGAATTTGCAAAGTCTTCAGGCTAAAAAGGTCACTATTCCAAAAATTTCTTATTGTATTGTTCCATCCAAATTTGAGCTTCCTCCAGAGTATCAAAGGTTTTAAGTGGCATCTTAGAGAAATTCTCCTCAAACTTCACCATTTTTTTTGTAGTAGAATTGATTGCTACAATAGCAAAAGCTGTTAAATCAGGATAATACTCACATTGCATATAAGAAATAGGATTAATTGTGAAATCTGATGTACGATCGAATATGTAACCGTATTGTCTATCACCAAAATATTCTCTATAAATCTTGTGAAGCACAATTACCTTCGCTGTGTCAATAGCTACTCCCTGTGCGATTTTACAAACAACATAAGTGTCGTAAAAATCCAAAGTAGCAAAATCCAGTTTTTTTTGATGTATTAAAGTTGTCATGTAAAATTGATCTCTATATTCCTAATTTTATTATAAGTGGCATTATGTATCTATGATTGGTTTAATTTCAAATTCACGCCAATCATATTGTCAAACCGCAAGACCGCAAGACCGCAAAACCGCAAAATGAAAAAGGCAAGGCAAAACAATGATAGCATAACTTACTTTGACCTTTTACATTTAAAATTTTACATTCTTTACTCCACAGTCACTATCAAATCACCTTTCATCACCATCGTTCCTGGTTTAAGCGTTGCCGACTTAATTTTCCCAGCTTTAGTAGCAGTTACCGTAGTTTCCATTTTCATGGCTTCAATTATAAACAAGTGATCGTTCTTTTTAATCGCCTGACCTTTTTTAACCAATACTTTATATAGCATTCCTTGTAATGGAGCGCCAATCTGATTGGCATCGGCAGCGTCTGCTTTTTCGTTTTCCTCTTTTTTAATATTGAGCGAAGCATCCTTAACTTCCACAAATCGGTTTTCTCCATTCACCGAAAAGAACACAATTCGGTTTCCATCTTTATCTGCATTAGCGACCGATAAAAGTTTTACAATTATCGTCTTTCCCGGTTCCAGATCCACTAAAATTTCTTCACCAACTTTCATCCCATAAAAGAAATTGGGAGTTGGTAAGATAGCAGTACTTCCGTAGCGCTTATACTTTTCATGCGCCTGCTCAAATACTCTTGGATATAAACTATACGACAAGAAATCTTCAAATTCTATGGCTCGCGTGAAGCCTTTTTGGAATTTTTTCTGAAAAATCTTGTACTCGGCATCAAAATCTATAGGCTCTAAATGAGCATTGGGTCTGTCTGTGTATGCTTTGTTGTTTTTAAGCACTATCTTCTGAAGCTCTTTCGGAAAACCACCAATAGGTTGTCCCAGATCTCCTTTAAAAAAATTGATCACCGATTCAGGGAACGAAATTTCATGTCCACGCGCCATCACATCTTCAGGATACAGATCGTTAGTCACCATGAAAATAGCCATGTCACCAACTACTTTAGAACTCGGAGTCACTTTTACAAGATTCCCGAACATTTCGTTCACCCTACCATACATCTTTTTTACTTCATCAAATCGATCTCCTAATCCAAGGGCTTCTGCCTGCGGACGAAGATTCGAATACTGTCCACCGGGAATTTCATGCTGATATACCTCAGCAGTTCCAGCCTTTAATCCAGACTCAAACGGATAGTACATTTCGCGTACATCTTCCCAGTAGTTTGAAAATTCATTGAGTGAATTAATATCGAATTCGTGAGCTCTTTCCTGTTGTTTAATCATTTCCACTACCGAATTGAAATTGGGCTGAGAAGTGAGACCCGATAAACCTCCAAGTGCAACATCTACCACATCAACACCGGCTTCAATGGCTTTTAAATAAGTAGCAGATTGAATGGAAGAGGTATCATGTGTATGCAAATGAATAGGAATTTTGAGGGTATCCTTTAGCGCACCTACTAACTCTGTAGCCGCATAGGGTTTTAGAAGTCCTGCCATGTCTTTAATGGCGATCATATGTGCTCCTGCGTTTTCAAGATCCTTAGCTAATTGTGTATAATATTTTAGATTGTACTTTGTTTGTTTTGGATCCAGAATGTCCCCTGTATAACTAATAGCTGCCTCGGCTATACCACCCGTTTTATTCCGAACATAGTTAATGCTCGGTTCCATTGCTCTTACCCAGTTTAATGAATCGAAAATTCTAAAAATATCGATTCCGTTCTCCCATGATTTTTCGATAAACATTTCAATCAGATTATCGGGATAGGCTTTATACCCAACTCCGTTCGAACCACGAAGTAGCATCTGAAATAAGATGTTAGGCATTAATTTCCGAAGCTCTCGTAAACGAGTCCAAGGACTTTCATTTAAAAAACGCAAAGCCACATCGAAGGTTGCACCACCCCACATCTCTATACTAAAGGTGTTTGGGTGATTCTTAGCATAACTTTCGGCTACTTTTAGCATATCAAAAGTTCGCATACGCGTGGCCAACAAAGATTGATGTGCATCTCTAATCGTAGTGTCTGTATAGTGTATTTTCTTTTCGTCCTTTAACCAGGCACAGAACTTTTCAGGTCCCATTTCGGTTAACAAGTCTTTTGTTCCCTTCGGAAAAGCTGCATTAGGATCGAATTTTGGAATTTTAGGTTTTCTGAAGACTTTAGAACTATCCATTGTTTTCACATCTGGATTTCCATTTACGATTACTTCCCCTAAATATTGAGTAATCTTCGAAGTACGATCCTGTGATAATTTTATATCGAAAAGGACAGGAGTATTCTGAATAAAATTCACTGTTGCCTTCCCTTCTTTGAAGGTGTCATGCTGAATTACATTCTGTAAAAAGTGAATATTGGTCTGTACCCCTCGAATACGAAATTCTTTTAATGCGCGTACCATTTTACGAACGGCTCCGTCTAAGGTTCTACCATGAGCCGAAACTTTTACCAGCATGGAGTCGAAAAACGGACTCACACTATACGACTGATAAATACTACCAGCGTCTAATCGAATTCCCATACCCGAAGCACTTCTGTAAGTGGTAATCGTTCCATAGTCGGGCGTAAAATCGTTGGAAGGATCTTCGGTTGTTAAGCGGCATTGAAGTGCAAAACCATAGGTTGCCAACGAATCCTGATCGTATATTTTTATTTGTTGGTCTGAAAGTTTATAACCTCCGGCAACAAAGATTTGTGTTTTAATAAGATCAATTCCGGTGATCATTTCGGTAACTGTATGTTCAACCTGGATACGTGGATTTACCTCAATAAAGAATACATTGTCCTCACGATCTACTAAAAATTCGACCGTACCTACATTATTGTAATTTACTTCTTCGGCAATCGCAATCGCATATTTATAAAGCTCTTGTTTTACCTTATCTGAAACATTGAAAGAAGGAGCAACTTCTACCACTTTTTGATGTCTTCGTTGAACCGAGCAATCACGTTCAAAAAGGTGTCGCACGTTTCCGTGGTTATCAGCAACGATCTGAACTTCCAGATGTTTGGGATCTTCTACATATTTCTCCAGAAACATAGTGTCATCGCCAAATGCATTGAGAGATTCGTTTCTAGCCGAATCGAAATAAAGCTCAAGATGTTCCGCCTCACGAATAATTCGCATTCCTCTTCCACCACCACCGGATGCTGCCTTTAACATTAAAGGATATCCAATCGTTTCTGCTTCAGAAAGCGCGACCTTAAGCGATGTCAATTTCTTTTTATTGCTTTCAATAATCGGCACCTTACATTTTGTAGCGATTTTCTTGGCAGTGATCTTATCTCCCAAAGCATCCATAACCTCAGGGTCCGGACCAATAAAGATGATACCATTTGCTTTACATTTTCTTGCAAATTCAGAATTTTCAGAAAGGAAACCATAACCTGGATGAATTGCATCTACACCCTTCGATTTGGCTAAAGAAATAATTTGATCACTATTAAGGTAAGGCTTCAATGGCTCATGGTTTTCACCAATCTGATAAGCCTCGTCTGCTTTATATCGATGTTGCGAATACCGATCTTCGTAAGTAAAAATTGCGACGGTCTTGATATTGATTTCGGTACAAGCTCTAAGTACACGAATGGCAATCTCCCCACGATTTGCGACTAACACTTTCTTGATTTCCATGATATAACTATATTAAAATGTAACTGATTGTGAACTTTATGCTAAGATACAATTTGCTATGCACGCATAGTAAAATTTCAAGGTTTATTTCTGAAAAATTTCAATTACCTTATAATATACGGATTTTCATTTTTATAATTTCGAATGATGTAGTCTAGGGCGCTTTTTAGGATCTCACCCATGTTTGAGGATTTTTTGAATTTTACATCACCTGTCAATTTAAAAAGTTCCATTTTTAATTCTTTTATCTTTTCTTTAGTCGAAATGGCATCTGCCGTCATGCAACCCATTAGTTCCTTTAGGCGTTTTTTTTCGCTGGTAGCTCTTTTGGCTAAGAGCGATCGTTCTTCCCGTTTGTATTGCTCAATGGACTCTTCCTGTAACAACGCCAAGGTCATTTGAACGAGTTTATTGTTCTCTTTCAAAAATTGCGGCATATACACTTTAATATTGCCTTCAAAACTCTGCTGGTCAAAATCGATTGCTCTAATCCGGTATTGAATACGATCGAAATCGTGGGTGAGTACCATCACATAGTTATAAGCTCTCATATCGCCTAAAAGTCTTGTAAAACAACGCTCATTGAATTTTACAAATTCTTTAGCGATTTCTTTTTTATCTCTTTCCGAACAGAGGTCGAGATTGTTTGCGATAAAATCATCGCCGGGAATACCCGAAATATGTTCTTCGATTAAAGTGTTTCCATGTACTAAAAAATTGATATGATTGGGTGATAGAAGGTGTTCTAATTCCAGACCATAAACTCTGGAAGAATCCGCTTTTTTTATGTAAAGGAAGATATAATTGTCATTTAATATGTTCCGCACTTTTATTCTGAAAGGTTTCGTATTTCCGAAGGTACAATAGTCAATACTGTCGATATTCAAATAAGGCAGTATAATGTCACTTCCATCTGCATGGAGGATGTTGTACATTTTTTTTAAACTTGTCTGAATTTCCTCCTGCTCAAATTCTGAATAATATGCACTTACCCAAAGAGTGTCTTTTCCGTCCTTATCGAATATGGAAACCACGCCTTGAAACCGAAGCAGATCATCGTAATAGATAGGAATTTTTATGTTCCTTCCATGCTTGGTGAGATAATTCGACAAGCGTTCAGAAATCTCGTAGGCAGGTTTCTTTTTGGAAATGAGTTTCTTCATGTTTTGTTCTAGATAGTTCATAAAGATAAGCCATAAATTGTTGAGAATTATTTTATTTGAAATGTTAAAATTATCTTAAAATTTTTAATGAGCTGTCACGAACTCTTGGTGAATCAGTCTATTTATGTAAACCAATCATTATGCTTTCCAGTCGAATTCTGCATATAATAACTTTTTTATGTGTAACAAGCATGGCGTTTTCTCAAACCGAAGACACTTCCGAAGAAAAAGAACAAAAGATCGAAAAAAGATCTTATACCACCAATTCTATTGGCACTGCCGAAGCACCTAAAATTGATGGCGTTATTGACGAAACATCCTGGGATCTTGTAGAATGGACTTCAGATTATGTTCAAAACCAACCGGATAATGGCAAACCTCCTACCGAGCAAACCAAGATGAAAATAGTCTACGATGATAAAAACCTATATGTGGCTTTTGTTTGTCTGGATAAAGATCCCGATGGCATCGTAAAACGACTTTCCCGTCGTGACGGTTTTGAGGGTGACTGGGTAGAATTTAATATCGATAGCTATAATGATGATCGAACCGGATTTTCATTTACAATCAATGCCGCGGGTGTAAAAGGAGATGAATTTATTTCGAATAACGGTAATAACTGGGATGGCAGTTGGAACCCTATTTGGTATGTGAAAACACAGACCAATGCAGAGGGATGGACAGCAGAAATGAGAATTCCCTTGAGTCAGTTGCGCTTCGGAAATGAGGAAGAACAAATTTGGGGCATTCAGTCAACAAGACGTTATTTTCGTGCCGAAGAACGTTCCCTTTGGCAGCCAATTGCACAGAATGCACCGGGCTGGGTAAGTGAATTTGGAGAACTAAGAGGGATTAAAGGAATAAAGCCACAGAAGCAGATTGAAATTCAACCTTACCTACTTGGACAGCTGGATACTTACAAAGAAGAAGCAGGAAATCCTTTTCGCGACGGAAGTGATATTATGGGCACAGCGGGATTGGATGCTAAAATTGGAATTACAAACGACCTTACTTTAGATCTAACCATTAATCCGGATTTCGGACAAGTAGATGCAGATCCGGGAGCGATTTCATTGGATGGATTCGAGATCTTTTTTGAGGAACGACGCCCGTTTTTTGTGGAGAATAAAAACATCTTCGATTATAGTTTTGGAGGGAATCAAGATAACTTATTTTTCTCACGCCGTATAGGTAGAAGCCCGCAAGGTCGTACAACAACTGATTTCGACAAGGGTGAATTTGAAGATTTCCCCAATAATAGCACCATACTTGGAGCTGCTAAGTTTAGCGGAAAAACTAAAGGAGGCTGGTCTGTGGGAGTTTTAGAGAGTGTAACGTCTAAAGAATTTGTAGAAATCGAATTAGATGAAAGAGATGATATTATCAATGGATTGCCGGAAAAAGGAACATCTAGAAAAGAGTTGGTAGAGCCATTAACCAATTATTTTGTTAGTAGGATTCAAAAAGATTTCAACGACCGAAATAGTTACATTGGTGGAATCTTCACAGCAACAAATAGAGATTTGGAAGACAATATCATGTTTCTACATAAAAATGCATACAGTGGAGGCTTGGACTTTAAACACAATTGGAAAGATCGAAAATACTATCTTGAAGGTAGTGCGGTATTAAGTAATGTGAATGGTAGCGAAGAAGCTATTACCAGAACACAGCGATCTATTGTTCACCTTTTTCAACGTGTGGGTGCTGGCCATGTTGAGATAGATACTTCTAAAACGTCTTTAACCGGTACCGGAGGAAAGCTGGAGATAGGAAAGGGAAGTGGCGATTGGCAATACGAATTTGGAGGTAATTGGCGCTCTCCGGAGTTGGAGCTTAATGACCTCGGATTTCTACGACAAGCAGATGAAGTGAGACAATACTCAAGTGTAGTGCGTCTTTGGAACAAACCGACGAACTGGTATAGACGCGCAAATATATCGGCCTATCAATCTACCACTTACGATTTTGAAGGCAATTTCAACAATGTATATTACCAACTCAATGCGTATGCCAATCTGAAGAATAATTGGTTTGTGGAGGTGGGGTCAGAGAATAATGGGCATAATTTTGATAAATCAGATCTTCGAGGTGGTCCTCGAATTAGAAATAGTAATGATCATTTAGGGTATATCTATACGGGTACTGATAGCCGTAAGAAACTTAGTAGTACTATAGGGTATGTGTATGGTCAGGCAAGTGAAAATGCGTTTTCATTTACACGTTATGAACTTCGTTTCCAATACCAGCCACTTAATTCGTTACGTATAAATATGACAGCCAAATATGAGTCACGTCCTAACAAGACGCAGTATGTATCTCAGCAGGATTTTAACGATGTAACCCGCTACATTACTGGAGCCGTGGATTTTGAAACTATAAGTACTGTTTTAAGAGTAAATTACACTATCAATCCCAATCTTTCCATTCAGTATTATGGCGAACCATTTATTGCACGGGGTAAGTATTCAGATTTCAATTATGTAAAAGATGCTGGTGCCAAGAAATTGAGTGACAGAGTGCAACAATACCCAAACAATCAGATAACATTTGCAGATGAAACTTACTCAATTGATGAAGATTCTGATGGAACTACAGATTACTCTTTTGGCAATCCTAATTTCTCTGCGGCTCAATATAGATCGAATCTTGTAGTTCGCTGGGAGTATATACCGGGATCTGAAGTGTTCTTCGTTTGGTCTCAGGGAATCAATGGATTTGGTGATGGTTCGAATGACTTCGGAAAGATTATCGACGACCAGATCTTCCGTCAACAACCTCAAAATACTTTTTTAATCAAGGCCACATATCGATTTGTGTTATAGGGTACACGAGTTCGACGAATATGTGATGTCGTTGAGCGAAAACCACTTTTCTTGACCACTCTACTTTAGGAATTTCATCCTTTATGCTCTAGTTTTGACTTATACTTATAGTCGTAAATAACAATCAGTTAAGACTTTCGCTTCAAATACTATTATAGTACATGTTTGGCGTTCTTAGTTTTTTACTACTTGACAGGGTTTATGTTAAGAACGTTTTTAATTGAGTGCTTCTCATTCTGAGGAGCACTTTTTTTATGTTTTGATATTAATAGTGATTTTTATAATGATGAATCATTTTCTTTTTGTTTTTTTGCACCTCTAATTTTAAAAAAAAAGAAAATGAAAAATTTATTTATTGTTTTACTAATTACTTTAGTTTTTGTTGGTTGTAATAAAGATGACGATAACAACGACAATAACTCTTCTGTTGAAGGTACTTGGAAATTAACTGCATTTAATACTGAAAATGCTTACGATTTTAATGGAGATGGGACAGCTTCCACGAATGTAATGGATGAGACTGCCTGTTATCAGAATGAAACTGTAGAATTTACATCAAATAGTAGTGGTACTGCAACCAACAGGTCGTATGCTGATATTACTCTAGATTTGATAACAGGTTCTACTACAGAATACGAATATTCAGTTAATTGTGTTCCAGAAGTTGATATTGAAACGTTTACTTGGGCTCAGAACGGTAATAACGTAGTAATTACATCTTTCGACGGACCTTCTACGGCAACTCTTAACGGATCTGAACTTACATTTGTAATTCAAAGTGGATTCTTTGTAGATGTTGAAGATGGTTCAGGAGGTACAACTTCTATAACTGAAGATATCACTATTGTCTACACAAAACAGTAGTATTTATTCATATGAATTGAAAAGCCGAAAGAGAGATCTTTCGGCTTTTTTTATTTTAATGAGCTTCCAGCCAATTGTCACCCACTCCAATTTCAACATCAAGCGGTACTTTCATGATATAAGCTTTTTCCATTTCACTCTTAATCATAGTTTTCATAGCTTCTAACTCAGGTTTATAAACATCAAAAACTAATTCATCATGTACTTGTAATAGCATTTTGGTTTTAAAGCTCCCTTCGGAAAGTATTTTGTGAATATTGATCATTGCAATTTTAATAATATCGGCGGCACTTCCCTGAATGGGTGCATTCACGGCATTTCGCTCGGCAGCACCGCGAACCACCTGATTCCTTCCGTTGATGTCTTTTAAATACCTTCTACGCCCTAAAACCGTTTGTACATAACCATTGTCGCGAGCAAAATCTACCTGTTCGCTCATATAATTCCTAAGCTTTGGATATGTTTTATAATAGGTGTCGATCAATTCTTTGGATTCACTTCTTGATAGATCGGTCTGGTTGCTAAGTCCAAAAGCTGAAACACCGTAAATTATCCCAAAATTCACCGTTTTTGCATTGCTACGTTGTTCGCGGGTTACTTCTTCCAAAGAAATATTAAAAACTTTTGCAGCAGTAGAAGAATGAATATCTTCTCCATTTTTAAAAGCTTCGATCATGTTTTCTTCTTCACTTAACGCAGCAATAATACGCAATTCTATTTGCGAGTAATCGGCAGCGAGTAAAACATAATCTTTGTCCCTTGGAATAAATGCTTTTCGCACTTCCCGTCCACGTTCGGTACGAATAGGAATATTCTGCAGATTCGGATTGTTACTGCTCAAACGTCCCGTAGCCGCAACAGTTTGCATATAATCTGTATGAACCCTATTGGTAGAGGATTCCACTTGTTCTGGTAAAGCATCAACATAGGTGCTTTTTAATTTTGCAAGTCCGCGGTATTCCAAAACATCTCTAATAATCTTATGGTCTTTAGCAAGATAAGAAAGCACATCTTCAGCAGTAGAATATTGTCCGGTCTTTGTCTTTTTAGGTTTATCAATCAACTTCAGTTTATCGAACAAGATCTCTCCCAGCTGTTTTGGCGAAGCAATATTAAACTCTTCTCCAGCAGCTTCATAAATGTGTTTTTCCAGATTCAGAATATCTTTATCCAATTCTACAGAAAGCTTTTTTAAGAAGGCTTCATCCAGATTAATACCTTCCAATTCCATATCGGCAAGAACCCGTAACAATGGAATCTCGATCTCATCGAATAACTTTTGGATATTGGCTTCTCCCAATTCATTTTGAAAGTGTTCTTTTAGCTGAAGCGTCACATCGGCGTCTTCCACGGCATATTCCGTTTGTTTTTCAATTGGAATATCTCTCATAGACAACTGATTCTTTCCTTTTTTTCCAATGAGTTCAGTAATAGAAACCGGTGTATAATTAAGATAGGTCTCTGCTAAGACGTCCATATTATGTCGCATGTCGGGGTTGATTAAATAATGTGCCAACATAGTGTCAAATAATTTTCCTTTTACAACAACATTATATTTAGCGAGCACTTTAATATCGTATTTAAGATTCTGACCGATTTTTTCGATTTTTTCATCTTCAAAGAAAGGCCGCAATTGTTCCAAAAGATGCTGTGTTTCTTCTCTATCATCAGGACAGGGAAGGTAAAATCCTTTTCCTGCTTCCCATGAAAAAGCGATTCCTACCAGCTCGGCAGTCAGTGGATTCAATCCGGTGGTTTCGGTGTCGAAGCAGACACTTGTTTGTTTTAATAAGTTCTGAAGAAACAATTTTCTTCCAATTCCGGCTTGAACTGTCTGATAAAAATGCTCGGTGGTTTCAATAGTTTTTCTAGAGCTGTAAACTTCTGTCGCTACTGAAGGTTCGCTGTCTCCGCCAAATAGAGAAAATTGTCCTTGTCCAGCACTGGAAGAAATAGTCTTTTGCCCTCTCTGTCCTTTGGACATCTCTCCCAGAGGGAGAGAATTATTAGAACCTTTATTTGTTGATGGAGGTTGATGGGAAGTCCCCGGGGCGGCCATCGCCTCTATAGAAAATGCTTTAACAAAATTATCAGTCAATCTTCTAAACTCTAATTCTTCAAAAATCTTAGTAACTTCAGTAACGTCGGGTTCAGACATTTCAAAATCCTTCGCGTTAAATTCGACCGGAACATCCAGCATAATAGTTGCTAATTTCTTCGAAAGGAGTCCGAGTTCTTTATTTGCTTCAACTTTCTCCTTCATTTTTCCTTTCAGCTTATCTGTGTTTTCTAACAAACCTTCCATAGAACCAAATTCAGCCAGAAACTTCTTTGCTGTTTTTTCACCTACACCCGGTAACCCCGGGATGTTATCACTGCTGTCGCCCATCATTCCCAAGAAGTCGATCACTTGTAAAGGATCGGTCACTTCAAATTTCTTTCTAACTTCTGGAATTCCCCAGGTTTCATAGCCACCGCCAAAAACAGGTCGGTACATAAAGATATTTTCAGAAACCAATTGTGCAAAATCTTTATCTGGGGTCACCATAAAGGTTTGATACCCTTCTTTCTCGGCTTTTTTTGCAAGGGTACCTATTACATCATCGGCTTCAAAACCCTCTTTCACCATAATGGGAATATGCATGGCAGTAAGGATCTTTTCAATATAAGGGATGGCTAATCTTATGGCATTCGGAGTTTCATCTCTGTTGGCTTTATAAGCTTCATACATTTCGTTACGGGCATCACTTCCACCTTTGTCGAAGCAAACCGCCAAATGGTCCGGACGCTCTCTTTTAATAACATCGAGAAATGAATTCATAAAGCCCATGATGGCGGAAGTGTCCATTCCCTTACTGTTAATTCGTGGGTTTTTAATAAGGGCATAATAGCCACGAAATATTAAGGCATAAGCATCAATTAGGAAAAGTCTTTTTTTATCGGACATGAGTTGATTGTATAGTTAATGTAAAATTCAAATTGTCGAAGAAAATTGATTTATGAAGTTATAGGCAGCACTTCGACAAGCTCAGTGTGACAATTTGATATTCTTCTTTTCAAAAATAAAAAGAACCCTTCAGATAAAAGGGGTTTCGGAAAAAAGAATTTCAGAAAAAGAAAATAAATTAAGAATACAAACCGTAATTTTGAGGCCTTTAATTTATTAACTGAAAAACGGTTAGTTCGAAACAATCTATGGACAATAAATTCTCAATAGCAATACACGGTGGTGCAGGAACATTAGTAAAAGGTTTAATGACACCTCAGTTGGAAGAGGAATATAAAAATGCTTTAGATCTTGCACTGATAGCGGGATATGAAGTATTAAATCAAGGCGGAACCGCAGTTGACGCTGTTGAAGAAGCTGTACGTTTATTGGAAGATTCTCCATTGTTTAATGCTGGAAAAGGTTCTGTGTTTACTGCCGAAGGAACTCACGAAATGGATGCAGCCATCATGAATGGTAAAAATCGTAAAGCAGGAGCAGTTTCATTAATTACCGGGATTAAGAATCCGGTGTCACTCGCAAGGGATATCATGGATAATAGTTATCATGTTTTTTTAGCTGGGGATGGGGCTATGGAATTTGCAAAACAGCGAGGCTATATTCTCGAAACTCCGGATTATTTTTACGATGAGGTACGTTACCAGCAATGGCAGGGAATAAAGGATAGCGATAATTTTCAACTAGACCATAGTGCGAAAAAAGACGGAAAATTTGGGACAGTAGGCGCTGTTGCATGTGATAAGGAAGGCAATATTGCTGCCGCTACTTCCACCGGAGGTATGACGAATAAAAAATGGGGTCGTGTAGGGGACAGTCCAATGATTGGAGCCGGAAACTATGCCAATAATGCAACCTGCGCCGTGAGTTGCACCGGAAGTGGGGAGTTTTTTATAAGAGGTGTAGTTGCTTACGACGTTTCCTGTTTAATGGAGTTTAAAGGCTGGTCATTAGATGAGGCAGCTTCAGAGGTGATACACAAGAGAATTTTGGAAATTGGTGGAGATGGTGGTTTAATAGCCGTAGATGCTAAAGGAAATATTTCGATGCCCTTTAATACAGAAGGCATGTACCGGGCCTCAAAGACTTCCGAAGGGAAAAAGGAAATTGGTATTTATAAGGAGTAAGAAGAAAGGAGTAAGAAGTAAGAAGAAAGAATAAAGAAGTAAGATTGTCACTTCGAGTGATCTAAAAATGACTGTAAGGAGTTTTTGGATTGTATCGAGAAGGAGTGATTTCTTGGAGTGATAATGTAAAGTCCCGAAGCTTCGGGAGTATCGAGAAGCATTGATTTCAATACGGCTAAAACGAGTTTAGAAATTTGAAGGAGAAAAATAAATTAGGTGCTATTTTATTACTTTTAATATTTGCCCATTTAGAGACCAGACTCTCGTAAACTGCAAGTTGTTCTTCCCACATACTGCTATTGTTTTTCGGCGAATACTTTAAAATTATTTAGCCATTTCTGAGCTTGTTTCTCAAACATCTTCGGAAAAAATAGACCCAGCATTTTTGGAATAAAACCTCGAAAGGCGGTATACTCTCCTTGCGTTTCATATCTTGTTTTTGTAGGGCTTAACGAAGTAAAAGTCGATTTCAAAGTATTGTCCATATGCTTATGCTGATAGCTTGCATAAAACGACTCCGGAAGATTATTAGAGATGATAGTTTCAGTAAGTTCCATTTCTCCTTTTCCATGCTTATAGAACACTTTTGAAACGGCACCATTTTCACCTTTAAGACCATTTATGTACTCTTTTCGAATAAAACCTTCTTGATATTCTCCGAGATATTTTGGGTCTTTGAAGAGCGCTACCACTTTTTCTCGCGGTTGATCAATATCTATTAGGCCTTTGAACTTCATTTGGCAGTTGCTTTGCTCTAAAGTACTAATTTTTTAGAACTATTGTAGCCGGACACTATTTTGTAACATAGATACTTATGGAAGACACTGATGCTAATAAATTAAAGCGCTTGGGCGTCGGTCACTGAGAGTCCGATAGGAGACACTTTAACCCTTTTATTTTCTATGTTCAAACGATCTCCGTTTGCGAGGATGTGTGTTTTTAGATTGGTAAGTGACATAGGCGCCCCTTCTTCGACCTGCAAACGATTATTGTGCATGGCATTTCGGGCGTTAAAAACAATCACCATCCCTGATCCAATTACTTCAAATGTATTACGATCTTTTATTATAAGCCCGGTATCTTCTGCCAAACCAATACCAATTATTTTTGGAAATTTTGAGACTGCTTCCGCCAGCCTTCCGAAGCGCCCACGACGAATAAAGTGTGAATCGATGATTAGATCCGGAATAAAACCCATTCCTTCACCCATAAGAGTCGCACCTTTGGTAAACGCTTCTTTAATCCCACCACCTTTGATCATTTCGGCAGACATGCACATGGCACCGGCACTGGTACCGGCAATTACAAAGGCCTCATTGAGGTACCTGTTCATCATTATTTTATGCAGTTGTGTGCCGCCAATTTTTTCTGTGATCTTAGATTGATCACCTCCTGAGAACATTACACAATCTGCCTTTTTCATCAATTCGAGATTTTCGGGGCTCTCGCTTTGTTCTCGCTCCCGAATGTCCATAACATGTAAATTGGTACACCCAAGTTTGCTGAAAGCTTCAATGTAATTTGGGCCAACTTCGTCGGGAATACTTGATGCAGTTGGTATTATTATAATCATAGCATCTTCGCCACCACTTTCTTTCACCACTCTAGACAGGATGCCTTCTGTGATATATTCCAAATGATAAATTTCACTTGTTTCAATACCTTTATCTTCATTTCCTCCTATGGGGATTAAGGTTCCTTTTACGCTCATGCCATGATTTTTATAAGACGGCAAAAATACGTGTTTCGTTCTTAAAAAAAACATATATTTATAAACTTTCACCAGATTTAAAATCCGAACCATCATGAAAATAATCGAAATAAATGCAATGCGAGGCCCAAATTACTGGTCTGTTAGACGTCACAAATTAATCGTAATGGTGCTCGACCTTGAGAAAATGGAAGAGTTTCCATCTAATAAGGTTCCCGGTTTTAGTGATCGTTTAAAGGCAATGTTTCCGAGTATGTATTCGCATCGATGTAGTGAAGGCTGTGAAGGTGGATTTTTTATGCGGGTCGATGATGGTACATGGATGGGTCACATTATTGAGCATATCGCCTTGGAAATTCAGACGCTTGCCGGGATGGATACTGGCTTCGGAAGGACTCGCGACTATGGTGAAAAGGGGGTTTATAATGTGGTTTTTTCTTATATGGAAGAGACTGTGGGAAAATTTGCTGCTGAAGCTGCAGTACGTATTTGTGAAGCTCTTATCGCTGCTGAAGATTATAATCTGGAACCGGATATTCAGAAAATGAGAGAATTAAGAGAAGCTGAACGATTAGGGCCAAGTACAGGATCGATCGTAGAAGAAGCTGCCAGTAGAGGAATCCCGTGGATTCGTTTAAATAAGTACTCTCTTTGTCAGTTGGGATATGGTGCTAATCAAAAAAGAATACAGGCGACTGTAACCAGTGAAACCAGTAGTATTGGAGTGGAATTGGCATGTGATAAAGAAGATACTAAATACTTATTAGAGCAGGCAGAAGTGGAAGTCCCCAGAGGTGATATTATTAGCCGGGAAAGTAGTCTGGAGGAAGCCTGTCGTTACATTGGATACCCATTGGTGATTAAACCAATTGATGGAAATCACGGTAGAGGAATTACAGTCGATATTCAGAATTATAAAGATGCCGTTGTTGCATTTCACGCGGCAAAGGAGGTTTCGAGTAGAGTGATAGTTGAAAAATTTATTACTGGAGAAGATTATAGATTATTAGTGATTAATCATGTGTTAGTTGCAGCGGCAAAACGTACGCCTGCTCATGTTATTGGGAATGGAAAATCTACGGTTACTGAATTGATCGAGGAAGTGAATAAAGATCCCAGACGTGGTTACGGACATGAAAATGTACTTACTATGATCACTGCAAATGACCTGACTAAGACTATAATAAAGGATGCGGGCTATTCATTAGATTCAGTGATACCGGAAGGAGAATTATTACTTCTAAAAGATACCGCCAACCTGAGTACCGGAGGAACAGCCGAAGATGTAACCGATATTGTTCATCCTGCAAATGTATCAATGGCAGAACGTATTTCAAAAATAATCGATCTCGATATCTGTGGGATAGATATCATGACAAGTGATATAAGTCAGCCGCTTTCCGAAACAGGAGGGGCTATTCTAGAAGTGAATGCCGGACCAGGTTTCAGAATGCATTTAGCACCAACAACAGGATTACCGCGTAATGTTGCAAGTCCTGTGGTAGATAAATTATTCCCTAATCAGGGAGATACAGGAAGGATTCCAATTGTCGCTGTAACGGGGACTAATGGTAAGACTACGACTAGTAGATTAATTGCCCACATTGCAAAAATGAAGGGCTTTCGTGTAGGATATACCACCAGTGATGGAGTGTATATTCAAAACAGGCTTTTAATGAAAGGTGATTGTACAGGTCCCGCCAGTGCCGAATTTGTTTTAAAAGATCCAACGGTGAATTTCGCTGTACTAGAATGTGCTCGGGGCGGATTACTACGCGCAGGTCTTGGATTTGGTAAATGTGATGTGGCAGTTGTTACTAATGTGGAGGCAGATCATTTAGGTCTTAAAGGAATTTATACCGTAGAGCAACTTGCGAAAGTGAAGGGGGTAGTTCCTGAAACTGTACTTCCTGATGGTTACGCCATTTTAAACGCCGAGGACGATCTTGTGTACGAGATGAGAAGAAATATAAATTGTAACCTCGCTTTGTTCTCGATGGATGAAAACAATCCAAGAGTTCAAGCCTTGCAACGAATTGGTGGAATCACTGCCATTTACGAAAATGGGTACGTTACAATTTGTAGAGGAGCATGGAAGATGCGAATTATGAAGGCAGAGAATATCCCGTTAACTTATGGTGGGAAAGCTGCTTTTATGATACAGAATGTGCTTGCGGCCGTTTTGGCAGCGCATGTGAGAGGAATTAGTATAGAAGATATTAAAGCGGCACTTGAGACTTTTATCCCATCAGCTGCACAAACTCCCGGAAGACTTAATTTATTTGAATTTGAAAACTTTAAGGTTCTTTTGGACTATGCACATAATCCTGCCGGAATGCGGGCGCTTAAGAAATTTACTGATACCATAGATTGTACTGTAAAAGTTGGAATTATTGCCGGAATTGGTGATCGTCGACTTGAAGATAATAATGAAATGGGGGGAATAGCGGCTGAAATGTTCGATGAGATCATAATCAGACAGGATAAGCGACTAAGGGGAAAAACGGAAGAAGAGCTTATAAAAATGCTTAATGATGGAATCATGGCCAAGAATCCAAATAAGAAAACGACAATCATTCCTTCTGAAAAAGAAGCTATTACGTTCGCGGTTAAAAACGCTGTAAAAGGCTCGTTAATTATTTTATGTAGCGACGTGATCCCAGATGCATTAGATTTGGTGATGAAGTTTAAAGAGCAGGAATCGAGAGGGGAATTGGTATTTGCCGAATAGAGGCTCCTTGATAAGAATTTTTGCGTTATAATGACTCGTCCTTAAATAAGCGGATTAAAATCGGTCTTTTTATTATTTTCACTTGTGATAGATAAAGATGTACTCTTCGTAAAAAGAAAGATTCTAAATTTAAAACTGACGATCATTTTTCTCACATAAGATGATAGAATTACAATGAATATCCTTCAACAAAGTTTTGAGTTTTAAAAATCCTCAATAAAATATTGTGTTAAAATATATTGAAGTATTTTGCACTTTATCGGAAATATACGTATGTTTGTCCGATAATATGGATCTATTTGTTCGATAAACCTACACAATGAAAAAATATTTTAAATTTTCTGTAGTAAGCTTACTACTATTGTTTATTGCGCTAAGCAATATTGGATATGCCCAAGTTGGCGTTAATACAGCTTCACCAACAAAAGAGCTGGATGTAAATGGCGAACTAAGGATAAGAAACACCCCAGATGGTGACAAGTTATCCGACGTTTTCTTAAGCACAGATGCTTCTGGTAATGTTCAAGATCTTGGAACATTCCGAGAATTGGTTTATGCACATATGGAACAGCCAAAGGCCAGCAATCTTGTTGTACGCGCTACTGGTGGAACAGATTTAGTTTTTGGGAATGGCGATTGGGTAAACAATACGGGGACAACACTCCTTTTAAGTGAAGTCACCGATACTGCAAATCAATACGATCCATTGACAGGGCTCTTTACAGTAGGTGCCGGAAACGAAGGGTTTTACTATATTGAAGGCAGAGTAATCCTTGAAAATCTTCCGGAAGCATCTGCCGTTTTTGACGGAGAATCTGGACAATTTAGAATATTCTTTGGTTATAATTCGAGCTTTGCTTTAGCTCAAAGCTCAATATTGGACGTATTTAGAGGAAGAAAAATTAGTGGAGGTTTTGTTGGTCAAGACGCGAGAGTATATTCCTTTATCTATATGGAGGCAGGTGACAATATAAAATTAAGGTTTCATACGTATGGAACAATGAATATGAATTCCGACCCTGCTGGTCAAAATAATATTAAAATTATTAGAAATAGTTCGAGAATAGATATATATAGACTTTTCTAATTGAGACCCTTATATTACCACATTAATAAACATAATTCCTTTCCATTAAACTTTATGATTTAGTACTCGATTCTTTTAAATATTTCAGAATGTTTGATATATGATTTTCATATTTGTCTTACAAAAATGGCCTTTGTGAATAAACACTGTGCATATCTACAAATATGCAATCATGGTTTAGTGTGAAATTGAACTGAAATCCCTACTTTTAGTTAAATTATGAGTTGTCGCTACGCTCAGAATATAAATCTAATCTAAATTAATCGATACTTTGTAAGTGTCAAATTTTCTACAAATGAAAAGAATATTTCAAAGCTTATTTGTTGCCCTTTTCATAATGGCCTTTATACCATCTATATCAGCGCAGAGCATTACTCAGTACGATTTTCTGGAAGTTATTGTAATTCAAAAAGCGAACAATCGCGGTAAGGTTAAACGTATTAAAGTTGAGGAACAATCATCATTGGTAGGAAAAAATATTTCAATCGATGAAATTGAAGATATCGAGGAAACATCTACTTTATTAAATTATATGAATGCCGCAAACTGGGAGTTTGTTGATCGACAAGCTGTGGTTTCTGATGATAATGATCCGGTATGGATGAGTTATATTTTTAGGAAGCAAAAATGATAGTTTTATAGTATCAAGGCAGTCTGTAGAATTCCGTTTTTGTCATAGGATTTGCTAACAATGTCCATTTAATTTCTTTTGGGTAATGTGTATTAATAAAATACTCCGGATTGGTTTTAAACCAATACATATCCGGGTTTTGCGAACTGCCATGGCTTCGGGCAAGGGTTAAATCCAATAAATACCAGTGATTATCCAGCTTTACAACATTCCAGCTATGATCGGGATTGTTTTTTTTAGATGAATTGGAGGTATACTTTTTACTGAAACCATGCACAACTTCACTTCGAATACCGGCTTCTTTACACAGCTCCCTGAATAGAAATGCATATCCGCCGCAAAGTGCTTTTTTTCGTTTCAAAGCATTTTTCATCACATTTTCTTCGGAAGTATAGATCTCCTTTTGCAATTGAAAGTTGTTTCTTAATTCGTGATCATAAGAGATATTAGTTGCGATCCATCTGAAAATAGCAATGGCTTTATCTTGTTCAGTATGGCTTCGGAAAGTAATTTCTTTCGCTAATGATTTTATTTCTGAACTAAGCTTAGTAGGGTTTTTATGAACCACTTTATGAGCTTCTCTAGAAATAATCGGGCCGCCAATTTGCGCATGAGCTGAAACCCCAATAATCTGAAGTAGAAAAATAATTGAAAGGATATTTTTGATAATTATCATGCAGATTTGTTCGGTATATCATTAACGTATAATTTCAAATATTATTGAAAAACTATAAAGTGGTTCCTAAAAATCAGAATTTTAATTATCACTTTTTCAGTAACTTGTAGAAATGCATGGCTACTCGAAAACACCACTCGCAAAGAAACTGGGAATAAAAGAAGGATTTGTAATTTCCCTCATAAATTCACCAGAGCATTACTTTGATTTGTTCGAGGTTTTCCCGAATAACATTAGCCTTGAGAATAATCCTGTTACCGAATCACTTGATTTCGCACATGTGTTTTGTACTAGCTTTAATTGTTTAGAAAAAGAAACGAAACGCCTCAAACCATTATTGAAAAAAACCGGAATACTATGGGTGAGCTGGCCAAAGGGAACTTCAAAAATAGATACAGAAATAAATCGGGAGTCAATTCGATCTTATGTATTGGATCACATAGGCTTGGTCGATGTAAAGGTAGCTGCCATAGATGTTAATTGGAGTGCACTAAAGTTTGTCTACAGAATAAAAGATCGATAGAAAGTCGCAATAGCGATTGAGGCGGCATCCCCACCTACGCGTAGCGCTATGGTGGGATATAGCCGAAAGCGCGACCGTAAAGTAGTCGTAAAGCGAGCTGCGCTCTGCTTTATCGGCACTATACGGATTGCCCAAAAAAACAAAACCCTCACTCCAAAACTTCAGGAATGAGGGTCTATAATCTATCAGCGCGATTAGCGCGGTCTAATGTCTAGCAGAGCAAAGCTCGGTCTGATTTAGTATCTGTAATACTCAGGCTTAAAAGGTCCTTTTACATCCACACCGATATAAGAAGCCTGATCTTCACGAAGCTCAGTAAGCTCAACGCCTATTTTTGCAAGGTGTAAATAAGCCACTTTTTCATCCAAAATTTTAGGAAGCATATAAACATCGTTTTCGTATTTATCGCTAAATTTCCAAAGCTCAATTTGAGCTAGTGTTTGGTTTGTGAAAGAGTTACTCATCACAAAACTAGGGTGTCCCGTTGCACATCCAAGATTTACCAAACGACCTTCAGCCAAAAGGATAATATCTTTTCCATTTATGGTGTACTTGTCAACCTGAGGTTTGATTTCAACCTTAGAATTTCCGTGATTAGTATTTAACCAAGAAACATCTATCTCGTTATCGAAGTGACCTATATTACAAACGATGGTCTTGTCCTTCATCATTTCGAAATGCTTCCCTTGAACGATGGCTTTATTACCAGTTGTAGTAATTACAATATCGGCGTTCTTTAAAACAGTTTCCAGTTTTTTCACTTCAAAACCATCCATTGCGGCCTGAAGCGCACAAATTGGATCGATCTCAGTTACGGTAACGATAGAACCTGCACCTTTAAAAGAAGCAGCAGTTCCTTTACCAACATCACCATACCCACAAACTACTACACGTTTTCCGGCAAGCATAATATCGGTTGCACGACGAACTGCATCTACAGCACTCTCGCGACAGCCGTACTTATTATCGAATTTCGATTTAGTAACACTATCATTAATATTAATTGCCGGCATAGGAAGTGTTCCTTTTTTTACACGCTCGTATAAACGGTGTACTCCGGTTGTAGTTTCTTCAGAAAGTCCTTTGATGCCATCGGCAAGTTCCGGGAATTTATCTAATACCATATTAGTAAGGTCACCTCCATCATCAAGAATCATATTTAATGGCTTGCGATCTTCCCCGAAGAAAAGAGTTTGTTCGATACACCATTCAAATTCTTCTTCTGTCATTCCTTTCCAAGCATATACAGGTGTTCCAGTCGCAGCAATTGCAGCAGCAGCTTGATCTTGGGTAGAGAAAATATTACAAGAACTCCAAGTCACTTCAGCTCCTAAAGCTTGAAGTGTTTCAATTAGAACCGCCGTTTGAATCGTCATATGCAGACAACCTGCAATTCGTGCACCTTTTAAAGGTTGCTCGTTTTTATACTCTTCGCGTAAGGACATCAAACCGGGCATTTCTGCTTCCGCTAACTCAATTTCTTTACGTCCCCAATCGGCTAGGGAAATATCTTTTACTTTAAACGCTGTGTAAGGTACTGTGTTCGTTGACATATTTATTATCTTTATTCCCACCTTAGCGGAAATCTGTTAAAAATCAGTTTCGTTTTTCAGACTGCAAAAGTACATAATATCTACGATAAATCTATGCCTCTTTACAAAACTATAACAGTTAACGATCACACTAAAGTCCTCATTTGGAAGATAGAAGAATCCTTTGAAGCACTTTCTATTGGAATTTCGCTCACAGATCATTGTCGCATGCGTGTCGATGGAATGAAAAGTGATTTGCACCGAAGAGGTTTTATGAGTGTGCGCCATTTGCTCGCTTTGGAAGGATTTACAGATCATGATTTGTATTATGACGAAAATGGAAAACCTCATTTAACAGGCGATAAACATATATCTATTAGTCATTCTTATATTTTTTCGGCTATAATTGTGAGTGATGAAGAAGTGGGAATCGATGTGGAGAAACAACGTTCTAAAATCTTAAAGATCGCTCATAAATTTACACCCATAGAAGAATATAGAACCCTTGCCAATGATGATGCCATTATGAGAAAGCTCACGATTGTATGGTGTGCCAAGGAATCTCTGTATAAAAGTTTTGCCAATCCCGGTGTAAGTTTTATCGAACATATCTATGTTGAAGATTTTAGGTTAGATAGCGTAGAAACTACTGCGACTATTACGTTTAAAAATTTGAATGCTTCCTACGATGTTCATTTTATTGAGTTTGATGAATTCACCTTAGCGTATGCTTTGTTACAATAGTTGAGGTCTATGATATATTATCAATCTATTCTGAAGTTGGCTTCTGAAAAAAAGAAAGGGCTAGCAATTTTAATCGATCCAGATAAGTTCGATGTTTCTGAAGCCGCTGCTTTTCTGAAGCGAATTCCGAAGGAAACAACACATTTGTTCGTTGGTGGCAGCACAGTGGTTGCCCAATTAACTGAAGGCACCGTGAAAGCCCTTAAAGCTTTGAGTAACCTCCCTGTTATTTTATTTCCTGGGGATTATACCCAGATTACTAATCGGGCGGATGCTGTATTGTTCTTGTCATTACTTTCCGGAAGAAATCCCGAATACTTGGTTGGGCAACAAGTGAAATCGGTGGCGCAACTTCGGATTTCTAAATTGGAGATCATCCCAACAGCTTATATTTTAATTGACGGCGGACATGAATCGGCAGTGGCTCGGGTGAGTCAAACGAAGCCATTATCTCAAGATGATTTAGAAACAGTGATACATACCGCTTTAGCCGGACAGTATATGGGTGCGAAGTTAATCTATCTTGAAGCCGGAAGCGGCGCTAAGTTTTCTGTACAGCCCATGTTGATACGTGCGGTTAAAAGGGTATTGAACATCCCACTTATCGTCGGTGGCGGGATACGAAGTGACATCCAGAAACAGGCAGCTTTCGATGCCGGAGCCGATATGGTGGTAATGGGGACGGTGTTTGAGGAATAAGAAGTGAGAAGTGAGAAGTAAGATGAAAGATGATGGAAGCAAGAAGCCGGAAGTAGAAATCTCAAATCGTTGAAGCAACATTTTACAGGCAGTATTATTCCTTTACCTTTGAACGCTTAAATAAAAATCATGAATATCTCCGTTGAGCTTACTTTTAGTCCGTTGCAAGATGATTACGAAGCTGCGATTATCGATTTTATTAAAAGTTTGAGAGCCTCAGGGCTTAAAGTACTTGAAAATCCTTTGAGTACACAGGTTTATGGTGAATATGATGAGGTAATGAATCTACTACAGAAAGAAATGAAAACGGCATTGGAAGCGATTGAAAGAGGCTTACTTTATATTAAAATTGTAAAATCTGACAGAAGCGATTATGAGCCCCATTTTTGAGTTTCTCTTCGGACAATACAGTGGATATGATACGCTCGATATAGCACTTGAGATTATAGCGGTCATTTTTGGCTTTTTCTCGGTTTGGTTTTCAAAAGAAAATAACATCCTGGTCTTTCCTACAGGGATGATAAGCACGGCAATCTTTGTATATCTTCTATTAAAATGGACATTATTGGGAGATATGATGATAAACGCTTATTATTTTATAATGAGTGTTTATGGATGGTATATCTGGACAAGAAAGGTAGATGAGAGTCATGTTACACCCATATCGGTTGCCACTAAAAAAGAACATTTCTATTCGATTTTTATTTTTATTGCCACCGTTATATTTGTATTTGTGGTATATCAAGCCTTCGATAAATGGAACAATTGGACTGCCTATGTGGATGCCTTTACGACCGGAGTGTTTTTTGTAGGGATGTGGTTAATGGCAAAGCGTAAAACCGAAAATTGGATCTATTGGATTATTGGAGATATTATATCCATACCATTATATTTTTATAAAGGATTTACTTTTACGAGTATTCAATATCTTATTTTTACCTTCGTCGCAGTATTTGGTTATCTCGCATGGAAGAAACACTTAAACAAACCCGAACCGACGGGAATAATTGCTTAAAAGTAGTCTTTTTCGGACCAGAATCGTCCGGAAAGACTACAGTATCAAGACAGTTGGCGTCATATTTTAATACGGTATATGTACCCGAATATATGCGTGTATATCTTCAGAAAAAATGGGACGATTCTAAAGAAAAATGTACAAAAGTGGACCTGATGCCCATTGCAATTGGACAAATGAAGGCCGAAAATGAAGCTTCAGAAAAAGCAAATAAAGTATTGATTTGTGACACTAATTTACTGGAAATCAAGGTATATTCTGAATATTACTATGATGGATTTTGTCCTTCAGAAATAAAAAAATATGCCCAGGAAAATACATATGACCTTTACTTTTTGACGTATATAGACACGAAATGGCAAATCGATGATTTACGTGATAGACCCGATGAACGGGAGGAAATGTTTCGTATTTTTGAAGCTCAACTAATTGATTATAATCTCCGTTATGAAGTTTTAAAAGGCAGTCAGAATGTACGCTTTGGCTTTGCCGTAGAAAAAATTGAAAAATTGCTTAAGGAGAAAAAGAATGCTTACAAATAAAGATCTGCAGCAAATAGAACAACTCGGGCTGCATGAAAATATAATTTCAAGGCAATTAGATACCTTTATCAAGGGGATTCCTTTTACACATGTTGTAACCGCTGCTTCAGTTGGGAACGGTATTGAGGTAATTGGTTTAGAAGATCAGCACCGACTTATAGATCTTTACGATCATAAACGAGAAGGTTTAGACCTAGTTAAGTTTGTTCCTGCTTCTGGAGCTGCGACCCGAATGTTTAGCTTTTTGTATAAGTTTTTGGATGAATTTAATCCTGAAGAGCAGAAGTTAAAGAACTTTCTTAAATCGGGAAACCATAAACAACTGGAAATTTTTCTGGATTCGTTAAAAGAATTCGCCTTTGTAAGTGCTATCCGTAAAAAAGTTAAAAAACATTTTCCTGAATACAAACATGGGACCAAAGGAATGCGTGCTTACCTCTTTGTAAGTTTAATGTTGGGAAATAAAGGGTTGAATTTTAGTAAATTACCAAAGGGATTAATTCCTTTTCATAAATATTCCAAATACTCTACAACAGCCTTTGAAGAACAACTTTATGAAGCTGCGTTTTATGCGTCTTCTGGTAATGAGGTTTTTACACATTTTACATTTTCGAAAATTCACCTCCCTTATTTCAAAAATGAATTTGAAGGAGTTAAAAATCGTGTCAGCAAAAAGACAAAAAAGAAATTTCACGTCTCATATTCCTTTCAAGATAGAAATACAGATACCGTTGCTGTAACTCACGAAAATAAACCCATACGAAACGGTAACGGAGAGTTGATTTTCAGACCTTCCGGTCACGGTGCACTTTTAGAGAATTTGAATCAGGTCGATGCAGACCTAATTTTTATTAAGAATATTGATAATGTTGCCTCCGAAGACTCTGCCGAACATATCGCTTTTTATAAGAAAATGCTGGCGGGAAAATTGTTGTGGCTTCAAAAAAAGCTATTTAATTATCTGGAAATTTTATTAAGCGAGGATTTCAACATTGAAACATTAAAAGACATAAAATCGTTTCTATGGAATGAACTTAATATTAAGAATATTCCTGAAAGCATCACTGAAATTACAGCTATCTTAAACAGACCATTACGGGTTTGTGGGGTTGTTAAAAATACCGGGGCTCCCGGAGGTGGACCGTTTTGGGTGAAGAACGAATCTGGGAACATATCCCTTCAAATTGTAGAATTGGTTCAAATAGATAAAAACAATACCCACCAAACATCTGTGGTAAATGAGGCAACCCATTTTAATCCTGTCGATATTGTATGTGGCATAAGAGATTATAAAGGCAAGAAATTTGACCTTTCATTATTTAGTGATCCTGAAGCAGGATTAATTTCATCAAAAATCCAAAATGGAATTCCACTTAAAATTCTTGAATTGCCAGGGCTTTGGAACGGCGGAATGGCTTATTGGAATACGGCTATGGTGGAAGTGCCATTGAGTACGTTCAATCCTGTAAAAACTGTGAACGATCTGTTAAGCAAAGAACATCGTCCAAAATTATAATGAATGAATCACAGCTTCTTTCTGAAATTTCATTTAAGGCAATTCGAAATAGTGGCCCGGGTGGGCAACACGTGAACAAAACTTCTACTAGAGTTGAATTGAGCTTTCTTCTAAATACTTCGGAAGCGCTTTCAGAAACAGAAAAATTAAGGATTGAAAAAAAACTTGGTAATCGTATTTCTCAGGACGGATATTTGCGATTACAATGCGGTGAGACCAGAAGTCAGCATCGTAATAAGACCCTTGTGATTGAACGTTTTTTGGAACTCATTCGGAAAGGAATTAAGCTAGTTAAACCTCGAAAAAAAACCAAGCCGTCTAAAAACTCCATTGAACGCCGGTTAAAATCGAAGAAAAATCAGGCTTTGAAAAAATCAAATAGGAAACCGCCAAAATTTGATTCTTAAAACTACACAGAAACTGTATACAAATTATACAATTTAGCCTCGGTCTATACAGTTTTTCTTAAAACTAAATATTTTGATTTATTTATAATGTGCTGACATTGTGATGCTTAAATTGATTTTTGATAATACATAATCCTTTGGCACTAATTTTTCTTACTACAAATCAGAGTAAGAAAATTATAAAAATCAAAACAAACAAAAACATGAAAAAGTTATTTTTTGCCTCAGTATTCGCATTAGGAATGGTTACAGCTGTAAATGCTCAAACCGATGAAAAACAACCAACAGCTATGAACGAGACTCCAGTAAAGGCGATGGAAGTTTCTAATGTAAACGTGGCAGCACTTCAGGATTATAAGGAAATCAAAGCAACCGATTTACCACAAGAAGTGAAAGATGCCGTTGCAACATCTTACGATGATGCTACTATTGCAAACGCATATACCAATGAAAAAGGATTATTTAAGTTAGTACTTTCTGGTACTGAAGATGCAGATAGTTTGGACGATACAACCCAAACAGTTTATCTAAATCAAAATGGAGAATTTATAGAGAAGCAGTAAACTGCGGGTATTTAGATTCAATTCTCTAAGGAGTGTCCAATTGGGCGCTCCTTTTTTTATGATAATTTTAAACTACTTACTCTTTTATACTCCTTATTTTTGCCCAATGAACCGATAGGATGAAAAAAAGGATACTTATAGTAGAAGACGATATTGCTTTTGGAAAAATGATAATGGCATTTTTGGAGCGAAATAATTTCGAGGTCTCCTTATGTACCACCGGAAAGGAAGCCAGAGATCATTTAAATAAAAATACCTACGAGTTGCTAATTACAGATCTTAAGTTACCAGAAGATTCCGGTTTGGCTCTACTAGACTACTCAAAGAAAGTTACGCCAAGTACACAAATGATTCTAATGACCGGCTACGCAGATGTAACCACCGCTGTTGAAGCAATTAAAAAAGGAGCGTTAGATTATATTTCAAAACCTTTTCGTCCGGAAGAATTATTGATGATTATAGAACAAGCGACAGATCTTGTAATTGAATCATCTTCAAAAGTTGAGATTGGCCAGAAGAAACCTGATAATGAAAACAACCATGGTTTGCCCAATCGAGAGTTGTCGAGGGATCCAGGCACTTTTATAAATGGAATAAGTGAAGTTTCAAAAAAATTCAATGAATATTTAAAGCTGGTTGGTCCAACTCTTATGAATGTTTTACTTCAAGGTGAAAGTGGAACTGGAAAAGAAGTTGCTGCCAAAGCAATTCATGCATATAGTTCAAGAAGTAAAAATAATTTTGTGGCTGTAGATTGTGGAGCTATCCCAAAAGAAATCGCGGCCAGTGAGTTTTTCGGACACGTTAAAGGGAGTTTTACAGGTGCCGTAAACGATAAAACCGGACATTTTGAAGCTGCCAATAAAGGCACACTTTTTTTGGATGAGGTGGGTAACCTGTCTTACGAAAATCAAATACAGTTGTTAAGGGCATTACAGGAACGAAAAATAAAACCGGTTGGAAGTAATATGGAAATAGACGTAGATGTACGTATTATTACTGCAACAAATGAAGATCTGGTAAAAGCAGTTGCCCTTGGTAAATTTAGAGAGGACCTTTACCATAGGCTTAATGAATTTTCGATAGAAATTCCTTCGTTGAGAGATCGAAAGGATGATTTATTCCTTTTTACGCATCATTTTTTAGAACAAGCAAATGAAGCGCTCGGAAAAAATGTAATTGGACTGTCTAAGCAGGTAGAAGAAGCATTTAAGCGATATGCCTGGCCAGGAAATTTGAGGGAGCTTAAAAATGTAATAAAACGCTCGGTATTACTAACAAATTCAGATCTTATTCCTTTGGATGTCATTCCTCGTGAAGTACTTGTGGCGTCGAACACAGAAACGCCTGTAGTTGATTTCTCGAAAGAATCGAACGAAAAACAACTTATTATAAATGCATTAAAAGAGGCCGGGAATAACAAATCCAGAGCTGCGAAACTTCTTCATATTACTCGAAAGACATTATATAACAAGATTGCACAATATCAATTGAAGTCTTAAGAAATTTCAGATTCAATCTCTTCAACTAATACATTTAACTCTTTGTGTAGTGACCCGACTAGTTTTTTCAGTTTCTTTTCAGGTAAGTTTTGTGGTGTTGCGTGTTCTAATTGTTCCAAAATGGGAATGATCTTCTTGGCTTCCAATTGCCGCTTCATGGTAAGCATTTTATGAGAGACATTTGATATCGCCTCATAGTTATTGGTTGAAATGGCTTGTTCCAATCTAATTCTATCTTCTTCGGTTTCCTTTAGATAATCCTTTAATAATTTACAGAGGGCATCTTTATCTGATACAAATGATTTTAAAAGGGTCAAATTGTAAATGTTCGTGTTGTTGTTTTGAGGTGTTTCTGAAATAGCTTCGGAAGAATTTATGCTCTTCAAAGAAACTTTTTCCGGAAACAGTTTTATTAATGCGTCGATGAGTTGTTCCTTACTGAATGGTTTCCGAAGCATTTCAGCAAAACCTTTCTCAAGATAAATTGCTTTACCAATCTCCCTATTCCCAGTCATGGCAATTATAGGTTGATCTTTATAAGCTTCGAGAGCTCCATTTTTCATCTTTGTTAAAAGCTCGAAACCATCCATATTTGGCATTTGTATGTCCGTAAGTACAAAATCAAACTCTAAAGCCTCGGTATTTTGTGCTTTTTGGAGATCGGTACATGTTGTACTTTCTATTCCCATTTGAAGCAATACCTCTTCTAACAGACGTAACATGGACTGATCATCATCAAAAACCAATGCCTTTAATTCGAATGTTTGGATCGTGTTTTTCGGCTTATGAGCAGTATAGGTTTTCTTTGAAATTTTCAATGGAATTTGAAGCGTAAATGTGCTTCCTTTCCCTAAGACACTCTCTGCGATTAGTTTTCCGTGTAACAATTCACTAAGCTTTTTGGAAATAGCCAAGCCAAGTCCATATCCTCCAAACCTCTTTGCGGTATCCACTTCAGCCTGAGTAAACTCTTTAAAAATGCTTTGTATTTTCTCTTCGGAAATACCTATTCCTGTGTCTTGCACCGATATTTGCGCCAAGATAGTATCACCTTTTACCGTCCCCTTACTTGCTTTTACGGTAATACTTCCTTTCTCGGTAAATTTAAAAGCATTTCCAATTAGGTTATTCAATATTTGCTGAAGACGTAGTGGATCACCAATAAATAAGCTGTCTTTTAAGTCATCGTCCACGTAAACCTTTAACACCACTTCTTTATCAATGTGTAATTCTTTTGAAGCTTTTGCGGTTTGATTAATGAGATTTTCTAATGAAAAAGGGATTTCTTCGATCGTCAGTTTTCCCGCTTCCAGTTTTGAGAAATCTAATAAATCATCAACTAGTTTTGTAACGAAATTTGAGCTACTGGCAATTTGTTTTACATAATGTCGCTGCTTATCGGTAAGTGAAGTGTTCACCACTAATTCAGAATATCCTAAGATGGTATTGAGCGGCGTTTTTAAGTCATGACTCACAGTCGAAATTAACTGTTCCCGACTTTTTAGTAAATCGTCTGAATAATGTTTCTCCTCTTGTAGAATACGCTTGAGTTTTTCGGCCTTAAAGAAATCTGTGATAATTAGATATGAAAAGAGTAGAATAACGAGGCCCCCAATAATCCCTACAATTCTTAAAACAGATGAGGTTCGTTCTATAGCGATAATCCTGTTTGCTTCTTCAGCCTTCTTGTTTCTCTTAATTTCAGTGTCGAGGGCTGCAATGATTTTTCTTAATTGCTCTGAAATTGTAAGATCGTTTCCAATAAGTTCATTTTGTTTTTCTTCAAGAGATTTTCGAATTTTCGAATTTTCCCGTTTGGCTTCTCTAACAATGTAACGTGAGGCTGTGAGCATTGAATCTACAGTGTTTGCTTTTACCTTATTATCATCTTTGAGTACATCCGAATTAAACCAATCGGTGTAAGATTGCCAGAATTCCTGTTGTTTTTTAGAAAGTTTCGAAGGGTTATTAATCATTTCCTTCATAGAAGTTTTACCAATGGACTCTTCCAGTTTTTTAATTTCGTACAGGATATCATCTAAGGAAGAATCTTTACTACTTGTAATCTGTAGCAAACGGAGTTGTTCAATATTTTTATTCTTTTCAACTAGCAATGTCCTCACACAGTCAAGTTGTTTCACCTGATATTCATTTGCAGACAGTTTTTTGATCATTTCAATTTGTGCAAAGAGAGAATCGACTTTTAGTTGATATGTATCAAAGTCATCATCACTTTGAGTAAGTAGCGCGATTCGTGAAAATCCATCAGTTTCATAAACAGAATTGATCAAGGTTCCTGTTTCAATAAACTTTTCGTCTAATGATGTTTCAGAAGTATTACTTACATATTTTTCATATTCAGAATAGATGAACATACTCGCCACCAAGGCTAATGAGCCAATAACCAGGTAGCTCAGTATAATTTTGAAGGTAAATTTATTCTTCAGTCTGTTCATAATATAAAAATACTCACAAATTTAACGTGAACGACGCTCGTTTATGATAAAAATAAATAGTTCAGATAATAAGAAGTTGTATCTTTGCATCCATCTCAAAGGGGTGCTAATTTAATTAAAGTAGATTGGCTGAGATTATACCCATCGAACCTAGAACAGGTAATGCTGTTTAGGAAGCCAAGCGTAAAGAAAATGTCCGGTAGATATTTTTTGGTAAGGCGCGGGCCGACATAATTAAATTTTATGTCAGGCACGGGGAATTTGATTTAAAAGTAAGTCTGTCTTAGTTTATGACTTACAATTAATTTCAAAAATCATTTCATTATTTAATCAAATCACAGAATAATTACCCCTTTTATTCGTAACAAAACCATTACGAATGAAGCAGCTATTCATTGCTATTACCTTATTATTTTCGGCGGGATTAATCAATGCCCAAGAAAAAGTAAAAGACTCTCTATCTATTGAGAAGTTGGAAGAAGTAATTGTAAAATCTGTTCGGGTAGATGCCGATTCACCCATCACTCACTCTAATATTGAGAAGGAAGAACTGGAAGAACGTAATCTAGGACAAGACATCCCCTATATGCTTAACTATTTGCCATCTGTGGTAACTACAAGTGATGCTGGAGCAGGGGTTGGATATACGTATATACGTGTTCGTGGAAGTGATGCATCTCGAGTGAATGTAACCTTAAACGGAATCCCTTTTAACGATGCCGAGAGTCAAGGAACTTTTTTTGTGAACCTTCCCGATTTTACTTCTTCTGTTCAGAGCCTTCAGTTGCAGCGTGGTGTTGGAACTTCTACAAATGGATCTGGTGCTTTTGGAGCAAGCTTAAATATGCTTACAGACGGTGTTTCCGAAGTGGCCTTTGGAGAAATAGCAAACTCAATTGGTTCATATAAGACCAGAAAACACAATGTAAAATTCAGCACAGGATTATTAAATAATCATTTCGAAATTGCAGGTCGCTTATCTACGATTCAGTCTGATGGTTATATCGATCGTGCCGCCAGCGACCTGAAATCTTATTTCGTGCAAGGCGCCTATGTCAATAAAAATACTCTAATAAAAGCATTGGCTTTTGGAGGTCAGGAAATTACTTATCAGGCTTGGAATGGTATTGATGTAGAAACATTAGAAACCGATAGAACTTTTAATCCTTCGGGTATGTATACTGATGTAGAAGGCAATGTGCAGTTTTACGATAAGGAAGTGGATAATTATTCTCAAGATCATTATCAGTTGCTGTGGAATCAACGATTTAACAACAATTGGAGTACAAATGTGTCTTTTAATTATACTTACGGACGGGGTTATTTTGAGCAATATAAAGAAGATGAAGATTTTGAGGATTATGGTTTTGAGCCAATTGAAGTGGGAGGTGAAATTATAAACACCACCGACCTAATTCGTCGTCGCTGGTTGAACAATAATTTTTACGCAGCCAATGCCAATGTGAATTATAAAAATGAAAAGGTTGAGGTAAACGGAGGACTATTTTATAGTTATTATGGCGGTGATCATTTTGGAGAAGTAATTTGGGCTCAGAATGCTGGTGGCTCGGAAATTAGAGATCGTTACTATTCGGGGAATGGAGATAAGAATGAATTCACCGTTTTCGGAAAAATGAGTTATAGATTTAATGACCAATGGAGTGCTTTTGGAGACCTGCAAGGACGTTTTATTAGCTATCGCAGCAGCGGAATCACTTCAGATCTTTTCGAATTGAAAGTCGATGAAACATATAACTTTCTAAACCCTAAGGCCGGTGTTTCACTGCAACTAAATGCTAAAAATCAGTTTTATCTTTCCTACGGAAGAGCAAACCGGGAACCTAGAAGAAGTGATTTTGAACAGGGCATCTTTACAGCTGAAAAACTCGACGACTTTGAATTAGGATGGAGAATTACTTCAGAAAAAACCAAAATCAACACGAATCTTTTTTACATGGATTATAAAGACCAACTAGTACTTACGGGTGCTTTAGACGATGTTGGAGCTCCAATTCGTGCGACCAGTGGAAAGAGTTTCCGTTTAGGTCTTGAAATTGATGCCGATTTAAAAGTTTCAGAAAAAATTAAACTTTACCCTAATATCGCACTAAGTACAAATAAAAACGTTGATTTTGTGACACCCCAAAATGGGGAATTGGTAAATCTAGGCAATACGAATATCTCTTTTTCTCCGGAAATCGTTGTTGGGAACCGTATTGAGTTTAGCCCAATAGAAAAACTTCGACTCATTTTACTTTCAAAGTTTGTTGGAGACCAGTATATGGGGAATATCAACAGCGAAGTTTCTAAATTGGATAGCTACTTTATCAATGATTTTAATGTAGTGTACACTTTAGATAAGCTACCCTTGGTTCGTGAAATTGTATTTTCTGGCTTGGTAAATAATCTTTTTAATGTAAAATATGTGTCCAATGGATATTTCTATACCTTCGATGATGATTATTCAAATCCTGGTGTGATTTCAACTGTTGAAGGTGCAGGATATTATCCACAAGCAGAAATTAACTTTTTGGTAGGCGCGACCATTAAGTTCTAATTACTTATTTGAACTACATCGCCGGTACGAATGGCATTATACCGTTGCATCGGATACAAATTCTGATTTAACATATGCTGTCCGGTTATAATATTGTATTCGTTTGAGTCTGTAGTACATGGGCAGGTAGCAATAATTCCGTCAACTTCCATTTTAGAACAACCACTAGGAATGTGGTTTGGGTCACTGAGTTCGAAAGCAGCATATTGCTCGTTATTAATATTATAGACAACAATACCTTTTAATCCTTCACCAGCAAGCTCAATACTATTTCCAGTAAATTTAAGGGCATTGTACTGTGGTAGGTTTAAATTTAAAGTAATGCCTACCAATGGGTCCAATAAATATGGGTTATTATCATTAGGGCTATCATCTTTATTACAACCCGAAATTAGGAAACAAATTGAAAGGAGGATGAGAATATTTTTCATTGCAGATATAATTTTAATGTCAAAAGTAATACAATTTACAACACAAGTAATTTTTTAGTATATTTGTGTAACGAAATCCCGTCTGTGCATGGGATTTTTTGTATTTAAGGAATCGAATCCGATAGTACGTGATTTGTAATGTAAATGAATTAAACAAGTTTGTAATTGACAAACGAAAATATTATGAGTAAAGTATCTTATTATACAGCCGAAGGACTCAAAAAATTGAGAGAAGAGCTCGATCATTTTAGAGATGTGGAGCGTCCAAATGCGTCAAAGGCAATCGCCGAAGCACGTGATAAAGGGGATTTAAGTGAGAATGCCGAGTATGATGCAGCTAAAGAGGCTCAGGGTATGTTGGAAATGCGTATCTCAAAAATGGAGGAAACCTATGCGAATGCTCGACTTATCGATGAATCTGTCTTAGACACCTCTAAAGTATTAGTACATTCTAAAGTGAAGATCAAAAATCAATCGAATGGGATGGAAATGGTATATAAATTGGTTGCACAAAGTGAAGCTGATTTGAAAACCGGAAAAATTTCTGTGGATTCTCCAATCGGTCATGGATTGCTTGGAAAAAAAGTGGGAGACATCTCCGAAATAGAGGTTCCCAATGGAATTTTAAAATTTGAGATTTTGGAAATATCCAGAGACTAGTTATGGCAACTATTTTTACGAAAATAATTAACGGTGAAATTCCCTCTTATAAAGTGGCAGAGGACGAGAATTTTATTGCCTTTTTGGATATTAACCCTAATGCTAAAGGTCATACTTTGTGTGTGCCTAAACAGGAAGTAGACAAACTCTTTGATCTTGACGAAAATACCTATCTCGAATTAATGAAATTTTCGAGAAAGGTTGCTGAAGCCTTAAAAAAAACGGTGCCCTGCAAAAGAATTGGAATGGCTGTAATAGGTCTTGAAGTTCCTCATGTGCACGTACATCTTATTCCGTTGAATACGATGAGCGAAATGACTTTCACAAATAAGATTTCTATGTCTTCGGAAGCCCTTACAACACTTTCAGAAGAGATTCGGAAGCAACTTAGCCAAACTGTGTAAGCAGCACCAGAATTATTATCAGAATACCTATCCCAAGAAACATAAGTTTGAATGAAATTGGTTTTAGCTTCAATCCGCTTTTCATTGGAATAGCTTGCTTTTTGTGATACTGGTAAATACGATCTAAATCTTCTGTCCAGTTTACAGGATAAATCACCGACTTACATGTTTTACAATAAATCGTGTCTTTAACGTCTTTACCAACTTTGGAATAGAATTTACCAAGCTGTTCCTCCTGTACAAATGAAATTTCGAGACCGTCTTTCTTAGAGCACTCCGGACAATTATTATTTAAGTTCGCGATATGTAAGATATGTTCGGTGGTGTTCATTATAGTTCGTTTAAGCGTAAAGCAATTTCCATGGTTGTTCCTGTTCCCGGATTACTCTTTAGCACCCGAATTTTACCGTTATGGTATTCTGAAATAATTCGTTTTGCCAGTGAAAGACCAAGTCCCCAACCTCGTTTTTTACTTGTGTATCCTGGTTTAAAAATTCTTTTAAAGTATCTTTTCTGAATGCCTTTTCCTGTGTCATGCACATGAATTAATGCGTACTTGGATGACTGAAAGATCGATATAGAAATGGTGCCTTTTCCCTTCATGGCATCAATTCCGTTCTTAACGAGATTTTCGATCGTCCAACTATAGAGCTGCGGATTCAACTTTACATAAATCTCTTCGTCAGGGATGTCTAATTCAAATATAATTAATTTTGAACTTCTACTTTGTAAATAATCAAAAGCCGCTTTTGTTTGCACCACAAGATCTGTACGCTCTAATTTGGGAACCGAACCCACCTTCGAAAAACGTTCAGTTATGGTTTCCAGACGGTCAATGTCCTTCTCTATTTCTAAGATATAATTCGGATTAACATTTTCCGATTTTAATATTTCTGCCCATCCAACAAGCGAAGATAAGGGCGTTCCAATTTGATGAGCTGTTTCTTTCGCCATTCCTGCCCACAATTTATTCTGTTCAGAAGATTTCGATGTTTTATAGAAGAAATAGATGGCTGCTATAAATAGGAAAAGGATTAAAATCAGCGCAGCCGGATAATATTTCAACTTATTGATAATAGGCGAGTTTCCGTAATAGATAGTACCAAGGAGTTCGTCCTTATATCTTATTTCTATGGGTTTGTATTCTGAAGTGAATTGGGTAGCAAGTTTCTCTTTTTTTTCGACAGAATTTACCTGATTTTTTGGAATATTTCTTTCGGTATAAATTTGCTCCTTATGACTATAAACAAGCATTGGAGTTGTATGATTGCTTCGAATAACTTCTAATGCTGTTTCACTTATCACAGCATCTCTATCATCATTCTGAAGCTCTGTTTGTGCAGCAGCCCAAATCTGCATTTTACTACGCTCATTGTCCTTTAACTGATTAAAAAACGTATAAGTGTTAAATAATATAAGTCCAATGATAAGCAGGGAAGAAATGATAAATAACCAACGCGTAAGTATCGTGTAATTCTGCATAGATAAAGCAATAATTTTTGTAAATGTCACAATTTACAGGACATTTTTAGGCTATAAAGCACGTTTTTTTATTCGATAGTTTTAAAAGATACGTAGCTCGATAAATATAATGGAAATATGTTGATATTATTGTATAACCAAATTTTTACAAACATTTAGGATTCAATACATTTGCAGTCCATGATATCAATTAACCCACAGGAAATTAGCACAGCAAAACTACATGGTTACCTTTTGGGGGCGATAGCTCCCAGACCAATTGCTTTTGCGAGTACAGTAGATGCAGATGGTAATGTGAACCTTTCACCCTTTAGTTTTTTCAATGTTTTTAGTGCAAATCCTCCTATCATGATATTTTCTCCGGCTAGAAGGGTACGGGACAATACTACCAAACACACACTGGAAAATGTGATTGCCACCAAAGAAGTGGTAATTAATATCGTGAGCTACAATATGGTGCAGCAAATGTCTTTAGCTTCTACAGAGTATGCCGAGGGTGTCAATGAATTTAAAAAAGCAGGATTTACAGAAGCACCTTCAACACTAGTAAAACCTCCTAGAGTAGCAGAATCGCCTGTACAATTTGAATGTAAGGTCAACGAAGTGATTGCCCTCGGAAAGGAAGGTGGTGCCGGAAATCTGATTATTTGTGAAGTGGTACAATTACATATTGATGAAGCTATCCTCGATGAAGATGGAAGAATAGATCCAGTAAAAATCGATACGGTTGCTCGTATGGGTGGAAATTGGTATAATCGTGCCAAGGAAGGGATTTTTGAAGTGCCAAAACCTTTATCAACACTCGGAATTGGAGTGGATGCACTTCCGGAAGCGATTAAAAAAAGTAATATTTTTACCGGAAATGATCTTGGTATGTTGGCTAATGTTGAAAGCCTACCTATTGATTCGGAAGGATTTGCAAGTGCTTCAGAAGAAATTCATACCTTAGCACAGCAGCAGCTTTGTAACGGGAATATTTCCGAAGCCTGGAAAATTTTAACCAGCCGTTGAAAATCGAAAAATCAGTAAAAAATGAACGCGATGCCCATAAGAAAGGGCCTAGAATAAATAATAATTATAGATAACAGAAAATGGAATTACAAGGAAAAATCAAAATGATAGATGAAACTAAAACCTATGGAAATAATGGTTTTAGAAAGAGAGAGATGGTCATAACCACCGAAGAACAATATCCTCAACATATTCTTATTGAGTTCGTGCAAGATAAAACCGATTTATTGAACTCTTATCAGGTAGGAGCAAATGTAAAAGTAAGCATTAATGTTAGAGGCCGCGAATGGGTGAATCCACAAGGGGAAACTAAATATTTTAACTCTATTACCGGTTGGAGAATTGAAAATGTAGAGCAAGCTGCTTCAGGCGGGATGCCTCCAATGCCTCCGGTAGATGCTTTCGAACCAGCGAATGATCTTAATGAAGAAGAGCACGACGATTTGCCATTCTAATTAATTTTCGAAATGAAATTATTGAATCCCGCCTCTCAAAGCGGGATTTTTTTATTTTTATAAGATGAATATCACCCGTACTATCGAAGTAATATTTAATCGCTTTTTCCTCTTAAATCTTAAATCTTAAATCTTAAATCTGAATACCCAATGCATTACCTCGATCCGTTCATACAATTTCCACCACCTTCCGAAGCAGATCAGGACGGATTATTGGCCGTTGGAGGTGACTTGTCTGTCGAGCGTTTGTTATTAGCATATAATTCGGGGATTTTTCCTTGGTATGAAGATGGACAACCTATTTTATGGTGGAGTCCTGACCCAAGGATGGTGTTGCTTCCTGAAAAGTTGAAAGTGTCTAAGAGCCTTCAAAAGACTTTGAGACAGCAAAAATTTAGAGTAACATTTAACTCAGCATTTTCCGAAGTCATACAAAATTGTGCAAAAATAAAAAGAGATGGACAGGGTGGAACATGGATTACAAATGAAATGCAACGGGCTTATTCTGCTTTACATGAAATGGGACATGCACTATCTGTCGAAGTTTGGTTAGAAGGAGAATTAGTGGGAGGATTATATGGTATGGACCTTCCTGAGAAAAAAATTTTCTGTGGAGAAAGTATGTTTAGCCTTAAAAGTGATGCATCTAAAGTGGGATTTTATCATCTAATTGAAGCTTTAAAAAAGAAAGATTATAATCTAATCGACTGTCAAATGTACACAGCACACCTTGAAAGTTTGGGTGCTGAAGAAATGCCACGAAGTGATTTTTTAGAATATCTTATGTGATAGTGGTCAATGAGTTGCGGTTAATTTATCAAATTAAAGTATCTTCGAAAAATCAACTTATCTTCTATTATGCGCAACTTCTACTTTAAATTCATAACAATCATATTCTTGGTCATTTCCACTTCGCATGTCATGGCTCAGCAAAGCGAATTCCTTCCGAAGGGACTTTCCGAAGCAGAAAAAGAACTAATTACAGAATTTCAGTTTACCAGCAATCGTTTCACGCCGCCGCCCACAGGACCAGTGAGAGCAGCTGCCGAATGGGAGGAAGTCGAATATTTATTAGTTACTTGGGAGTCAAATTTTCAAGGAATACTTCGTCAAATCGTAGCGGCAGGAGTGCAGGAATGTAAGGTGATTATCACTACGCAGAATCAGGCTTCTGTTGAAAATTACTTAACGGCCGGAGGAGTTGATCTTAGTAATGTGAGTTTCCTTAATGAACCATGGAATAGCATTTGGATTCGCGATTATGCTGGAAATACTATCTACTCTGATGATGTTGGAGAACTTGCATTAACAGATTGGATCTATAATAGACCTAGACCCATGGATGATATTATGCCATCGGCTCATGCTTCTTTTACAGGAACAGATATTTATATAACGGATTCGGGGACCAACGATCTTGTGAACACAGGAGGGAATTATATGTCGGACGGATTAGGAAACGCCTTTGCTTCAAGTTTGATCTTAAACGAGAATGAAGCCGGAAATCCTTATGGAGTTTCGGTAAAAACTGAAGCGCAGATAGATGGTATTATGCAGGCGTATATGGGTATAGAAAATTATATAAAGATGGATGTGCTGCCTTACGATGTGATTCACCATATAGATATGCACATGAAGCTATTAGATGAGGAAACACTACTGGTGAGTCGTTATCCTTCGGGCGTGGCAGATGGTCCACAGATTGAAGCCAATATAGATTATGTTCTGAGCAATTTTCAATCGGTTTTTGGCACTCCCTACGATGTGAAATGGATTGATGCCCCTCCAAGTACGAGTGGGAGTTATCCGGACACAGGAGGGTATTACCGAACCTTCAGTAATTCATTAATTCTAAATAAAACTGTATTGGTGCCAACGTATCGTCCTGAGGTTGATGATCCAGCATTGGCCTATTATCAGGAATTGATGCCTGGATACAATATTGTAGGTATTGACGTGGATAATCCGGGAGAGAATCTTATTTCTCAATTGGGAGCGTTGCATTGTATTACCCATACTATTGGTGTGGAAGAACCACTTTGGATCGTACACCAGCCTATTGATGAAGCAATTTCGAACAGTAGTGTTCAAATAGACGCTATGATTAAGCATATTTCAGGAATTAATAATGCAAAGGTGATGTGGCGCGAAGAAGGATCGGGGACCTTTAATGAAACAGTAATGTCGTTTGTTAGCGATGATAATTGGACCGCCAATTTGAATATAGTCGAAACGAATGTTGAGTATTATATAATTGCAGAAGCAAATTCAGGAAAAACATTAGCACGACCTATTGTCGCACCGGCAGGTTATTGGACGATAGAAACCATGTTGCTATCTGTAAATGATTGGGCAGAACAACAAATTTCGTCGGCTTATCCAAATCCTACAACTGGCAAGGTGTTCTTTAATCTTGGAAAACTTGACGGGAATTTTAAGGTATCTATCTATAATATGTTGGGTCAAAACCTGTACACAAAATTTATAGAATCCGACGAAAAGGGGCAACTAGAAATAAGATTAAAAGAAAGCTGGCAAGGCACTTTGATCTTTACTTTTGAAGGAGATTTTGGACGAATTGTCAAAAAAGTTGTTAAGTTTTAATTGTCACAATAAATTTTAACAGATTAGACCGCAACATACTGCGGTTTTTTTTGTTCTATTGTATAACAAACCTAGTATTAATAATAATTTGTAGGAAATTTCCTTATTTCAAAGAATTTTCTTACTTTTATCAAGTAAATTTTAAAAACACCCACCCTATGAAAAGGTTTCCCCACCTTCTAGCTATTCTATTTGCTTGTTTTTCCATTTCAATTAGTGCTCAAACAAGCGCCAAGAAAAAAACCGATGTAAATAAAGATGTTGATGTTGTAAAGGTCTACGAACAGGTTGTCGTGGAAGGCTATGGCACCCCCTTTATTTATCAAGAACTCGCTAATGCTTATTACTTTAAAAATGAGTATACCAAGGCGAAAAAGTGGTTTGAAAAACTATTTAATGTAGAAAAACCGAAAGATGCCACTTTAGCGCATCGTTACAGACAGACCTTAAAGGCATTAGATCTTGAGGTAAATAACAATGAATATCTAGTGGCTTCAAACAGTCAGACCAACTAGAATTTAAACTTTATTGTACCTAAAACAACTAACCACATGGTCATTTACCATGCCGGTTGCTTGCATGTGAGCATACACTACTGTAGTGCCCACAAACTTAAAACCACGTTTCTTCAAATCTTTACTTAGTTTATCGCTAAGTGGCGTATTTGCAGGAGCGTTTTTTAATGAGGCTAGCTTATTTTTAATGGGTTTATGGTCTACAAATCCCCAAATGTACTTGCTAAAGCTTCCAAACTCCTCTTGCACTTTCATAAACGCAATTGCATTACTAACGGCAGCATTCACCTTTAACTTATTTCTTACTATTCCTGCGTCTTCCAAAAGAGAAGCTATTTTTTTGTCACCGTACATTGCTATTTTCTTATAATCGAATTGATCAAAGGCCTTTCTGAAGTTTTCTCGTTTCCTTAGTATGGTAATCCAACTTAATCCGGCTTGAAAGGTCTCCAGAATTAGAAATTCAAATAGAGTTCGATCATCGTAAACAGGAACACCCCATTCATTGTCATGGTATGCCATATAAAGCGGATCATTTCCACACCATCCGCATCTTTCTTTATCCATGTAGTTTAATTATAATTCATTAATTAGATTAAAGATAGTGGTTTTGTAGTATTTCTTCGGAAAAAATAAATCTCCTAATCCTGCCCTTGAAAGTTGTAAGTTATGGATCCAAGCTGCCTGATTTTATCTGAAGCTGTCGTAAAAATAGCTTGTCGCGCATATTCCAATGCACTATCAATTAGACATTCATTTTTGGTAGTAGAAGATGTGTCGTTATATGTGGCTTTAGTCACCTTCCCCAATGCATTTACTTCAATATTGATAACCACTTTGCCGTAATTACCACAGGTATAAACGGGATTTGGCAGATATAATTGATTTCTGTTCACCAACCGATAACTCACCGTACTATTTCTTTTTGAGGACGTAGATTTAGCTATTTCTTTATTCTTGTCGCGTCCATTAGAAATTTCTTTTTTTTCTTCGGAAACTTTTTTCTTTTCTTGAACAATTTTGGAGCCTTCTGCATCTCCGTCTGAATTAGTTTCAGAATTTTGTGCCTCCTGCTTTTGTCCATCTTGGTTTTCGTTAGGATCTAAACGATCTTTTTCCAATTCTGAGATAAATTTTTCGGCTTCATTAAAGGCTCTGTTGGTTTCAACATTAATATCACGTTTCGAGATAGCGGCAATTTCATCTTCAGGAATAATGTCTTCTTCGGAAAATTCTATATCAAAATTTTCTTCATTAACATATTCGTATTTTGAGAGATTTATGCTTTTGAAAGCAAGAAACAAAATTCCGAATAGCATTGAAGTGATAATCAAAGCGCGATATGAATAATTGAAGTTCACTAGTACAAGTACTGAAATTTTTGACTAAAATACATACAAACTCTTGATTTTAAGAGGAAATTAGGACTGTTTTAACGCCCTTATGTCTTTAGTCTAAAGGTTTTTCTTTTTTAAGGGCAGCTTCAAAAGCTTCAATTGAAATTGCTTTTTCCACATCAAACTCTCCAATTTTTGTTCTTCGCAATGCAGAAAGATGTGCTCCATTATTTAAAGATTTTCCAAAATCATAGGCTAGAGATCTAATGTAAGTTCCCTTACTACAAACCACTCTAAAATCAACTTTCGGGAGATCGATATTAGTAATTTTAAATTCTGAAATATTTATTTTTCGCTTCGGAATTTCTACCTCTTCCCCGGCTCTGGCAAATTCATAAAGTCGCTTTCCGTCTTTTTTTAAGGCTGAAAATATCGGTGGTTGTTGTTCGATATCTCCTATAAACTGATGTGTAGCCTGATATATCTCTTCCGAAGAAATCCCTGAAATATCAAAGCTTGCATTTATTTCAGACTCTAAATCATAACTTGGAGTTGTAGCACCTAAAGTAAAAGTCCCGGTATATTCTTTTACCTGCGCCTGATATGTATCAATTTTTTTAGTGAATTTTCCAGTACAAAGAATAAGTAGTCCGGTGGCCAATGGATCTAAAGTACCGGCATGACCAACCTTAATTTTTTTTAGTTGAAATTGTTTGCGAATTAACCATCTAATCTTATTCACCACCTGAAATGAGGTCCATTCCAACGGTTTGTCAATGAGAATTAATTGCCCTTCCTTATAATCTTCAACATCCATATTATTGGTATAATCCTACTGCGATGGCAATGACTCCTACAATAACGCAATAAATAGCGAAGTAACTCAGCTTACTCTTCTTAACTAACGAGATCATCCATGTACAAGCGATCAAGCCCGATACGAAGGCTGCAATAAACCCAAGTCCCATAGTTGAGAAATTTGCACTTTCTGCTGCTAAATCTCCACTTACAATGTCTTTGGCAATTTTTCCGAAGATAAGAGGAACTACCATTAAAAATGAGAATCTTGCGGCCTTACTTTTATCATTTCCCAATAAAACTGAAGTAGAAATAGTAGCACCACTTCGAGAAATTCCCGGGAGCATGGCAATGGCCTGTGAAATTCCAATAATAAAGGCATCTTTAAAAGTTACTGGTTTCCCTGTATTTTTAGATCTATCAGCTAACCATAGAAGAATCGCTGTTACAATTAACATGGCACCGACAAAGGCAATATTTCCCCCAAAAAAGGACTCTAATTGCTCTTCAAACAGCAATCCAATAATTACTGCGGGCAGCATAGAGACTATTATTTTTACAGTGAATTGTGTCTCTTCGTTCCACTTAAATTTTAATAATCCGGATATTATTTCCCAAACATCTTTTCTGAAAACCACCAAGGTACTTAAAGCAGTGGCAAAATGAAGTATAACAGTAAATAGCAAACTTTCTTCCGGTACAGAAGTGTCCCCTAAAATGGCTTTTCCTATTTCAAGATGACCACTAGAAGAAACAGGCAAGAACTCAGTAAACCCTTGAATAATTCCAAGGATAATTGCTTCCCATGCATCCATAAATTAATCGTTTTTGTTTGGATTCAATAGAATTGCGTAGACTTCGATACCAAATCCGATTATAATAATCATCGGAGCTAACCTAATGCGACGCCAGTTATAAATTTCGGGATTAAAGACATTAGGGTCGTCACTTCCACCTCCGGCCATTAGGATAAACCCAAGTACGATCACCGCGATGCCAATAAGCATAAACTTGTAGTTTTTGTGTTCAAAAACAAAGTATTGCTTTTCTGCTTCTTTTCGTTTTTTCTCTCCCATAATTAATCAATTCTGAATAAATACGCTTCTCTTTCAAAGCTTACTACACTATATGGTTACTAGTTTCTATGACTGTTTTAACGAGGTGCAAGATACCGTTTTTATTTAAAATAATCGCCTCAAGCGTCTGATGCATTGAGACTGCTCTTATCAAGTAAAAAAGCTAGATCCAGGCAACAATACTTAATAATAGAGCTCATCGGTTCTAAGGTTTAAGAAGCGTTGTGTAGCAAAATATGTGCTTAACCAGGTAATAAAAAGGCCCATTAGAAAAATAAATGCAAACAAGGCTCCTATCATAACTTTGTCCTGAAGCAACTGCAATTGTGGGAAGGTTTTGTTTAAGTAATAAAGCACTAAAGCCATTCCAATCATTGCCAACACAGCGCCCAACATCCCCAGCTTAACACTTTTCCAAATAAATGGCCGACGAATAAATCGTTTGGTGGCACCTACCATTTGCATGGTTTTTATCGTAAACCTTTTTGCATATACCGAAAGTCGAATCGAGCTATTTATGAGTAATACAGCGATAAATGTAAATAGAGAGCTAATAATTAAAACCCATAAACTTATCTTTTTTACATTGTCATTCAGAAGTGCGATTAAAGGTTTGTCGTATACGACTTCATCCACAAAATTCTTAGAAATTAATTCAGTTGTAATCTCTTCCAGTTTTTCAGGAGAGACATAATCGGCTAATAAATAAACGTCGATGCTATTCTGAAGCGGATTGTAACCCAAAAACTCCATGAAATTTTCTCCAATTGTAGCACTATGTTCTTCGGCAGCCTGCTCTTTTGAGATATATTCGGCAGTTTTAGTGTATTCTGCTAACGCCAGACTCTGTTTCAATTGGGTGATTTCAACCTCCTTGGCTGTATCTTTTAAATAAACTGTAAGTGCAATTTTTTCCTTAAAATGATCTGCTACTTTTTTAGTATTGAGTACCAAGAGCCCCAACAAACCTAATAGAAATAGTACTAAAGAGATGCTTATTACAACAGAGAAATAAGACGAGATAAGCCTGCGTTTTTGATACTTTTCAAAAGATGATGCCATAGATTGTAATTGATTGCCAGCACAAAAATACAAGGATTTTTGTATCTGTGATGTACTAACGATTAATCTTTCAAAATTGTTATAAATTACCTCCACTACTTTGACGTTTTGATCTGATATTTTTCAATAAGATCTATTAAAATTGCCCTACATTTGAAATTGTAAACGTGACCGATATCAATAGAATTCTACAGGATTTAAAAATTTCTCGCCCTGGATTGTGGTTTCCCACGATATGGATATATCTGGTGCCATTTAATTTCGATGATTCCTTTTGGACACATACCAACTTTTGGATTGGTTTCTTCTTTGTGACTTTCCCATTAAATTATTTAGTCTATGGCCTTAATGATTATAACGATATCGAAGCCGATTCGGTAAATGAACGAAAGGGGAATTTCTTGTTTGGCGCTAAGGCTTCCAAGGTACAACTGGCTTCAGTACCACTAAGAATTGCTGTTCTAATTTTACCATTTATTGTTTATTTTACTATTGTTGGCGGTTGGGAAATGCTGTTGTTGCTACTATTTATGATTGCAATAAATATTGCGTATAATTTTGAACCCTTCAGATTTAAAGAAAAACCTCCGTTTGAGATATGTATTCAAATCGGATATGTTTTCACTGCTTTTTTTAGTGTGTTATTAAATGATCTCAGTATGATCCCATGGCAGACAATTGTGTACTTATCGTTTTTTGCATTTCAGGCACATATCGCAGGGGAAATCATGGATATTGAACCTGATCGCCTAGCTGGAAAAAGAACGACTGCAACCCTAATTGGCAGAAAAAGAACAAAATTCCTAATGCTGTTCTTACTATTTATCGAAGTGATAATTTTAATCGTTTGGTTTGAAGATTATGTGTTGTCCGGATTTCTTGCAGTATTTGCACTTTGGTTGTTAATCGATGTGTTTTTTATATTCAAAGATGCCCCGTATAATTTGAATCAAATGAAATTGTTCGGGATTGCCATGAATGTTTCTGCGATACTTTCCATGATCTGGATATTGTACTCCGGAAAATTAATGCATCCAGTCTATTAATTACAATTAAGTTCAACACTTCTACTTAGAAATCCTAAATTTGCACCGATTTGCCCGATAAGGCAGGTCATCTTGAAAATCACAGCAATGAGCAAATATCACTTTAACGATTTAGAAGCCAAATGGCAACAATACTGGGCCGAAAATCAGACTTTTAAGGCAGAGAATAATAGTGACAAACCAAAATATTATGTATTGGATATGTTCCCTTATCCGTCGGGCGCAGGGCTTCATGTTGGGCATCCATTAGGTTATATTGCCAGTGATATTTACTCCAGATACAAACGTCATCAAGGCTTCAATGTGCTACATCCAATGGGCTATGATAGCTTCGGACTGCCCGCTGAACAATATGCAATTCAGACGGGACAACATCCGGCTCAAACCACCAAGGCTAATATTGAAGGTGGGATTGATAATCTGGGAAATAAAATTGAAGGTTACAGAAAACAGCTGGATCAGATTGGATTCTCATTCGATTGGAGTCGTGAAGTTCGGACTTCAGATCCTAATTACTATAAATGGACACAGTGGATTTTCATTCAATTGTTCGAATCCTGGTATTGCAAAACTCACGAAAAAGCTTTTCCAATTTCAGAATTAGTTAAGGTTTTTTCTGAAGAAGGAAATGAGGGTATCGTCGCTTCATGCGATTTGGATACTGCTACCTTTTCAGCCAAACAATGGAATTCCTTTTCCGAAGAGAAAAAAGAAAAAACACTGCTAAAATACCGACTTACCTACTTGGCGGAAACAGAAGTCAATTGGTGTCCGCAATTAAAAACGGTGCTCGCGAACGATGAGATTGTAAATGGCGTATCAGAACGTGGAGGTTTCCCGGTGATTCGTAAAAAGATGACGCAATGGAGTATGCGTATCACTGCCTACGCCCAACGGTTGCTGGATGGTCTGGATAAAATTGATTGGCCACAGCCTTTAAAGGATACTCAAACCAATTGGATAGGCCGATCGAAAGGAGCTAGTGTTACTTTTAAAGTAAAAGATAGGGATGAGGTTATCGACGTATTTACCACGCGCCCGGATACTATTTTCGGAGTGAGTTTTATGACTTTGGCTCCCGAACATGATTTAGTTGATGGCCTTACCACGATTGAGCAAAGAATTGACGTAGGAAAATACATCGATGCCACATCAAAACGAAGTGAACGTGAACGGATGGCAGATGTAAAAACGATTAGCGGTGTGTTTACAGGTTCGTATGCAGTACATCCTTTTTCTGGAGAGGAGATTCCAATTTGGATTGGGGATTATGTATTAGCAGGCTATGGAACAGGTGCCGTTATGAGCGTTCCTTGCGGGGATCAGCGGGATTACGATTTTGCTAAACATTTTGGTCTTTCTATTCCGAATATTTTTGAAGGTGTTGATATTTCTGAAGAAGCTTATTCTGATAAAGATAATACGGTAATCGCGAATAGTGATTTCCTAAATGGTCTCAGCTATTCTGAAGCAACCACCAAAGCGATTGAAGCATTAGAGGCTAAGAACGCAGGTGAAGGAAAAATCAACTATCGACTACGTGATGCTGTATTTTCACGCCAGCGATATTGGGGTGAACCCTTCCCGGTATATTATAAAAACGGGTTGCCTCAAATGATCGATTTAGAACATTTGCCGCTTTCACTTCCTGAGATTGAAAAATATTTACCCACCGATACTGGAGAGCCACCTTTGGGACGTGCTGATGTATGGGCATGGGATATTTCTCAGGCTGCAGTGGTTAGTAACCAGTTGATTGACCACAAGACAGTTTTCCCTTTAGAATTGAATACAATGCCGGGCTGGGCAGGTAGTAGTTGCTATATGTTCCGCTATATGGATGCGCATAATCATAAAGCCTTAGCTTCGGAAGAAGCGATGAACTATTGGGAGAATGTTGATCTGTATTTAGGTGGAAGTGAACATGCTACCGGACATTTATTATATAGCCGTTTTTGGGTGAAGGTCTTGAATGACCTTGGACATGTACCAGTGGAAGAACCTTTTAAAAAGTTGATCAATCAGGGAATGATCCTAGGGGAGAGTGCGTTTGTAAACCGAGTTAATTTTATTACGGATCACAAGGAATTGGGGCAACTATTACCTCGCAATTTGTTTATTTCCAATTCACAAAAGATTTCCTTTTTAGACACTAGTTATGAATTAGGTAATGATGAAGGATTTAAACGTTTAATACATGCCTATCTCGAAGAAAAAGGATGGGTTAATTCTTCGGAATTTGAAAAATTTAAGATTCAGATCGTGCCTCTTCATGCAGATGTTTCTTTAGTAAATCTGCAAAATGAATTGGACCTTGATGCTTTCCGAAGTTGGAGAGAAGAATTTAAAGATGCAGATTTTATTACTGAGACCGATGGAATTTTCAAAGTTTCACGCGAGGTAGAAAAGATGTCTAAATCCAAATACAATGTGGTTAATCCCGACGATATTTGTAAGCAATACGGTGCTGACACCTTGCGCATGTATGAGATGTTTTTAGGTCCGTTGGAGCAGGCAAAACCATGGAGTACTGCCGGGATTACGGGAGTACATAGTTTCTTGAAAAAACTTTGGAAATTATACTATAACGGAGCAGATGAAAGCTTGAATATTTCCGAAGAGAAGGCTTCAAAAGAAAGCTTGAAAATCCTTCATAAGACTATTAAGAAAGTACAAGAAGATATAGAGAACTTTAGTTTTAATACTTCAGTTTCCACTTTTATGATCGCCGTTAATGAGCTTTCTTCCCAAAAATGTAATTCTAAGGAAGTTTTAGAACCGCTATTAGTGCTGATCTCACCCTATGCGCCTCATATTGCAGAAGAATTATGGAGTAAAATGGGACATGAAAAGAGTATTTCGGCTGTGGCTTTTCCAAAATTTGATGCTTCACATTTGGTTGAAAGTAGTAAGGAGTATCCTATTTCTTTTAACGGAAAAATGCGTTTTACGCTCGAACTAGCCTTAGATTTGAGTAAAGATGACATCGAGGCTGCCGTAATGGCACATGAGAAAACACAGCAGTATTTGGAGGGTCGTACCCCTAAGAAGGTAATTGTTGTGCCGGGTAAGATCGTAAACATAGTAGGTTAAAAAATTGCACAGTATTTGCTATCTTTAATGCAAGCAATATACCTTAGATTAATAGCGATCTTTTGTGGATTGTGTTTGAATTAATAATTTAAAAGACCCGTCTTTGCGGGAGTAGATATGATAGGATATTATATTTTAGCAGGAATCATCTTTCTAGTAAGCATGTATGTGAGTAATAAACTTAAAAGTAAGTTTAAGCATTATTCTAAAGTACAATTGCAAAATGGAATGAGCGGTAAGGAAATCGCCGAAAAAATGCTCGCCGATAATGGGATCACAGATGTAAAGGTGATTTCGGTGGCGGGGCAACTTACAGATCATTATAATCCTGCGAATAAAACAGTAAATTTAAGTGAGCCTGTTTATATGGAGCGCAATGCAGCCGCAGCCGCAGTAGCAGCTCATGAATGCGGTCATGCAGTTCAACATGCCACGGCTTATAGTTGGTTAAAAATGCGATCTGCAATTGTTCCTGCTGTCGGAATTTCCTCGAAACTGTCGAATTTTGTGATCATGGCTGGTTTGGTTTTATCGGTCACTGGATCCATGATTGGAAATACTATTTTCTTAGTTGGGATTTTACTTTTTGCAGTAACTACGGCCTTTGCCTTTATAACTTTACCTGTAGAGTTTGATGCGAGTAATCGTGCGTTGGCATGGTTAGAGCAAAAAAACATGGTCACGCAAGAAGAACATGCTGGTGCCAAAGATGCTTTGAAATGGGCAGCCCGCACCTATGTGGTAGCGGCTCTTGGGTCTTTAGCCACCTTATTGTATTTTATAAGTATTTTCTTAAACCGAAGATAATTTAAGAATTCTGAAAATATATGTCAGGTCGAGTCCTTCGACTATGCTCAGGATAGACTAGAGTCGAAGAACTCCACCAGACAACCTAACTAATTTTTATTTCTGGATGCTTCGGAAGAAATTGATTGCTTTTACCCTACAATATTATCAGGATTATAGCCTAAATACATAGTTTCTTTCTCTTTGAAAATAATTCCGAAGTCTTCCAATTCCTTTAGAATAGGTTCGTATACCTCCTTGTTTATTGGAAGCTGAACTCCGGGAGTCGTAATTTCTTCATTGAGTATTTTAAGTGCAGCAATGGCGACGGGTAAGCCAACTGTTTTCGCCATCGAAGTATAGGTTTGGTCTTCACCTACCAATACCATATTGCTGTCGATTTGATGTTTTTTTCCATTAAGCTCGTATCCAAACTTATGGTACATAACGATCATGTCCTTGTCTTTTTTATCGAGCGTCCACTTATCTTCTAATATCTTCTGAAGTGCCATTGCTGGTGTAGCATCTTTTATTCCGATAAACTTGTCTGGATTAAAGATGTCCAGCTCCTCCAGTTTTTCCCACATAAGGTCGTCTTGCTCAATCTTCAAGTTATGCCGAAGCTTAAGTTCCACCGTATCTGTTGGTGAATAGGGTAGAAATGCGTTTACAAATGCACGGTAGGATAAATTTTCAGAATCTGGCATTATATAGCTATCATCTGTCATCCCTAATTGCACGAACATATTCCAAGCTTTACTAAACCCAACTCTTCGTATGGTACCTCTATAAAGCGTTAAAATATCTTTGAGTCCGTATACCGACTGGTATTTTAGTGAATTTCGATTGGCATAGACTTCAAATTTTCCATGACCTTCAATATCAATAAATTCTGTACGTCTAAACAATCTATGGTAAGGAATGTACTTGAATTTCGCTTCCTGTATAAACTCTGCCGCTCCACCTTGTCCTGCAAGTACCACATTTCTAGGGTTCCATGTGAATTTGTAATTCCATAAATTATTATCACTTTCCGGAGCGATTAAACCACCGGTAAATGATTCAAATAAAAGCATTTTTCCGCCTTGCGCACGAATCCTGTCTATCACTTGCATGGCGCTCATATGGTCTATTCCGGGATCGAGTCCGATCTCATTCATAAAAACCAGTCCTTTTGCTTTTGCTTTTGGATGGAGCATCTGCATTTGGTCACTTATATAAGACGCAGTCACCAAATGTTTCCCGAATTCAATACAATCTCTGGCTACTTCTATGTGGAAACGCGCGGGTAGCATCGATATTACTATGTCACTATTTTCAACAGCTTCACGGCGTTGGGGGTCATTGAAAACATCAAGTAGAATGCCTCTTGCATTTGGGTGGTCTGAAGTGAACTTTTGTGCATTTTGTATAGAGATATCGCCAATAGTGATAAATAACTCTTCAGCTTCAGATTTGTCTAATAAGTACTTTATTAAACTAGTAGCCGAGCGTCCTGCTCCAATGATTAAAATGTTTCTCATCCGTAGGTTTTTGGTTAACTTTGTAGCCTTAATCTTAATGCACGAAAGTACTAAAATGTATCGTACACTATGAATAAATTTGATAAAAAAATCGTGGTTGTTGCCTGTATTTTGGCTGCCATAACTATAGGGTTGGGAGCTTTTGGAGCCCATGGATTAAAAGAAATGTTGTCTCAAGAGTCTCTATCTACCTTCGAAACAGGGGTTCGTTATCAGATGTATCATAGTCTGGCCATCTTAATATTAGGCTTATCTACTCAAATACCTTCAAAAGTGAAGAAAATAGTGTTTTGGTTTTTTCTCTTCGGAATTATTTTCTTCTCCGGTTCAATTTATTTGCTTTCTATAAAACAACTGCTATCATTTAACGTTAGTTTTCTAGGGCCTATTACACCAATTGGCGGTCTACTTTTCATTCTAGGTTGGCTGCGATTGGGATATGGATTATTAACAATTAAAAGGGGATAATTATATTTTTTTAAAGAGATTTTCTCTATCAGATTTATTATTTTTGTACCCACAACAATTAAAACTAAGTATGGTCACTAAAAACCAAACTACGAAAACGATTTCGCTTAACAAATACGGAATCAAGAATGCCTCAGTAAAGTATCAACTATCCTCAGAGGAACTTCACAATGAAACATTAAGAAAGGATCAAGGCGAAGAAGCCGACAATGGGACTCTTGCAGTAAATACAGGAGAATTCACCGGTAGATCACCAAAGGATCGTTTCATTGTAAAAGACGATATCACCAGAGATAAAGTATGGTGGGGGAATATCAACATTCCTTTTCCTGTCGATATGTTCGATAGATTGTACGATAAGGTAACAAATTATCTTTCTGAAAAGGATGTTTATGTAAGAGATAGCTACGCATGTGCGGATGAGGCTTATAAGTTAAATATTCGGGTAATAACCGAGTATCCATGGTCGAATATGTTCGCATACAATATGTTTTTACGACCAACAGAGGCTGAGTTAGAGAATTTCGACCCTGAATGGCTCATTGTAAATGCACCTGGATTTATGGCCGACCCTGAAGTAGACGGAACTCGCCAACACAACTTCGCTATTCTTAACTTTACAAAAAAAATTGCCTTGATTGGTGGTACTGGTTATACCGGTGAGATCAAAAAAGGAATCTTTTCGGCTTTGAACTTTATTTTACCGGTCGATAAAAATACAATGCCTATGCACTGTTCTGCCAACGTTGGTAAGAATGGTGAAACAGCAATTTTCTTTGGTCTTTCAGGAACTGGTAAAACCACTTTGTCTGCAGATCCAAAAAGAAAACTGATAGGTGATGATGAACATGGATGGACTGCCGAAAATACTATCTTTAATTTTGAAGGAGGATGTTACGCGAAAGTGATTAATCTTTCCGAAGAGAATGAACCTGATATTTTTAACGCAATTAAGCCGGGTGCGATTCTTGAAAATGTAGTAATGGATGAGAATGGAGTCGTAGACTATGCAGATACTTCCATTACTCAGAACACTCGTGTAAGTTATCCTATTTATCATATTGATAATATTCAAGAACCTTCAATTGGTAAGAATCCAAAAAATATTTTCTTTTTAACAGCAGATGCATTTGGAGTATTGCCTCCAATATCAAAACTTACTCCAGGTCAGGCTGCGTATCACTTTATTAGTGGTTATACAGCGAAAGTAGCGGGTACGGAAGAAGGAATTAACGAACCAACACCTAGCTTTTCAGCTTGTTTTGGTGCTCCCTTTATGCCGCTGCATCCTACAAAGTACGCTGAGATGTTAAGTAAGAAGATGAAAGATGCTGGTGTAAATGTATGGTTGGTCAATACCGGATGGACAGGTGGACCTTACGGAATTGGAAGCAGAATGAAATTAAAATTCACACGTGCCATGATTACTGCCGCTTTAGAAGGAGAGCTTGGTGATGTGGAATATGTAAAGCATCCTATTTTTGGATTGGAAGTGCCTCAAAGTTGCCCAGATGTGCCTATGGAGGTTTTGAATCCGAAAGGAACTTGGAAAAACCAGAAGGCTTACGATATTCAAGCAAATGAATTGGCCGTATCTTTTAAAGAAAACTTCGCCAAATTTAAGGAGTATGCCAATGACGAAATAATGGCAGGAGCGCCTATTTCGAAATAAGTATCAGTTTAACTGTATAAAAAAAGCTTGCCAGAGATGGCAAGCTTTTTAATTTAGACTTTTCAAGTTTTAGCTCAAATAACCCTATCTCGAGTTAGATTACTATTTCTTATTATTAGCTTCTTTGATGTATTTTTCAAGTGCCATCGTCATCGAAGGTGTTTCTGGTGTCGGGGCCTGAATGTCGACTCTAAGTCCTTTTTCTACGGAAGCTTTTACGGTTGTATTACCAAAGACAGCAATTCGCGTTTCCTTTTGTTCGAAATCGGGAAAATTCTCGAATAAGGATTCAATTCCACTAGGGCTGAAGAAGACAAGGATGTCGTAATAAACATCTCTAAGATTGCTTAGGTCGCTTACCACAGTTTTGTAAAAAACAGATGGTTTCCAATCTACTTTCAACTCATTTAGTATTGTCGGAATTTCAGGTTTTAATTTGTCTGATGAAGGTAATAAGAACTGTTCGTTCTTATATTTTTTGATGAGTGGTGCGAGTTCAGAAAAAGTACGTTTTCCAACATAAATTTTTCGTTTTCTATATACCACATACTTCTGAAGATAATAAGCAACAGCTTCACTAAGACAAAAATATTTCATCGAATCGGGAACTTTAAATCTAAGTTCTTCCGCAATTCTGAAAAAATGATCCACAGCATTTCTACTTGTTAGAATGATAGCCGTAAATTTGGTAAGGTCGATTTTTTGTGAGCGAACATCTTTTCCGGAAACTCCTTCCACATGAATAAAAGGAATGAAGTCTATTTTAACCTTCTGTCTTTCAATTAGATCGAAATACGGAGAATTCTCCACCTTTGGTTCAGGTTGCGAGACTAAAATAGTTTTCACTTTCATATAATCAGGGTTTAATGGTCCTTACTACTTTATTGAAACGCCTTATATAAAATAATATAAGGTGAAATTTCAAGAGCGCAAAGATACAAAATAAAATAGAAGAAATTGCTTAAAATCAAATTTCCAAAAGTTTTATAACTGTTATACAAAGCGATACAATTAAGTAGTATGATTAAAACAACAAAAATGGTGATAAGATTTAAGGTTGGATCGACAGCATAAAAGAAAATAAGATTACCTATAAAAAGCAAAATCGACATTAAATTTCGATAACTCAGTTTTTGGTACAAATAAGAATTTATGATGGTATCCAGATTAAAAATTGTGCCAACTATCTTCTCAAGTATTAACTTGATAAGCACAAAAAAAGTATAAGCAGAACAAATCTGTACAAAGAGCCAAGGATTTGATTCTAATATATTCGGACTTTTTATTTTAACGTAAAGAAATATAAATAGGGATACAGATATTACTTGTGCAATAAATAGCAGTAAATTAAAAGGATGCTTTATGTCATCGTTTTTACCGTGTACAAAAAAGTACTTGCTGTTTAAAGGTAGCATAATAAATTCGTGAAACCTTCTGGGATAGCTTGACTTAGCTACAGCATATAGTACCAAACAACTAACTAGCAATAGTGTAATCCAGTCTAATGATTCGATATAACGTTCCAAGATATAGGAGCCTTTATTTTTTGCAAAGGTACTGCAAATTAAATCGTACTAAAAGAGCTTCAATTAGAAATTGACAGGCATATATTTTGCTAAAAAACGGTACATTTGCGTTAAAAAAGGAGCATGTCCAAAGCCTTAGTGGTGATACCTACTTTTAATGAGATCGAAAATATAGAACGGCTGCTTCGCAATATATTTGCTCTTCAGAGGAATTTCGATATTCTAGTGGTGGATGACAACTCTCCTGATGGAACGGCAGATGCAGTTGAAAAGGTGAAGGAAGACTTTCCAAATAATGTGTTTTTGTTAAAAAGGAAAGGTAAATTGGGATTAGGTACTGCCTATATCGCCGGATTTAAATGGGCTTTGGAAAAAGAATATGATTATATATTTGAAATGGATGCCGATTTTTCTCACAATCCGAACGATCTCATCCGTTTGTACAATGCGTGTGCCAGAGATGGATTCGACATGGCAATCGGCTCCAGATATGTGAATGGAGTGAATGTGGTAAACTGGCCAATGAGTCGAGTGTTAATGTCATGGGGAGCTTCAAAATATGTTCAATTTATTACAGGAATGAATATTTACGATACTACCGCCGGTTTTATTTGTTATAGAAGACAGGTGTTAGAGAAAATAAATCTTGATAAAATACAGTTTGTAGGATATGCGTTTCAGATTGAAATGAAATTTAAAACCTACCTCAGTAAATTTAAAATAAAAGAGGTGCCGGTGATTTTCACCGATCGAACCAAAGGTGAATCTAAAATGAGTTCGGGGATTATTTCCGAAGCGATTTTTGGAGTAATCACAATGAAAATAAAAAGTTTATTTAACAGTATCGACATTTAATGAATCCAATTTTAATTAAAAATGCTCAAATCGTAAATGAAGGCAAGATCCGAAGAGGAGATGTGCTTATTCAAGACGATCGTATTGCCGAAGTATCGGATAGTATTAGTGTTAAATCTGCCAATACCAAGGTAATAGATGCGGATGGCTGTTATTTGGTGCCCGGGATGATCGATGATCAGGTGCATTTTAGAGAACCGGGACTTACCCACAAGGCAACGATTGCAACAGAGTCTAAGGCTGCAGTAGCAGGAGGAATCACTTCCTATATTGAAATGCCCAATACTTTTCCACAAGCGACTACTATCGATTTATTAGAGGATAAATTTAAAATAGCAAGTGAAACTTCCTGGGCTAATTATTCGTTTATGTTTGGAGGAACCAACGATAATCTGGAGGAAATCCTAAAAGTTGATGAAAATAAAGTGGCTGGATTAAAGTTGTTTCTAGGTTCTTCAACAGGGAATATGCTTGTGGATGATCCGGATATCTTAGAAGAGATCTTTAGCAAAACAAAATTACTTATCTCGGCACATTGTGAAGATGAGGCGACTATTCGCGAGAATATGGCGAAATACACTGCCAAATATGGTGAAGATATTCCCATTGAAATGCATCCATTAATCCGAAGTGAAGAAGCTTGTTATATTTCCTCTTCAAAAGCCATCGAACTTGCAAAGAAAACAGGGGCGAGACTGCATGTGTTTCATGTATCTACCGAAAAGGAAACGCATTTATTCAGCAATAAAAAGCCTCTTTCAGAAAAGAAAATTACTGCCGAAGTATGTGTACATCATTTATGGTTTACCGATGAGGACTACAAAACAAAAGGGACCAGTATTAAGTGGAATCCTGCTGTGAAAACCCAAAAGGACAAGGATGGGCTTTGGAAGGCACTGAACGATGACAGGATAGATGTGATCGCAACAGATCATGCCCCGCACACTATGGATGAAAAGAACAATGTCTATACAAAGGCTCCTTCAGGAGGACCTCTTGTACAACATGCCCTTGATGCTTTGTTCGAAATGCATCACAAGGGTTATATTTCCGTGGAAAAACTAGTGGAGAAAACTGCTCATAACCCTGCGATTTTGTTTCAGATAAAAGACAGAGGCTATATTAAAAAAGGGTACAAAGCAGATCTTGTTTTGGTGAATCCACAATCACCTTGGACCGTGAATAAGGAAAACATTGCATACAAATGTGGTTGGTCTCCCTTTGAAGGCACTACGTTTAAGTCGAGAGTGACGCATACGTTCGTCAACGGAATTCTCGTATATGAAAATGGTAAATATCCAAATGCAAGTCAGCCGGAGCGACTAACTTTTAACCGCTCATGAAATATTTCCTTACTTTAGTTGTAATCTTGTTTTTTATAGGTTGTCAGGACGTAAAACGTCCGGAAAGACCTGAAAATTTAATACCTGAGAACGAAATGGTCGATATCCTTACTGAGGTATATCTAATCAATGCAGCGCGTAGTACAGACAATCGAGTGCTGTTAAAAAGTAAGATCATGCCAGATTCTTTTATCTATAAGAAATTTCGCATTGATAGTCTGCAATTCGCTGAAAGTAATGCATTTTATACTTCAGAATTGAATACTTATAATGGCTTGTTTATGAAAGTTCAGGAGCGTGTAGAGCTGTTGAAAATAAGAGTTGATAGCATTGCCGAAATTATTAAGAAGCGAGAAGAAGAGGAGAGACGTATAAAGGATAGTATTGACGGTGTAGAAACAGATACTACACAAATAAAGCAGAAAGATACTATTCAAGTACTTTCCGGATTGGGAGAACCAATTCAGAATTAATTTCCTTTTTTTAAGAAATTTTTTGAGACCCTTTCTAAGGTCTTAGGATAGGGTGTAAACTGAAAATCGAGTTCTTTTTCGATTTTGCATGCGTCGTAAAATGATATTTTGTACAAGGAATTGACAGTAGATTTAAGTAATTTTCGCTTGCTTCGGAAGAGAATATGCGACAGCCAATCTAATTTACTAAAAACTGTTAGCACCCATTTTGCAGCTTTTTTTCGTGGTGGTTTTTTATTTAGTTGAAGCGCAATTTCAGTCAGTAATTCTTTGTAATAAATACTTTTACTTACCAGTACAAAGCGTTCATTTTTAACGGGACTTTTCATTAAGGCAATCATAACTTTAACCACATCCTGCACATCGACAATTCCAATCCCGCCAATCGTGTAAAACGGAATTCCTTTGGCAACCGATTTAAAAATAATCCCGCTACCCGAATTCCAGTAGCCTGACCCTAGAATAATTCCGGGGTTTACAATTACCACATTTAAACCCTCTTGAGTACCTCGCCAAACTTCCATTTCGGCACCATATTTTGTGATAGAATACACACTATTCTTTTCTTCGGAATTCCATTCGGTAGCTTCAGAAATTGTGTCACCGTTAAGACCTGCTCCCATAGTTGCAATGGAACTTACATGACACAGTTTTTCAACCTTATTTGAAATACATAGATTCACCACATTGGCGGTACCTTCAATATTTGCTTTTTTAAGCTTGTAAAAATGTTTTACATCAAAACTAATATAAGCTGCTGCATGATAAACATGAGTGATATTTTTAAAGGCTTCGGAAAGAGACGGAACTTCGGTGATGTCTGCTTCAAACCAATCGATCTTTTTAAAAAGAGTTTCGGTAGCTTCTGAAGCTCCAGTATAATAATTAAAAACTTCTTTCACAGCTTCCAAATCACTGGATTTACGATGGATCGCCCTAACAGTTTCGTTGTTCTTCAGAAGAGAATACAACAAATGAGAACCTACCAAACCTGTTCCACCAGTGACTAAAATCATATCACGAAAATAGGTCATTTCAGAATGTTAAACTAGAATCCCCTTTTATCTTTTATAATATCAAACTATCTTTGCGCAAAAGATAAAAAATGCAGCTTAAAAATTTCGTCGAAGAGTTACAATGGAGAGGAATGGTACACGATGTGATGCCCGAAACAGAGGAGCATCTTATGGAACAAATGCGCTCCGCCTATATTGGCTTCGATCCTACTGCAGACTCATTGCATATTGGAAATTTGGTACCTATAATGTTGCTTTCTTTTTATCAACGTTGTGGCCACAGACCTGTAGCACTTGTAGGGGGAGCAACCGGAATGATAGGGGATCCTTCGGGCAAATCTTCAGAACGAAATTTATTGGATGAAGCTACTTTGCGTCACAATCAGGAGTGTGTGCGTACCCAGCTATCGCAGTTCTTAGACTTTACTTCCGGCGCGAAAAATGAGGCCGTAATGGTTAATAATTATGACTGGATGAAGGAATTCTCTTTTCTGGATTTTATTCGTGATGTTGGGAAACATATTACCGTGAATTATATGATGGCAAAGGATTCTGTGAAGAGCAGACTTACAGGAGATAATGTAGATGGAATGTCTTTTACTGAGTTTACTTACCAAATGGTGCAGGGCTACGATTTTCTGCATTTGTACAAAAACCTGGATTGCACCCTCCAAATGGGGGGAAGTGACCAATGGGGGAACATCACCACGGGAACCGAATTAATTCGCCGTATTGGTGGTGGCAAAGGCTATGCGCTAACCTGTCCATTGATAACCAAGAGTGACGGAAGTAAGTTCGGAAAGAGCGAAGGTGGTAATGTATGGCTGGATGCAAAAAGGACATCGCCATATAAATTTTACCAATACTGGCTGAATTCGAGCGATGATGATGCTGAAAAATATATTAAAATATTTACGTTTTTAGACAAACAAACGATCGATGGTCTTGTAGCTGAGCATCAAGAAGCGCCACATATAAGAGTGCTTCAGAAGCGTTTGGCGAAAGAAGTTACCACCACAGTACATGGGGAGGAAGCTTATGAAAAAGCAGTAAAAGCTTCAGAGATATTATTCGGAAAATCCACTTCCGAAGATCTAAAAATGTTGGATGAACAAACTTTTCTAGATGTTTTCGAAGGTGTGCCACAATCGGAATTATCCAAATCTGAATTGGAAAACGGACTTGATATCATAGCGGCATTAGCAGAGAAAACGGGTTTTTTAAAATCAAACGGTGAAGCGAGACGCGCTTTAAAGGAAAATTCTATTTCTGTAAATCGAGAGAAAGTTTCGGAAGGACATTCCTTAACCGCGTCAGACTTGATTAACAATCGTTTCGTACTTCTACAAAGAGGAAAGAAAAACTATTTTATACTAGAGGTAAAATAATATTAGATACAACTCAAAAAAAAGAAATCCCCGATAAACTTACGAATCGGGGATTTCTCAATAACCAACCAAACTATGAACAGGGTCTTAACATCCCTAGTTCAATAGTGCTTTCCAATTGGTGTCGGCTTTTTCTTTCATCATAGCCGATCCTTCTTTATTCCATTTTTTGAGGGTGTTTGCACCCCAGCTGTTGTAAAATAAATACAGCTTACCATCGATAATTTTATATGTTTTGGGGTTGATTCCTACTTTTTTTCCATCATCGGCTATGGCATAAGCACAATAGCCACCATACGCTGGAATATACATTTCCGGGTTTTTTAAAAACGCAGCTTGATTTGATTCACTGGAGAATTTATACTTTACACCCTGATAATCTGAAATGTAATTTTCATTACCTTCCATCGCACCATCATTATAGTACGCCACGACATCATAGCCTTCGGCAGCAAATCCATCTTTTAGATGTACGTCTTGTTGCGAAAACAAAGAAGCACTGAGAAAAAGAAATATTATAGTCGTAACTAACTTCATGACAAACTGTTTAGAACAACTAAGTCGGAAAATTTACTAATTACTTACAGATAGTTTGTCACCTCGGGATACGGTACCATAGAACTTACTAATAAGGCAATCCCGTCTTTAATAATTAAGGTGATGCTTATTAAAATAGCGACTACTAAAATCGCTACAGAAGTGTTGTTTTGCTGAATTTCCCTGAATTCGTTGACCCGTTTTGTAAGCATGGAAAAAAGTAAAAATACAGCTGCGTTGATAAGGATTGCAGCCACAAAGCCGATAAACAAATACAAGCCTGAATATTTTACAATGGACATGGCATTGATAGTTTCTTCATGAGTGGCAGCAATACGAATTACATTGGTAATCGAAGGCAAAATTTCACTCAGGATAATTCCTGTGGATAGAATTACGCCGGAAATAAAAATAGTCACCGCGAGATTATCGTGCGTGAGGTCGTCTTTCTTAAAAAAGAGTAATTTTAGAATTTTATATGAAATGAATAAGATCACTACTGTGGCAATGATGGATATAATTATTTCCAGAAGCGCGAGGGTAAAAAGTTGTGTATTCATAAGTTCATTATTTGCTGGTTAATACAATATTCCAGTGGGTTAAATTGTTAAAATTAGAAGGTAATACACCTGCTTGGTAATATTTGGCTGTGGTTTCCCATACTACATATTTTTTTCCTCGGAAAAGTTTTGATTTCCCTGTAGATGGAAGATTGATTCCGATTATAGAGTGCTTATAAAAATCACTGTTTAAAATGGCGACATCATAATTAAAATGGTTAAGGATCGAATAAATAAGTGCCGTTCTAGTGTCGCAATCTCCTTTCAAACTTTGTATAAATGAGACCGGATTCTGAATTCCGAATAAGACATTACCCACACAGCAATCGGGACATTTTTCCAGAATATCGCGAATTGAGGACTCATAGTAATCTGCCGGAAGACATTCTTCCTGGAACACAAAAGAATACGGAATGTCTTGAATGCAGCTCACTACCATCTCTGCAAATTCCATCTTGTTGAGTTGTTTCGCTGAGTTGATATCACTAAATGTTTTCATTACCAAATCTAACGCCGGACCATCGGTAGTATCTAAATGCTGATAAAGATTACCCCAGAAATTCCCACTTGGAGGAGGAATATAATTTTTCAGTTGGTCTTTTAAGCTGAAATAATCCGCTTGTCGAACGGTTAAGGGGCCGTTAAATCTATTTCCATAATTATCTGTCCAGTTTCGATTGCTGGTAAACACGGCTATAGTGTCATTCGCTTCTAAAATAATATCATGAGTCACGGTTTCTTCCGAAGAAAATTCAGGGCGATCGATTTCGAAATTAGTAATCAGATTTAGTAAATATCCACCTAGTAGTTTTATTCCGAAGAAAACAATGAAAAGTACAATTCCATGCCTAAAAAGCATTCGTAAGGGCGGTTTTCCTAAAAAGAGCGATGTAAGTATAAGTGAGAAAATGATTACGAAAATGAGTAGGAAAGTATCCGGTAGATCGATGATCGATTTTATCACTCCAAATCCAATGACGGTGATAACAATGGTGATAAATGTCCACAGACATCCATCGCTATTTGTCATTCGTTTTTGATTCATTAGAGCACCATTAAATTACAACCGCGAACATCGCTGTTGTCAAATCTACCTAAAATTTCGAAACTTCCATTCGCATGAGTTTTCCCTAGATCCTGAGTGGCAATAAACGAGCAGGAATAAAGATTGGCGAGATCAATTACATTAATTCCGCCGTTTCTTCCGTTAATTAAGGTGAGTGGATCTTCGGTGTCGCGGGTAAGGATTTTCATCCATGGCGGACAAGTAAAAAGACCATTTCCTTTGGAATATGCCTGCGAAAGTAATTCGGTCATACCGTATTCGCCGTGTATTTGTGATACACCAAATCCGGATTTTAGTATGTCGTGCAACTCTTCCTTTACCATTTCCCGTCGTTTTCCTTTCATACCACCGGTTTCCATAATGATGGTGTTTTTTAGCTTAAAAGACTGCTTCTCGATGATATCCAGCAAAGCGTATGAAACTCCTAAAAGAATCGTTTTTTGACCACTGCTATCGAGTTCTGTGACAGTTTTAATTAGCGCGTCGTAATTATTAAGGTAAAATCCGCTATAAGGGTGTTTACTCGCCTTTATAAGGTGCTCGGCCATATAGACAAGCGAAGAACCATCTCTCTCCAAATAGGACGGGAGAAGTGCAAGAATGACATATTCTGAAGGGTCGCCGTATGTATTTTTAAATGCTTCGGAAAAACTTTTCCGATAGAGACCAAGGTCGGCAACATGATGTTTACTAGTTATGCTTCCGGTGGTTCCGCTACTGGTGAAAGTTACTTCTGAAGTCTTTTCCGAAGCTATCACCTTTTGGCTTTTAAAGAACTGAATGGGTAAGAAAGGAATATCTTTAGTTCGATGAATTTTTGAAGGCTTCTTTTTTAAAAGATCGCAATATTGGCGGTAGACAAAGGTATTATTGTATTGAAACCTAAAAACCTCCAAAGCCCGTTTTTCAAAATCTTCGGAAGAAGCAATCGTAAAAATATCATGTTCCAGCATGGGGGTATTTCAGAAAAAGTAATTCAAAAATAAGCAATAAAAAAAAGCTTCTGCAAAAAACAGAAGCTTTAATAAATTGTATAAAAAGTAAGATTACTTAACGACCAATTTTTTAGTCATAGAAGTATTTCCTTGAGAGATCTTCACGATATAGATACCGCTGTTAAGGTCTGATATATCTAATCTGTCACCAGTTAAAGTAGTACTGATAACTTGCTTTCCTAAAACATCATAAACAGCCACATTTTTAGCACCTGAAGTTGTTGAAGAAATATTTACATAGCCTCTAGTCGCAGGATTTGGAAACATAGAAAATTGATCCTGAGCGAAATCCTGAGTACCAATTAACTGATCGAATACGATATTATCTAGATAGATAGCCTCCACTCCAGCGTTGATTCTAGCTTCTACAACAAGTTGAACGGTTGCACCGCCAAGAGTAGAAAGATCTACGTTTGCATTATTCCAAAAACCTTGAATCGCCAAGTCATTAATGTCACTTCCGGTAGTATTAAGAATGTCGATTTCTGTAGTATTGGTAAGGTCTTTAAGGTAGATTCTAAATCTGTCTGAACCAGATTCATTAACAGTTCCGTCACCTTCATATCCTGTGTCAGCGATGAAGTAATCCATAGTCAGGGTAATTACTCCTGTAGCTCCTGTATCGATAGCATCGAATTCTAAGATATAGTTACCATCGGCATCACTAATTTGATAACCTTGCGTACCATCTGTGTAAGGATCTGTTGCTGTAGGAGCAAAATCGGTAACTCCAACAAAATCTCCATCGGTAAGTCCTGAACCGGGAGTGTCGTAAGGTGTATATGAAGCATTGTATCCAATTTCGCCTGAAGTTGCGGCAAAATCAACAAATGGTTCATCTGTGTTATTAATCAAGTCATGTGCTACATTGGCGTCCCCGGTGTCAACATATTGGATAGTAAAAACTCCAGGTTCTTCAAAACTAGTACCTATTTGTGCAAAAGTTGTTGCGGCCATAAAAAAGGCAACAATTGTAGTAATTTTTTTCATCATAAGGTGTTTCTTAAATTAATGTGCAAAGATACATAATTCTAGATGCAATAGTGAGTAAAAGATTATTTTTGAAAAGGTTTAACAATTAAATAATATCCTACCGGTTTTATCAATTAACAAGCCACATAATGTTACCTAATCGTTAACAATTGTATGTGCTCTTTAAGGTAAAGAGTATTTAGTGTTATCTTTAGACCTTTGAAATTAGATCATTATTTATGAAGAAGAAGGATATTAGAATTTTACTAGTTGATGATGAGCCGGATATATTGGAAATAGTAGGATATAACCTGTCTTCGGAAGGTTATGAGGTCTTTACTGCGGCTAATGGAATAAAGGCGATAAGCGCTGCAAAAAAACATTTGCCACATCTTATAATTCTCGATGTAATGATGCCTGAAATGGATGGGATTGAAGCTTGTGAGAAGATTAGAAAGGTGCCCGAACTATCCCAAACTATCATTACCTTCTTAACGGCAAGAGGAGAAGATTACTCGCAATTAGCTGGCTTTGAGGCAGGTGCCGATGACTATATTACAAAACCTATTAAACCTAAAGTATTATTGAGTAAGGTGAAAGCTTTATTGAGACGATACAAAGAATCACACGATGAACAAGGATTAGTGAAACTTGGAGACCTTATAATAAATAGGGAAGAATATAAAATATCCATTGGTAAAAAAGAACTCGTTCTGCCACGAAAAGAATTCGAATTATTATCGCTCTTAGCTTCGAAACCAGGTAAAGTATTTAAAAGAGAGGATATCCTAGATAAAGTATGGGGAAATGAAGTCATTGTTGGCGGAAGAACTATAGACGTACATATTCGTAAATTACGTGAGAAGATAGGTGATACTAAATTTAAAACAATAAAAGGAGTTGGATATAAATTTGTCCTGTAATGGCTACCGATTTTAAAAAGACATATAAATTTGCAGGATATACTTCATCCTATATCACTACTTTTTTAACACTCGTAATGGGTGTTTTTTTTTATTATAATCAAACAATTAGTTATTGGTATTTACTTGCGTTTGCAATAATTTGTTATCTTATTTGTTTTTTTATTATTCAAAGTAGGGTTGAAAATTTTATCTACAAACGAATTCAGAAAATTTACGATGATCTTACCTTATTAGAGGCGACAAGCTTTAGTAAACAGCAAATTACCACAGATATGGAAACGCTAACTAAAGAAGTGGAGCGTTTTGCACAGAATAAGAAATTGGAGATCGAGTCCCTTAAAGGACAGGAAATGTATCGTAAGGAGTTTTTAGGGAACGTTTCACACGAACTTAAAACACCACTTTTTACAGTTCAGGGCTATATTGAAACACTTTTAGATGGTGCCATGAACGATAAAGCCGTACGCAAAAATTACTTGCAAAGAGCTGGAAAAGGAGTTGACAGATTAATTCATATCATCAAGGATCTGGACATGATATCCAAATTGGAAGCAGGGAACCTGGCGATCGAACCGAAACGCTTTAATATTATCGAATTGGTTCAAAACACCATGGATCAATTGGAGATGAAAGCCGAGAAGAAGAATATTCAACTTACGTTCGATATTATCTATAAGGATAGCATCTTTGTGAAGGCCGATCCCGAACGCATCCAGCAGGTGTTGCTAAATTTAATGGTAAATTCTATCAAATACGGTAAGTATGGTGGTACAACCGAAGTGAGTATCGAAGATCTTATAAAAAATAAGGTGATTATAAGAGTGACCGATAATGGCGAAGGGATTCAAAAGGAGAATATCCAACGTCTGTTCGAACGTTTTTACCGAGTAGATAAAACCGGATCTCGAAAAGAAGGAGGAAGTGGATTAGGACTTTCTATCGTAAAACACATTATGGATGCTCATGGTGAAAAGATCTATGTCGAAAGTCAGATTGGGATTGGATCCGAATTCTCATTTACCCTCGAAAAGGCGAAATAAGCTCGCAAAATCTGTAGTTGCTTTGAAATCAGTTAAACCCTTGTATAGTTTTAGTTGTTCCAGCTTTTCTATCTTGAAATTTTCTTGATTACAGGAGGGCACGATTCCAGTCGATTTAAGTCGTTTGGCAAGATATTTTTGTTCGTATTGTCCCGGTGTAGGAATAAAGAATGCTTTTTTCTCTAAAACGGCTAAATCAAGAATAGTGGTATATCCAGAACGTGAGAGGACTAATTCGCTTTCATTTATCGCAGTTTCAAGAGCTTCAGTTTGCATAAAATTTACCACGGTTATAGCATCTATAGTAGTTGTTTTTTGTTTATTTTCTACTACACCCTGAATTAGTAAAATCCTTTTTTCAGAATTTTTAAACATATCTAAGAGTTTTATTTCCAGGATACCGCGTTGAGGTTCGGGACCTGATAGTAGAATTAAAATATCATTTTTAATGGGAAGCTGCTGTTTTTTAAATCTTGAAATCGGTCCAATGTATTTTAAATTGAGTTTGGATTTAGTTAAATGCCCAAGACGACCGCTGAGATTTACCGGCTCATCGACATCGGGAACCCAACATTGGTCGTATTTTGCAATGATTTTCTGATGTATTTTACTTGTAAACCAGGTGGTGCGTCCGGTAAGAACATTAAGTTGATGTGTCATAAAAACGGAAGGGACTTCATTACTACGAATTCCCAATCGATTGTCACTTATTATACCTTGAATTTTCCCTTCGGAAACTAGTTTTTTTACTATTTTCTTTTCTGAAGTCATTGTTTTCTGAATGTTCGGAAGCTTCAGAATTAATTTCCACTTAAAATTTTTAGCCTTTTTTGTGTACGAAATGTTATAGGATGGTAATTCGACACTTTCTAAAGTTGGAAATTCTTTCCGAAGTAATAACAATGCCGTGCCGTCTGAAGCCAATAAAACCTGATAACCATGATCAATCAACGCACGAATAATCGGAATGCAGCGGGTAGCGTGTCCCAGACCCCAATGCAGCGGTGCAACCAATATGGTTTTGGATTTTATCATTAATTAGTTTTCAAGAAAACAAAAGTAGTGATAATAGCTGCCTTATAATATTTCCTTAGTTTTACCAAAAATTTAAATTTGTGGGAAGTAAGAATAAATTAAAGCGCTTTAAAGAGAACGAAACTTTCTCGAATGTCGTGCAGCCAACCCGCTTGGAAGCCGAAAACGACAGCCTGGATTTAAAGGGAAATTGGCGTAAGAATTTCTTTAAAAATAACAATCCGTTAGTGTTGGAATTAGGCTGCGGAAAAGGAGAATATTCGGTGGGACTGGCGCTAGCACATCCCGATAAGAATTTTTTGGGGATCGACATTAAAGGAGCTCGATTCTGGAGAGGCGCTAAAACAGCACTTGAAGACGGACTCGATAATGTTGGGTTTCTTCGCACCCAAATTGAACTTATCGACATGATGTTTGATGAGAATGAAGTAGATGAAATTTGGATCACTTTCCCCGATCCACAGATTAAATTTAAGCGAACAAAACATCGTCTTACCAATATGGAATTTTTGGATAAGTATAAAAAAATTCTAAAACCTGACGGTGTGGTGCATCTTAAAACCGACAGCGAGTTTATGCATGGATACACACTCGGATTATTACATGGATTGGATGAGGACATCGAATATGCACATCATGACGTATACGGCAACTCTCATTCACCTAAGGATGTGACTCAAATTCAGACGTTTTATGAAAAGCAGTATCTTGATGAAAACAAGAAAATCACTTACGTACGTTTTAAATTCCGTTATGAATAAAATTGGTATATTCACATTCCGAACCAAGCTTTCATGGCGCTAATTTTAAATTTTTTAGTAGGCTTTTTAGCAGCACTGATAGGTGTAATTCCGCCGGGATTGCTAAATATGTCGGCCGCGAAAATCAGCATGAAAGAAGGCCGCAAGGCCGCTGTTCTTTTCTCTATTGGTGTTTGTGTTACGGTTTTTATCCAAACGTATATCGCATTATTGTTCGCGAAATATTTGGATCATCATCCCGAGATCGTTGATATTTTACAAAAGGTAGCACTCGGTATTTTTATATGTATTACGATCTATTTTTTCTTTATCGCGAAGGATACACGAAGGGAGATTCCTGAAAACGGAAAACACTCGAAGACCAATCGTTTTTTCTACGGAATGCTCTTGGGAGCGTTAAATTTATTGCCATTTCCATATTGGGTATATATTAGTATCACCTTTGCAGGTTTTGGATGGTTTCAGTTTACGCAGCCTGAATTGTGGGCAGCGGTAATCGCCTCCGGATTGGGAACATTTGTAATGTTGATGCTGTATATTCAATTCTTCAAACGAAAAGAAGCTACTACAAAGATGAAGGTAAACATGAATTATATCATTGGCATTATCACAGCGACTATTTCGGTGATTACCTTTTTAAAAGTATTAAAAGAGATCTAATGAAAACTTCGGATGGGTTTTTTACACAGGTTCATGAAGTTGCAAAACTAATACCTTATGGAAGAGTGACCTCCTATGGTGCAATCGCCAGATATTTAGGTGCGGCAGGGAGTGCTCGTATGGTAGGTTGGGCAATGAATGCCTCTAGCAAAGATGGTGATGTTCCTGCGCATAGAGTGGTAAACCGCATCGGTCTCTTAAGTGGTAAACATCATTTCGATGGCACAAATTTGATGCAACAGCTACTTGAAAGTGAAGGTGTGAAGGTGAAAGAGCATAAAGTTCAAAGTTTCGAGTCCTTGTTCTGGGATCCTACAAAGGAGCTTTAGAATTTTCAATACTAAGTGTTCAAGAAAGTTAAATATTTCCTCCCCTTATTTTTAAGGGGAGGTGCCAAAGGCGGAGGGGTTATGATGATAAAAACATAAATTTTAGATCTTGATATCACTTATCACATCATAAATCAAATCAATCCAACAGCTTTAAAATCCAAACAAATACTCTTATATTTGCATTTTAGAATGATTCTAAATATTGTAGTTTATATTATATGAAAATCAGTAAACAAGATATTATAAAAGCATTGGAAACCATTACGGTTGCTGGGGAAGGAAAGAATATGGTTGAGAGTAGCGCCCTTGTCAATGTTGTTACATTTGCAGATGAAGTAATCGTGGATTTGAAGCTCAGCACTCCTGCCTTACATATTAAAAAACGGGCAGAAGCAGATGTGATAAAGGTGATACAGGAAAAAGTGAATGCCGATGCTAAGGTACAGGTAAACATCAAAGTAGAAGCACCGGAAAAACCACAAGGCGCTAATGCAAACGCAAATCTTATAAAAGGAAAACCCATTCCGGGAATTCAAAACATTGTGGCTGTGGCATCCGGAAAAGGAGGGGTTGGTAAATCTACCGTAACGGCAAACCTGGCTGTGACCTTATCAAAAATGGGGTTTAAAGTTGGAATTTTAGATGCAGATATTTACGGGCCGTCGATTCCAATTATGTTTGATGTTGCCATGGAAAAACCATTGTCTATAACTGTGGATGGTAAAAGTAAAATGAAACCCATTGAAAATTACGGAGTAAAAATACTTTCTATTGGCTTTTTCACCCAACCTGATCAAGCTGTGATTTGGAGAGGACCTATGGCTTCAAAAGCACTGAATCAACTTATTTTTGATGCTGCTTGGGGAGAATTGGATTTTATGTTAATTGATCTTCCTCCTGGAACAGGTGATATCCATTTAAGTATTATGCAGTCGCTTCCTATTACAGGAGCTGTGGTTGTGAGTACGCCTCAGACCGTTGCTTTGGCAGATGCCCGTAAGGGAGTAGCCATGTTTAAACAAGAAAATATCGATGTTCCGGTATTGGGTATCATTGAAAATATGTCTTATTTTACTCCGGAAGAATTGCCGGAAAACAAATATTATATCTTCGGAAAAGAAGGTGCTAAAAATCTTGCTGAAGATTTGGAAGTCCCATTTTTAGGCGAATTACCTTTAGTGCAAAGTATCCGTGAAGCAGGAGATGCCGGAAGACCGGCGGCACTGCAAACAGCATCACTATTAGAGGAAGCTTTCGAGTCTATTACAAGAAATGTAGTAGAACAGACCGTGAGAAGAAATGAATCATTACCCCCTACCGAAGCTATTAAAATTACCACTATGGCGGGATGTAGTGCAGTAAAAAAATAATATGACAACACAGGATAAAGAATTAACAGCAAAAGTAGAGGCAGCTCTCGATGAGATTAGACCTTTCCTTCAAAGTGATGGAGGTGATATTTCATTGCTCTCTATAGACAATGGAAAAATTGTAAAAGTACAGTTACAAGGAGCCTGTGTTGGATGTACGGTGAACCAGATGACTCTAAAAAGCGGTGTGGAAATGACGATTAAAAAACATGCTCCACAAATAGAAAGCGTAATAAATATAGAATAAATGATTGAAATAATTTTCCAATCTTAAAAGTCATTTTATTTTTACCGCAAGTAAAATTTAGCAGATAGTTTTATATGATTAAAACAGACATACTTATAATTGGCGCGGGACCTACGGGTCTTTTTACTGTTTTTGAAGCAGGCTTATTAAAATTAAAATGTCATTTAATTGATGCTTTGCCACAAGCTGGCGGCCAATGCTCAGAAATATATCCCAAAAAACCCATTTACGATATTCCTGCTTTCCCTGAAATTCTTGCAGGTGACTTAGTGGATAACCTTATGAAACAAATTGCCCCGTTTCAACCTGGATTTACCTTAGGAGAACGGGCAGAAACGATAGAGAAATTAGATGATGGGACATTTATTGTGACCACCTCTAAAGGAACAAAACACCATGCGCCTATAGTTGCAATCGCTGGAGGACTAGGTAGTTTTGAACCTCGAAAACCACCGATTCCTAAAATAGCAAATTATGAGGATAAAGGGGTAGAGTACATTATTCGTGATCCAGAGTTGTATCGAAATAAACGGGTTATAATTTCCGGAGGCGGTGATTCTGCGCTGGATTGGAGTATCTTCCTGGCAGATGTAGCAGAAAGTGTCGTACTCATTCACAGGCGTAACGAATTTCGGGGTGCCTTAGATAGCGTAGAGAAAGTTCAAGAGCTGAAAGATATTGGTAAAATAGAATTAATTACACCTGCCGAAGTAATAGAAATTATTGGAAAGGAAAAGGTACAAGCTGTGACTATTAAGCGGGGAGAAGATGAATTCGACAGAGCCTGTGATCATTTTATTCCGTTGTTTGGACTGGCACCTAAATTAGGACCTATAGCCGACTGGGGGTTAGAAATTGAAAAAAACGCCATTAAAGTTGATAATTCTTTGGATTATATGACCAATATTCCAGGCATTTATGCGATTGGAGATGTAAATACCTATCCGGGAAAATTAAAACTTATCCTCTGTGGTTTTCATGAAGCTACATTGATGTGTCAGAGTGCTTTTCAACGTATTTACCCAGAGAAACGATACGTTATGAAATATACCACCGTAGGAGGTGTTGAAGGATTTGACGGGACTAAAAAAGAAGCGCCAAAAGCTGTAATAAAAAGTATAACTTAATCGCGTGAGGGATTGAGCGGTATGTTTGAGCTCTTCTCTGTGCCAACGGCAAAAGAGAAAGCGAGTAGTGAAAGCCCGACCCGTAGAAGCATTTTATTAAAGTGAGTAATGACGATTAAGGGGCACGCCCAAATTATTAGTATGACTGATATTAAAATTACAATTATTGACCGTGAAGGAGTTGCTCATGCCATTGATGCACCTACCGATATGAATATGAACCTGATGGAGATTGTACGTTCGTACGAACTCGCGCCGGAAGGTACCATTGGGATTTGCGGGGGTATGGCGATGTGTGCTTCTTGTCAATGTTACGTTGAAAGTGATCATCAATTACCGGAAGTAACCGACGATGAGGACGCTATGCTAGCTGAAGCATTTAATGTCAAAGACAATAGTCGTTTGGGTTGCCAGATCCAGATGAGGCCGGAAATGGACGGTTTGATTGTCGAACTAGCACCAGAGGCCTAAAATTTTTCATTCAATTTTGTAGGAATTTTTCACTATCTTGAATCAATAACATAAATCTTTTGCTATGAGATATGTATTGATATTCTTTCTTTTCTCGACTTTTTTAAATGCTCAGGAGTTCTATCTACTTAACGGTGAGAATGAAATTTACACCTATGAGTATAGTACGGGAACCACCCAATTTGTTATCGCAGTCAATGTCCCTAGCTCATTACTTTTAACCGATATAGCGTATGCAGATGAAGACCATTTTTATGGAATTGATGCCAACGGAACAATTATTAACATCGATTTAGCAACAGGGGAATATGATACTGTTTATCAATGGCCCGGCGATTTATTTACAAATGGATTAGTGTATAATAATAATCACTTAACTTTTATCAATGCAGCTTTGAATGAATTGGTAGAATACGATATAAATGCGAATACCATTTCTCAAAAGCCTATAGGAACGGGTAATTCGGGAGATATTACTTATTATAAGGGTAATTTGTTATTTCAAGGTACCAATGTTGAAGATGTGCTTGCCTATGATGGAAATGTTGTAAAAAGTGTGGCTTGTGCAGATTCTATCGGATTGTGGGGAATGGCAAATTTTTCAACAAGCTGCGGTACTAATCTATTATTGGCTTTTGGCTCTGGTGGCAAAGTATGGGAATACGATATAGAAGGTCAGACTTATAGTCTAATTGATGATGTGTATTCAGCCGTTGGCGGAATTAATGGAGCCACTACGATCAATGAGCAATTTGCTTATGATTGTAACTTGGTTGCCCTTGAAGAAGTGTATTGTAAATTTCTTCGGGATGATTACGTCTTTGTTTGTGAGTATAATAACAATACGGAAATAAATAGTATTGGATATGTAGATACAGGCTATAACCACTATCCTTTAATCGAAATGGACCTTTCGGGAACTATCATTTTAGATATAGCTTTCTCTTCGGAAGGCTTGCTGTATGGAATCACTGACGGGCAGGAAATTATTCAAATTTTTGGTGATAGCACCACCGAAACTATTGCTCCCGTTGGCGGCATTGAAGGGTATAACGGACTTGTTGGAAATGCTTCAAACCAATTCCTGCTTATTGGAAGTACAGAGAATAAGGTGCTTACATTCGATCTAGCGACTAATTCGATTATTTCAGAATTTGAGATACCTGAAGGTTCTCCCGGTGACGCAACTTTTTTTAAAGGAAATCTACTGTATCAAGGTATGTTAAATGACTTTTATGCTTATGATGGTACAGACTCACAAACCGTTTTCTGTAACGATATTACACCATTTCGGGCGATTTCAAATCGTTTTGTAAATTGTCAATCGAACGATGTTATAGCAATTACAGATGACGGAGTATTATACCGATATCAGGTACAGGGAACTCCGGGATTGTTTTTCGAAAGAAATATTGCTTCTCAGGCTGATGTGATTTATGGAGCGGCAAACAGACTTGAGTATATGGCGTCTGTATGTACGCTTGTACCTTTGGATTATATAAATTGTGATTTGGGAGTTTCTGAAGCAACTTACTTAGAAATTGACCTGTATCCCAATCCGGCTAACAACGTTTTATATATAAATACACACAATTTTAGTGAGGTGCTTTTCTATTCTATGTATAGTATTGATGGAAAGCTATTGGCAAATGGAATTGTTGAGAACGAGTTGAGTATTCGGCAATTGGTTTCCGGGGTTTATTTTCTGAAACTTTACAACATCGATAAAACCGTATCGGCTATTAAGAGATTTATTAAGAACTGATTTTAAGCACGATGAGGTAGTTGAAGAGACCATCATATTAGAAAAACGTTGTAAATTCCTACAAAAGCTGTATATTTATACGGTCCTAAGAATTTTTATGTCTCCGCAAATCAAATGTTTACTTATATTCTCGCTGTTTTTCTTCGGAAATGTAACGGCTCAGGATAAGCAAATTGATAGTCTAAAAGTACTTCTCAGCGCAGAAATAACCACCGCAAAGAAAATAAACTTACTTGCCGATATTGGCGAAGCCTATTTCGATGGTCAAATTCAGCATGATAGCGCTTATTTCTATACTGAACAATCGTATAATCTTGCTAAAGACATGAGACACGAAGCAAGTGAAGGAAGAGCTTTATTTAATTTAGGATTAATTAATACCTCCTTAGGTCAGTTTGATGCTGCTCTTGGGAATTATAAACGGACAAGGGATTTGGTTTTAAAATTAAATTCTACGCGAAATTTAAGTGTCATTTACAGCAATATTGGAGGTCTTTATCTCGATATGGAAGATATGGAGGAGGCCAGATCGAATTATTTGAAGGCCATAGACATATCCGTACAGGATGGTGATAGCATAGGGCTTGCGATCGATTATATAAATTTGGGAGAGACTGAGTTTAAATCCGGGAATATTACAATGGCCAAAGAACATCTTGAATATTCTCTAGAGCTATCTAAACTGCTTCAAATTGAGTTTGCATCCTTACATCTTAATTATGCTAATGTTTTGTTGGCTTTCGATAAAAAAGATGAAGCTGAAACGCAGGCGCAACTTGCCTTAAAACTTTCAAAAGAAGAAGAAGATTTAAATGCCGAAAGTGATGCACATTATTTACTGTCCGATATTTACAGAACTAGTGGCGATTTCGAAAAAGCGCTGTTTCATTTTGAGAATCATGCAGCTATTAGTGATCGCTTAAATACTGCCAAAGAAATGAGCAAGGTCGAAATTCTACAATTAAAGGCCGAACTTAGTAAAAATAAAGACCAACTGAGTCTTATCTCCCAACGCGCCAAATTGATGAAAACGATTTATATTTTAGTAGCGCTAGGAGTGATTTTGATTACAGTATTACTATTTCGACAATTAAAAATTGTGAGAATGACTAATCAAATCCATGAGGTCCAGAAAAGACTGGTAAAAGGGGAGTTAGACAATCGGGAATTGAATAAACAAAATAGAAATGCATCTGCCTATGATGCTGCAGTTTCTCAAGATTTAGAATTGCAAAAAAAATAATGTACTTATTCCGTTTTATAATTTACTAATTTTTGAGGTCCTTCAAGTAGAACCCTTATAACTTTTAAAGTGCCGTCTTCACTGGTAGCAATTTGCCATTTGATCAAAGAAATTGCGCCGTTTTCTATTTCTAAACCAGTAATACTTCTTGGATGTACACAGCTTCCATCGTTAAAGTATGCAATCTCGCCAGGTTCCGGGAAACGAGGTCTGTGTGTATGTCCGGTAATGGTAAATATATTCTTATTATTAATAATCCATTTTTTAGTTCTTCTTTCAACCTTGATCAATTCGGTATAATTCCTTGCGGGACTTGTAGGGTCACTTATGCCAAAAACCTGAAGCTGCCTCCAGAGTGCACGTACCATAAAACGATTAAACTTCCAACCTTTATAATTCATCCAATCGGCTTGATGGCCATGCATAAAAAATAATTCTTGTTTGGATTCTTCATGTTCGAGAACCAAACCTTCTGTAAAGGTTATCCCAGGAAATAAGGGTTCATCTTGTCCTGTTACTTTGTTGAAATAGCTATATAGGTTTTTCTCAACAAAGCGCTGGTTTCTATATACCATATCGTGATTACCCACCACACGATATAAGCGATTTTCATTAAAAAAAAGGCGCATGAGGTCAAACACATTTTTGTGAGCTTCGAAGATAGATTTGAATGTGAGGTTTTCCCAAAGTTCGTCACCATCACCTATTTCACAATAGGTAAATCCATCGATAAAATAATGTCGAAGGGCATGATAATAAATATTTCTGTTGTTGGCGAAATCATCTGCAAAGCTATTATCCCCTCGATGACAATCACTGAAAATAATAAATTTGGAAGCATCGTTAAATGAAATGCGTCGCGCAGTTTCATATGCCCGACTTATCCTTTTTTGTGAAGACATAGGTTTTCTTTGTTTAAAGATACAATTTGACCCAATAATGCCAAACACCTTCCGAAGTTTAAGAACAAAAAAGGCTTCTCCGAGTAGAAGAAGCCTTTTAATACTAGTAGATTCTTTTTATTTAAAAGCGTTCAATCCGGTAATATCCATACCCGTAATTAAAAGATGAATATCGTGGGTTCCTTCATAAGTAATAACACTTTCTAGATTCATCATATGACGCATAATACTATATTCTCCTGTAATTCCCATAGCTCCCAGTATCTGTCTTGCTTCTCTGGCAATTTTCAAAGCCATATCAACATTGTTTCTTTTAGCCATTGAAATTTGTGCAGTTGTAGCCTTACCTTCATTTTTCAATTGTCCCAGTCTCAAGACCAACAATTGCGCTTTTGTAATCTCAGTGATCATTTCGGCCAGTTTCTTTTGTTGTAATTGAAATGCTCCAATTGGTTTTCCAAACTGAATTCTTTCTTTGGCATAACGTAAAGCAGTATCGTAACAGTCCATTGCAGCTCCAATAGCTCCCCAAGCAATTCCGTAGCGGGCAGAATCCAAACATCCTAATGGTGCTCCTAATCCTGATTTATTCGGCAATAAGTTTTCCTTCGGAATTTTTACATCCTGAAAAATAAGTTCTCCTGTCGCACTAGCACGTAACGACCATTTATTATGTGTTTCTGGCGTGCTGAATCCTTCCATTCCGCGTTCTACAACCAAGCCATGAATTCGGCCTTCTTCGTTTTTAGCCCAAACAACGGCTACATCACAAAAAGGAGAATTAGAAATCCATAATTTAGCTCCATTCAATAAATAATGGTCTCCCATATCTTTAAAGTTGGTTACCATGCCTCCCGGGTTAGACCCATGATCCGGCTCTGTTAATCCAAAAGATCCCATCCATTCTCCAGAAGCTAACTTAGGCAAGTATTTATTGCGTTGTGCTTCGTTACCGTATTTCCAAATAGGGTACATTACCAAAGATGACTGTACAGAAGCCGTAGATCGAACCCCACTATCTCCTCTTTCGATTTCCTGCATGATCAATCCGTAAGAGATCTGATCTAAGCCAGCACCGCCATATTCTTCAGGAATATATGGTCCGAAAGCTCCTATTTCTGCCAAGCCGGGAATAATGGATTTTGGAAACTCTGCATTTTGAGCTGCTTCTTCTATAATAGGAGAAACATCGCGTTTTACCCATGCACGAGCTGCATCTCTAATAAGTTTATGTTCTTCGGAAAGTAAATCGTCTATATTGTAATAATCGGGAGCTTCGAATAAATCTGGTTTCATCTTATTGGGTTTTTAATCGGCCCAAATTTAGGTATTGCCAACGAATAACCCATTTATTTCATTGAAAATCTTTTCCTTTTTTCGGAAACTATTTGTTTAAAAAGTCTGCCAACAAACGATGAAAATGATGTACTCCTTTTTCTCTGGTAGGTGAGAAACGTCCCGCTTTGTAAAATGCCGAATTTACCCCTCGTTGAACGTTCTCCACCACAAATTCGTCTTCACGTTCCACCTTTTCTAAAAGACTACCAGCACCTTTATCCATTTTTGAAGCATCATAAACATAGGTAATAAACGATACTTTTGTTCTTTGAAGTGACAAAGGTTTGACAATATTTACTGATAAACCCCAAGGATAAAAATTAAACATCATATTTGGGAAAACCCAATAGTAATAGGCAGCCACATTTTTTCCATGATCCGGATGCCCTTCCGGTAGATCGAATGTTTCGGTAGCATCGTCGGCATAACCAATCTGTAAATTACAATACTCGTATATTTCTGTGGTATAACTTCCGTAATCTAGCACATTGTTCAAGTCTTCGTGTACAAAGGGAACATGAAATCCTTCTAAATAATTATCACAATACAAGGCCCAATGCGCATGTACCAAATAATCCTTAGATAACGATTTGTTTTCTGTAAACTCTTCCAAGGGTAAAAAGCCAACTCTTTCGTTCATTTTTTTAATTACCTGCTCAAAATCGAAATGCGGATTCAATCCAGCAAATAAAAACGAACCCCATTTTTTCAAAGGAAATTTGTGGAGGTTATCACATGGTCTAGGAAAATCTTCTGCAGCTTCGAATTCGGGCATGCTTACAAAATTCCCGTTTAGATCAAATCGCCGACCGTGATACATACATACAAGTTTCTTAACTTTCCCTCCATTAAGTGCGACCAAATTACCTCTATGGGTACACACATTAGTTAGACAATTGATTTCATCTTCTTCATTCCGGGTTAGGAGCAAGGGTTCAGTAAGGTAGCCATCCAATAGTATAAAGGGATATACTGACTGTGCAAGAGGTACCAAATCTTCATTTCCAAGCCATTGCCAGGTTTTTAAGAAAACAGCGTCTTTCAAGGCGTCAAAAACTGTTTGATCTCTATAAAAAGAAGCTGGTAGCGTCTCTGCTTTTGTAATATCCGGGTCGATTGAAAACTTCATTAACTTTTAATTGTACATTTAGGTCTCAATAAATTTAAGTAATATAAAGTTAATCAGATGGATAATTCATGACTGAAGGCTCGAAACCTAAAAAAATTGGTCTCATTACAGCGACCTCCTTAGTCGTTGGTAATATGATTGGCTCTGGTATATTTGTGCTACCTGCTGCGCTCGCATCCTATGGAAGCATTAGTTTGTTGGGTTGGTTCTTTACTGCTGCAGGCGCCCTCATTCTAGCGAAAATATTTAGCAATTTCAGTAAAATTCTTAGAAGTAAAAGCGGCGGTCCTTATGTTTATTCCAGAGCGGGATTTGGTGATTTTATTGGCTTTTTGGTTGCTTGGGGTTATTGGATTTCTTGCTGGGTTGTTAATGCTGCAATTGCAGTTGCAATTGTTAGCGCATTGACAATTTTCTTTCCAATTCTGGAGACAAATTCAATATTGGCGGTCGTAATAGGATTGGCATTTATTTGGTTTTTTACCTGGATTAACTCAGAAGGAGTAAAAACTTCTGGGAAATTTCAAGTAGTAACGACTATATTAAAAGTAGTGCCGTTACTATTTGTTATTTTGTTCGGTGGATTCTTTTTTAGTCTTGATAATTTTCCTGAATTCAATACATCCAATCTAGGAGATTTTGATGCTTTTTCAACAGTTGGTGCTTTAACTTTATTCGCTTTTTTAGGATTAGAATGTGCGACAGTACCTGCGGCCAATGTAAAGGATCCAGAAAAAACAATCCCGAAAGCTACAATGCTGGGAACAACTATTTCGACCTTGATTTATATTTTGGGAACGGTGGTTTTATTTGGCATGTTACCAATAGAAAAACTGAGTACATCTCCTGCACCTTTCGCAGAAGCAGCGAAAATAATAGGAGGTGAATATGCAGGGTATTTTGTTGCAGGAGGTGCGGCAATCGCGGCAATTGGAGCTTTAAATGGATGGATTTTAATGATGGGGCAAATTCCAATGGCATCGGCGACGGACAAATTATTTCCTAGAATTTTTAAGAAAGAAAATAAAAATGGGGTTCCGATTGCCGGATTGGTTATCGGTAGCTTTTTGTCGTCCGTACTAATGTTAATGAATTATACAGAAGGTTTAGTAGAACAATTTGAGTTTATAGTATTGCTCACAACCCTCACTTGTCTTGTGCCATATTTGTTTACTGCCGCTTCATATGCGATGGTTGTCATTAACAAAAAGCTCTATGTTGGCTCGCCTGTATCAGTATTTGTGCTTTCAGGTCTTGGATTTGTATATTCCATGTGGGCCATTTATGGGTCTGGTAATGAGGCAGTGTTTTACGGCTTCTTATTATTGCTTTTGGGCATCCCGTTTTACGTATTAATGAAATGGAACAATAGAAAAGACTTATGAAAACAACGCATCATTCCGAATATTTAAAACTTCATTCACTTTTTATTAAACCTGCTAAGAATGCGTTTTTTTCGGAAGCCACCCTCCATGCTCAATGGGAGGAATTGAATTATTTAGAACAGCCCAAATTCAATTCAGCAATAGATGAATACAACATCTTTGAAGCGAAATTTTTAAAAGAGGATATTCAGATACATCATTTCCCAGCTGATGCAATGCTAACTATCGATTCAATCTATTGTCGGGATGCGTCAATCGCCACAGACTTCGGAATGATACTTTGCAATATGGGAAAGGCAGGGAGAAAAGGTGAGCCCGAAGTTCAAAAAGCAATTTATAAAAGTAAAAACATTCCTATTTTAGGTGAAATCAGATCGCCAGGTACTCTAGAAGGTGGTGATGTAGCCTGGTTGGATCAGAATACTCTTGCAGTAGGGCATACCTATAGAACGAATGAAGAAGGTATTTCCCAATTAAAAAATATGCTGGAACCAAAAGGCATAGAGGTCATCGTTGCAGAATTGCCTCATTTTAGGGGTGAGTCGGACGTATTTCATTTAATGTCTATTTTGAGTCCGGTAGATAAAGATTTGGCAGTTGTATATTCTCCATTAATGCCCATAAAATTTAGAAATGAACTTTTAAAACGAGGGTTTAAACTAGTTGAAGTCCCTGAAGACGAATTCGATTCTATGGGATGTAATGTATTGGCAATTTCTCCTCGAAAATGTATGATGGTTGCTGGAAATCCTAAAACGCAACAAAGACTTTTGGATGCTGGATGTTCGGTATTTGCCTATAAAGGCGAAGAAATTAGTGTAAAAGGGGGTGGTGGCCCAACTTGTTTAACCCGACCAATGCTTCGAAGTTTATGATCACATTTTCAGATAAAAATCTTTCACAAAATTTTTGTAGTCTTCAGTATACTTATGCCGCTCGATTTCGATAGTTAGGGATGAGATTTCTGTTGTTGTACTTCGGAAGGAAAAGCATATAAGACTTCTTTTTTCTTCGGAAGTAGCAGTGCCACGAACACGACAGATTCGGTTTGGGTATAATCCCGCTTCCGAAGCTAACGAAATAAAGTGTTCTTCTTCTTTCCTAGGAAGTATCAAAGCGAATTCTCCTTCTTTAGAAAGCAATGCGTGTACACAACCAATTAGGTGTTCAAAAGGCAGCGAATCTGTAAATCTTGCCATATCTCGAGCCTCACTTTCAGTTTTAAAATCTTCCGAATAGAAAGGAGGGTTCGAAATAATCAAATCATAGGTTTCGTCTATATCTGTAGCAAATTCCTGAGCGGAGGCATGATAACAATACAAACGATCTCCCCAGGGTGAGTTTTCAAAATTTTCGGTGCATTGTTCGAAAGCATCATTATCTATTTCGACGGCATCTATGGTTTCTGCAAAGCTGCGTTGTGCCATTTGTAAAGCTAATATACCTGTCCCGGCGCCTATATCTAGTATTTTTGAAGGATTGTTTTCCAAAGAAATCCAGGCACCAAGTAAAACGCTGTCGGTACCAATTTTCATGGCACAGCGGTCTTGTTCTATTGTGAATTCTTTAAATTGAAAAGGAAGAGACATATTAAAGGTACAGTTCGATCAAACCGTCGGGAACATCCAAAGAGATTTTTTTCACATCGCGATCAACATTTTTAATAAAAGTATCGATAACGGGAATTAGGATTTGCTTACCAGCTCTGTCTATTTCGAATAGTGCTTGAGAGGTAGCGTCGTTTACACCAGTAATTATACCTACCTCGCCAAAACTTTTATCTTCAACTGTAAATCCGATAATCTCATGATAGTAGAAACGATTTCCGGTAAGTTTAGGTAAAAAAGTAAGGGGCAAATAGAGGGCTGCACCCAAGAGTACATCTGCTTCTGCTTCGCTAGAAACATCTTCAAATTTGATACGTAATAGTAGCGATTTATGAAGTGAACTTTGTACAATAAAAAATGGAACCAGAATGTTGTGTTGTTCCACAAAAACTGATTCCATTTTGGTAAATAGTTTGGGTTCGTCCGTATCTAATTTTACGAGCAACTCCCCCTTAAAGCTGTATTTTTTTACGATTTTGCCTAAGTAGAAGCAATTCTCCTTTTGCATCGCTTAAAAAATTACTCTTTAGTTTCTTCTTTAGCTTCTTCAGCAGCTTGTTCAATTGGAGAACCTTCTGCAGCCGGAGCTTCTTCAGTTGTTGCTTCTGTTGCTTCAACAGCCTCACCTTCTTCGGCAGGAGTTTCTTCTACTTCAGGAGCAAGAGCAGCGGCAGCATCTGCAGCACGCTTTTCATTTACTGCTTTTTCAGCAGCCAATGCTTCAGCTTTCTCTTTTTCTTTAACATCAGAAAGTTTTGATTTCTTAGAATCAACAGTTTTTGCTTTTTCTTCTACCCAAGCATTGAATTTTTCTTCAGCTTGTTCTTCGGTTAATGCACCTTTACGAACACCACCAGCTAAATGATTTTTCATCATCGCTCCTTTATAAGAAAGGATTGCTCTTACAGTGTCTGTTGGTTGCGCTCCGTTTTGAAGCCATTTTACTGCTCCGTCCACGTCAAGTTCGATCTGTGCAGGGTTTACAGTTGGATTGTAGATACCTAATTTGTCAAGGTATTTACCATCTCTTTTTGAACGGGCATCGGCCGCTACGATCCAGTAAAAAGGTTTTCCTTTTTTACCGTGTCTTTGTAATCTAATTTTTACAGGCATATAATTAATTTTTGAGGTGCTCGACCTCGATTATAATTTAGCGTGCAAAGATACTATATTTTTTATTTGAAGCTCAACAGATTAAACTTTTTCTTTTACATTTGCTAAAACTCCCTAAGAATAAATATATTATGAAACGCCTGTTTTTTGTTTTTATAATTTCCATAGTAATTGTAGGTTGTGAAAATACTCAAGTTTACGACCCTGCTTTACAAGCGCAACTTGATAATGAATTATTTAGATCATTAGATGCCCAGGCAAAGGAAAATGAGGATGGTACCTATGTTATACAAGGTATCACACAGCATGAAACCCTTACTTTAAAGATTGCTACACTTCAGGTTGGCGAATATCAACTTGGAGGAACTTCTCCTAATTTTGCATCGTTCGAAAATTTTAATGGCGATACCTATTATACAAATCCGAATGGTGAAGGAAAAGTAACAATTTCAAGTTATGATCCGGCAGCTCGTATTGTAAGCGGGACGTTTAATTTTGTTGCTATAATTGAGGGAGTCGACACAATAGCTGTAAATAGTGGTGTCTTCTTTGAAGCTCCAATCCGTGTGCCTGAATTGGAAATTGATGATGATGATGAGCCAAATACAAATGCAGGAACTTTTGTTTCGTATATTAATGACAATCCGTTCAACCCGTTTAGTGTCTCTGCTGAAAGAGTTAGTAATGCGATTGTGATTAAAGGAAGCACTACAAACAGGGAGATTGTAATTAGACTGCCCTTGGATGTGGCTGCAGGAAATATAAGTTTACCTCACAATGGTTATTTTGCTTCATATGAAGACGGAGATGGAACAGAAACTGCAGTTTCCGGAAATATCATAGTATTCGAACATCTTCCAGCTTCAAATAAAGTTAAAGGTACCTTTTCATTTCAAACTGCAACAAAATCTATTTCTCTGGGGCAGTTTAATGTTTTCTATGAGTAAGTACTTGGTATAATTTCTATTAAAATTTAAAGCAAGTTCATTCGAATTGTTGCGTTTTGTCGAATTAATTTGCTTTTTGTCGATATATAGTGTAGGTTTGTTTCACCTACTTATACTATATATATTATGAAAAAGTTACTAGTCCTATTCTGTGCCTCAATTTTATTGATGTCATGTGAAAACACCGAAACCAATTCCCCAGCCCTACAAGCTAATGTTAAATCAGATTTTTTCAAAGCATTTTCTGCATCTGCCACCATGGATTCTGATGATTTATCACTCACTATTTCAGGCTTAACAGATAATCAAGGCATTGTATTATTTACGGAATGGCGTGGTCAGAAAACTTATAAACTAGGACCGGGTGCCAAAAGTTATGCAACTTTTACAGATACTGAGGGAACTTTTTACACAACAGATAGCGAAGGAAGTTCTGGTGAAATCACAATTACCGCGCGATCTGATCACCGTCAAGAAATTATTGGCGAATTTAATTTTACCGCAATTCGACCAGGTTTAGATACTGTTGTCGTGCATAACGGATTTTTCTATAAAGTTCCATTTAAATATGTGGATCCAATTAAGGATTAAAAATTTAAACACCAGTGTAAATCTTAAAAACTCCCAATCTTATATTGGGAGTTTTTTATTGGATATCGTTCAATTCACTTCATTATTCAGGTGATATTCAATCTAAAGCCGAATAAGGGTTAAACTTTGTTAAATAGTGCTAAGCTTCAGTTAAAAACTTTGTAAACACTAGTATTTACTGTAGTTTAAGATTGATCGAAAGAGGAAAGAGCAGAAGGTTCCAGTCGGTTTTTTAAAACTACATTCTGCATAATTAAATAGAAAAGATGATGAAGTATACAGAAAAAATGTCAAAAAGATTAAATGAATTACTTGAGAAAAATTACGATGCCGAAAAAGGGTATAAAAGAGCAGCTGAAATAGTTGACAATTCCAAATTGAAACAATTTTTTGAAAATCAGGCCCAATACAGAAACAAATTTGGGCATGAGTTAAAGACCGAAATTACGAACTTCGGTGAGACTCCTGAAAAAGGAACAAGTATAACGGCCGATGCCCACAGAGTTTGGATGAGCATAAAATCGACCTTTACGTCTAACGATGAAGAAGCAATTTTAAAAGAAGTTCAAAAAGGTGAATTAGCAGCTGTGGAAGAGTATAATGAAATTATTAACGATACTACGCTGCCTCCAACAACTAAAAGCATCCTTTCCAAACAACGTACGGGAATAGAAACCGCATTACAGAGCGTTAAGAACTTTGAAGTTATGGTTTCCTAATTCTTGAAACAATTACAAAATGCTATGAAAAAGAGAGACCGGATTAATTTCTGGTCTTTTTTTATTTGATGTTTTTTACCTTTTAATTTATTCACTTTTGAGATGGAAGGATCGAGAACAATTTTTACCTATCAGAATTTGTATTTATGTGAACAACTCTTCACAACTTTACACGCTAAAAACCCTCATCTTTTTTATTTTTACTTTCTGCCTCCGACGATCCGCTTTTGGCGGCGAGAGGAAGGCATTTAATGGGTATTTCAGCTTATTTAGAAATTCCGCAACTACTTTTTAGTTTAAACAAATTATCAGATGTACTTAATTTTTGATACCGAAACCACCGGTCTCCCACGGAACTGGAACGCTCCCTTAACCGACAGTGATAATTGGCCTCGCTGTATTCAGATTGCGTGGCAATTACACGATGCGATGGGAAATGTGATCGAGAATCAGGATTATCTGGTAAAGCCCGACGGATTCAACATTCCCTTCGATGCCGAGAAGATTCACGGTATTTCAACCGAGTTGGCCGAACAGCAGGGAATTTCCTTAGCGGAGATGATGGAGAAGTTTAACGAGGCGCTTTCCAAAACGAAATTTGTCGTCGGGCAGAACGTAGGCTTCGATCTTAACATCATGGGTGCCGAGTATCATCGCCTCGGGATGGAGAACCCACTTCCCGAACTACCGCTTTTGGATACTTGTACCGAAACTACTGCTCAGCTTTGTCAATTGCCCGGCGGACGAGGAGGAAAATTCAAGCTTCCTACCCTGACCGAGCTCCATGAATTTTTGTTTAAAATACCTTTTTCTGAAGCCCATAATGCAACAGCCGATGTAGAAGCAACGACCCGTTGTTTTTTCGAGCTTATTAGAAGACAGATATTTACTATTGAAGAATTGGACGTACAGCCGGATTATTTCGAAAATTTTTCCGAAGCCAATCCAAAACCAATCGAACTTATTGGTTTAAAACATATCAATCTCAAGAAAGCTTCAGAAAAGATCCGAAAGGAAATTGAAGCCTCGGTCGAAACCATCGAAATCTCTTCCGAAGAGATAAAAGAAAACATTGCAACTCTTGAAGAGACTCCTTTTTCACATCTTCACAATCATTCTCAATTTTCTATTCTTCAGTCAACCATAAGCACTCAGGATCTCGTGAATGCAGCTGTTGCCAACGATATGCCTGCTGTAGCCTTGACAGATAGCGGAAACATGATGGGGGCCTTTCACTTCGTGCGAGCTGTAAATACCTACAACGCGGGGCTTTCCGAAGAAGAACAACACAAAAGCTTAAAGGGAATTGTAGGTTGCGAATACTTTGTTTGTGAGGATCATCTTAATAAATCTCAAAAAGACAATGGCTATCAGATTGTCTTGCTTGCAAAAACTAAAAAAGGCTATCACAACCTCGCTAAAATGGCTTCGATCGCTTATACCGAAGGGTTTTATTATGTGCCGCGAATCGATAGAGAGGTCATAAAAAAATATAAGGAAGACATTATTGTACTTTCTGGTGGAATGTATGGTGAAGTGTCCAGTAAAATTTTAAATATTGGCGAGAATCAGGCCGAGGAAGCACTGCTTTGGTGGAAGGAAGAGTTTAAAGATGATTTTTATCTGGAAATTTTACGTCATGATCAGGAAGATGAGGATAGAGTGAACTCGGTATTGATCGATTTCGCCAACAAGCATCAGGTGAAGTTGGTCGCTTGTAATAACACCTATTATGTCGATAAGGAGAATGCCAATGCGCATGATATTTTGTTATGTGTAAAAGATGGCGAAAAGCAGGCAACGCCTATAGGTCGGGGTCGTGGCTACCGTTATGGTTTGCCAAATCAGGAGTATTATTTTAAGTCTCAGGAGGAGATGAAGGAGATTTTTAAAGACCTTCCGGAAGCCATAAGCAATATTTCTGAAGTGATAGAAAAGATAGAGTCTTATACCCTTGCTCGAGATGTATTGTTACCAAAATTCGACATTCCTGAAGAGTTTTTAGATTCTGAAGATGTAGCCGATGGAGGAAAAAGAGGGGAAAATGACTATCTGAAGCATCTTACCTTTTTGGGCGCCAAAAAACGATATGGAGACCTCACTCCGGAAATAGAAGAACGCATAAAATTTGAATTAAGTGTTATTGAGAAAACCGGTTATCCCGGGTATTTCCTGATTACGGAAGATTTTATTAGAGAAGCGCGCAACATGGATGTTTCGGTAGGTCCCGGACGTGGATCGGCAGCCGGTTCTGTGGTTGCCTATTGTTTGTGGATTACGAATATCGACCCAATTAAGTACGATCTGCTTTTTGAGCGTTTCTTAAATCCGGATCGTGTGAGTATGCCCGATATCGATATCGATTTTGATGATGAAGGTCGATCTAAGGTGATGGATTATGTGATCCAAAAATACGGCTCGAATCAGGTGGCACAAATAATCACTTATGGTACCATGGCAGCCAAATCTGCTATTCGTGATACTGCCAGAGTACTGGATCTACCATTGGGAGATGCCGATCGGATTTCGAAGCTGATTCCGAATATGACGAAGTTGAATAAGATCTTCGGAATGAGCGATCAAGAGCTTCGGAAGAAATTTAGAAGTGATGAACTACCCAAGGTAAATGAGCTCTTAAATCTTTCCGAAGGAAGCGATCTGGAAGCTGAAACTATTAATCAGGCGAAAATATTAGAAGGTTCGGTTCGTAATACTGGGATTCACGCCTGTGGGGTAATTATCACGCCAAGTGATATCACCGATTTCGTACCGGTTGCAACCGCCAAGGATAGTGATTTATACGTCACCCAATTCGATAACTCTGTTGTGGAGAGTGCCGGATTGCTGAAAATGGATTTCCTGGGATTGAAAACGCTGACTTTAATTAAAGACACGGTTAAACTTGTAAAGCACAAACACGATATTGATCTGGATCCGGATGAATTTCCGTTGGACGATGAAAAAACATACGAATTGTTCCAAAGAGGAGAGACGGTAGGGATCTTTCAGTACGAATCTGCCGGGATGCAGAAGTATATGAAAGAGCTGAAACCAACGGTTTTTGCTGATTTAATTGCAATGAACGCCTTGTATCGTCCCGGTCCGTTGGAATATATCCCGAGTTTCATCCGAAGAAAAAACGGAGAGGAAAAGATAGAATATGATCTTCCGGCGATGGAAGGTTACCTTAAGGAGACATATGGAATTACAGTGTATCAGGAGCAAGTAATGCTCTTGTCACAGAGTCTGGCAGGATTTACCAAAGGTGAAGCCGATGTACTTCGGAAAGCCATGGGTAAGAAACAAAAGGCGGTTCTCGATAAGATGAAGCCTCAGTTTATTGAACAAGCAGTCGAAAAAGGGCATGATGCCGAAAAATTAGAAAAAATCTGGAAGGATTGGGAAGCGTTTGCGAGTTATGCCTTTAATAAATCCCACTCTACCTGTTACGCCTGGATTGCTTATCAGACTGCCTATTTAAAGGCGCATTACCCGGCCGAATATATGGCGGCAGTGCTTTCAAATAATATGAGTGATATTAAGCAGGTGACTTTCTTTATGGATGAATGCAAACGGATGGGCATGGACGTTCTTGGTCCGGATGTGAACGAATCCTTTTATAAGTTTACGGTAAACGATCAGGGCAAAGTGCGCTTCGGAATGGGTGCCATTAAAGGAGTAGGTGGAAACGCCGTGGCTACTATTGTAGAACATCGAAAAGATGGAAAATACAAATCTATTTTTGATCTTTCAAAAAGAATTGACCTGCGTTCTGCTAACAAAAAAGCATTTGAAAACTTAGCATTAGCCGGCGGTTTCGACAGTTTCGATACTCATCGCGGACAGTATTTACACGACGACGGTGATGGAGTGATGTTTTTAGAGAAAGTGCTGAAATATGCCAATAAGTATCAGGAGACACAAAATTCATCACAGGTAAGTTTGTTTGGCGATGCTAGTGAAGTACAGATTCCCGAACCGGAAGTGCCACCATGTGAAGAATGGGGCACGATGAAAAAGCTGAAACTCGAAAAGGAAGTGGTAGGCGTTTACATTTCCGGTCATCCGTTGGATGATTTTAAAACCGAAATGAAGAGTTTTACCAACGCCAAAGTTTCAGATTTTAACGAGCTGGAGAAATATGTGAATCGCGAATTGTGTTTCGGAGGAATTGTAAGTGATGTCCAGCACCGGGAATCAAAGGCCGGGAAAGGCTGGGCGATTTTCACGGTGGAAGATTACGACGATAGTTATGAGTTTAAAATTTTCGGGGAGGAGTATTTAAAGTTGCGTCACTTTTTGGTACCTAACTCCTTTATACACGCCAGAGTTTTTGTGAAAGAAGGTTGGACCAACCGCGATACCGGTAAAAAAGGAGAGCCTAGATTACAATACAACAGCATGCAGTTATTGCACGATGTGATGGATACTCAGGCACGCAAACTCACCATCCAAATGCCTTTGGAAGAGTTAAAAGATGAAAAGATCGATATGCTAAAGGATTTGTTCACCACTCATAAAGGTGATAAACACTTACATTTTGTGATCTACCAATTGGAAGACAAATTGAAACTCAATATGCCAAGCAGGAAGCAGAAAGTGATGATCTCGAATGAACTGTTGGAAATATTGGATAAGGAAGAGATTAGTTATAGGTTGAATTAAAAAACGTTATTAACGTATAATACTGAGAATTTGGGCGTTCCCCGCTCGGAGCGGGTCGGGCTTTTCGCACTCGCTTTTTTGTTCCTATCGTCGCAATAAGAGCTCAAACAATTGCTTCAATCCCTAACGTAAAAGGGGAGGTTTTGGGTTTAGATTAGTTGTCGAAACTAAGCAATGTTTCGGTCGTAATAAAAGAGGATAAAATTTATTTAAACTTAATTTTTATGTTTATTCAAAATGGTTAAAAGCTAAACTGAAATTTTTAAGTTAAAACATTAATAATTAGGATATTAAATTATGTATTGGAGGCGGTTGGATAGAGGATTATTAAGGCAATAATTTAATACTTTTGTTAGTATTTTTACAATCTTATAAAAATAGAAAATTTAGGAATGAGTAATAAGAAGTTTACTTTTATTGATTTATTTGCTGGCTGTGGTGGTTTGAGTGAAGGATTCTTATCCTCAAATAAGTTTAAAGGATTAGCGCATGTAGAATGGGAACTACCCATGGTAAATACATTAAGAAAAAGACTTGAAACAAAATGGAAACACACTGAAGATGAAGCATTAAAACACGTTATCCATTTTGATATTCAAAAGACCAATGAACTTTTAAACGGCTCATGGAATATAGACACAAAGAGTCTCTATCAAAAAACGAATCATAATAGTGTAATCAATAAAGGTTTAAAAGGAATTATTGGTAATAAGAAAGTTGATTTTATTATTGGTGGCCCACCTTGTCAAGCATATTCAATTGCAGGAAGAGCTCAAGACAAAAACTCAATGAAAGATGATTATAGAAATTATTTATTTGAAAGTTTTGTTGAAGTTGTAAAAGAATTTCAGCCTAAAGCTTTTGTTTTTGAAAATGTTCCTGGAATGCTCAGCGCTGAACCTGGTGGTATTAAGGTAACAGAAAGAGTATATAAAGCTTTTAATGAAATTGGATATGAAATTACAACTCCAAAAAATTTAAAAAATAGAGTTTACGTTGCTGATGATTTTCAAGTTCCTCAAAAAAGGAGAAGATTAATAATAGTAGGAATAAAAAAAGATAGAAATTATGAGCTTAATGAATTGTATAAAAAAATTGATGTACAAAAATCAGAAAATAAAAAAAACGTAAAAGATGCACTTTTTAATTTGCCTACAATTAGCCCATTAAAAAAAGTAACTAAAGTTAAAGGTAAAAATGTTTCGCACAAACTAAATGAAAATGATGTTGAAATTATGCAACATGAACCTAGACACAGTAATGAGAGAGATGTAAGGGTTTTTAAAGAATGGGTTGAGAATGAAATGAATAAAAAAACTTTAAATGAGAAAATAGAGTTTTATAATAGATTATTAAATAAAGAATCAAAACACGCTAAGTATCGTAATTTAGAATGGGATAAGCCATCTCCAACTGTTGTAGCTCATCTTTATAAAGATGGTTTAATGTTTATTCATCCAGATTCTGAACAAGCTAGATCAATAACTATAAGAGAAGCAGGATTACTTCAATCATTTCCAATGGATTTTGAGTTTGTTGGAAGTAAAGGTTATTGTTACAAAATGATAGGAAATGCTGTTCCTCCTCTTATGGCAAAATCGATAGCAATAGGTATTAATGATTATTTTAAGAATATTAGTTTATGAAAATATTAGTTGCTTGTGAAGAAAGTCAAGCTATTACAAAAGAATTAAGAGCTTTGGGTCATGATGCCTATAGTTGCGATTTATTACCTTGTAGTGGTGGGCATCCTGAATGGCATTTCAACTATGACGTTTTTCAAGTAATAGAAGAAAATGGAGGTACTCTTCAAAATGGAAGCTTAGTAAATGATGGTTTAGATTGGGAATTAATGATTGCACACCCACCATGTACATTCTTAGCAGTTAGTGGTGCAAGATGGTATTATCACCCAGATGATAGCGGTATGCCAACATCTGAGAGAAGACCTCATCCAAGATTTCCTGACAGAGCTGAGCATAGAGAGGAAGCTGTAGAATTTTTCATTAGATTATGTGAAGCACCAATAGAGAAAATTGCTGTTGAGAATCCGGTAGGAATAATTAGTACAAGGTATCGAAAACCAAATCAAACTGTCCATCCTTGGATGTTTGGAGACGAAGCTTCTAAGTCTACTTGTCTCTGGCTAAAAAACTTACCATTATTAGAAGCTACGGATATTGTAGGTAAAGGTGAACGAGTAGTTTTAAGTAGTGGTAAAAGTTTACCTAAATGGTATTCGGATGCTTTAACTAATGCAAAATCTTCTGCAGAAAGAAGAACCTTAAGAAGTAAAACATTTAAAGGAATGGCAGAAGCCATGGCTTTACAATGGACTGTGCAATAAGAACATATGATATATTTAAAAAGAATTCAGAAACAGGATAAAGAAAAAAGCTTTTTTATTTTTAAAGAAGCTTTTGATAAGTTTTTTACTGAAAGTCCAAAAAATGGGACTAAAGAAGAAATTAATCTAATCTATAATAATACAGAGTCTAAAGCTCAGCTCCAAAATAATGGAGGAAGTGACTTTAGAATTATTTATTTTAAGAATAAAGCTACAGGTAAATCTAATAGGCCAAGTTATGAAGAAGGAGATCTTGTGGTATTCAATAAAAGAAATAATGTCTATAACTTAAATATAATTACACCTAGTAACAAAAAATACATAGAGCTAAATTCCCTTTTAGGCACAAATAACAATATAATGATTGAAGCAAAAAAATATTCCTTAAATCAAATATTATTTGGCCCTCCTGGAACAGGAAAAACGTATTCAACTATTCAAAAATCATTAGAAATTTTAAATCAGCACTCACTTGATTCTGATATTACTAATCGTATAATTGAAAACAGAGAAAAATTCAAAAGCCTTTTAAACAAAAGAATATTTTTTGTTACCATGCATCCTTCGTATAGTTACGAAGACTTTGTCCAAGGCTTGAAACCTAAGACTAACAAATCAGGATCATTATTCTTTGAACCTAAAGATGGTGTATTCAAAAATGTTGTAAAAAAGTCAAAAGAACTTTATGAAAACGAAGGAGAAGTAAGCGAGGTTGATATTGACAATAAAGATGTTTTAAAAATATGTTTCTTTTTATCAAAATTTAATACTAAGACCGATAAAAAAGCCAACTTATTTTTTGGAGACAAAAGCCCTGGAAAAGTATTTTCAAAAATTGCAGATAAATTTAATTTGAATACAAACTCTGTAAAAAACCACAGAGATAAATTTGATTTCCTTATGTCTGAAGATCGTAAAGGTTGGAAACCTAATAATGGCAGTAGCGATACTTTAGATAATTCTGATTTATGGCCTTATGATGATATTTATAAAGAATTAAAAGATAAAACATATGGGGAAGTTGAATCTTTAGTTGGTAAGATATATAAAAAGTCTTTAATCGTTAAAGATAAAATAGAAGATAATATCAATTTTGTAATAATACTAGACGAAATAAACAGAGCAAACATTTCAAAAGTCTTTGGAGAATTAATCACCCTTCTTGAAGAAGACAAAAGAATTGATGGAGAAAATGAGTTAACAGCAACTCTTCCGTCGGGAGAAGTTTTTGGTGTTCCTCCAAACTTATATGTTATTGGCACAATGAATACTGCAGACAAATCTATCGCTCTAGTTGATATTGCATTAAGACGAAGGTTTCAATTTGAAGCAATGTATCCTAAACCGGAAATTATTAAAGAATTTGGGAAAGGGGATGCTGCTGTTAAAACAGAAAAAGCTGGTTTTATGACAGTATTAAATACTCGTTTAAGGAAAGACAAAGGTGTCGATTTTCAAATTGGGCATGCTTATTTTATGAAAGACAATTCTTTAGCAGAAGTTATTAATCAAAATATCATACCATTATTGACAGAATATTATAGAAATGATCTTGACAAGGTTAAAAAAATAATGAAAGATCTAGGTAAACCTACAGATAATGATACTTGGGATACATTTGGTTTACTAGAATACAAATTATAATAATGTCTAAAACCATAAATCTTTTTGAATTTGTAAAATACTCTTGGAAGAAATCAGAAGAGTTAAAAGATTTACCTAAAAAAAAGAAGTTCTCAGATGAGCTAGAAAAAGTTCTTGATCATATATGGTTAGAGAGAAATAAATTTATACCTTCAGAAAATCTGTATTACCTTTCTAAATCTAAGAAACAACGTTTTATCGATTTTAGAAAAAATGAAATTGTACCAAGAAATTGGATTGGCACTATTCATTTCAGAGGAAAAGAAGATGAATATATCATTAACCTGCTACCCAAAATATTTCATAATGAGAATAAGAACCTAAATGAAATAGAAATAAACGGGATTTTTACTCATATTTTATGGTGGCTTACTGGAAGCGAAAAACAAAATTATTCTACTGTTGAAAATAGTTTAGAAGCTCTCGAATCTAATTTATTAGAGGTTATGGTTTATCTATTTTCTGAATATACTCTTGATGTTTTTTCAAGTAATTCTTACAACTACTATGAAACGGTTGAAGAAGATCTTCAAACAGTAAAAGGCTATACCGATTTTAATCAGTATGTCAATAATTATGCAAGAGGAAATCACCATATTATTCCTTGTGTGTATGATTCTTTTCAATATAATAATAAATTCAATCAGATAGTAAAATATGTTGCTCGTTTACTCAAAGATTTCACAAAGAATAAAATAACAAAAAGAAATCTTGAAGAGTTACTGTTTATTTTGGATGAAGTAGAATATAAAACCGTTACTATTGAAGATTGCGATCAGGTTATATTAAATCCCATTTATACTGAGTTTAAAACAATATTAGATAATTGCAAATTATTTCTTTCGTCTCTTTCTGTATATAAGTGGAAAGATGACTATAGTGTTTTTGCTTTATTGATTCCTTCTGAAAAACTATTTGAAAACTTCATCTTTAGTATACTTAAAAATAACCAAGGCGATCAGATAAAAAGAGTCAGTAGAAGTAGACCTGGTAGATCATATCTTGCAAAGCAATTACCGGACAAAAATAGATTTAAAATGCTCAGTGACATTGTATTAAAACTTGCTACTAATGACTATCTAATTTTTGACACAAAATACAAGAAAATCTACAACTCAAATATAGATGACGATGAATTAGACCCTATATATAATATATCTCAATCAGATATTTATCAAATGGTTTCCTATGCAATAGCTAGTGGTGTATCAAACATTGGTTTAATCTATCCTAGTCTTCCAAGTGAAGATAAAAATAAAGAACTTCCAATTTATGAAATAAGTGATGCGCTTTCTGATGGGAAATTGATAAGAATTTTCCCTTTTAAGGTAGATATTATTCATAGCAAAGGTTTGGAGTTTGAGGTAATCGGAAAGCTAGAAGATGTTTTTCTAGAGGCTAAAAATAAATTAATTGGCCAACTTCATACTGTTGTTGAAACAATTTATAATTTTAAAATTGAAACCACTAAATAACTCTTTACCAATATTTTACTTTTAAAGGTTCAACACAAATAAATTAGCATTATTACAAATAAACAATATGGATCGAGAAAATATAATTAAAATATTTAAAGTAAAAGTAAGGCCTGAACTTGATTTATATGGTGCTGATTTAACTGAAAATATTATTGAAAGTTTTATAAAAGACTTACCTGTCCAAATATCAATAGCAGGACAAATTTTTGAGTTGAACTCTTTAATAAAAGAAGAACTTATCAATCATACGAAAAAACAGTTTGGTTTTACAAGTGGCACACATGTTTATATAAAAGGCGCAGGAATATATAATGATAGTGAAGAAATTGAATTAGATAAAGAAAATTGGCACTATTACCTAAGGCATAAAAACTACTTAAAAGATAATGTCTTTAAAGATAATATTGATGTAGTTGAATCTTTAGATTATGAAACAGATCAAATCATAAAAAAATTTCCAAAACCTGACGAACATAATATTTTTGATAAAAAAGGGCTTGTTATTGGACATGTGCAATCTGGTAAAACAGCAAATTTCACACATTTAATATCTAAAGCTGCTTCGATAGGTTATCGATTTGTTATAGTATTAGCAGGAATGACAGACACATTAAGAATGCAAACCCAATTTAGATTAGATAAAGAATTAGTTGGGAGAAACAGTGCTGCAATTCCTAATTTAGAAACTATTCAATGGTTAAGAGGTGAAGAGAAATTTCATCCATTAACACAATTACCTGATAAAAGAGTAAAAAATGATAATGGTGACTTTTCTGCACCTATTTCAAATTTTTCAGATCATTTCGATACCACATCTGATGTAACAATAGCGGTTATAAAAAAACTAGCAAGAAATGGCACTAATCAGTTTCAATCAATATTAGGTAATTTAATCAATTGGATTGTAAGAGCATATGATGCTAACACTATCCAATCTGTACCTGTCCTTATAATTGATGACGAGGCCGATCAAGCAAGTATAGATAGTTCAGATGAAGATTCTGACCCAACAGTTATTAACCATGCTATTAGAAAACTAACAAGCCTTTTCCCTAAATCAGTTTATGTGGGTTACACTGCCACTCCTTTTGCGAACGTTTTTATAAATCCAGCAAATGATTATTTAGGCTTACCAGATCTTTATCCAAAAGATTTTATTTATACATTACCTGAGCCCGAAGAGTACTTTGGAAGTAGTCGCTTTTTTGGAATTAAAAATAAAGAAAATGAACTTGCGCTAATAGAACTTCTTGAAGCTAATGAGAAAGAAATTATAAATGATGAAGATCAAGAAATTACATGTAATTTAAGTAATGCTATTGATTCTTTTATTTTCTCCTCAATTATTAGAAAATATAGAGGCAATGATAAATTTTGTGGAATGATGATTCATACAGATCATAGAAACATTTATCATAATACTGTTTATTCTAAGGTTAGAGAATATATATCTAGTCTAGAGTGTGATTTAAATACTTTTGATAAATTCTCTGCTTTTAAAGTAAAAACACAAAGTATTGGTCGATTACAAGGTATAGTAAGCGATGTTCCTAATTATGAATATGTTGATTTTAAAAATAATTATGATACTATCCTAAATTATTTAAAACAAAAGAATGGTGACAAAACCACTAATATCAAAGTTATAAATAGCAGGGAAGATAAACTTGATTACCTCAATGAAGAATTAAAATATTTGATTTGCATTGGTGGAAACATTATGTCAAGAGGTGTAACGATAGAAGGTTTAACTATTACATATTATTTACGCGACACCTTAAACTATGACACTCTTCTTCAAATGGGAAGATGGTTTGGATTTCGTAAAGGTTATGAAGACCTATTACGTATTTACACAACAGAAAGAATTGCTAGACATTTTGAATATGTAATGGCAGTAGAGGATGACTTACGAAATGAAGTGAGAAGGTATATTGAAGAAGGCTTAACTCCAATTGATTTTGCCCCAAAGGTTAGAGCTCACATGAGAATGCAACCTACTGCTAAAATGGGTAATTCATCTTTAACTAAATCTTATTCACAGCAAACAATACAGACCATATATTTTAATAGAGATTTAAGTGTTTTAAATCATAATTATCAACTTGGCAAAAAGCTGGTTGAAAAATATCAAGATTCAATTGATAATACAGATAATTTCGATTACAAGTATATTGCAAAGAATTCAGAAATTGAAGACTTATTAAATTTCATAAAAACATATAAGTACGCTTCTTATAATTCCTTTGAATTAAACGATATTACAAAATATATCGAACAGCGCATTAAAAGTGGAGAAATTAAAAATTTTGACATTCTCATTTCTGGAATTAAGCAATTAAAAGAAGAAACTGAACCAACTCAATTAGGAGATTTAACTATCAATCCAGTAAAACGTAACTTACGTAAAAGTAAAGGAAAAGAACATATACAAGAAAACATTGTTAACATAGGTGTTATTTCGGATACTGCTGATATTAAAATAGCCAATGACAATGATAAATTAACTTTAATATTATATTTCTTAGACAAAAGACATTCCGATGCTTTTAATGAATCTGACGAGAATTATATGTCTGAAAAATTAAATTTTAATCCTATAGGCTTTACAGTTGCTTTTCCTAAAACAACCATTGCTAATGGTGAAATTGATTATTATCAACAAATATTTGAATAAATGATAGAAAACTATATTTCCAAATTAAGTTATACATCTTTAAAAGAAGATAAAATAGAAGCTTTAGAAATACCAATAGAGGGTTTAAAAACTTATATATATTATGATTACTCAAAGCAACTTCATTTTATTATAAAATCACAAGAAACTATTATTGAAAACAGAAAAGGTATAAAAGTAAAACACTCTACTTTAGATTTAATTGATTTTGGTAAAGATTCATTTATTGATATAATATGCACTCATGAAGATTTTAAAAAAGAATTTATTCAAATAGCTGAACAAATAATTAACCATTTCAAACAAAACAATGATATAGTAAAAGCTATAAAGTTTACAATCAATAAGTGGTATTATTTCTTTGAAAAAGATAGTAATGTTGACTTAAATGAATCTGATGTTAAAGGATTAATTGGAGAGCTGCTTTTAATTAAAAATTTATCTACTAAGAAAAGTTACAAAGAAATAATTAAAGCATGGAATGGTCCTGAAAGTGGGCTGAGAGATTTTAATTTTAATACTTTTGATATTGAAGTTAAAACTAGTTCAAAAGAGATAGGGCATGTTCATACTATAAACGGACAAATTCAATTAAAAACCGAAGACATTATACTATATGTTTATTCTGTAAGTCTAAAGAAAAGTGATTCTGAGAATTCTATTACATTAAAAAAATTAATAGACTCTATTTGTTTAGAAATTGGTGATGATGCTTTTTTACTCAATGATTTCTTTGAAAAACTTGAAAAAGTGAATGTTTTAGTGCCTAAAACAGAAAATTACAATCATTTCGCGTATGAGTTGAAAAACATTTTAACCATTAAAATTAACAAAGAAAATTTAGATCAATTTTTGATAGAGAATGAAAATACAAGAATATCAAATTTGAAATATGACTATGATTTTAATGGCTTAATAAACAGTGAAATACTATGAAATCAATAGTTAGTGATGTATACATTAAAAGACTAACTACTCAAGAATTAGGTTACAGAAGAGGAAGACTTATGACTGGTGGTTATTTTTATATATCTAAATCAGCTGTTGGTACATTCTTTAAAGAGTTGGACAAATATGTTTTAAATGATTTTTTAAAATTAGATTTCAACGACCCTTTAGAACCTAATAATATAATACAAGCCTCATATGTTTATCACAATGATAAATACGCGAGAGAAAATGGTACTAGAAATGAATATCGAATATATCACAATAGAGATATAGCAAAACACGAATTGCATTTTCAACCATTTGAAATAGTTGTTTTTATTAAAGAAAATGACGATAATTATAAAATAGAACATTTTACGCCTAGGAATAAGGAATATCAAATTTTACAAAAAGCAATAGAAGAAAGTAAAATCAGAGGAAATCATGCATTACTAACTAAAAGAAAATATTATGATTTAATATCAGCCTATAACTAATATCATAAATTAAATGTAGTTGGGTTTTTAAAAAAATATAATGTATAATTTTAGATTGGGTTCGCGTAACGATAAAATTTTACTTGTCGAAAATTTGGACAAACAAGATCCTGACTTTAACTCCGCTTTTACTGTTAAAACATATTATAGTGAAAAGTCCGTTACTGAAGAAGGTTGGAGTCATCAATTGATATTGCTGAAACCTAGTTCCACTGATAAAAGCTATAATGATATTATCATTTCGGAAGAGAATGCCTCAGATATGATAATTGTGGGTGAGTTTGTTGAAGTGCTCCATTAGAAGTTTAATCCTGCTTGATCAGAAATAGAAATGGACAAATTGATAGTGGGTAATATATTTAAAAATCAAAATTCTAAGTTAAAGAATCAATGCCCAACCAAAACCTCACATCCTACCTCACCCAAAAAGCTGGCCTCACTCAAGCTGAGGTCGACGAATTACAACCTTTGCTAAAATCTGGAAGTTTCAAAAAGGGTGAGAAGTTACTCAATGAAGGCGATATTTGTAAGGACTCTATTTTCGTGGAAAGTGGCTTGTTACGCACGTTTACCTTAGATGAATCCGGGAAGGAACATATCATTCAATTTGCACCGGAGAATTGGTTTACCGGAGATCGTGGGAGTATTTATTTTAATGATCCGGCCTATTTTAGTATTGAAGCGATTGAATATACGCATGCGGTTTTTGTGAATGATGCTTTTATCGATAAAGCTTCAGAAATAAGTGAGAATTTTAGGCAGCATAATAAACGGCTTTTACACAATCATATTCGGCATTTACAGAAACGAATTGATCTGCTTTTGGGTGCTACCGCAGAGACCCGTTATCTACACTTTACAAAACAATATCCCGATCTCTTGCTTCGGGTTCCCCAATGGATGATCGCGTCTTATTTAGGTATTACGCCTGAAAGCTTAAGCCGTGTTCGAAAAGAACTAGCCGATAAGAATTTTAAGAGAAGTTAGAAAGTTTCAGAGTTTCAAAGTCTCAAAGTCTCAAATATTCAAAGCATCGAGATTTAGGATTGAGTTTTTTCGTCTAGATTTTTCCTACCCGTACTGAAAAAGTTTTTTCGGGTGGGTGGGTTCGTTTTTTCATCAACCGCGCTCTGCCATAGCGGCTACGCGATGGCGCAGTGGAAAAAATGAACGAAACATGAATATTACATTGAGTCAAAAGTAAAAAACTTACTTCATCATCGCTTTTTCCAGTTTCCTATCCGGGATTACCCACATGATGGCTACGATTACAAATCCGGCAATGGAAATCCAAACGTTTACAAAGGCCAGCGGGATGGCAACAAGGTAAATTACAGTTGACAGGTTCTCTTTTACACCCATCTTTACAATAGTCTTCAACGGATGGTTATCGTCGTGAAATCGTAATAATGAAATCTCCAAAATGCGATAAGCAACCGAAGACATTAAGAGTACAACACCATAAAGTGCAATGGGGACGGCTGTTAATTGATGTTCGTTGATCCATGAGGTTGCAAAGGGAATCAAGGACAACCAGAAAAGTAGGTGTAGATTCGCCCATAAAATACCGCCGTTTACTTTTTCAGTCACCTGCATTAAATGGTGGTGATTATTCCAGTAAATTCCGACATAGATGAAGCTAAGTACATAGCTTATAAGTATCGGAAGTATATGCAAAATACCTTCTAAGGAAGGTTCTTCAGGGGCTTTCAGCTCTAATACCATAATGGTTATCACAATGGCGAGTACACCATCACTAAATGCTTCTAATCGTCCTGTTTTCATGGTTTAGGTTGTTAGTTGTGTTTATCTAAATTACGAAATTTTGATATATTTTAGAAGTTTCAGAAGTTTCAGAGAACCAAAGTATCAAAGTTTCTCAAATCTCAAATCTCAAATTGAGCATTGAACATTCAATTGTTTATATATGATATGATTTTGTTGGTTATAAAGACTAAAGACTAAAGAATCTCACATCTCCAGTCTCAAATCTTATGTCTCACATCTTAAGTCTAATCCTCCAAATACCCAAATTTCCCCATATTATAGTCGTTGATCGCTTCTTTGAGTTCATCTCTGGAATTCATCACGAAGGGCCCTTGTGCTGCAATGGGTTCGTTGATGGGTTCTCCTGAAAGAATGAGTACAACGGCATCTTCGGAAGCTTCTAATTTGAAATCCTCACCTTTATTTTCGAATAAAGCCAAATGATCTGTCGGGACTTCTTCCGAAGCATTTACGGTGATACTACCTTCGATTACTAATAAACAAGTGCTGTAATTGGCAGGAAACGAAAAATCGGCTACTGCTCCTTTTTCCAGGCGGGCGTTGAGCATATGCATGGGTGTAAATGTAGATGCAGATCCTTTTACGTCTTTGTAGTTTCCGGCGACCACTTCTATTTTTCCGTTTTTCTTCGGAAGGGTGTACACGTTGATATCATCTTTTGATAAAGCCTGATACTTAGGTGTTGACATCTTGTCTTTTGCAGGCAAATTCACCCATAGCTGCACCATTTGAAAGTCACCTCCTTCTTTACTGAAAGATTCTTCATGGTATTCTTTGTGTAATACTCCTGATGCGGCTGTCATCCATTGTACGCCTCCTTCACCAATGATACCGCCGCCACCACTACTATCGTGATGTGCCACTTTCCCTTTGTAGGCAATGGTTACGGTTTCAAATCCGCGATGCGGGTGTACTCCTACCCCTTTAGGTTTTTCTGAAGGCGGAAAATAGAATTTCGAATTGTAATCTAAAAGGATAAAGGGAGTCATTCGCTCCATGTCCAATCTGAATCCGCTAGGGATAAAATTATGCACTCTAAATCCGTCGCCTACAAAATGAGGTGGTCTTGGGGCTGCAACTAATTCTATGTTTTTAGTATTCATGACTTTATTTTTTAATAATATCAAAAATACAACGGACGATAAAAGTATGCATTGATGTATGGTAAGAAAGTTTGCTAGAAGAAAGAAGTAAGAATAAAGAAGCTGGGAGCAGGAAGAATGAAGCGGGAAGATAGTCTTTAGTGAGAACTTACTGTTCTTTTTAGGTTTAGTAAGCTCCATATTTTTAATTTTGCTCCCAGCTCCCAGCTCCCAGCTCCCAGCTCCCAGCTCCCAGCTCCCAGCTCCCAGCTCCCAGCTCCCAGCTCCAGGCAGGGATTGCAGTGGAAATCCCGCTCATGTAGTAGAGCAGAGCTCACTACACGGGCAGGCATAATGATAATTATAGTATTTAGTAATAAGTGTATTGTCTAAACTAATGTTAACCATATACTTTTTGGTATATTTATTGCCTATTTTTGTTTAGTAATTAAAATTGAAATTATGGCTTTAGAAATAACAGACGCAACGTTTGAAGAAACAGTATTAAAAAGTGACAAGCCCGTAGTGGTTGATTTTTGGGCAGCTTGGTGTGGCCCATGTAGAATGGTTGGACCGATCATTGACCAAATTAGTGAAGAATACGAGGGTAAGGCCGTTGTTGGAAAAGTAGATGTTGATGCGAATCAGGAATTTGCTGCCAAGTATGGTGTTAGAAATATCCCAACTGTATTGGTTTTTGACAAAGGTGAATTAGTAGGGCGTCAGGTTGGCGTTGCTCCAAAGAATGTATACGCAGAGGCGATTGATAAGCTTTTGTAGTTATTAAAGAGTTCTCTAACAAAAGTACTTAAGAGGATTCAGTAATTTTATATAGGAAAAGGTTCTCGTTTGGGAGCCTTTTCTTATTTTAGTGCCTTAACTAATCAAATGCTTGTCTGAAAGTCTTGACGGCATTGAAATCAGGTTTAGATCATATTAATAAATACCCGACTTTGATCGGGCTGACAATAAAATAGCATGGAAAAGAAAATGAAAGCTCAGGATTTAATAGATAATCAGCAATTGGAAGACAGAACCATATTTTTATGGGGAATGGTAGACGATAAAAGTGCGCGTCATGTAGTTGACAGGTTATTGTATTTGGATTCATTAAACAATAAAGAGATAAAATTTTATATTAATAGTCCGGGAGGCTATGTAACCAGCGGATTTTCTATGTACGATACGATTAGGTCGATAAAAAGTCCTGTGTCTACTATCTGTACAGGTTTAGCAGCTTCAATGGGAAGTATTTTGTTGTCTGCTGGTAAGAAAGGGCGTAGATTTATTCAGCCACATGCGCGAGTGATGATTCACCAACCCAGTGGTGGTGCACGTGGACAAGCAAGTGATATAGAAATTACAGCTCAGGAGATTATTAAAACCAAAGAGTTAAGTGCAAAGATTCTTGCAGATAATTGCGGACAGAAATTCGACAAGGTGATGAAGGATTTTAATCGCGATCACTGGATGGGAGCCGATGAGTCTGTGAAGTATGGTATTGTTGATGGGGTCATCTAGATATTAGACGTTAGATGTAAGATTTGAGACAAAGCTTCTCGATACATCCTCCAGAGGCGGACACTCGAAGTGAAAATATGGATATAGAGCACGAAATAAATGACTTCTCGATACTATCCCGATAGCTATCGGGATCACTCGAAGTGACAATATGAACATAGAAAACGAAATAAATCAGATAACCGGGTTTAAGAATCTGGAGTTACTCGCTACCCAAGTGGTGGAAGGGTTTATTTCGGGTTTGCATAAGAGTCCGTTTCATGGTTTTTCGGCCGAGTTTGCGGAGCATAAGATTTACAACAATGGTGAAAGCACGAAGCACATTGATTGGAAGCTTTATGCGAAGACCGATAAGCTTTATACAAAGAGGTACGAGGAAGAAACCAATCTACGTTGCCATATTATCATCGACAATAGTAGTTCGATGCATTATCCTAAACTGAAAGAATTCAGTATCGACTCACTTAATAAGATTGGATTCTCAGTTCTTGCAGCAGCTGCAATTATGAACTTGCTAAAGAGACAGCGGGATGCGGTTGGGATGAGTATTTATAGTGATAGCTATGAGTTTTATTCTTCGGAAAAAGGCAGTGAGCGACATCATCAGATGTTACTGGGGCAGATGAACGAGGCGCTAGAAAATCCGAAAGTTCAGGTTGAAACCAAAACCTACGAATACCTGCATTTGATTGCAGAAAAACTGAAGCGTCGATCTTTAGTATTCTTGTTTACAGATATGTTTCAGAGTGACACTGAAGCTGAGAAGTTGTTTGAAGCCTTGCAACATTTAAAGTATAACAAACATGAAGTGGTCCTCTTTCATACCTACGATAAGGAAAAGGAAATGAAATTTGAATTTTCGAATCGTCCGAAACGCTTTGTCGATGTTGAAACCGGGGAACACGTTAATTTATACGCCGACAACATTAAGGAAGACTATGAAAAGGCGGTTAAAAAATACTTCACAGATCTAGCGATGAAATGTGGGCTATACCGAATTAAATACGTTCCAACAGATATTAACGAACATTTCAATAAGATACTCACTACGTATTTGGTGGAGCGACAGAAGTTTGGCTGATGCATGAGAATGTTGCGTTTGCGTTTTTGTGGTTAAAAAAAGAAGCTAAAAAGTTGAAACTTAAATTTGATCGATTTCTTAGTAAGTGTTGAAAGCGTGTAGTTTAAAACAGCTTTGAAAAGAATTAAACCAAGTTATTGAAATTTTTAAAAAAATTGTTTGCGGATATGGATTGTAGTCTTATATTTGCACTCGCTTGTAGCAATATAAGCATGCTAAAAAGCCGAAAGGTGTAGCAACGGTCTGGTAGTTCAGTTGGTTAGAATACCTGCCTGTCACGCAGGGGGTCGCGAGTTCGAGTCTCGTCCAGACCGCTAATTAAAATGTTGTGTTGAAGTATTAATTAAGTTTAATACTTTGTGGTTTAAGAAATTAGACCGATGAGAAGCTTTTCCAAATGGAGAGGCTTTTTTTGTTTACAGGAACAGCGAGTTCCCCCGACGCTTCGGGGTCGTCCAGACCGCAATTAAAATGTTGTGTTGAAGTATTAATTAAGTTTAATACTTTGTGGTTTAAGAAGTTAGACCGATGAGAAGCTTATCCAAGAGCCTGTATCGAGCTGAGTCGAGATAGATGGGCTTTTTTTGTTTTAAGGGGGCGCTAGTTCCCCCCGACGCTTCGGGGTCGTCCAGACCTCTTTTATTCTCCGAAGCCTTGGCGAAGGAGAAAATTAAAATGTTGTGTTGTTCTCCTACGCAAAAGCTACAGAGAATGTGGTTTAGTCCCGATAGATATTGGGAAGAACCGATGAGAAGCTTATCCAAGAGCCTGTATCGAGCTGAGTCGAGATAGATGGGCTTTTTTTGTTTTAAGGGGGCGCTAGTTCCCCCGACACTTCGGGGTCGTCCAGACCTCAATTCCGCAACTAGTGCGGAATGACAAATCTAGAATTTGTCAATTAAAATGTTTTGTTGAAGTATTAATTAAGTTTAATACTTTGTGGTTTAAGAAATTAGACCGATGAGAAGCTTATCCAAGAGCTTATCCAAGAGCCTGTATCGAGCTGAGTCGAGATAGATGGGCTTTTTTTGTTTCTACTTAATTCATTATTCATTTCTCATAAGTCAAGTTTGACAAGGTTTTTTCTTGGAAAAGCTGTGCTTGTAATCTCAAATCTTCAATTATTAGTGCAATTCCAATTAAGAGAAAACCCAAAATTGGATTTGTTTCCTTATCTTTAATAGATTGTAAATCAAATAGTATGAAATCTTTTTACTTATTTGCCTTAGCAGCTTTTACTTTATCATTGGGGGTTAACGCACAATTCATCGAAGATGGTTTTGAAACCTATACATTAGGTGATATGAGCCTTCAAAATCCTGCTGTTTGGTCTACATGGTCTGGTATGCCAGATAATGGAACTAATATTTTGGTGGTTGACGATATAGTAAGTAGTGGAGTTCAATCTGGATATATTGGACCTCGATTAAGTCAAGCAGATGTTCAAGACGTTTTGTTATTGTTAGGAAACGTAAGTTCGGGTGACTATACAGTGACTTTTGACATGTTCGTTTCTGGTGGAAGTACGGCTTATTTAGGCATACAAGGTGAGACTGAAGATGCTGGAATGGGTTATCAAGGTGCTTATAATGCCGGTAGTGCTACTGGTATTAGTGGAATATTTATAGCTGGCAACTTATTTTTCAATGAGGATGGTTTAGAGCCTGGTGTATTTAGAGATGAGTTAGCAGATGAAACGGGTATTTATCCTGAAGATGCATGGTTCCCAATATCTTTCTATATAGATTTAGATGCATTAACCTATGAAATAACTATTGATGGAACATTAGTTCATGCTGTTCCTGTACCTTTTAATGATGGAGATAGTTTGGGAGCGATAAACTTCTTCTCTCCCGATGCTAACACCAACTTCTGGATAGATCATGTAGATTATTATGAAGGTAGTTTAGCAGGTATCGATGATTTCTCTCCTACAAATTTTAGTGTATATCCTAACCCAGTACAAGATGTATTGAACATCCGTACTGTTACATCGATAGATGCGATTGCTATATATGATATATTAGGAAAATTAGTTCTTACAACTACTCCTGACACTATTTCTTCAACAATGGACGTGAGTTCTTTTAACGCTGGAGTTTACTTGGTGAAAGTAACTATTGGAGGTGCCTCAAAAGTGGTGAAAGTTATCAAATACGAAAACTAGATTAAACATTTGTATATGTAAATAACAATCCTTTACATGAGCCTGTATCGAGCTGAGTCGAGATAGAGAGGTTTTATTCTATTGAATTATTCAGAAAACGAATCTTTATTTTACCAAATTTCAGGAAATACGAGAACGATTAAGTCCGGAATTTATTAATTCAATTAGCTCATCCATTTCAAATGGTTTTGATATAAAATAATCGGCTCCCGCTCCACTGGATTCTAGTTCGCCTGAAGGGTGTGCAGACATCATCACTATAGGAATATGTCTTGTTTTAGGTGTCATTTTTATTAGTCTACACGCATCACAGCCATTAGATCCGGATAATAACATATCCATTAAAATAAGATTAGGCTTGATTAATTGAAGATGCTCAATTATGTCGACTGTATTGTCTCGGGAAGAGACTTTCCAGCCATTTATGTCTAGCATCAATTCGAGTAGTGATAGTATATTCTCAGAATCCTCTACAATTAATATATGCGCTTTTTGTTTTTCCATGATTTTTTAGTTAGGTTTCTGAATAGGAATGGTAAAATGAAATATCGAGCCTTTACCTTTTTCGCTCTTAACACTGATGACACCATCATGTCTTTTAATAATATCTGCTGAAATATAGAGCCCAATACCAAAACCGGGGAATGTTTCTTCGTTTTTACCTTCTTCTCTGAAAAATCGATTGAAAATATTTTCTTGATTCTCTTTATTTATTCCAATTCCGAAGTCCTCGATAAAAACCGATGCTGTTTTATCATTAAAAATACTTTTTACTTCAATTTTTTTAGATTGAGGAGAATATTTTACGGCATTGTTGAGAAGGTTTACTGCTACTTGTCTAATTCGCTCTTTATCAGCATAAACATTTATGCTTTGTATATTTTTATATTCAATTCGATGACTAGGATTAACAAATTCACTTTCTCTAATTACTTCAGTGAGTAACTCATTTAAATTAAACGTCTCTTTAGTAAAATCGAGGCCTCCTGTTTTCATTTTGGAAAGGTCAAGAAGATCGGATATTAGTTTAGTGAGAACTCTAATCTGCTTATCCACTATGTCCAAAGAACTGATTAGTAATTTGTCGCCACTATCACCATATTTCCTTTTAAGCACTTGCGTATATCCTTTTATAGAAGTTACAGGTGTTTTCAATTCATGGCTCGCCATTCCAATGAATAAATCCTTTTGATGTTCTTGGGTTTTCATATCATGTATATCCATGCACGCGTGAATATAACCTTCAAATTTCCCATCTTCTGTAAAGCGAGGAACACCAATATTCGAAATCCAACGAAATGCTCCGTCATGCGCACGTATCCTATATTCTGCTCGGTATTCCTTGTGGGACTCAAACACTTTATCATACTGTGATCTGGTAATTTGCATATCATCGGGATGAATCTCCATTAGGGTATCGAGTCCTAAATACCTTTTTAAAGGGTGACCAGTAAAGTCCAACCACATTTTGTTGACGAATGTGATTTTTGCCTCGGAATCGGTCATTTTGATTAAGACGGGAGAACTATCCGCAACTTTTCTGAATCGCTTTTCACTTTCTTCTAACTTGCTGATTCCTTCGTGAATTCGCAACTCTGATTTTTTTTGCTCAGTAATATTGGGACTTGTCGTTGCCAGCGCAATTAGTTGGTTTGTTTTTTCGTCGCGGATGGCTAAACCATTCCATTTAATCCAGAACGGTTCTCCGGATTGTTCGTTTAGCAAACGGAACTCATCCGATACTTGATCTTGTTCAAATAATTTAGCAGTAAGACTTAATGCTTTGGAGAGATCTTCAGGATAAATGCAATCTTCAATCTTACGATCCTTAATGTTTTTCCATCCTAGCATCTTCATTCCAGCCGGATTAATGTATTTTACCCGAGAATCCAAACCTGCTAAACCTATAAACTCATTACTCTTGTCCACTATGGTACTAAGCATCTGGTTCTCTTTTGTAGCATTAAACTGTTCGGTAATATCCTGTACTATTCCATTGAAACGTGAGAGTGATTTATCGGCGTTGAACCAAACCTTTCCTATCGCTCGAACAATTCTTTCCTTCTTTACTTTTACAGGATTGAGCTGATAGGTAATATCGAACATTCCTCCTTTTTCATAGTCCATGGCATTTTTAACAGCCTCCTTAACCCTGTTCTGATCTTTATCAGCTATAACGTCTAAAGCTTCCAAGGGAGTGATTTCTGTTTTTTTTAGATTATACCAATTTCTTAGTCTCTCATTTCCCCTAAATGTTTTTAACTCAGGATGATAGTCCCAGGTAGCCAGATTTGCCGATTCAATAGCGAAATGAAGCTGATTTTTGCTGTCCTCCAATGCATTTAACGTCATCACTTTCTGTGTAGTTTCCATGCAAGTAACCCAAACTCCGGCTACGCTGCCGGATTCATCAAAGACTGGGCTGTAACTAAACGTCCAATATACATTTTCAACAGATCCGTTTCTATAGATTGGAATAAGTTGATCTTCACTCCAAGTAGCTTCTCCTCCTCCAAGAACCTGATCGATTAACGGTTTGATGATATCCCAGATTTCTACCCAGTAATCTTCACCTCGAGACCCCAAAATGTTGGGGTGTTTTCCTTCTTTTCCAAGACTTGGACGGTAGGCATCATTATAAAAACAGACATGGTCTGGTCCCCAAAAAAGAAATTTTGGAAATTTTGAATGTAAGAGAATACTTAATGATGTCTTAAGACTTTGAGGCCAGTATTTAGTCTCACCAATTAATGTTTCACTCCAGTTTTTAGAACGCATCAATTCGCCCATTTCTCCTCCACCTGAAAGAAAGGAGATATCATTTATTGCAGAAAAATTTTTCTTAACGGTTTTACCCATTGCTACCGATTGGTTATGTTTAATAAAGATAGCAATTAAATAAACAACCGTCACTTAAAGAATAGTAAGGGTAAAACAGAATCGGATTTTAAAAACCTTCAAGCTTGCTTGAGTTCAAGATCGACATTGCGTTAGACTTCTTGAGAAAAAGCCTTCTTTAATGATAAACAGCAAATTGAAATTTTAATCTACTTCACAACCCCCGAAATTTTTAACAAAACAGGTTTCTTGTCACCACTGCTTTGCAGATAGATTTTTTCATTGAAGGCACCACTTTTATAAGAGTTGAATACCAATTTTAGTTCAGATTTATCTCCAGGCTTTACAGCTTCTCCGGGAGCTGAAACTTTCATGCATACGCAGCTTGGCTGAATCATGCCTATAACCAATGGCTCGGTGCCATCATTGATAAATGGAAGTGTAAACTCTTTTTCAACTCCGGCTTCGATAGTTCCCAGGTCTATTTTGTTACTATCAAAAGTGATTTTTGAATTATTTTGGGCGAATGCGTTAGTTGCTAATGCTGCAATGAAAAAAATAGATAAAAGATATTTCATAATTAGATAATGTTTGGATACCCAGTAATTGAGTATGGTGAATTGAATTTAAAGATAATATATAATTTGTTCTCTTTATATTGAATGTCAATATTTTAGATAATACATAAAGTGTATAAGATTTGCTAAAATTTAATCGTCATCGATACTTCACTCAGTTTTACTTCAAAGGTCTAGATTCCGAATTAATTTTCAACACCTACTTTTTCAAGTAGGATTCTCAACAGTAGCTTTTGTATCTTTCAGCTTCAAATAAATTCGAATGATTTCAGAAGCAATAAAGAACAGAAGAGCTGTCTTTCCAGTACAATACAATAACGATGCCATTTCCAAAGAAGAAATAAAGGAAATCCTCGAAGCCGCAAATTGGGCACCTACGCATCGACGAACAGAACCCTGGCGTTTTAAAGTGATTTTGGGAGAGACCAAAGGAGAATTAGCCGGTTTCCTTGCGAAGACTTATAAAGAAAAGACAGAGAATTTTTCAGAATTCAAGTTTCAGAAATATCTAAACAACCCGAGAAAAGCAGCTTGTATAATTGCAATTTGTATGCAAAGGGATGCAAAACAAGCTATCCCCGAATGGGAGGAAATAGCAGCAACGGCAATGGCGGTTCAAAATATGTGGCTAATGGCTCATGAACTGAAAATCGGAGCTTATTGGGGTTCCCCCGGAATTGTAAAATACATGGATCAGTTTTTTGAAATGGCAGATGATGAGCGTTGTTTAGGCTTTTTCTATATGGGAAAATACGACGGTGAGCTTGATGCAGGGGTTCGTGCGACTTCTATAGAAGAAAAAACGGTTTGGTTGTGAAATAGAAACCCTCATCCCGGCCTTCTCCCAGGGGGAGAAGGGGTTATTTTTGGATCACATTGTAGCTAAAAGTGCCCTCATCCCGGCCTTCTCCCAGGGGGAGAAGGAGTTATTTTTGGATCACATTGTAGCTAAAAGTGCCCTCATCCCAGCCTTCTCCCAGGGGGAGAAGGAGTTAACTTTTAAACCAAGAGTTCCCAGTTTTCAACTACTTTATATATAAAGAGCCCGAGGTAGATTATGGTGGCGAAAAATTTGATAAATGTGGAGCCAAGGAAGCCGATAAACGATCCAAAAGCTGCTTTTACGGCTTGAGGACCTTCGGTTTTATTGAATATCATTTCTCCAATCAATGCACCAACAAATGGTCCAATTAGAATCCCGAACGGAATAGGTGCAATGATCCCGATTATAAGTCCGATGGTGGTGCCCCAGACTCCCGCGCGACTACCACCAAATCTTTTTGTACCCATGGCTGGGATAATATAATCCAGAATGTATAAGCTAATCGCCACTATTCCTGTAATTGTTATAAAAGTAGTATCGAAAGAGAGAGAAGGTGATAAATACAATACCACAAGACCCGCCCAACTTATTGGAACGCCTGGTAACACAGGGAGAATGCTTCCAATAATACCAATGAACATTAACAATAAGCCACCGATTAAAAAGATTGTATCCATGTGCTATAAGACTACAAAAAGTAGATTTGTTACAAACTTTATAACTAAATAATTAGTTTAAACTAAGTTTTTAGTTATATTTGAACACTGAACACCCCCGAAGCTTCGGGGCTTAATACTGAATACGGAACTATGAAACAACTCACAAAAGCAGAAGAAGACATTATGCAGATCTTATGGGAGATCGAGGAAGGGAATGTAGCGACCGTTATTGAACATTTTCCGGAACCCAAACCGGCTTATAATACGGTGTCTACAATTATCAGAATTCTTGAAAGTAAGGACTTTGTTGATTATCGAAAAGAGGGTCGTGGACATGTGTATTTTCCGAAGGTAAAAAAGACGGAGTATAGTAATCAATCGATGAAGAAACTCGTGGATGGCTACTTTCAAGGCTCATTTAAAAGTATGGTTTCTTTTTTTATGAAGAAGAACGACATTAGCATTCAGGAAATGGAGGCAATTTTGAACGATATCAATAAGGAAGAGAAATGATCCTGTACCTATTAAATATCATTATTTTTCAGCTGCTATTTTTAGTAGTTTACGATCTTTTTCTGAAGAATGAAACGTTTTTCAACTGGAATCGCTTCTACCTACTAATCACCCCCGTCTTAAGTATGATCGTCCCTTTAATTCAAATCGATTATATCCGGCAAAGCATTCCAGAACAGTTTGTGGTTACTTTACCCACATTGATTTTAGGTTCTACGGCTTCGGAAGGTATGTTAGCTTCGGAAACATTAGATTCCATTACAATTGTTGGCGATAAGGGATTCACTATTTCTGAAGTATTCTTGCTGCTATGGGCGGTCGGAATGTGTATTTGTCTACTGATTTTTGTATATAAACTTTATAAAATTTGGCTACTGAAGCAATCTGGAGAAAAAACTTCTATCGATGGAATCATGGTTTACTTATTACCTGAAACCGATACAGCCTTTTCTTTTTTCAACAGTATTTTCTTAGGCGAAATGCTTTCCGAAGCACAAAAAACAAACATCCTTCTACACGAACAAGTTCATATAAAGCATAGACATTCGATCGATCTCTTATTTTTTGAACTTCAACGAATCATCTTTTGGTTTAATCCGTTGATCTATGTGTTTCAGAATAAAATGATCCTGCTTCAGGAATTCATTGCCGACTCGAACGCTGTGATAAAAAATGGAAAAAGAGCTTATTATGAAGGATTACTATCTCAAGTGTTTAAAACTGAATCAATTTCAATAGTTAATACATTTTTCAAACAATCATTAATCAAAAAACGAATCACCATGTTACAAAAATCAAAATCCAGAAAAATTGTGCAACTCAAGTATTTGTTGTTGCTGCCCATCGTGGGAATGATGTTAGTTTATACCGCCTGTTCTAACGAACAAAAGGATATATCGTCCGAAAATGAGTTTGTCTCAGACACCGAAGTGATGGACAAAATCAATGAGCTAGCGGAAGCTATCATGAAAAAAGGAAATCTATCCGAAGACGAAGTGAAAGCCTTAAAATTTCTATCGATGGAAGCTAAACCGGGTGATAAAGTGTATCTGTCGGTGCAGGAGTATTTGGATGATACTGTAAATGCCGATGTGCCTTTTGCGGTAATCGAAAAGGGTCCAACGTTTCCTGGCTGTGAAGATTTAGAGAATGAAGTTGCTAAGAAGTGTATGTCGAAAAAAATCACAGAGTTTGTAGGAGCTAATTTTAACACCAAAGTTCCCGGAACCGAATCACTTTCCGGACGTCAAAGAATATCTGTAAAATTTAAAATTGATGCTTCAGGAAATGTAGTGGATGTGCAAGCTAATGCAGAACATAAAGAGTTAGAGCAAGAAGCAATTCGAGTAGTATCGTCTTTACCTAAAATGCTGCCTGGCGAACATCAAGGTAAGGCTGTAGGTGTATTGTATGCACTTCCAATAATATTTGCATTAAATTAATATTGATCTTTGGGTTAAAAAAAAGTCGAAATCGAATTGGTTTCGACTTTTTTTATACTTCTCAATTTAAAAGATCTTTATGCCACAAAGAATTAAGTTTCAGTAAATTTGTACATTCGACCTATATTTTCTGAAATGAAATACCCCTGGTTATTACTTTGTTTTTGTATCCTGTCAAGCTCTTGTCGGTACTTTGAAACGGAAAAGATTTCCACCGAGACTTTCTACGAAGAAGAGCTACAAACGATAGACTGGAAGGAAGTAGATCAATACCCTGCCTTCGAAGAATGTGAGAATCTATCAGAAAAAAACATTCAGAAAAGTTGTTTTGAAAATACACTTTCAAGTCATTTGCGACAAGCTTTCGATAAGCATAAAGCAGTAGCAATTCGCGACTTGAACGATACGGTAAGCCTCGCTTTTTCTATCGATAACAAAGGTAAGTTGCATGTAACAAGTATAAAAATGCCAGCCACCGTTCAAATTGAATTTCCCTTATTAAATTCCTGGTTAATGGAAGGAATAGACACCCTAAAACCTGTCGCCCCTGCTTATAAAAGAGGGGTGCCGGTAGCAACAGAATTTACCTTACCGATAGTGATAAAAACTACTGATTTATAGATTGAATTTGTAACCCAACGTAAGATCTACTGGAAATTCACCGTTATTATCAACTCCTATCGCAACAATATCGTTATATGAAAAGGTGATATAACCGTTTCCAATGGCGTAATCCGCCCCAATTCCGAAGGCAGCAGGTGTATTAAAACTTCCTCCCGAATTGTCAACTATCGTTATAATATTTGTATCGGGGTCCTGCACTGGAATTTCTTTTTTGGAATAGGTATATGCCAAAAATTTGGTATTTATAAACAGATCGAATTTCTGGGTTTTTACAATTTTAAATCTATAGTTTAATGAAAATTGAGTAAAAGCAGAGTTGTTATCCGGGTTCTTAAAAGTTTGCTTAAATCGAAAGACCATAGCATGTCTTTTTAAACGTACATTATCAACGATCTCAAAATCGACCCCGGCTACAGGCGTAATCGCATTGTTATCATTAGTTGTATAAGCGCTGTTTGAAGCTCCTGCAAATACTCCCAAACGGGTGTTTAGTTTGATGGATTTAGTTTCGTGTGAATAGTTGGCATCTTTTGCTTTGTTATATTTTATCACAAAGGCAGAAAGACCTGGTTTTGTTAAGTTCACATTAGCAACACTTACTTTAGCATCGTCGGTTTGTAGTCTAAGCGCTTCTTTAAATTCTTCCTGATAGCGACCATCAACCTTAGTGTTTTTAAGCTCTACTATATTATTTCCTTTTTTCGAAAAATAGCGATACTCACCTTCTACGGTATTCCATAACAAGGTAAGTGGACCTTCGATTTCGGTATATAGTTCGTAAGATTTCCCATCAACGGTATATTCTTGTTGGGCTTGAAGCGTGGTGACACATAACATTAACGCCAAGATGGTGCATGAAAGTAGGTTTTTCATAAGGGCTTGATTTAGTTAAGGCTAAAGGTAAAAAATAAATTCAATTTAGGCTTGTTTTTCGAATTTACGTCCTTTCCATTCATAAGTGCCGCTTATGCTTCCCAAAACGACTCGGATTACAAGCATGGGATAACTTAATGCACTTAAGATAAAGCGAAGTAGGTTGATCTTAGTTCCGAAGAATCCAGCGGTAGTTTTTAAAACGATATAATCCATGAAGAGTTTCAATACAAGAAATACGATAAAAACTGTCCAATGTTGAGGTCGATACAGACAATAAACAGGGATTATAAGTAAAAACACATTCGCTAAAAAAACCAGAAGTCCCAAAAGGGTCGAAAACGGATTTTTCTGTTTGGAAGTTTTCGACGCCCATCGAATTCTTTGATTGATAACATCTTCCCAACTTTTTTGTGGTTGAGTTACAACAATGGCGTCCTTAGATTTAAGATAACATACCTTTAAAGCGTCGTGTTTAATAAATTTTTCCATTAAAAATACATCATCACCACTGGCAATATGGTCGTTGCCAATAAAGCCTTTAACTTGATTAAAAACACTTTTTTTATATCCCAAATTTGCACCGTTACAAAGTAAAGGGCGACCTAATGCAAAACTTCCAATTGTAACCCCTTGCAGACTGAGTCCATCGAATTTCTGGAATTCCTCTAATAAACTATCATTAGACTCATAACGAACGGGAGCCGTAATCATCATTGGATTATTTTCTTGAATATAAGCATCGAAGGTTCTAAGCCAATTTTTAGGAAGTTCGCAATCGGCATCGGTGGTAAGGATCCATTCGTGTTTTGAAATGGTAATGGCAGCGGTGATCGCATCTTTTTTTGGGGAGGCGGAATGCCTTTGATTTTTTATTATACGAAATGATATATTTTTATTAGTTGTTTGCTCTAAAATAATTGTCTGTATAATAGCTTCGGAAGCATCCGTTGAGGCATCATCAATAAAGATAAATTCGAATAATTCAATTGGATAGTCAAGGTTTGAGATTGATTTTAATAGCTTCGGAAGGTTTTTAGCTTCATTCCGAAAAGGAATCAATACCGAAAAATGTGTTTGTGGCGAAATTCCTTCCGAAGAATAAATACTAAGCCTGAAAAAACCAATAAGAAGTACTATTAACGCAATACAGTAAGCCACTATAAGAAAGCAAAATAGATAGATCATACCGTCGCAGGTTTAAATCTAAGTACATAAAAGCTTCCCCAGATTGCGGGGATTACAAAATTGAGTAGCCACATAGTAAGCACGGTACAGAGTACAGTGAGTTCAGGATATCCCGCCATAGAGAACAGCCACACTGCAACTCCTCCCTTAACAATCACATCAAATACAAAAATTGTTGGAATAATCGAAACCAGTAAATACATGGAGAAAACCAGATATATATCAGAACTCGGTCGTGACTCACCACTAAATAGATACAATAGTAAAAGAAACAATGTGCTAAAAAGTATATATCGTACGAGTGAATAAAGCAACACTTTAAATTTGACCGAAAAAGGAATTTTTTTGATATACTTTTTCAAGTTTGAAACAGATAATCCCTTAACTAACAGTTCTTTCTCTTTGTAAAAGTATGCCAAAAACCCTATAATTAATAAGATTAAAAGGAGCATTGAGATTTTTAAAGGAGAAAAATTTAGCTTGTAAGTTTCTATAATATAGTTGATTCCAACCACTCCAAAGAATGTGGTAACCAACATTTGGGTGCCGTTGGTCACGAGATTTAACACTAAGATTTTTTTGCGTTTATCTTTTGAATAAAACATTGCTTTAGCACCGTATTCTCCAATACGATTTGGTGTTGCCAACGAGGCCGTTAGCGATGCAAGACTCTGTTTTACTGCTTCTACGAACGAAATGGGCTGTAGTGTAGAAACTATGGTTTGCCATTTTAAAATTTCAAATAACCAATTAGAAACTGCCAGAGCAATAATTATTACAAAGTAAATCGGTGAAATAGCTTTAGATTTTAGGATCACCAGAAAATCTGGAATTGAAAGCGCACTATCTGAAGTGAGCTTCACATAAATATATCCAAAAGTCACAGCTACTATTAATACCTTTAGGGCAGACAGTAGATATTGTTTAGATTTGTGGCGGGAGGGTATCATTTGGCTAAAATACTAAAGATATTAGTTATAATTATCCCAGTTTATAATTCCCAGAAACTAATTAAATAGTTTGATAGGCTTGAGCACAGAAAAGATCATATTAGGCATTGACCCCGGAACCACTATCATGGGTTTCGGACTCATAAAAGTTGTGGGAAAAAAGATGCAGTTTTTGCAGCTAAATGAGTTGCAACTTTCCAAATACGATGATCATTATGTGCGTCTAAAACATATTTTTGAACGCACGATAGAACTAATTGACACCTTTCATCCAGATGAGATTGCGATCGAAGCTCCTTTCTTCGGAAAAAATGTACAATCTATGTTAAAGCTGGGAAGAGCTCAAGGGGTGGCAATGGCTGCCGGACTTTCACGCGAAGTACCAATTACCGAATATTCTCCGAAGAAAATAAAAATGGCTATTACAGGGAATGGTAATGCGTCTAAAGAACAGGTGGCGAAAATGCTTCAGAGTTTGTTGGGATTAAAGGAATTGCCTAAAAATCTGGATAGCACCGATGGTCTCGCAGCAGCCGTTTGTCATTTCTATAATGGCAATAAAATCGATACCGGTAAAAGTTATACAGGTTGGGCGGCATTTGTAAAACAGAACGAGAAACGTGTTAAAAAATAACTAGAACATGAGGCGTATAATTTTTTATTAAGACCATAAATTTTATTTTCCAACCACCAACCACCAATCACCAATCACCAATCACCAATCACCAATCACCAATCACTTATCACCAATCACCAATCACCAATCACGATGTCCGGAATTTATATTCATATCCCTTTTTGCAAACAAGCCTGTCATTACTGTGATTTCCATTTTTCAACTTCATTAAAAAAGAAAGGTTCTTTGGTCGAAGCGCTTTGTGTTGAATTAGAGCTTCGGAAAGCTGAGTTACAAGAAGAGGTGGAAACAATTTATTTTGGAGGCGGAACGCCTAGTTTATTAGCTTCGGAAGAGTTAGCGGCTATTTTTGAAACCATTTATAAACATTACAAAGTTTCGAAAAATCCTGAAATCACCCTGGAAGCAAATCCAGATGATCTTTCCGAAGAAAAACTAAAAACGTTTAAATCTGCGGGTATTAATCGCTTGAGTATTGGTGTGCAATCATTTTTTGAGGAGGATCTGCAATTAATGAATCGTGCTCACAATGAAAAAGAAGCATTCGCCAGTATTGAAATGGCACAGCTTTTTTTTGAAAACATAAGTATCGATCTTATTTATGGCATTCCTGGAATGACTAATGAGCGATGGCTTAAAAATCTTGAAATTGCTATTTCTCTTAACGTACCACATCTGTCCTGTTATGCCCTAACGGTCGAACCAAAAACAGCTCTCGAGACATTTATTAAAAAGGGAATCGTGCCTGAAGTTGAAGATGGAGTAGCAGCCGATCACCACAAACTATTAATTGCTGAGACCTCAAAAGCCGGGTACGATAACTACGAATTTTCGAATTTTGGAAAAGATGGGTTTTATTCAAAAAATAACACTGCTTATTGGCAAGGGAAACCTTATTTGGGAATAGGACCATCAGCTCATGGTTACAACGGAAAAGAACGAAGTTGGAATGTGAGCAATAATACCATTTATATCAAAAAAATAAGAGAAGGTGAATTGCCTTTAACAAAAGAATTGCTCTCCATAAACGATCGTTTTAATGAATATGTAATGACCGGTTTAAGAACCAAATGGGGAATTTCAATGAAACGCGTCGAAACTGAGTTTGGTTCTGAATACAGAAAACACATTGATAATCAGTCAAAAAATCACATTAACAACGGAATTTTAAAATTCGATGGAGATATTTTAAAAATCACCGCCAAAGGAAAGTTTCTTAGTGATGGCGTTGCGAGTGACCTCTTTTTTATTGATTAGCCCATTCACTTGAGGTATTGGTAATAGAGCCTTGGGCAATCCAACCCAATATAGTCTGTCTATTTACATATGATTTAGAAGTCCTGCCTTAAATTCTATATCTAAAAAGGGTTTTACATTTCATTTCTATGTAAGTATTTCAGATTGTTGTATCTTGATATCTCTAAAAAACGCACCATGCTCGCTACTTTTAAGGTGGATAAAACACGTCAAACAGTCGATGTATCCAAACCTATTGATATTTCAATTCCTTTGGAAGCTTCAGAGCATAATCCCCTCGCCTGGTATCTTGACCTTCCGAAAATAGAGCCGGTAAAAATGGACGATTGGACGGGAAAAGTAAGTGAAGGTGCATCTGTTAATTTTAATAATATTTATTTTAATCCACACGCTCATGGAACACATACCGAATGTGTTGGACATATTACAAGTAAGTTTATTTCAATAAATGAACAGCTAAAAGAGTTTTTTTTTACTGCAGAATTAATTACAGTTTTACCTGAAACTATAGGGGAAGATCAATTAATTTCGAAACTTAAAATTGAATCGGCATTGGGAGATAATCGCCCGGAAGCATTGATTATACGAACACTTCCAAACGATACAACAAAAAAAAGCAGAAAATATTCTAATACTAATTGGCCGTATCTTCATCATGAGGCTGCAACTTTTATACGTGAAATCGGTGTAAAGCATCTGCTAATAGATCTTCCATCGGTAGACAAAGAAAAAGATGACGGTAAGCTACTTGCTCACAGGGCATTTTGGAATTATCCGAAGGCGCCAAGAATGGATGCCACCATTACAGAATTTATCTACGTTCCAAACTCAGTGAAGGATGACTCTTATATGTTAAACCTTCAAATTGCCTCTTTTAATAACGATGCTACTCCCAGTAAGCCCATCTTGTATAAATTTATTTCTTCTTTATGAAAACCACGCTCAAATTGGAGGAACTTGCCCAGTTTTTCTTCGGAATATTTTTGTTTTCCCAACTAGCATACGAATGGTGGGTGTTTCCGGCATTACTATTGCTTCCGGATGTAGGAATGTTGGGTTATTTAATGAACCCAAAGATTGGTGCGATGACCTATAATCTGTTTCATCATAAAGGAATTGCGCTAGCTATATTAATGATGGGTATGCTCTATTGGGGTGATTTTTATACATTAGTAGGAATTATTTTATTTTCCCATGCAGCCATGGACCGAGTATTTGGTTATGGTTTGAAATATGAGGATGATTTTAAAAACACACATTTAGGAAGGATAGGAAAGGACTAATATGGAATTACTCTTTATAGGATTGGCGGTAGGTGCGATCACGGCGTATTTTGTTTTCTTAAGATTTAGCAAAAGTCGGCGAAAAGGACGAACGCATCAACAATCGGTTATTTTGATGGAAAAGATGAGAAGTGTTTGCAAGCTTATCACGGTCGAAGGGAGTTTTTCTGAAATTTATTATTACGAAAATGTTCGTGAGAAGTGGATTCAGGCGATACTTGGCAAGAAAAAAGCTATATTATTGATCGAAGCTAAAGCGCACGTGGGTTTCGATCTAAATAAGATTCAAATGGAGTCTGATCCCAAAAAAAGAACGATAATCTTAACTAATTTTCCGCAGCCTGAATTGCTTTCGGTCGATACAGATTTTAAATATTACGATAAGAAAGAAGGATGGGCAAATCCGTTTACAAGCGCCGATCTTACCGAAATTACTTCCGAAGCTAAACAACATATCCTCGATAAAGTACCCGAAAGTGGCTTATTTGAGGAAGCATCCAAACAGGCTATGGATAGTATTCAACTTATGGAAACCTTGGTTGAAACTATAAATTGGAAACTCGATTTTTCTGCTTTAACGCTGGATAAAGGCATGATTAATTTACCTTCAGAAACAAAATGAAATATTATTTAAATCTCTTTTTGACGGTATTTTTTGCTACAACATCGGCGTTGATGGCTCAGGACTATGAACGCGTAGATGCGTCTATTTTATTATATCCTGAAACCTTTAAAGCACCAGAACAGTTAGCAAAATTTATAACCCGCGATTTCATTTCCGAAGAGGAAAAAGTAAGAGCAATGTACAGTTGGATTATTCAAAATATTGCATACGATCCCGATGAGTATAAAAAATTCAACTTCAATTTTAAAAACTACCGCGAGCGAAACGAAAAGGAAGAAAAAACCCGTGAGAAGATTATAGAACGAACACTTCAAAAAGGAATTGCTGTTTGTGAAGGTTATGCCATGCTGTTTGAAAAATTATGCGAACTTCAAGGGATAGAAAACTATCTGGTGCGAGGGGATATCAAGACCAATTTTAATGATATTGGAAGACCATTTAAGAAGAGTCATATGTGGAATGTGGTGGTTTTGGAAGGGAAACCCTATTTATTCGATGTAACCTGGGGCGCTGGAAAATACAGAAACAAATTTTTAAAAGAACCTTCGTATTTTTTCTATAAGACAGAACCCGAACTTTTCTTTAAAACACATTATCCCGACATGCAGGAAGATGCGTTTTTAGATCGTTTAGTATCGAAGGAAGTTTTTGCAAACATGCCATTAATTATTAAGGAAGAGATGAAGATGGGTGATATTGAAAGTCCGATGATGGGAATAATTAGTAGGGACGAATATTTTGATCAGATACTCTTTACTGTGAATTCTGAAACTATAGAAAATGTTAGTTATTCGTATGGAAGCGATACTCTTGAGGTACGTGATTTTGAAAGAAAAGGTGATCAGTTGAGATTTAGTATTCCGCTACAGCCGGGAGCCGATAATTTGCTGATTTATTTTGACAGTAAACCCGCCTTAGGATACAAAGTACAGTAATTATGAATATTGAAGAGTTCCGATCGTATTGTTTGAATAAAAAAGGCGTGACCGAGTCATTTCCTTTCGATGAGCAAACCCTTGTTTTTAAAGTGATGGGAAAGATATTTACCATTACAGGTTTGGAACGACTACCACCAGAAGTTAATCTAAAATGCGATCCAGAAAGAGCTATTGAACTTCGAGAAGAGTTCGACGGCGTTATCCGTCCTGGTTATCATATGAACAAACAACTGTGGAATACCATTGAAATTGAAGCCATTCCCAGAGATTTATTGTTAGAATTAATCGATCATTCTTACGATTTGATTGTTAGCAAATTAACTAAAAAACTAAAGGAAGAACTAGATAAGCTTTCTTAATCGTCGATTGACAATCTCATGTTTATAAGGTGAGGTTTAAAGCCCGCTTTCTCATAGGCTCTTATAGCTGGGGGATTGTCATTATAAACATCCAGACGAATTTCAGTAACATTGCGTTTCTTGCACCAATTAATTAGTGCGTCAAGTATCATTTTGTTCAATCCTTTTCCACGATGTTCCTTTGGCACAAACATAAAGCCCAAGTATCCTTGATATTTATGATCTAAGTAAGGCTTTGCCTCAACCATTTTTACATAGCCTGAAGCGACAATTTCTTCATTAATTTCAGCTACATACACTTCGGAAGAAGATGCCTTTATCAATTCTCCAATATCGTAATAACTGATTTTCTCCTTTTTTAGAGTTGGATCCATACTTCGTTCTGCAGCGATAACACCTTGTTCAAACTCTAAAAGAATTGGAAGGTCTTTTACCTTAGCTATTCTAACTTTTGCAACCATAACTTAACAGGACATATCGGCAACTATTTTCCATTCACCGTCGATCTTTTTGAAAATAATTATAAAAACACCATTCGCGTCTCCAACTTCTCGTTTTAGAAAATATTCACCCATTACCCAATAAGAGCCGGTATCGATTTTGGAAATATCGTTTATTTTAAAGTTTAAAATCCCTGAATGTGCCTTAGTTGGATAACTTTTTTTGTAGTTATCGAGCGTTTGTTGCCACCCTTTGGTGAGGCCGCTACTTCCATAAAATTTAAGTGAATCACTCTTCCAGTAACCTTGCATAAAGCCTTCCAGATCATTGGCAGACCATGCTTTTTCTTGTAGATTCAATACAGAAAGGATAGAGGCTTTGTCTTCAGCTTCCGTGGTTTGAGCACAAATGTTGGTGCCTGCTAAAACTAATAAAAGTATCAATATGTTTTTCATAATAGTATTGGTTTTCTGACTGGTATAGCAAAGTTGAGATTTATGTCTCAATATTCCTTAATTACATATCATTAATTAAAAGTAAGACTAAAAAGAAAAGTCACAATCAAAGGTGAGACAAATTTACAATCTAAATGCGCTTTTATCTGTGAGGATTTTTAAACATTGGGATAATAAATGGACTACATTTTGGAACGATTATGCAAAAACTATTTCATAAACTGAAAACTTCGACTAGAACACTATCGCCACTTCGTTTTTTATAAATAATTATAAAAGAGATGTTTAAACAATAAATATTGTATATTTAACATATCTAAATTTCAGCAATGACCAACGAAATGCCCCAAGCTTTTTCGTTTTGATTCCCAAATTTAATCCCCAATTTCATTCCTAATTGATATCTCCCCACAATCGTCCTTACTTCATTGTAGCAGCTTATTAAGGCAAAAGTTAAAAAATTGAATTTTCAACAATTATCAATATACTAACTAATCTTTATGCTTTATGAAAACTAAACACACACCAATTGGAGTACTAATTATCTTTTTATTATTAGTAAACACGGCAATTGTTAATGCTCAGGAAAAACCGGTTATACCGGCCTATGTAGCAGTCACAACAATGCATTGGAATATGGAAATGGAAGATTTTGACATGGACAAATGGAAGGCGACAGAGAAAGAGTATCTCGACAAGGTAACCATGAAGAACGAACATGTGCTAAGTTCATCTTTCTATCTACACTATTTCACTGCAGATAATTCTGAAGTAATCTATGTGCGAACCTACCCATCATGGGATGCCATCGATAAAGCCGTAACCCGTAATGAAGAACTTGAAAAATTGGCATGGCCCAATGAAAGTGCTCGTGACGCATATTTCAAGAAACAAGGAGCTTATTATTCCAATGAACATTCAGATGAGATTTATGCTCCAATTCCCGGTGCTAAATTACTACCTCAAGGGTCTAAAGAAGATTATATAACTTATGTACGGAAAAGTCATTTTGCGTTTCCTGAAGATGGTTCCCGAGAAGATTTCATGGCGCTAAGAACTGAAGGTAACGAGAAGATTATTCAAAAGAATGAATTTATTAGAGCGTATTATCCAAATGTTCATGCTTGGGGATCAGACAGGACCGAATTCATGGAAGCATTTTATGTTGACACCTTAGCCGATCTAGACAAGATGCTTGATAGACAAGGAACACTTGCCGAAGAAGCCTGGCCTAATGAGACTGCTAGGACAGCGCGAAATAAAAAAGTCTCTAAATACTTTACAGGAATTCATGGAGATTTTATTTATAGAAGGATTGGAGTATTGTCAAAATAATTCAAATTAATATTAAGTCTATTTGCGCGCGTCAACTCAATTCGCCCAAATAGACTTAATTTTTAGTATTGCATCATAAAATCTTCTGTAAAAACCGTCTTGAGTCGGAAAATCAGTTCCGAGGCGTTTGCTTTACTGAAAACCATAGGTGGTTTAATTTTTAATACGTTATAATCTGGCCCATCTGTGCTCATAAGAATTCCTAACTCCTTCATTCTGTCTGCCAAATAGGAAGCGTGTTCAGCAAGTGGGTTTTTATTAGCATCATTTAATTCGAAACCGAGAAAAAGTCCTTCTCCACGAACGTCGCCAATAATTGGAAACTCCTTCCGAAGCGATTGTAATTCGGACTTTAAATAGCCTCCCGTTTCTAAAGCATTTTGCTGTAGTTTTTCCTTCTCAATAACGTCAAGCACGGATGTTCCAATGGCGCAGGAGACCGGATTTCCTCCGAAGGTGTTAAAATATTCCATCCCCGTATTAAATTTCTCGGCAACTTCTCTAGTGCAGGCAACTACTGCCAATGGATGACCGTTACCAGCCGGTTTCCCCATGGTAACGATATCAGGAATTACGTCATAGAGTTCAAATGCCCAAAAAGTTTTACCCATTCGTCCGAAGCCCGTTTGCACTTCATCGGCAATACATAGTCCGCCGGCACTTCGAACATGCTTATAAACTTCCTTAAAATAATCTGCATGCGGGACGATTTGCCCGCCACAACTTATCATGGATTCTCCAATAAATCCGGCTATTCCTTCGCCATTTGCCTTTTGATGCTCAATATGTTTTTTGGCATAGGACGCATATTCTTTACCACTATTTTCCCCGGGATGGCGTCCTCGAAATGGATCCGGTAAGGGTAAAATATGGGTTGAAAGAGGTTGACCACTGCCACCTTTACCATCAAATTTATACGAACTAACATCCATAACGGCATTAGTGTTACCGTGGTATCCAACTTCGATAGCAAGAAAATCATTTTGACCGGTACAGATTTTAGCCATACGTAATGCGAGTTCATTGGCTTCACTTCCCGAATTCACAAAATGCAATACACTTAGTTCTTTTGGAAGTTTTTTCAATAATGCGTCGGCATACGATATGATGTTTTCATGTAAATAGCGAGTGTTTGTGTTAAGAAGCGCCATTTGTTGTTGCCCTGCTTTTACCACTTCAGGATGTTGATGCCCAACGTGGTTCACGTTATTTGCGGTGTCGAGATATTTTTTCCCGTCAGAATCTATTAAATACGCACCTTCACCTCGAACGATATGCATTGGTTTGCTATACGACAAGCTTAAACCTTTACCTAAATGTTCTTTTCTGAAAATTTTCATTTTTTCTTCGGAAAGATCTGCCTTTTCGGGAACGAGTTCTTCTAAAAATAGTAGCATAGGATTGGGGCAGACGCTCTTCCATACAGATTCCTCTGAAGGAAACGCGACGCCGGGAAAATTTTCTCCATTTCCCATCAAATCCATCATCAACTGAAAGTGTAAATGAGAAGGCCAGTTTCCATTTTCTGAAAAGGCACCAACATTTGCAATAAGATCACCTTGTTTTACATGCTGCCCAACTTTAAAACGTGAGAGTGAAGCTCTCGATAAGTGACCGTATAGTGTGTAAAATTTCTCTTGGTTGAAGGCATGTTCGATAATAATTGTGGGTCCGTAGTCTTTTACAAAATCGTTATCATGCAATATTACAATTACACCATCAAAAGGTGTATGTATGGGGGTTTCAGTAGGAATCCAAAAGTCAGTTCCTAAATGTACAGTTCGGTATTGCGGACCGTTGTTACTTTCACTTTTAAAAGCTTCGGTTGAATAAAAAGGTCTTGTTTCAAGATAACCATTGGCGAGTAGGGAATTCGGATTTTCTCTTTGTAACCGTTGCAATTTAAATTCCGATAAGGCCGGGTCGTTGTATTCCGAAGCATTCCCTAAAAATATACTACCAACACTCATGTCGATATCTGTGAGCTTATTAAAACTAAGTGTTGGAAATACATTAGAAAGTGATACTTTGTTAGTTAAAGCCCATTCTTTAAATTGGTCATAAGATGGATGTGCCGAATATCCACAAGTTTCTCTAAAACTATACAACGCAAAGTGCGGATGTATGGAGCGCCATTTTTTTAGCAGTAACCAAGCAGATTTTTCACTTATAGTATGGTAGTCTGAACTTCCAACTTCTTTTTTCCGAATAGTCGATTTTGTGACTGAAATAACAAGTCTTATCCCTACTAAAGTGTACAAACACTCTAATTCTTTTTCCGATAAAGGATAGTGTTTATTATATGCTTTTACAATATCCAAAGCAGCCGCTAAAGGATCGGGAATATCCATAATGGCGTAAGTTAACACTATCGCCAGATCGTTGATGGTTTGGGTGTAAACTGCATCACCAAAATCAATTATGCCTGTTACTTTCGGATTTTTTAAGTCTTCGGAGACCAGAATATTGTAATCGTTTGCATCGTTATACACCACACTTTTTGTTAGACTTTTATATGTGGTTTGTATATCTTCAAAACGATCTAGAAAACTCCCTACTAACTTTCGTTCTTCCGCAGTAAAAAGTTGTATAAAATCACGAGTCCAACGTACTTCGGCCAGATTCCATTGGGATGTATGCTTCGAAGCCGGATGTTCAAAATCTAATAATGCCTTGGTGATTTTCCCCGTTTGTTCGCCTAAATTATTTCTAAGCATTTCAGTTTTCGGATTCACTTTCGCCCAAAGCCGGCCATCGATCCAATTGAGTAATCTTATTTTTCGAACTGTCCCATCTTCGGAATTATAATCGCTTAGATATTTGCCGTCCATATTGGGAAGCACAGATGGTAGCTGAACATCCAATTTTTTTGATTGCAGGTGCTTTAGAAGTTCATTCTGAAATTCAAGGATATTGAGATCTTGATCCGTGGGAGAAATTTTCAGAAGATAATAGTCGCCTTCAGCTGTTTTTAGTTTAAAGTTTTCATCGGTATCACCGGGAAGTGTAAATGCTTCAGAAGTTATTCCGAAGAAAAGTAAAGCAATTTCCGAAGCTTTTTCCGAAGAAATTATAATCGCCATAGCATACAATTTAGACTAACAATATTAGTAAAATTTATGCAGCTTGTTCACAAGCAATATGATTGTGTTTAAAGATGGGTTTTTGGTAAATTCATTCATCGAAGGATATTGTAGATTCAACGAACTCAATGACGGATTAATCGATAATTGGTGTCCTTTTACATAAAAAGACACGTACTTTATAGCTAACTTACCTGTCAAATATGTCGAAAAAATTAACGATTCTTTTTCTGGAAGATGATATCATCGAAATCATGAAAATGAATAGGACTATTAATAAATTAGGACTTCCGCATCGTCTGCTCGAGGCTAAGAATGGGGAAGAAGCTATAGAATTATTGAAAAGTATTGAAGTGTTACCGGATATAATTTTACTCGATCTTAACATGCCAAAAATGAATGGTATTGAATTTTTGACTATTTTAAAAACAAATGAATTCCTACAGCACATTCCCGTGATTATGCTAACTACGTCGAATACTCACAGCGATCTCAAGGAATGTTATAAGATAGGAATTGCAGGTTATATGCTAAAACCATTAAGTTATAAGGAATATGTGTTTAAAATTGAAACATTGCTTGCTTACTGGAGTGCCAATGAATTAATATGACGATCATCTTATCGAATCTATTATGATAAAAACGATAAAACAATTAGAGAATGAACTTGTTTTTGAGCGGCAAGCGCGTAAGTTGGCTGAGGATCAATTGAAGGAAAATGAGTTAGAATACAACCGATTAATGAATCAACAGCTCGAAATTTTTTCGGACTTAGAAGAGTTGATTGTGGAGAAAGACAGAATGCTAAATGAACTGTGTAATAAGGTTGTAGACGCTTATTTTATTTTCGATATGGACGGAAATTTTCAAAAAATGAACACTTCTGCCTATGCGCTTTTTGAATTAAATAAGAAACAAAAGGGAAAAAACATAGAGAAGTTAGTATTAAAAGAAGATCATGTTAAGTTTAAAAACGGCTTGAAGACGATCAGGGAAAAGGGGGTTAAACGGAAATTTAGATTTAGAATTCACTCGAAGAACAATAATTATAAGCACTTAAGTATAAATGCTGGTGTTATGTATAATGAAGACGGGGAACCAATAGGAGTCCATGGAATTGCAAGAGATATTTCTGAAGAACTCGAAATGCGAAACAGCCTAATAGAATCTGAAAGCCGTCTTGATGCATTAGTGAATCATCTGGATAGTGGTGTATTTCTTGAAAATGAAAAAAGAGAGGCCGTTATATGGAATAAAAAGGCATTTGAGATCTTCAATATTCCGAAGGACTATAACTACAAGGGAAAAGATGTATCGGGCACGACAGATACGGTGAAAAGTTTTTTTAAGGATCCTGAAAAATTCGCGGTTCGAAATAAAGAAATTGCTGAAAACAAAACCTTGGTTACAGGAGAAAAGGTGAAAACAGCCAACGGAAAGTATATTGAGTTCAATTATATACCTATTTATAATGATGCTGAATTTAAGGGGAATCTCTGGACATTTAAAGACGTGACCACGAGAATGAACAGGGATGAACGGTTAAATATTGAGAAGCAAAAGTACGGGCGGATCATTGAAAACATGAATATGGGTTTTATAGAGTTAGATACAAATGAAACTATAACATTTGTAAATCAAGCGATCCTGAATATATCCGGTTACTCAAAAGAAGAGTTAATTGGAACAAAAGTACCAGATCTTTTTCCTATTAAGGAAGAGGTGTCTAATGCTAAACAAAGGATAGCAAATTCTAATGAAGGGGAATCTGAATCTTTTGAGATTAAAGTCAATAATAAGTTAGGAGAAGAACAGATATGGCTTGTGAGCTCATCACCAAGTTATGACAATAATGGTGAAATATATGGTGGAATAGGGGTGATATTGGACATCACTAAAACAAAAAATCTAGAACTTCAAAAACAAAATCTAGTAATCAATTTAGAAAAGCAAAGGCAGAAATATAGAAGTATTATAGCCAATATGAGTTTGGGAATGATCGAATATGACCCTTCGAATGCCATTACATTAGTGAATCAGAGTCTACTCGACATGTCTGGTTATACTGAAGATGAGGTTTTAGGGAAAAGTATATTGGAAATTTTTCAATTAGGGAAGCAGGTGGAATTTGCAAAACAAAAAATAGCGAATCGACGCAAGGGAATTTCAGAGTCTTTTGAAATTGAAGTACAAAATAAAAAAGGAGAAGAACGAACCTGGTTGGTAAGTTCAGCACCAAATTTAGATGAAAAGGGAGTGTTCACAGGAACAATAGGAGTGATTTTAGATATTACCGATAGAAAAAATCATGAGATTCTGAAGGAAGAGCTTTTGTTCAAACTAGAGAAGAGTAATAATGAACTCCACGAATATGCTCATATTGTTTCACACGATTTAAAATCTCCATTACGGAGTTTATTTGCACTCGTAAGTTGGTTAAGAGATGATAATACAGACAAATTAAATACAGCTAGTCTGGAACATTTGGACTTGATGGAAACGACGCTGGAAAAAATGGATCAATTAATAACAGATATTCTAAGTTACTCGAGTTTGTCTGAGGATACTTCGGAAAATCAAGAGGTAGATTTGAATGATTTAATGACTGAAATTGATAACATGTTGTATGTTCCGAAGCATATTAGTTTACAGGTTCTAAATAGGCTGCCTACTATCAAAGCAGACCCAACGAAACTTCAGCAATTATTTCAGAATCTTATTAGCAATGCTATTAATTATTCCGATAAACCACAGGGTTATATTTACTTAGATTGTGAAGATGAAGGTTCCAAATACCATTTTTCAGTACGAGACAATGGAATTGGGATTGAAACCAGATATTTCGATAAAATATTTGAAGTTTTCCAATCTCTAAGTGATGACACAGATTCATCAGGGATTGGACTGTCAATCGTAAAAAAGATCGTAACCTTATACGGAGGAGAAATATGGTTAGAGAGTGAAATGAGAGTAGGTACTACGTTTCATTTTACAATTAAAAAGTAAAAAATGCAGGAACATCCCAACCTTTTATATGTAAAAGAGCTCGCAAATGGCGATGAAGTATTTGAAAGTAAACTGCTTTCTGTTATTAAAAAAGAATTATTCGAAGAAATTGAAAACTATACAAACTGTTTTAAAAATGAACAATTTGTAGATGCGGCTATTATAGTTCATAAACTTCGTAATAAAATCAGTATCTTAGGTTTATATAAGGGATCCGAAATTGCTAAGGAACATGAAAACGATTTACGAAATGGAAATAATTCATTGCATTTAGTGTTTTTGGATATATTGGAAAATTTAACTCAATTTATGCACAACAAATAACCTCACGATGGAATGCATTATTATTGACGATGAAAAGACATCAAGAATTATTATAAATCAGCTTTGCGAATCATTAGACTCATTAGAGATCAAAGCAGAATTTAGTAATGCTATCGATGCAATTAAATATTTGAATAAATACGAAGTTGACCTAGTATTTCTTGATATACACATGCCCGGTTTTAATGGTTTCGATTTCTTGCAAACCCTTAAGACATCTCCAAAAATAATTCTAACAACTTCCGATACAAATTATGCTCTTAAAGCATTTGAATATGATAACATCGTGGATTATCTTGTCAAACCAATAACGCAGGATCGATTTACAAAAGCCGTTTTGAAAGCCGAAGCGCTTTCTGATTCTATAAAGTCGGATGAGCTCTCTGTACAAAGCAAATTAAACTCGGGAGACGATGAACTATTTGTAAATATTAATGGTCGTTTGGTAAAACTCCGTTTTGATGAAATTATTCTTGTAGAAGCGAAAGGGGATTATATTTTGATTAAAACAGACAATGAAAATTTCACCATACATTCCACGATGAAAAAGATTGAAGAAAAGTTGCCTGTCAATTCTTTTCTGAAAGTACATCGGTCTTTTGTAATAAATACTTCTAAAATAATAGATATAGAAAATAACTCTGTTCTAATCGGTAAAAATGTTGTACCGGTAAGTCGATCGAACCGATCTGAGTTAATGAAACGCCTTAATCTCTTATAAGATACTCTGCTCATATGCCAATTAGTTAGTTCAGGTATTGCGGTGTTAATAGTTAAGGTTTGCTGTAAAATTGCGGCAGTTCTGCTTCAACTTTTACTTTTCTCCATTCAACTTGCGTAAAGTGTTATTCGGCGAATTTTTCGCGAAACAGACCTAGTATGACCCTATTTTTACATCGTAGATAACATGATAGTTAGTTAATTTATTTACGAAAGAGTATGCCTATATTTATTTCGAACAATTAAGATTTTTTATCCCCACCTTGATTGTTTATCAGAAAGCTTCTCAAAACTGGGAAGCTTTTTTTTTAATTTTTCAATACGGGATAGTGACCAGATTGAGATTTAATATAGTTGCATATCCAGGAGTTTAGTATTGCAAATTTAAAAATTCGACTTATGCAAATTGGTATCGTAATTCAATGTTCTCAAATAAAAGACCATTTTCAATTGGATGCTTTAATTAATTTTTTAGCTCGCAACAACGAGTATGTTTTCTGTTTTGTAAATGATAGAAGTAATGTGCCGGTAGTTGTTTTATTGGAGGAGACAAAACACAGTACCGAATTGAACATACACATCATTAATGTTAAAAGAGGAACTACTATAGCTGAATCACTGCTATTTGGTATCGGGTATTTGTCTCGTAATGATGATGTAGATTATTATGGTTATATAAATGAAAATATAATAATCAGTCTTAAGGGCATGAAATGCCTAACGAAAGCTCTAATTACGAATGAAGATGTATCTATAGTTTTTGCACGAACAAGGAATGAAAAGATAAAATTGCAGCTTATAGATGATGAATGTGATATGGCTTCAACAGTAGATACTTTGAAATTTGATCGATATGGAGGGTTAAGAAGAACCATCACTTATGAAGCAGTTGTATTCACTAGTAGCATCATTCCGATTTTATTTACAGAGAGTTTTGTTTCCTATCAGTGTATGGATATTGAACTATTATTGCGTTTGAAATCGTTCGTAGGAAGAAAGAATATGAAGGGACATTTTCGAGTGGTAATAATTCAGGGAGTCGGCAGCACCAAAGAACAAAAGTTAAGTGCCACTGAATCCCTAAAAATGCTCTATATCTTTTACTTAAAATATGGTTTCTTTGATTTTTTGCGAGCAGATAAATCTAAAAGTTTACCCAGTATATCATCTTAAACCATTTTTCAATTTTACCAAGCACGTCATGGCAAATCAAAATCCGGAAAGTGCTTTTAAATAATTATAAGTAACAGATAGTTTATAAAATGCTTTTCTGTTTTTTATAAAATGCATCAGCTTGTAGTTGCATTAATTCCCTGGCTTTTTTACGTTTGTAATCATACAATTCCTGCTCTTCGGCTATATCAGCATACACTCGATTGTTGAGGTCTCGATCTGTAGTAACCAAGACTTCTCGCTGTGCTTTTTGTTGGGTAACCCATGAGTTCAGGGCACTTTCCTGTTCTTCGAGTTTTAAATCGTATGCACCTTTGGGAGATAGTAGTTTTGCTATAATTGGTGAGGTTTCAATGGCTAGAAAAAGCATAAAAATAAAAAAGGAAGGAAGCCAAGGTAACTTATCTAATGCATTCACCCGAGCCATTAATCCGTCGAAGCCATCTATCACTGGCTGCGTTTCTTCCACCTTTGCTTGATATTCGGTAGCAAGAGCTCCAATTTGCGTTTCAATCGCTATAATTTTATCATTATTGGATTCCTTTAAAGCTTGTAAATCGGCCAATGCAGCATCGTGCTTATCCCTCTTTTCCTGATATACCGGTCCTTTTCCTAGTAATTCGGTACCTTTTCTTCCCTCGGCCTCCGCTATGTATGTCTCGTATAGTGCATTGACCTCATTTTCTTTAGTTGTCACTTCACTTTTTAATGTTTCAATTTCGGCATCCAAAGCGGTCACTGCCGGAGTGTATTGCAAAGCTAGCTGGTCTTTATTTGCAAGTGTAAGCTCATTCTTTTGCTCTAAAAGGACTTGATTAATTTCCTTTTCAAAGATTTTTAACTCCAAAGGTTTTGCTATAACGATTGCTATTATTAATGCGAGCAGGATTCTTGGAGTGGCTTGCAAAAATTCATCGAAGAAATTATTCCTTTTTTTGATAGTAGAAACAATAAAGCGATCGAGATTAAATATAAGTAAGCCCCAGATCGAACCGAAGAAAACAGCGGTTAAATAATTATCGAATACTGTATAAAGGGCATATGCCGAAGCAATCGTAGCCATCACAGCTGTGAAAAATACAGTAGCCCCTATCCCGGCGAATTTGGTTTGTTCCCCGGCAGAGCATTCATCTAAAATGTCTGTATCTGCACCGGAGCAGAAGATGAAAAAGCGTTGTAACATATAATGCTGTTTTTAGATTGATGAATTTATATAACGCAAATAGTGACAGATTGTTACAAAAAAAAGCTCCGAAAATCGGAGCTTGTAATTTTAAAAATGAAATGTTTTGCACATTTATTTAGCAGCCATACTCACTTCCTAATAGCACTGATGGGATATCATGTGGAGTATCAACGGTCTTTATCTGAATAGATTTCTCTTTGTTTAATATTTTGAAAGCTTTTTCATTTGAAATCTCTTTGCCTTCGAAAAATATTTTTGCGCCGTTCTTAATCATTAGGTCAAGGAGTATTTTAGGATCCTCGATGTTAGGTTGAGGTCCAAACAATGGCATGTCTACAACAGTCATTATAAATGGACTGTTTTTCTCAATTGTAATTGGAGTTTTAGAAATTCTTACTGTAGGAATGCCTGAGTTTGTATTTTTACTTTCAATATTTAGGTTTTTATTCTTTTTTAGTAATTCTATTGCTTTATCTGAAGTAATTTTCTTGTCATCATGATAAAAAGTAGCTCCTTTTTTTGCCATACTTATTACGTGATCTAAGGGGCTTTCGGGTGCATCCGGCGTGGGCGGTGGTGGAGGAATATCGGAATCGCCATAATCGACTCCCTTTTTAACTTTTGGTGCCTTCGGTGCGTCTGGAGCAGGTGGAGGCGGTGGAATGTTTGGAAATGGTACTGCGTTTTCACGTTGCTTAGCAGACATTAAGTCGTATATATACTGCATTCGGGTTAATTCTTTCCCATTGATGCGCATATTATCCTGTGGCATCGTATTGTATTTTTTAGCCAATTTGTTATATTCTGCAATTTGCTCGGGAGTTGCATCATTATCAAGACTTCTCTTTACTTGTATTGGTACTTGTATGCTCATTCCGCTATTAGCCTTTGAGAAATGAGATTTTTTAAACTCTATATTCACTTTCTGAATAAAAGTCGGCGAGCTACTGGAGATAAGTATTGAAGGATTTGCATCGGTATAATCTGTTTCTTCCCAGTTCTTCGTGTATGCGTCTAGATCACTTTTAAGATTCTCAAGTACAGTGGCTTTTCCGTTAAACATGATCTCGTTTACAGTTATCATTAAGACAAACGTTTTTTCGTCATTATTGGCTGCGCCTTTTAGATATTCTTTTGTGTAATCTTCGTTATTCTTCGGAATACATTCTGGAAATGGTTGTGCTCCTTGTTTTTGTAAAGGAGACATATTTCTATAAATATCTTCTAATTTTTCTAATTCTGAAAGAGGCATGGTTCGGGCTGTCGGGTATTCCTCAAAGCGTGTATTCCAATATTTGGCCATGGAATTAAAAGTGATAATTTGTTGTGGTGTTGCCGTTTCTTGTGAAAACACTTGAGTAGTTTGTGGTTGTAAAGTTGTAATAGTTTTTGAACTACTAAAACCATAGAAAACAAGAACCACCAGAGGTAGTACCAATAGGCTTCGAAACCACACTGTTTTTTTTGATGTCTGATTTTTCATAACTGTGAATCGTTTTTTAATTGATAAATAATTGATTGAATGTGCCATCGATGGCGTTCGAACATTTGATGAGAATGTTAAGACTAATTGTTGATATTGTGTTGCGGGAACCTGGCGATTTAACACAGCCTGATCTGCCAGAAATTCGTGGTTAAGCTTTATTGCATTTTTTAAGAGATACATCAACGGATTAAACCAAAAGATTATCTGTAACAATTCCATAAGTATAATATCTACACTATGTTTTTGTTTGGCGTGGGTTTCTTCATGCCAGAATACTTCTTTTGGAAGTGCACCAGTTTCGTATCGCTGTCTATTGAAAAATATATTATTAAAAAAAGTATGTGGCGCTACCTCTTCGGAAAGAAGGACGTGATACAAGCCATTTTTAACAATTCGCGTATTTTTCTTAATCTTCTTTATAATGTGATGCAAGTTTAAACCGAAACGAATTCCGAAGATACCTACACCTAAAAAATACAGACTCCAAAGTGCATAAGGAATGTAATTGATAGTGTTTTCCGAAGAAATAGGGGTGATTTCATGCGAAGTAGTTGCAGTATAAACAGGCGTTTCAATCAATGGAATTTCCACATAAGTGGTAAAAGTGACTAATGGAATGAGAAATGAGAAGATGAGACCACCCATTAGATAGAAGCGTTTGAAAGTGTGCATTGAGCTATTTTCAAGTAGGGCTTTATAGAATAAATAAAAAAGACCCAGACAAACAGCCGATTTTAAGAGGTACCATTCCATAACTATTTGGTTTTAATTTGTTGATCAATTAAACTTCGTAACTTCTTTAATTCTTCTTTACTCAAATCGGTTTCTTCAGTAAAAAAAGAGGCAAACTGCGAAGCGCTATCGTTAAAAAAATTCTTTATAAGTCCGTTTACATGCTTCGAAAAATAATCTTTCTTTTTCACTAATGGGAAATATTCCCGCGATCTACCATATTGAATATAATCAACAAACTCCTTGTCTTGCATGCGCTTGAGAAGCGTCGCTACTGTGGTAGCTGCAGGTTTAGGGTCATCATGTGCTTCGATGAGGTCTTTCATAAAAGCTCGTTCCTGTTTCCAGAGGATTTGCATAAGTTGTTCTTCGGCGTTTGTAAGTTGCATATTGTTCTACAGAATTAGAATTAACTCTACAAACATAGAACAAATTATTTAATTCTACAAACGTAGAAATAAATAATTTTATTGTTTAAACAATAACGGTGTCAGATCGAGTGTTTTTTTGGAATGAAATGGAGGAAAAATGTATCGAGAACGGCTATTTTGATTGGAAAAGCGCTGTTCTCGATACAAAGTTCTTCCAGAATTTAACTCGAACTGACACGTTTTTCTTAACTCGAATTCACTTTTTTACGAAAAAAGTGAATCCTTAAAGCTTGGATTTAAGGGATGTTTTTACCTTTGTCTACAACTAATTAAAAAAGTCGATGGCAAGAGCTTCTAAAGTTTCTTGCTTTCGCAGGAATTTATGAGTTTAGAAAGACGATTAAAACAACGTAGTGATTCGAAATGTGAGTTTTGTGCTTCCGAAGAAAACCTAAAAGTATATGAAGTCCCAAAATCACCAAAAGGAGATTTAGAAGCAAATATTTTAATTTGTAACAATTGTTTTGGTCAGATTGAAAACCCGGAAACGAGAGATGCAAACCATTGGCGCTGCCTAAACGATAGTATGTGGAGCACTGAACCTCCTGTACAGATTATGGCTTGGCGCATGTTACAGAGAATGAGATCTGAAGGTTGGCCACAAGGCTTGCTTGATATGATGTATCTGGATGAAGAGATGATGGACTGGGCAAAAGCAGAGGGAGATGGTGTAGATAAAACCAATGAGCTGGTGCATAGAGATAGCAACGGAGTTATTTTGCAGGCAGGAGATAATGTGGTTTTAATCAAAGACCTTAAAGTAAAAGGATCTAGCATGGTTGCAAAACAAGGGACAGCAGTTCGCAGAATTTCCTTAGATCACGAGAATGAAACGTATATCGAAGGAAGAGTGGATGGGCAACAGATTGTGATAATTACGGAATACGTGAAAAAAATCTAACTAGCGCTATAGTATATATAAAAAGTCCGATGGAAAATAAACTCCATCGGACTTTTTATATGTCAAAACATACGTTATCGACTCATCTCAGTAAAATAATGATAGAACTGTGGAATGGTTTCAATTCCTTTAAGATAATTCCAAATTCCAAAATGTTCGTTTGGCGAGTGAATAGCATCACTATCAAGCCCGAAGCCCATTAAAATGGTTTTACTTTTCAGTTCTTTTTCGAATAAAGCTACAATAGGAATACTCCCACCGCTTCTTTGAGGAATTGGCGTTTTTCCAAATGTTTTTTCATAAGCTTTCTCGGCAGCTTTATAACCCAAACTATCTATTGGGGTTACGTATGCTTGTCCGCCGTGGTGCGGTTTTACCTTAACACGAACTCCTTTAGGAGCAATACTTTCGAAATGTTTTTTAAACAGCTCAGTTATTTTTTCCCAATTCTGATCTGGAACCAATCGCATGCTTATTTTTGCAAACGCCTGACTAGCAATTACCGTCTTGGCACCCTCGCCGATATAACCGCCCCAGATTCCATTTACATCCAGCGTTGGACGAATGGAATTGCGTTCGTTGGTGGTATATCCTGCTTCTCCATACACATCATCGATATCTAATGCTTTTTTATAGGCTTCTTTACTAAAAGGGGCCTCGGCCATTTTCGCTCTTTCTTCGGAAGATAACTCTTCCACAGCATCGTAAAAACCAGGAATGGTGATATGGTTATTTTCATCATGTAAAGAGGCGATCATCTTTGTAAGCACGTTGATTGGGTTAGCCACAGCTCCACCATACAAGCCACTATGTAGGTCACGTTTTGGACCTGTTACTTCCACTTCAACATAACTTAAACCACGAAGTCCGGTGGTAATTGATGGCACATCTGGCGCTATCATGCCCGTATCACTAATTAAGATCACATCATTTGCAAGCTTTTCTCGGTTTCGTTCTACAAACCAACTAAGACTTTTACTTCCAACTTCCTCTTCTCCTTCAATCATAAATTTTACATTACAAGGCAATTGATCTGTTGCTGTCATATATTCCATTGCTTTCACATGCATATACATTTGTCCTTTGTCGTCGCAACTTCCTCTGGCAAAAATTGCACCTTCCGGGTGGATTTCGGTCTTTTTAATCACAGGTTCGAACGGCGGACTATCCCAAAGATTCATAGGATCTGGTGGTTGCACGTCGTAATGACCATACACAAGAATTGTAGGTAATTTTGGGTCGATTAATTTTTCACCATAAACAATAGGGTAGCCAGGAGTTTCACAAATTTCAACCGAATCGCAACCCGCTTTTTCCAGGCTGATTTTAACTGCTACGGCTGTAGAAATCACATCTTTTTTATAGGCCGAATCTGCACTTATAGATGGAATTTTAAGCAACTCGATCAATTCATCAATAAATCGTTGTTTATGCTGTTCAATATATGTTTTTGCGCTTTTCATAGTTGCATTTTTTTGAAGAATCACGAAGATACCAAAAAAGTTATATTTCTATTAAAAGATAGTTTGTAAATTATAAATCTTGTTTATATTTGCACTCCTTTACGGAAACTACGAAGGCTATTGATTAGCATTGAGCGGGAAGTAAAGGAAATATCTACCGCGGGCGTGATGGCCCCGAAGTGTCGGGAGATAGACCAGCTAGTTTTTAACAAGGGTCTTTAAAGGATTTTATTATCTACCGCGGGCGTGATGGAATTGGTAGACATGCCAGACTTAGGATCTGGTGCCGCAAGGTGTGGGAGTTCGAGTCTCCCCGCCCGCACAATAAGAAAGCTTCTCAAAAACGAGGAGCTTTTTTTATGTAGTATTTTGAAAAAACTTGGGAGACGAGAATCCTGTCCTGAGCCCTTCGACTATGCTCAGGAGAGGCTCTAGTACTAATCGAAGAGAGTCTCCAAGTTTATCTTGAGCTTGACGAAAGGCCCGCACAGCAGAAAAGCTTCTCAAATACGAGGAGCTTTTTTTATGCAATTTGTTGAAAGAAATTAGGAAAGCAAACTTGAATTTTTACTGCTGAACACATTTTCTGTATAAAATTCTATTGGTCTTTAAAGGCTTCAGTTATGAACTGAAGCCTTTTTCCAATCTTAGTTTAAGAATGTTCATCCTAATTTTTTAAAGATGATTCCGGCAAGTAAACCAGTAATTCCGAAGAAAATAAGGTAAATAATAAAATTGATTAAAGTACCCTGGATATCTACAATTGTAGAAGTAGCGTAATCGATAAGACCCGCACCCAGGCCTAGCAAAAGAGTGATCCAGATACCAAAACTCAAACCACTACCCAATCCGAAATTTCCATTGGCCCATCTACTGTAGAGTGTAGAAAACGCAAATCCTTGTATTAGGCAACCTAGTATGAGATGTATCATATCGGGCGGATCTCTCATTATGTCACTAATTAGAATATGTGGTGTCAAGTAGGGTTCGGCGAGCAGACCCCATAAAAGAAATCCTCCGGCTAATCCCCAGATACTGGTAATTAGCGTGCTGACAATATTGGCTTTTGAAAACATATCGAACTGATTAAGTGGTTGTTAACTATAAATTTAACAATTAAATAAAGACGGTGCTTAAAAATATAGGCAATTGTACGCTGAAGATATTAACAAAAATTATTCGTGACCATTGTTGATCAATGTTTTGATGTCCGCCTTTTCTTGAGAAGTGATGGTGCCAGAGGTCGATGCATTTTCATTTTTCTTATGATGAATTTCATAATACATGCCAAAATGATCACTATCGAAATTACGAGTCCGAACCATTTTACCGACAAAAAGATCTTTTGAATGAAAAAGATGATCTAACGGAAATCGCATAAAAAAGTAGCCAGCATGATAGGTCGGAAAAAAGCCTCTTCCTATTCTTGGGTCTATCATATTCGTCATCTTTTTAAAGAGTCTCGTAACACGCGACCATACTACATCGTTCATGTCACCACAAACAATAGCAGCTAGGTTGGATTCTCGAATTCGTTTGCCGGTTATCATTAATTCAGCATCCCGTTCTTTGGAAGATTCATTTTCAGTAGGACTAGGCGGTGCAGGATGTAAACAGGAAAAGAAAACCTTAATAGTTTCATTAATTTCATATTCGAAAAAAATTGAAGGTACTTCCTTTTCAACTTGATATAATGTTTTGGTCGTCTGAAGCTTCCGCTTTGAATAGAGCAACATTCCGTAATAATTTTCCAGTGGAATTTTTATAGAATTCGGATAAAGTGCCTCAATTTCTGAAAGTCCAGATTCCCAATTTTCATTTCCTTCCATGACCAAAACTATATCAGGATCGAACTCATTTATAATCTCGATGAATTTACCGAAACTGGTATTCGTTTGTAAAACATTAGCTGCTAAAACCGATAACATACCATCGCTTTCGAACTTAGGCTTTTTACGTGGGTAGAACGAACTGTAAGGAAAGACTTTTACTATTTGGTACAAAGCGGCTCCTATAAGTCCGATTTTCAATGTCAAAGTAAAGATGGTGTGTGAATCATCAATAAAAAAGAGTAGCAAAAGACAAACAATTTCAATTACTATCGATTGCAATCGCACAAAATCGGCTGTTCTAAAAAACCAATGTGGATTTTCTATTGCAGGCAGAAAGGGAGTGATGATAAAAATAATACTGATAACATATAATACAACAGTCATAAGTATAAATGTAGCCAATTTTTCAGCTTAAAAAGGGTAGTTTTGCATACGGTTTTCAGAAAATAATCTATGCGAAAAAATATCGATACACTAGAATTGCCGAAAGACGAAATGAGGGAATATGGCTATAAAGTTGTGGACGCTATTGTTGAACATTTTTCCACACAAAATGATAAGTTCCCTGTTGTAGTTGGTTCGAGGGAGGAAATGGACCATCTTTTCTTAGAAGAAGCGCCGGAAAAACCTACAGACCCACAAGAAGTTTTGGATTTTGTTTTGAATAAGGTAATTTCAAAAAGTGCCATTGTTTCCCATCCTAAATCGTATTCTTTTGTACCGGGTCCAAGCAACTATATCAGTGCTATGGCAGATACACTTGCAACGGGATTTAACGTTTTTTCTGGTGGTTGGGCGGCCTCGCCTGCTGCGGCCGAACTTGAAATTGTTACTATGAACTGGCTACTTAAAATTTTCGGTTTCCCTGTAAAAAAAGGAGGTGGAATTTTTACAAGTGGTGGGTCAATGGCTAATTTAACAGCCATCGCTACCGCTCGTAGAATAAAATGTGGTGATGATTTTGCAAAAGCAGTAATATACCTTTCAGATCAAGCGCATTCATCTAATATAAAAGCAATTCGTGTTTTAGGGTTTAAGAAAGAACAAATTCGAATCATCCCAACCGATGCGGAGTTCAAATTTTCTATCAATAAACTTAAAAACGCCATTGCAAAAGATCGTTTGGAAGGCTTACAACCATTTTGCTTAGTTGCTACAGCTGGAACAACGAATACAGGAACTGTCGATCCATTATCCAGTCTGGCAAAGATTTGTAAGACTGAAAATATCTGGTTCCATATTGATGGTGCCTATGGTGGTGCAGCAATTTTGGCGAAGGATGGAAAAGCCCTTTTAAAAGGTATAAGTAAAGCCGATTCTCTAACCGTGGATCCTCATAAGTGGTTTTTTCAACCTTATGAAATGGGCTGCTTATTGGTGAGAAATAGTAAATGGTTAAAAAGTACGTTTACCGAAAAACCTGAATACTTACGTGATATTGAGGGAAATGAATCTGAAATTAATTTTTACGATCATGGTATTCAACTTACGAGGAGATTTAGAGCTTTAAAATTTTATATGTCCATCAAAACATTTGGTTTAAAGGCATTTAGAACAGCTATATCATATAACATTGAGCTTGCTGAAAAAGTAGAAGGTATCTTGCGTAAAAGCCCACATTGGGAAGTAATCTCTCCTGCTACACTTGCAGTAATAAACTTTAGATTTAATCCAATTGGTGAAAACTATAGCGAAAAAAAACTTGATAAAATCAATCAGTATATTTCAGAACAAGTGGTAGCTTCACAAGAAGCATTACTAGTTACCACGCTACTTAACGGCCAAGTAGTTTTACGCATGTGCTTAATAAACCCCAGAACGACGATAAATGATGTCAAAGAAACCTTGGCACAATGTAAAACGTTCACCAATATAACTTCTACTTAATTCTTTTTTGCAAAAAAATGTAATCCTTATTTTTGTATTTACTATATCTAAAAATATACCTATGAAAAAACATTTACTTCTTTTATTTACTTCTGTTCTTTTTGTGTTTCCGTTAGTTGCTCAAACATACACAACACCCAATACAGGAGTCACTTGGACACTTACCGATATTGCCAATGCAAGTCCTACGACTATTACGATTTCAGGTAGTGATTTTACCCTTCTTGAAAACCTAATCGTTGCTGAAAATGATACGGTTATCATAGACACTGATCTTAATTTAGGAGTTGAAGATGCCTTATTAATTACTGTTTTTGGTGCTTTTACAGTTTCGGCCGATGCAGTAAATATCTTCGGAATTGATCAAATTGCTTTTGAAGGTTTTCGTTTTGAAGAATTATCACAGATTAGTATTCAAAATACAAGCATAGAATACAGCGGTGGATTACGAGTTCTGACCGAAGATTTTTCGATTGATAATTGTACGCTCACTAATAATGTTGAAGGTGCCACAACTAGTGCTGTTATACAATTGTCGCGTGGGTTACCACAAATAACCAATAACACAATTACGTTTAATCAACTTGCTGCGATAGGATCTGCTGCCAATTCGGAGGTTTCAGCCTATATTTTCAATAATTATTTGGAAGGAAATAATCAAGAAAATTCGAATCGACCACAAATTAACTTAGGAACTACAAGAACAGATGCTCCTTTAGTTATTCTTGAAAATTCAATTATTGGTGATCGTAACCTGGATATGGTAGGAGGAATTGCTGTGGCGAATTTTACAGGAGGATCCATTAACACAGAAATCGATGGTAATATTATTCGAGATAACAGATATGGGATGACCATTCTTGGAAACAACGCTGTTGCATTGATTAGAGATAATATTTTTGAAGATAATGATACACAGGGTAATCCAAATTTAGGTGGAAGTGGGATTTCGCTAAATTCAACCGCACCGGGAATGGATGTCATAGCTCATGGTAATGAAATTAGAAGAAATTTATGGGGAATAACCCTAATAGGAGAAGCTTCCATCAATTTGGGAGATGGTACTACTAATTCACCTGGTGAAAACATTTTTTCTGAAAATGGAAATGGTGGTATCGTTTATGCGCTTTACAATAACACAGCAAACACTATCGAAGCAAAAAATAATTGTTGGGTAGAAGGTGTTGTAAATGATCTGGCCATCGCCGAATCTGTGATTTATCATCAGGTAGACGATGCTACTTTAGGCGAAGTACTTTTCGATCCGGTAGGTTGTGGAGTCTTAGGAGTTGAAGCAAATCAACTAGCAGATTTTAATTTTTATCCGAATCCGGCAAAGAATAGCATTCGTTTTACGAATAACATTGGGTTAAATAATATAACTATAATAGATCTTCAAGGGAAGGTTGTACAAAACGAAATAATTTCTAACAATACCAATGAAATAAGATTTATATTACCCTCAGGAGTTTATTTCGCGCGCTTTACCACCGATACAACCACTCTTGTAAAAAAACTACTTGTTGAATAATCGATAGTATTGTAGTCGCTTTAGTTCGTTAACTAAATCGTAAAAATAAAAAAGGTCGCAGCGTGAAAAAGGATTATGATGTATTAATTATTGGAGGAGGTGCGGCCGGATTTTTTACGGCTATCAACGCTGTAGAGAATAATAATTCACTAAGAGTTGCTATTCTGGAAAGAGGCAAAGAAGTACTCACGAAGGTTAAAGTGTCTGGCGGAGGTAGATGTAATGTCACCCACGCCGAATTTATTCCGAAGGAACTCACCGAAAACTATCCTAGAGGAGAGAAAGAACTTTTAGGTCCTTTTCACACCTTTATGACGGGAGATACGATTGGCTGGTTTGAAGAAAAAGGAGTTGGCTTAAAAATTGAAGACGACGGCAGAATGTTTCCTGAAACTGATTCTTCTCAAACTATTATTGATTGTTTTACTTCTGAAACAGAACGTTTGGGAATAGAAGTGTTAACTAATCATTCAGTAAAAGAAATTCATAAAACGGAACACGGTTGGGAGCTTACTACTTCTGAAGCAATATTCTCCTCAAGAAAACTTGTAATTGCATCAGGAAGTAATCCTAAGGTATGGAAAATGCTGGAAGCACTGGGTCATACTATCGAATCTCCAGTACCGTCGTTGTTTACCTTCAATATCAAGGACGATCGCATTACTGATTTACCAGGTGTTGCCACGCCTGCTTTTGTGACTGTTATCGACAATAATGGTAAACATTTATTAGAAAGTGAAGGCCCATTATTAATTACACATTGGGGAATGAGTGGCCCTTCGATTTTGAAACTCTCCGCTTGGGGAGCGCGACTTTTAGCACCTTCAGATTATCATTTTAAGATTAAGGTGAATTGGTTGCCGAATGTTTCCGAAGAAGAAATCATAAAAAACCTAAAGGAACTTAAAACCAATAATGCGAAGCAATTCCCGCATACGTATAGTCAGTTTGAACTACCCAAACGACTTTGGCAATCACTTTTGAAAGCAGCCGGCTTTAGGGAAGATCAGAAATGGGCGGATATTGGTCATCCATTAATTGATGAACTGGCTAAACAATTGGTTGCCGGGATTTTTGATGTGAATGGAAAAAGCACTTTCAAAGAAGAATTTGTAACTGCAGGTGGTGTAGAGCTTAAAGAAGTAAATTTCAAAACCTTCGAAAGTAGGATCCATAAAGGTCTATACTTTGCTGGCGAAGTCTTAAATATAGATGCCATCACCGGCGGATTTAATTTTCAGAATGCATGGACTGGTGGATTTCTAGTGGCAAAGGCAATTGCTGAGGCCTCCCCTCTAGAAAGAGGGGATTGAGGGGTGTGTTTTGAAATTTAAAGAGGATAATTTTACACCTCCCTCTGTCCCTCCTTATTAGGAGGGAAGTTAATAAATATGAAAGCATAGCTGCTATTTCCAAAGGGTTTAGGAAGCAAATAAGATTACCGAAGCTTCCCTTCAAAAATAGGGGATTGAGGGGTGTGTTTTGAAATTAAAAAAAAGCACTTTTACACCTCCCTCAATCCCTCTTTGTTAGGAGGGAGGTTAAAAAACATGAGAGTATAGTAGTCATATTCGAAAGATTTTGGTGTTAAGGGCGATTGCGAAAACTTCCCCTCTAGAAAGAGGGGATTGAGGGGTGTGTTTTAATAAGTTATTATGAAAATATATTATAATCCTAAACTAAAAGAGTTAGCACGACAACTGAGGAATAATGCTACAAAGTCGGAGATTAAACTTTGGAAATTTTTAAAAAGGGATCAGATGTATGGCTATGATTTTCATCGTCAAAAACCTATTGATGAATTTATTGCTGATTTTTTCTGTAATAAACTGCAGTTAGTTATTGAGTGCGATGGATATTCGCATGAAATTGTTGAAGTGTATCAGAAAGACCTTAGCAAAACAAAAAGATTAAATGAACTCGGAATAAATGTGTTGAGGTTCTCTGATGAACAAATAATGAATGATATTGATAACGTTATAAGGGTAATAGAAGACTATATTTTTAAATTTGAAGAGAATAGTTTTACACCTCCCTCAATCCCTCCTTATTAGGAGGGAAGTTAAGATTTAGGAAGGCATTAATTGGCTAGTAATGTATTATTTTAATGGTTTTTGATTGATTGGCTTCGGAAGTGATTGTCATAAAATAGATACCTCCTGATAGGTTGGAAACATCAATTTCATCAATACTTTGAGAGGCATTATACATTTGAAATAGGGTCTTACCCATAACATCTCTAAAGCTAACTTGCGTAATAAAACTTTCAGAATCTATAAAGAGTTTATCCTGAACAGGATTGGGATATACTTTGGTGTCGTTTAATGCTAACTCGGGTGTCCCTAAGGCGCCAACATTAAAACTATGGCTTACAGTATCACCATTATAAGTCGCTTCAAATGTCCATTGACCTTCCATATCGGCTGGATAATACCACATCCAATAGGCTATGTTTAAATCATCGACCAAAGCGTAATCCCATTCCTGGAAAATTGAATTGTTCGGTCGCGTAATTTTTAAATGTACGCTGGTACCAGCTCTTTGATCTGACAAATAAATACCATAATACACGTCAACACCCAGATCGAATTGATCACTTTCATTAGTAATTTCTGAATTCGGACAAGTTTCCCAATTTGGGAAGTAAGTGTGGGTTAGTACTGCGTTAATTCCTGTGTTGTAATATGGTTTTTGGGCCACCCACCAGCTGTCGCTGTTTATATTATTGCAAGGACCATTACTCGGGTCAATAAGTGAATTACCACTATCGTATACTTCAAAATGCAAGTGAGGCAAGGTAGAACTACCGGAGCTTCCAATAACCCCTAAAAATTCACCCCGACTTACTGTATCTCCAACTTCTTTGGAAGTAAGAGAACCGCTTTTTAGATGTAAATACCAGGATCGACTTCCGTCACTATGTTGTAGATACACGGCGTTCCAAGGATTATTGTTAAAGCTGCAATTTCTGTCGAAATTTCCATCTCCTTTGTAAATTATTTGTCCATCTGCGCCAGCTATAGCAATAGCCTGATTTCTATCCATTTGCTTCCACCAGAATGGCCATGAAATAATATCGAATCCACGATGATTATAACCATTGGAGGTATCGTAAGACCGAGTACCACAATCATAATCGCTTATTTGATTAGGAAAGGCCGGATTATGATCGACGTAGTTGGACAATGTCCAAATATTGTGGTAGTTAAAGCCACTTGCCTGTGCCATCGGCCAATCAAAGAGGGGATGTCCTCCCTCGGTATTTATAGGTACAAGCCTCCCCTCTAATTCGAGCTGTGCTACACTTGCATCAAGCAATAATTTAGTATGTGCTCTTTGAGTTTCGGTTAAACAGGGTTCTGAGTTTCTTGGAATTAGTACCTCCCCTCCGTAAGCTTCCGAAAAGCTGTTTTGTGCGAAGCTGATGTTAATAATTAGTATGCTAATCGCGGTGCATATGATGCGTATTTTTGAAGTCATAATAATATGTTTAGATAGTTAATTTCTTTTCTTTAAACCTCTGAAGCATTTATTTGCTTGACATAAGAATTATGATAAATGTAAAAAAGTATCTAAATCATGACGTCCCAAATATTCACATATAGTAAATATTGAGACTAATTTGTTGGAAGAGACTTGAATTGGGAAGGAGTATAACCAGTTAGTTTCTTAAAAGTGTTATTGAAGGTAGATTTAGAACTAAACCCTGCTTCTAGACCAATTGCGACCATAGTATATTTTTCAAAATCTGGATTTTTTAAATATTCTTTTGCCTCTTCAACCCTAAGTGAATTTATATAATCTGAAAAACTGATATTCAAATCCGAATTAATTATTCTGGACAAGTGGCCTTTGCTAATTTTCAATTCGTCCGCCACCGACTGTAATGTAATATTTGGGTTTAGATAATTTTTATCAGTAGCAAGAAAGGATTCTAAAGCAATAACATGCTCATTTTTACCTTTTTTTTCGACTATTGAGTATGCTTTTGCAGCTGAACTAAAAGCTCGAATATTTCTCCGTTCTTCATGAATTCCTATTTTGTGTATGCCAATATACCCAAGTAAATAGATTAGAGCCGACGTTACCATCAACATGATCAAGTAAGAGACTTCGGTTTGTAATATATAATTGGCTGTAAAGTAAATCCAGAAAAGGGTGGTAATAAATAATATGATCAAAAGTATTTTAAACCATAGTATTTGCATCTTAATTCTTCCACGGTCAAACAACTTATGTTTCTGCTCATATCTTCGAAGTTCGACTAGGGAAACTATAATGACTAATAGTGCCATGACTATATTTACAACGTCACCATAACCATCAACATTAAACATAAAGGAGTCCATGGATTGATTGAAAATGTGGTCTGTGGGGAAAAATAGAATCCCTAATTTATAGCTCAAAGCGCCTAAAATGACTATTAAAAAAGGTATATAAAGTAGTTTTTCAACGCCTCGAATACTATGCTCAGGATAGAGAAATATTACTACGAAAAAATATAAAAATGGTGGTTCTAAAAAGGAGAATGGAAGGTATATTAAATTATGCGTATCCTTTGTAATAATAGCGGCCTCCCAAAGAAAATCCTGTAAATTTGATACCGAAAGACAAAGAAGTAGTAATCCTAAATAAAAAGCGGCACGCGTCTTATGCTTATTAATTAATAATATAAACAAACTCAAAAACAACCCTTGAATAACCCCAGCTATAATTAGGCTACTATAGATATCTAAATCCAATCTTATATATTTTTGGGTATTAAATTCTAGGTTTGCTAGATTTTAAAGATAGTAATTATTTGGCATTCATTTTTTGAAATAAAGAAGTGTGTGCAATGATTTTTAAAAAAAAAGCTCCTTCAAACGTCCTCTCCTCAAAGCACGAACTGAAGGAAGCTTTTAAAAATAACTTAAAATAATTTACCACTTCTGAAGTGTTTACATTTTTAAAATATGTACTTTCTTACTCGATAATTTTAAGTTGTTTGTGTTCTCAAATCTATCCGTCCGTATGCCGACTGAAGCCTCGCCCACTGGAAGGTCAGGTTTAACGGATGAGCAAACAATTACTTGCTCATGTGTAATAGCGTTTGATTTTCATGACCTTTTTTAATTCGGATAGATTAGAAAAAGAAATATCCAACAGAGAATTGAATTACAGAGTTTTTAAATTCTTCTGAAGCATCGTCAGAATTATTGCCGTCTAGAAATCCCAAATTATAGCGAGCGCCAAAATTTATTCCGTTATCTAGCTTGTATCCTAGCCCGAAGACTAGACCTACATCAAGAGACTTTACATCATTTTTCACATCTTCTGTTTCACCCACCTTGTTCCCATCACCCGTTGTAGTTGGATTCAAATCATAATCATCTTCGTCGTACTTATTTTTGGCAGAAAGTAAAAAGCCAAATTGTGGCCCTACTTCCAGACTCAACTCATCCATAACGTAATATTTACCCATAATAGGCACATATAAATAGTTTAAGTTAAATGAACCGATATCTTTATAATTCGCGCCCTGACTTGAAAAGAGAAGTTCTGGTTGTACCGATAGTTTCTCTGAAATAGGAATTTCTGCCATTCCACCTAAATGGAAACCAGTTTTTCCTTTTATTGCCGGATTATCTCCTGTGATGGTTGAAAAATTGACTCCCGCTTTTGCTCCTATTTGAAGGCTTTTTGTTACAGATTTTTCTTGTGCATTAGCTTGAAATATAAAAACAAGAGCGATCATACTGAGTAATAATTTTTTCATAATGGTTGGTTTTAGTGATATTTAATTTTTAATAATTTTTATCGTTTCTGAAAGCCCTTCAGAAGTGCTCACTTCTATGAAATAAATGCCGCTCGCCTCTGAAATAGAAGAAACGATTTGATTTGTAGAATTATATCTTTCTGAAGAAATTATTTGCCCCAGCATATTAGAAATTTGAACTGTTACATCGGTATACTCCTTGCTAAGATTGATGGTGAAATTTCCATTTGTTGGATTGGGATAAACTGTAAATTCAGGTTCAAGATCCATTTCGTTCATACCAAGAGTAATAGTACAAACCGATGTGACTTGTACTGGTATAGTTCTTTCTGTGTTGGTCCCATCACCCAATTGACCATTGCCGTTAGATCCCACTGCCCAAACAGTGCTGTTATTCTTTAGGAAAAGTGAATGATAAAAGCCAGCTGCAATGGCACTAAGACCGCTTTGACCACTAACGGCTATAGGAATATCACGATCTAAATAGGTTCCATCACCCAATTGTCCTGATGCATTTTTACCCACTGCCCAACCGCTGCCGTCATCTTTAAGGAAAAGAGAATGATCTCCATTTGCTGAAATGGAGGTAATTCCGCTAAGACTGGTAATCTGCACTGGGATGTTTCTATCGATGTGAGTTCCGTCTCCCAATTGACCATAGCCATTATATCCTGCTGCCCAAACGGTGCCGTCACCCATAAGAAAAAGGGAATGTTCCGATCCAGCGGAAAAGGCGGTAATGCCACTAATGCCACTCACCTGTACTGGTATGTTTCTATCGGTATTGGTTCCATCACCCAATTGACCATCCTCATTATTTCCTACTGCCCAAATGGTACCGTCACCCTTAAAGAAAAGAGAATGTTTAAAGCCAGCTGCAATTGCGGTTATGCCAGTTAGCCCACTAACTAGTACAGGGGTATTTCTATGGGCGTTGGTTCCATCACCGAGTTGCCCAAAAGTATTCTCTCCCACTGCCCAAACCGTACCATCATTCTTAAGGAAAAGGGAATGAGCTCTACCTGTTGCAATAGCGACAATATCGCTAATACTACTCACTACAGGTATGTTTATATTGGTATTGGTTCCATTACCCAATTGCCCCACTCCATTATGACCTACACCCCATACGCTACCATTATCCTTTAGAAAAAGTGAATAATCTTCACCGCTTGAAACGGAGGTAATGCCGCTTAGGTTACTCACTTGAATAGGGATATTTGTACTTGTGTTAGTCCCATTACCTAATTGTCCATTAAAATTTAAACCTACTGCTTGGACTGTGGTGTTATCACAATTAAAGAGAGAATGCCCTCCCCCTCCGGTAATTTTTTGGGCATAGAGCGCAGTTGATGCCATTGCAGCGATAAGGATGAATGATAGATATAATTTTTTACTTGTTTTCATAATGTTTAGTTTTTAATAATTTTTATGGTTTCTGAAAGCCCTTCGGAAGTGGATACGTTTACAATGTAGATTCCCGTAGCTTTTTCAATTTCGAGTTGCAAATTATTTGTGTTCTCAAATTTTTCCGAAGCAATCACTTGTCCAAGCATATTGGTAATTGTTGTGTTTATTTCTGAATAGCTTTTCCCTAAATTGATGGTGAAACTTCCTGAAGTTGGGTTGGGGAATACCTTAGTTTGTAATTGATTTAAATATTCTTCAGCACTTAATGTTGATGAGAATTTTTGAATAAACAAATCCCCACCTGGATCAATGGCAGTAAGATTGGTAACCCCAGAACCTGGGTCAAAATCACCTGTGTTAGCAAAAGCACCTGATGAGTAAACTTCACCAATAGTAGAAATGTTTAGATTTTTAATGGCATTATACGCTGTTCCTCCTATTGCCAATGCATAAATAAAATTTGTATTCGCGTCTAGTTTTAGAATAAATCCATTATAATCTGCTTCGGGTGTCATATTAAAGACTCCACTATTGGGGTCAAAGTCAACCGTAGTGGGAAACGCCCCTGCACAATACAAATCTCCAGACGAATCGGCGGCGATATCCAGCCCCTCGTCAAATTCTGAACCTCCAATTCTTCTGGCCCAAATAAAATCTCCATTAGCGTTAAGTTTTTGGATAAAAATATCATTGGATCCAGCAGAAGTTAAATTGGTAATACCATTATTTGGGTCAAAGTCAATGGTTCCTGGAAAGCTGCCAATTGAATAAATGTTATCTAAATATACTTCCAATGCACCTATATAATCACCTGTGGAACCTCCGTAGCTCTTTGCCCAAATAAATATTCCATTTGTATCTAGTTTTTGAATATAAATGTCATCACTTCCATTAGATGTAAGATTTGCAATGCCAGCATTTGGGTCAAAATCTACTGTATCTGCAAAGTTTCCAGTAGAATACACATTTCCATTTTGATCCGTTTTAATGTCTACGCCATAGTCAACAAAAGCAGTAGATCCCATGCTTTTGGCCCATATAAAGTTGCCATTGGTGTCTAGTTTTTGAATAAAAATATCGGCGGAGCCATTGGAGGTCAATTCGGTACTTCCAACATTAGGGTCAAAATCTACCGTTCCAAAAAAGGAACCTGTGGTGTAAACATTATCGGCCAGATCTGTAGTAATAGAATAAGCAATTTCTCTTTCCGAACTTCCCATACGTTTTGCCCAGATAAAGTTTCCGTCACTATCTAATTTTTGAATAAATATGTCGCGTTCTGAACCAGGAGCCGTTAATTCAAAAGTCGCTGCACTTGGGTCAAAATCGACCGTTCCTGTAAAACTTCCAGTAGTATAGATGTTGCCGTTTGAGTCTAAAGTAATTGATTCTCCAGCGTCAAGTTCATTACTTCCCATTGCCTTTACCCAGAGAAAATTGCCGTTGGCATCTAATTTTAGAATATAGATATCCCCCAAACCATTTGAAGTTAAATTAAACACTCCAGAGCCAGGGTCAAAATCGGTAGTGTCCCTAAAAAAACCCGTGAGATACTCATTGCCGCTGTCATCCACTGCGGAAGAAACTAAATTCCCAAACGAGTTGAAAATACCACCGCTATTAATGCTTTTTGCCCAGTCTAAATTTTGAGCGACAGAGATATTTATTCCAAAAAAAAGAAAGCAAATAATTAAAATGTGGTTTTTCATAATGTTTAGTTTTTAATAATTTTTATGGTTTCTGAAAGCCCTTCGGAAGTGGATACGTTTACAATGTAGATTCCCGTAGCTTTTTCAATTTCGAGTTGCAAATTATTTGTGTTCTCAAATTTTTCCGAAGCAATCACTTGTCCAAGCAGGTTAGTAATTGTTGTGTTTATTTCTGAATAGGTTTCGCCTAAATTGATGGTGAACCTTCCTGAAGTTGGATTGGGATAAACTGCTATTGTAAGCTTACTGTCATTGTTTGGAATTCCTAATATTGCAGGTGATGTTTTAAAAATCCAATAATCATCCAGACCTTCATTGTTATCGCCCTTGTCACCAGAAATGTTACTGTCTGAGGAGCAGAACAACACAAAATCTCCACTAGCATCCTGCAGTATATACGTTCCAGATTCATCTGCTGAGCCACCTATTGAGTTCTGACTTATAATGCTTCCTGAGGCGTTTAAACGAACCAACCAATAATCGTAGCCACCATTGGAATTCTCAGTTTTATCTCCAGATATGTTACTGTTCGACCAACCAGCAATCAAGTACGTTCCATCTGCTAGTTGTTGTACATCGCGGGGATAATCAATTCCACTTCCCCCAATGGTGTTTTGCCAGATAATAGTTCCGTTCCCGTCCAACTTTATAATCCAATAGTCAAAATCTCCTTGAGAATTTTCGGTTTTATCACCTGAGATATTCGACCTCGAATAGCCACCAATAAGATAACCGCCATCTGCTGTCTGAATCAAATCTCGTAATAATTCGGTGTCAGATCCCCCGATGGTATTTTCCCATTGAATAGTTCCATTTGGATTTAATTTTACAATCCAATAGTCTTGTGCGCCTAAGCTGTTTTCCGATTTATCACCAGATGCAGGAGAAGTTGAAAAGCCGCCAATAATATAGCCGCCGTCGGTAGTTTGTTTTGTTGCTAAAACCGTATCAACCAAACTGCCGCCAATACTATTTTGCCATTCGATATCACCAACGCTGTCCAATTTCAAGATCCAAAAATCTCGTTGACCGTTTGTGGGGTCTGTCTTGTCTCCGGAAATATCGGAGTCCGAATAGCCGCCTATAATATAGCCACCATCGGTGGTTTGCTGTCCAAAGCATTGAAATTCCGGTTGTGCTCCCCCATAAGTATGTTGCCAGGTAATGTTTCCAGTACTATCCAATTTTAAGATCCAAAGATCTAGCCCGCCACGGGAATTTTCAGTTTTGTCACCCGAAATATTTGAATCTGAATTCCCCAAAACAATATAGCCTCCATCTGTAGTTTGCTGAATCACGTCAACATTATCTTCACCACTACCACCTATTGTATTTTGCCACATAATATTCCCCGTAGCATCTATCTTAACGACCCAAATATCTGTTCCTCCATTACTGTTTTCGGTTTTATCTCCGGATGCATTAGACAAAGAATAGCCCGCAAGGATATATCCTCCGTCTGAAGTCCGGTTTGGAGTTTGTAGAAAATCTGTGTTACTTCCCCCAATAGTGTTTTGCCATATTATGGCAGGATCCTGTGCGAATGCAGCCATAATTCCGAAGAGAAGAGCAGCAAAAGTAAATTTAGTTTTCATAAAGATTTAGTTTTAGGATTATACTATTACATCAGAATCATTTAAAATGTCATCAAATAATTCTTATATCAAAAAGTGGGGAAGATTAACGTTTCAAAAAGATTTCATTTCTGAAGGGGAAGTATGATAAAGGTAGCTTGATCGATTAATTGCAATGTCCAAGATATTCACATATGGTATATATTCAGACTACAATAGGAAAAAACGCCCCTTTTTACAAGGAGAATTCTGAAGTACTCATCACTCTAACACTAAGAGATAAATACTTATTTAGTGTTTCTTTTGAAGATTTCGATAACTATTACGAGTTCGAAACAATAGTAAAAAGTAAGCAGAAACGGAAAAGAAGTTTATTTTTGTTGATGTAAGACAAAGGCATTTATGGAAACTCAATTTATTCCGAAGAAATATACCCACGCACCATTAAAAGGAAGTGTTAGCTGGCAATCTCCCAGTAATATTGCCTTGGTAAAATATTGGGGAAAGTATGACGAACAATTACCTAAAAATGCATCCATTAGTTTTACGCTTAGTCAATGTAATACTAAAACAACACTTCATTTTGCGAAGGTAAACAACACGGGAATATTTAATTTTGAAGTTTTTCTCGATGGAAAAAAAACAATCGATTTCGAACCTAAAATTCAAAAATTCTTCGAAAGAGTAGAAGTGTATTTACCATTTCTGAAAGAATATCGATTTAAGATCGAAACTTCCAATAGTTTTCCACATAGCAGTGGGATTGCATCTTCCGCCAGTGGAATGAGTGCGTTGGCACTGTGCTTAGTGGATATGGAACGACATTGTCACCCTGTGCCTGTCGAAGGGTCTTTTGATGACCGAGGAGGCTTCGAAAATCTCAGCCTGACAAAAGATAACTTAAAAAAAGTCTCTTTTTTATCAAGATTGGGCTCAGGTTCGGCTTGTAGATCGATTGAAGGGGATTTAATTGTGTGGGGCTCGCATCCAAATATAAAAGGGAGTACTAATCTTTTTGGCACCAAGTATCCGTATAAAGTACACGATAATTTTAAGAAATATCAGGATACAATTCTTTTAGTCGATAAAGGTGAGAAGCAGGTAAGTAGTACTGTAGGGCACGATCTTATGCACAACCATCCCTTTGCCGATCAACGTTTTAAACAGGCAAATACTAATCTTTCTGCACTGATTCCTATTCTTGAAAACGGCGATTTGTCAGCATTTATTGAGATTGTTGAGAGCGAGGCGCTTTCACTTCACGCCATGATGATGACTTCCATGCCGTATTTTATTTTGATGAAACCTAATACCCTCGAAATTATTAATCGCATTTGGAATTTCAGAAAAAGCACGGGAAGTAGGGTTTGTTTTACATTAGATGCAGGTGCTAATGTACATATGTTATATCCTGAAATCGAAAAGAAAACGGTTTCAGAATTTATTAAAAAAGAGCTTGCTCAATTTTGTAAGAACGGTGAGTTTATTAACGATCAGCTAGGTTTTGGCGCAAGCCGATTTTAACTATTGAACCACCATTTTTGTAGTTGCAATCACTCTATCTTTCGAAGTAAGTTGTATTAAATACAGACCTCCCGAAAGATTGTCTCTTTTTATGTTACTTTCTTCGGAAACATTTGAAATACGATTTACTTCCTGTCCTAACATATTATAAATGCGAAGCGACATTGATTCAGAAGAGTTAGCGAATCCTTCCGAAGCATTCAAAATAACGCGAAATTCGTCCGTCACCGGATTGGGTTGTACATAAAAGTCTATTTCTTTCGACGCAAATTCAGAAACAGCTAAAACTTCTTCTACAACTCTTAATACCACCGTGGTATTATTACAAATGACGTCAAAAAGATACTGTGGTCCGCCTCCAAGTGTGTTAGTTACTTGGGCAGGTAAATTGCAAGAATTGATTTCGTTGGCGGTAATAACCGTAAACTCGTCCCCAATTTGAGGCGAATATGTTAAATTGATTAAAAAATCACCGTCTAGATCCGGAAAACCTGTAACCGAAATTACATCGTAATCACCCGGATTAGTCCCGGCAATGTCGAGTCTCAATTTGGTTTGCGGTGATAGGCTAAAGTTATTTACAAAATCCAATGTTCCAATCGATCCGTCTCCTGGCGAAATAGTCCCTGGAGTAAAAAATGGAGAAGTTATGTCATATACTCCGAAACCTGATATTTTGCCGTTTTCCAAATTATTGAATTCACCCAAAGCACTTAGAAAAAGAAATGTTTGGTTCTCTCCAATGTCGATAACTCCTTCGTTGTTCATTTCCAAAACAATATAACTGCCTCCCGAACTAGTACTTCCTACTTTCGTAAAAAACCCAGCATTGTTAAAAACCGGATTGCCCGTTTGATGAGTTAAATTACCACCTCCATTGAAGTGAAAAAATCCTGTAGAAGTATTGTCAATCGTAGGACTATCGATTAGTCGAAGAAAACCTATATTTATGATCGTTATTGTACCTTTATTAACAAGATGTGTGTTGGTGAGATGTTTTTCTTCAGTGGTGGTTAGAAGCATGCTTCCGTTATTTTCGATAAGATTTCCACCAATAAACCCACCTTCATTCCATAATAACATACCACTAGATTCGATTCGAAATACATCGTTGATCGTAACATCTGTTGCCAGCGTAAGTACTGCCTGATCTATGAGATCAAGTTTGTTCACTACCGTTGAATGATCGGCCATAACGACCAGAAAATTTTCCCCAATCACGACGTCACTACTGGAATCGGGAACTGTATTCGATGACCAATTTGCGGCATTAAACCAATTTTGATTACCTCCATTACCAGTCCAAATATGGGTTTGGGCCTGAACGGATGAAATAAGAATTAGAAAAAAGGCGCGTAGTGTGTAGTTGTTAAGTGTCATGGCGTATATTATTATTGTACCAGCATTTTTGTGGTAGCTATCACTTTACTTTCTGAAGTGAGTTGTAGTAAATACAGGCCTCCCGAAAGACTTTCTCTTTTTATGATACTTTCTTCGGAAACATTTGAAATACGATTTACTTCCTGTCCCAACATATTATAAATGCGAAGCGACAGTGATTCAGAAGAGTTAGCGAATTCTTCCGAAGCATTCAAAATAACGCGAAATTCGTCCGTCACCGGATTGGGTTGTACAAAAAACGAAATCGCTTCTGAAGTGAAATCTCCTATATCTAATAAAATGTCATTCACCCTTAATACAATGGCGTTTGGATTACAGTCTACTTCAAAAGAATAAGAATTACCATTAAAATTGGTCGCTACAAAACTTTGCATATTGCAACTACTATTGTTAGATGTAGTAAGAATTGTAAGTTCGTCTCCAATCGATAATTCCGACAATAAATTTAATTCAATGACGCCTTCTAAATTATCTGATCCGGTGAGTTCTATGACATCATATTCGCCGGGATTTGCGCCAGCTATGTCAATTTTTATGGTTGCGTTATTCCCAAAACTAAAATTATTCACAACTTCGAGAGTTCCTATTGTATTTTCACCACCCGGGGAATAAGAACCGTTATTTGTAAAATTCGCGGTTATGTCGAAAATCCCCGAACCCGAAATAACACCGGTTTCCATATTGTCTAACGTAATATTCCCTCCCAGGATCAAGAAGGTCTGGTCCTGTTCCGCATGGATTATGCCGGTATTGTTAATATCAAAAATCAAATAGAAGGTGCTAAATCCTGTTCCAGTTTGGATTTTTCTTATTACACCTTCGTTGTTTATTGTATTTCCTGTGTTTTCCTGTATCCAGGAACCAACACTATCAATTTCCATGATTCCAGTTGGTTTGTTATTGATCACAACTCCATTTGAAGCCTTATTTTGATTGGTTTGCACGATGGAAATCATTCCATAATTATTAAAAGTGATATTAGAAATTAATTTAAAATCGAAAGTAGTCATAGTAAACAGGCTGTTGTTCTCTATAATTCCACCGCCTTGTATCGTTCCACTCGTCCAATTCACAGTACAATCGGCGTTAATGTTCCATAAGCCCGAAAACAGCAAATTGTTGCTGAGCGTTAGGGAAGAAGTAGTATTCATCTCAATAGATTCGGCAGTGGCTATACTAGTGACAATTTCAACATTGAACCCGCTTGGTATCAACACAATACTATTCGATGATGGAACAGTTCCCGAATTCCAATTGGCACTGTTGAACCAATCGATATCACCTCCATTTCCAGTCCAAGTATGAGATTGAGCTAGCACAGTTGAAAAAAGAAAGAAGAAAAGGACTGGTAGCGTATAATTTTTTGTCTTCATGGCAGTTTAATTATAGTATCTCTAAATTACTAAATATCTGTATGGTAAGAGGCTGTTTATCCAAAATATAGGTTAATTATCGATAACAATTTGGGAAGAAGCAGTATCTTTGTCATAGGTTTTAACTATTTTATAAAAAACCTCTATTTTTATTTACACATTCAAAGCATATGCGCGGCCCCTTATTTTATTCCAAGATTTTATTGTTCGGTGAGTACGGTATTATAAAAGATTCGAAGGGATTATCTATTCCTTATAATTTTTACAATGGTGCTCTAAAAATTGACGAACATCATACAGTGGCTACACATAAATCTAATGATGCGTTAAAACGTTTCAGTACATATTTAGAACAGCTTCAGCAAGAAAAACCCGAATTGGTGACTTTCGATCTTACTGCTTTAAAGAATGATGTGACCAACGGCTTATATTTTGATTCAAGCATTCCTCAGGGTTATGGTGTAGGTAGTAGTGGCGCATTGGTTGCTGCTATTTACGACAAGTATGCTGCTAATAAAATTACAGTACTTGAAAATTTAACCCGTGAGAAATTACTTCAACTGAAAGTCATTTTCGCAGAAATGGAATCTTTTTTCCATGGAAAATCTTCAGGATTGGACCCTTTAAACAGTTATTTAAGTCTTCCAATACTAATAAATTCGCAAGATAATATCGAACCGGCTGGAATTCCTTCTCAAACAGAAAGTGGAAAGGGAGCGGTTTTTTTATTGGATAGCGGAACAACAGGCGAAACCGCGCCTATGGTGCAGATCTTTATGGAAAATATGAAACAGGAAGGTTTCAGAAATATGCTAAAAGATCAGTTTGTAAAACATACAGATGCCTGCGTTGATGATTTCCTTCAAGGGAATGTGAAATCACTTTTTGGTAATATTAAACAACTTTCCAAAGTGGTTTTAGAGAATTTTAAACCTATGATTCCACAGGAATTTCATAATCTCTGGAAAAAAGGGATCGATACAAACGCCTACTATTTAAAACTTTGTGGCTCGGGAGGTGGCGGTTATATGCTCGGCTTTACCGAAAACATTGAAGAAGCACGTCTTGCATTAAAAGATTATAAAATGGAAGTAGTCTACAACTTCTAAAGAAATTCTTAGTTACTTAAAAGATGTTAAGCAGAAAACAAAAACACTTTCTACTAAAGTTTTTCAGTTTGTTTTCGGTAGTAAGAGGCTATAATATCCTGGTTATTGTTGTCGCTCAATATCTAACCTCCATCTATATTCTTGCACCACAGCTACCTCTTAGGCAGGTGCTTTTTGATCCAAATTTACTGATGTTGGTGCTTGCTTCAGCCTGTGCTATTGCTGGGGGATACATTATAAACAGCTTTTACGATAGTGAGAAGGATCTTATAAACCGGCCTCGTAAAACCATGTTGGATAAACTCGTAAGTCAGCGGACAAAGTTGAGCGGTTATTTTGTGCTCAATTTCTTGTCGGTAATTTTCGCGAGTTATGTTTCTTTTAAAGCTGTTGTTTTCTTTTCCATTTATATCTTCGGAATCTGGTTCTATTCGCACAAGCTTAAAAAATACCCATTTGTGGGGAATATCGTAGCAGCTATACTGGCTGTTGTACCTTTCTTTGCGGTCTTCATTTATTATAAAAATTTCGCAATCGTCATATTTGTTCATGCGACCTTCCTATTTCTTATTATCTCTATGCGTGAACTAGCGAAGGATCTGGAGAATCTAAAGGGTGATTTGGCGCAAAATTATAGGACGGTTCCGGTGGTATACGGTGAGAATGTGTCTAAGTGGATGCTTACAATTTTAAGTGTATTAACCCTTATTCCTAGTATGTTGCTGATTTTTAAGTTTGAAATCGGTTATATGCATTACTACTTCTACGGAAGTATCATCGCATTAACTTTATTTTTAGTGGTTTTATGGAAATCTGCTCGTAAAATACACTATGTTGTACTCCATAACATCCTCAAGTTTATCATTTTAATGGGAGTTTTTAGCATCGTATTGATCGAAGTTGATGTGTTGCTAAATAGACTGCTTTAAGGGTAATTATTCAAGTATATAAGACTTTACAGGCACAATAACTATTGATTAGAACCTCCCCTCCTTTTTAAGGAGGGGTGCCGAAGGCGGGGTGGTTTTCTTCGGAATAATTTGCCAATCGATTTTCTTCGTACATTTAATATATGAGAAAAGAAAATCTACTAAAGGTCGCTATGGCTCAAATTTCACCTGTATGGTTGAATAAACCTGAAACCCTTCAGAAAATAAATGAATCCATTACTGAAGCCGGTAAAAATAAGGCAGAACTTATCGTTTTTGGAGAAGGTTTGTTGCCAGGTTACCCCTTTTGGCTGGCACTTACCGACGGAGCTCAATGGGATGAGAAATCCCAAAAAGAGTTACACGCGCACTATGTACGCAACGCTGTATGTATTGAAAAAGGAGACTTGGATTCCGTTTGTGTGCTTGCTAAAAAATATAAAATATCTATTTATTTAGGAATTATTGAACGCCCTCAGGATCGGGGAGGACATAGTTTATACGCCTCTCTAGTGTATATCGATAAAGAAGGAGCAATTCAATCGGTGCATCGTAAATTACAGCCTACTTACGACGAACGTCTTACCTGGTCACCTGGTGATGGAAATGGGTTACGGACGCATTCGCTAAAGCAATTTACCCTCGGCGGACTCAATTGCTGGGAGAATTGGATGCCTTTACCACGTGCCGCACTTTATGGACAAGGTGAAAATTTGCACATTGCTGTTTGGCCTGGAAGTAAGCGAAATACAAAAGATATTACTCGATTTATCGCTTTGGAAGGGCGTAGTTTTGTCATTTCTGTATCCTCTTTAATGACTTTGGAAGATTTCCCTTCCGCCACGCCGCATCTTGAAAAAATCTTTGAGAAAGCTCCAAAAGTGCTCGCAAATGGCGGTAGTTGTATTGCAGGTCCCGACGGTAATTGGATTGTAAAACCAGTGTTGAATGAAGAAGGTAACATTTATGCCGAATTAGATTTCAACCGCGTACTTGAGGAACGTCAAAACTTCGATCCGGTAGGTCATTATTCGCGACCCGATGTTACAAAACTACTTGTTAATAGAGAAAGACAATCGACGGTTACCTTCGGAAATTTTGATTCTCTGAAAGAATAAATAAATAAGTCCAAATTCTATTTTGAGAATAGGAATTTAGCGCAAAGTGCTGGAATTTGTGATTTCAGATATTGGTGCTTGAAAGCAAGTAGGCTTTCCGTATCTTTGCAAAAGTTTAATTTAAAAAATACCTGCCTTCGTAGGTAATATTATGAGCAGACAAGATAACAGTGGAAAAGGAAAAGCTTCAGGAAGAGGAGGAAATAATAGCCGAAATAGAAGCAGTGCAAGAGGGAATGCTCCTTTGAAATCAGAAGCGCCAAGAAAACAGACAGGAAGACAACAGGATCCGAAGGCAAAACCTTCATCTAAATTCAGTAAAAAAACCACAACTGTCGTAAATAAAGAGACTACCCCCGTTAAAAAGAATACAGATGGTGGGATACGACTGAATAAGTATATTTCTAATAGTGGAGTCTGCTCTCGTCGCGAAGCAGACACCTATATTGCAACAGGATTAGTAACCGTAAATGGAAAGATCATTAACGAAATGGGTTTCAAAGTGGCCTTAACGGACGATGTGAGATTTGATGGACGCCGCCTAAACCCTGAGCCTAACACCTATGTTTTACTTAATAAACCTAAAGGATTTTCAACTACAGATAGCAATAGCAAAGGAAATACCGTTATGGATCTCATTGCGAACGCATCTGTTAATAAAATTAAGCCTTTTGGAAGATTAGGACGCAATTCTACAGGCTTATTGTTGTTCACAAATGACGAACAATTTCGCCAAAAATTCACCAAAAAAGGAATGCCTAGACTGTTTCATATAGTTTTGGATAAGAACTTAAAGGCGCCCGATCTTAAGAAAATCGCCGACGGATTTAAAATCGATGGAAAATTAATAGAAGTCGAAGAAATTAGTTACATCACCAATGCTCCTAAAAAGGAAGTTGGTCTTAAGATCAAACATACAGGGAACAGCGTTATTCGAACTATTTTTGAACATTTGGGATACGATACAGTAAATATCGATTGTGTTACTATTGGGCCATTAACCAAAAAAGACCTTCCTCGTGGTCGCTGGAGACATCTCACTCAACAGGATGTTGACATGTTTGGACGTCTTTAGAATTTATATTTAAACTATAACTTTTCTGCCGAAGCGACACTTTAATTATGGACGCACCCATCAATTTTTATAATAAAGAAAAAGAATCCTTCGAAAAGGAGCTGGCTCTTATCAAAAAGAAGCTGGCTAGTTCGAGTGTTTTTAGGTTAATTGTTGCCTGTACGTTGATTTTTGCAGTGTATTATTTTTTCATCGATGCCAACATCGTAATTCCCATTGTGGTTGGTGGCATTGCCTTCTTTATCTTTTTAGTATCCAAACATTCGGACTTAAATCTGAAGAAGAATAAACTGGAAACCTTGATCGTTATCAATCAAACAGAGATTGATGTTTTGCAAGGCGATCTTTCGAAATTGGAAACTGGTAATGATTTTCAAGACTCGCAGCACGCGTTTAGCTACGATATTGATCTCTTCGGAAGGAATTCTTTTTTTCAATATGTGAATCGAACTGTATTAGCTTCGGGGAAACAACTTCTTGCGCACATAATTACTTCGAATACGACTGAAGCCATACAAGAAAAACAAGTAGCATTAAAGGAGCTTTCAGAAAAAATACGCTGGAGACAAAACTTTTCAGCAACCGGTAAACAAGTAAATGTTGAGATTGATTCTCAAAAGATACAGCATTGGTTGAAAAATCATGAACACTTTGTTCCTTCATTAATGCGAATTCTACCAACTGTATTTGCAGTTATATCAGTTACGCTTTTTATTCTGAATTATTTCGCGATAATACCACTTACTGTAACAACGACCTGGTTTTTTATAGGTCTAGGCATCACCGGAATCTATGTAAAAAAGATTAATATTTTTTATCAGAATGCAAGTAAGGCTAAAGACACTTTTAGACAGTATCATCAATTGCTGAAGCTTATAGAAACCGAAAAATTTTCGTCAGGGATTTTACTTGAGAAACAAAAAGAAATAAAATCGGATGTAAAAGCCGCATCGGCCATATTTTTGGAATTTTCAAAATTGCTGGATGCTTTCGACCAAAGAAATAATATGATGGTTGGCGTTTTTACAAATGCCTTTGCGCTTAGAGATCTTCAACTGTGTTATAAAATAGAAAATTGGATTACATCCTACGAAGAACGTGTTGCACATTGGTTTGAAGTGATTGCCTTTTTCGATGCATACAACTCTCTGGCGAATTATACATACAATCATCCAAGCTATACATTTCCCTTAATTTCGGAGGATAATTCGGTGATAACTGCAACCAATCTGGGACATCCGTTAATAGATAGTGCAAAGAGAATTGATAATGACATCCGAATCAATAACGAAGAATTTTTCATCGTTACCGGGGCAAATATGGCGGGAAAAAGCACCTTCTTAAGAACGGTGTCGCTTTCAATCATCATGGCGAATAGTGGACTTCCGGTTTGCGCAAAATCTTTCAGTTATACTCCTATCAAGTTGATAACAAGTATGCGAACCAGCGATTCCTTATCTGATGACGAATCTTATTTCTTTTCAGAATTAAAGCGACTCAAGTTTATTATTGACGAGATTGACCCAAAAGGGAAGGCTGAAAAATACTTTATTATCCTCGATGAAATCTTAAAGGGTACGAATAGCTTAGATAAAGCAATCGGTTCGCGAAAGTTTGTGGAACGATTGGTGAAGTCACAATCCACAGGTATTATCGCTACCCACGATTTGAGTTTATGTGAAATTAGTGATGCACTACCACAAGTGAAAAATCACTATTTCGATGCCGAGATAATAGCCGATGAACTTCATTTTGATTACCGTTTTAAGGACGGGATTTGTAAAAATATGAACGCTTCTTTTCTTCTGAAGAAAATGGATATTGTATAATGTCCTTCATTTAAATGAAAGGAAATCGCTTCCGAAGCAAAAAATTTACATAAAATTAATTTTCCTTTCAATTTTTTTTCCTTCATTTGTTCTCTATTAGCTGAATTTATTGAAACGTGTTTCTGTATTCGGGCTTTTGAACAATAGGAAGGTTGGTTCAAGAGCGATCTGCAAGGCGGATGACCGAATTTTAAAGCTAACTTCCATTTTTTCTGAACTTGAGGGTCCGGAATTTCTACAAAGGCTGGCGTACTGGCTGAACCCAATTCGTATCTGATATTTTGGGGGTACACTTATTTTACGTTATTTTATAAACCGAAACCCAAAAGGGATTTAATTTTTATATTACTCACTTAATTTTTCTCATGAATACCAAATACATTGATTTAATCAATCAAACCTATGATTTTCCGCAGGAGGAGTTCAATTTAAACGGGAATTCCCTAACTTTTCACGGGATCGACCTTATGGAACTTGTTTCTGAATATGGCGCTCCTTTAAAGTTTACATATCTGCCGAAAATCTCCGAAAATATACACAGAGCTAAGCATTGGTTTGAAGAAGCCATTAAAAAGAATGATTATTCGGGAACTTATAATTATTGTTATTGTACCAAAAGTTCACATTTTAAACACGTCCTTCATGAAGCATTGAAAAATGATATTCATATCGAGACTTCTTCAGCTTTCGATATTGATATCGTCGAAAACCTAAAGTTAGAAGGAAAAATTACCGATAAAACATTTGTGATTTGCAATGGTTTTAAAAGAGATCAATATGTGAAAAACATCACAAGGCTTATCAATAATGGTCATAAAAATTGCATTCCAATTATCGATAATTATGAAGAAATCGGTTTGCTTTCAGAAGGGATAAAAGGAAAATTTAAGGTTGGAATTCGAATCGCTTCGGAAGAGGAACCAAAATTCGAATTTTATACTTCACGATTGGGAATTGGTTATAAAAACATTGTACCTTTTTATCGAAATCAGATAGAAACAAATAAGAACGTGGAACTAAAAATGCTTCACTTCTTTATAAATACAGGTATCCGCGATACTGCGTATTACTGGAATGAGTTGGTAAAATGTTTGAAGGTATACACCAATCTTAAAAAGATTTGCCCCAGCCTCGATAGCCTGAATATTGGCGGTGGATTTCCTATAAAAAATTCGCTGGCATTCGATTACGATTACCAGTATATGATTGATGAAATTATCAATCAGATCAATATCACTTGCGAGGAAGCAGATGTAAAAGTGCCCAATATTTTTACAGAATTTGGTAGCTTTACAGTAGGCGAAAGTGGAGGTGCTATTTATGAAGTGCTATACCAGAAGCAACAGAATGACCGTGAAAAATGGAATATGATCAATTCGTCATTTATTACAACCTTGCCCGATACATGGGCAATTAGCAAGCGTTTTATAATGATGGCGGTAAATCGCTGGAACGACGAGTATGAGCGTGTTTTACTAGGCGGACTTACCTGCGATAGTGACGATTATTATAATAGTGAGCAACATATGGCGGCAATTTACCTTCCGAAGTTTAAAAAAGAAAAACCACTTTATATCGGCTTTTTCAATACCGGGGCGTATCAGGAAACTATTGGCGGATTTGGCGGTTTGCAACACTGTTTAATTCCTTCCCCAAAGCATATATTAATTGATAGAGATGCTGATGGAAACATCACGACAAAATTATTTGCAAATCAACAAACAAGCGAGCAATTGCTAAACATTTTAGGTTATGAGCACTAAGACGTACGCAGGCATCCCGCAGAAAAATGCGGCCCTGGAAACTTCAAAAATCGTATTAATTCCGGTTCCTTACGATGGGACCAGTACCTTCCAAAAAGGAGCAGATAAAGGCCCGGATGCCTTTTTACATGCTTCGGAAAACATGGAACTTTACGATATTGAAACAGAGAGTGAAGTATATTTACAAGGAATCTACCTGGCAGATCCGGTGACTGAGAAATCTTCACCTGAAGCAGTAGTTGAAGCAGTTCACAATGTGACAAAGGAACATATTATCAAAAATAAGTTCGTTACAGTTTTTGGTGGCGAACATAGTATATCTATTGGTACCATTAGAGCCTTTAACGAGTGTTTCGACGACCTTACGGTGCTTCATATTGACGCACATGCCGATTTGCGCAAGGAGTATCAAGGTACTTCCTGCAATCACGCCTGTGCCGTTTATGAGGCAAGTCAGAACACGAATTTAATTCAAGTGGGAATCCGTTCTATGGATGTGGCTGAAAAAAGGGTGATGGATCCTGAAAAGACTTGGTTTGCACATGATATGGCGACAGATGAGTACTGGATGGATAATGTAATTGAAGCCTTGGGAGATAATGTGTTTATTACTTTCGATCTTGATGCTTTAGATCCTTCAATCATGCCATCAACGGGAACTCCAGAACCAGGTGGTTTGTTTTGGTATGAAACCTTAGCATTTCTGAAACAGGTTTTTAAGGAAAGAAATGTGGTGGGATTCGATATTGTCGAGTTGTGCCCAAATGAAGCCGATAAATCTTCCGATTTTTTAGCTGCCAAACTATATTATAAAATGTTGAGTTATAAATTCTCTGAAACTGAAGAGGATCAAGAATACGACAGTAATTTTAACGATGCCAAAAAAGGAGTATCAAAATTAAACGACGAAGAAGATGAGTACTAAAGGTGCGATTTCAGAATTTATTCAAAAATATTATTTACACTTTAATGCTGCTGCATTAGTTGATGCTGCAAAAGGTTATGAGGAACAGTTAAACAATGGTGCTAAAATGTTGGTGTCATTAGCTGGTGCAATGAGTACCGCGGAACTGGGAAAAATATTTGCCGAAATGATACGTCAGGATAAGGTGCAGATTATTTCTTGTACAGGAGCAAATCTGGAGGAGGATATCATGAATTTAGTAGCACATTCCCATTATAAGCGAGTACCAAATTATAGAGATCTTACTCCTCAGGATGAATGGGAATTATTAGAAAAAGGCCTTAATCGGGTTACCGACACTTGTATTCCGGAGGAAGAAGCATTTAGAAGAATTCAGGAGCACATCGTGAAAATCTGGATGGATGCCGAAGCAAAAGGGGAGCGCTATTTACCACATGAGTATATGTACAAACTTTTGCTAAGTGGTGTATTAGAACAGCATTACGAAATCGATTTGAAAGATTCATGGATGTATGCTGCAGCCGAAAAAAATCTCCCAATTATCTGCCCGGGATGGGAAGACAGTACGATGGGAAATATCTTTGCAAGCTATGTTCTTAAAGGAGAATTGAAGGCTTCTACCATGAAAAGTGGTATTGAGTATATGACTTTTCTGGCAGATTGGTATACAGAAAACTCATCGAAAGGAATAGGGTTTTTTCAGATAGGTGGAGGTATAGCAGGGGATTTCCCGATTTGTGTTGTGCCAATGTTGTATCAGGATATGGAAAGAACAGACACTCCTTTCTGGAGTTATTTTTGTCAGATAAGTGATTCAACTACGAGTTACGGAAGTTATTCTGGAGCGGTGCCTAATGAAAAAATAACATGGGGTAAACTTGATATTCATACTCCTAAGTTTATTATAGAAAGTGATGCGACTATAGTGGCACCACTTATTTTTGCTTATTTACTCGATATGTAGAAATAATATTAGGCTGCGAATTGAATTTTAATTCGGTTTGCAGCCTAGTTATATCGAATAGCTGCTAAACTATGTACAGTGTTCAATCGTATCATATCGCCCAAAGTGTTAACATCAAGGCGGTGCGGAATAAATTTAAAGCTACGTTGCTTTTTGGCGACAGTGATGAGCTTTTTTATAAATTGAATGAAGAGCAATATTTCTACGTTTTTCAATTCGGAATTGTTAGTTTCTTTAATGTAAAAGCTTCGGAAGTAGAAGAGATTATTGGACAGATTTCTCCCTTCGGAAAAGAAAATGTAAGTGATTCTCTATCTGAAGATATTTCGGTAAATATTTCAGAAAAGATAGTAAAAGTAAATTTCGACAGCGTTACAATTCCTAGTTTCGACGAGGAAATGATACGTCTTATTATGCTACATACCTCTCAATCGGTGGCTTTAGATCGCTACGCCGAAGTGACCGGATTAATGTTAGAAGAGGCGAGTGTACATACAAAAACATTAGAAGACAAAGGACGTATATACATCTCCAAAAAGAAGTTGAAAATGCTAATTGGAAGAATTATGAACGTTAAAAACGGTATCTACGAGAATATGTATATTTTCGATTCTCCCGATCTTACCTGGCAAGATGAGCGATTGGCAAAATTGGATAATGATTTAAAACTGACCTTCGATCTTAAAAATCGTTATCGGAATATTCAGGATAGCATTGCAATTACTAAGGAAAACCTCGAATTGTTTAAGGACATTTGGGACCATAAAGAAAGCAGTACGTTAGAATGGATCATTATCATTCTAATTTTCGTTGAGATCATTGACCTTTTTGTGACAAAGATTTTGTAATTTAATTACATCTTAAACACTTGGGTATGGAAAATAAATTTCACGTTTCATTGCCTTGTATGCATATTGAGGCAACAGAAAATTTCTACAATAAAATTATTGGAGCCACCATTGGTCGTAAGGCAAAAAATTGGGTGGATGTCAATCTTTTTGGACATCAGATCACGTTTACAAAATCGGGAAAATTTAATTTTGAATATCCCAATTATATGTTTGAAAAGACCGTGCTGCCATCTTTTCATTTTGGAGTAATCATGGATAAAACAGAGTGGAACAATTTGTATGAAAAGCTCAAAGCGCATATTCATATTGATAAAACTCTTTTTTTATACGATCAAAATGGGGAGCATCAATCGTATTTTATTAAAGATCCAAACGGCTATGTAATAGAATTTAAATGCTTTTCGGCGGACAATTCTATTTTCAAATCGTAAGGACTTATAATCATGATAATTCATTTTTCGAATGCCTGTGAGGATCAAAAATTTCCCACAAGGCAAAAGGGATTATTATAGTGTATTCGAGGGCAACCAACCATAGATTTTCAGAAAATCCGTTCGCTCCATAAGCCGAATAACTTAAAAAAACCACAAAACTCCACACTATCGGAAATTTATACTTGGTAAAAATCGAAAGTAGCAAGGGTGTTGCGATATACCACGGATGTACAGTGGTGGACAATAAAAAATAGAAAGATACCGCAAAGAGCATCGCGTTTATAAGTTGTTGAGTGGTGTTGTTTTTTCTGAAAAATGCAAGTCCTAATGTGAACAGTAAAGTGATAATAGGAAGTATTTTTCCAACGGTGCCGATGATATTCCAACCCACAATTTCAAAGCCAACCCATCTTATTATATAATAGATACTGGCATTAAATTCGAAATTCTGAAACCAGAGAGCTATAGATTGGGAAAAGTTTGAAATAACCGATAAGGATTGTCCATTGCCACTCCCGATTGCAAGCGTAGTTAGAAATGGCAGAAATGTGAGAATTACTATGGCGATGGTAATAATATAGAAGGGTACAAGCTTTGAAATACCTAGCTTTTTCGAAGGCTCATTCTTTAAAAAATAGTGAAATAGTAAGGGTAGAAACAGTAATGGAAGGAGTTTCACTGAAACAGATACGCCCAGCAATATTGCTGCCCAAACCCATTTCCCTCTGTGCAATAAATAAATCGACCAGATAACGAAGAAGAGCATCACTCCTTCAAAATGAAGGTTTCCGCAAAATTCGATGATAATAAATGGATTGAGAAAATACCAGAATATGTTTTTTACAGGAAGATTTAAGACTTCAAGGAGTTTTTTTCCGAAGTACAAAATACCTAGATCTGCAAGCAGCAACATTAGTTTGAGTAAGACAACCGAACCCATAATACTTTTTCCGAAGAAAAATCCGGCAATGGCAAAAAACAACTGATTAACAGGAGGATAGTTGCTAAAATGACTTCCATTTAGATTGCCCATGCCTTGGTATAACTCGCCTGCCTGAGAGATAAGAAAGCCTGAACTATTAAATCCCGTTACAGAGCTTTCCATATACATTTGAGGCGTAAATGAATAAGGATTAATTCCTTCAATAAGCAATCTTCCATCCCATAGAAATCGATAAAAATCCTGCGATAAATTAGGAAGAACAAATAGCAAAACCAAACGAAAAACGATTCCTGCAATGACTAAGACCCCGAAATTCTTCCCTGATCTTTCTATGAGAAGGTAGCTAATTAAAAATAACAGTGAATAGATTGTGATTAAGTTCGTAAAGTCACTGCGAACTAGATCGTAACCAAATAGCGCGTATAATAACGCAGCAATTACTGCAAATAATATGAGAAGTCGCTTAGATCCAAAAAGAGTGGCCATAGTGATCATGAGATTTGGCTTGTGCGAAACTTATTAGTCCTGCCATTCTGCAATAAATAGGTTGGTATCTCTTCCGCCTCCATTATTACGATTGGAAGAGAAAGCAAGATATTTTCCATCGCTCGAAAATACTGGGAAGGCGTCGAAGGTTTCTCCATGTGTTATGCGTTCCAGATTTTTTCCGTCAAGGTCAATAAGATAAAGATTAAAAGGAAATCCGCGTTCGGATTCAAAGTTACTAGAGAACAGAATTTTTTTACCAGAAGGATGAAAAAACGGGCTCCAATTGGCGTTTCCAAGATTAGTGAGTTGCCTTAGTTCACTACCATCTGCATTACAAATATAGAGTTCCATTTCTGTGGGTTGTACCAGCCCTTGTGCCAAAAGATCTTTGTATTCTTTAATAGCTTCGGGAGTTTTAGGTCTAGATGATCTAAAGATAAGTTGAGTGCCATCTGGTGAGAAGAAAGCGCCGCCATCATACCCAAGTTCGTCGGTAATCTGTTGCACGTCACTACCGTCCAAATTCATTGTATATAACTCCAAATCACCACTTCGCATAGAAGTAAAAACTATTTTATCTCCTTTTGGTGAAACGGTTGCTTCAGCATCATAACCAGGTTCATTGGTAAGCTGACCGGTGATATTTCCTTCCAAATCTGCTACAAAAATGTCGAATGAATCGTATACTGGCCATACATATTTTCCATTTTTCCGAAGCGGAACTTCAGGACAATTGTCGTCAGTTAAATGTGTGGAACCATATACGAAATGCTTATTGTCGGGAAGGAAGTAAGCACAGGTTGTACGTCCTTTCCCGGTACTAATCATTGGTGGTTTTGAATTCGCGAAGTTTTCCGAAGCATTCATTAAAAACATTTGATCACATTCCAATCCCCATTCGTTAAAATTTGACTGAAATACCAATTGCTTATCATCAAAACTCCAATAAGCTTCTGCATTATCACCACCGAAAGTGATTTGACGAATCGACTTGAAGTGAATTTCTTCCGGATAAATCAAGCTGTCTTTCGCGGTTTTTTGCGTAGTTTGTTGTGTCTCTTCGGAAGTGTTTATAGTCGTGTTTTGTTCTTCTGAAGCATTTTTACATGAAAATACCAGTAACATGGCTAAAATAACGGGAATCACTCTCATAAATATGTAATTTTGTACAAAAATAGGAATATGCGTTCATTAATGATAGTTTTTATTGCCCTCATCCTTGCTTCCTGTAAAGATACCCAGATCAAGAAAGAAATTGGAATGAAGGATGATGTCTATATTCTGGCCAATGACAGTCTAAAAGGTAGACAAACCGGAACGCGAGAAGAGTTGATGGCAGCCTCTTATATTGAAAAAAGATTTAGGGAATTGGGTCTGAAGCCTAAGGGAAATATGGGAACATATACTCAGACTTTTACATTTCGATTAAGTAAGAATCCCCACGAACAGGCTGAGTACACAGAAATAGGGCTTGATAGCACGCTTACTGGCACCAATGTTATTGGATATATTGATAATAATGCCGAAAACACGGTTATTATTGGTGCACATTACGATCATTTGGGCATGGGAGGCGATGGATCCTTGTTTAGGGAAGGTTCCGAAATTCATAACGGAGCCGATGATAATGCCAGTGGTGTTGCCGTTATGTTGGATATTGTAAAGAGATTAATTTCAAATAACGATGCTCCAAAGGGTAAGACCGGATCTGCCCATCTTAATTCCAAGAATTATTTGTTTATCGCCTTTTCAGGTGAAGAAATGGGTCTATTAGGGTCGAATTACTTTTTAAAGAACCCTACGATCGACACAAAAAAAGTTAGTTATATGCTTAACATGGATATGGTAGGACGGCTAAACGACGAGAATACCCTTGCGGTTCACGGCGTAGGTACGTCTCCTATATTTAAACAGGTTTTATTCGCAAACAAAGGAAGTCTCAAAATAGCAGAGCATGAATCCGGAATAGGGCCAAGTGATCATACCTCTTTTTATTTGTCGGATATACCTGTATTGCATTTTTTTACCGGACAGCACAGCGATTATCACAAGCCAGGGGATGATTCGGAGAAGCTTAATTATAAGGGGATGCAGCTGGTTTCTGATTATATTTTTGCCATTGTTTCCGATCTGGATAAAGTTGGGAAATTGGTTTTCAGAAAAACGAAAAACGAAAGCGAGGATGCTCCTCGATTTAAGGTTGCATTAGGAGTTGTTCCGGATTATCTTTATACTGGAAAGGGAATGCGGATTGATGGTGTTAGTGATGACAAACCAGCGCAGAAAGCTGGACTTATAAAAGGTGATGTTGTTGTGCAATTAGGAAAAAACAAAACCCCCGATATGATGGGCTATATGAAAGCTCTTGCGAAATTTGAAAGTGGAGATAGTACGGTCGTGACCGTTGAGCGAGATGGTAAGACTATGGAATTTGCAGTAACATTTTAGTACAGTTTAAAAACTCCTGGCGATAATAAATCCGAAGGTGATATGCGCTTTTGTAGCTTCAGATTCTTTCGACACATAATTTTGTGCTAGTTTATAAGTATTACGACCTGCTCTGTATACGAACTCGTAGTTAAATAATACTAATCCCTTTTCAGCTTCTACCAAAAACACAGAAGAATCATGGCGTGGATGTCCTTCAAGCAATGAATTATGTAAAACCCTGCGATAAGCTGCCCCAAACGAAAAATAAAACTCCCGATCTAGAACCCCGATTTGATTGTATGCAGAGCTGCTAGTTATAGGGTTTCTTTTACCAAAATAGAGAACAGCTTCCGGTTGTAGATAGATGTCCTTAGTTCCAAATGCCAACGAAGGCTTTAATGCAATTCGCACACTCATAGGATTTAAAGCCAATTGCCATTCTTTTGCATAGGTAGTTTGAAAATTTATATGGACGCTGTTTTTTATTTGCGCTGCCCAAGGGGGTGTATCTATACCACCCGAACTATGGAAGAGACCTTGAAATTCTTCAGCGCCGGCAATGGGACCCATCATTCCCGTTCCGACTTTAAATAATAAGAATTCCGAGTTTCCTGCAAACGACCATCCGGTGCTTATTCCGAGGTAACCTACATAGGGACGATCGAAATCTTCTACTTTATTTGATTTGATATTATTGGGAGTGTAGTATTGTTGTAAAATTGCTATTTCCAGTTGTTCTTTTCCATTTGAAAAACTACTGTTTTTTAAAGCATTTCTATAGGTGATAAAACTACCAGTTGTATAGTAGCGGTCTCTGAAAACGAAAAAATCGTTATCATGTCTAAGTTCGATTTGATGTGTTGAAGTTTTAGCAATTGAGAGTGGTGTCTCATTTTTTTGAGCGCTCAGTAAGGAGCAAATCAAAAAAACAGAACATACCATAAGTAGTCTTGTATGTATCAAAACGAGGGGCATCGTTATATTGATTACAAGCGTTTGGGGGCTTTGCTATCAGTGGGCAAATATAGACTAAATTTATTTCTTTTAAATTTTGGAAGTGAGGCTCTTAAAAAAAACGAAACCAAAGCCAATAAAAAGCATCAAATGAAAGGGGAAGAGTCCGAAATCTCCACCTTGATCACCTACTACGAAAGCACTGTACATTCCGAAGCCGAAATATAGCATCAACACACCTTCAAAAATCACATTGGGGGAGATGTTTTTTGTTAAGTATTTATTGTCTTTCCAGCTGTCTTTTAAGGCTCCAATATTAAATTTAGGAGTTCGAATAAATTCACTTTTCTTACCAATGTGCCCTTCAAAAACAGCGATGGAATTATGAAGTGAAAAGCCCATGGCAATCGAAAAGAATGTGAAGAACATTCCAGTGTATTTAAGGAACATTTTAAAGCCGCCACCGTACATGATTTTATACATAAACCAGTAGCAGATAAAGAATATTATTGTACTTAGTACGAAAAAACTCATTACATAAAAGTATACTTTAAGATGTTCGTACTCATTTTTGATATAAAGCATAGGGATGCTTAAAATTCCAACGATAAGTACATTTAGAAACATGGTGCTGTTTAGTAAATGTAGTAAGCCGTGTACTTTGGTTTTAAATGGGAGGTCTTCATTTTTAATTACTCTTCCAGCCATTTTTTGGAAATTTTCTGCGCCACCTTTATTCCATCGAAATTGCTGAGATCGTGCAGCACTTATTACCACCGGCAATTCGGCCGGAGTTTCTACCTGTTCCAGATATTTAAACTTCCAGTGTTTTAATTGGGCACGATAGCTAAGATCGAGGTCTTCTGTAAGAGTGTCACCTTCCCAATTACCTGCGTCAAGAATGCATTTTTTTCTCCAGACACCGGCTGTACCATTAAAATTGATAAAATGCCCTTTGCTGTTTCGGCCTACTTGCTCGAGTGTAAAATGTGCGTCCAAGGCAAATGCCTGTACACGTGTAAGGATGGAGTAGTCTCTGTTTAAATGCCCCCATCGGGTTTGTACTACTCCTATTTCAGGATCTTTGAAGTATAAAATGGTGTTTTTTAACCAGTTTTTCTTCGGAAGGAAGTCGGCATCAAAAATTGCAATAAACTCACCTTTGGCGATTTTAAGTCCTTCTTTTAGAGCTCCAGCTTTAAAATTATTGCGATTCTCGCGAGTAATATGTTGAATGTCCAGTCCCGTTGCTTGCAACTCTTTAATCTGAGCTTTGGTTGAAGCAAAAGATTCGTCGGTAGAATCGTCCAGAACCTGAATTTCTAATTTATCCTTCGGATAATCAAGTTCCGAAATGTTATTAAGTAAGCGCTCCATAACGTACAACTCGTTATAAACAGGGAGTTGAATCGTTACATAAGGAATTTCATCTGGATCGTTAAGGTCGAATTTCGGACAATCATCCGCCTTTTTTCGGGCACTGAGGTAATTAAAGAGCAGGTTGAGTTGCGCCAGCGAATACAGAAAAATAAGTATAAGCGCGATAGAATAAACACAAATTATGATCCACTCTAATATCATTTTTTAAAGCTGTATTTAAAAATCCAACCCAGGATTTTAACGCCTGCAAATATAGCACCTTTTACCGTACCTGAAACTTTTGAAACACCTATTCTGTTCCTGTAAGGCACAGCCACTTCGATATATCTATATTTTCGCTTAAGTGCCTTCAATTGCATCTCAACGGTCCAACCATAGGTCTTGTCTTCCATTTCCAATGTGATCAATTTATTGTACTTGATAGCTCGAAAGGGACCTAAGTCGGTAAATCGGGAGCCAAAAAACAATGTCATTAATGATGTTGCAAGCCAGTTTCCAAAAAGCTGTGGTAATGTCATTGATCCTTTCTCACGTAATTTCCTTGTGCGTGCACCAATTACAAAGTCATAGTCAGAGTTTATTATAGGAGCTACGATATCGGTAAGTTTTTCGGGATAATCGCTATAATCTCCGTCTAGAAATACTACTATGTCTGGCGGTAATTTTTGTTGTGCGATATAATCCATTCCCTTCAAACAGGCATGGCCATATCCTTTTTTTTCTTCGGAAAGTACCGTTGCTCCCGCTGCTTTGGCTACATTCTCGGTCTCATCAGTAGAATTATTACTAATGACAATTATTTCATCAACGATTTCAGGGATATCGTTTATTACTTTTCCAATCGATGCTGCTTCGTTGTAGGCTGGAATTATGACTTTAATGATGTATTTCATTAATAAATTTGTATCCGGGATATCGAGCTGCGAATATCGTTAAAATATGATTACTAAAATTTCTCTGTTGTTAGACGAAAATTATGCTCCAACTAACAATTGATGCAAATTGAAATTTACCTTCTAGTTATTTACATATTCCATTAAATTCACATCGTTCCCTAATAAAATGTCATTTCCTTTAATTCGTCCTTCCAGAGGACCATTTTCAAGCTTTAAAACTCCTCTTGGGCAAACTGCCGAGCAAATTCCGCATCCAACGCAGCTTGAACGTACTATATTCTCACCTTTTTGTGCATAAGCACGAACATCTATTCCCATTTCACAATAGGTCGAGCAATTTCCACATGAAATACATTGCCCGCCATTTGTTGTAATTCTGAACTTGGAAAACAAGCGTTGCTGCATACCAAGTACAGCCGCCATTGGGCAACCAAATCGGCACCAAACTCTGCTTCCGAAGATGGGATAAAATCCTGTGCCAATAACACCGCTAAAAATAGCTCCAATTAGAAATCCGTAAGATTGACGTAAAGTTTCTGCTTCAAAAAGGAAGAGTGTTTTTCCTGTTGTAAAATGCATTCCCATTAAGGCAAGGATAATCACCAGGTAGCCAATTGCACCATATCGTGCATCTTTTTTAAGTTCCTCTCTTTTGAAGAACCAGATTCCGGCAAAAAGAACGGTAAGAAATACCGCAACCCCAATTAGAAAGATGTCTTTTGTCAACCAGTATTTTTCAGAATCATAGCCTAAATACGTTGAAATAACCGCAGTTGTCATCACAACCACAAAAACCAAAACACTATGAATTACCCATCGCTCAATTTTCCAAGCACTTTCACTTTTATCACTTAATTGTCTAAATGAATCACCCGCGGTTTCGGCAAGACCTCCACAACCACATACCCAGCTACAGTACCATCTTTTACCATATTTATAGGTTAGGATCGGGGTGATCACGAATATGGAAATGACACCAAAAATGAGCAAGCCAATACCAACATCTCCCGAAGAAATGAAAGAATCGACCCTGTATTGTTCGAAATTGTAATAGTTGAGCGGCCAGATATTTTTTAGATCATAATACGGTAAGTTAAAACTATCACTATTCATCCGAGCCATGAATTCCGGGATTAAAAAAGCAAAGGCAGTTTGGAAAAACATCACACTTATGGTTCGTATCTTTTCGTAGCGATTATTTCGATATTTCCAGATAAATTTAATTCCGAAGGAAAAAATAGCAACGGTATATAAAGTTCCATACACAAACCACTGACTTGCGGGATTGCCGCTTAACATCTTGCTTAGTGGATCGAAAAAGGAAATGATACCTGTATTATCCCCTTTTTCATTGAGACCAAGAAATTGAGGGAAAAAGTATAGAACTATGTAAAAGCTTGTGAGCAAGATTCCTGTTACCCATGCCAAATATCCGCGGCTGGTAATGGATTTAAACCAAATTCCGTCGTTTTTTATCCCCTCATGTTTGTTGGCATAAGCACCTTTTGCGAAAAGTACAATACCTGCAGTAATTGCGAATAAAGCTACCCATAACCACAATGGTTTGTTCGGGAATTCAAGATTGAAACCTGCTAGTAAAATTATCACCAATCCACTAAGACCAATCAATGTGGCAATCTTCTGCAATGTATTGATCGACTTAGGCGGTTCGCCAGTTAAAGACATATTTCGTTGGATTGCGCTCATATTATGTGGTTATAGGTTGATTTTGTTTAAATTCTGAAAGAATTTCACTTTCATATTTTTTGTAAAACTCAGGGTCAAAATTGGCCTGCTTCAGATTTTCTATTACGAAGTCGATAGAACGTTTTTCGTTTAACCATTGGTCCATCACTTCATGTTTCATTCTAATTCCGAAGGTATTTATACCCAAAAACTCACCAGTTTCTTTATGATATGAAACTGTAATACAGCGTTGGTCACTAGTACATTTCCAGTGGAACTGTGCCTCAGAATCTTTTCTTCTGTCTTTAGGTTGAACCCAACCGTAGGTCTGATATTCAATATCGAAAAATTTGGCACTATTAAACCAATGCCCAGGATTGTATTCGAAGGATTTTCCACAAATAGTTTGAGCAAGAGCTTCTCCCATCATTCTTCCGGTATACCATACTGCTTCAACCGGCGCACGGTTTCCAATGGTTTGCCTTTGTTGAGCACAGTCTCCAATAGCAAAGACATCTTCAACATTTGTCTCAAGTTTTCTATTCACCAAGATCCCTCGATCGGTATCTATCCCCGAATCTTTTAGGAATTGAATATTAGGCTTTACTCCGGTGGTAATTCCCACGAATTTACAAGGAATTTCTTCCTGTCCTTCTTTTAGAATAACCCCTTTTACATTTCCATTTTCATCGCCAATAATTTTATCAAGATTAGTTTCGTGTCTAAGGTGAACGCCGTGCGATTGTATATGTCGGGAGAGCATTTCGGCCTCTCCAGCGGGTAAGGCGTTGGTCCAAAAGGCATTTTCCCGTACCAACATAGTGACATGAATATTCCGGGTTCGGAGCATTTCTGCGAGTTCTACACCAATTAGTCCTCCTCCTACAATGACCGCATTTGGACATTCTTTATTATTTGGCGCAAACTTTTCTATGTCTTCCAGATCTTGTTTAGAAACCATTCCTCCAACGCCATTTAGATCGAGCCCTTCCCACCCAAAAGTGTTTGTTACCGATCCACAGGCGATGATTAGTTTGTCGTAGTTCATGGAGTCAGCTTCAGAAAATTGAAGTGTTTTAGATGCTGTATCTACGTTCTTTACTAGGCCTTTCTTCAGTTCGAGGCGGTTTTTTTTCCAAAATCCTTTTTCGTAAGGTTCAATATCGCGCCACCTCATATGCCCCATATATACATACATAAGAGCAGTTCGTGAGAAAAAGTGATCTGCTTCTGCCGAAATAATGGTGATTTTTTTGTCTGAAAGTTTTCGAATATGCCGGGCGGCAGTAACTCCTGCAATTCCATTGCCAATTATAACGATGTGCTCCATAAATTGAAAAGATTGTGTAGTATGTCGAACTTCAAGTTACGGAATTACACCAACACCATTATCATTTAGGAATAATAAAGGGAATGTTTTTTGTAAGTACTTCGGAAACAATTGCGACATAGACAACAATTAATATTTATATGAAACGATATCTTTTATTGACAGTAATTTTTTTCGCTTTCAGTTTTTCTGAAGCCGACGCACAAGTTTCGGATGCTTTTTTTCAGGATGGAACCGCTTTTTTCCAATCGAATGTAATTGATGGAAAGGTTGATTACAACGGGATTTATAAGAATCCGGAAACACTTAATAATTTGCTCAAACAGGCAGAGACATCTAAAGTTCCTCTTTCTAATACAAAAGAGTATCAGGCCTTTTGGATCAATGCATATAATCTCGCGGTAATTAAAGGAATCATCGACAATTACCCAATTGCCTCTCCTTTAGATAAAAAAGGATTTTTCGATGCCACGACATACAACTTAGGAGGAAAGAGCATTACTTTAAATGATATCGAAAACAAGATGCTTCGAGCAAATTTTGAGGATGCACGTTTTCACTTTGTGTTGGTATGTGGTGCGAAAGGTTGTCCGCCACTCATTTCAGAAGCATATACACCCAATAATATTGAAAAATTACTGGAACAGCAGACAATAAAAGCGATAAATAATAGTTCGTTTATAAGAGTGTCAGATGGTGGTGTGTCGATCTCTGAAATCTTCAAATGGTATAAAGAAGATTTTACGCAGAATGGAAGTTCAGAGGTAGATTTTTTAAACCGTTATATGAAAAAGAAGCTTTCTGAAAATGCTGAGGTAACCTACTATTCTTACGATTGGCGTTTAAATTCTAAATAAAACATTTACAAACAGACTTCCCGCCTGATGTTCGCTCATGTAGTGAACGTCAGGCAGTGGAAGCACAACTTCGCTTCGTTTCAAAATTTTACTCCATGTAAAAAGCTTCAGAAGATTCTTTATTTTTTCCGAAGAAAAAACTTAAAAGTTTATTCTCTCACTATCTAGACGTCTGACTTCCGGAATAAATTGTATTTTTCCGAAGCTAAAAAAACCTTCATGATTATAAGGCATCCTTTAATTTTACTACTTATATGCATACCCTTGTTTTATAGCTGTGCTCAGGGGGAAGCAAAGGAAATTTCAAAACAACATAAAATCAATGGAATAAGTTTTGTTGCTGCAGGAGATACTTTGCAACAAGATCATATTAAGCCTGTGTTAGATCTTAATGCGAATTATGCGGCCGTGATGCCTTTTGGATTTATACGAAGCCTCGACCATCCCGAACTTGCTTACAATGCCAATAGACAATGGTTTGGTGAGACTTTTATCGGTGTGAAACAATACGTTGACTTGTTGCATCATAATAAAATAAAGGTCATGTTGAAACCTCAAATTTGGGTATCGAAAGGAGAATATACGGGAAATGTAAAGATGGAAAATGAAGAAGCTTGGACACTATTAGAAAAAACATATTCCTCTTTCATCTTGGATTTTGCGAAGCTGGCAGAAGAGTCTCAAGTGGATATGTTCTGTATTGGAACGGAATTGGAAAAATTTATTGAGCACCGACCCGAATATTGGGAGCAACTTATAAAAAATATACGTGCGGTTTACAAAGGGAAACTAACCTATGCCGCCAATTGGGATGAGTATAAAAGGGTGCCATTTTGGAAGTCTTTGGACTATGTTGGAATAGACGCTTATTTTCCGGTTTCAGAATCAAAAACACCAAGTTTGGAAGAATGTAAAATTGGATGGATGCGCTGGAAAGAGGAACTGAAAGCGTTTTCAGAAAAAGAACAAAGACAAATTCTGTTTGCAGAGTATGGATATCGTTCTGTGGATTATGCAGGGAAGGAACCATGGAAAAGTGATCGTTCCATGACTACTGTTAATCTTGAGGCGCAGGTAAATACTACGCAAGCGTTATATGAAGAAGTTTGGTCTGAATCTTGGTTCGCCGGAGGGTTTCTATGGAAATGGTTTATTGACCATAACAAGGTTGGTGGAATTGAAAATTCGCAATTTACACCACAGAATAAACCAGCCGAAAATATGATTCGACAATTTTATCAAAAATAACTTTAGGTGTTACCTTTTTTCCTTCATCAAAGCTTGATATTCCTTTGCAAGTGATTTTTTTTGAGTCTCATTGAAGACTTTCCCTGCCAACTGAAAAAATGTATGCTCTTCCTCTTCCAGGTGATGTTCTACTTTTTCGCAAAGTTGTTTAGCATAGGTCAGCCAAGCGGAAGTCTCCATGTCGGCTTCTTCTACCTTTTCAATTAATTCGTCAATTTCGTGATGTTCTGCAATACCGTGTCTGGCGTGCACCTGCATCATATCATTATGTATTAATGGAGAATAAAAATGACGTTCTTCTGCATCTTCATGTGCATGGAGTTCAGACTTTAAGGCTTCAAAGAGTTGTTTGCGATCTTTCGATTTTCCTTCAGTTGCAAGGATCCTTTTACATAAATCTCTCTGTATATCGTGATCATCACGGATGGCTTCAAAAATGTTCATAGCTTTTAGATTAGTTATTTTCTGAAAAATACAGCCAAAATCGTAAAAGCACTGTTTAAAATATCATAAAATTTGTTAAACAAATCTTATTAATGAAATTTAATTGAATAGATATATAAATTATCATTCAATGGTGGTAATTTTAAGAAATTACAATTTACTCCAATAAATAAACCCGCCGAAAATAATATCCGACGGGCTTACTACGAAAAATAATTACTCCTCAATAATTATTCTCTTAGAGAACTTGATAAACCACTACTTTGTGCTCTTAGCGTATTATTTTCTTCGATAAGGCGATCTACTTTGGCATTTAATTCCTGAATCGCTTTTGTAAGTACCGGTATCATTTCAGAATAAGCAACACTTAACATTCCTGTTCCTTCTGCAGCCTCAACGATTTCTGGAACTAATTCCTGAATTTGCTGAGCCTTAAATCCTAAATGCACCTTATTTGTAACATCATCGATTAACTCGTAAGAAACTGGTGTCACTTTAAGAACTGTTTCTAGTCCGTAAGTGGTTTCAACTATATTTTCTTTAAGTCTGATATCTGAAGATGTGTTCGGACTATTCACTAAATACAGATTCGTAAACCTGTGATTTGCAGTTCCAAGGCTTGTAAGATTATTGAAACCCGGGCGAATTACCCCTTCCATAAAGGTGTAGACATCAAAGGTAGAACCTTCAATATCAAATGTCACGGAGTTCTTACCATTAGCATTGTTTGCGCCAACACCTGCTAATGCAGCACTTCCATTATTGGCGATATTTCCTGGTGTAATTGCAAATCTTGAGGTGTTGTTACCACCTGTATCTTCAATAATAAATCCGGCAAACATTGGAAATTCTGGTGATTCAAATTTAGCGATGTTCACATTTTCGGTAGTTTCTTTAACGTGAAGTGCATACTGTGGCTCAATACCAATCCCTAAACCTGTGTTGTTTAAACGCATATATTCCTCGTAGCTAGAATCTCCTGTACCTTCATCTAATGCTCCATCTTGTCCCCATGAGAAATATTCGTTGTCGTTTGTGTTATTATTGTTGTTGTCAATATTAAATGCCATTCCACCTCTTGAGCTTATTAAGCCATCACCAGAATTACCTCCATCTCTGGAAAGTGAAAGCATGTCAGTATCTATTGTAACACCGTTAGTACCATTATTAGCTACGTTAAAGTCCAAATTAAAATAGTTTAAATCAATGGTTCTATTTCCTGTAAGGGTTTGATCATTTGCTCCTAAATATGTATTGGTGTCAGAGTTTTTTAAAATCTCCCATGTAAGACCGTTAAAAACGTAAAAGCCTTCAGTAATAAGAGATCCAAGGTTGTAAACTACAGTCCCTTTCACAGGACCACCACCTAATGGATTAGCAATTGTCAATATATCTGCGATGCTCAATAGATTTGTTCTTGGAACTACTAAACCACCGTTTGCGCTACTAATATCTAAAGCACCTTGAGGGTTGGTAGTACCTATTCCAACTTGTGCAGTTACTGATATGGAAATAAACATTCCGAAGAGTAAGCTTACTATTTTATGATTTGGGTTTTTCATAAGTTTGATAATTAAGTTTTTACAGGAGTTTCTTGTTTTTCTAGTGTTATAATTAATTCGGTAGGTTTCGAATTTTTACAACTGTCATAAGAAATTTCCTACAAGTCAAATGTAAGGCATAATCTTATAATCATGCAAGTGATTTCCTACACTAAACATAAGATTATTAGATATTTACGATAAAGTGTAAATAATAATCGATAAAAAACAAATTATTTGTTGAATGGTAGAATTACTCGTTTAAAAGCATGGACAAATACTATGAATTGCATTGTTTTGATTAGATATGGTAGTTTCCGAAGGGAAATATTTTATAAAAAAACGCTAATATGAAGATATTGTGAGGTTTGAGCTTGTATTCTTATGGCTTCGGAAATGTAATTTTCAACAATTCAGTATCTTACTTATTGATTAATGCTTCGGAAGGACTTGGTTGCCCGGAAATTTTTTTAGTCCGAACATGATTGCAATAATAGGCATAGAGTTCCTCTGCATCTGCACCCAGCCATTTCTTAACATAAATAATCAGAAAGTGGTATTGAATGTTCCAGACACCTTTTTCTTCATACAAACGCGCTGAAGTGGTTAAACAATGTTGGATTACTGTATATTGATTTCTGGTATACAACTCATTAATCAAAATATTATCCTCATATATAATAAAGGACTCATCGTATCCGCCAATTTCATTGAACAACTCTTTAGTAATAAATTGAGATTGATCTCCACCGCGACAGGCACGCCAGGAAAATTTTGTAAACCATCCTGCTAGCCGCAGCCACCAATGGTTGCTATTAAACTTCATTTTGAAGCATCCGGCCAGATTGCCTTTTTCTACCTCATCCTTAATATAGGTATCAAAGTTTTGAGGAGGGAAGGAATCTGAATGTAAAAAATATAGAATAGATCCTTTGGCTTTTGTAGCTCCAACATTCAATTGCTTTGCTCTTCCCTTTTCTGAAGTTAAAAGTTGGATCGCTAATTTGGATGTTTCAGAAAAACGACTTACTAATAAGGGTGTTTGATCAGAACTCCCGCCATCCACCACAATAATTTCTATATCGTCCCGCTCTGAAACACTTTCAGAAAGATGATCAAGAAGCTTAATAATATTCGCAGCTTCATTCAATACGGGGATTACGATAGAAATCATGGCGTAAACTTACAAATTATATGCTTCGCAGACATTGATTGACAGTCGCCACTTATTTTTGTTCGTTTAAATTCCAGTCGTATTCCTTGAAGTTTATTGGAGCATTCGAATTCACCTTCGTTTTAGCGTATTGGTTCACATATCCAATTAGATCAGGCTCCCCATTTACTTTAAAATCTTTGGTGTAGAAATCAAAAATCTTAGAGAATTTTGGATTTGTAGGGTTAAGGTCATTTTTATCACTATTAATAAATTCCACCGTCACACGCTCCAATTGCTCATTTATTTTTGATGCCGTAAAAGCTTCATTCAATAATTTAGGACATGAATAAGATGCGCAGTTGATAGCAAAATGTATTCTGGGTTCGTTCATCTTCCGAAGCACCCCATTTTCTACCCCTCCCAAGGAAAGATTCCGATTTCCAATGGGAATAAATGCTTTAGTGAATGCTCCGCTAATATCTTTTATACTTTTTGTAGGGTAGTTGTCCAGAATGAGATCAACGGTATATGCGTTATAAAGGTTGATGTAGTAGGCTAGCAGCTCTTGAGTACTCCACTCATTATTGGGGTCGAATGATGATAATTTCGTTAAATATGAATCCAAAGCCTTTCGCTCACTTTGAAATCCCTTGTAATCCACAAAACCTTCTTTATTTACATATTTTTTAAGTAGCGTATTCCATTCACCATGATCTAGGTTTACTGCCGAATTTGCAGTAGTTGATGTAAGATTTTCAGTAACTTCTTTGGTGGGTTGACCTCCGCTGGTAATTCCTGCTGCTGTAGTAAGACTACAACTATTAAGAGTATATAGGAGGGATAGTAAAACGAATGTATTTATTGCAATTTTCATAATTATGATGTTATATTGAGGTTTACACATATTTACGTACAAGCTCAATTATTGGTTTTGATAGGATAAATTTCCTGCTGTATAAATTTCTTCGGAAAGCTTTCGTCTCCATGGAATCCTAGTTCAATATCACGCCCATTATGGGGAACATGATTGGTTTTGAAAAGATAGTCCCAAATACTTAAAGTTAAGCCATAGTTAACACCGTATTTTGTATGTTTTGGCAAGACTTTAGCATGATGCCAGATATGCATCTTCGGATTGTTGAAGATATATTTGAAGGGACCGTAATCCCATCCCAGATTGGCATGATTTAGATGTCCAACGGTTAAAGCGAAAAAATGCACAATGGCTACATCATCAATATTGAAGCCGCCAATAATGGCAATAGGAATATAAAGTATTGACTTATATACAATGGGTTCCATCCAATGATATCTTAGATGCGCCGCAAATCCCATTTCTTTTACTGAATGGTGTACCTTGTGAAAATTCCAAAGAAAAGGAACTCGGTGCAATAGTCTATGCGTATTCCACTGTACGAAATCTGAAATAAGAAAGAAGGCTAATAATCCAATGCCAAATGGCAGTTTGTTCACTTCAAATAATTGGAAATTAGAGACATGCAAATCTACGAGACCAAGGATGTCATTGAAAAAAGCTTCAGCCGTATTTGAAAGGAAAATTAGGACTATCAGATTCAGAAGAAAAAAATTAAAAAACATATAGAAGGTATCCAGCCAGAAGTCTTTTCGGAATATTTTCTGCTGCTTACGCCATGGAAATAATAGCTCCAATCCCCAAACAATCAAGGAAACAAGAATGAGTCCGTAGAAATAATTTTCCCAGTGAAAACGTGTGATCTCGCTAAGCAGGTAGTTCCAATATCCTGAATATGAATCTTTAAAAATGTCGAAATATTTTTCCATATATAATCTTAAGTACTGGTCGCTCTTAAGACCTTAAAATTACAAAAAACTGTTTAGAACTTTGAAAAGGATACCACTTAGTAATGCAGCAATGGGAAGGGTAAGCACCCAAGAGAGAAGAATTTTGGAAATCATTTTAGGATCGGCCTTTTTGGTTGCAGTACCAATACCAAAAATCGAACCTACTGATACATGCGTAGTGGAAACCGGCAAGCCATGAATACTGGCTGTGGTAACCAATAAGCCGGTTATCATATTGGCAGTAAATCCTTGACCATGATTCATTGGTGTGATCTTCTTACTCATTGTAATTCCTACTTTCTTTGCGTTAAGCAAACCACCTACTGCCATAGTTATTGCTACGGCTATCATTCCCCATTCAATATCTATGGTGTTAATTATAATAAGTAAGCCAACGATTTTTGGGGTATCATTAAGACCTCTTGCAAAACTCACAACTCCCGCACTAAGAAAATGAAGTGTGTCCAATACTTTTTGAGAGGTAATTCCCATGAGCTCCCCATTATAACTTTGAACACAGCCTTTTTTACAGGCGGAGACTTTGAGATTGGACTTGAATTGTAAACTGTTTTCAGAACCTACAAAAGCAGGTGAAATGGATTCTTCAGTCACACAAACACAACTTTTTTTGGAAACCCCTAGTTTTTTCCGAAGCTTTCTAAATATCAGATAGGCAATTAGACTTAATACTGCTGCCATTAATGGACTCAGAATTAACGGAAGGAGAAATGTCTTTCCTAGTTTAGCAAAGTTGAAATCGGCTCCTATTGCTACTACACCTGCGCCAAATAACGCGCCAACCAATCCATGAGTAGTAGAAATTGGCATTCCTATTTTTGTTGCTAACAGCACTGTTAATGCTGCACCTAAAGCTATTGAAATGGCAAAGACCGGATTTTGAATCAGAGTGTCTGGTACAAGTCCTTTTCCTGAAAAGTTCTTAACCAAAGTGCCGGCTAAGAATATTGCAGCTACTGAGCCCGCAAAAGTGGTTACGGTAGCCCAAATAATTGCTTTTTTATAATTGGTAGTCTTTGATCCAAATAATGTAGCAACTCCTTTAAAATTGTCGTTTGCACCATTGCTAAATGCAAGAAAACAGGCAGCGACAAAAAGGAGAGCAAAGATCATGTAGTTAGGTGTTTATTTATCTACGGAAAAAAAATGCTTCCGGTTTTATCAAATCCGAGATTTGGTTCATTCCTTTACTTCAATTTAGCAGCAACCCCCTCCATCGTAATGAAAGGTAGATTCACTGAAATAAATATCATCTCTACCAAGACTTTGAAGCGCTCCAGCTGTTTTATCACAAATTGCCAGTGGCTGATTTTTAAGCAAAATATGACCTAAATTGTCGTCAAAATAATCCTGATCTCCATAATAAATAGCTGCTTTTCCTGTAAAGATACAAGGGCCATCTTCAGGCATAGGGTCTTTAATAGCCGCTACTTCGATGGATTCAATATAAATCAACTCGTCTGTAGGATAGTTTTTAGGATCGAGAATACGATATGGCTTTCTTGCTCTAATCTCTATAGTTCCGAAGCCTGCATCGGTAAGTGCCTTAACATATTCTGCGATTGGTAAGCTTCCGCTAAGACAGAGAGCACGAAGTCTCGCGTCATTGCGAAGCGTTTCATTCATTGGTTGTTCGCAGGTAGGATCGCTCATTACCAATCTTCCGTGAGGTTTGAGTACCCGGTACATTTCTTCAATGGCTTTTTTAAGATCTTCAGCTTTAAAGATATTAAATAAGCAATTTTGAGCAGCAACATCGATCGAATTGTCCTCCACAGGTAAGTTAAGCGCATCTCCTTTTTTAAGATCCACGAATTCACTTTTAAACCAAGCATTCATTTCCTCCGCTTGTACAAAGTTTTTACGCGAAGCTTCTAGCATTTCATCTACCACATCGACACCCACTACACCGCCTTTCTGACGATTAAAATAGGCGAACTGTAACAATTCCATTCCGCCGCCAACACCAACATACAGGGTTTTCGGATTGTTGGTTAGATCACGTGCATTTACGGTGCTTCCGCATCCATAATTCATTTCCTGCATAATCTTAGGGATCTTAAGTCCGGGAAGCTCCCAAATAGGATTGGTAGTGCAGCAAAGCCCAACATCGGGAGTAAGTGCTGCTTCTTTATAAAGGTCGTGTGTAGCGTCTAAGTAGCTCATATTTTTAGTGTTCAGTATTCAGTATTTAGTTATCAGTGATCAGTGGTCAGTTTTCAGTGATCAGATTTCTGCCCACTGCGACTGTAAACTGTAAACTGATTATATTTGTTTAATTAATTCAGAAAAAAGTGTAATCATTTGTGGTTCTGCTTTACCTGCTTGTGCGATGATATCTTCAATATCAACCTTTTTTAAATTGTCCGGGTCGCATTCGTCGGTTAATACAGACAAGGCCGAAACCGGTAATCCCAGATGGTTAGCAACGATAATCTCAGGAACTGTACTCATTCCCACAGCATCTGCACCAATAATACTCAAGTATCTGTATTCGGCACGTGTTTCCAGTTGAGGTCCAACGACACTCGCATAGACTCCTTTATGAAGTCGAATATTGTTTTCTTTGGCAATCTCTTCTAGCTTAGCGTTCATATCCTTGTCATATGGCGCACTCATATCTACAAATCTTTCGCCCATTTTCTCAACGCCTTTAAAAGCTAAAGGTGAGCCTCCCTGAAGATTGATATGATCATCAATCAGCATGATTTCACCTTTTTTATAATCTTTATTAATAGCTCCGGAAGCATTACTCACTAATAATCTTTTTATACCCAATGCACGCATCACTCGCACAGGAAAAGTGACGTCTCCAAGTGAGTAACCTTCGTATAAATGGAATCTACCTTGCATTACAATGACCTTTTTTCCTTCCAAAGTACCATAAATCAACTTCCCTTTATGGAATTCGACTGTGGCTGTAGGGAAGTTAGGAATGTGATTATAGCTTATTTCGGCTATAATTTCAATTTTCTCAAGAATTTGCCCGAGCCCGGTACCTAATATGATACCTATTTCGGGAGAATCAAATCCGCGCTGGGTTAAAAATGCTGCGGATTCTTTTATGTATTTCTTCATATAAATGTTCGCTCTTAATTCTTAATTAGTTGCTTATAGTTGTCACAAATTTGTTTAATGCTTCAATGTCTTTCATGTCCTCATAATAATCAATATCATTACGAAGCGAAAGCTGAATATAGGTTTCATTTTTAAGATCTTCTAGTGTGTTTTGTAAAACACTATCCGTCCCCCAGTTTTTACCTTTAAATAAGGCAGGGAAGACTTCCTTCATCCCCAATAAATAATAGCCTCCATCCTGTGCAGGTCCAATCACAAGATTATTTGATGTTAACACTTGGAAAGCCTCTTCAAGATCTTTCTGTGAAAGATCGTACATATCGCTACCAATAATTATGGCAGACTCGTAACCCATGGAAAATACATCCTTAAAAGCGTTTTCCATCCGTATTCCCAGGTCCTCACCCAACTGTAAATGCTTTCTGTATACTGTATCGTCCCAGCTGTCATTTTTATAAATTGCTTCACTGTAAAACACAAACTTATCGACATTTAAGTTCTTTGTTATGTCGGCAGTATGCTTAAGAAGTACTTTATAAACCTCTAATGCAGCTGCGTCGCCAATAGTAGCTGCCAATCTCGTTTTACATTTTCCCAATTCAGGATTCCGGGTAAAAATAATAAGCGCCTTCTTTGAAGTTGGAAAGTGAAAATCTCCCACAAAATGCTTATCGTCATCCGTATTTTTATTTGCTAGCAACGCCATATAAAAAGTTAATTAACTGTATTGTAAATTTTTGTTCCTTTTTCTAGCCATTGACTCCAATGCTTATTAAAGGTATGTACATTTAACGTTTTTTTCTCTTCGGAATCTACCACAGGAAACTCTTTGTTTACCCATTCAAATATACCGCCATACAAGTTTCTGAGGTTCGTAAACCCTGCTTTTTTGAGCTTTTCAGCTATTTCCTCAGAACGAATTCCGAGCGAACAATATACAACGATTGGTATGTTTTTATCTTTTATTTCTTCGGAAACTCTTTCAGAAGAAAAACTATTAAACCCTATAAATCTAGCTGAAGGGATATGACTCACATCAAACTCCTCCTGCTCACGAGAATCGAGAATAATAACAGTATCGTTTAACTGAAGCATTCGTGTTTCTTCCGCAGAGATATAAGGAATACTTCTGGTATTGTATTGCGTTAACAAGTTATTCAGCGACTTTTGAGCAACCGCAGAAGCACAAACAAAAAGGATAACAATATGCAGAAAGAAGCGATTCATTCTATTTAATTCTAAAAGTCTTTTGAAATTATTCTGTAACGGCTCCCTGACAACTACTTCCTGCGCCAGCGGTACAACCGTAACAATGCTGTGAAATCATAATATTTCTGTCGTTTAATACAGTTTCATTATAATCTGAAATATGCTTTACCTTACTTGCTACCTTCAAACCAAGCATTTGATTGAAATCACAATCATACAACCAACCGTCCCAGCTAATCGAAATAGTATTGGTACACATTACATTTTTTACTGCAGTTGGGTTATAAGCGTCTACTAACTGATACATATAATCCTCGTAGTTTTCCGAAGCTATTAAGTAATCTAAAAATCGGGCAATTGGTAAATTTGTAATCGCGAATAGGTTGTGAAAATGTATTCCGAAGTCTTCCAAAAGACCATGTTTAAAATCTTTTTCAAGACCTGCCTGCTCTGGCGGGAGATAAGCACCATTAGGATTGTATACTAAATCTAATCGCAAATCGCTATCCGGCATTCCATATCCAATCGCATTAAGCTCCTGTAACGCTTTGATTGACAAATCGAAAACACCTTCACCACGTTGCTTGTCTGTTTTACCACGAGTCCAGTGCGGCATTGAACTTACCACATGAACATTATGCTTTTTAAAAAATTCGGGGAGATCGTAATATTTCTTATTCGCTCTTATAATCGTAAGATTACTTCGTACAATAAAGTCCTTTATACCAGCTTTACTTGCTTCCTCTACAAATCTGCGAAAATTTGGATTCATTTCGGGCGCTCCCCCGGTAAGATCCAGTGTGTGTGCACCGGTATTTTTGATTACATCAAGACACTGCTCCATGGTTTCCCAAGTCATGATTTCTTTACGGTCGGGGCCGGCATCCACATGACAGTGCTCACAAACTTGATTGCACATATAGCCCACATTAATCTGTAGGATTTCCAGCTTCTTAGGACGTAGTGGAAATTGATTTGTTTCTTTAATTTTTTTAGCAAAAGTGGGCAGTTCACCATCTCCAAAAATACCATTAGACAGTATTTCCAGTTGTCTGTTAGCATTTGCCAGTTCTGCTTCTCTTTTATGTAGGGATTGCTGTTTTATTTTTGACATCTAATCGAATTTCGACTTTTAAAATTGAATATTGGATTTCTCGTCTGTTTACGAGACTTCATTTGAAGGCGTGTTACAACCTACATTTCCAGTTTGTTAACTTTATTCATCATCATAGTTCCGTGAACCAAGGTAGCGCCGCTTCTTATTGCAGCACCAACGTGAATAGCTTCCATCATTTGTTCTTTAGTGACTCCTCTCTGAAGACTATCTTTTGTATATGCATCAATGCAATAAGGACATTGTTCGGTATGCGCTACAGCGAGAGCAATTAACGATTTCTCTCGGGCTGTAAGTGCACCTTCTTCAAATACTTTTCCATAATAATCGAAGAATTTTGTTCCTAATTCTTCACTCCATTCGGTGATTTGACCAAATTTTCGAAGGTCTGCGGGGTCGTAATAATTGTTGGCTGCCATATAATGTATAAATATGTACGGAAATTATTTCCTTTTGGTTTTACAATGAGGTAAATATAAGTAAGTAGTCTTTCTAAGCGAAAGAAGCTTACTAAAGTTTTATTAATTCTTTATGCTTCGGAATTACTTTTATTCTTAAAGATGTAAATGTTTTCTTCGGAAATAGACTCGAAATTTAATCGAAAGTATAGGCAAGTCCAGTTGACAAATCGTATTGAGAATTTGGAATTCCAAGTGCCGGCGCTGCGTCATAGGTAAAGGTATAGGTAGTTTTCATGGCGAAATTCTTGATGAGTTTAACCACTATTGATGACTGACTAGAAATACGATAATCACTTAATTCGGAAAACCTTGGCTGGTAGTAGGTTGTACTAGTCAGGCTAAGGTTATCTAATGGATATAAACTAAAAGAGAAATACGAACTCCCCCTTATATCACGCTGATCCGGGGTGACTCCGTCCGAAATTTCCTCATACTCGTACATAGCATGGACACCGAAATAGAATTTATAGTTCTCGTCTTCAGTAAGTTTAAAGCGAGGGCCTGTTCCCAATAATCCCCTAAAGTCAATTTTCGAGACCTTATTATATTGCCCTTGAATAAAGACTTCCCATGTTAATCGTGGGCGAAGGCGATAATTGTAGCGCAAATGAGAAATTCCGAAATTCTCAAATTTATCACCTTCAATTTTCTGAAATTCGATATCATTCTTAAATAAAACGAGGTGCTTGTCCATTTTATATTGGACATGGATTGAGTTTGAAATTGAAAAGAAGTCGTTGGTATTTCTTTTCAATGAAAAATTAAGCGATGCAGCTCCGGACCAACCTGAAGTATCCGTCACTTTCCGAAGCGATTCGGCATTTAAAATTTGTGAAGATACCGTTGTAGATAATGTCAGAAAAATGGCAAAAAATAAAAGTCTAAAATTCATCTAAATGTTTTGACTGCAAAATTACATAAATGGGGGAGATTTTAAAATTAGGGTTTTGTTATCTACCAAACGACACCATAAAAACAAAAAACTCCGAAAAACGTAAGTTTAAGGGAGTTGATGTGGTACCTCCAGCCCCGATACTTCGGGGGAACCAGGCTTATTTTTTTGATATTGTATTTTCAGAATTAATGGAATTCACACTATAATTCTAAAAAACAAAAAACAAAAAACAAAAAACTCCCAAAAACGTAAGTTTAAAGGAGTTGATGTGGTACCTCCAGCCCCGATGCTTCGGGGGAACCAGGCTTATTTTTTTAATATTGTATTTTCAGAATTAATGGACTTCACACTATAATTCTAAAAAACAAAAAACTCCCAAAAACGTAAGTTTAAGGGAGTTGATGTGGTACCTCCAGCCCCGATACTTCGGGGGAACCAGAGTTAATGTTTCGGTATTATACTTTCAGAATTAATAGTATGATACACCATAATTCTAAAAAACAAAAAACTCCCAAAAACGTAAGTTTAAGGGAGTTGATGTGGTACCTCCAGGAATCGAACCAGGGACACATGGATTTTCAGTCCATTGCTCTACCAACTGAGCTAAGGTACCTTACTTTCAATATTTTATTCTCAACAGTACTATCGTTCGGTTGTTGGATTTTCAGTCTCCCGATACTTCGGGACTCTACCAACTGAGCTAAGGTAGCTTTATTGAGAGCGCAAATATAAATCTATTTTATCGTTTGCAAAGCATAATGTCAATAATTTTTTTTGCAGATCTTCTCCAATTTAATAGAGTATTAACAAGTCCGTGGTGTTTCATATTGTATTTTTACGTCCTCATAAGTGCAAATGAACCTAATTATTGATGTTGGTAATACCCTCTTGAAGCTCGCCGTGTTTGAAGCGGACGAACTTCAACATAAAAAAACATGTATAAAAAGTGATTTCTTAGAGATTCTGGACACTATCACAGAAAACAATAAAGAAATTAAAAACTGTATTGTTTCGTCAGTTGGTGCTTTCACAAAGCATCAACTCTCACAACTTGAAGAAAAGTACCCCGTTAGTGTACTTACCCATGAAACCAAGGTACCTTTCAAGAATTTGTATGCTACTCCAAGTACATTAGGGGTGGATAGAATCGCATTAGTTAGTGCGGCCGCAGCACAGTATTCTGGAAAAAACGTACTTATTATTGATGCAGGCAGTTGTATAACATTCGATTTCTTAAGTTCAGAAAGTGATTATCTGGGAGGTGCAATTTCCCCGGGTGTTACGATGCGGTATTCCGCCTTACATAAGAATACAGCCAAACTTCCTCTTCTGGATCCAATATTGCCCAAATCATTGATTGGAAATACAACCAATACCTCAATTCATTCCGGAGTCGTTAATGGCGTTTTGAATGAAATAGATGGTACAATTGCGGCTTATAGAAATAATTATGAGGATTTAACAGTTATTTTAACAGGAGGGGATGCTCATTTTTTGCGTGATAGCTTAAAAAGTGACATCTTTGCCAACTCAAATTTTCTATTGGAGGGCTTAAATTATATTTTAGAACATAACAAATATTGATGTTGAAGCGAATTATTATTGGAGTATTGATCTTTGTATCAGGAATATCATTAGCTCAGGAAGGGACTACCTCTCCATATTCATTTTACGGAATTGGGATCCAAAAATTCAAGGGTACTGCCGAAAACAGATCAATGTCAGGAATAGGTATGCTGTCTGACAGTATACACTTAAACCTTCAAAATCCGGCATCTATTGCAGATTTAAGGCTGGTAAATTACTCTGTTGGAGGAAGCCATAAGTATGTAACTCAAAAAAATGCATCCGAATCTCAAAAAACTTCTACCACATCTTTAGATTATATTGCTATTGGTATTCCTATGGGTAAATTAGGAGCTAGTTTTGGATTAATTCCATATTCAGCAGTGGGATATAAATTACAATCTGTTGGAGAAGGTGTTATCACTCAGTCTTCCGGTGAAGGAGGCCTAAACAGGGCTTTTTTAACCTTTGCATACACCATCATGCCCGGTTTAAATATTGGAGTAGAAACTAATTATAATTTTGGAAATATCCAAAATGCAGTTTATACAAAAGTAGACGAAGTTGAATTAGGGACAAGAGTTATCAGTCGTTCTGATATTCGTGGTTTCAGTTTTAATTTGGGTGCCACTTACAAGACCATGGTTACTGATAACCTAGAATTGTCTTCAGCAATAAATTATACCCCTGGAACTAATTTTGTTTCAGAAAATAGTAGGGAAATATCTTCAATAGCAGTTTTACCATCAGGATTGTTAGTGCCTAGTCAATTCATAGATATTACAGATCCGAATTCAGATTTTACCTACCCATCACAAATTACTCTTGGAGCTGGAATTGGACAACCTAAAAATTGGTTTGCTGGTCTCGAATATACCAATCAAAAAACCAGTAACTTTACAAATAGACAAATACTTTCTGATCCTAATCAAAGTAATGTAAATTATGTGAATGCTTCCAAGTTTAAATTAGGAGGTTATTATATTCCAAATTATAATGCGATTGGGAATTATTGGAAGAGAATTATATTTAGAGCGGGAGTGCGAATGGAAGAGACCGGAATAAATATTGAAGGACAAGATATTAATGAGTTTGGCATATCTTTTGGAGTAGGACTACCTGCAGGAAGATTATTCTCCAATATAAATCTCGGATTTGAACTAGGAAAACGAGGAACAACAGATTTTGGATTGATACAAGAGAATTTTTTCAACACATTCTTAAGTCTGTCACTTAACGACAGATGGTTCGAAAAAAGATATTATGATTAAAACAGTAAACACTAACAGTATGAAAACTAAAGCAATTTTACTCGTAATGCTATTCGCATTCACTTTGGGGGGTAAAACCTTCGCTCAAGCAGATAATAAATGCTTTGAACTAGGTTCTTTATTTATAGAGCCTGCTAAAGCTAAAAACTATGAAACTGCCCTTCAACACTATGATCAGGTTGTTAAGGAATGTCCTACTTATAGTATGGCTACTTATCAATATGCAGTTAAAATGTTTGAACACTTTATTGAAAATGGCGATAAAAGTAAAATTGCTGATCTCGAACAAGCGTATAAATACAGAATTCAGTACTATCCTTCAAAAACCAAAGAAGGTGATGTCTTGTCAGATATCGCTCAAATAAAGTACGATAACAGTATCGGAACTAAAATGGAGCAGTTCAAAGCTTTCGATGATGCTTTCAAAAAAGATCCGGAAAATTTTACTAGTCCTAAAAGTATTTATACTTATTTCTCATTAGCAGTTGACTTACAAAGTACTGGAGAGATGGATGTGCAAAATGTATTCGATCTTTATGATGTAGTAACCGAAAAAATCGAAAAAGAAGAAAGTGAACTTGCTGTAAAGTTAACTAAGTTAACAGATATGCAAGATGCTGGTGAAAAATTAACCGGAAGAGACGAGAAGCGTTTAAGTGGTTATGAAACAAATCTTGGGTCTTATGGTAAAGTAAAAGGAAGTGTCGATGGAAAATTAGGTAAGTTGGCCGATTGTCCAAACCTTATTCCATTATATAATAAAGACTTTGATGCCAAAAAAGACGATATTGACTGGATTAAGCGTGCGGCAGGGCGTCTTTCAGGAAAAGATTGTACAAACGACCCTTTATTTATAAAATTGGTGAAGCAGCTAGATAGATTGGCTCCTTCGGCAGATACTAAGCTTTATTTAGGTCAGTTGGAAAAAGAAAAAGGAAATTCTGCTCAAGCTATTTCTTACTTCGAAGAGTCTGCAGGAATGCAGAGTGACCCTCGTAAAAGCGCAAGAATCTACTACAGAATTGCGGAAGAGAAACGTCAGAATGGACAAAGTGGACAAGCTAGAACTTATTACATGAAAGCCGTAGAATATCAGCCTTCTATGGGTAGAGCATATTTGAAAATAGCTAATATGTATGCTGCAAGTGCTAACAACTGTGGTAATACTGTTTTTGAAAAGAGAGCAATTTATTGGAAAGCTGCAGAGATGGCAGAAAAAGCCGCTCGTGTAGATGGATCAATCGCAGGAAATGCTAGAGCAACAGCTTCAAGTTACAGAGAGCGTGCTCCGCAAAAAAGTGATATCTTCGATGCCGGTATGGGTGGGAAGACGATCTCATTCAACTGTTGGGTTGGAGGTAGCGTGAGAGTTCCTAATCTATAAGATTCCGGGCGAAGTCCCGAACTGAATGAAAAAACACAAACATATTGTAAAAAGCGTGATGGCTCTATTTTTTGTCATCACGCTTTTTGCATGTGAAGGAAATTATAAAAATATTCAAAAGTTGAATTTAAAGGACAATGCTCCTTTTGCGGAAGGAAAGAATATTAACCTTAAATATACCGATTCGGGGAAGGTTGTTACCAATCTTCTGGCCGCTAGACTTTGGGATTACAGCAATATGGAATTTCCATATCAAGAGTTTCCCGACGGAATTGAACTACACTTCTGGGATGATGAAAAAGAGAGTACTGTAACCTCAGATTATGCGATTCGTTTTGATGAAACCGACATTGTGGATTTGCGAAAGAATGTTGTGCTGGTCACAAGCGATAGTCTGGTATTAAGAGCCGAGCAGTTATATTGGGACCAGAAAAATCAATGGGTATTTACCGACCTGCCTTATCAAATTAAATTTAAAGATGGTTCCTATAATGACGGTGCGAGGTTTGATTCCAGTGAAGATTTTACTAACTTCATCTCGCGGAAGAACCAAGGTGTTCAATTGATCGATAAAACAAAAACCGATGGCGAATAATATTTACAAACTCTTTGAATACGCATATTTGGCTATGGCTGCGTTTTCCGTATATATAGTGTACGAAAACTGGTCTGACAACCGAAACAGAGCTTATTTGTTTGCTTTTTTTGGGGTAGTTGCCATTTTTATGTTTTTCTTTAAAAGAAATTTTAGAAGAAAAATGGATGAGCGAAATAAAAAATAAGGTGTTATTGACATTTTTTTTTAAAGCTTTAGCCCTTAACATAACTCATAACTAACTCCTGTGGATTACAGTGTTTTTATAATCATTCTCATGTTAATTCTTTCCGCTTTTTTCTCTGGGATGGAAATTGCCTATGTTTCTTCCAATAAGATTCATATAGAAATTGAGAAAAAACAAAATAACTTTCTGGCAGGCGTTCTTAAGAAAATAACCAAACGCCCTTCTAAGTTTATTGCGACCATGTTGGTTGGTAACAATATCGCTCTGGTGATCTATGGATTCTATATGGGGGATTTGTTGATGCAAAGATTTCCTGTGGAAGGCTTTGCAGGTCTGCTTTTACAAACAGTTATTTCTACATTGGTTATATTGCTTACTGCGGAATTTTTACCGAAGGTGTTTTTTCAGATATATGCAAATAATTTACTGAAGATCTTCGCGGTTCCAGTTTACTTTTTCTACGTGGTATTTTCTTTAGTTTCTGAAACTATTATCTGGATTTCAGATCTTGTACTTAAGCTCTTTTTTAAAACAGAAGGAGATATGGTGCAGCTCAGCTTCAGTAAGATCGAACTTGGGAATTACATTTCAGAACAAATGGAAATCGTCGAGACACACGATGAAATCGATACTGAAATTCAAATCTTTCAAAATGCCCTGGATTTTTCCGAAGTAAAATCAAGAGAGGCTATGATTCCACGTACTGAAATGATCGCCGTGGATATTGAAACAGCGCCAAAAGACTTAACAAAGATTTTTATTGATACAGGTCTTTCCAAAATTCTGGTTTATAAAGATAATATCGATGATATTGTAGGTTATGTACATTCTTTCGAACTTTTTAAAAAGCCACAAAGCATTAAAAAAATAATCATGCCGGTTATTTTTGTTCCTGAGACTATGTTGGCCAAGGATGTACTTAATATTTTAAGTAAAAAACGAAAAAGTTTGGCTGTTGTGATCGACGAGTATGGAGGAACTTCCGGGATTATTACTGTAGAAGATATTATTGAAGAGCTGTTTGGTGAGATTGAAGATGAGCACGATAGTGTTGCTCTAATCGAAGAGGAACTAGGTGAAGGGAAATATAAATTTTCGGCACGACTGGAAGTCGATTATCTTATAGAGACCTACAAGTTGAATTTTACAGTAAGTGAAAATTACGAAACACTAGGGGGGATGATCGTTCACTTTAGGGAAGAAATCCCGGAACAAGGAGAAACTGTACAGATAGACCGCTATTCTTTTCATATTCTTGAAGTTTCCAACACCAAAATTGAACTGGTAGAAGTTACTCTTATTCCGGAAGATTAATAAAGGTTATTATCTAGATTTTTTGTCTCATGTTTTACTAAAATAGTGTGTTGTCCCATTTAATTTAAAACATCTAATCAAATCCCTCTGATACTGCATTTCATCTATTTTCTTCAATTCCTGAAAATATTCAAATTAACTTTTTTATTAATGAAGGGAAAATAGTATTTTCGCCCCCTGATTATTGTGAAGATTTTCCCTAAAATTCAGTCTTATAAAGAGTAAGCAGTAAAATAGGGACTAACATAATTCTTTCAAAATCGATTAGAATCGATAGTTAGAATGTAAAATTAAAGTACAAATGGCAATATTAAACAACATTAGAAAAAGAGGAGTCTTTCTTATTATCATCATCGCATTAGCGTTGTTCTCCTTCATTCTTGCAGATGTTATCCGTAATGGAGGTTTTTCCTCAAATAAATCACAAACAACTGTTGCAGTTGTAAATGGAACCGATATCGATCGGGAGAGTTTTATGCAACAAGTTGAAAATGTACAACGCCAGTTAGGACCAAATGGAACTACATCTCAGGCAATGAATCGAGTTTGGGAAACTGAACTTAGAAAAGTGTTACTTGAAGAACAGTACGAAAAATTAGGACTTTCTGCAGAGAAAGCTCAGATTGGAAGTGCTATGCGTCAAAGTCTTGCAGGAAACCCAACTTTCTTAAATGAAGCGGGACAATTCGATGAAGGAAAGATGCAGGAGTATATTGCTAGTATTAAAACTTCAAACCCGGTAGCATACCAACAGTGGTTGGATTATGAAAAGAGTGTTGAGGCAAGTGTACTACAAGACACATATTACAATCTTATAAAAGGTGGATTGAGAAGTACCTTGGCTGAAGGTGAGCAGGAATATCGTTTTGAAAATGATAAAGTGAATATAGAATATGTTCAAATTCCTTATACAAAAATACCAGACGGGGATGTTACTGTAACTGATGAAGAGATTAAAGCTTACGTAAAAGAACATTCTTCTAAGTACGAAGTTGAAGCTAAGGCAGATATTCAATATGTTACTTTTTCTGAAGAGCCTACGCTAGATGACGTAAATGATGCAAAAGCAGACATTGCAACGCTATTGAGTCCAAAGTATCAGTATAGCGATACGATCCAAGGATTTGCTAAGGCGGTGGATTTCGAAGAATTTGTAAATGCGAATTCAGATCAGCCTTATGTTGATAAATGGCAATTTAAAAAGGAGTTACCTCAAGAAGCTGCAGATTCTATAATGGCATTGAAAGTAGGTCAAGTATATGGTCCTTATAAAATAGGGAACAACTTTAACCTGAGTCGTATTGTTGAAACCAAACAATTGCCAGATTCTATTAAATCAAAGCACATCTTGGTTCGATTTGCCGGAACTTTAAGAGCAGCAGAAGATATTACACGATCTAAAGAAGAAGCACAAAAATTGGCAGATAGTCTTTTGACGGTAGTAAAAAGAGATAAAAGTAAATTTGATGTTCTAGCTGGTCAGTTTTCAGATGATACATCAAATAAAGATAAAGGTGGAGATTTAGGATATAACGCTCCCGGAAGAATGGTTGCAGCCTTCGATAACTTTACTATCGATAACAAACCAGGAACTGTTGGAGTAGTTGAAACTGATTTCGGATTTCATGTTATTTCTGTGGAAGATCAAAAGAATCTTCAGAAAGCAGTGAAAGTAGCTACAATTACTAAAGAAATTGAAGCATCTGAAAAAACAATGAGTGATGTATTTGCTCAAGCTTCTAAGTTTGAGTTGGGATCTCAAAAAGGTGATTTTTCAACCTTCGCGAAAGAACAAAATATAGAAGTGAAACCCGTAAATAAAATTGATCGAATGGATTCAAATATCCCTGGTGTTGGAAACAATCGTTCTATTGTAAACTGGGCATTTGAGGAAGACACCAATGTTGGAAATGTAAAGAGATTTTCAGTACCTAATGGCTACGTAATTGTTCAAGTAACAAGAAAATCACCTAAAGGATTAATGAGTGTTGCTGAGGCTTCAACAGCTGTAACGCCAATTCTTCGTAACCAGAAAAAAGCTAAGAAAATTCGTGAGTCAATTACAGGAACAGAGCTTAAGGAAATCGCGGCAAGTCAGAATGTAACAGTTCAAAATGCAACGGCCTTAACAATGGCTGCTCCTACTATTCCTGGTGCAGGTGCTGAGTTAGCTGTGGTTGGTGCTGCTTTTTCTAAGAAAGCTGGTGAGTCTACAGGACTTATAGATGGAAAAGCGGGTGTGTTTAAAGTGAAAGTGTTGGCGGTAAATAAGGCGCCAAACCTTGAGAGTTATACTACCTATGCAAATCAATTAAACGCCAAAATCACGCCTACAGTGAACAATGCGATCTTCAAGGCTTTGAAAGAGGGTGCGGATATCGAAGATAATAGAGCAAATTTCTTTTAAAAAGATATTTAAAACATATACAAACCTCTCTGAAGTAATTTAGGGAGGTTTTTTTATTTAACCATTTCCGAATAAGAAAGAACCGTACTATAACCTTTTTTTCTGAAGTAATCTCTATCTGCTTCATCACCAACAGCTAGTATAAAGTCTCCACCCCAGGCACCCAAGCTCTTTATAGAATTAGGATAATCTGAGAATAGCTGTTTCTTGATGGTTGGGATTTTTAGTATTTCTGAAATGAATTCTTCATGCTTCTGAAGCGATTGCTCAAAACTAGTTAGATCTTTAGTATCCAGAATAGCTCTGGTGATTGTACTTATCGTTTGAAGATGCTCTACACCCACTGAAGCGAGCCGGAAGCGATTAATCCCTTCTTTACTGTCCTGTTTTCTGTTTAGATAAACAAAAAACAATTTATCGGTGAAATTCCAATGGATCTTGATCTTTTCGATCTTCGGGTGTCCATTTTCAATTCTGTATAGAATAGGGCTATCGTTTTGAGCTGCAGCGATATCATAGCCACTGCCTCCAAAACTCTTATCTAATAATTTGAAAGCATCAACTTCTGCCCATTGCGCAATATTATTTATTAAAGTAGAAGAAGTTCCCAAACCCCATTGACGATCAAAATTTAAACGGCTAACTACTTCGTACCCTTTTGCATCATTCAAAAAACTTGGATTCAGCTGTTTGGCTACTTTAAGTATATTAAGCAGTGTTTCTCGAATGTTTTTGTTTTCTCCTGAAACATCTTCAAATTGAACAATATCGGATATTGTAAAAGTATCTTCGTACCAAATACTGTCGTCGACCGCAATACTTTTCCATGAAATACCGGCTTTTTCCGAAGCTAATATTTCCAGAGATTGTCCAAAACGAGAGGGGACGGCAAGCGCCTCGGCACCGGCTAATACCAAGTATTCGCCACTTAGAAGTAATTTACCGTTGCTATAGAATTTCCTTTTCAAATTAGTTACGTAAATTTTCGACAAAACTTTCAACCGAACTATGAGTCACCTGATGCTCAGTAAAAAAAGTTACAGCCTTCTCTTTTTCGAGTTCTGTGGCTTCCATTTGGTTCAAGATATTCATCAAATGCATTTTCATATGCCCTTTCTGGATTCCTGTTGTCACTAAGGACCTTATGGCAGCGAAATTTTGAGCCAATCCTGCCACCGCAACGATTTGCATTAATTGCTTGGCATTTGGTTTTTGTAAAAGTGTAAAGGCCAATTTTGTTAACGGATGTAAGGAGGTAAGTCCGCCCACGGTGCCGAGAGCCAATGGTATTTCAATACTAAAAGTGAAAATACCGTTTTCGACTTTGGCATCAGTAAGACTCGTATAGTTTCCATCTTTTGAGGCATAAGCATGCACTCCAGCCTCTACAGCTCGAAAATCGTTACCTGTTGCGAGAACGACAGCATCTATGCCGTTCATTATGCCTTTATTGTGAGTAACTGCACGTCTTGGTTCCACTTTAGCAATGTCGATCGCACGTACAAACTTTTGGGCGAAGACTGCACCATCAATATGTTTTGTAGTTAGATCTTCAACCTTACAAGAAACTTGTGCACGCACCAAACACTCAGGGACAAAATTGGATAAGATACTAAGGACTACTTCGGGTGATTGATTGCAATTCTTAAACGGGGTATAAGTAGATGCCTCTGTTTCAAAAGTTCGTGCAATTTCTTCAAGACAGCTGTTTATAAAATTGGCGCCCATTGCATCCAGTGTTTCAAAAGTGCAATGAAGTTGGTAATAACCGTTAAGTGCCTTGGTCGAATTTAGTAATACGATATCAATGAGTCCGCCGCCACGTTTTTGCATGTTTTTCTGAAGAGAAGCGATGCTTTCTATCAGTTTAGGTTTTACTTCGGAAAAGAACGTGCTAATATCAGATTGCTTTCCGAAGAAATTTACATGAACCTGTCCATTTTTCTGAGTGGAAATGACATTGGAAGTAAAACCTCCTTTATTCAACCAGAATTTTGCTGCATTACTCGCAGCTGCTACAACCGAGCTTTCTTCGATTACCATTGGTAACGTGAAAAGTGTGCCGTTGATTAGAAAATTTGGTGCGACTCCCAATGGTAGGTAATAGTTACTTATAGTATTCTCGATAAAATCATCATGAAGCTTTTGAAGTTTTTCATCACTATTCCAATATTTTTTTAGGGTAGCAATGGCAGTTTCGTCATTGCTAAAATGCGTTGTAGCTAACCACTCGAGTTTTTGTGCTTTAGTTTTTTTTGAAAATCCTGAAACGGGTTTGTACATATTTTGAAACATTGTAAAGGGCAAAGATAGCGTTATTGAGGAATTGGTATTCGAATAAAGTCAAATTTGCACTATTCATTGAAGCCGCAATTTTCAAAAATGCAGAAAAAGTAAAGTCAATTTCTTGTTTCCCGTTGAACTTCAGAAGAAACTATAAAAAAAGATCACTCATGGCATTACGTATTTTCTTACGATGGGAGATGATCTGTCTCAAAGTATCCATTCATAATACCTTCAGAAAAGAAAATAGAAAGCTGAGGATTCGTAGTGCATTTCGTCTTTAAAAATGCGCTATTTAACATAAAAACCCCAATACTTTCAAGAAATTTTAGTAAACTTGGCGTAACAAAAATTTAACATCTTGAATAGACATATTCTTACACGAATTTTAGTGCTGTTTCTTACTGCATCTACTACACTTTTAGCACAACAAAAAAACATTACATTAGAAGAAATTTGGGGAGGGTCTTTCCGGACTGAAGGACTGGATGTTCTGCGTTCTCTTAAAAATGGAGAGGAATATTCGGTACTTAATTACGACCAAACGGCGAAAGCATCTACCGTTGATGTTTACGATTATAAAAGTGGAAAGAAGGTAAAAACACTTGTAAATACCAACGATCTTGCCGGAATCGAGCATATTATTTCTTACGAATTTAGTAAAGACGAGTCCAAACTTCTTTTGGCAACCGAGCTTAAACAAATTTATAGACGATCGAGCTTAGGGACCTACTATGTGTACGATATAAAATCGAAGAAATTAGACCTTGTATCCACGAACAAAATTCAGGAGCCTACTTTTAGCAATGATGGGTCGAAAATCGCTTACGGTTTTGACAATAATTTATTTATAAAAAATTTAGCATCCGGAAAAGAGCAACAGATCACATCCGATGGGAAAAAGAACAGTATTATCAACGGTATCACCGATTGGGTTTATGAGGAGGAATTCGCTTTTGTAAGAGCCTTCGATTGGAACAAAGATGGATCTAAACTAGCATTTATCCGATTTGATGAGACTGAAGTTCCTGAATTTTCTATGGATGTCTACGGAAAAGAATTATACCAGACGCAAGAGGTATTTAAATATCCAAAAGCAGGAGAAGCAAACGCGAAAGTATCTTTGCATTTATATGATTTGGCAAGTGGCCAGACTTCAAAGGTCGATCTTTCGCAGTATAACAGTTATTATATTCCAAGAATCGAATGGACAGCAGACAAAGATGTGCTAAGTGCACAACTTACCAATCGACATCAGGATACGGTAGATCTGATATTTGTGGATGCGTCGAATAATACTTCGAAGCTTATTTTAAAAGAAACAGATAAGGCCTATGTTGACATAACAGATAATCTTACATTTTTAAATGACAACAGTTTTATCTGGACCAGTGAAAAAAGCGGTTGGAATCAAATTTACTATTACGACAAGACAGGAAAGCCGGTTAATCAAGTTACTGATGGTAATTGGGAAGTAACTAATTATTACGGTTTTGACCAAAATACCGGCCGAATTTATTACCAATCTACCGAGAACGGAAGCACTAACAGAGATGTTTATTCGGTGCTTCGATCTGGCAAGAACAAAGTGCGATTAAGTACGGAATCAGGGACTAATGCAGCCGATTTCAGTGCTGATTTCAGTTATTATATTGGTACATTCTCAAGTAGTGAAACTCCCTATGTTTACACATTAAACGAAGCAAAAACAGGAAAGCTTGTTAGGGAGATCAAAAACAACAATGAGTTAAAAAATAAATTGGCAACTTATAAGATGTCGCCAAAAGAGTTCTCTACAATAAATGTAAATGGTGAGGAGCTTAATATGTATACTATTAAACCTCAAAACTTCGATCCAAATAAAGAATACCCGTTATTTATGTATCAGTATTCTGGACCAGGTTCTCAGAGCGTTGCCAACCGTTGGGGAGGAGCGAACGATTATTGGCATCAAATGTTAGTTCAGGATGGGTTTATAGTTGTTTGTGTTGATGGAAGAGGAACCGGATTAAAAGGACGGGATTTCAAAAAAATGACGCAAAAAGAATTAGGAAAGTATGAAGTTGAAGACCAAATTGCAGCTGCTGAGAAGTTAGGTGCATTGCCTTATATAGATGCCGACAGAATTGGGATCTGGGGTTGGAGCTATGGTGGATTTATGTCGTCAAACTGTCTGTTCCAGGGAGCAGATACTTTTGCAATGGCAATAGCTGTGGCGCCCGTATCGAGTTGGAGGTTCTACGATACTATCTATACTGAGCGTTATATGCAAACACCTCAGGAAAATCCTTCTGGCTATGATGAGAATTCTCCAATTTCACATGTGGATAAATTAGAAGGAGATTATTTATTGGTTCATGGTAGTGCAGATGATAATGTTCATGCTCAGAATACCATGCGACTAGTGGAAGCGTTGGTGCAAGCTAATAAGCCTTTCGATTGGGCTGTTTATCCAGATAAGAATCATGGAATTTACGGAGGAAACACGAGATTACATTTATATAGTAAAATGACTCGATTTATAAAGGAATCTTTGGGAGAACCTAAGGACAATCTGATAAAAATTAAAAACTAAATCACTAATTTAATCTAAAATATATGGCTTCGACTTTACAACCTAAACAAAAAGAGTTATTCGGACATCCGGTAGGGCTTTATGTACTGTTTTTCACAGAAATGTGGGAGCGTTTTTCGTATTACGGAATGCGCGCGATTTTAGTACTTTATCTTGTAGCAGAATCAACCGGTGATAACGAGGGATTAGGTTGGAGTAATGGAGAAGCATTGGCCTTGTATGGCTGGTACACCATGTTAGTATATGTTGCATCTATTCCCGGAGGATGGATAGCTGATAAGTTTTTGGGTCAGAAGAAATCTGTGCTCTATGGAGGACTTCTGCTTGTAGCAGGTCATAGTATATTGGCAGTTGAGCAAATGTGGGCTTTTTATACAGGTCTTGGATTGATCATTGCAGGAGTTGGAATGCTAAAGCCGAACATTTCGACCATGGTTGGTGGATTGTACAAGCAAGGAGATATTAGAAGAGATAAAGGATTTACAATTTTCTATATTGGAATTAACATCGGTGCATTTTTATCGAGTTTAATCGTTGGTTATGTTGGAGAGGTTTACGGATGGCATTATGGATTTGGATTAGCTGGAATTGGTATGGCATTGGGCCTTATCCAATACCTTTTAGGACAAAAGCATTTAACCCATGTAGGTAATTATTCGGGTACTTCAGATAATCCTGAAGAAATAGCAGCAATGAAAAAGCCGCTTACAAAAATTGAAAAGGATAGAGTAGTTGTATTGTTTATTTCGTTCTTATTAGTAATTGTCTTCTGGGGTGCTTTTGAGCAAGCCGGTGGGTTGATGAATATTTATGCTTCAGAAAAGACAGACAGAATGTTAATGGGCTGGGAAGTTCCTGCCTCTTGGTTCCAGTCATTAAATGCAATGTTTATTATTATATTAGGAACAACCGTAGCGGGTTACTGGGCAAGCCGAAAGCTTAAAGGAAAGGTTTCTACCTCTTTATTTAAAATGATCATCGGATTAATTATTATGGGGACCGGTTTCTTTTTTATGACTGCCGCAGCAGCTCAGTTTAATAGTGATGGTTCTTCTGCAATGTATTGGTTAGTATTGGCTTATTTATTCCACACTGTGGGTGAACTTTGTCTTTCACCTGTAGCATTATCTTATATTACCAAATTAGCGCCATTGAAATATGCTTCATTAATGATGGGTATATATTTCGCAATGACTGGTTTTGGAAACAAACTCGCTGGTTTATTGGGAGAAGCTTCGGAAGATTTGGGAGAGTACACAATATTTACAGGAATCGCAGTTTTCTGTGTAATTTTTGGAATATTAGTGATGTTATTCAGAAAGAAATTAGAGCATCTAACACATGGTGCAGAAGATAACGAGCGTAAGATGATGGAGCAGGAGGGTTACGAACTAGCCGACGAAAAGATTAATTAATTTTTAAATAACTCTCCTATGAATACAGATATAGAAAATTTATTTAAAGACAAAGTTTTAGGGCATCCCGCAGGACTTTTTATACTTTTTTTTACCGAAATGTGGGAGCGATTTTCATTCTATGGAATGAGAATTCTCTTAGTGCTTTTTTTAACGGCACCGTTATTAAGCGATAATCCTGGTTGGGACTGGCCTCGCGAACATGCATTGGCACTTATTGGTACCTATGCTTCCTTACTATATTTAACACCAATTATTGGTGGATGGATAGCAGATAAAATTACAGGTTACAGAATGGCAGTGGTCATTGGATGTATAATTATGACCTTAGGCCATGCGTCCATGGCTATGGAGACAACAACTTCATTTTATTTAGGACTTGCACTTTTGGTGATTGGTACTGGTTTTTTTAAGCCGAATATTACTTCAATCATTTCTGAAATGTACAAAGGAAAGGAATCCAAAAAAGATGGCGCCTATACTTTATTCTATATGGGGGTGAATGCCGGAGCTTTTTTCGGAATGATGCTTTGTGGTTATTTGGCCGAAAATTTTGGATGGTCCTGGGGCTTTGGGCTTGCAGGTATTTTTATGTTTTTCGGAATGCTTCAGTTTTTAATGGCAAATAAAATTTTCGGTGAAATTGGTGCTAAACCTTCCAAAGTACATGAAGTGGAAATTCCACAAAACATAAATGAGGAAAGACCCGAATTACGTCAAGATGAAGACAATGTAGCGATCAAATTAAATCCGTTCACAATGTTTGATTACATTCTCATTGTATTATCGTCTGTTGGAGGTTTGTTGTATCTCTTCAACGATCCTATGGAAAAGATTTACGAAACATCATTGGTGCCCTTTGAGATTGGTGGAATGAGCGGAACAAACATCGTGGTTCTCTCAGCGCTGTTTATGTTCCTTATTCTATTGGTTACGCGTATTTCGCGGTATTTACCAATAGTTCGGGACCGACTTATTGCTGTGTCAATTTTTGGTCTTTTTACGGTTTTCTTTTTCGCATTTTTTGAGCAATCATTGGGATCGATGACGCTCTTTGCACAGGATTATACCAATAGAAATCTAACAGGGGATTCTGCAGCTATATTTAAGGTTGTAGATGCCCTTTTAACAACAATTCCACTAATAATAATTACCTGGGTAATTTATTTACTTGTCAAAAAAACCTATACAAGAATTGGTTTATCAAACATAGCATTGGTAATCGCTTTTTTAGGAATATGGGGATTAGTGATTTTCCGTTTGGCAGATAAGTTTTCACAAACAGAATTAGAGGTAGATGCTACTTGGTTCGGAATTCTTAACTCATTTTTTATTATTACGCTGGCTCCCATTTTTTCAAAATGGTGGGAAAGCAAGTACAATCCAAGTGCCGCAATAAAATACGGAATAGGATTAGTGCTACTTGGACTTGGTTTTGCCGTACTTTCATACGGTGCTTCAGATATTCCTTCGGGAGCTATGACAGCTTCAGTGAGTATGGTTTTCTTAATACTGGCATATTTGCTACACACTATGGGTGAATTATGCCTCTCTCCATTGGGTCTTTCTTATTTAAGTAAATTGGTTCCGGCACGTATGATTGGTTTTATGTTCGGGGTTTGGTATCTCGCAATTGCCGTAGGACAAAAAGCGGCAAATACAATGGGTGGAATGATTGATAAAATATCGGCAGAGTATTCTATGGGTACTTTCTTTCTAATTTTTACCCTGATTCCAATTGGAGTTGGATTGATTTCTATCATGTTAAATCCGGTGCTTAAAAAGTTAATGCACGGCGTTCGCTAGTGCACAATAGATTAGTAAAAAAAACGTTCCATTTTTGGAACGTTTTTTGTTTCATAATATTACGCTCGAAAAAACACAGTTAATGAATAAATTAGTACTTGTTATATTCTTATTGGTTGTAGGATCTGTAAGCGCTCAAAAAATTAATTGGATGTCGATGGATGAGGCACTAGCTGCTCAAACCAAAGTGCCTAAACTTATTATGGTCGACATGTATACTAATTGGTGCGGACCTTGTAAAATGATGGACAGAGATACCTTTAACAATCAAGATGTGGCAGATTATGTGAATGAACATTATTATGCCGTTAAGTTCAATGCTGAAGGAAATGATGTAGTAAATTTTAATTATCAAACCTTCTCGAATCCTGATTACAACCCCGCGAAGGCGAACAAGAGAAATGGATTACACGAATTTAGCCGTTATGTAGGTATTAGGGCATATCCAACCGTGGTTTTTATTAATAATGATATGGAAGTGATTACAGCAGTAAAGAGCTACCTAACACCACAAGGACTTGAATTATACCTTAAAGTATTTGCAACTGGAAAATATTTGAGCTTAACTTCTCAAGAAAGTTTCAATGCTTATTCGAAGAATTTTAAATCTGAATTTAGGGGATAGAAATTACCACTAAATACGACCTATACATTATGAAAAAAATACTACTACTTTTTATTATTCTTATTACCACAGGAGTCTCCGCGCAAAAAATACAATGGATGACCATGAATGAAGCTTTGGCTGCTCAAAAAGTAACGCCAAAGAAGATTTTTATGGATGTTTATACCGTCTGGTGTGGACCTTGTAAGATGTTGGATAAAAACACCTTTAGCAATAAAGATGTCATTGAATATGTAAATGAGCATTATTATGCTGTAAAGTTTAATGCGGAAGGAACTGAGGAGATCATTTTCGAAGATTTTACCTACACAAATCCTAATTATCAGGAAGGGCGAAAAGGTAGAAATGCAACGCACTTTTTTGCCGATGCCCTCAAATTAAGAGGATATCCGAGTTTGGTGTTTTTTGAAGCAGACGGAACTTTAATTCAGGCACTTCCAGGTTATAAAACGCCGCCACAATTAGAGGTATACCTAAAAATGATAGGAAGTGGGGATTATAAAAATGTTAATACCGCCGAAGCGTGGCAGGAATATCAGCAAAACTTTAAAAGTACATTCAAAGGGTAGCGTTTTTAGTTAAGTGTTTCTCTACTCGATGATGAGAGCTCCCTTATTGCCAGTATGGTGAAAAGGGAGCTTTTTTTGTGCACAGGTTTTCCGCCAACGGTTCACATAAGAAGTATAATTACTTCCATCTGCAACTACCAACTTCGGTTGCAAACTATCGATTAGTCGTTCTAAATGTAACTTCGGACTAGATGTGAGAATCACAATTGGTTTTTCTGAAATTTTTGGATATACACCTAAGCTGTCTAAAACGAGTATTATTTGGTTGTTGTATTTTAATACCTTCGGAAGGCTTGCTTCGGAAAGAACGCGAATGCCTTCAGTTTGGTAATAATCTTTGATTGGATAGTTGTATTGGTAGTTTGTTGTAGTATCGCTTCGGAAGAGACGCAACGCATCTCCTTGTTTGTAACCCATCAACGACTTTCTGCTCTTATGAAACACAACGAATTGATTTTCCGAAGAAGAAAAACGTTCCCAAATAAAACTGCTTGCTAATAAACTGAAGCATGCGAGTGTGACCATAATTCGCTTATAACTGAAGCGATTCAAAAGCCATAATAAGCTTATGAGTAGAGAATAAGTTGCTATGACTTTTGCTTCGGAAAAACGTATGCCTTCAAATAGAAATTGCTCCTGTCCCGCGACCCAACCTATAAATTTGTTTAACATATAAATGCAATAATGATATGTTTCTCCCAACCATAACGGAAGTTGATTAATCAACGACAGTAGTAGAATAACAATTCCACAACCGATTATAATTCCGAGGAAAGGCAAAAGAATAATATTACTAAGTAGAAACAATCCCGGAAACTGATGAAAATAGTACAAGGTTAAAGGAACAATTCCAATTTGAGCTGATAAACTAACTGTTGTGATGTTCCAAAATAATTTATCGAGATAATATCGAGGTTTGTAGATGCGCGAAATAACCGGATTTAAAAGCAATATGGATAGTACTGCCATATAGCTCAGCTGAAACCCAACATGGAACAACCACTTCGGATTTATAATTAGTAACACAAAAAAAGAAAGAAAAAGCGTATTTACCGAGTTGGTTTCTCTGCGGATAGCTGCTGCAAAGGCAAAAAATGAAAACATGGTCACCGCTCTTGTTACCGAGGGTGATAATCCGGTCAATAAAGCATAGCCCCAGAGACAACAAAAAACAAGTAAACCGTGAATTATAACGCCATGAGGCAGCCTTTTAAGCGGCTTGAAAAGATTGGATAAAAGGAGAAAAATAATTCCTACGTGTAGCCCCGAAACAGCCAAAATATGAACTGCTCCTGCAGCTGCATACTCTTTATACAACTCACGGCTTATGTCTTTTTTCTCACCAAGAATCAATGCCTGGATAATAGCCCGTTCGTTTTCACCAATAGAAGTGCGTTCTAAAGCGCTAATTAAGTGATTGCGCAAATTTTCCGCACGCCCTTTAATAGTGAGGGATCCGGAGCTTCGGTTTAGAATGTCATGTTTTGAAATTCTAAGTTGTTTGTAAACATCCAAAGTTTGTAAATAAGCACCATAATCGAATTGCCCGGGATTCTGTGGTTCGGGAATAGATTCAATTGTTGAGTTCAACAGAAGCGTCTCATCAATGCTAAGTTGTGCTATCGAATCTCTTTTCTGAACATAGAGAAGTGCTTTTCCATGACAGGATTTTCCTTCAATGGCATTAATTTCTACTATATATTTCGAATTAAAACGGTCCGGTTTCAGTTGATCTATAATTTTTAGTTGAATTGCAGAGGGACCAACATTGGTGGAAAGTTGTAAATAATGATTAGATCGGAAATCAGGTAATCGGGTTTGATAGTTTAAAAAACCTAACGTTAAGAAAATAAGACAGCTTAATATTCCAAATAGCACGTTTTGAAACAGCTGTTTTCTTGCGATAATCCAACTTAAACATAACAATAGAAAGAACCCAGTCACAATGGGAAACGAGAAGATAGAAATGTCGTTTACAAAATGTGAAAAACCAATGCCCAGTCCCATAAATAGGGAGAACATTATAACGGGAGTGTTGATAAACTTCATCCTCAAAGAAAGTATGAGGGGAATTGAAGTCTTCTAAAGATAGTAATTTTCTAGATAACGCGTTTTACTTTGACGAAGGCGTTTTTCCAATAATTTTCGTCCATAGAAGAAATAATAACGCCTCTAGATGTCGTGGAATGTATAAATAGAATTTCTCCAGGCTTAGCTTCCACAACGATGCCTACGTGATTGATCGCGTGACGTTTGCTGGTTTTAAAAAACACCAGATCGCCCTCGGTAATATCACTAAGTTGGACATCAACTCCTTTGGTGGCCATGTCCCGGGAGATCCTGGGCATTACCACGTTTTCCTTTTCAAAGGCTGTATATACCAAGCCCGAGCAGTCCATTCCATTAGAAGTTGTGCCACCAAATTTGTATCGCGTGCCTTCGAAGGTTTTAGCAAAATCGATAATATTTTCCAGTTTTTCTTGATTGGATTCTTTGGTAATTACCTCGTCGGCCTCGGTTCGGGTAATGACGATTTCTTCTTTGGATTCTCTTTTCTGAACGGTTCTTGTTCGATTGGGATTACCATCTTTACTAACGATAATCGTTTTGGTTCCTCGGTTTTTTGAACTTCCGCAGGAAACCAAAAATGTAACAAGTAATATTAAAAGTAGTATTTTTTTCATGTAGGGCATTTATGAAACGATGTTATAAATTTACTATATTTACTTGAATAGACGTAAGAAATGCTTTACAGAAATGCACTTTTATTAACTGGCTTATCAACAGACGATAGCATTCTTTATGGGTACATAACGATGGTTACTTTAGGAGTATTGTTTAACTGGTGGCTTCGGAAATATCCGTACTTCTTTAAAACCATTCTATTTTTCAAGCCCGAAACCTTTCAGAAACTACATTTATACACTTTGCAATTTTCTTCCGAAGAAAACAAACAATCATATGATATTGTTATACCGTGGTACAAAAAAGCCGTACTCATATTTGTTGGATTGACAGTAGCTTTTACTCCCTTCTATAACTTTGTAGAAACCCTGCGGCCAGAAACTTACTATTTAGCGAGCTGCTGTATTTGCTGAAATATAAGCTGTGCAGTTTTTTCACTGGCACCCCGACCTCCTAATTTTTGTTCCAGATCATAGTAATCTAGAAATAATTTAGCGCGTTGATAAGGATCAAGTATAGTAGTCAGTTCTTTTTGAAGACTTTTAGAATTAAAATCGGTTTGAATTAGTTCGGTAACAACTTCTTTGTCAAGGATTAAATTAACAAGTGAAATATACTTCAGATTGATTACTCGTTTGGCAATTTCATACGAAGCCCGACTTCCTTTATAGCAAACCACCTGAGGTACTTTAAACAAGGCAGTTTCCAGAGTGGCTGTTCCCGAAGTAACTAATGCTGCTTGTGAAACACTTAAGAGATCGTAGGTTTTGTTAAGCAATAGATGTACGTTTTGTTTCTGAATAAATGGGGAATAGAACTCCCGATCCTGGCTTGGAGCACCCGCAATTACGAACTGGTAATCCTTAAAGTTTTCCACTATCGATAGCATCACCGAAAGCATTTTTGTAATTTCCTGTTTCCGACTCCCGGGAAGTAAAGCGATAATGGGTCGCTCATCCATACCGTGCTCTTTCTTAAAAACTTTTGGGTCAACCTGATCTCGATTAGATATTGCATCGATCAAGGGATGTCCTACAAAATGGACCGGAAACTGATGTTTCTTTTCATAAAATTCTTTCTCGAAAGGAAGAATTACATACATTGCATCTACATCCCGCTTAATTTCTTTTATACGCCCTTCTTTCCAAGCCCAGATTTGTGGTGAGATATAATAGTGATTTTTATAGCCCTTTTTTTTGGCCCATTTCATGATTCGAAAGTTGAATCCCGGATAATCGATATAAATAATTACATCAGGTTGATACGCTTCAATGTCTTTCTTACAACGTGCGATATTTTTGAAAATAGTTCTCAGGTTGAAAATCACCTCTACAAAACCCATAAAAGCGAGCTCCCGATAATGCTTTACCAGTGTACCTCCAACTTTTTCCATAAGTTCACCCCCCCAGAAACGAAACTCCGCCTCTGCATCTTGCTGCTTTAGCGCTTTCATTAGGTTTGCTCCGTGTAGATCACCGGATGCTTCTCCTGCTATGAGATAGTATTTCATAGGATTTGTTTAATATTTACAACGACATTATTTAGGTATTATATAAAAATCAATCAACTTCTCTCTCTCTATATTCTTATTCATACAAAGACATTATGACTCCTTCCCTTTAAAGGGAAGGTTGGGAAGGGATGTTAAGACAAATCAATCTAATTGTTCCTATTACGTAATCGACACAATTAATTCTCTATAGCTTCAGACTACAAAAACTTTGAAATCAGAATTAATATTGCCGCTAAAATGGTTGCCATTAGCACTCCTCTTGCTCTGTAATATCGCTTTTTTTTCAGAAAAATAAAGAAAGCAGCTAAATTTAATAATGCTCCTAATGCGATAATATTTCCAAAAACATCCTGTTCCAGAGCGATTTCTAATGAGGTTTCCAAAGTGTATTTCGAAAAGAAGAACACGTAAAGATAACTTCCAATACAGTTGGCTATTATGCCAATTATAAATCCGATGCCTATTTCTTTTCCGATACTTTTATTCATCAGATATCCCAGGTATTTATGTCTTTAATAGCATGATGTGCTGTAAGATCGAATTGAACAGGTACAACAGAAACATATCCATTGTGCAATGCCCATTCGTCTGTGTCTTCGCCTTTATCATTGTTTACAAACTCGCCCGTAAGCCAGTAATAATCACGTCCCAACGGATTAGTGCGTTTATCGAAATTTTCTTCCCAATGTGCATTAGCTTGTCTGCAGACCTTGATGCCTTTAATCTCTTTTGAAGGTAATTTAGGGATATTCACATTGAGGACTACTCCTGTAGGCAGCCCGTTTTTAAGACATTGTTTTACCAATAGCTCAATATACTTCTTTGAAGGTTGAAAATCAGCTTCCATGGAGTAATCAAGTAGTGAAAATCCGATGGAAGGTATTCCCAAGGTTCCCGCTTCGACGGCCGCACTCATGGTACCGCTGTAGATCACGTTAATTGATGAATTACTTCCATGATTTATGCCACTAACACACAAATCTGGTTTCCGTTTTAAAATTTCATTAACTGCGAGTTTCACACAATCAACAGGTGTACCGCTGCAGCTGTATTCTGTTTGAGGTTCATCTTTCGCAACCTTCAGTTTATCACAATATAAGGTGTCATTGATCGTTATGGCATGACCCATTGCACTTTGAGGCGCATCTGGAGCCACCACACAAACATCTCCAATGGTATTCATTACCTCGATAAGTGTGCGAATCCCAGGAGCCGTGATTCCATCGTCATTGGTAACTAATATTAATGGTCTTTTTTTTGGCATAAATGTAAATTCAAAAAGCAAAAATACATTTATTAATTCTGAAAAGTGAATTCCGTTTTTTGAAATCTGAATGATCAATTATTTGTTTAACAAAAAATTAGTACCAATACTAACTATTGGCACGGTTTTTTGTATAATTTAGACCGGTAGTAATTAAGTAAGTTGAATAATATGCGAATAATGAAAACGAATTTTAAAGTATTGTTTTTAGCTGTTTTTGTGGCGGCCACCTCTTGTAGCTTCACAACTAAGCAGTTTGACGATCCAGATAAAGATAAACTCCTATTAGATCTTATTGCTTATGTATTGCAAAAAGGGCATTACGACTCTAAGGAGATAAATGATGAATTTTCTGAAGGTGTTTATACCGATTTTATAGATGGATTGGATCCACTTAAGCGATATTTCCTCGCTTCAGATATACAAGATTTTAGTAAGTATAAACTGGAAATCGACGATCAGATTAAAAACAAGGAGCTTACCTTCTTCGATTTAGTCTATACTCGATATATGAAACGTTTGGATGATGTGAAAGGAATGTATGAAGGAATTCTGGAAATTCCTTTCGATTATTCCGAACATGAATCCATAAACGTAGACTACGACCATCTAGAATATGCTACTTCAAATAAGGAATTAAAAGAACGTTGGAGAAAGCAACTTAAGTTTTCTACGATTTCTTCTTACTATGATTTGGTAGAAGAAGAGAAAACTAAAAGTGAAACTGAAACAGATTACACTGCAACATCTACAACTGAACTTGAGGAAAAGTCGAGAAATACCTCTAAAACATCCTTAAAAGAATATTTTGACTTTACCGATGATTTGGAGCGTAAAGATTATTTTGCGATATTCTTAAATACCATTGTTGAAGAGTTCGATCCACATACCAACTATTTTGCACCACCAGACCGCGATCGTTTCGATTTGCGTATGTCGGGTAAATTAGAAGGGATAGGAGCCAGATTGCAGAAGAAAAATGACTATATCAATGTGATTGAAATTATTAGTGGAGGTCCCGCTTGGAGAGGGGAACATATTGATGTTGGAGATATTATTTTGAAAGTAAAACAAGCAGACGAGGCGGATGCCGTAAGTGTAGTTGGTATGCGAATTGACGATGCTGTTAAACTTATAAAGGGACCAAAAGGCACTAAAGTTACTTTAACACTAAAACGTGTTGATGGAACTATTGAAGACGAAGTAATAACACGAGATGTTGTTGAATTGGAAGAGACTTGGGCGAAATCAACTGTAATAGAAAAGGACAATAAAAACTTTGGATTAATCAATTTGCCGGCCTTTTACTTTGATATGGAAAATTACAAGGAGCGAAATGCTGCAACCGATATCAAAAAAGAAATTCTGCGATTAAAAGAAGAAGGCATGGAAGGTCTTGTATTGGATCTAAGAGGTAATGGTGGTGGATCGCTAAGAACCGCCGTGGATATAGCCGGATTGTTTATCAAGGAAGGGCCTGTAGTTCAAGTGGCTTCAAGTGGTAAGAGCAAAGAAGTGCTAAAAGACAATGACGATGAAATTGTTTGGGACGGACCATTAGTAATACTAGTTAATGAATTATCGGCTTCGGCTTCAGAAATATTGGCTGCTGCCATGCAGGATTATAAGAGAGCTATTATAATTGGTAGCAAACAGACTTATGGTAAAGGGACCGTTCAGAATATGATCGATTTGAATCAATGGTTGCGTAAAAATGACCTTGGCGATATGGGCGCTCTAAAATTAACTACTCAGAAGTTTTATCGTGTAAATGGAGGCTCTACTCAGTTAGAAGGTGTAAAGAGTGATGTGGTGATGCCAGATCGTTACAGTTATATCGATGTGGGTGAGCGTGATTATGATAATCCATTGCCATACGATAAGATTGACGCCGCTAAATACGACATCTGGGATGGATATGTGGATTTTCAGGAAACCATTGAGAAAAGTAAAGCAAGAATGGCACAGAGTGAGCAGTTAAAATTGATCGATGATAATGCGCGTTACATTAAATTACGTCGGGATGAAATGGAAGTGAATCTCAATTTTGATGATTACAGTGCTGAGATCGCAAAGCGAATTGATGAGACTAAAAAATTCGATAGTATTGACTCTTATGATAATAAAATGAGCTACCGTTCACTTTCAAACGAAATTGAACTGATGAAACAGGACACTACTTTACGAGAAAAACGGAAGAGATGGCACAAAAATTTAGCCAAGGATATCTATGTAGAAGAAGCAGTTCATGTATTGGAAGATCTTAAAATTAATAATATTAAGGCCGGAAAAGTGGCTAATATTAAGAATTAGAAGTACAATTGCCTTTGATTAAAATTTGAGTTTGATAAGGATGAAATGTATATTTTTACATTGTGAAAACTACAAACACATCTAATCCAAGCGCAGGCGGACTTACAAAAATTGCGCTCCGAAAGTTTAAAAAGAACTTTTGGGGCGTTTTTAGTTTAGCTTTTTTGATTCTTTGTGTTCTCACAGCGATTTTCGCGTATGCATTGGCACCCGATAATTCTCAAAATGCCAATCAGATGCATCTTTCTATACATTCGAAATCACCCGGATTTAGGGTGAACATGCTTACGATACCGGCGGTTGTGGAACAAGAGGATGGTTTTACATCATTTTTCTTCGGAAGGAAGAACGCAGATGCAGAAATTCCTATATCCGATTTTAGTCTGAAGAACAATAAGCTTCAAATAATCGAATATACTTCAGATGGAACAGGAGGATTAGAGAAAGAATTTGATCTTTCCTATTTCCCTAAATCGGCTACGATTGAAGCTATTCCGAAGCAATATATTTCAGAAAAAAAATTCATATTAGGAACCGATAAATACGGACGTGATTTGCTAAGTAGGATGCTTATTGGAATTAGAATATCACTCGCAATAGGCTTTGTCGCAGTCTTTATCTCCCTTATTATAGGTATTACAATGGGAGCATTAGCCGGATATTTTGGCGGCAAAGTCGATGCGGCAATCATGTGGATTATTAATGTGACCTGGTCCATTCCTACCTTATTGCTAGTAATTGCAATTACACTAGCGCTAGGAAAGGGGTTTTGGCAGGTGTTTATCGCGGTCGGACTTACCATGTGGGTAGAAGTTGCTAGGGTGGTGCGGGGACAGGTAATGAGCGTAAAACAAATGCAATATGTGACTGCTGCAAAAGCTTTGGGATATAACAATTGGCGAATTATCACCAAGCATATTTTGCCCAATGCAATGGCACCGGTGATTATTATTTCAGCGGCCAATTTTGCAGGAGCTATTTTAATTGAAAGCGGTCTAAGTTTCCTCGGAATAGGAGCGCAACCTCCCATGCCTAGTTGGGGAGGGATCATCAAAGATCATTATACCTTTATCATACTAGGGAAGCCTTATTTGGCTTTAATTCCTGGACTTGCAATCATGAGTTTAGTAACTGCGTTTATGCTCATTGGAAACGCGTTGAGGGATGCCTTGGATGTACGGAACTAGCAAGGGTTTTATCAGTTCTCTTTCTATGTAAAAAACAGCAAATATCAAGAAAGACTTTAGTGATCGCTTGAAACGCCACATAGGAATCGCTACTTTTGGACAAAAATCAGCATGAACCGAAAGTATTTATACCCTCTTCTTATAATAATTGTCACGGCAGCACTCTATTATGGTGAAAAGTATGTAGATAGACAAAATGAAGCGTATCCGGATACTACTGGCAACAAGATTTTAAGTTCTTCGGAATTTGACGATAGTTTTCTTCCAACTTCAACTACCGGAGCAATTGTAAATCACACCTATTATTCATTATCCTATTCTGAAGCTCACGAACAGGCAGAGTGGGTGGCTTATTCGCTAAGCAAAAACCAATTGTCTAAAAACGACATAGAACGTCCGTATTTTGTGGAAGATCGATTGGTAAAAACCAAATCGGCCGATTGGCGTAACTACAAGAATTCAGGTTTTGATCGAGGTCACTTATGCCCTGCCGGCGATAGAAGATTTTCTTATGATGCCTATCACGAAACATTTTTAACGAGTAATATTAGTCCGCAGAATCATGAATTTAATTCTGGTATTTGGAATAGCTTAGAGCAGAAAGTTCGTTTTTGGGCAGAGAAATACGATGGCGTTTATGTAGTGACTGGAGGCGTGTTAAAAGACGGTTTGCCGGGGATAGGAGAGGAGTCTGTTTCTGTGCCGGAAGAATTCTATAAAATTATTTTGGATGCTTCGGAAGGGAACTATAAAGCCGTTGCATTTTTAATTCCGAATGAGGCGCAAAACGGTTCTTTTTATGATTTCGCTGTACCTATTGACACGATTGAAACCAAAACCGGCATCGATTTCTTTCCGAATCTTTCCGAAGCAATACAAAAAAAGCTGGAATCTAAAATAGATCTGAGTGCTTGGGGTAAAAGATAAGCGTTCCTTCTTTAATTCAGTCTGCCTTTCCTTCCGAAGAAAATAACAAAATAACTTAGGAATGAACGAAGTTGGAGGCATCAAGCCGAATAAAAATAAAGAGTAAAATAGTGAAACCCCATAATCCGGAACCTCCGTAACTAAAGAAGGGGAGAGGAATTCCAACCGTAGGAAAAAGTCCGGTAACCATACCCACATTTACAAAGAAGTGAACAAATATAATGGCCGCAACACTATAGCCATATACCCGGCTAAACTGATTTTTCTGTCGTTCTGCTAACACCAGAACACGTACTATGAGCGCGACAAAGAGAGCAATTACAAGTAGGCTACCTAGAAATCCCCATTCCTCACCTACCGTGCTGAAAATATAATCGGTATGTTGTTCGGGAACAAAATTACCTTTGGTTTGGGTGCCCTGTGTCCAACCTTTTCCAAGCCAACCTCCATTACCAATGGCAATCTCACTCTGATTTGTATTATACCCAATACCTTTAGTATCTGTTTCCTTACCAAGAACTATGTTAAAACGGTCACGGTGGCGTTGTTCGAACACATTATTAAAAATGTAATTTACTGAAAACGCGAAGGCAATACTGGCGATAGCGATAGTGATATATTTCACCAGATTTGGACGTTTTTTCCTTCTCTTAAGATAAATGAATATCGCGATTAGCACGACTCCTCCTGCAACCCATGGGAATCCGAAAGCAAGCGTACTTACAAACAATGCTGCTGCAAAGAAACCAAGTAAAAGATAAACAAAATGTAATCCTTCTCGATATAAAGGAAAGACAAAAGCAGCATAGATAAGCGCACTTCCGGGATCTGGTTGTGGGATTATAAAAAGAGCCGGCAAAGCAATTATTAGGAAAGTTCTAATCTGGTATTTGAACTCCTTCATATTCGTTTGCATATCGCTTACATACTTCGATAATGCGAGGGCAGTTGCGGCTTTCGCGAACTCACTGGGTTGAAGTCCAAAGGCTCCAAAAGAATACCAGGATGTGGCGCCATTAATGTTATTTCCAAAGACAAATAGTCCTAAAAGTGATACTAAAGATATTATATAAATTATACTGGCGAAGCGTTCATAGAACTTCGCATCTATTGCAAGTAAAAAGATAATGAGAACAATACTGAGTATGATAAATAGGAGTTGCCGTGCATAAATTTGGCTAAAATCGAATAAGCCTTGAGCCGAATCGCTCAACGATGCAGAATATATATTGATCCAACCAATTCCAACTAAGGCGAGATAGAAGAATATAGTAAGCCAGTCGAAACGTACGTTGCTTTTTCCTACCGCCATTAATTATTAATTTTAAATGGTTCGCCACTTAATGGCTTGGCGTATTCTTCTTCCAAACTTCCTTCCAAGACATAGCGTTCCATGTCTGTTCGGGTAATTTCACCTTTAATATATTTTTCGATCATAAGTCCGGCGATACGTCCGGCCCATCTTGAACCCCAGTATCCATTTTCTACAAATACAGCGATTGCAATTTTCGGATTGTCTTTAGGTGCAAAGGCAATAAAAACTGAATGATCGGTAAGTTGTACTCGCTTACCGTCTATTTTCGTGAAATTTTCGGCTGTTCCGGTTTTACCACAAATCTCAATATCCGGAATTCTTATATAAGCAGCGGTCCCGTAATGATACACATCATTCATTCCTTGAACAACAGGTTCAAAATTTTCTGGATCTATCGTGGTTTGTATCTTTTCATTATATATGGATGGAATGGTGTCTGCCAAGTTTATGTTCTTGATAATATGAGGTCTGTAATACCAACCTCGATTAGCAATCGCCGCTGTAAAATTGGCCATTTGAATAGGAGTCAATAAAACTTCTCCTTGCCCAATCGCATTTGAAATAGTGGCCGTAGCATACCATTTTCGTTCGGGATAATTGTAAACTTTGTTATAAAGTGCTGCACTCGGTATTTTGCCGGGGCGACCACTTGGCAGGTCGGTGCCCAGATAGTGACCCAGACCAAAACTCTCCAAATGTTTTTCCCAGTTGTCAATACCTTCTTGAGGAGTAGGGTACTTTTCTATAGATCTTCTATAGACGGTGCAAAAATAGGCGTTGCAGGAATTTGCGATTCCACCAATCATTGCTAACGGACTCTTATGGTGGTGACAACCAAGTTTTCTTCCTCTACCATAAACGTAGCCTCCATGGCAGGAAACCGTTTCTTTTAGATCAATAACTCCCTCTTGAAGTCCAATTAAGGCAGTGAGCGTTTTAAATGGTGATCCCGGGGGGTATTCTCCTTGCAATCCACGATCATATAAAGGTTTTGCAATACTATCGTAATACAATTTTGTGTAGTTTCTGGATCGATCTCGTCCTACTAAAAGTCCCGGGTCGTAATAAGGTGCGGTTATTAAAGCTAGTATCTCTCCTGTAGCGGGTTCAATTGCAACAATACCTCCTCGTTTATTTACGAATAGCTTTTCACCATATGCCTGTAATTGTTCATCGATAGTCAGCGTGATATCCTTTCCTCGCTCTGGAAGCGTGTCAAAAATACCTTCTTTAAATGGACCAATATCACGGTTAAAGCGATCTTTCTGTATATACTTTACGCCTTTTACGCCTCTAAGAACATCTTCATATTGTTGTTCCACTCCTTGACGACCAATTAATTCACCCATTTGATAATATGGATTTTTGGCGATGATTCGTGGGTTAACCTCTGCTATATAACCCAATACATTAGCCGAATGTTTCACTTGATAATCACGAAGGGATCGTTTCTGAATGTAAAAACCTTCATATTTAAACATTTTTTCAGAGAGATAGGCATATTCAGCTTTTGTAAGCTGCGGGATTACAACTGAAGGCAAACGCGGGGAATATACTCTTGCTTTTTTCAGAATTCCTTTTAAATCAACTTTCGAAATCTTTAGGAGATTGCAAAACTCTAGGGTGTCGAATGCTTCCACATCTCTTGGAATCACCATCACATCATACGACGGTTGGTTGGCCACTAATAATTTTCCGTTTCGATCAAAAACGTAGCCCCTTTGTGGGTAGTCGTAAATTATCTTAATTGCATTGTTTTCAGATAATTGTTGAAAAGAAGTATTGTAGATCTGAAGATAGAAAAGCCGCCCGGCAAATACAATTCCGGTGATTAAAACAAGGGACAGCAATAATAATTTTCTCATTCTTTTAGGGCTACAATGGTAGTTTTATTAAATTTTCAAAGAAATAGACATTTCTTCAAAACTTCAATTTTTACGACCAAACAGTAATAGGGTACAAAATATTAGTAGTATACTAAATATACTTGAAAATAACGTTGATTTTAGTAGTAACAGTATATGTGCTAGGCTAAAAATTTCGAGTGAAAACAGAATTAAATGATGTATGAGCACAATTAGTGTAATGTACATAATTCTTTCCGCGAGTGGAGCCTTATTAATCTTGACCATATTGTACTGATAACTAACACCAAAGGAGAATTTTAGGATCACGGGTCTTATATACGCAATTGCAACACATGAAGCTGCATGTATTCCTCCCGTGTCGCCAAAAAGATCAATACTTAATCCTAATAAGAAGCTAAGAAAAATAAGAAGTGTTTTATTGCCATCCAGAGGATAAACTAAAATAAAAATCACATATAAATAAGGATTTATATATCCTAAAAAGTTGATGTGATTTAAAAGTAGCACTTGTAAAAATACCAGGGATAGAAATCTAACTACATTTACAATGATCACGCTATTGTTCATCTTCTCCCTCTTTTTCCAATGTTTTTATCTCTTCCGCGTCATTGTTTTCAATAATGTATACGTGCTTTAAGTTGGTCATATCATTAAAAAGAAGCACATCCATGTTATAACTGTCATTTTCTCCAAGTTCAAATGCTTTAATCGTTCCTATTAGCAGTCCTTCCGGGAAGATAGTAGATTTTCCATCGGTGATTATGGTATCACCTATTTTTATCGGGGCTAGTCTGTTAACATCTGTAAGTTGAACTATATTCGGATCTTTTGTATTCCAGATAAGACTTCCGAAGTGATTAGAATTCTTCATCCTCGCATTGATCTGACTATTGGTGTTTAATATTGACTGTACCGTAGCGTAATTTTTAGAAACATTATTGACAATTCCAACGATCCCGGTAGACGAAATCACTCCCATATCCAACAAAATTCCATCTTTAGAACCCTTTTTTAAAGTCAGTAAATTCTTGGTTTTAGAATAGGTATTATTGATTACTCTGGCAGAAACAAAACTGTATTTTTTAGGAAGGGCACTGCTGTCTTTGATTTTTTCTTCGGAAACATTTTTATAGGATTCCAGCGCTTTTCGCAATCTAATATTTTCAGAAGTTAGATTTTTGTTTTCTTCTTCCAATCCGAAGTAACCGGTAATATCGCTTTTTACTGAATACACTCCGCCACTCAGAAAATTGGCAGAACTCATAAATTTAGCATGATGAAACGAATGTGATTGTATGGTTAATCCTAAACCACAAATAAACAAAGCAGCAAACAACAGGAAATTTTTATTCCGTATAAAGAAAAAGATAATCTGTTGCATGTGGTCTTATTCCTTTATTTTATCAATACGCTCTTGTATTTAGCGAGGTTCTTTAGGCAGATACCAGTTCCTCGTACAACTGCTCTTAAAGGATCTTCAGCGATATACACTGGAAGGTCCGTTTTTTGAGAAAGTCGTTTGTCCAGACCTCTTAGCATTGAGCCACCTCCGGCAAGATAAATTCCGGTGTTGTAGATATCTGCAGCAAGTTCTGGTGGAGTTTGTGATAGGGTTTCCATCACAGCATCTTCTATTCGAAGAATCGATTTATCTAAAGCTTTCGCAATTTCACGATATGAAGTTTGAACCTGTTTTGGTTTCCCGGTAAGTAAATCCCTTCCCTGGACATCCATCTCATCTGGGGGTAATTCCAGATCTTCGGTAGCCGCACCAATTTGAATTTTAATTTTCTCAGCAGTTCGTTCACCTACATATAAGTTATGTTGAGTACGCATATAGTAAACGATATCATTAGTAAATACGTCACCGGCCACCTTTACAGATTTATCACATACAATACCTCCAAGGGCAATTACCGCAATTTCTGTAGTTCCACCTCCTATATCCACAACCATATTTCCTTTAGGCTGCATAATGTCAACTCCAATACCAATAGCGGCTGCCATAGGTTCGTGAATTAAATACACTTCTTTTCCATTTACCCTTTCGGCGCTTTCTTTTACCGCTCTCATTTCTACCTCGGTAATTCCACTAGGAATACAAATTACCATTCTAAGCGAAGGTTTTAGCCATTTCTTTTTAAGTGCAGGAATATCGTTGATAAACATGTTTATCATTTTTTCGCTGGCATCAAAATCTGCTATTACTCCGTCTTTTAGAGGACGGATTGTTTTAATATTTTCATGTGTTTTTCCCTGCATCATCGCCGCCTCTCTTCCTACTGCTATTATTTTTCCAGTAGTGCGATCTCTGGCTACAATAGAGGGTGCATCCACAACGACTTTGTCATTATGAATGATAAGTGTATTGGCAGTACCAAGATCGATCGCAATTTCTTCAGTTAAGAAGTCAAAAAATCCCATAAGCTATTTGGCGGTATTGAAATTAAACGTGCTGAGTTCCAGTTATTTTGAACACTTTTAAAAGTTTTTTAAAAAAACATAAAAAAATAGTAATTGCCTCCAAAATTTCGTAAAAGTTTAAACTTTTCGATCAATAAAATTGAAAACTGCTCTCAAATCACAAATATATTAAAATTTAGTGCTTAAAATGACGTGTTCCGGTAAATACCATTGCCATTTTATGCTCATTACAGTAATTGATACTCAATTCATCTTTTATAGAACCTCCAGGTTGTATCACCGCTGTGATTCCTGCGTTGTCTGCTATCTCCACGCAGTCCGGAAACGGGAAGAACGCATCACTCGCCATTACCGACCCTTTTAGATCAAATTTAAAGTCAGTTGCTTTGTCGATTGCATGTCTTAATGCATCTACCCTAGACGTCTGTCCGGCACCGCTGGCACAAAGTTGTTTGCCTTTTGCTAAAACAATCGTATTCGACTTGGTGTGTTTGCAAATTTTCGAAGCGAATATCAAGTCTTCTAACTCACTTGCCGTTGGTTTATTGTTGGTGGCAGCAGTTAAATTTTCTGCGCTATCAGTAATTCCATCCTTATCTTGAACAAGCGCACCATTTAAACAGGTTCTAACTGTGGTTTTCGGTAATGCAACTTCTTTCTGAACTAATATTCTTCGATGCTTTTTCCCTTTTAAAATCTCAAGTGCTTTTTCTGAATAAGACGGTGCGATAACCACCTCGCAAAAAAGCTGGTGAATTTCTTCTGAAGTAGCCTCATCAATTTCAACATTAGAAATTAAAATTCCACCGAAAGCCGAAACCGGGTCACCCGCGAGGGCATCTAGATAAGCTTGTTTTACAGTGTCTCTTTGTGCAAGGCCACAAGCATTGTTATGTTTCAGAATAGCAAAGGTAGGCGCTTCACCTTGAAATTCAGACATTAGATTCACAGCCGCATCTACATCCAAAAGATTGTTATAACTCAATTCTTTTCCGTGTAAGGTATCGAACATGGCGTCAAAGTTTCCGAAGAAAAACCCTTTCTGATGCGGATTTTCACCATAACGAAGCACTTTTCCGTTGGTTTCGCTAATCTTCAATGCTGCAATACTGTGATCGCTGTTAAAATAGTTGAAAATTGCAGTGTCATAATTGGAAGAGATGTTAAACGATTTGGCAGCAAAATTACGTCTGCTTTCCAAGCTTATATTTCCATTGTCCTCGGAAAGGATTTCCAATAATTCGTTGTAATCTTCCATAGAAGAAACACAAAGGGTATCTTTAAAATTCTTTGCTGCAGCACGTATCAATGAAATACCACCAATATCAATTTTTTCAATAATATCTTGTTCCGAAGCACCAGAAGCAACCGTTTTTTCGAAGGGATATAAGTCTACAATCACCAAATCCAATTGCGGAATGTTAAATTGTCCCATTTCACGAACATCACTATCGTTATCCTGACGGTTTAAAATTCCACCAAAAACCTTGGGATGTAAAGTTTTTACACGACCTCCTAAAATTGAAGGATAATCAGTCACATCTTCAACAGCAATAACATCAATACCCAATTCATTGATAAATTTTTGGGTACCTCCTGTAGAGTAAATTATTACACCTTGTTCGTTAAGTTTCTTTACAATAGGGGCAAGTCCTTCCTTGTGAAAGACTGAGATTAATGCACTTCCTATTTTTTTTGTGTTGCTCATGGAATAGAATTTTTATCACCTGCCCTTGGCAGGAAGCTGCAAAAGTACATAATTACACAAGAAATTTGTAACATTAGTTATTAGAAAACGTCATATTAATCATTCCATTTAATTGACTTTAATCGCTGATGATTTGAATCGGTGATTACGAGTTTAAAATGATAAAGGAAATAGCCGTATTTTTATAGAAGAATACCAGAATTGTAAACCCGAACCAACCAATGTTAATTTATTTACGCGTCTTAAAAGAGAGTTTTAATTTTGCAATAAATGCACTTAAAAACAATAAGTTGCGTACTTTTTTGTCATTATTAGGGGTAACTATTGGTATTTTTTCCATCATTGCGGTTTTAGCGGCAGTTGATTCATTAAAAAAGGAGATTGAAGGGAGTATTAGTTCCTTAGACAATTCTACTATTTACTTAGGACGTTTTTCATTTGGTCCAACAGAAGTTCCACGCTGGAAGGCAGAGCAATTTCCGGATGTTACTTACGAAGAATACCAATATCTCAAACGAACAGTTCCGGATCTTTTTGCAGCCTCCTTTACTTTAAATGTTCCGGTGGCCACCATGAAATATGAGGATAAAACTGTGAGTAATGTGGAGATTGGAGCTATTACGAACGAGTATTATGATATTGAAGCATTAAAAATAGAACATGGACGTTTCTTTAATGAAGCAGAATCTGCCAGTGGGGTTGAGGTTGCTGTAATTGGTGACGAGATTGCAAATATTTTATTCGGTTCTCCCGAAGCTGCAATCGGACAAAAAGCGCGTTTGTATGGTCGTAATTTTATTATTATCGGTGTGCTTGAAAAAGAAGGTGCCGGATTGTTTGGAAACTCCAGAGATACTGCAGCTTATCTACCCGTAAATTCAATTCGAAAGATCTTCGGAAATAACAACCGTGCCTTGTTTCCATTTATCATTATTAAACCTGAAAAGGGAGCGGACCAGGCAGAATTTGTTGCTATTTTAGGTCAAAAGCTTCGTGCCTTAAGAGGCTTGAAGCCAGATGAGATTGATAACTTTTTTGTAAACGAGTTAAAAGGATTTACCGATTTAATCGATAATATCACAACAAATCTCAATATTATGGGATTAATTATTAGTGGATTTTCACTCTTGGTGGGTGGTTTTGGGATTGCTAATATTATGTTTGTGAGTGTGAAGGAACGCACCAATTTAATCGGAATTCAAAAGTCACTTGGAGCAAAAAATAAATTTATCATGTTTCAGTTCTTGTTTGAAGCGATGATCCTTGCTGTAATAGGTGGGTTAATAGGATTACTTCTGGTTTTTATCGTGTCTGTAATTGCATCCTCGTTTGCAGGGGATTTCGAATTTGTCCTTTCACCATTAAATTTATTAATAGGAACTGCTGTTTCGGCGGTAATTGGATTAGTATCTGGAATACTTCCGGCTATTTCGGCATCTCGTTTAGATCCTGTAGAAGCAATTAGAACCGGGATGTAGACTTTAATTTTAAACCTTTCAGAAAAAATGAAAATCATATTCGCAGCGATGCTATTCAATATGGCAAAAGTGGAAACGGCTATGTTTTTCGCTATGTTTGAAAGCCGAAATCAGATTAAATAAAGCATAGTTGAATAAGGAAGAAAATGAACGCGCTAATTGGGCCATTTGTCCCGAATGTAAGGGTCGCGGTAAGAAAAGCCAAAGGATTCGTAAAAAAGCAAAGTTTCAATACAAAAGGGCACTCGATCAATTTGAAAAATCAGAAGGTAAAGGGAAGGCTCCTGTCCGTCCTAAAGGTCACTTGTATTCATGCTTGAACTGTGACGGATCAGGGTTGCTTCGGTCCAATCTCCAACCAATAACAGATAAAGTAAACTTTCCACACATTGCTATCATTGGCGGAGGCATAAGCGGTGTTGCTTTGGCAGTGGCATGTTGGCATCGGGGTATTCCATTTACCATTTATGAGCGAGATAGTAGCTTCGATGCCCGGTCTCAGGGTTACGGACTCACGTTGCAGCAAGCTAGTAAAGCGATCGAGGGATTGGGACTTTTTACATTAAATGAAGGGGTGATTTCTACGAGACATCTGGTTCATACCACAGACGGTAAAGTAATAGGTGAGTGGGGGATGAGAAAGTGGTTACAGTCTAGTACAAAAACGTCTCCAAAACGCACCAATATGCATATCGCACGACAGTCTTTACGATTTAAGCTACTGGAGCAACTCAGAGGAAAAAGTATTGTGCAGTGGGACCACCAGTTGGTGGCTATAAAGGAAAGTAAAAATTCGGGTGTCAAGCTTAGTTTTCAAGTTGATGGAAAAGTGAAGACGGCTAAGGCTGATCTTGTGGTCGGTGCCGACGGTATACGCAGTTCGGTGCGTCGCTTGCTAATAGGAGAGGATGTTACTCCGTTAAGGTACTTAGGTTGTATGGTGATATTGGGCATCTGTCCTTTAGAGCTTATTGAATCTCTTAACAGTTCTTTGTTAGATTCGGCTACGGTCTTTCAGACTGCCAATGGGAATGAGCGAATTTATATGATGCCTTATACTTCAGATTCAGTCATGTGGCAACTTAGCTTTCCTATTTCAGAAAAAGAGGCTAAAGTTATAAGTGCTAAAGGAGCCAAAGAACTCAAAAAAGAAGCCTGTCGTAGAACGCAATGGCACGATCCTATTCCTCAGATTCTTGCTGCTACCAAGGAAGCTCAGATTTCTGGCTATCCGGTATATGATCGGGAATTGCTCACATCCGGATTGTTAGATACATGCGGTAAAGTAACGCTTATCGGAGATGCGGCTCACCCAATGAGTCCTTTTAAAGGGCAAGGGGCAAATCAAGCGCTCCTAGATGCGTTGGCATTAGCGAGGAAGGTCTTTTTAAAATGCGGTCCCTTTTCTGAATGGAGAGAAGTTGGAATAAGGCAAAGTGTATTAACTGAGTTTGAATCGAAAATGTTAGCTCGCACTGCGTCTAAAGTGAAAGATTCGGCTGAAGCTGCAAGATTACTACATTCTGAAATTGTACTACATGAAGGTAATGAACCGAGAGGACGGTGTTTAAAGAAAAGAGATGCTTAATAACCACATACAAATATTCGCAGTTTCTGATTAGAAAAAGCTTTAGTAAGATGTCATAAGTGTCCTATCCTAATGATAGAATAAATTATAAATAAGGGAAAAACTATGCCTATCAGTGAGATTTACAAAATTTTAGCAACCTGCTCATTGACCCACTCTAAGAAACGCTCGTCTTCCGGAGCGAATGGATTTTCGGTATGTGAATCAATATCGATTTGCCCAATATTTTTACCATCCTTAAATAGTGGAATCACAATTTCCGCCTTTACATACATGCTACAAGCGATGTAATTGTTTTGTGCCTTGACATCGGCGACGATAAAATTCTCATTCGATTCTGCTACTTGTCCGCAAATACCTTTTCCGAAGGGAATAACAGTATGATCTGTAGGTTCGCCAGCGAAAGCCTTTAAGTGTAATGTTCGGGCTGCTTCGTTAGCAAAGTAAAATCCTACCCAGTCGTAATATCCAATAGTGGATTGCAGCAGCTCACAAATTTCGGTCATACGCTGTGATGACGTTTCATTGTTATTTGCTAAAATGGTTGTTACTTTATGGCGTAGTGCGTCGAATGGCATTTTTCGTTGTTTTATGTAAAAGTATTTGAAAAGCGTTATAAACACCAAAATCAAATGCTGTATTTTTGTTAAAAATTGAAACATTTAATTGAAGGATCTTCTTGTAAAATATAAAAGTGTTATCCGATTTGTATTGCTTTTTATGGGTACTTACCTCATACTTAGTTTTACTTATTCTATGTATTTGAAGCTTTCTGAAGGAGGTTCGTATCATCCCGATTTGGTTACACATTTAGTCGCGAAACAAAGCACAACTATCATTTCCGGATTTGGTTACAATGCCGATATAGTTGCTCATGAAACAAAGCCACAGATGGTGTTGTACATGAATAACGAATATCTGGCGAGCATTATTGAAGGGTGTAATTCACTGAGTATTATCATACTTTTTATAGCATTTATTGTAGCATTTGCACAGAATTTCAAGAAAACGGCTCTTTATATTCTCGCAGGATCTGTCTTAATCTATGGGGTGAATATCATTCGAATTGTCATTCTTGCTATTCTCTTATTTCATTATCCTGAACAAGAAAAGTTATTACATGGTGTCGTCTTTCCCGCGATTATCTACGGAATGGTCTTTTTGTTATGGATGCTTTGGGTAAAAAAGTTGGTTCCAAATCAAACAGCTGCCGATGTCTAAGTTATTAAAAATAGCGGCTGTTTTAGTATTATTGTTCCTTCTGATGGGTATTCGTGGCTATGAAGATCAATTGTTCTATGATCCTTTGTTGACCTTTTTTAAATCCATTCAGGAGAAACCGATACTGCCGGAAATGGATCTGGTAATGCTATTTCTTAATGTAAGCCTTCGATTTGCAATGAATACGATTATTTCATTGGCGATTCTTTGGATTATTTTTCAGAATAAAGACATCGTTAGGCTTTCAGTTATTTTATATCTCGTTTTGATAATAGTGTTACTACCTGTATTCTTTGTGCTTGTAAATGCTTCGGAAGGAGGACAACACATGACGCTGTTCTACGTAAGACGATTTTTAATTCAGCCAATCTTTTTGCTGATATTAATTCCAGCGTTTTATTTTCAGAAGAAAAAGTAACAACAAATTTTAATATCTTTGCACTTCAGAAAAAAGAAAACTATGAAACTATTTAAGCTACTTACTATCGCCTTTGTGTTAACTGCTTTTGTTGCCTGTAATGAAGATAAAAAGAAGTCGGAACCTGAAGTAGTCACTGTTGAAGCCACTCCCCAAAAGACAGTTTACAGTCCTGCAAAAACTGAAGCAGAATTTAAGGATCCAAAGTTGGCAGATATGTTTGATTCATATATCAATTTAAAAACGGCACTTGTAAATACCAATAATGTGATCACATCGGGGGCTTCATTAGCTCTTATTAAAAAGATGAAAGATTTAGAAGCTGATAATGCTACTGTTATTGCTTTGGAAACCATTGCGAAGTCCAACGATATTGAAGAACAACGTAAGGAGTTTGTGGTGGTGACGACGACTGTTGAAAGTATGATAAAGAATCAGATAGCTTCGGGTACGATCTACAAGCAATTTTGTCCGATGGCTTTTGGAAACAAAGGAGCCTATTGGTTAAGCAATAGCAAGGATATTAAAAACCCTTATTTTGGTGACAAAATGCTAAAATGTGGGCGTATTACTGAAGAGCTTAAGTAAATTTTATAATAATCTTAAGTTAAAGGCGTAATTTTTATCTTATTTTTACATTAAATGAAAAAAGTAATCTCCATATTTCTATCTGTCTTGCTTTTAGTGAGTAGTAGTGGTATTGCCTATGCGCAACATTTTTGTGGTGATTATGAAATGCTTTCAGAAGTAACACTTGGGGAGAAACATCTCTCCTGTGGTATGACTATGACGAAAACACCATGTGCAAATGGTGAACAAATAGAAGACCCCAATTGTTGTGACAATCAATTCACGCAAATAGATACCGACGATAATTTTGCGAAAGCAAATTTTGATATTCAATTTAATCAGCATTTTGTTGCTGCATTGGTTTCCGTTTTTGTTCTATATGAAACTCTTGAACAAGAAGTTGAAAAAGATACTTACTTTGAGTATCAACCCCCTCCACTCGTCAAAGACATAGCTGTGCTTTACGAGACTTTCCTTATTTGATTTTATTACAATAACATCCAATCTGGATGTGCGCCTGCGTTTCTAAATTTTTGGAAACGTATTCACGGACTATGTACTAAAATTAATAAAATGACACATACTTATAGAATTGAGGATACATCCCATCACGGGTGTAGACCTTATATTAAAAAATCACTTGCTGTTGTTCAAACTCAGCGGCACCATGAAGATTCCATTTTCGGAATTATAACATCTTTTTTTATTAAAATCTTTACGAAGGAAGTGAACAAAAATGTTGGCAAAACTGATTGTTATAGTTCAAATCTTCATGATAAGAATCTTAAATAACCTTAATAATGGAAAAGATATATTACATAAAGAACATGGTTTGCGACCGCTGTATTTTGGTTGTTAAAGATGCGATGGAGGATGAATCATTAAAAGTAGAGAGTATAAAATTAGGAGAGGTTGTAATAGATTCAGAAGATCATGATGATGTTACAAACACCCTTGAAAGGATATTCGTTAATAGTGCATTTTCGCTGTTAACTAGCTCAGATTTGCAGCTAGTTGAAAATGTAAAAACTACTTTGATAAGACTGTTTGACGACCTCCCCCTTAATTTAAATGAAAATATTTCAAGTCTATTGGCAAGAGAACTGAATCAGGACTACTCGAAAATGAGCAAGATTTTTTCTACTAGGGAAAAAATCACAATCGAAAAATATTTTATAAAACTAAGAATAGAAAAGGTTAAGGAGCTTATTCAAAATGATGAGTTAAATTTTACAGAAATAAGTCAGCTATTGGATTATAGTAATGTAAATCACCTAAGCACCCAGTTTAAAAATAGTACTGGGAAGAATTTAACGCTATATAAGGTTAATAATAAAAATTTTAGAAACTCTTTAGACCGAATTTTATAGATAATAACCAAAATCTTAAATATGAGATTTTGGTTTGAGGTATAATTTTACAGAAAATTAAAATGTATCATGAAAAATACTATTATCATTTTACTATTACTAATGTCTGGCTTTCTCATGAAGGCGCAAAGACAGGCATCTGTTGAAGGAAATGTAGAGAACCTTCCGGTTCGTGAATATACGCTTGAAATTAAAGCGGAGAAAGTAAATAAAACCGGCAAGACGGTTTCCGGAATGACAATCAATGGTTCTACTCCGGGACCAACTTTAGAATTTACTGAAGGAGAGTATGCAGTTATTCATGTAACCAATAAGATGAAGGTAGAAACTTCAATACATTGGCATGGAATATTGCTGCCTAATTTCTATGATGGTGTCCCTTATTTAACAACGCCTCCAATTAGGCCGGGAGAAACATTTACCTACGAATTTGCACTCAACCAATCCGGAACTTATTGGTATCATTCACATACCATGCTTCAGGAACAAAGTGGGGTGTTTGGTGCATTGGTAATAAAACCTAAAGAAAAAACATTTGACTACGATCACGAACAAGTATTGTTGTTATCCGATTGGACCGATGAAAAACCTTTAGATGTTCTAAGAACCTTAAAACGTGGTACTGAATGGTACAATATTAAAAAAGGTACTGCGACGCCTTTAAACAAGGTGATTGCGAGAGGAGCATTTGGGGCTCAGGTGGATTTTTGGAGACAACGAATGGAAGGTGCTGATATAGCCGATATTTACTATCCCACTTTTTTAACTAATGGCCTTTCAACAGTAGAGTATCCTAATTATAAGCCCGGTGAGAAAGTCAGATTGCGAATAATCGATGGATCAGCTTCTACCTCATTTTGGCTGACTTTTGGTGGACAAACACCTCAATTAATTTCAGCAGATGGTTTAGATGTGCTGCCGGTTGCACACAATAAGACATTTATTGGAGTTGCAGAAAGCTACGATTTCATAGTTACAATTCCTGAGGAAGGTAAAATTGAAATCAGAGCTATGGCGCAGGATGGATCAGGTGTAACGACGGCATATTTAGGAGAAGGAAAGATTTTACCGGCAGAAATTGTGCCCAAACCTGACAAGATTGCTATGATGCAGCAAATGGCCAGTATGAAAATGAAAATGGGAGCGCACGCATTAAAATTTCAACCTGGAAAGGATGAACGCTATGAAATGAAAGAAGAATATGGCATGAAAATGAATCATTCAGAAGGTATGAAAATGGAAGGAATGGATCATTCGAAGATGGATCATTCCAATATGAAAGATATGAAGATGTCTTCCGAAGAGAATAAGGAAACAAAGCCCAAGGATAGTACTATGCAAATGGAAATGGATCATTCAAAGATGGATCATTCCAATATGAAAGATATGAAGATGTCTTCCGAAGAGAAAAAGAAAACCATGCCCAAGGATAGCACTATGCAGATGGAAATGGATCATTCAAAGATGGATCATTCCAATATGAAAGATATGAAGATGCCTTCCGAAGCGAAAAATGAAGGAATGGATAGTATGGAAGGAATGAGCATGAACCCCGAATACAATTACGATTATCTAAGATCTCCTGAAAAAACGAATTATAGTAAGGACGTTCCGGTAACTGAAATACTTCTTAATCTCACCGGAAATATGAATCGATATATCTGGAGTATGAACGGCGTGCCATTGTCTGAAACCGATAATATCAAAATAAAGAGTAATGAAGTCACGCGCATCACTTTTAACAATCTAACCATGATGCATCACCCTATGCACCTGCATGGACATTTTTTTAGAGTAATTAATAAAAATGGCGAGTATTCTCCTTTAAAGCATACTGTGAATGTTCCTCCAATGGAAGAAATCACTATTGAATTTTATGGTAATGAATATGGGGATTGGTTTTTTCATTGTCATATCTTATATCATATGATGAGTGGAATGACACGTGTTTTTAGTTATGACACTCCCCGTGATGATCGATTAAAAGCTTATCCGGTTTCAAATCTTATCGCGGAAGCAAACCATTGGTATTCCTGGGGGACCATAGATGGCGCTTCGCATATGGGGGAATTAAATTTGACAGCTTCGAATATTAGAAACCAATTTAATCTAATGGCAGAATACGGCTGGAATCAAAACGTAGAAGCAGAATTTACGTACGAACGCTATTTACACGATTACCTAAGGATATTTGGAGGAGTGAATGTGGAAAATGGGATGGAAGACAGTTTGGACGATCTTGAAGTAACAGCGGTTGCGGGTATTCGATATCTTACTCCTTATTTGTTTAATCTCGATGTGCGTGTGGATAATAAATTGCGACCACAGATAAGTCTTAGCCGGGAGATTATGATATTTCCGCGTACTGCTATCTTCGGAAGTTATGAATACCAAGTAGATTTAGGACTTGTTAATGATTTTGCGCCGGGAATTAATTATAGCGATGAGACTGTTTGGAGCGCAGGAGTGGAGTACTTTCTTTCAAAGAATTTTTCACTCATGGCGAGCTACGACAATAGATTTGGAGCCGGGGGTGGATTATCAGCGCGATTTTAAATAAAATTCAATAATTAATCTAAATATAAATAAATGAAAAAAGTAAGATTGACAATGGGAATGTTAGTACTAGCAGTACTAAGCCTAACCGCAATGTCTTGTAAAGACGCGAACAAGGAGCATGATAATGCCGATGGACATCATAATGAAGCGACAGAGCAAAATGATATGATGAAAAATGAAAGCATGAATACAGCTAAAAGCATGAATAAAATGGGACAGGATGACCACGCAGAGGCTGTATTGACCGATTATTTTATCTTGAAAGACGCCTTAGCTGCCGATGATAAAGCAAAAGCTTCGGAAGCCGGCAAGAAACTAGTAAGTACTTTAGGTGATTTTGATTACTCAACCTATTCGAAAGAGGAACAAACAGACCTTGAAGATATTATTGCCGATGCAACCGAACATGCAGAGCATATTAGTACTAGTGAAATGGGGCATCAAAGAGAACACTTTAAAATGTTAAGTAAAGATGTCATGGATATGGTAGCTATAACAGGATCAAAACGCAAAATGTATGAGCAATTTTGTCCTATGTACGATAATGGAAGCGCTTGGTTAAGTATGAGTAGTGAAATTAGTAATCCATATTATGGTAGTAAAATGCTGAAATGTGGTAGAGTTGAACGAGAAATCAACTAATTGAAATATCTGAAACTAATAGGGTTTATAATTTTGGTTGCGTTTGTAGGCATACAATTAGTGCCTACAGCGCTTAATAAAAGTGAGGTTGATTTGACAACTGATATTTCGGAAATAGAAAATACATCCGAAAATATTCAAATATTATTGTCCGAATCTTGCTATGATTGCCATAGTAACAATACCAACTATCCTTGGTATATTAAAATACAGCCCGTGGCTTGGTTTCTTGAAGATCATATAAAAGTAGGAAAAGCCGAACTTAATTTCAATGAGTGGGCTACCTATTCTAGTAGAAGAAAACGAAGTAAGCTAAAATCGATCATAAGTCAGGTTGAAAAAGATGAAATGCCGCTGTCGTCATATACTTTAATTCATAGAGAAGCAAAACTGACAAAAAGCGATAAAGAGTTAATCGTTCGATGGGCAAACCAAAGACTTGATTCAATAAATAATAACTAATTAGAAATTATGGAAAAAACTAATCACAACAATAAGAAAAGTACTTATTCGAAGTTTTTGTTAATGCTTTTGGCTTCATTTATAGCAATGTACATAACCATGTATTTGAATACTTATGAAGTTGATCACGTATATTTTAGTTTAACACGATTCTATATGTCTTGTTTGGGTATCGCAACGATGGCGGTAATTATGTTTTTATTTATGAAACATATGTACACAGATAAAAAGAAAAACATAGCCATTCTTGCCGGTAGTGCAATACTATTTTTTGGGGCATTATTTTTAGTGCGTTCCCAAAAGCCAATTGGAGACGTATTGTGGCTGAAAGCAATGATTCCGCATCATTCTATTGCAATTCTTACTAGTGAGCGAGCCGATATAAAAGATCCGGAAGTAAAAAAACTTGCTGATGAAATTATCGAAGCTCAAAAAAAGGAAATTTCCGAAATGAAAGCTGCTATTAAAAGGTTACAAGACCAATAAAATATAACGGCTAATACTGGGAATAGTTTTAAAAATTAAGGGGAATAAAAATGAAACACACTTATAAAATAGACGGGATGACCTGTAATGGTTGCCGAGCACATGTCGAGAAATCTCTTTCGAAAGTGGAAGGAGTTTCAGCAGTTGAAGTGGATCTGGAAAAAGGAGAAGCTTTAATTGAAATGACCTCACATATTCCAATCGAGGCATTTCAGAAAGAATTACAAAAAGAAAATGACCGATATTCCATTCATCTTCCCAGCGAAGTGAAGCATCACGATCATTCTAAAATGACTTCCGAAGCAAAGAAACCTAAAGGAGCAGGTACTGGCACTTTTTATTGTCCTATGCATTGTGAAGGTGATAAAACCTATGACAAAGCGGGAGATTGTCCGGTCTGCGGAATGGATCTTGTTGAAGAAATGAGCCTTTCAAACGTTTCATCTACACAATATACTTGTCCGATGCACCCCGAGATCATTCGTGATGAACCGGGTGATTGCCCAATCTGTGGAATGGATCTAGTTCCTATGAAAGCAGATGTTTCAGCAGAGGAAAAAAACTACAAAAAGCTGTTAAATAAATTTTGGATAGCGCTTGGTTTCACATTGCCAATTTTTATCATCGCCATGACGGAAATGATTCCCGGCAATCCAATGTTTAATATATTGGAATTAAAGTACTGGAACTGGATACAGTTTGCACTGTCACTTCCAGTTGTGTTTTATGCGACCTGGATGTTTTTTGAGCGTGCTTATCGGTCAATTAAATCCTGGAACCTCAATATGTTCACGCTTATTGGAATCGGCGCCGGAGTGGCTTGGTTGTTTTCTCTCTTCGGAATGCTTTTTCCAGATTTCTTCCCAGATCAATTTAAGACTCATGCAGGAACAGTGCACGTTTATTATGAAGCCGCCACTGTTATTCTCACCTTAGTATTAATGGGGCAAGTATTAGAAGCCAGAGCTCATAGTAAAACCAATAGTGCAGTCAAGGAACTTTTGAAGCTCGCTCCTAATAAAGCCATTCGGATTGTTGATGGTAAGGAAGAAGAAATTCATATTGATGAAATAAAGTTAGGAGATCTATTACGTGTAAAACCTGGGGATAAAGTTCCTGTAGATGGTGTAATTACTGAAGGGAGTAGTTCTATCGACGAGTCTATGATTACTGGTGAACCTTTGCCGGTGTCCAAGAATGAAGGCGACAAAGTGAGTTCAGGAACCATTAATGGAAAACAAACGTTTATCGTGAAAGCGGAAAAAGTTGGCAACGATACCTTGCTATCTCAGATTGTAGAAATGGTGAATAAAGCAAGTCGCAGTCAGGCGCCAATTCAAAAGTTGGCCGATAAGATTTCAGGATATTTTGTGCCTGTCGTTGTTCTTGTCGCTGCAATCACTTTTGTTATCTGGGCAATTTACGGCCCCGAACCGGCATATGTGTATGCTTTGGTGAATGCTATTGCTGTTCTAATCATTGCTTGTCCGTGTGCGCTTGGACTTGCAACGCCAATGTCAGTTATGGTAGGCGTTGGGAAAGGAGCTCAATCGGGTGTTCTCATTAAAAATGCGGAAGCTTTAGAGAAATTGGATAAGATCGATACTCTAATTATAGATAAAACGGGAACCATTACTGAAGGAAAACCATCGGTTGAAAAAATAGGTTTTGTTACTGGTGCTTCGGAAAAGGAAGTGCTTCAATATATTGTTTCGTTAAATAATTTGAGTGAACATCCTTTAGCTGAAGCTACCGTAAAATACGGGAAGGAGCAAAATTCCGAAGTCTTAAAAGCGACCGATTTTAATTCGGTAACAGGAAAAGGAGTTACAGGGGTTGTTTCAGGTAAAAAAGTGGCCTTAGGTAACGAAAAAATGATGGAAGAGGCTGGAGCTACCATATCGGAAACACTTCAGAAAGAAATAACGGCCGAACAACAAAAAGGTAAAACTGTTCCTTATCTCGCCGTAAATGGCAAAGCGATTGGTTATGTGGTGATTTCAGATAAAATTAAGGAAACTAGTAAGCAAGCCATAGCCGAGCTACAAAGAAAAGGCGTGGAGGTAATTATGCTTACCGGCGATAATCGTGATACGGCAAGAGCGGTGGCATCAGAATTAAACCTGAAAAGCTTCAAAGCTGAAATGCTCCCTCAGGATAAACTCGCTGAAGTAGAGCGATTACAAAAAGAAGGTCGTAAAGTAGCAATGGCAGGGGACGGAATTAACGATGCTCCCGCTTTAGCGAAAAGTGATGTCGGAATTGCTATGGGTACCGGAACCGATGTTGCAATTGAAAGTGCTGCAATAACCTTAGTGAAAGGTGATTTACAAGGTATTGTGAAAGCACGAAACCTCAGTGTAAAAGTGATGCGAAACATTAAAGAAAACTTGTTCTTCGCATTGATCTATAATACGTTGGGAATTCCAATCGCAGCCGGAGTGTTGTTTCCTTTCTTCGGAATATTATTGTCTCCGATGATTGCAGCATTGGCGATGAGTTTTAGCTCAGTTTCTGTAATTGCAAACGCGCTTAGATTAAGAACTGCAAGTATTGATTAAAACAAATTAGATGAAAAAAAGTATAGTAATTGGTATTGTCGCCCTTGTTCTTGGACTCTTTTTAGGCTATATGTTCTTCGGAACAAGTAGCTCGGAAGGGATGGAGGATACACATGATCATAGTAGTGAAGAAGCTTCAGAACAGATGTGGACATGTTCCATGCACCCACAAATAATGCAGCCAGAAGCGGGAGATTGTCCCATTTGTGGAATGGATTTAATTCCAGCCGAAGTAGACGCAGACGGATTGGCCGCGGAACAATTCAAACTTACTGAAAACGCCATGGCTTTAGCGAATATCCAAACGTCTGTTGTTGGTGGGGCTGAAGCTTTAGAAAATTCGTTAACGCTATCAGGTAAAATACAAGCGAATGAAGAGAACAATGCAGTTCAATCTTCATATTTTAAAGGAAGGATTGAAAAGTTACAAGTAAACTTTACAGGTGAAAAGGTAAGTCGTGGTCAGCTTTTAGCAACAATTTATGCGCCTCAATTAGTGGCAGCTCAGCAAGAGTTGATCACAACTGCTTCTATAAAAGCATCGCAACCACAGTTGTATCAGGCAGTACGAAATAAACTTAAACTTTGGAAAATTTCAGAAAATCAGATCGATCAGATTGAAGCCAGTGGGAAGGTTCGCGAGTATTTTCCTGTCTATGCAACCGTGTCGGGGACGGTTGCAGAAAAAATGGTTAACGAAGGGGATTATGTGGAGCAGGGACAACCGCTCTTAAAAATATCGAACCTCAATAATGTATGGGCAATGTTTGATGTATATGAAAATCAGATAGCACAACTTAAAAAGGGAGATAAGATTAGCGTTACTACCAATGCTTTTCCCGATAAAACCTTCGATTCTAAAATCGATTTTATTGACCCTGTGCTCAACACAAGCACCCGAACGGTAATGGTTAGAGTGGTATTAGATAATAAAGCAGATCTGTTTAAACCAGGAATGTTTGTGAAAGGGGAAGTGGTCGGACTTACAAGTACAAGTGGAAAAGCCACACAACTTTCAATTCCGGCGACCGCAGTTCTTTGGACAGGTGAACGTTCTTTGGTTTACGTGAAGCCACTAGCTAATCAATCTGTTTTCGAGATGCGGGAAATTACATTGGGGAACAAACAAGGTGAAAACTATCAAGTGTTAAGTGGCTTGTCTGATGGTGAAGAAATTGTGACTAATGGAACATTCACAGTCGATGCCGCCGCTCAGTTAAGGGGCAAGAAATCTATGATGAATAATGTAAAGTCTGAACGATCAACAATGCAAATGATGGATATGAAACTAACTGCCAAGTTTCAGAATGAGTTTGTGGCGGTCGTTGAAGACTATTTAGATTTAAAAGACGCTTTTGTCACTTCAAACCCTTCCGAAGTAAAAAAGGAAGCAAACAAAGTCTTAGGAAGCATAAATAAGGTTGATATTTCTTCCTTGGAGAAAATGGAAAAAGAACATATTGGAACGATACAACGAATGCTCATAGCAATTGTTGAAAACGAATCAATTGAAAATCAGCGAGATCATTTCATAGTGCTTTCCGAAAATATTATCGGAATTGCACAGAGTATGGATTCACTACCTGTGGAGATGTATGTTCAAAAATGTCCAATGGCAAATAATAACAAAGGGGCAGTTTGGTTGAGTGCTTCCAGCGAAGTGAAGAATCCTTATTATGGGGAGGCAATGCTTAGTTGCGGGAGTGTAATAGATACTTTAAAAAATTAGACATGCTGAATAAAAGTATCAAATTTCTTATTGAAAATAAACTAGTTGCTGTCTTGCTACTCGCTCTTTTCGTGGGTTGGGGGATTGTAAACTCACCATTTAATTGGGACACAGGAATTTTACCTAGCGACCCGATTGCGGTAGATGCTATTCCCGATATTGGAGAGAATCAGCAGATTGTATTTACGAAATGGGATGGAAGATCTCCTCAAGATATAGAAGATCAGATTACGTATCCATTAACGACCGCCTTGCTTGGAATTCCCGGAGTGCGCACCATTCGAAGCTCTTCAATGTTTGGAATTTCCAGTATCTATATCATTTTTGAGGAAGATGTGGAGTTTTACTGGAGCCGCAGTCGCATACTTGAAAAATTAAATTCACTTTCTTCGGGCTTGCTACCGGAGGGGGTAAATCCATCTCTAGGTCCGGATGCAACTGGTTTAGGACAAATTTATTGGTATACACTTGAAGGGCGGGATGCGCAGGGAAATGTGACTGGAGGCTGGGATCTACATGAATTGCGCAGTATTCAGGATTATTATGTAAAGTATGCATTGTCATCTGCCAGTGGTGTTTCTGAAGTTGCTTCAATAGGAGGTCATGTTCAGGAGTATCAGATCGATGTAAATCCGGAACTTCTCAAGCAGTATAAAATAGGATTGGATGCCGTTGTAAAAGCGGTTAAAAATAGTAATCAGGATATTGGCGCTCAGACATTGGAAATCAACCAAGCTGAATATCTGGTGCGTGGATTGGGGTATGTTCAATCGATTTCCGATATCGAAAATGCCGTTGTAGCTTCCGAAGATTTTACTTCGATAGTTGTAAAAGATATAGCCAAGGTAACACTTGGACCACAAGCACGAAGAGGAATTTTAGACAAAGAAGGAGCTGAGGTAGTCGGGGGTGTTGTTGTAGCGCGATACGGTGCAAACCCGATGGAAGTTATTAATAAAGTAAAGGAAAAAATAGCCGAATTAAAAGGAGGTTTGCCATCCAAAGAATTAAGTGACGGGCGAATTTCGCAATTAACGATCGTTCCTTTTTACGACCGAACCGAGTTAATTCAGGAAACGCTGGGAACCCTAAACGAAGCACTCACTTTAGAGATATTAATAACCATTTTAGTCATTATTGTGATGGTTTTTAATCTAAGGGCTTCAATTTTAATTTCCGGCTTATTGCCTGTTGCCGTGTTGATGGTATTCGTGTCCATGAAAATATTTGGGGTAGACGCAAATATCGTGGCACTCTCTGGTATTGCCATTGCTATTGGAACTATGGTGGACGTAGGGGTGATACTTTCAGAAAACATTATTCGACATCTGGATGAAAATTCTGAAGATAAACCAATTAATGTGGTCGTTTATAATGCAACAACTGAAGTTTCGGGCGCGATCTTAACAGCTGTACTAACTACGATAATTAGTTTTATACCAGTTTTCACCATGATTGGTGCCGAAGGGAAATTATTTCGACCGTTGGCATTTACAAAGACTATGGCGCTTACGGCTTCGTTAATTATAGCTTTATTTTTAATTCCACCTTTTGCTGCTTTTCTGTTTCGAAAAAGAAAGATGAAGTTCAATCTTCGTTTGATTTTGAATGGCATCTTGATACTTAGTGGAATAGTTGCATTGTTCTTTGGAATGTGGTTGGGACTTGTATTAATTGCCTTCGGGACTACCGGAATATTACAATTAAAAGGTTTTATCACTTCGGAAAGAGCTAATCTGATAAATATTATCATTTCGTCTGTTACTATCGTATTTCTTTTGGCTGAATACTGGAGGCCATTAGGATTGGATAAAAGCATCTTTTGGAACTTACTCTTTGTTAGCTTCATCTGTTTTGGACTTTTGGCAGTGTTTTGGGTTTTCAGAAAGAATTACACCAGAATCCTTCGCTGGGCGCTTGCTAACAAGGCATTGTTCCTCGCAATCCCAACAACAATCGTTGTTCTTGGAGTGCTTATTATGCAGAATACGGGAAAAGAATTTATGCCAGCATTAAATGAAGGTTCCTTTCTATTGATGCCTACATCCCTGCCACATGCTGGTGCGGAAGAAAATAAACGTGTTTTACAGCAGTTGGATATGGCAGTAGCCAGTATTCCGGAAGTTGAAACAGTTGTCGGAAAATCGGGCCGTACAGAATCTGCTTTGGACCCCGCACCACTTAATATGTATGAAAATATTATACAGTATAAGTCGGAATATATGATGATTGAAGGTAAAAGGACTCGTTATAAGCATGATGAGAACGGTTTTTTTGTGTTAAAGGATGGAGTTCTTTTCGAGAATCTAAATAAACCGGTAACTGACGACATTAGAGAAAAGACAAAGAATAATGGACAGACACTTCGGGTAGGCGTAAAAGTTTCGGGAAATCATCTTATCCCCGATGAAGACGGAGAGTACTTTAGAAATTGGCGCCCTGAAATCAATTCGCCAGATGATATTTGGAATGAAATTGTTAAGGTAACCAAATTACCTGGAGTTACATCAGCACCAAAATTACAGCCTATTGAAACCCGTTTGGTGATGCTGCAAACAGGAATGCGCGCTCCAATGGGAATAAAAGTAAAAGGGCAAAACCTAAAACAGATTCAAGATTTTGGGGTGCAGTTGGAGTCTATTCTTAAGGAGGCTGAAGGTGTGAAAAAAGAGGCTGTTTTTGCCGATCGTATTGTGGGGAAACCCTATCTCATAATAGATATTGAAAGAGATCGATTAACACGCTACGGACTTACAATAGATGATGTGCAACAGGTATTGCAAGTCGCGGTAGGAGGAATGCAAATTTCACAGACTGTTGAGGGACGAGAACGTTATGGTATTCGCGTGCGATATCCTAGAGAATTTCGATCTAATCCGGAAGATCTAAAGAATATATATGTGCCGACTTCCAAAGGTAATCCGGTACCCCTAAGTGAATTGGCAACCATCAAGTATCAACAAGGACCGCAGGTCATTAAAAGTGAAGATACTTTCTTGGTAGGATATGTGCTATTCGATAAGATTGATGGTTTTGCTGAGGTGAACGTGGTTGAAAATGCGCAGAATTTAATTAAAGATAAAATTGCGAAGGGCGATTTAATTGTCCCTCATGGTATAAATTATCGTTTTACAGGAACTTATGAAAATCAATTACGTGCTGAGAAAACACTTTCTGTAGTCGTGCCGTTGTCTTTAGTGATAATATTCCTGATTCTCTATTTTCAGTTTAAGTCGGTGTCTACTTCATTAATGGTGTTTTCAGGGATCGCTGTAGCATTTGCTGGCGGATTTTTAATGATCTGGTTTTACGGACAGGATTGGTTCTTGAACTTTAATTTTTTCGGTGAAAATCTAAGGGAATTATTTCAGATGCATCCTATCAATTTAAGTGTTGCAGTTTGGGTAGGATTTATCGCTTTGTTTGGAATTGCAACCGATGATGGTGTTGTGATGGCTACGTATCTTACCCAAACCTTTGAACGCAACTCGCCCGAAAGTAAGCGGGAGATTCACAACTCAATAGTCGAAGCAGGTGAAAAGAGAATACGCCCTTGCTTAATGACCACAGCAACCACCATATTGGCATTATTACCTATTTTAACGTCAACCGGAAGGGGTAGTGATATTATGATACCAATGGCGATACCAAGTTTTGGAGGGATGTTAATTGCGTTAATGACCCTGTTTGTAGTACCTGTGCTATTTAGCTGGCGCAAAGAAGTTCAATTAAAAAAAATAGCCCAATGAGAATAAATCTAATAACCTGTCTCGCATTGTTTGTAGTTGGAGTCTCGAATGCTCAGCAGCTCGAAAAATATATTGGAGAGGCTTTAACTCGCAATCCAGAATTAAAGGCGCTTGAAAAGAGCTATGAAATTGCTTCGGAAAAGGTTATAGAAGTGAACACTTTACCCAATACCGAATTTAGCGCCGGTTATTTTGTAAGTGAGCCTGAAACACGAACAGGAGCACAAAAAGCGCGATTTTCGGTTAAACAAATGATTCCTTGGTTTGGTACAATTACTGCAAGAGAAAATTATGTCTCTTCCTTAGCAGATACTCAATATATAGACAGTTCCATAGCAAAACGAAAACTGACTTTAGCAGTGACACAGTCGTTCTACAAGCTAGTATCGAATCAGGAAAAACAACAAATTTTAGTTGAAAATATCGAACTTTTGGAGACTTATGAAAAGTTGGCATTAACCTCAGTTGAGGTAGGGAATGCTTCGGCAGTCGATGTATTAAAGCTTCAGATAAGGCAGAATGAGCTCATGCAGAAGATGAAAATCCTTCAGCAAGATTTCCTGTCGGAAAGAGTTGCATTTAATTTGATGTTGAACCGTGATGAAAATTTAGACATAGAGACCAATGTTCGTTTCGAAATCCCTTCCGAAGCCGAAAATATCAACGTGGAAATTCTTGAAATACATCCGGAATTATTAAAGTTTGATAAGATGTACAAATCTGTTGAAACTTCCGAATTGGTAAATCAAAAGGAAACCGGACCAAACCTCGGATTTGGGTTAGATTATATTCCTGTCGCCGAGCGTCCTGATATGGATATGATTGATAATGGGAAGGATATTATTATGCCAATGGTTTCTATCTCAATTCCTATTTTTAATAAAAAATACAAATCGGTAAGTCGTCAGAATGAATTACGGCAACAGGAAATTACATCTCAGAAGGAAAACAAACTAAATACATTAAAAACCTTGCTAAATACTGCGATCGCAAATAGAATGTCAGCAGAAATTATGTTTGATATTCAATCTGTCAATTTGAAACAGGCGAAAGATGCGGAAGAAATATTGATAAAAAATTACGAGACTGGTGTCATCGACTTTAATGATATTTTGGATATTCAGGAACTGCAATTAAAATTTGAAATGGACCTTATTGGGGCAGTTCAAGAATATTATTTGCAATCGGCAGTTATCTATTATCTTGCGAAATAAATTAATTAATAAAGTGCAGCCCGTTACAGTAATCACGAATAGATTATTTTAAAAACCCAATTAAATAGATAAAATGAAACGATTACCTATACTATTACTCTTACTATTGTTTCCTCTTGTTTCAAGTGCACAAACAGTTTTGAACGGTTTAATCATGGAAGAAAATCCGGATGGAAAGGACATGGGCTTGTCGGGCGCCAATGTGTTTTGGCTCGATACCTCTATTGGAACTGTAACCGATCTCGATGGCGCATTCAGTATTCCTTATAAAGAAGAATACAGTAAACTCGTAATAAGTTATGTTGGTTATAAAACCGATACACTTACAGTTTCGACTAATAAACCTGTTAAACACTGGCTGAAATCCAACGCCAGTCTGGATGAGGTGGTTCTTAAATCAAGAAGAAAAGCTTCTTCCAGATCGTTTATTGAAGCTCAAAACGTAATCAACGTGAGTAGCGCAGAGTTATTGAAGGCGGCATGTTGTAATTTATCTGAAAGCTTTGAAACCAACCCTTCAATTGACGTTAATTTCGCAGATGCCATAACAGGTACACGACAGATTAAGATGTTAGGGCTTACGAGTCCATATACCTTAATTACAACAGAAAATGTACCTTCAATTCGAGGAGCAGCACAGGCGTACGGATTAAGTTTCATCCCCGGAACATGGGTAGAAAGTATTCAGATTACGAAAGGTGCGGGAAGTGTGGTAAACGGTTTTGAAAGTATTGCCGGACAGATAAATGCGGAACTTCAAAAGCCAACCACCGATGATCGAATTTTTGTAAATGCTTATGGTGCCGCCAATGGAAGGTTCGAGTTGAACACGCATCTTAATACAAATGTGACCGAAAAATGGAGCACAGGTTTGTATCTTCATGGGAACATGCGGGATGAGAAATTTGATGACAATAATGACTCTTTCCTTGATATGCCTTTGGCGAGACAGATCAATGTTATGAACCGCTGGCAGTATACGAATGGCGAAAAAGGTTTTGTGAGTTTTTTGAATTTTAGGTATTTGAATGATGAAAAACAAATAGGGCAGATCAATTTTGACCCGGACACGGATAAGGGAACTACCAATGCTTGGGGTGGAGAAATTGACACTCAACGTATTGATATTTCGGCAAAATTAGGGTATGTTAATCCAGAAGTTCCTTATGAAAGTATGGGTTTACAATTGGCTTACAGCAATCATGATCAGGAATCGTATTTTGGATTGCGTGAGTATAATATTGTTCATAACAGTTTCTATGGAAATGGTCTCTTTAACTCAATTATTGGTGATTCCCGTCATAAGTTTAAAACAGGTTTAAGTGCTACTTACGATGATTACAAGGAATTGGTTGAAGACACAAATTACGATCGCACTGAAAATTCGGTTGGTGGATTTTTTGAATACAGTTACGATAATTTAAGTGATCTAACAGTTACTGCAGGGCTGCGTCTTGATGTTCACAATTTACTTGGAACTTTTGTAACACCCCGTATACATGCCTTGTATAAGCCCTGGGATAAATCTGCATTTCGCGCCTCGATAGGTCGTGGTAAACGTAGTGCCAATATCTTTACCGAAAATCAAGGTTTGTTTTCAACCTCAAGAAATATAGTAATCCTGAATACGGGTGGAGAAATTTATGGTTTGGAGCCTGAAATTGCCTGGAATTATGGAGTTTCTTATTTACAGGGTTTTGATCTCTTCGGAAGAAGGGCCGATGTCACTTTAGATTTTTATAGAACCGATTTTCAAAATCAGGTGGTTGTTGATTGGGAGCAAACTAATGAAGTTAGATTCTACAATCTGAAGGGTGATAGTTTTGCGAATAGTTTTCAGATTGAATTCAATTATAATGTATTTGAGCGATTCGATATTCGAACGGCTTATAAGTTTTATGATGTTGAAACGCAATACGCTTCAGAAAAATTAGAAAAACCTTTAACGCCCAAGCATCGAATTTTTGGTAATGTTTCTTACGAAACAAGCTTGAAAACGAACGGGGCGCATTGGAAATTTGATGCGACTTACAACTGGCTTGGGGAGCAACGTTTTTCTAATAATAGTATAAGAGATTATTCGCCAACCGTAGCAACTGTTAATGCTCAGGTAACTAAAGTTTTTTCTAGTAAATTTGAACTATATTTAGGAGGTGAAAACATCACTAATGTAAAACAGGATAATCCTATTGTAAGTAGCGATAACCCCTTTGGACCAAATTTCGATACTTCTTTCGTTTATGGTCCAATTTTTGGAAGTAGTTATTACGCAGGATTAAGATTTAAAATATAAAAAAGATGAAAAAAGCAATTGCAATTATAGTATTAATGTTTGTTGGAACTGTGATGGTTGGACAGAATAAAAATGCTAAGGCCACCTTAGACGTGGACGGGGTTTGTATGATGTGTAAAGAACGCATTGAAAAAGCCGCGATTAAAACAAAAGGTGTGAAGTCTGCTGTTTGGAATGTTGAAACACACGAATTAAGTATTATCTACGACGAGCGGAAAGCAGATCTTGCGGCTATAAATCAAAGTATTGCCGATGTAGGACATGATACAAAAGAGATTAAGGCGACAGATGAAGCGTATAACAGCGTACATCCTTGTTGTTTATATAGGGATGAAGATGTGCAAAAGGATCATAATTAATAGCTAAAAGCTAAGAAACATATTTTTTAAAGTGCCTTTTAATTTATAATTAAAAGGCACTTTTTTTAGTTAAATTTTAGCTAATAGAAATATCACGTATCGATTTGTGATGTACATTTACTTAGTTATTTAAAAATAATAATTATGGCAACAGCTAAGTCAAACAGTAAGCCTCAAGCAAAAAAAGCTCCAGCGAAAGCTCCAGCTAAAAAGGCTACTCCGACTGCTTCTAAAAAGAAGTAATCCAGAGAAGGTTTATTCCGGTAAACCGCGTATTGGGAAAATATCCTGATAGAAATTTAGAAAAATTAAAAAAGAAGAAGCCATCCTTAAAACGGGTGGTTTTTATATTTTTACAATATGATACTGAAGCCGAAAATACTATTATATATAATTACGGTTGCCGTTTTAATCGCAGCAGTTGTTTGGGAGATCTATATGCAAAAATGGTTGGCATTTCAACCGGATGGAGGCGTTGATGTTATGCGGTCAGATCTTTTTGTGATATGGCCTGTGGTACTCACCCTCGTTTCCGTTTCGTTATTCCGAATATTTAAGAAAGAGGATTAATTCCCGGAAGGTAACTTCATTAATAAATTATCACAACTTTGTATTCCTTGTTGAGTGGCTTTCAGTTTAAGTCCAAAGGAACCATTCATACTCTGAATAATATTCCGTAATAACTTTTCGTCCGAAAAACCGAATTTCCCTTGTCGGACGGCATCGTAATCTACATTATTAATAAAATAGTCTCCTAGATATTCTTTGTGAATAATCTCTTGGCGTTCATAGTCCTTCATCATGATCTTATAATTAGAATAATGTGATTGAATCGCCTTTTTTAGTTCAAAATCTGTTATTAATTTCAAATCTCCCGAATTGATCAAAGTTTGATAGGTAGCATCGTTGGCTGCAAAATTTGATATAGCGGCGACACTAAAAATATCACGCGTAATTTGCATTTTTTCATTGCTGTCTGAACCTAAAATAGGAAGGATTTTTAATGTTGTTTCTATCTTTTTTTGAAGCTCTTCTTCAATTACTATGAGCCTTTCTCTATCTGCTTGAACATCATTTCTAATATTGATTAAATACTCTTTTCTCAAGCTACTATCCTTAGAGTTTTCTGCACATTTGTTAAGACTAAAGGCAATGGAAATACCAATTATTACAATTAGTATTTCGCCGATAGTATACTTCCAGTTTAGATTTTTCATAATAAAATGGTTGGTTGATTTAAAGCTATGAAATAATCAGTAGGTAGAAAAGAATAATTCGTTTGAACATCCCTCCCTTCCCGAAGTATCGGGACTCCCTTGCACCTCCGCTAAATGATTTCACCATATTCGAATAAAGGCGAATGTCTTTCAGCTTTAGCGCACAGGGTCAAAGGGAGGGAACTACTCTTGTGAATCGAAAATAGCCCCCTCTTCGGAAGAGGGGGTTTGGGGGAGATGTTTTTCTAACAATAAAGTTATTGATTAGTGTCTCTCCCTTCCCGAAGCTTCGGCACGTTCTTCTCAATAAGGGAACTGTTTGGTTTAGTGTATATAAAAAAGACCTCTGCTTTAAAACAGAGGTCTTCAGATTAAGAAAAAAAGTTTCTCTTTATTTATCCGTGGCGATTCGCCACCTACATCATTCCTGGCATTCCACCGCCCATTGGAGGCATAGAAGAATTATCTTCTTTAATGTCTACAAGAGCACATTCGGTTGTTAAGATCATTCCGGCAACCGATGCTGCATTTTCCAATGCGATACGAGTTACTTTCTTAGGATCGATAATACCAGCTTTCAACATATCTACATAGGTTTCTGATTTAGCATCATATCCGAAGTTTTTCTTTCCTTCAAGAACTTTATTGATTACAACAGACCCTTCTCCACCTGCATTTTCAACAATCGTACGAAGTGGTGATTCAATAGCACGAGCTACAATCTGTATCCCTGTTGCTTCATCTAATGTTTCCGTAGTTATTTTTTTAAGAACTTCGATAGCTCTTACCAAGGCAACACCTCCACCTGCTACGATTCCTTCTTCTACAGCGGCACGAGTTGCATGAAGTGCATCGTCTACTCGGTCCTTTTTCTCTTTCATTTCTACTTCGGAAGCAGCTCCAACATACAATACTGCTACACCACCCGCCAATTTAGCAAGACGTTCCTGAAGCTTTTCTTTATCGTAATCGCTGGTCGTACTTTCGATTTGAGATTTAATCTGATTTATACGCGTTTTAATGTCACTTTTGTTGCCAGCTCCATTTACGATAGTGGTATTATCCTTGTCGATAGTTACAGTTTCAGCCGTTCCTAACATCTCTAAAGTCGCATTCTCAAGTGTGAATCCACGCTCTTCAGAAATTACAGTTCCACCTGTAAGAATTGCAATATCTTCAAGCATTGCCTTACGTCTGTCACCAAATCCTGGTGCTTTTACAGCTGCGATTTTTAATGATCCTCTTAGTTTATTTACTACTAGCGTAGCTAATGCTTCTCCATCTACATCTTCAGCAATGATAAGAAGCGATTTTCCTTGTTGTACCAATGGCTCTAATACGGGAAGTAGATCTTTCATAGAAGAGATTTTCTTGTCGTATAACAAGATCATAGGTTTTTCCAATTCCGTTTGCATTTTCTCGCTATCGGTAACAAAGTAAGGAGATAAGTATCCTCTATCAAATTGCATTCCTTCTACAACATCCACATAAGTGTCGGTTCCTTTAGCTTCTTCAACAGTGATCACACCTTCTTTTCCTACTTTTCCAAATGCTTTGGCAATTAAATCCCCAATCATTTCGTCATTATTGGCAGAAATGGAAGCAACTTGCTTTATCATTTCAGAAGAGTTACCAACCTTAGTAGATTGTCTTTCGAGGTCTTTTACAATCGCTGCAACAGCTTTGTCAATACCACGTTTTAGATCCATCGGATTTGCACCTGCAGCGACATTCTTTAATCCTTCTTTTACAATTGCTTGTGCTAATACAGTGGCGGTAGTTGTTCCGTCACCTGCAAGATCATTGGTTTTAGAGGCTACTTCTTTCACCATCTGAGCGCCCATATTTTCAAGGGCATCTTCCAATTCTATTTCCTTGGCAACTGTAACACCGTCTTTAGTGACCTGTGGTGCGCCAAATGATTTACTAATAATTACATTACGCCCTTTAGGACCTAAGGTTACTTTTACTGCGTTTGCTAATGCGTCCACACCGCGTTTTATTCCGTCGCGAGCTTCTATATCAAATTTTATATCTTTTGCCATAATTAATTTTTAAAGTTTTTAAAAATTAAATCCCAAATTTTAATATCCAAACTCCAATAAAGGAAAGTTTAGACTTGAATTCTTTTGGAATTTGTTATTTATTTTTTTGAAATTTTCGAGTCATTATTTTTTAAATAATGGCGAGGATATCCTCCTCACGCATGATAAGATAATCCGTGCCATCGAATTTTAATTCACTACCTGAGTATTTTCCGTAAAGAACGATATCACCAACTTTTACAGTCATTTTATAATCTTCTTTCCCTTTCCCAACGGCCACTACCTTTCCTTTTTGTGGTTTTTCTTTTGCTGAATCCGGAATAAACAATCCAGATGCGGTCTTGGTTTCAGCTTCCTGTGGCTGTACAAGCACTCTGTCTGAAAGCGGTTGAATTTTTAATGCCATATTTTGTTATCTTTTAGTTTCCTGCCCTAAGACAAGGTGGGTTAAATTTTAAATTTTTTGTACTGAAACTTAATAGACATAAATAATGCCATCGCCTAAAAACTGACATATATAAACAAAAAATGCCAGCTTGTCATAAGCTGGCATCTTGTAATTTGTCAATTTAAATCCTAGTTATCTCCAGCCGGAGTATCACCTCCTGTATCCGCCGGTGGCGTATCGTTGGTTGTAGGTAATGTCGTTTGGATGGTATCATCGAAAGTTTTCGATTGTGTTGCATTCCCTCCCATGATCGGAATATTCGAAAGTAGGATTAATGCAATCATTATAATTGAAAGTGTCCATGTACTCTTATCAAGGAAATCGGTTGTCTTTTGAACTCCACCCATTTGTTGTGTTCCTCCACCTCCAAAAGATGAAGCTAATCCGCCTCCTTTAGGGTTCTGTACCATAATTACCACGACTAGTAGAAATGCTACGATCATGATTAAAATTAAAAATATTGTAAACGTACTCATTTTTCTTCTGTGTTTATCAGTTTCTCAATTGCCCGAATTTGGTCTGCAAAGAAACCACTTTTTTCGGGATATTTCAAAATTAATATTTTATATGCTTGTATTGCCTTGTTATAATTTTTTTGTTGCAAATAAACTTTTGCCAATGTCTCTGTCATTAGGGCTTCTGGAGCCTGTGTATAGGGAGAGGCTAAATTGGTGTTCTCAATTTTATCTTTTTTGAAGTCTTTAGATATTTGTTTAGGAGCTAATTTTGGTTTTTTCTGAATGAATTTTTCGATCAATTCAAATTTTCGATCTTTTTCTTCTTGTTGGTTATCAATTTGTTTTTCTTGTGGAGCAGTTGCTTTTGAAGCTTCCTCACGATCGATTGGCTTTGATTTAGTTAGTTGAAGCCATTCGCTAAAGGAATGCGTATCTTTTTTTGTGAATTCAAGAGGCTTGTCAATCTCTAATACTTCGGAAGGATCGCTTACTTCTTCTTTTAAATCTTGCTTCGGAAGTGATTTCTCCTCTATTTCTATAGATTCGATCTTTGTTCCCAATATTTCTGAAACTGCCTCAAGCTTGCGCTCAAACAGTCCGGGATCGAGTATAGCTTCTGCTTTCTTAAGCTCTTCCTTGATCCTGTCATCGAGTTCTATGCTCAACATTTCTGAAACATTTTCTGAAACGACTTCCAAATCATTTAAAGAAGTGTCGTGCTTCAGAATGGCCTGCGATATTTGATGCTGCATAAAACTTTCCGAAGTGATAAAATCGAAAAGAATATCCCTATCGGTAGTGTAAGCAGCGGTTACTTTTAAGGCATCATTGTATAAAAAACTATTCGCTTTCTTGAGTCCCTTTAATTGAAGCGCACGAGCACTTTGAAGATAAGGATAGGATTCTATCACCGAATCTAGCATTGCCATATCGTCCTCACTCAATTTTTGAGGATGTGAAAGCAGGTATGTATATTTTTCGGCTGTCAAAATATTACCAATTTGCTAATGATTTATTAAAAATGTCCTGCGTGATACGTTCAAAAATTACAGCGAGCGCATCGTCTAAAGTGCTGCCTGTGAGTTGCTGACTTCCGGGATAATCGAAATAAAACGAAAAACGTTGTTCAAAATCTTTTTCCGGAACCTTAGTGTTGTAAAAACGAACGTTCACTCCAATCGTTAGCCGGTTTTGTGCAGCGGTGATTTGGGCTGTTGCCGTTATAGGTGCAATATAATATTCTATAATCTCGCCCTCGTACACTAAATCGCCATTGGAATTTACCAGATCCAAACTCGTCTGATTGAGTAATAAATCCTGCAACAGCACCGTAAAGTCAAGTGCGATTCCCGGTTGTACAATAGGAGCGTTATTTTGAAAGTAATCTACCTGAAATGTCTTAGTGGTGCTATAATCAATATCGGCTCCTGTAAATGAATAAATACCGCAACCCTGTGTCACGCCAGCAATTATAAATGCAAAAATTAAGTAAGTTGCTTTTTTCATAAGGAATACCTGATGGCGATAGGGCTTATAATTATAAATTATATTGTTTAATTTTTCTATACAAGGTTCTCTCAGAAATACCCAACTCATCGGCGGCATCTTTACGTTTTCCCTGATACTTCTCGAGCGATTTTTTGATGAGTTCGAGCTCCTTTTGTTGTAAGGAAAGATTTTCCTCTTCTTCAACTTCTTCAGCAAAATCATATTTGTCATTACGTCCAGGAGATGCATTTTTAGCAAGATTCAGGATTTCAACATCACTGTTAGCTTCCGAAGAACTTTCAGCTTCAACAAATGAAGCAAGTTCCTCTTCTCCATTATCCTCTTCAGAATAGATTTTATTAATTAATGATGAATTTTCCTCCTTTACTTTTGCAGCATTGCCAGATTTCATCAACTCCAAGGTGAGTTTTTTTAGGTCGTTCACATCACGTTTCATATCGAACAGCACCTTATAAAGGATTTCACGCTCACTGCTAAAATCGCTTTCAGACTTTTTAGTGTTCACAACCGCCGGCAAATTGCTGCCCATATCTGGCAGGTAATGTTTTAAGGTGCTGTAATCAATTTCGCGATCTTGCTCCAAAACAGAAATCTGCTCGGCGACATTTCGCAACTGACGAATATTTCCACTCCATCGATATTTTAATAAGAGGTCCGTCGCATTATCATCCAGTCGAATGGTAGGCATTTTGTATTTGTTTGCAAAATCGGAGGCAAATTTCCTAAACAATAAATGTATGTCTTCACTTCTTTCCCGTAATGGCGGTAAATTGATCTCAACTGTACTTAAACGATAATAGAGATCTTCTCGAAACTTGCCTTTGTTAATAGCATCAACCATACGAACATTAGTAGCAGCGACAATGCGCACATCAGTTTTTTGAAGCTGTGAAGATCCCACTTTAAGAAATTCTCCGTTTTCCAAAACCCGTAACAATCTAACCTGTGTGGGTAAGGGTAATTCTCCGACTTCATCCAGAAAAATGGTTCCACCATCGGCCACTTCAAAATAACCACTACGGGTCGAAGTAGCTCCGGTAAAGGAACCTTTTTCGTGTCCAAAAAGCTCACTGTCTATGGTGCCTTCAGGGATCGCGCCACAGTTTACTGCAATATATTTTCCGTGTTTTCGATGTGATAATGCATGGATGATTTTAGGAATGCTCTCTTTCCCAACACCACTTTCCCCGGTCACTAATACTGAAATATCGGTCGGGGCAACCTGCATGGCTTTTTCCACGGCGCGATTAAGTTTAGGGTCGTTACCTATAATTCCGAATCGTTGTTTTGTCGCTTGTACATTTTCCATAAAAACTCCCTGTGAATGCCGGGATCTCAATTTTTAATAATATTCGTAGGTGAGTTTTTGGTATAAATCTCCATCATATATAATTTCTGCACTAACGGGATAATCCAAATCGTTGTATTGATAAGTGATGACTTTGTTCGGGTTTCCCGGCGGATATTCTTTTAAAGTCATATTATTTGCGGAGTAATAAAACTCGAAATAATCTGGTAATCTTGATAAGCTAAATCCATTATCTATTATAAGGTTTCTATAATTGGATTTCAGAACTTCATGAAGTGGATTAATTTTAGTGTCGTATTGAAAATTTAAAATATTTACTACAGATGCATATTGATATTGTTGACTCATTAAATTCCCATTTATAAAATTATAAGTGTTGACATGCGGGAATGTGGAAGTGTCATTCTCGCTAACCGTTTGCATAAGGTTATTTTCCGGACTAAATTTAAATGTTATGGTCGAAAATAATTGTGTGGCTATATAGACTGTCGCTTGTATGCTGTCTTGATAATGAGTGGATTGGCGATAAAGTCCTATCGATCCATCCGGATGGTATTTTATAATTTCTATAAGCCTGTTGGACGCATCGTATTCATATTCATGACGACTTAGACCCTCAATAGGTAAGTCATCTTTTCTTGTAATAAGTCCGAGATCGTTATAGGTAAGCTTTTGTATCCAAGGCTCGTCGTTCCCGCTTACTTCGTGTATCTCGATGAGTTTTCCTTCTTCGTCAAAATAATGATCATTTTGCATAATTTCTACTGTGGAAGTAGGACCAGTATGATATTGAGTAATTCCAAACTTCTTAATCTTTAATTCAGTGTTTTGTTGTTGTTCTTGTTCAACAACATCGTCGTTTTTCTTGCTGCAACTAAATAATACCAGAATGGCACACAGAAGTAGTAGTGATTTTTTCATAGCTTATTTTTTAAGTTTTTATTTCAAGATAACAATTTTTCTTAACATTTAATTGTTTTCTGAAAACCCTATAGCCTCCCCAATGAGCGTCGCACTTGTACAATCTTTAATTTTTACCATAACAAAATCACCGGCTTTGTAATGTTCTTTCGGAAACACAACTACTAGCGATTGCGGATTTCTTCCACTCCATTCGTTTTCGTTCTTCTTCGATTCGCGTTCAATCAAAACTTCTACGGTTTTTCCTAAAAATTGATTGGTTCGGTACGCTCCGTGTTTACGTTGTGCTGCAACAATTTCGGTGAGGCGACGTTTTTTTATTTCTTCTGAAACATCATCTTCAAATTTACGTGCAGCCATCGTACCAGGTCTTTCAGAATATTTGTACATATATCCAAAATAGTACTTTACTTGCTCCATTAAACTTAAGGTATTCTGATGGTCTTCTTCAGTTTCCGTAGGGAAACCAACAATCATATCTTGTGAAATTCCGCAGTTGGGAATAATCTCGTGAATTCTATCAACAAGTGCAAGGTATTCTTCCCGCGTATGCTGACGATTCATTTCCTTCAATATGCGTGTGCTTCCGCTTTGTACAGGAAGGTGAATATAATTGCATATATTATCGTGTTTAGCTACTGTATGCAGCACATCTTCGGTCATATCCTGAGGATTCGAAGTGGAAAACCGAATTCGAAGCCTTGGCTGCGCTTCAGCCACCATTGCCAACAAATTTGCAAAGGAAGTTGCGGTAGCCTGCTCCATTTCCGAAGCCTTTCCGAAGTCTTTTTTCAGTCCGCCGCCATACCAAAGGTAACTGTCCACGTTCTGTCCGAGAAGTGTAATTTCTCTGAACCCTCTTTCAGCCAGATCCTGTATCTCTTTTAAAATACTCTGTGGATCTCTGCTGCGTTCTCTTCCGCGGGTAAAAGGCACCACACAAAAAGTACACATATTGTCACAACCTCTGGTGATACTTACCAAGGCGTTAATACCATTGGTTCCAAGTCTTACAGGAGATATATCGCCATACGTTTCCTCTTTAGAAAGTACAACGTTCACAGCATCACGGCCTGCTTCAACCTCTTTCAACAAATTGGGGAGGTCTTTATAAGCATCGGGTCCCACGACCATATCGACGATCTTTTCCTCGTCCAGAAATTTCTCTTTTAACCGTTCGGCCATACATCCTAGTACTCCCACCTTCATTCCTGGGTTAATGCGTTTAACGGCATTGTACTTTTCGAGACGTTTTCGCACTGTTTGTTCGGCTTTATCCCGAATAGAACAGGTGTTTACCAATACCAAATCTGCATCCTCGAGTCGCTGAGTGGTATTATAACCTTGATCGGCCAGTATGGAAGCAACAATCTCACTGTCGCTAAAATTCATTTGGCAACCATAACTCTCGATAAATAATTTCTTACTGTTACCCGATTTATTTTTCAAGCTTAGAGCCGTGCCTTGAAGGGATTCGTCAATAATCTTTTCTTCCATATTCTTTTTCAAAATTGACCGCGATGACCATTAATAAATAAGGAGCTGCCTTTTTAAGCAGCGAACTGCAAAGATACAATTAAATTGGATTATGTGACAAAGTGGCAGAAACCTTTTTTGTAAATTTACTCCTGAAATTTAAAACATACATACCGTGCAAAAAGATATATTTCAGAAAATAGAAGAAGCCAAAAAACCAGATTTTGGTGATATACTGTCCAGAAGCTTCGAATTTTTTAAACTTGTTTGGAAAGAGGGATTGAAGCATGTTCTGGTTACAATTGTAGTATTGATTCCTGCTATATTGCTCATTTATGTCCCTTATATTATCTTTTTTATATCCGCAGGGGCATTCGATTCTCCCGGGTCTTATGATAACGTAGAACCAGATTTTGTTCGTTATATTCCCTTGCTTATTCTTTATTTTTTACTTGTTTTTGTGATTATGTTTTTTGCTCAAACTGTTGCATTTGCAATTACAGCTCATTTTTATAAAGTCTGTAAAAAGGTAGATACCGGGGAATCGTTCGAAACGGAGGGCTATTTTGAATATTTAAAAGGAGGTAATTTTAAAAAGATATTTCTACTTGCATTGGCGAGTTTCGGAATTGCCATAGGAGCAGCATTACTTTGTTATTTACCGTTATTTTATGTGATGGTGCCACTGCAGCTATTGGTCGTTATTCATGCTTTCAATAAAGATCTAAGTGTTTCAGATATTATAAAAGCGGGGTTTAAGTTAGGAAATAGGTTTTGGATTATAATTTTCGGACTTGTAATGATTTCCTCAATTATCGCCCAAGTTGGTATTTTACTTTGCTTTGTTGGTGTTTTTGTAACCGCTTATTTCGTTCATATTCCAATTTACTTTGTATATAAAGATACTATCGGATTTGATGACGAAATTGATCTCGACCCATTATTAATGTCTGTTTAGTTGAATATTTTTAAAAATTCACGGTTAATCGAATGAATTTTAAAACAAATTTTTTCTGTCCGTTCGAGCGCAATCGAGAACTTTAGCGAGCTTACTTTTAGGTGATTTCAGATTTAGTTAACTTGAATTTAGCGGAAGTGCTTGATATAAGCAATGGAATGATTAATAATTTTTTAGACCTTATGAGTGTCCCTAAAATTGTTGTCTTACAGTGTTAATTGAAGACTAATTTTAAGAAGGGAAAGGCAGTTATTAAAAAATTCACATACTTTTGTAGCCCAAACAAAAAAAGTATGGCTAAGAATTTAGTGATTGTAGAGTCCCCTGCGAAAGCGAAAACGATTGAAAAATTTCTAGGAAAAGATTTCAAGGTTTCTTCAAGCTTCGGACATATATCCGACCTGCCTTCTAAGGAGTTAGGAGTGGATGTAGATGGAGATTTTACGCCAAAATATATAGTGCCAAGCGACAAGAAAAGCTTGGTCAAGGAGTTGAAAGCTCAAGCCAAAAAAGCAGATATGGTATGGCTAGCGAGTGATGAGGATCGAGAAGGAGAAGCAATAGCATGGCATTTGGCCGAAGCTTTGGACTTAAAAGATGAAAAGACAAAACGTATTGTTTTTCATGAAATTACTAAGACCGCTATTTTAAAAGCGATTGAAAATCCAAGAAAGATAGATTACAATTTAGTGAACGCACAACAAGCCCGTCGTGTGCTGGATAGACTAGTTGGGTATGAACTTTCTCCCGTACTCTGGAGAAAAGTAAAAGGAGGTTTATCTGCAGGTCGCGTGCAAAGTGTTGCGGTTCGTTTAATTGTAGAACGTGAACGTGAAATTGAAGCCTTTTCACCGGTTGCCTCGTATAGAGTGGATGCCGAGTTTATTACTTCGGAAGGCAATAAATTTAAAGCAAAATTACCTAAGAATTTTGAAACTGAAGCAGAGGCAAAAAAGTTCTTAAATGAAAATATCGCCGCTAATTATAAAGTTTCAGATTTAGTAAAAAAGCCGGCAAAAAAGTCTCCGGCGGCACCTTTTACTACTTCCACAATACAGCAGGAAGCTTCTCGTAAATTATATTTTTCAGTAGGGAAAACCATGACCATTGCACAACGCTTGTACGAAGCGGGTCTTATCACCTATATGAGAACCGATAGTGTAAATCTATCGAACGATGCTAAAACGGCTGCCGAAAAGGAAATTTCTAGTTCTTATGGTAAAGAATATAGCAATCCAAGAAATTATAAAGGAAAATCGAAAGGTGCACAGGAAGCTCACGAAGCAATTCGCCCTACCGATATGTCACTTAAAACAATCGAAGGCGAGTACGATCAAGCGCGATTGTACGATCTTATTTGGAAACGTACCATCGCCTCTCAAATGAGTGATGCACAATTGGAACGTACCAATGTAAAAATTGAGGTCAATGGGTCTCAATCTCCAAAAGAGCATTTTACTGCCAATGGGGAAATGATAAAATTTGATGGATTTCTGAAAGTCTATCTTGAAGGAACCGATTTTGAAGAAGAAGAACAGGAAGGAATGCTTCCAAATCTTTCTGAAGGCGATCGTTTAGACAACGAATATATTACGGCTACAGAACGCTTTACCAGACCACCGTATCGATTTACTGAGGCTTCATTGGTAAAACAATTGGAGGAATTGGGTATTGGGCGTCCGTCTACCTATGCGCCTACTATTGGTACAATTATTAATAGAAACTATGTTGAAAAGGGTACCGTTGAAGGAGTTGAACGTGGTTATTTGCAACTCACTTTGGAGAATGAAACTGTTAAGGATAAAAATTTAACTGAGACAATAGGATCGGATAAAGGTAAATTAGTACCAACAGATATTGGTCTGATTGTAAATGATTTCTTGGTAGAGCATTTTTCTACTATTCTTGATTATAATTTTACTGCCAAAGTTGAGCAGGATTTTGATGATATCGCTGAAGGCAAAGAGGAATGGAAGAAGATGATGAAGGATTTCTACGGAAAATTCCACCCACGGGTAGAAGATGTTTCTGAGAATGCCGAACGTGAGAGTGGAGAACGAATTTTGGGAGATGATCCCGTATCAGGAAGACCAGTGCTTGTTCGTTTAGGAAAATATGGGCCAATGGCTCAAATTGGAGCACCCGATGACGAAGAGAAGAAATTTGCCAGTTTACGTCCCGATCAGCAGTTGCATCTTGTAACCTTCGAAGAGGTGATGGATTTATTTAAGCTTCCGAAGACATTGGGAATTTACGATGGGGAAGAAGTTGAGGTGAATAATGGACGATTTGGACCATATATAAGGTTGGATAAGAAATTTATATCGCTTCCGAAGGGAATGGACCCATTAGAAGTTGACATGGCAATGGCTAAAGAGCTAATTGAAGAGAAGAAAAAAGCAGATGCACCTATTGCATTTTATGATGAACTTCCAGTTCAAAAAGGTGTTGGGCGTTTTGGGCCTTTCATTAAATGGAACAGCATTTTTATTAATGTGAACAAAAAATATGATTTCGATAATCTTTCCGAAGCAGACATAGAAAAACTGATTGAAGATAAGAAACAAAAAGAAATCGATAAGTTGATCAACGAATGGCCGGAAGAAGGAATCCGACTCGAGAAGGCAAGATGGGGAAGATTTAACCTTATAAAAGGTAAGATAAAGATCGAACTACCAAAAACTACTAAAGTTGATAAGATCACGCTGGAGGAAGCTCAGGCAATGATCGAAAAGAAAACTCCTAAAAAGAAAAAGGCAACCAAAAAGAAAGCCCCGGCTAAGAAAAAGTAATGATCGATTTTCTTTCTCCAGTTTCTAAATCCGTAATCGCACATCGGGAAATACTTCCAGTTGGTGTTCTAGGAAAGCAGATTGCCGTGCATAGTGCACAGGGTGATTTGCCGGACTTTACCGATGTTAAATTTGCTATTTTAGGTATCAAAGAGAATAGAAATGACGTAGATTTTATTGGAGGCGTTGTTTCGTTCGATGCTTTTCGCAAAGCTTTATATTCACTTTATCCAGGAAACTGGTCACATAAAATTGTGGACCTGGGAGATATTGAACAAGGAGATACTGTCGAGGATACATATTTTGCTGTTAAAACTGTAACTGAAGCGTTGTTAAAAAAAGATATCATTCCGTTGTTAATGGGAGGAAGTCAGGATTTAGTCTATGCGCAGTATAGATCGTACGATACTCATGGTTCTATGGTGAATCTGGTAAATATTGATAATAAATTCGATTTGGGTGATGCAGAAGCTAATATTACAAATCATTCGTATGTAGGGAAGATTATTGTCGACACTCCGTATAATTTATTCAATTATAGTACGCTTGGATATCAGTCGTTTTTTAATCCGCCGGGTGAAATTTCCTTAATGGAGAAGCTTTATTTCGATGCGTATCGCTTGGGGGATGTAACAGCAGATATCACTGTTGTAGAACCAATAATGAGAGATGCTGATATCGTTACTTTGGATGTTACCACAATAAAAAGCTCAGAAATAAGTTATAAGAATACTTCAAGTCCCAATGGTTTTGACGGCAAAGAGATTTGTGCAATAGCACGATATGCGGGAATTAGCAACAGGGTAACCTCATTTGGAGTATATGAACTTAAAGATTTTAGTGGCGCGGAAAGCGGGTCAATGCTCGTAGCGCAGATTCTCTGGTATTTCATTGAAGGAGTAAACTTCAGGATTGCCGATGAGGATTTTAAGGATGAAAAACGATACACTACTTATAAAGTTCCTGTGGATGAGGAAATTTTAATATTCAAAAAAAGCAATATTACGGGTAGATGGTGGTTAGAAATGCCATTTATTTTAAATGTTAATAATAAATTAAAAAGGCGAACGTTATTACCTTGCACTTATGGCGAATATTTGAGTGCATGCAATCAGGAAATACCTGAACGGTGGTATAAAGCCCGTCGAAAGATTGAAGTATAACTAAAACAACGAACAGCGAGCATTTAAGGAATTTTTAAGAAAACTGTTGTTTTTCTGATTTTTTATAAATAGGTTTACGCCCTTGAATCTCGAAATTTAACCTAAATACCTATGAAGAAGTTTATTGCATTCACTGCGATTATTGCCTTTTTGTACAGTTGTAACTCATCAGATAGAGGAGAACTAGTCGGAGCAAAAGGTAAAAAATGGTATCCCGAAAAACCTTATGGAATGACGCTTATCCCTGGTGGGTCTTTTATCATGGGTAAGTCTGATGATGATTTTGTCGCCGTAAATGATGCCCCAACTAAAACTGTTACTGTCCGTTCATTTTATATGGATGAAACAGAAATAACGAATGCCGAATATCGTCAATTCGTAGAGTGGGTTCGTGATTCTACAGTACGACTACGTCTTGCTATCATGGCCGACGAAGTAGGAGCAACACCTGGAGACAGTGGTGTTGGTGATTTTGCTTTCCTGGATCAGGAAAACGAAGAAATGACTCCTTACGACCAATACATGTATGATAATTACTTCGGAATGGGAGAAGATTATTATGCGGGTCGAAAAATCAATAACAATATCGATCTAGTTTGGGATACTTCCGAATATCCAGATGAGTATTACTCAGAGGTAATGGATAGTATGTATATTCCTGCAGAGGAGGCTTACAATGGTCAGCGTACCATCGATGTTACTAAATTGAAATTCCAATACACTCATATGGATATTCAGTCTGCAGCGAGAGATCAGACTAAGAGAAGAAAAGATTTTATTAAAAAAGATACCGTTTCTATTTATCCTGATACCACGGTATGGATAAAGGATTTCAACTATTCTTATAACGAGCCAATGCACAACGATTATTTCTGGCACCAGGCTTATGGAGATTATCCTGTAGTTGGAGTTAACTGGAAACAAGCAAAAGCATTTTGTGCTTGGAGAACTTTGTATAAGAACTCTTATCAAAAATCTAAAAAACGTAACCATATAAACTCTTTCCGTCTTCCAGGTGAAGCGGAATGGGAATATGCTGCACGTGGTGGCTTAGCATCTGCAACCTACCCTTGGGGAGGGCCTTATGCTAAAAATGATAGAGGTTGCTTTATGGCAAACTTTAAACCTTTACGTGGTGATTACGCAGCAGATCAGGCACTCTACACTGTAGAAGCCGACGCTTATGAACCAAATGATTACAACTTGTATAATATGTCCGGTAATGTAGCCGAGTGGGTAGCTTCTTCATACGATCCAGCTTCTTACGAATATACATCAACAATGAACCCCAATGTAAATGATCCGACCAATGCGCGAAAAGTTGTTCGTGGAGGGTCCTGGAAAGACGTTGCTTACTTCCTACAAGTAAGTACACGTGACTATGAATATGCAGACTCAGCAAGAAGCTATATAGGTTTCAGAACTGTTCAGGATTATATGGGTACCGATGTTACATTGAACAAAAATTTTGGCGACGCCCGTTAATCTATTAAATAATAAAAACTTAAACTAAACTTAAACTAAAAACTATTGTATTATGGCACAATCAAGATCATCAAAGAAATTATTTAACATGGCTTACGGCCTTGGAGCATCTATTGTAATTTTAGGAGCTTTATTTAAAATCCTTCACTGGGAAATTGGTCCACTTAATGGTGGTATCCTTTTAGCAGTTGGACTTATTACTGAAGCGATCATTTTTGCTATCTCTGCTTTTGAGCCCGTAGATGATGATTTAGACTGGTCTTTGGTATATCCAGAATTAGCTGGCGGAATGGCTTCAGGTAAAAAGAAAGAAGCTCCGGAAGATGCACAAGGATTACTATCTAAGAAATTAGACGAAATGTTGAAAGGTGCTAAAATAGATTCAGAATTAATGAATAGCCTTAGTGACAGTATCCGTTCTTTCGAAGGTGCTGCAAAAGGAATGGCTCCTACTGCCGAAGCAATGAGTTCTACTAAAAAATACAGCGAGGAAATGGCCTTAGCTGCTGCACAAATGGAATCTCTTAACAGCCTTTATAAAGTACAGGTTGAGTCTACAAGTCGTCAGGCTGAAGTACAAGAGCGTGTTGCTGAAAATGCAGAACAATTAAAATCTCAAATGGCACATTTAGCTACAAACCTATCTTCACTTAACGGTGTTTATGGTGGTATGCTGTCTGCTATGAGTTCAAAAAATTAGGATAATTTCCATCTAACTATTAATTTAAAAACAAATTAACATGGCAGGAGGAAGTTTATCCCCAAGGCAAAAGATGATTAACCTAATGTACTTGGTTTTCATCGCAATGTTGGCATTAAACATGTCAAAAGAAGTATTATCGGCTTTCGGATTATTGGACGAAAAAATGAGCGAGGCGAATGTTGCAACTACACAACGTAATGTAGCGTTCATGGAGAACCTAGGAGAAAAAGCGGTTGAGCAACCTGAGCAATATGCTGCGGTAAAAGAAAAAGCTGATCAAGTAAATACGATTTCAGAAAGTTTAGATACGTATCTATCAGACCTTAAAGGTCAAATGATGGGAACTTTAAAGCCGGAAGAGGCAAACGATTATGAGGTTCAGGATAAGCCTGATTTCTTAGATCGAAGATTTTTCAACGGTGATAAGTTAAAGCCTGAAGGTCAGGAATTCTTAAATCAGATTAATACCTATAGAACTGAAATGGCTTCGGTACTAGGTGAAACATATCCAGATATTAAGAGTTCAATCGAGAAGAACTTTTCTACAGAACCGGTTGTAAATCGTGATGGTAAAAAAGTAGATTGGTTAAATTATAACTACGAGGGATTTCCATTAGTAGCTTCTAAAACCAAGCTTACGGCATTACAGAATGATATAAAAGTTACGAAGAATGAATTGTTGGCTAAAATGTTAGCAGGACAACAGGCTTCTGCATTATCATTTACACAGTATAACACCTTACTGGAGCAATCTAAATCGGCATTTTATGCTGGTGAAAAATTCGATGGTGGAATCGTATTAGGTCGTAAAGATCCAAATACAAAACCAAATAAAGTAGAACTTACTTTAGATGGTAGACCACTTTCTGCAGAGCAGTATACTATTGAAAATGGTAAAGTGAAATTAAACATTAGTGCTGGAGCAGCCGGAGATCATAAGATTGAAGGTAACTTAATCTTCTTACAAGAAGGTAAAGAAGTTGAAATTCCGGTAAACGTTGCGTTTGCGACTATTACAAAACCTAATTCAGCTGTTATTGCAGCCGATAAGATGAATGTAGTATATCGTGGTGTAGTAAACCCAATGACGGTTTCTATCCCTGGTATTCCCGACAATAAGGTTACGGCTTCGGGTACTGGTCTTTCGAAGGTTTCTGGAAGTAAATACAGCATGAGCCCTGGTGCAGGAAGAACTGTAACGATTACAGCTAGTGGTACGTTACCTGACGGAGCAAGAGTAAATACTCCGGCAGAATTTCGTATTAAAGATATCCCAAGACCTTCTGGAACCATTCGTGGGGAAGATGGAGATGGTGGATGTGTACGTATGCAACGCGAAGGTTTGGAAAAATCATCTGTTGGTGCTGTATTACAAGACTTCGATTTCGACCTTAAGTTAAACGTTACTGGCTTTAGTTTTAAAGTTTCAGGACAACCAACTGTAAAAGTAAGTGGAGGCCGACTTAATAGTCAGGCATCTGCAACCCTTAGAAGAGCATCACGTGGTGAAACGGTTCAGATCTTCGATATTACTGCAAATATTGCAAACAATTCAGGATACAAATTGAAGAAGATTTCTCCAATCTGTATAGAATTGACAAACTAGAATAAATTAGTATTTATGAATGTGAAAAATGTTGTTTTAAGTATTGTTGCCTTAATCATGGGTACGGTATGTGCAGAAGCGCAGATCAATATCCTGAATGCAGCAACACCAGAAGATATAGGCGTTAGGACGGAAGCTCAGATTGCCTACGATAATGATGTTCCATTGCCTTATGGGTATGTGGATGAGCGTGATGTACTGTGGTCTAAAACTACTTGGGAGATCATCGATCTTGATGAAAGAGTTAATTTTCCATTGTATTACCCTATTGACACGAACAATATTGGTGCAGAAAGACGCTCTTTGTATGATGTTCTTGTAAAGAATATCAAAAATGGTAAGATAGATGGTGTTTATGCCGATTCTTATTTTACCGAAAAGAGAAGTCTTCAGGATTTAGATGCCTCTTTAGTGTATCGCGATACAACCGATCTTGGGATCGATCAGTTTAATGCTGGTGAGCCTGTAGATGAGCAGTATGTACGTGAATTTACACTAGATGCAGGAGATATCGAAGAGTGGAGAGTACGTGGTTACTGGTATCTTGACAAACGTCAGGGTGAGTTGAAGTATCGCTTATTGGGAATTTGCCCGGTAGCCGGTGAAGCTCGTTCTAAAGCTTTTGAAGATGACGGTTTCGATAGTAGAGTTGAACTTTTTTGGGTATGGTTCCCTGGAGCGCGTGAAGTGCTTCACAATGCCAAAGCCTTCAATAGAAGGAATACATCTCAACCTATTTCATACGACCATTTGTTAAATTCAAGACGATTCCACGGAGTTGTTTATAAAGAAGACAATGTTCAAGGCGATAGAAACGTAAATGACTATGTAAACGATAATGCGTTAATGCAACTTCTCGAATCTGATAGGATTCTTGAATCAATTCGGAACATAGAGATCGATCTCTGGAACTACTAAACATTCAAACAGAATAATAGTTAAACCCTCCTTTACTTAGTAATGGAGGGTTTTTTTATATATCCACTTTTCACAAGAATTTAATGAGCTTCTTCCTATAATTCCTTACTATCTTTAAGCCATGAAACAAGTTGATTATATAGTTGTTGGTTTGGGTATCGCCGGAATCAGCTTCTGTGAACAATTGCAGCGACATGCTAAGAGTTTCGTCGCGGTTGATAGTGGATTAAATACGGCTACAAAGGTTTCTGGCGGGGTGCTTAATCCTGTAGTGTTAAAACGTTTTACCTTAGCCTGGAAGGCGAAGGAGCAGTTCTCTGGAAGTCTTCAATTTTATAAAGAGTTGTCCGAAAAGCTGGGTGAGAAGCTCCTTGTAGAAATGCCCGTATATCGTATTTTAAATAATGTAGAAGAGCAGAATGATTGGGTGGTAGCAAGTGATAAGCGAGATCTTTCTCCTTTTATATCTTCGGAAATTATTGCGAATATTAACCCCAATGTTATTGCTCCTCTTGGCTTCGGAAGCGTTCACAGTGCCGGAAGAATTGATCCTTCAGTTGTAGTAAGCAAATACAAAGCATATCTTCAAAAAAATGATTCACTCCTTTCTGAAACTTTCGACTACTCAGAATTTTCAGAAGTTTCCGAAACAAAAGAAAAATATACCGTTCGGTATAAAAATATAGTAGCGAAGAGAATAGTATTCGCTCAAGGTGCATTTTCTTTTGAAAACCCCATGTTTCCGAAGTTATTAACTGCTAAAGGAAAATTAGTGCTAATTCCTAATAAAGGTGAGTATATAATTATCAGCGCTCCCGAATTGCAATTGAATGTACTATTGAAGGGACCAGTATATGTAATTCCTTTGGGTAACGATACATATAAAGTGGGCGCTACGTACGATAGAGATAATAGTAAAACTGAGACTACTGATAAAGCGCGGGAGGAAATAGTAGCCAAGCTAAAAAGAATTATTCTCTGTGATTTTGAAATCATAGATCAGGAAGCCGGAATTCGCCCAACAACCATAGACAGAAGACCTTTACTTGGAACAACAATAGAAAAGCCGCATATCGCCTTTTTCACTGGCCTCGGAACTCACGGTATCCTGGGAGCCCCGTTTTTATCGGATGCGCTATACAATCATCTTGAAAACAATGTGAAGTTACCCGAAGAAATGGATTTAAAGCGATGGCTTCGTTAGGAAGCTGGAAGTTGGAAGTTTGAAGTTGGAAGAGTGAAAGTAGGTTCTCGATAATAATTAAAACTAGCTGCACCCGTTTTAATTCACTCGAACTGACCGATGTTTTATTATTTTTTTGTCACTTCGAGTGATTTTCAAAAACCCTGAAAGGTTTGAGAAAATAGTATCGAGAAGAAGTTGGAATCACACGAAAAAAATAATCTTTAACCAATAACCAATAACCAATAACCAATAACCAATCACCAATCACCAATCACCAATCACCAATCACCAACCTAGACCTTACTTTCATCAAACTTAAAAAATAAGTTGATCCATATATTTCTGGATGCTCTGGCAATCACTGGTAAGAGTAAGACTAAGGTAACCACGATTGTAATAAAGGTGGCCCCTCGATCAAGTCCGATAAAGAAAAATGCAATAACGAAAGCTGCGACCGCGACTGCAATTCCAACACCATAACTCACATACATAGCACCATAGAAAAAGGAGGGTTCAATCTTAAATTTGGTATCGCAATGTGAACAGCGTTCGTGCATTTTAAGTGTGTCTGAAATCTTGTAAGGATTGCTGTTTTTGTACAATTTACCCTCATGACAAACAGGGCAAGTACTATTGAAAATACTGTATAATTTAGAACCTTTCATATTTCTTTCTTCAGAAGATGGAGACCATTTTTTTTGCACAACAAAATTAAGCATCTTTGCAAAAATTTTAGGCCTCTAAATGCTAAATATTCACAATCTTTCAGTCTCCTTTCAGGGAGAATATTTATTCGAAAAAATTACCTTTCAATTGGGTGCAGGAACCCGCGTTGGTCTGGTAGGTAAAAACGGTGCCGGAAAATCCACACTCCTTAAAATTATTTCCGGAGAACAGGAATATGATGAGGGCGCTATCGCTACCGATAAGGAAACTTCAATAGGTTTCTTGAAGCAGGATATAGATTTTGAAAAAGGCCGTTCTGTGCTGCAAGAGTCTTACGAAGCATTCCGCGAAATTAAGAAGTTGGAAAAGCAACTGGAAGAAATTAACACCCAATTAGCCGAGCGTACCGATTATGAAAGTGATAGTTATCACGATCTCATGGTAGATCTTAATGAAGTACAACACCAATATGAAATTCACGGAGGATATAACTATCAGGGAGAAACAGAACGTATTCTTCAGGGACTAGGTTTTCAACGAGCCGATTTTGATAAACTCACCGAAACCTTTTCCGGAGGGTGGCGTATGCGTATTGAGCTGGCAAAATTACTGCTTCAGAACAATGACATTCTACTTCTCGATGAGCCAACAAACCACCTGGATATAGAATCTATTCTTTGGTTGGAAGAGTTTTTAAAGAACTACCCTGGCGCAGTTGTGGTGGTATCTCACGATAAAATGTTCCTTGATAATATTACCAATCGTACTATTGAAATTTCCCTCGGAAAGATCTACGATTATAACAAACCATATACTCAGTATTTAGTGCAACGCGGAGAGCTACGTGAGCAGCAATTGGCTTCTCAAAAGAATCAACAAAAGCAAATTGATCAGACCGAAAAACTTATTGAAAAATTTAGAGCCAAGGCAAGTAAGGCAACAATGGCACAATCGCTTATAAAAAAGCTGGATAAGATCGACCGTATCGAAGTGGATGAAGATGACAACAGTGTGATGACGCTTCATTTCCCGGTTTCTATTGTTCCTGGAAAGATTGTAATCGAAGGGCATAAGATATCCAAAAGTTATGGTGACAATGATGTTTTAAAAGGCATCGACCTCGTTGTTGAACGCGATACAAAGTTGGCATTCGTAGGACAAAACGGGCAAGGGAAATCAACCTTAGCAAAGATTATTGTTGATGAAATTCCACATGGAGGTACCATGAAACTCGGACATAACGTACAGATTGGGTATTTTGCCCAGAATCAGGCAGATTATTTGGACGGAAGTAAAACCGTGTTAGATACTATGATTGATGCCGCGAATGAAAAGAACCGTTCTAAAGTTAGAGATATTCTAGGTTCCTTTTTGTTTAGAGGCGAGGAAGTCGATAAATATGTACGTGTATTAAGTGGGGGAGAGCGAAACCGTTTGGCTCTTGCCAAATTATTGTTGCAACCCTTTAATGTTTTGGTGATGGATGAACCTACCAATCACCTTGATATTAAGTCTAAAAATGTACTGAAAGCGTCTTTAAAGAAGTTTGAAGGGACTTTATTGTTAGTTTCACACGATAGAGATTTCTTACAAGGCTTAACCAATAAAGTCTACGAATTTAAGGATCATAAGATCAAAGAATATCTGGGAGATATCGATTACTTTTTGGAACAGCGAAACCTTCAGAATTTGCGGGAGGCTGAAAAGCGTACTGTTATAGCTTCGGAAGGAAAAGCAAAAGCGTCTTCTAATAAGCAGTCGTATGAAAATCAGAAAAAGCAAAAATCTCTTACCAATAAACTCAGTAAAACAGAAGCTGCCATCAACAAATTGGAAAGAGAGATCAAAGCTATTGATGTTGAGCTAGCTGTGAATTACGATAAAACTGTTGCTCAGCCCGACTTTTTTGAGAACTATCAGAAGAAAAAAGATAAACTTACAAAACTCATGCAAGACTGGGAAGAGGTAACAATGAAGCTCGAAACGCTAGCGTAGTAGCTCCATTCTATTATACATACAACTTTCATTGAGGCTACGGATCTTTCCGAAGCCACCAGAAAAATCATCCAAATAAATAGGGGGATTACCTCTGTATTGCGTCCTAATAATTTCATAACTTGCTGAGGCATATCGCTTTATTAGACAAATTATGGAAAACAAAAACACCTTCAAACTCTGTATTACAATGGCAGGCGCTGTCTCGGCAGGCGCTTATACAGCCGGAGTGCTCGATTATTTAATAGAAACCCTGGACCTTTGGGAACAGGCAAAGCAGAAAAACAGGGACTTAGGGCAAAATCATCCCGATTACGACCATAGCATCCCGATACATAATGTGGAGATCGATGTGATAAGCGGCTCGTCTGCCGGAGGTATTTCAGGTACTTTGGCTATGGTTGCGATGGCCGATAAGAATTTTAAAAGCTACAACCGAAATAATAAAACAGGGGAAAATAACATTTTCTACAAAAGCTGGGTCGATATGGCCGATGATGAGCATAGCGACACATTAGAGAAGCTTTTAGATGAAGATGATCTGCGGGCAGATGGCGCCGTGAAATCTCTGTTAAATACGCTACCCATCGAAGTTATTGCAGATAGAGCATTAGGAATACGGGAACAGCGGAAAGTGCCCAATTATGCTTCAGATAGTCTGGATGTGATACTAACTACCACCAATCTTAGAGGTCTCAATTTTATGGTCGATTTCGATACAGATGGCACGGATACTTCCAAAGGAACAGTTATTACAAATCACGGCGGATTTCTACGCTACAAATTGATGAATGACAAATATAAGGTGGGAATACCGGAGAACGAGGAGGATTTATATTACGTTTTAGACATTTCTAAACAAAAGCATCTAGATTATTTGAAGGATGCTACTTTAAGTACTGCCGCCTTTCCTATAGGGCTAAAATCAAGAAAGCTAAAAATATCTTCAGAATACATAAAACGCTATCCGAAATATCTGTTTAAAAGTGCTAAAGGAATCAGAGCCTTGCTACCGGAAGACGATATTTATACGTTTAATTCGGTTGATGGAGGGGTTATTAACAACGAGCCTTATGGCATCGGACTAAAAGTACTGCGAGAGAAGCATAAAGAGATTTGTGATAATGAAAAGTATGCAGTGATTATGATTGACCCATTTCCAAATAAGGATAATGATATTGCCGAAACAGGGGACGGAATTATGGATATAGTAGGAGGTCTTGTTAAATCACTTCGGAATCAGGTGATGTTTAATCAGGATGGGATATTGGATGCATTGGATACGAGTGATCGTACCAAGTTTTTAATAGAACCTATGCGGAAAGTAAAAGTAGGCAACGAATGGGTGCGCCCTAAAAGTGATCTAGCGGCAGCTCCCATTGGAGGTTTCGCCGGATTTTTACATAAGGATCTTCGGAAACACGATTTTCAGTTAGGAAGAAAAAATTGTCAGACCTTTTTACGATACCATTTTTCACTTCCGGAGGAACAAATAAAAAGTCGACTTGGAACACAACCTTCACCTCGCTCCATAGAGAGATTTGAGTATTCAAATCCTCCTGGCGATCCCAATGGAAAGAAGTACTACCCAATCATTCCTGATATGCGGGTGCTTCGCAATTTTAATGAGCAATTGGATATTGCCAATTACGGAGAAGACGCCAAAATTGAATTGATTCCTTATCCGAAGATTTCATTTGATGATTTCGAGAAGAAGTATAAAAAACGAATTAAAAACAGGATTGGCTATCTTGTAAAATATCTGTTTAAATCGAACTTCCTAACCTCGCTGGCGAACTTCCTTTATGTAAAGAAGGCAGGATATAATTTCGTTCGGGATACTTTACACGATCAGTTTAAGGAGAATGATCTGTTACAATAAAAGATAATATATGTACGAGCACTTTTTTCAATGTCCCTATTGTTGGGAAGAGATATCGATGGTACTGGATCCTTCTGTGACTCAGCAAACCTATATTGAAGATTGTGAAGTCTGTTGTAATCCCATAGAAGTTAGCCCGCGTTTTGAAGGTGGCGAGTTAATAGCTTTCGAATGTAATAACATTGAGCAGTAAGAATAATGTAGGTCATAATCTTGAAAATTAAGACATTTCGACTGCACACAATGTGACAAATTGGTATAAATCCTTCTTTTTAGACACCCTCTAATTTAGCTCCTTCCCTCTGAAGGGTAGGTCGGGATGAGATGTTCACGCAAGTTATAAGTACAACACATATTACGCTGCAACGGCAACATTTATATAAAAAGATGATGCTTTCGACTATTTTGATTGTCGTCCTACTACACTATAAATGCACGTCAAGCTTGCCATTCTAATATTCCCAATAGTAAAGTGAGATATAATCGTTTCTATTGTAAAAATAAACTAGTGCCATTTTAACACTATTAACTAAGAATGAACAGTAAATTTGTTAATTAACGTCTATTTATTTGTGTTTTCGTCCAAATACATTTCAAATCAGATACATAACATGTAGGAAATACTGCACAGGGCATTATAGTCATTAACTTTGGGTAACTGACCAATTTAAATTATTATGTCTACCGTATTTAGTTTTTCTGACGATACCATCGGCTTCATTATTGAAGGCGTGGTTGACGATAAAACTATAGAAAATTTAAAGGAAAGCCTCGCTCTTAAACTTAAGGAATACAACTCCATTAATCTATACCTTGAAGATAGCGGCATCGAAAAGTTTAGACTTCAATCTGTGGTGACTCGAGCGCTCTTTCCTCTGGAAAATTCTAATAGCTTCGGAAAAGTTGCAATGGTATCAGATCGTCGTTGGATACACTTACTTTCTTCATTCAATAATTTATTCACACAATGTGAAATAAGGTGTTATACTTCAGAAAATAGGATAGAAGCGATGTCCTGGATTGCATCAAAATAAAGTTTCATTTTTGAAGCGAACTTTTTCGCTAATAACTCTTCAGAATTTAAAAGGAAATTTTCACTTCGTTTATATCAAAGCCCACGCTTAGATACCTATAAGACTTTTCTTTAATGCCTTATCAAGATTCAGCCAGATGTAATTAAAAAACGATTTTGTTTTATCAGGCATAACTTCAACTGTTACCTCGCTGAAATTCGAATTATCTTCTTTACTGTCATTTTCGATAAAGATATTGGCGATCGCAGAGAAGAGTTTGTTTTTCTTTTTACCATCCTTCCGAAGAATATTTATTTTAAAATTGTCATAGTTCAATTTAACATCAGAACGCGACATATTTCGATTCCCGTCGGTGGTCATATATACTTTATTCACTTCCCCGCTAAATTGAACACCGAGGTTTGGTTGCATAAATGAATTCATATCCTCAGCTGCCAAATGACCCATGTCTATTTTAAAAATGAAATGATCGGAGACGTCATTGACATCAAAGTTCCAATTCACGCTAACAGGAGTACTCTTCATTAAATTCGCTTGAATAGCAACTTCGGTTTTTACCGGTGCCTGATAGGTATTACTCACATTTTTCATTTGAACATTTAGCTTTTTAAATACAATTTCCCCACCCGAATTATCTGCTTTTACTCTCTCGCGATATTTAAGGAATCCATTTTGTATATCTACACTATCGATGGTAAGTTTAAAAGGCAGCTCTCTTAAAACCCTACTGTATAATCGTTTTGTATTTAAGTTATCCGCTACCAGTTTATCTCGAAAGACTTCAGCCGAAAGGTCTTTAACGCTCACCGCCGTACTTTTTGTGAAGAGTTCTCTTTGTTCGAAACCAAAATCTAAATTCCGAACATTCAGAGATTCCATGCGTACTGTAAAATGATCTCTTTCCACTGGGATTATTTCTGAAAGTTTTTGTTCAGAAACTTTGGTCCAAAGCCTAATATCGTTCGCAACTAACTGATGATCTTTTAGAGCGAAATTATGGGCCGTCAGATTTTCAAAAGAACTTACCTTCACAAATAACGAATCCGATTTAGCCTCATAATCACTATAGTTTAGAGGAATCCTGTTGGCAAGTGTTTCCGAAGAGATTAGAATATCATCAATCTCGACTGTAGCATTTTGCACATACAGTAATTTTTCGTTTTTATCGTTTTCGAAAATAGTGACAGTTGCATTGTCGATACTCAATTCATCGATTAGTACAGGTTTTATAAGATCCAGCACCGGAGTTCGAGTACTGTCTTTTACACGATTAAAATGATGCTTAAAATAAGTAATTTCCGATTTGAAAAGTTTAATGTCTTCTATATGAATTTCATCTGAAAACAGATAATCAAAATAGCTGATATCCTCTATAATGAATTCGGGAACCTTTACAGTTGTGTGAATAGCATCGGTTTTGGTATTTTTTATAGCTACGGAAACATTTGCATAGGTAAGGGTGCCGGAAAATATATTGAGAGAAAGCTCGTCATAGGAGACTATGAAGTTGGATGGAAGGCGAGAAGCCACAAAGTTTTCGACTTTGTTTTTGATAGTGTAATTGATAAACAAGACAGTAGTCAAAGCAACAACTACAACCGAAGCAATCGCCCAACTGGAGTAACGAAGTGTTTTCCTCATCAGTTAAAAATAAGCAACAACTTTCTGCCAACGAAATCTTTATGAGTTATTGTTAAATTTTAGCGAAACATAGCTTGGATAGAATAAAAAGGTTTGTATCTTTGCAGTCCAAAATAAATCAGTCGGCATTATGAACCGTAAGTTAGAAGCTAAGTTGATTATTTTGGAAGATTACATCGCGGGATAGAGCAGCATCCTTCGACTTCGCTCAGGACAAGGTACCTACCGGACTTGAGTAAAGAATAGAGATATAGATAATCGATATTAGTTGATCATAAATACACATCGCGGGATAGAGCAGTAGGTAGCTCGTCGGGCTCATAACCCGAAGGTCACTGGTTCGAGTCCAGTTCCCGCTACTACGAAAACCTCTTGGGAAACTAAGAGGTTTTTTTATTTACAGAATTTGAAGGTCTTTTTGGACCAACACATAAGCGCTAAGTTTGTTTTTAAAAGTTCCGATGCTAGCCTTCAAGAAAGTGCCCACTTTTTTTTAAATGAGATGGCGGCCGAAGTGTAACCACCTTCCGTCCCATCAACGAAATGAATGTGATTTTCCTTTCGATCTTGCACATAACATGACATTATGGAGGCATGAGTGACGTGAATGCCGTATATAATTTGGCCTTTTGTTTCCAATTTATCTAGATATTTAATGAGATTTGTAATTTGAATTTCGTCACCTTCCATCACTGTATTAATAGATCCGTCTATCATTAATGTATCTGATAGCTGACTTACCTTATTCAGATATTCCCTTCCATCTTTAAAAAACTTAAAGTAATAGCTTCCTAAACCAGTGATCAGCCAATTTTTAAGCAAATATGCTGCATTGTACTTGCCAATTCTTGCATACATTTCCTTTCTGATTTTTGAAATGGTTGTATTGAGGATAAGGCGAGGTGTAGAAATAGGTTGGCGTTCTTCAAAATCGCCAAAGATTTCATGTATTTTTTCAAGTATTGAAGCATACACTTTATTATGTTTCGATTCCTCCACACATGAAACTAATAAACAAATAACACGCTTGCTTTCATCCCTAGGTTGAATTTCATCCCAACGACATTCCATACCGGTAAGATTTACTCCTTCTGCAGAATTACGTGTTTTATAAGTAGTGGCACCTTTATCTTTAACAAGTCGTTCGGCATAATGTAATCCTGAACCAACGACAACCGGAACCGTTAAATAATCGTTCAATCGAATCTTGGCTAGCTTTAATTTCACTTTCTCAGCATAGATTTTTTTTACTGAAACTTCACCTACAAGCAAATCAAGATCCAGTATTTTTTTTATATGTACTCTATAATTCTCCAATACGGTTAAAACAGATTCGTGTATTTGCTGAGGAATAAGAAACGTGGCTCCGTCTCCTCCAAAGAAATAGGGTATTTGGTACTTTTTATCTAAGTTTTTAATTTCATTGAGTACAGCAATAATAGCTCCTGCAGCTGCTAGATTTACATCATTGTGTTGGCCTTGAGAGACCGCTTGAGTAGAACCGGAAATATCTGCTACAACAACATACCAAGTGTCCGGAACCTTCACGAATAAACGTTCATCCGATAAGAGAGAAGGTAACGCAATGCGATGAGTCGGCAAATTTTGATAAAACCGTTGTGTACTTTTTAGCATAATATTCCTTAAAACTATTCAAATTTATAAAATGCAACTAGGTCTTACCATCAATTGATAAAAGATTAAGAAAAATTTGTATTTTCTATTGTAAGTCAAATGTATCTAACTAAAAATTGTTCTGTATTGATACTAAAATGATTTCATAACTTTTCATCCCAGCTTAAACTCTCAACTCCCAACACCCATCACCCAACACCCAACTTCCCACTCCCAACTCCCAACACCCAACTCCCAACACCCAACTCCCAGCTTCCAACACCCAACTTCCCACTTCCCACTTCCCACTTCCCACTTCCAAATTCCAACACCCAACACCCAACAACCAAACCACGCTACTGCAAGCGATCTGCCACTCCTTCAGCCCAATCTTCGATTCGACTACCAAAACATTCCAAAATGGCATCTACCCCTAGTACGCTTCCCTTACAATTTCTACCTAGCATAGTTAAAAAGACATTTTCATTCTTTTTGGAAAGAATCACTACTCCATCTTTACGAGTGTCCACTCCTAAATTGGAGGTTACGGGGGAAAGTAAATCACTATTTTTCAGATTTACAATGAGGCCGCTATCGATTGCCACTAATTTCGGAGCATCTAAAACCGAATCAATCATTACATTATAGGTGTCTTTATTCTTTGCTTCGGAAAGCTCCCATCCATTTTCCACACATTTTATGTCGGGATCTCGAGCGTATCTAAGTTCCAGAACACCCTCGTTTGCGAGGGCTATCAATTGCTCAATACTTTTAACTGGCGGACCGTAAGAATACCGCTTCGTGCTTTCATCTAAAGTAACAATCTTTTCGATCACCTCTTCATCGAGCATACAATGAGAAAACAAGGCATACATCGTTGGTTGCAAATGTCGCCAAACCTGCCCTATGCAAAAATCTAGGCTAGGAGCTTCGGTTCCTCTTGCCATGGCAACTGTTTTCATCATATAATCTACAATAGGAAGTTTTGTGTTTAAAATAAGTGAATGCTCAAAACTCATATCATCTAACCAAGATTCAATGATGTTGCGTATATCCTGTTCGTCACTTTTAGTAGAAACAAGGGGATGATTTAAAAATATTGCTGCTGCGATTTCACTGAATGCCTTGAGTAAGAAAGTATGATCCTTTGTTTTTTTATGATCTGTAAGTGATTTGTTAATAGTGTCTCTAAAACCTTGTATTTGAGCATCGGTAGCTTCAAAAAACTGATCTACGTTATTTCCAAGAGGTTTCGGAACCATTGGTAGCCCATCTAATGAAAATGCAGCGATTTTTCCGACGGAATTATCAGAGGGTATATAAGTAAGCTTATCACCCTTCTCATTAGTTGTAAATGACGCTCCTTTTTCCACCGTAAGCATCCGAACCACGTCGATCATGGCCAATCCAAAACCACGTATTGCCACTTTGTGATGTGAGGCTACTTTTGTTTGTAGGTCTTTGCTGTAAGGATTGTCTATGAGTATATTAGGAGTGTTTTCACAATGTTTTTTCCATTTTTTAATCTGATCGTCATCGTAGGTAGATTGATGTCCTATGCTTAATAAGCATTCGTCACATTCATAGGTTTTTCCGGTGTCATCGACTAATAGTAATGAATTAGTTTCGGTTCTGATTTCTTTTACTTCAGTCTTAATAAGTGTATAAAGTTTTTGAGTTTCTAAAACCTTATAAATTGAATTGAATCGCTCATTAAGGTACCTGCCCATAATATTTCTGGGAGGAAATTGATCAACTTCTTCGGAAAGTTTGTGGTTATATTTTTCATCCATCCATTGGATATACGACGGAAATTTAGGAATGGTAAAGCTTTCGAAATCAATCTTCTCTCTTCCTTCCAGGTTTTTTAGCGCACGGTCGGAAATGTTTGACCAATTAGAATCTACCTGATCCAGTTTCCAAACCTGACCGGCACCGGGATATTTCTCCGGCTCGAAAATGAGACCACTTACTTCTGGCTGTGAGGTATATTTGGCGAGCGAAGCCATTAAATTTTCTAAACTGGCAAGTCCTCTAGGCCCACAACCAACAATGGCGATTTTTTTCATAGTTATTTATACAAACAGATACTTTTTAATATAATAAAATTAAGTTTATTTATTACTAAAATTGACGCGAGTACTAGAATTCCGAGGAAAATTTCGAACAATAATGATATATGCTCTTAAGAGGGTATTGAGAAGTCAATATTGAGATTTGAGATTAGAATAATCCTTATCTCTAGTATCTTTTATTTCCATACCATCACCCAACTCCCAACTCCCAACACCCAACACCCAACTTCCCGCTTCCCACTTCCCACTTCCAACATCCAACATCCAACAACCATCACCCATCACCCATCACCCATCACCCAACTTCCCACTTCCTACTTCTCACTTCCCACTTCCAGCTTCCAACTCCCATCACCCAACACCCATTTTTAACCCCGGCTTAAGAAAACCTTCCGTAAAATTCAAGGAGGTGAAACGTTAAACGCTTTCTTCTGTCTGAGTTCGATGGAATCGGACGAGTTAAGAAAGTGTAGTGATCCGACGTAGAATTTAGGATTGTTTTCTTCCGCCTAGACTTTTTTGGTTCTTTTTTCGGCAATGGAAAAATGAACGTATTAAAAATTGTATCGATTATTATGATCGATAATTCAAATGTAGTAAGAAGTTCAGGATGAATTCGGACGAGTTAAGAAAGTGTAGTGATCCGACGTAGAATTTAGGATTGTATTCTTCCGCCTAGACTTTTTTGGTTCTTTTTTCGGCAATGGAAAAAAGAACAGAATAATCTTTTTATAAACAGGCTTCTGTTCATTTCTTTTGCAATGCATTCCTCTCCTTCTTATGCGTTTCTCTCGCGATGCTCGTCGAACGCAAGGGATGCAGTCAAGAAACGAACCAAAGAAAACGACACCCACGCTAATGAATTTTGAAGGCGCTGCCTCCAAACCCCTGTCAAATATCCGCGCTCTCCTCCGTCGTGCTGAAACTCGGATATTTGTCAGGTATTCCAAGCTTAGGGAAGGAAACAAATTTTCAATTTATATTTGCTTACAGCTTACAGCTTACAGCTTATCGCTTACACCATTTTCAACCCCGGCTTCAGAAAACCATCCGTAAAAATTCAAGAAGGTGAAGCGTTAAGCACTTTCTTCTGTCTGAGTTCGATGGAATCGGACGAGTTCAGAAAGTGTAGTGATCCGACGTAGAATTTAGGATTGTTTTCTTCCGCCTAGACTTTTTTGGTTCTTTTTTCGGCAATGGAAAAAAGAACAGAATAATCATAGTATCCTTTATTAGAAAATAGAATCGAAATGCTTCGACAAGCTCAGCATGACATTATAATAATCAATAATCAATAATCCAAAAATCCAACAGAACATTTGTTCATTTCTTTTGCTTGTCCAAAAGAAACGAACCAAAGAAAACGACACCCACGCTAATGAATTTTGAAGGCGCAGCCTCCAAACCCCCGCCAAAAATCCGCATCCTCCTCCGTCGTCCTGCTCTCGGGTTTTTGTCAGGTATTCTACGCTTAGGGAAAGAAATAAATTTAGACAAGCATTCGTCAGCCTAGACTTTTTTGGTTCTCTTTTCGGCAACCATGCTCTGCCATAGCGGCTACGCGACGGCGCAGTGGAAAAAAGAACAGAATAATCATAGTATCCTTTATTAGAATATAGAATCGAGATGCTTAGACAAGCTCAGCATGACAGTGTAATCTTCAATAATCAATAATCAAACAGACCGGAAATCTAGAAATCCAAAAGAACATTTGTTCATTTCTTTTGCTTGTCCAAAAGAAACGAACCAAAGAAAACGACACCCACGCTAATGAATTTTGAAGGCGCTGCCTTCAAACCCCAGCCAAAAACCCGCGTCCTCCTCCGTCGTCCTGCTTTCGGGTTTTTGTCTGGTATTCCACGCTTAGGGAAGGAAACAAATTTTCAATTCAGATTTTGCTACCAACTACCAACTACCAACTACCAACTACCAACTACTAACTATTCACCACTCACCACTCACCACTCACCAAATCCAAAAACCCGCGTCCTCCGTCGTCGTCCTGAATCTCGGGTTTTTGGATTGGTATTCTACGCTTAGGGAAGGAAAAGAACAAATGCTCAATTATCAATTTTCAATGAGCAATTTATATTTTGATTACAGCTTACGTCCTTCTGCTCACTATTCACCATTCACCGCTCACTACCAAAAGAATTACCTAATTTGATTTATTGCTGCTCTTCTAGATATAAGTATCTTCGATCGTTAGAACACAACTTCAAATGGCAAAAGAAAAATCATGGCAACAACTCATACTGGCATTAATAAGAACATTCTTAGAAAATCTTGGACCAAAGCGAGCCAGAACTTGGCATCAACACGTGGTGCCTTATGAGGACGATTGGGCAGTACGACGAGAAGGTAACAAACGCATAACCTCCAAGCATAGAAAACAAAGCACCGCTATTCGAAAAGCAAAGAGTATTGCTAAAAAACGTAAAGCCGATGTGATTATTCACAGGGCGGATGGCACGATTAGAGAACGGATTGGGTTTGATTGATAGCGGATCCTCCTGAGATTTAAAAAGTAATTTATAAGGAATGAGAAGTAAATAGCTTTGAGCAATCTGTCACATACAGAATGTACGAACGACTCACTACAAACGCCCATCTCTAATCACTAATCACCACAGGAATCCCATTAATTGTTTTAAAAACCACCTCCGGATTCAGCCCTAAATAACCTGCCAATTCGCAGTAGCTAATCGGTTGGTGCCTTTCCTTTCCTAGTTTCTCACGTATAGTTTGCAGGATTTTTCGGGCGCTGCGCGCACCTTTCCCCGTAATAGCCTGAATATCGCTCGAATGTATACAAATACGCTGTTGTCTCATGTTTTGATGGTTTATGATACAAGCAAAATGTGGGGAAGTTTGCTTCGCATCAGATGGCACTTCATGTGGCATTAGCATACCGGACAACCGTGGTTATCGCGGTACTCCTGCATTTGCAGGCAAATACATAAGCGAAAGGGACAATAAAAAAAACATGCTATTTACTATGCATGCATAATATATAAACGTTCAAAACGCATATTTATTTTTATTTTCCTGAATTCATAGAATTTTCTTACATCCTGAGTTCCTTTATAAACATTTGATTTACATTTTACACAACTTTGTATAAAACTCCCATTCGAGTACATAAATTTTATTCAAATCATACCCCCTTCCCTTGAAGAAAGGGCAGGGGATGGATGTTTTTACACTATCACAAACCCGCGCTCTCCTCCGTCGTGCTGAAACTCGGATATTTGTCAGGTATTCCACCCTTAGGGAAGTAAAAAAAATGTTCAATTTTCAATGCTCAATTTACATTTTGCCTACAGCCTACAGCCTACAGCCTACACCATTTTCAACCCCGGCTTAAGAAAACCTTCCGTAAAATTCAAGGAGGTGAAACGTTAAACGCTTTCTTCTGTTTGAGTTCAATGGAATTGGACGAGTTAAGAAAGTGTAGTGATCCGACGTAGAATTTAGGATTGTTTTCTTCCGCCTAGACTTTTTTGTTTCTTTTTTCGGCAATGGAAAAAAGAACAGATTAAATGTTGTACTCTTCAATTGTAACGAGAATTTCGTATTTAAAGAAGCATTTTGTTCATTTCTTTTGCTTGTCCAAAAGGAACGAACCAAAGAAAACGACACCCACGCTAATGAATTTTGAAGGCGCTGCCTTCAAACCCCTGTCAAATATCCGCACCCTCCTCCGTCGTGCTGAAATTCGGATATTTGTCAGGTATTCTACGCTTAGGGAAAGAAATAAATTTAGACAAGCATTCGTCAGCCTAGACTTTTTTGTTTCTTTTTTCGACAACCATGCTCTGCCATAGCGGCTACGCGACGGCGCAGTGGAAAAAAGAAAAGAATAAAAATAGTATCCTTTAATTAAATCACGATGTACCGAAAAGCAACTCCTAGCACTGCACAATGAACAATTAAAAAACGGGTCTTTGTCACTTCGAGTGTTTTTTATGACCAGCGGGAATAAAAAATGTATCGAGCAGCTTCTCACCAATCACCAATCACCAATCACTACTCACTACTCACTGCTCACTGAATACTTCCTTCATAGCTTAAGTATGGCTTAAGTATGGATAGTGTATGGAGAGTGTATGGAATAACCATTTAGGAATAAGCACTCACTTTTGGCACCCTACGGCAAAAACGGAAAAAATGGCAAAAAACTGTCTAATAGCACCAATAAAGTACATTATGTCTACAAAGGGTAGGGAACGGAACTCCAAGCTTGCTACTTCCAAAAAAGCGTCCTAGGTTTACCCCGTTGGATGCCATTAATGCCAATAGCGTAATACTGCCGCTGCAGAGGTAGAGTACAAACAAAGGCAGGCGACAACACACATGAATATGAATCTAAAATTTAGAAATCATGGCAAAGCAAAGTAGTATTATTAAAATTGAAGGAACGATCGATGATCTTACCTTCTATAAGAGTAAAGACGGATACAGAATCCGAAGAAAATCGGGAGTGTCTAAAGACCGAATCGCAAACGATCCGGCTTTTGCAAGAACGCGTGAGAACGGAATGGAATTTGGCGAGATGGCTCAGACAGGGAAATTCTTAAGAAGAGCGGTCGTGGACCTCAGTGCGCAAATTTCCGACTCAAGCCTCGTAAGCCGTGTGGTAAAGCGGATGTCTAATATCAAGAAACTGGACACCACTTCTCCCCGTGGCTCGAGAAAAGTAGCGGTGGGACTTACCACACCTGAAGGGAAGTTAGAGTTAAAAGGCTTTGACTTTAACAGTGAAGCGCCTTTACAGGCTATTTTGCGAAAAGAGGTAGCCTTAGATCCCGCAACGGGAACCATCACTCTGGAAGATTTCCATGCCGAAAGGCAATTGGCAAGTCCGCAGGGGGCAACGCATGCGAGTTTCGTGGCGGGAATGGTAAACGTCAATTTTGAAACCGGGGAGGCAGACCTTAAGCTGAGTGCCGAGGTAGAAACACAGGTACATGCTCCTCCGGCAACGCTAACGCTACAACCCGATACGGTGCCAGAAGGCGATGGGGTAGTGCTCTATCTGTTAATGGTCGCTTTTCACCAGGAAATGAACGGGGAGATGTATCCCCTTAGCAACGGTGCTTTTAATGCCCTCTCTATTCTAGAGGTGCTGTAAAGTAAAGTTGAGCAAGTAAATGGAGGACGGGAAACCGTCCTCTTTTTTGTTTTGTGTCATACGTATTGCCCTTGATATTCCGAGGCATGAGGAATCTTTGCAATACGGAATACTAAACAAAGTTGGGTCAGGCTGCGCTGCATGACTGACGCGATTCCAATAAAAAGAAGCAGCCCAAATAAGAGCCATTAAGTCTACTTGGAGTAGCGAATGCAGCATTAAGGACTATGGCTGTCGAAATGCTCTTAAAAGCCCTTACTAGTTTGGAAAATTCTGCTGCTACAAAAGGAAGTTGTTTATTTTTAGAGTAAGACAGTGATAGCCAATCAAATGTCTAGTGTCGTAATATATTCACCAATAACTTTAAGTTCACTCATTTCATTTTCATCCAAGACAATGTTTTTATAAGCTGAATCGAAGGATAGTGGTTTTAGAATTATTGATTTATGAGACCAACCTTCATCAGTTATTACTTTTTCACTATGGTATGACTTTATTGTATAACCTGCACCAAAATCAGAATCTTGAGAATCGTAATGTTTGACTAGCACAATTTTACCTTCTCTAGAACCTCCAGGGTCTTTTTTAAATAAACACCAAGAACCATTTTCAATTTTCTTATTCATTGATTCACCAATAATTTGACATACAAAATAGTCTTCTCTTGCAGAGATATTAATTGGTAATTCTACCCATTTCTGATTCTCATATTCAGTTAGAATTTGCAAATCACTGAATTCACTAGCTGCGGCATAAATGTCAAATATTGGAACCGCATTTACATATGGTTTGACATCTGCAAAGGGTAATACTCTTAACTTACTTTCAGTCTCGAATGATTTAATATGATCTTTGAAATATTCTCGTAAATTTTTATCACAAGCATATATATAAGCACCCTTAATGCCTCTATACATTATCGTTTTGTAAATATTAATAATATATTCCTTAAGGTCTTCGATGTCATCTATGCCTCTTTTCCCGTTCTTGTCAAAGTATTTTGATTTATCAATTACAATTTGATTGGTAACTATATTATATGATATTTCTTCACCAAAGATAATTCCAGTATAATTCAAATCATATCCTTGAGTTGTATGTATACAGCCAACTTCTTTAAATGCGCTTTCTGAATTTATCCAATCTTTAACCGTTTTATTCCATTGTAATTTAACGCCATCAATTTCAATATCAATCGCATCGAGATCTGGTTCAGACTTTTTAGGGTCTGACAACCAAGGCCATGAATATCCTGCAACTAATCTACATAAACCATATTTTTTTTCTTTAATTGTTAGTTGCTCGTACATATCTTTCATGGAATCAAAGACAACTAGGTCATACTTTTCAGGAACGTAAAAACTTTTATTATCGCGTTTTATATTTAATAGGTCATCTACAAAAGTGATGTAATCATTTCCACCATTTGAGCGCATTTGAGACTTAAGCTCTATTTCAATAGTGTTACTTTCACTTATTAATTTATCAAAATGAGAGGAAGGAATGTCCGAAGGTTTAACAGACTGAGCTGAATCATAGAAGAATATTTGATTTTTGCTATTTGCAATTATCCAATCTAATTCAGTTCCAGTATCATCTAGACCTAATTTTCGATTGTTTTTCTTGAAAACACCCATCCAACCAATGTTTTTATATTGTCTTAAACGATGAGCCTCATCAATAATTAACAAGTCATACTTTTTCTTGAAAGTTTCTGAAGGGCTAATTATCATGGTTGACTTTAAATCAGGTATTTTTCTAAATACATTTTGTAAAGTTTTTCGTAAAGAACTCATTGCTACAACAAATCCTATTTCAGCATTAGGATATTTCTCTTTAAAAGCCCTAATTAAATTTATTTCTTGGATTTCATTATCACTAAAATCATCCATATTAGTATCTGAAACATCAGATCCGAGAAGTTTTATTAAATATGTTGCAAGAATAGTTTTACCAGTACCAGCACTACCTTTAATGAAAATTTTACTAGAGTCGTTTTCAGTTAATGCTTCAATAATTTCTAGAACAGAATTGTATTGGTCTTCATTAAGGGATTTATAAGGAGAGTATTTAAAAAGCTCAGAATTTTCAATTTCTTCAAGGGACTTACTTACTATTTTATTTTCAACTAGCTTGCTCCAAATATCCTTGAAAAGGTTTTTGTATAAATCTTGTTGATAGTAATTATGATTAATTAAACCATGATTACCATTTTGCAATTCATAAGTACCTTCTGAAGAAATGTATTGAATCAATTTTGATTCAATATCTAGGGTAGCAGATTTATTAAATTTATCAGATCCAATAATTGATATTTGATTAAAAGCATTAGCTTTTTTTGGATTAGCTAGATGGTTCTTAATCCGATTTGAAAAATTAGTTGATTCACCAACATAAGCAACCCTCTTACCCTCGTTTTGTATAAAATATACAAGAGGCCATTGGTTCTTAACCCAAGGATTATCATTTATTTTGTCTAATGAATTTTTGTTAAAAGCATATCGTTCAGAAATTTGTATTGATAAGTCAAAGAAAACACTCATAGATCAGTATACTTTTTAGCCGTTCCCTTAGCTTTATCAACAGGATATTTTTTGGCGTTTATTTTTATCTTTTCTTCTACGATATCGAATGGATTGAGCTTGTGCTTTTCAGCAAGTAGAAATGCGAAGGAAAGTATATCAGCAAGTTCTTCTTTTACTTTATTGATATCAACTTCTTCCGACTCCATTACTGTTTTCCATAAGTATAATTCGTTAAGTTCGGAGGCTTCTATTGAGATGGCAGTTGCAAGATTTTTAGAATCGTGAAATTGTTTCCAATCTCTTTTATCTCTAAAATCAATAAGCTTCGTAAGTACTTCGTTGTATCTTTCCATTTAATTATAATTAATTAAACCAAATATATGGTAATCTGTTGGCTAAGCGAAATAGTAACAAGTGATAAATTATATTAGTTGTTATGGGTAATGCTATCTCACATTTTTTACGATTCCCGATTGCTTGATTAAGTTTTGATAATCTTTAAATGCCGTTGCAAACTCCTCCGAAAATTCATAATTACTAAATTCATATTCTTCATTCAGCCCTGTGTCTGTAGATAATTTAATTTCACCATACTTAACAACTGGAATTTGATAATTACCCTTAAAACGTTTATCAGGTGTTCCGTTCTTATTAACTTTTGCCCAAGTTTTACCTATTACTTTTGAATCTTTTGGAATAGTTCCAGTTTCGGTGAATCGAACACTACGATGATAAAAATTTAATTCTTCAAAGCCTATAATTGCAAATTTGTGTTTTGAGGAAAACATAACAATGAAATTAGGGTAAAAATATAAATCTGCTCCGTTCGCGTTTTGAAAACAAATGGACTCAAAATCGAATTTAATATCTGGTAGAGTTTTAAATCCAAACTTCACTTCCTTTTTCTTTACTAAAGTACCAGCCGAAGATCTTGATTTTACTGCGTCTTGTTGACTTGCAGTCGTTATATCCCATGTTTTATGGGATGTTGTCAATTTTTTGAAACTCTCTAAAAGGTGTTTATATTTGAGTTCAAATTCTTCGTCGAAGTTGACATCAAGTTTTACGTAACAATTTTCAATTTGGGTTCTAAGTTGTGCAATGGCTTGTTTTTGTGCTGAAATATCAATTTTAATTTTTTCAGGAATTCCTTTTTTAAAGAGGCCATAGATTAATATATAGCTCGCGATCAACTTTAATTTCGTCGAAGATAATTTAGCTTTTATTTTCAGTGATTCTTGATTTAGCTCTTTTCTTTGCTGGTGTGCCAAGAAAATTGAATCTTTGATTCCTTGCATATCCTGACTCGTAATCTCTTGAACATCTGCGCTTATTATTTCTTTTTCTGCATAAACATATTGTTCAGAATTATTTATTTGCTTTTGTGGTTTTGCGTAAATGCTTCCAGTTAGTTTTTGCCTTTGGTAAATTCCCGTTCCCGGAATCCCGGTGTTAAGATAACTTCCGGACTTGCCCATAGTTATATTTGCACCTCTAACTCCTATTGATGTGCTAATTCCATTTTTACTCAAGTTCAAATGAACTCCAGGAATTATTTTAACTCTTCTTCGAAAACTCCAAGCCATATTTTATAAGTTTTTCATTAACGGATTTTTTTCGCACTACTAACAACTCGTTTGAATATGAATCCCAGATTCAGATAGGTCAAGAGGATTTAACAAGAGTTAATTCTTCAATTCTTAATGTCTGAAGCTGTATAATCCCAATACTTCTAAATGAACGCAAGTTAGCTCGGTTTTAAAAGAACAAGAATGATTAATTTTTTCACTGAACATTATACTGTTTACGCAATAGTTATGATTCTAATGTATTGTTGTATGTTGTTATAACTAGAAAATTATAAGTTCAAGATTTGATTTTAAATAAAGAGGATGTTTTGGGTGACCATACTTCGTTTTATCAATGCAGTATACTTTTCTATTTAGCATTTTAATTACTCGTTCATTTCGCATATGAAAATCTCCATTCACTCCCCAGGCTAAAACAACTTTATCAGCTTTATTAGCGATTTCCATTATCCAAAAATCATTCTTTTTACCAATTGGTTCATCCACTTTAAGTAGTTCTTTAGGATAGGGTGTCCTAAAAGCGAATAAATTTGTCATATAAAATCCACCGTAGCCCCAGGATTTTGAAAACGATATACATCTTCTCATTGTTGGGTCATTAATATTTTCATTTGCGGTAGAAGGGTTTAAACCAATAATATTAACTATGGGTAAATTGCTATCCCAAATTCTCCACAATGCATATCTGTAAACTCTATCATCAGAAAATGTAGCACTTGAATCAATCATTCTTAAATGCTCTGTATTTAATTTGTCGCTTATTTAAATCTACGTCTATAATACCTCCTTTATTCTTGTAGGTTTCTCGCCAAAGACTATATCCAGTTATAATAGCTTCATTCCATAATTCATAAGTTGCATTAGAGACTTCTAAACTTCTGGTTATTCTTTCTATCCATTTTAGAAGATCAAATGGCACGTACTTTTCTCTAGTAAAATAATCTAGATCACTTGCCTGTTCATAAATCATTGCAGACACTGCTTCTTCTAGATTAGCTGCTCTTGCACCATCTTCAACTTCATCAATAACTGGATTGTCTTTTCTTTTTCTACTCAAGAGCGACCTCATAACTGGGGACCATCCTAGTATTGTCATAAATGAAAGATGAATGACATCGTGAAATCTGTACCCATCATCAGAAAATGAATTATCAGTAACTCTAGAACCTAATTGTATTGATCCTCCATCCTTTAAATCAATAGAAACTCTAACTTTTCCTCGATCATCTTCGTCAATTCTAAAACTTGTTTTTCTAGGTAATTGTTGATCGACGGGATATCCATCATCAAAAAGTTTTAAATTTGATTTTTTGTTACCCCATCTTTTATTACATTTTTCAATATTGTCTAAAGCAACACTCTCTAATTCTAAATCTAGACAATTAGCTGCATTAGAAACATACCAAAGAATATCGCCCAATTTTTCGGCCATTTTTTTATTATGCTCAACTTCGTTAATATTTTGATGTCTACCTTTTTCATCAAATAGCCTAGACAACATGCCGATAGTTTCAGTTAAATTCCATATTGAACTAGTTAATGACCTTTCTATATCTACAAATTGATTAGTAAGTTTAGACTTTTCTTGATATTCATTAAATTTCATAATTAAATAGTTTTAAGTTTATACTCTTCAATGATATACAACGGTTAAGCAAAATAATCGTGGCACTTGGTTCAGCAAACATCATACTTTTCAGCTCAAAGGCCACGATAATTATGCAGTGTTGGCCATTCGTTATTTTTACTGTTGGGTATTAGTTATTTTTATTCCATCAAAAAAATAGTCTAATATATATTTATCAAACTCGTCTAAATTATTTGTCCTTTCTATGGTCATTTCTTTTCCAATCTCATTTAGATGTTCAACTACACTATGAATTGTCAATTCGCTATTGTAGAAATCAATAACATTCGATTCGTGTAGTTTTTTTGATATCATTCTTGGTAAACCATATTCCTCTAACTGAAATACCACCTTTGGAAGAAAAGCGTTAGAACACCACTTTATAAATTTAGATATATCATATTGTTTGTCCTTTAAAATTCTTTTTTGCAAGGTGTTTAAGTCGTTCAATAGGGCTGAAAATTTGTAAGTTACATTTCTTTCCAAAAGAAAGAATTTATCAATACCTACGTCATAATCTTCAAGCTCTTTTAATAATTTGGGAATTGATTTACTCCAATTATATGCCATAATCTTTATAAATTCAACAAAAGTCTTATAACCTGTATCCCAATTTCCTGGTTGCAATTTTAAAATCTTGTACAACAGCCTATCCCAATCTTGAGGTTTAAATTCATTTAAATAATATAATCCATTCCACTCAGTGGGATTCCTTGTTAAGTCAATTGCGATTGTTTTGATTAGTTCATAATTACTAGATTGAAATGCAGATTCGGCTTTTAGTTCTTCATAAACTTGGAAGCCTATAAGGTCACACATTTCATCATTGTAAATTTTCAATTTTGCCACTTGTTCCTTAGTCAGCAAACCTTCATATTTCGTATCATCTAAATCTCCCAATATTTCATCTGGGAACGGAATGTCTAGTTGAGTTTGACTTTCTATTGGCGGCACTTCTAGAATGTATATTTTGCCAATAAAATGTTTGAACATCCTGCCACCTCGCCCAATAATATTTTTATACGTGAAATCGTCTAGTTTTGCACTTCCTTTTCTATTTCGCCATATTATTACATTTTCCGCAGAAGTATTAACACCTTCTATAATTGAGGATGTCGAAATCAAGTTACGAATTCCCGTTTCTTCTTCAAACAGCTTTACTTGGATTTGACTTAATGAACGGTGTAATCTACCATTATGAACACCTATTTCGCGACTAATTAACTTTGTTAAACTCCAATTGACGTCATAGTTTTTAGCAAGCCACTGTGCGAACATTTCAAGAAGTTCATTTTGTACTGGTTCGTATGTATCAAGAAAAAGGTAAGTTAAACTGTCTATATTGGAATATGTACCTGCATAAATCAAAGATTTACCTCTGTTTTTGGAAAGGATTTCTAATAGTTTTACGCTCTTTTCCTCGTTGTTATTTATTTGATCATATAGTTCATGTTTCTCTAAAAAAACAGTATTAAAATCAAGTCTGATAAATTCCATGTCTTCTGTAAATGGATTGCTATCTATAGACGTGATATTTGGAGCGAGATAATATTTTTGATTAGATTTTGCACCAAGTCTTATCATTGCTCTGATTAAACTTGGTGATCTTTCTTTATCAAACTTGCTACTGGCTTTATAGAATTCATCAACAATCATTATATCAAATGATTCCACAATATTTATGTAATTCATTGCTCTTTCCTGCGGAAAAATAAAAATATTCTTATCTGACAATTCAACATCAGAGGTAGTTATTATTTTGTATTCGTGAGCAAATTTTTTATAGAGTCTTCTTCTAGTTTCATCGGTTAATGCTAAAGTAGGTACAATAATTAAAACATTGTGTGGTTTTTTGATTTTGATATAAGCATCAATTACAAAACTTTTTCCAAAACTGGTTGGTGCACTTACAGCAATATTTTTTCCTTCTAATAAGCTTTTGAGTAAAAAGGATTGCTCTCTATGGAGTGTTAATGGCTTTTCTTCGCCTACATCAACTTTAAAGGCATTATAAATGAATCTCTCTTCCCAATTTGATGTTTCTGGGTCCAAATAAGGAAAAAGTCCTGTTTCTCTAATTAAATGGTTTACTAATGGGTTGTAAGCTAATTCATTAGTGCTGTGGTAATCCAATAATTTAATAAGTTCTTGTCTAGCCTCGTTTTCTTGATTACCTATTAGAAGCTCGTTAATTATATGGCAACGGTCAAATACTTGTTCTTGCATATCTAATCTCTATAAGCTTTTGCTATTTGAATAAATTTTTCCACGATTTTATCCTTGTCCGCAACCGGAAAAAGGATTATATGAAATTTAATTTTCTCGTATAAATGTACATCTGAACATTTATGAATTTGTTTTTTGAAATATTGTGTTGCTCTCTCTTTGTGATAATCAATAATGTCTTGCTTATATTCGGCTGTCAAATCTGTCTCTAATTTAGTTTGCTCGCATTCATATAATAGTAAAATTGGAATATTTAGAATTGGTTTTATTTTATCGATTGATACATCTTGCGAAAGACTTGCTTTAATTTTAGATCTTAAATCATTAGAAATCTCGTCAAAATCATTGATGTCGCTTAGATTAGTAATTATACTATTCTCTTTTTTGATCTTCGCTAAACTTACAGAGTCCTTTACAGAGGCGACAATTTTGTCCAATCGAGCATTTTCAATAGTGTTATAAAATTTGGATTCTCCAAACCAAAGTGAAAATGAATCTTCTGATTCTACGACAATGTGAACACTATCAGAACCTTTAGCTTCATCTCCTGTATTTTGCTTATAAAAAATTTTCGGTACAATTGGAAGTGCAGAGTAGTGGTCCTTCATTATGCCATAAAGTACAATTTCAGCGATTTCACTACCTCTTCCTATTGCATCTAATGATTCGACTAGACGTAGTTTTTTGGCAGATTCTGTAAGAATTGAACCTGCACCATCATTCAACAAAGCTTGTCTTTCGTTTAGGCTTAATGCGGTTTCTTTAATATTATCCCAAACATAATTTTGAAATTTTTCATATCTCCATTCTCCGTTTTCGAAGTCATTGATTATCCCAAGAACTGATTTGTTGTTAGTTGGACTTAAAGTATCGTCTAACTTCACGTCATCAAATATGTTATTTACTATAATTTCAAACTTCATTCTCGATTATTTTAATGATGTCCAACTGCGGATATCGTTTATAACGGTATCAATATCCCTAGAGTTCTTATAAAATATCCACTAGTATTTCGTCCCAAGGTATATTACAACAAATATGTTATTCTTTATTATTAAAATCTTAATCTTCCCACCCACACAAGGTTCTTCCAATCTGTTTGGCATCTGATAACGTTACCGCATAAATATCGGTAGAGCAATTAGATAAACCCCTGCAGTTTTTGGCGTAATGATATTTTTTACTATAATTTCCTTTACAGATATAAACGTCTGAAACGGAAATAGTAAACCCCGATATAAAAAAGCTCAGAGTAGCAAGGCTGGTTAAAAGTAATGGGGTGGGAGTTGATGTTTTCATAATGGTATTTACAATGGTTCAATTTACTTATTTGGAGTGGGATTATTATTAAGGGTTATTACGTAGTTTTTTACTTTTCTTCTTTTTGGATCGCCATTCCCAAGGAGGGATTGAAGATGGGTCTTGCCATAAACCAATCTTTTCGTTTCGGGCATGATCTTCTAATTCTTGTAATAGGGTATCTTTCGAGTACTTTACAAAATGCCATGCCAATCCATTACGTAATAGTTCCTCATTTAATACCAAAGAATCATTATAATGTACTTTGGCGATCAACCGGCCATATCGATCGGTACTGGCAACTTCTACTATAATGTTCTTTCCAAAAACGGCATCCGATGTAAACTGTTTGGCCCGTTTGGAAAAAGCTTGTTTTTTCTCGGGACAGTCAATACTCGCTATGCGAATACGATGAATTATTGAATCTATTGTCATAAGCTTAAAAGTATCTCCGTCTGTGATGGCAATTACTTTGCCTGATAATACCTGAGAATAACTGTTCCATCCAATTAAAAAAAGTAAAATTAATGAGAGTAACGTACTACTTTTAAAGTTGATCATTTAATAGATAATCTAATTTGGTTCGGTTAATTTAGAATAAAATCCTTGATCACCTTGCTAACATTTGAAGATATATCAGAATTTTTTACTTTATATTTTTTTACACCCATATCTGAGAGCCAATTTGTCCAATAGGTTTCTATGATGTCAAGGGTATATGGGTTTTCAGGATTAACACTATTCACTCCTAAAACCAGCACCTCTAGATTCTCTAATCCCTCGTTAGCTTTTATGAAGCCTAATTTATTATTCTCAATTTTTTTCTTCCAATTTGAATTGTTCAAATTCAGTTTTTTGAGTGATATTGGTGTTAAATAAGATGTATGGTTTTTTTCATTCATCTCAGTTTTGTCATAATACATGTAGCCATCTGTCAATACTATAAGGATATTTCTATGACAATCAGATATTGAATAGTCTTTTACATCATCTTTAAAAAATCTCCATATATCAGAACCAGGGTAATCCTCAGGTTTTGTGGCATCCTGTTTCGCTAACTTGTAAAGTATTATGGGTTTTTTTCGGTACAACTCTTCAGTTAAGGAAATTTGAGCCTTCGGAGAATTTTTTGTGAACTGTATTTGCAAGTCTTTCGCTATTTCATTAATTTTTCCATTGCTAGGTTCAGGATTAAAAAAAAGCTGCATTCTATCTTGCAAAAGAATAAGCTTCTTTGATTTAATATGCGCTATAAATGTTTCAGCAATGCTGCTAAGATAAGCAGTATCTTTTTCAACAATTCTCTCATCAATAATTCGATCAGACAAATCTAAAAGTATACTTATGTTAAGATTATTTTGTTTGTTTTCAGCAATGTATTTTGGACAATCAAGGGAAATTGCTGTTTTAACATTAAGTAGCGACTTGTCAACTTTTTTTTCCGTCTTATCTTCCTGACATCCTATAATGAGGAATAAAAAAAAATAGAATAGTAGGGTTTGTATTTTCATAATTACAGTGTTTTTCGATAAACTTTATTTTGATAATCATCTGTGTCAAGATCAAGTTTTTTAACATGATTATCGTAGACCATTCTGGATTCAGATAAGTACTGATTGGTCTCGTCATGACCAAGGGCGATTTTTGATGATATACACTCCTGCCAGCCCTGCAGATATTCTGCGGATAATGCTTTGTAGTTTCTAATAGGTAAAATAAAGCCGTCAATAATATTTTCTAGCTCCGTACATCTAACTTTGATTTCATCCATGAATTTTTCTAGTGACAAGACTAGATCCTTTTGTTTACTATAAATATTGTTCAAATTTGATATATCATCTTCTATAGATTGAATAAACGATGCAACTTTATCTCTGTCAGCATGTTCTTTCATAACAAAATCGAAAACAAGTCCCCATATGATATAGGAAATGAATCCAGCAAAAATGATTACCCAAAAACTAGGACTTTGAAATGCCACAGCAATAGCATATGCTGGGTCTTCAAATGTTTTGTTTAGGTTGTATAATTTCTCATCAATTAAATAAGCTAGAAGGGCATCAAAAAGGAATGTAACAGCAAATAACATAGCTACCTTAATGATATTCATTATGCTTTTTGTATGTTGAAACATATGAATCAGATATCCTAAACCAAAAAAGACAAATGGAATAAAAAGTATAAATCCCAACTCTAATGGTCCTGCCGCATATGCTTCTTGCAATGCTTTGGGGTAAAACATACCACCAAATAGCTCTGTTGCGGGGTTAAATGTTCTAAAGAATGCAGAAAAGGAAGTGGATATATAAAAGATAAAAATGTAGATGCTTAAAAACGCTAGAAGGGTAAAACCAACCCAGAATTTAGCAGAAGATCGTTTGTCTACCGGGATTCCAAAATCAGATGGATTTCTTCTAACTTTTATAATATCTTTTTTTAATGTTTCAATTTTTGTTTCAATTTCACTCAAATTCTCTTTTTCCCTGCCGAGTTCGTCATTCTTATTTAAAAGTGTAGTTTTATTACCCTTTAATTCAGTAATATAAGGCTGTTTAAGTTTTGTTTGTTCATGGTCTTCTTCCTTACATTTATTCTCAAACTTATAGTAAATGGCATCTAAATTAGTTTTTAAATTCTCTGGTCTACCTTGACAAGATTTTGAGGAATTGTGACCGTCTTGATGAAAAGTTTTTCTCTGTTCATCGAGGGTTCCAGTGTTTGACGTATTCTCAACATCCTTTTTTGATTTTATTTGCGTCAGATTTTTTAGAATTCCCATACGTATATTTTAGTTTTCAAGTTCTTTCAATATTGTCTCCTTAGTTTTACTTTCTTTGGCACTCTGGATTAAATAATCAGCCAAAGTGGAGATATTCTCTTCGAGAAATTCAAATTTTCTGCAATATTTTTTTAACGCGTTATATTCGTCTTCCGTTACTATATTGTCAGCCCATATCATTTTAGCGAAATCAAAGAGATATTCGATTCGTTTTTCAACTGTATTAGGAATTGATACTACACCAGTATGAGAGATTAAAATATTGTCAAGTTCCTTTTTTGAAATTTCCCTTTCCTTAGCGAAATTGTAAAGTAATTGCATTTCTATAGGGCTGAAATCCTCATCAGATAGTGCAATTTGATATAATCGTAAGAAATGGCCTTTCAGCTCAGCTGAAATATTAGGATTTTCCATAGGTTTTAAAGTCATTTATATTATTTTATCTCGTTGATATTTTTTTGCTTCATCAGTATTATCAGTAGTTACTGGTGAATCATCTTCACTTTTTTTAATAGCTTCAATTACAAATAGTGCAGCGCAAACAAGATCAATAGGCATCCATATACCCTTTTGAAGTAGATATACTGGATAAACAGGGTTAAAAAGAATGGCAATTAACAAGAAGATGAATAACCAATGTAATTTTTTAAGATTTTCAACAACGACCAATAACGCTCCAATAAAAACGACTATCCGTAATAAGGTGTAATATTCTATTGGTAAGTTCAATAGGGCAAATAGTAACATGCCTGCGCATATTAATGAAATTAACCTATTTTTACTTTTAAGAAGTGTGACATTCATTCGAACAGGTGTAACATCCATTAGACTGTGTATAGGTTTTCTTGGCTTCATTTACAGCATCTTTACAATTACTATATTCGCCTAGATACTTTCTATTGTCAGAATTAGGAAGATACCTGCAGTCACTTTTGTGTACTTCATGATCTCCATTAGATTGTGCTTTTTTGTTTACGTAATACGTTGCCATATTTTTTTAGATTTAATTATTTAAAGTTATAGTCAGTAAAGCGTTTAACTTCACGAGATTACTTACGATGATTCTAATTGTTTATATAATCAATCATTATGGATTATGACAAACTGCTTAGAAAGCCTATGATTAGGCTGAAAAGAACTATAATACCAATAAATGTTAGCCAATTGCTTATAGCCGATAATCTTTTGTTGGCATACACTTGAGCAATCAATTGATATTCTCTTAATTCTCTGTCTGTATATTCTTTGACTTTATTGAAATTGATTGTCTTCATATTGTTAATCTAAAATTAGCTTACTGATTCTTTTTCATAAAAATCAACAGTTTTTAAAAGTTGATCTTCAAATAGATAAATGTCATCAATGCTTTCTATTAGTTCTCTTGATTCATTTTTATCCTTATCGAAGATTCCCAAGTATTTATTTCCTCCGTTTAAATGTAAACGACAGAGGGGTTTGCGGTTGTTGTCATCTAACAAGATTCCAAAATAAGATTGCGTGTCTCTGTGCACAATTCTGTTAGTTGGAAGTTTCCGTCTTAATATGGCAACGACAATCCTGTACCCTTCTAATTCTTCTTCGGTGGTAATAATTTTAAGGTCTTCTATAGGAACTTCAACTTTATCTTCCTGTTGTTTTTCAGCTTCTTTATTGATTGCCGCATTTAAACGGTCATTAACTTTTTCACTTATAGTTTGATTAAATGCCTTATGTACTACTTCAGTAAACTCTTCCATGACTTTTTCTGTAAGACGGCCTGAATATGCTCGGCTAGCAAAAATTCTTACAAACTCATGTGTAGGACTATTAACTTCATCATTAATTAGCTTTTTGATCTCACGCGTGTATTTCAATGAACTCGCATTTTCTACAATTGAGTTAACATCAAAATTTGATTTGTGAAACTTAGTGATTTCAATAATGTTATTATCCTTTAAATTAGTGATGTTAAACTCCAAGAACGGTTTTTGATCCATTTTGTTTGGCTCTTCTAAGTCAGTATAAAACTGATATTCTATACCATTTGTTAGTAGAGAAAAACGAGTTTTGGTCACATGGAAATAACGAAATAGTTGTGAGTTATGAATAGTTAGATCCTCTTTCCAATTTTTACATTCAACAATTAATATTGGAGTCTCATTCTGGAAAATGGCATAATCTACTTTTTCACCTTTTTTAAGTCCAAGGTCCGCCGTAAACTCTGGGACAACTTCAGTTGGATTAAAAGTATCATAACCTAGAATATTTATAAAAGGGAGGACAAATGCATGTTTGGTGGATTCTTCCGTATGTATTTTATCTTTCAGGAGATCAATTTTTTCTGCTAAAGCTTTAAGTTGAATTTGGAGTTCCATAATTTTTTATAATTAATAAATAATCGTCTTTAATTTTATAATGTTGAAAAACTAGTCTCTCATTTCTGCTACCAACTTTTGTGTAGCATCTTTTATAAAGATTTCCAGTTCATCTTTTTCTACACCTTCATATCCCTTTTTTTCTTCCTTTTCTTTCGCTTTTCTTTCTTTGGTTAATTCCTTCAAAGATTTTGAGATAACGCAGCCATCAACACAAGGGGTATAATTGAATTTATAGATTCCAGCAAATTCATTTGAGTTAATGAGGATTACCTTAAATTCAACGGAAGCGCCATAACGTTCATGGATAAAAGAACTTTCTATACGCTCGTCCCCGTTTTTATTAAAGTACTTGTTGGTCTTGTATATAACTTGGGGATTCAATTTGGTAAGTTCAATGATGAGATCGGTGTCCGACTTATCTTTTAGCTTTTCATAATCCACTGTATTTTCTTCATTACCTATAATCTGATTAAACAACTGTCGGTCTCTAACCACAAACCCACTAGCCAGCAATTGATTTTCAATAATATTATATAGGTAGTCTATGTTTTCATCTTCTGTTACTGTGTACGAAGAGGTATTCACCCGGAGCACGACCTTAGGATTTTTATTCGAATTAAGGAAATCTCGCAGCGATTCTGTATTCACTATATCATCTTGTTTATTTGAAAAACGAAGGGTTTTGGAAGTGGAACAGCCGCCTAATATTGCCATTAGAATTACTAAAAGTATTGATGTAACAATTTTCATGATTTAATAAGTTGGTTATTGAACTTCAAACCTACCTCGATAAAATCAAAAACCCTTACGGAATTCCGTAAGGGCATGCTGACTGATTTTTTAAAACTCCCCAGTTTTCGGAAAACAGCCAAACCACTACAAAGTTATGGGCTTTAAAGAGGGGTGTTTTACGGTTTTCCTTATTTTGGGAATGTTTATATAAGTCCGATGTCTTTTACAATAGCCACTAGATGAATAGCATTGTTGGCTTTGAAATGAATACGGAGCTTATTAAGTCTTTTTTCAATGGAACTCAAACTACTAGGAGAGATATGCTTGTCCTTCAACTGTTGGCTAATTTCATCCTGTGAATAGCCGTTCGAAAGTCGTTTTAGTAAATTGATATCATATTCGTCTATTTCTAATTGCAAATTGGCATGAGTAGCATTAGAAACTTGGGGTGAGGTATATTGCTGATTGTTATAAACGGCAGTGATGGCTTGTGTTAATTCGGTAAGGCCTTTTCTCCCTTTACAGACATAAGCATCCAAATGGTGTTCTTGGAGTAAGGATCGTGCTTTTTGAAGTCGGTCTTCCACCGAATAGACGATAATCTTAAAGCAAGGATTTTCCTTTTTTAACTGTGCGATAAGGCTTTCTCCTGAAGGAAATTTTTGTTCTCGATGATCGGTTTTAAATGAAAGGTCTGTAATTAATAAATCGAATGGGACTTGTTCTCTATCTGCTTTTTTAAGCTGAAGGTAAGCATCGTCGCAGTACTGTGTCTGTACGATGTCTTTCACCCCAAGCGTTTCAAGACAATTAAGTACGCCCTGATTGATACTCCCTAGATCATCTGAAATTAATACTTTCTGAAACATTTGCTATAGCGTCATTTTTACTTTAAAACCATTTCCTTTTTCAGATTCAAAAATAAGGGTTCCTTTTACAGTATGAATACGGTTTTCCGCATTCTGAAGCCCGTTGTTCTTTTTGAGGTCACAGCCCTTGCCATTATCACTATATGTAATTGAGATCTTATTATTTTCTTGCTGAAAACTGACCAATACCAAAGTGGCATCACTATGTTTTCGCATGTTCGTCATAAGTTCCTGCAATACTCTGTAGATTGTTGTTTTTTTGGCTTCTGAAACTTGCTTCCACGAGATTTTACTGCTATTTCTTGTGACAATGGATACGTTAGAATTCTGGTAAGTCAGCAATAAGTCGTTTAAAGTAGTTTCAAAATTATGGATTACATCCACGGCACTATTCTCTTTCGAGATGTCCCTTGTTTTAACATAAATGGATTCCAGATCATCAAGTAATGTTTCTGAATTGGTTGATGCGCCCTGAATCTTCGTCATCACCTGATAAACATCATTTGCTACTTCATCATGGACTTTTTTTGATATCCGGGTTTCTGTTTCATAAATTTCTTTAAGTTTCTGTTTTTTAAATCTTGATCGAAGTAAGAAATATAGGAATCCTGAAGCAACTAAAATGAACCCTCCAATAGACTGATAAAACAATGTAATTCTCTTCTGTTTTTCTCGTTGTAGTTCGCTTTCTAAAGTTTTTCGTTGTTCCTTTTCTACATTATATTTTGCGATCGCAAATTTATTGTCTCTTAATAGCTTCGCAGTATTTATGCTATCGTTCAATTTTCCATACTGTACAACTAATTTATCATTACTAAGTTCTAATAAATTAGTTAACGCCTGTAATTTATACTTCGGACTGTAGTTGTTTGCATATTCGTAACCAAGAACTGCATAATGTTTTGCCTTAACAATCTCATTTTTGTCTTTGTAATAATCCGTTAAGTGATTGTAGCTGGAAAAGGTGCCTGATACATCTTCTACTGCAATCCTTATTTCAAGGGCTTCAAGCATGTTTTTGATACCTTCTGGATTGTTTAATTTACCTTGAACTGACCCTAAATTATTCAGTGCCCTTGCGGTCCTTCTTAAATCATTTCGTAATAATCGTTCCTTATAAACTTTTTGATATTCTTCCTCAGCTTGGTTAAATTTACCTTGATCTCTATAAACATTTGCCATATTGTTTATAATTGAAATTCTATCCATTGAAGGATGAGAAATGGACAAGGTTTTTTCATAAACTTCAAGGGCTTTATCGTAATCGTGGAGCGCACGATAAACTATACCCAACTCGGTATTTAGTCTTATCTTATCTTCAATAAAAGAGCTTGGGCTGCTATTATAATCAATTAAATTAAGAGCTTCAGCAATTGTTTCCTCTGCTTCATGAAAAGCTCCTAATTCCGATTCTGCAATGGCTATCATTTGTAAATAGTATAAGGTAGAGATGGTATCTTTTAACCGGAAGCTTTGCTCTTTATGATTTCGAAAGAATGTATAACCTTTAATAAGATCATCATTATTTTTAGGTTCTAAAACTAATTGCCTGTTGTAAATGATACTATCGGGCGAAGATTGCTGGCCAATAACGGGAGAATTAATAAGCCCTATTATGAGAAAATAAAAAAAGAGGGACAAAATTCTATACGATTTCATCCCTCAAAGTTAAAAACTAATTTGATAGGTTATCTAATCAATTTTTAATTATCCTCCATTTCCTGGTGGTGGCGGTGGTGGTGGCGTATGATCATCGTCACCACAACAATCTTGATATGAGGTGTTTGTTCCTTCCGAAATACTTTGGGGTGTACAGGAAAAAAGTCCCAAATTGAGGGAAACCGTAAGTAATATTAGTGCTAATTTCTTCATTTTGTATGTGTTTTAGATAGGACATACCAATGGCTGTCCGAATGATTACTCAGTTATAATTGCGATGTAAATCGCTTAGTAAAAAGAGGAGAAGACGTCTTTCCCCAGTTGAGAAGTTTGGAGTGCAGAAGCAAAGTTTTATACTTACTTCTCATTGGGTATATCCCTTCGCTTCGCAGCTCCATTTTAGATTAGATACCTATCGCATTGCCTACAAAGACTATGTTGTGTATCTTTTCTGAAGCAAATAAATGAAGATGTAAACGGAAAGAATGGAAAGCGATTGGAAAGGTTTTGGAAAGTTTATTGAAAAGGATTTTCTAATGATTTTCGAAAAGAAGTTGTAATTTTCAACAAATGAAACGGGAGAGTAACATGCAGTATAAATTATTATCAATGGTATTCGAAAAAGCCTTGGAGGAGGGAGCGCCGAATACTAAAAATGGATTAGCGACCCATATACATAATACTATGGATGAAATGGGATTGAACCCCCCAACATCTAGAAGCATTGGCACCTACCATCAGAAATTAGGAACAAAAGAAGATTATAGTATTTCAAGAGAGATACTCAATGAGTTTTGCAAATATCTTGAATATGAAAATTATGGAGATTTCATAAATGCGAATAGCAATAAATCAACAAATGAATATCGATTTCGTTATGTGATAATTGTTTTGCTCGCTATTATTGGATTTTTTATTTACAACACCACGATAAAAAAATGCATGCGTTGGGATGGAATGCAATATATTAAAGTGCATTGTGAAGAAGAAAATGCTAAACCTACCGATCCAGGGTTACTTGCCAATTTTAGAAAATTGGAAGCGGATTGTAGGAAAGATTTCTTTTTTAATAAAGAAGGTGATCCGAAAGTATGGTATTACAAAGTGGGGGATAATGATCTTGAATTATACTCTTCCCCAGGTGTGCATCCTGTAAAGGGAAATGATCTAAGAAAGATTAATGAAGATATGATTAGAAAACATATTTGTCCTACTTATGACAATGATTAGTTAGTTAATCAAATAACTCATTTTTTGCTAAAAAGAAGGAATTTCAACTCAATTTCTTAATAAGTCAAGATTGCATGTTAATTGTTGGAAACAGCGATGGATTTTCCTCAATAATTTCAAAACCTGTTAAATTCAGATAAATGTTCCCTTATCATTTTTCGCTTTAATCTAATTCGGAACAGGTTTTACAGTAAGGCTTGTCTTTAATGTAATGCTTCCATTCTTCATGTGTTAAATTGGAAAGAAGTCTTTTACATATTTCATCAATTAATAAATTACCTTCTAACTTGTTTTGTTCTGATTCATTTTTCCAGATGTCCGAAACATCCCAACCTATCAGATGTCCATTAATGTCTATTCCAAATAAGACCTTATCAAATGGGTCAAAATATAAATGTGTTATTTCAGTAGGACTTAGTATTCTAAAAATTTCTTTCACTTGAGAAGTGTAGGTATACATTTGCATAAAGTGTATAACATTAGGACCTCCAATTTCAGATGAAAAGTAAACCTCACTATCATTCTGGCCAAAACCAACATTTCCAATACCACGCTTGTAGGTGAAAGTTTGCTCCCTATCAGTTGAAAATCTAAAGTTAAAAGCTTTACTAAAGTACATTTTGTTTATTGAGGTTCCTTGGCTTAAACCAGCGAGGTCTGTTCCGTTAACTACAAAATTTCCTTCAATGGAATAGTGCATGCTAGAAAACAAATCGTAGGGGAGGTAGACGTTGCTTTTTTCTATTCCAACGTTGGGATTCAATTCAAATATTCGAATAGTATCACCTTTCCATAGAGCAATTTCATTAGTCTTTCGAGGAGTTCCGATTGAAAATTCAGTCTTGGTTTTATTAATAGCGAAGTCAAATAATTCTGTTTGTATAAAGACTTCTTTCTTTTGTTTCCAATCATAGCATAGTAATTTACCTTCAAAATCCATTAGATATAAATAGGAGTTCTTATCATCAAAGTCTAATTTCTTACAGCTTACAGGGACAATAAATGAATTCTTTACTTGTGTTTTATGGTTATATGTTATAATTTCGGTTTGATTCGGAATTTGCTTTACAATGAGTAATTCATCACTATTTAAGAAAAATAGTTTCGATGCTTGTGGCACTCTAATTGATTTCTTTAATTCAAATGTTTTATTAACTTCAGATAAATAAATATCACCGTTTTTGAGTAAAATAGCAAAGTAATTTTCAGAATATGAAATAGGACTCATTGACATATGGACAACTTTTTCATCAAATATTCTTTTAAACATTTGCGGACCTAAAAAATAAATCCCAGAATTTAGTATAGATTCTGCATCTTTGTTTCTATTGATCTTGTAGGACTCAATAGCGAGTAACATCCTTCTATTGATGTTAAACGGATCGAAATCATTTGAGAAAAAATTATTGTTAAGCAATTCTTCATTTTTTACAAGTCCAATTAAATTTGACGCATAAAGTGTCTGAGCAGAATCGTTTAATCGTTTTAAAACTATCTCAGATTCATTTAATTCAATGTTTAAGTTCAAAAGAGAACTATCTAAATGTGATATTTTGTAGTTACGTTCAGAAATTAAATTGTTTTTTGTGTTAATTGAATCAGTTAATCCTATCTTTTGAATTTCTAGATTATTTTTCTGACCTACTAATTCTTTTTTTTCATCTTGTAAATTATCGATATCCTTTTTGAGTAGAAATGAATAGGTCACCCCAACTAAAATTCCGACAATGATAATGGCCATTACTGTTGCGCCTGCATTTCTAAGTACTTTGATCCTTTTTCGATAAACAAATGATCCAATAATTCTGTCAATAATCTTTTTTGATGGCTCCGAATCTTCCCAAGCATCTATTTTTTCTGAGGTAATAGCCAATCCTTTTAGAGTTTCAAAATATACTCCAAGTTCTTCGATGTGGTCAATTTTTATTGGTATTATCAGTCTATTCGTGTTTTTAAATTCAATGACTTCTTGTAACATAGCCTTTGACCGAAAAGCCTTGGGAGAAAGAATTATTACCATTGCAGAGCAACTTTTCAACGCATCCATTAGTGATTTAGGAATCTTTTCTCCTGGATGGTTATGAAATTGATCTAAGAAACAAAAATATTGCTTAGTAGACAATTGATTTGCTAAAGCAAGTGCGTAGTCTAATGAGTCGGCTCTTGAATATGATATAAAAATATCGTTACCTCTTATTCTATTTGTTCGCTCCTTAAACTTTTTAAGCATTATATATTCTGGATAATTTAAATTAAACTTTAAATAGGGGAAATTTTAAGAAATTTTGTTGTTGCCAACTGGTATGTATATAAAACAGGGCGTTTAGTAAAGTGCGTACTTACTTCTTGTAGCCTGAAATTGAAGCAGTGACAATTATACACTTGTCTTCTATACTTTAATTAGTCGGCGCTAAGTGATTCCAATACTTCGGAAAGAAACGCAAGCTTATGTTTTATATTACTAAAACCAATTTAGTCAATTAATTTTAGTAATCATAATGCTATTTGGAAAGAAGCCATGATAACATATACTTTGTTATGCTTTGTAATTACTTTATTCCTTTTGGAAGACCAAATGGAGGATTATCAAAACCAGGCAATTTTTTCATTGTTTTAGGATTGTAAGCCCAATGATACTCTAAATCAAAAGCTAATGATCGTGCCATACCATCAATTCCTGGAAATAAGGTGGATTCTGTTATATTTGATCGATATAAATCTCTCATAGCTTCGTCTCTAATATCCTTTTTTAAAATAATTTTCTTTATACATTTATCTCCATCAGGATAATAATTTAGCACAACAGATTCAAGAGTTTTGTCAAGCACACCAGGAACTACAAATGTTCCTGCTTGTGCAATTAACCTTTGATTCATTTTTTCAGGTTCTCCCATAACCAAAAAATTGTTAGTCCCAGGAAGAAAATTATTTTCATAACTGTTTTCAGTTCTCATCCACATTTCTTTTGGATTTAGTTTTGTGCCGTCCATTAAGGTAACTGTATCGTCGCGATCAAAATTAGGTGGAAAAATTGCCCAAACAGCAGAGTCAATGGTTGTTCTATGAATCGCGAAAAAGGCAGAAACATAAGGAGAAAATGAAAAGTCAATTAATCTAGTAGGAGTTCCGAAATGTTGCATTAATGCTAGCCATTCAAAAGCCTCATTATCATTAGGAAGGTGATTGAGAAAATGGTGTGCTTTTCTTTTAAAAATCCTTAAAAGTCTTTCCTCTTGATGAGACCACGCATCCTTATGTACTTTAAAAGATATTAAATATCTTGATAACGAACTTACCATCGGCCAGGATGCATTAGATTGGCCTCTGTAAATCCAACTATGCATGTTTTTAGAAGAAACTAGGTCTTTAAATTCATACCAGTCTTGAATTTCAATTACTTCCATATTTCTAAATTACTGTGGCTAACAATTTAATGAATGAATCGTAACAATAACGAAACTTGCAGGTTAAATTAACGACAATTACCCAATTCTCCTCTATGTTCTAATTTATCGAAGCAGCGTGAGAATTAAAAATCTAAGTTAGTTCCAACGATTCATGTTTTGATTAAAAGCAGTAATTTCAATTAAATAATCACTAAGCCATATCTGTAGATGCGGTGTTAGCGTTTTTATTTATTATGATGACCTCAGTGTGCACTTCCTTATCACCTTTCAAAATTATAAACCGACTATCTGTACGCATAAATTTTTGATCTTCAAATATGTGGATGACAAGCCTATATGTGCCTATAAAAATATTTGATATATCCCATTTTGGGTATTTTAAATCTATAACGTGTTTTTCTATTTCTTTCTCATCAAGATAAAGTTCCAATTTAAGTTCTTGATTAATTTTAAGATCAGTTGCTTTTATTTCAACATTAACTTTATTTGACTTAATAGCATTGTTTTCAGAGTCTTTTAAAAGACTTGCAATTTGAGCATCTGATTTGTTGAGTTTATCGCTAGCTTGCTTATTAAATTCGTCTAATTGTCCCGTAAATAGATCTTTCCAGTTATCTGTTTCAGATTTAATAATTTCTTTTAATTCATTGTCCAAATTATTTAAAATTTGAATTGCTGATTCGTTATTCGAGTTAATATTTACGAAGTTAATTAACCATTTTGCATAATACTTTGAACTAACAATTTCCATTTGGTTTAGTGTAATCGTGTATCGAATCCAACTTTTGGAATGTATAAATAACCTATCTGCTAGTAATAATAAAGTTGAGAGAATAAGAGAAATATAGCCAAGAGCATATAATGAACTCGTATCCAATGTATACTTTTTTGGTAATTCTACACTTGATAACAACGGAAGTATTAAACTTAATCCAAAAAAGCATAAAGCAGGAAGCAAATGCATCCAAGAACTTCGACGAGCTCTTTTGCGTTTTGTCAAATACCATGACAAGTATTTTCTTTTATAAGAAAGAATATATTCAAGATATGCTTTTACTTTCTCATCTGTAATCTCTGTTTCAAACCAGTTTTTTTCAATTATTGAGATGTCATTTTTCATTTGTCTATTTTAACACTTAATTCTTGTATCAAGAATCATGGTATTCTTACACTAAGAGCACTTAAAGATATAAAAATATATTCATATTCAGGAAGTTATGAATTTGGAGAGACCTATTTCAACATCCCTTCAACCAAGTTTCAACAAAAATTTATCAAATTATATGAGCCTATTATCCACTCAAAATTCACCTACTAACTCTCCCACATATAATTCCTTTTAAAGCATCTCATTAACCCAAAAATTCCCTAAATTACCCCTCATTATTTACTAACAAAGTGAACACGAAACTGAAGATGTTTTGGAACACGATTTAGTGATAAGGGATTGCCCTTTGTAGCCTGTTTAAAAAAATACTTACGAAATTATCATTTCTTTTTTAAGCGATTGCGGAGCATATATAGCACGCCTATTTCTTCTTTGGAAAGACGTTCAACGTCCTTAAGCAATTTGTTGATTTCTTCTTCAAAATAGTTAAGAGTCCGACCTTGAGTATACTCTTCTATTATTCGTGGATCAATATAGGAAGTTCTAGCAACCGATGGTGTATTTCCAAGACTTTCTGAAACTTGATTAACAGCCTCTTTAATATTTTCATCAAGCAATTTTTGATCCTTGCGATCAACTACTCCCAATTCGTCTAAGGCTATGGCAGCTATCATAGTTCCCGCCCAGGTTCTGAAATCTTTTGCCGAAAATTCTTCACCCATTACCTCACGAATATAAGCGTTTAAATCTTCACTCTTTACATCAACTATAGTATCGTCTTCATCAAGGTATTTAAAAACTTCATAGCCTGGCATGTCATCAATTTCCTGTACAATTTTAGCTAGCTTTTTATCAACAATATGTTTTTCTTGCTCTTGGTTCGATTTTCCGTTGTAGTTAAATAGTATTTCATCACCATTAATAGTAAGATGTTTGTGACGTAAAGTGGTTAAGCCATACGTGGCGTTTTCTTTTGAATAGCTATCGCTTCCCGGTCTAAAAAATGCGGATTCCAATAGTCGTAGCATGGTGGCCATCACTTTCTCACGATTTAACTTTCGCTTTCGCAAGTGTTGTCCCGTAACCCGTCGCATATGTTCTAATTGGTCCGCAAATTTGATGATACGATCAAACTTTTTAGCATTTTGTTTTTCTATATAGTTAGGATGATAAATATATTGTTTACGATCCTTATCATCTCTACCGGTCACCAGCAAATCTGCCTTTTTATTCTCGTCTATTTCTACATCGGTCCATGCTGGAGGTATCACAAGCGAATTTATCCACTCGCGGATACTTTCGTCTTTTATTGTTTTACCATTTTTATCCTTGTAGGTAAAACCTCTACCATGTTTTTTTCTGAAATACATAGTTAATTTTAATTTGTATTGAATATACAAAATTTACTGTATCGTTACAGAGTCTTGCCTTTAGAAAACCTTTCAAATAATTTCCCTTGTTTTAAATGCTACGAAGCTGATACCTTCGAACTCATTATTGTAGGATGATCACAATAAAAATGAAGCCTCTAAAGTGCAATTAATGAGCAGTCATGTTCAAATTTTTAAACTTAAATATAGAAACTGAGAGCAGAGATTGATTTTCTGCCATCTAATTTTAACATTTGAATGCTTCTATACCTAAGACTTGGAAACTGAAGTGATTGTTTTTTGTGAGCATCAACATAAACTTCGGAGTACTCAATGCAGGCTACCTCTGACTTAAAGAGTTGTTTTAAATCTTAGCACTGCAGTACATTTAATGGTAATCATATAAATATCGACTCTTAACAATTCACAATTACTTCTTTGCTCAGAAATTTTTATATTTAAGTAAAAAAGAGTTGTTATGCACAAACCACTTTTAGCTTTTAATGAAAATGGAATTTATTGCGAAGTTGCCAACGTCTATTTAGATCCATGGAAACCAGTAGATTTCGCAATAATTTCGCATGGTCATGCAGATCATAGTCGGTATGGTCATAAAAAATATATCACACATCACACCAACGTTCCAATAATAAAACACAGGTTGGGTGATATTAATGTAAGTGGCAGAAATTACAACGAAACTTTTACTATAAATAACGTAAAATTCTCACTGCATCCGGCAGGCCATATTATTGGTAGTTCTCAAATTCGCGTAGAGCATCGCGGAGAAGTTTGGGTGTTTTCTGGAGATTATAAATTAGAAGACGATGGTGTTGCAGTACCTTTTGAAGCGGTAAAATGTCATTCCTTTATTACAGAATGTACCTTCGGTTTACCTGCTTTTAAATGGACCCCTCAAAAAGAAGTTTTTAGCGATATTAATAACTGGTGGGAAACGAATAGAGAGGCAAAGCAAACTTCAGTTCTTTTTGGCTATTCCTTAGGAAAGGCTCAGCGTTTACTTAAATATTTAGATACAGATATTGGTAAGATTTACACCCATGGAGCCATAGAAAATATGACAGAAGTAATTAGACCCATGATAGATTTTCCGGAAACGACAAGAATTACAAGAGAAACAACGAAACAAGAATTATTAGGGAACATTGTTTTAGCCCCACCAAGTGCACATGGTTCTACATGGATTCGTAAAATGGTGCCTTATGTAACCGCTTCGGCAAGTGGTTGGATGGCTTTTAGAGGAGCGAGAAGACGTAGGGCTGTAGATCGTGGTTTTGTATTGTCAGACCATTGCGATTGGCAAGAATTGCTCACTGCTGTAGAAGCTACTGGTGCTGAAAAGGTAATCTGTACACATGGTTATACTGAAATATTTTCAAAATATCTAAGAACACTAGGTTTAGATGCACGAACAGAAAATACACAGTATGAAGGTGAGTTAAACGAGTCTGATACCAAAAAAGAAAGTGAGAGCGTAGCATGAAAAATTTTGCAGAATTAATTAGAACTTTAGACAGCACAACCAAAACGACCTTGAAAGTAAATGCGCTTTCAGAATATTTTAAAGAGGCAAGCGATGAGGATCGTGTTTGGACGATCGCCATTTTATCACATCGACGTCCGCCACGACCGGTTAACACAACCTTGCTAAGAATTTGGGCTTCCGAATTGGCAAATATTCCATTATGGTTATTTGAAGAATCGTATCATATTGTTGGTGATTTAGCCGAAACTATCGCATTGGTTGTTCCAACGTCTAATGAAAATAGTGAAAAATCACTCACACAATTTTTAAGAGAAATGTTAGCTCTTAAAAAAGAAACTGACGAATTTAAAAAGGAATATGTCACCCACAACTGGCGTAAACTTAATTATTACGAACGCTTTGTATTCACAAAATTAATTACTGGTGGATTTAGAATAGGGGTAAGCCAGAAGTTAATGACGAGGGCTTTATCTAAAGCCACGGATATTGACGAAGATATTTTAGCCTATAAATTAATGGGAAAATGGGATCCTAATACCATTTCATTCGAAGATTTAGTCTTAAAAGAAAGCGCTTCCGACTTCCTTTCTAAACCATATCCCTTTTACTTGGCTTATGGAATAGAAGGAGCTGTTTCCGATCTTGGCAATGTAAACGATTGGAGTTTTGAGCACAAATGGGACGGAATTCGTTCTCAGGTAATCATTCGTGAAGATGAATTATTTGTTTGGAGTAGAGGCGAAGAATTGGTAACCGATAAATATCCGGAATTCCATTCTTTTACAGCTGTCATTCCAAACGGAACAGTCTTAGATGGAGAGATTTTACCATTTCCAGATAATGAGATTGGTACATTTCAGGATTTACAAACCAGAATTGGTAGAAAAACAATAAGCAAAGCATTGTTAGCTAAAACCCCAGTGATTTTAAAAGCGTATGATATTTTGGAATGGGAAGGCAAAGATTTAAGACAACAACCTTTCATAAAAAGAAGAGCTATTCTCGAAAGCTTAATGAAGCGCTTAAGTGGCACTGAGCTACCCATATATTTGTCAGAAACAGTGTCTTGCGATTCTTGGGATGAAGTAGCTTCGGAAAGAGATCGAGCACGAGAAATGAGAAGCGAGGGACTCATGATAAAACGGAAAGATTCCACCTATCAAGTAGGAAGAAAGAAAGGCGATTGGTGGAAGTGGAAAACAGATCCTTTAACTATAGATGCCGTTTTAACCTATGCTATGAGAGGTCATGGTAGGCGTTCAAATTTATTTACAGATTATACCTTTGCACTCTGGGATGATGAAGAGAAATTAGTAACCTTCGCAAAGGCATACTCTGGTTTAACAGATTCCGAATTTAAAAAAGTGGATTCTTGGATTAAAAGGAATACCTTAGAACGATTTGGTCCTGTAAGAAGTGTTACTCCAGAATTAGTATTTGAAATCGCGTTTGAAGGTATCACTGAATCAAAAAGACATAAAAGTGGCTATGCAACACGTTTTCCACGAATTTTAAGATGGCGAAAGGATAAAAAAATAGCAGAGGCTAATAAATTAGAAGACTTAAAAGCATTAATGCTTACTTAATACATGAATAGAAAGGAATTAGAAGAAATAGCTCAAAGTTGGTTTGAAAGGCAGGGTTGGAAACCATTTCCGTTTCAAAAACAAACGTGGACTGCTTTTCTTCAAGGTAAAAACGGACTCTTAAACGCTCCCACCGGAAGTGGTAAAACCTATGCGCTTTGGGTACCAATTGTTTTAGAATCTATAAAAAAAAATCCTAACTATAAAACAAAACCACAAAAGGGATTATTGGCAATTTGGGTGACACCCTTACGTGCACTTTCCGTAGAAATTAAACAAGCAGCAGAACGTTTTGTAGAGGAATTAGAGATCCCGTTAACAGTTGGTATAAGATCTGGAGATACGTCACAAAAAGAACGTGCCGCGCAGAAAAGAAAGATGCCTAATTTATTAATTACAACACCAGAAAGTTTACAATTATTGCTTGCTGCAAAAGGGTATGATAAAATGTTTGAAAATCTAATTGGTGTGGTTGTAGATGAGTGGCACGAATTAGTAGGCAATAAACGAGGTGTACAAATGACGCTAGCTTTATCGCGATTACAAACAATTGCTCCTGCGATTCGTGTATGGGGTATTTCGGCAACTATTGGCAATTTAGAGCAAGCAAGAGATATATTACTAGGTACTAAAAGTGAGGTCATATCAAATTCTGTTTTAATAAAAGCGAAAATAAAAAAGAACATTTCAGTCGCTTCCATTCTTCCAAAAAAAATAGAAAAATTTCCCTGGCGAGGACATTTAGGCTTACATTTATTAGAAGACATAATTCCTATTTTAGAAAAAAGTCAGTCTACTTTATTATTTACAAATACAAGAGCGCAATGCGAAATATGGTTTCAAAAAATTTTAGAAAAGCATCCAGAATTTGCAGGAGATATTGCCATGCATCATGGTAGTATTAGTCGCGAAACCAGACTTTGGGTAGAGGAAGCTATTCGTACAGGCAATCTGAAAGTAGTGGTCTGTACATCGAGTTTAGATTTAGGAGTAGATTTTGCTCCTGTAGAAACTATTATCCAAATTGGGAGCCCTAAAGGTGTTTCTCGTTTTATGCAGCGAGCAGGAAGAAGTGGTCATCAACCGGGGAAAACAAGCGTTATTCATTTTCTGCCAACACATGCAATCGAGTTAATAGAAGCTTCTGCTTTGCGTAAGGCAGTAAAAAATAATGTTGTGGAGGATAGAGTGCCTCATCTCAATAGTTTTGATGTTTTAGTACAGTACTTAGTAACCTTAGCAGTGTCTAATGGCTTTTATCCAGACGAAATCTATCCAGAAATTAAAAGCACCTTTTGTTTCCAGGCAATCACAGAAGAACAATACCATTGGATTTTAAATTTTATAACACTAGGAGGTCAAAGTTTACAGGCGTATGATGAATATAAACGGGTAGAAATTGAACCTGATGGTAAATTTAAAGTAAATAGTAAAGCAGTAGCAATGCGTCATCGTTTGCAAATTGGAACAATTGTAAGTGATGCAGTTTTAACAGTAAAATATTTAAAAGGTGGATTTATAGGCTCTATTGAAGAATGGTTTATCTCTAAATTAAGACCAGGTGATGTCTTTACGTTCGCAGGAAAAAAACTAGAATTATTCCGTATTCGAAACATGCAGGTTTTAGTGAAAAAGTCGAAACAAAAAACCTCTAAAGTTCCCAGTTGGATGGGAGGACGTATGAGCTTTTCATCAGAGATGAGCGAATTACTTCGTGAAGAACTCTACATTGCGAATTCAGATTCCGCTAAAAAATCGAAAGAATTAAAAGCGTTAGAACCAATTTTTTTAAGGCAAAAACGTGAAAGTATTATTCCAAACAATGCAGAGTTTTTAATTGAAACATTTAAAACGCGAGAAGGGTACCATGCCGTTTTCTATCCCTTCGAAGGTTATTTTGTACATGAAGCGATGGGAAGTTTAATAGCCTATCGCATCAGTTTATTACTTCCTATAACATTTACGATAGCCTTTAATGATTATGGTTTCGAGTTACTTTCTGACCAACCAATAGATGTGCAAGCGATTATAGATAATAACCTTTTTACAAGTGATTATTTAAGAAGTGATTTAGAAAAAAGTATCAATGCTTCGGAAATGGCAAAAAGAAAATTTCGGGATATTGCTGTTATTTCAGGATTGGTTTTTACTGGATTTCCAAATAAACTAGTAAAGAGTAAACATTTACAATCGAGCTCTCAATTATTATTTAGTGTGTTTCAAGAGTATGAGCCAGAAAATTTATTGTTTCAGCAAGCATTTCGAGAAATGTATGAGCATCAATTAGAAGAAGGAAGACTCCAATCTGCATTAGAAAGAATCAATAACCAAACCATGGTCTGGAAGCAATGTGTAAAACCAACCCCTTTTTCTTTTCCAATAATTACGGATCGTTTACGTGCTAAATTATCTTCGGAAAAATTAGCAGACAGAATAAGGCGAATGACAATGCAATTAGAAAAATCTTGATTTGAAACCTATTTCTTCTCTATGAAAACACTAGAAATAAAATGTAATGACCAAAGCTTTATTCTGCACCCATTAGGTGTTGCTTACTGGAATGAAAAGAGCATTTTACTAATTGCAGATGTGCATTTGGGGAAGGTTACGCATTTTAGAAAACATGGTAGTGCAGTGCCACAAAATAGTATTTACCATAATTTTAATCAATTACAGGAAGTTGTTTCCTTTTTCAAACCTAAAACTGTTTGTTTTTTAGGTGATTTGTTTCACAGTTCTATAAACAATGAATGGTTGCTATTTAAAAAGTGGGTTAAACAATTAACCAGTGATGTTGTGTTAGTTTCTGGGAATCATGATATTATAGCTACAAATCATTACGATAAAATAAATATCAGCGTTAAAGAAGAATGGAAAATAGATTCATTCCTATTGACACATTATCCACAAGATGAAATTGGCTTTTTTAATTTTTCTGGGCACATCCACCCAGGCGTTGAGCTGTTTGGTTTTGGTAGACAAAGATTAAAATTGAGTTGCTTTTATAAGAAAGAGAACCAAATGATTTTCCCGGCCTTTGGCAACTTTACAGGTAACTTTATTGTGAAACCCACTTCAGAGGATAAGGTATTTGTAAATACCGCGGACGAAGTTGTTCAAGTTTACTAATAAAAACAAGCTTGGAATTGCGATTGAGATCTATGTTTAATTCATTGAGCCGGCAGGTTAGTTTCTTTTTTCAGTAATGGAAAAAGAAAGGAATAAATATAGTATAGGTTCTAAAGTCGAGAATCGCGATACTTTAACAAACTCAGCATGACATTATGATCTCCAATAGCCAACTTCCAATAATCCAATAATCCAATAATCCAATAATCCAATAATCCAACAATCCAACTTCCAGCTTCCAGCCATTTTAACCCCGGCTTAAGAAAATCTTTCATTCACAAAGAATCAAACCCCCTTCCTTCGAAGGAAGGGCAGGGGATGGATGTTTTTCACAATGCCTATAGAAAAGAATAATAGTATCCTTTAATTAAATCACGATGTATCGAGAAGCAACACCCAACACCCAACTTCCCACTTCCAGCTTCCAATTTCCCACTTCCAACACCTAACACCCAACACCCATCACCCATTTTTAACCCCGGCTTCAGAAAACCTTCCGTAAATATTCAAGTAGGTGAAGCGTTAAGCACTTTCTTCTGTTTGAGTTCAATGAAATTGGACGAGTTAAGAAAGTGTAGTGATCCGACGTAGAATTTAGGATTGTTTTCTTCCGCCTAGACTTTTTTGTTTCTTTTTTCGGCAATGGAA
>NZ_REFC01000012.1 GCF_003688405.1 Ulvibacter antarcticus
GTGGAAGAGTAGGTCGCCGCCTTCTTTAAGTCCCAATTCGAAAGAGTTGGGACTTTTTTTATGCCCTAAACTTAAATAACACAAGTGATCGTGGTAATAAAAACCGACAAAATTGTACATTTTAGTATACCGTTTTGGTGGTTTTTGTTGTTCCATAACTATTTATGCGTTTTTTCCCTCACCCCAGCCCTCTCCCAGAGGGAGAGGGAGGCAGATTGGAAAGTGCAATAATGAAGTTTACCATAAATGAAGTGGTATCAAAACTTCTAGCTACCTTCTTTAAGACTCGATACATTTATTTGAATCGAGTCTTTTTTTATGCCCTAAACTTAAATGCCACAAGTGATCGTGGTAATAAAAACCGCCAAAATTGTACATTTTAGTATACAGTTTTGGCGGTTTTTGTTGTTCCATTACTATTTATGCGTTTTTGCCCACACCCCAGCCCTCTCCCAGAGGGAGTGGGAGGCAGATTGGAAAGTGCAATAATGAAGTTTAACATAAATGAAGTGGTATCAAAACTTCTAGCTACCTTCTTTAAGACTCGATACATTTATTTGAATCGAGTCTTTTTTTTGCCCTAACCTTAAATGCCACAAGTGATCGTGGTAATAAAAACCGACAAAATTGTACATTTTAGTATACAGTTTTGGCGGTTTTTGTTGTTCCATTACTATCTATGCGTTTTTGCCCACACCCCAGCCCTCTCCCAGAGGGAGAGGGAGGCAGATTGGAAAGTGCAATAATGAAGTTTAACATAAATGAAGTGGTATCAAAACTTCTAGCTACCTTCTTTAAGTCCCAATTCTTTATAGAGAAAGGACTTTTTTTTTCCTCACCCCAACCCTCTCACAGAAGGAGGAAGACTAATAGTATATGAATCAATTATAACCGCAAGGGCCATGGTAACCAAAAAATCCAAAATGTACATTTCAGTATACAGTTTTGGCGGTTTTGGATGTTGTTTACTTTATAGCCGCCTTTTTTATTCCCACACCCCAGCCCAGTCCCTGAGGGAAATGGAGAAATGTAAGCAAATGTTACATTGGAGTTTTTTACAAATTTCTGTGTTTTGCCCATGTTTAGTTTTAAGCTGCTGGTTTGAAGTGGTATTCATAAATGAACCAAATTATTAATGAACTTGAGTCCTTTAACTGTCATTTTTTGACTTATTTTGAGGCAATTTAATAGTATTAAGAAGATGCGATCACAAACTCCCAAAGAAGAATTTTATAATGCACTTACTCATGGAATTGGGTTTTTACTTACTCTCTTAGGCTTTGCACTTTTAATTGTATTTCATAGCTATGAAGCTCCCTTCGGAATACTGGCCATTGTTTTATACGGATTATCTCTTTCAGTATTATATTTTGTTTCCACGCTGTATCATTTTGAGAAAAATGAAAGAAGGAAACAAATCTATAGAAAGCTAGATCATATAAGTATTTATTTGTTGATCGCCGGAACTTATTCACCTGTAGTTTTAATTGCATTACCCGAAAGTCTAGGATGGATCTTGTTCTGGGTTGTATGGGGAATCGCAATTTTTGGAACTATTCTTAAAGTGTTTTTCACCGGTCGTTTCGAAATTCTATCTGTTTTATTGTATCTGGTGATGGGTTGGCTAATCGTTTTTGATTTTAGCGCCTTGCAAGAAAGTGTTGATACCACGGGAATTGTTTTACTAATGGGCGGTGGTTTGTTCTATACCATCGGAATTATTTTTTATGCATTAGATCGTGTTAAATATAGCCATGTGATTTGGCATCTCTTTGTTCTCGGTGGAAGTATTCTGCACTATTTATTTATTTTTCTGAAAATTCTTTAGTCTGAAAAGTGTTGCTTTAATTGATAGGGTCACTTCTGAAGCATATGTTTCTAGTCTACTCAGGTAGCGATAGCAGCGGCATCCCTAAAGTAGTCATGTAGTGAGCCGCGCTCTACTTCATGGCACTACACGACTACTACGGGGATATAGCGGATAGCGCGGACACCAGCGCCCAAAGCGGTGGGGTACCTGCCAAATATTTAAAGAAAATAGGCTATTACTATTGCCATTATAATGGTGAGTAATTTTGTAAGATTGAATTTATGATCTTTACTACTTTCGAATAGAATCGTGGTGGAAACATGTAAAAAGATACCGATTACAACTGCGTTGATTTCCGTTTTATAGGTATGAATTTCTGAATAGTGATTCGCGATCCAATTTCCGAGTGGCGTCATAATCGCAAATAAGGTAAGGAATAGGAGGGTAGTGGTTCTAGGATAATGTGCCTTTATGAAAAATATAGATAAGATAATCGCAATTGGAATTTTGTGGACAATTACACCTATAAGCAGGTTGTTTTCTTCTGAAATAGGGAATCCCTCAAGCAAGGCGTGGATCGATAAGCTAATGAACAGTAACCATGGAAATGCCTTATCGTGTTGGTGAAGATGAACGTGGCCATGCTCTGCGCCCTTTGAGAAAAATTCAAGAACAATCTGAAGCATGATACCTGCCATAATGTAAATTCCAATCTCTTTTGTAGAAGAGGTAAATACTTCTGGTAGGAGCTCGAAAATCGTGAGTGCTAATAAAAACGCACCACTAAACGCTAGAAACAAGGACATTTGCTTCAACTCCTTTTTATTGAGAAGCAAAGCAATAACATAACCAATTGCAACAGCGAGAAAGAGGAGGATATAGATCATTAGTCGAATACCAAAATTAAACGTTCAGATGTTTTAGCATTGAAATTATTTAAATGATAATCACCAAAGCAATGATTTAAAGTCACCCCGGCTTTATCAAAATAAGAATTAAAGTCAGCTAGTGTAAGCGCTTTTACTTTTTCGGTAAAGGAATGTTTTTTAGAATTGACTTCGAAACTTATATTTTTAATAATGTAATTATCTTCAATATAGCGCTCAATTTCGAAATCGATGCCTTCTACAGTTTTAATTTCTGAAGGGACTAAATGCGTTCTAACATAATCGGCATTTAAAAAATCAATTACGCCGTGCCCATTGGGTTTAAGTTCCTGTTTAATTGCCTTTATTGTCCTTAGATTATCGTTTTCACTTTCAAAATATCCAAAACTCGTGAAGAGGTTGAACACTGCATCGAACTTTTTTGGATATGGAAGACACATATCATGTACGGCAAAATGTAGCCTATTATTTTCGTATTGTTTGGCATATGCGATACTCGCCGGAGAAAGATCTACTCCTGTGACATCATAGCCAAGACCATTGAGGTACTTGGAGTGTCTTCCTTTGCCACATGCCAAATCTAGTATTTCGGCATCATTAGAAAGTTCCAGAAAGGAAGTAAGAGCATTCATAAAATAAGCGGCTTCTTGGTAGTCTCTATCCTTATATAAAATATGATAGTAAGGAGTATCGAACCACGAAGCGAACCAATTATCTGTTTCTTTTTGCATTTACAAGATTTTGCAGCACAAAAATACTGTATTTTTGCAGGACTTTAAGAGTGATTGAATGGATAATAATTTTAAAATGGTCGCCAAAACCTTATTTGGCATGGAGGAATTACTAGCACGTGAATTACGGTCGCTTGGTGCTTCAAATGTTGAGATAGGTACGCGAAACGTTTCCTTTGAAGGGGATAAAGGTTTTATGTATAAGGCCAACCTATGTTGTAGAACAGCAATAAAAATTCTCAAGCCTATTACTTCTTTTAATATTTTCAATGAAGATGATCTTTATAAAAAGGTTTATGAGATAAAATGGGAAGACTTTATGGAGGTTGACGGAAGTCTTGCTGTCAACGCTACAGTATTTTCAGATTATTTTACACATTCACAATATATAGCTCTAAAAACTAAAGATGCAATCGTAGATAGGTTTAGGGATAAAGAGGGTAGAAGACCTGATGTAGATTTGGACCACCCAACCTTGCGAATCAATGTGCATATCGATCGTAATATTTGTACCATTTCTTTGGATAGTTCGGGAGAATCATTGCACAAAAGAGGATATAAAGTTGCAAACACAATAGCTCCAATCAACGAGGTATTGGCTGCCGGATTGATTATGCTTTCCGGATGGGATGGACAATGTGATTTTCTGGATCCTATGTGTGGTAGTGGTACTTTTTTGACTGAGGCAGCAATGATTGCATGTAGGATACCACCAAATCTTAATAGAGATGAATTTGGCTTCGAAACATGGCCCGATTTTGATGTTGATCTTTATGAGCTTATTGAAAATGCAGCTTTAAAAAAGATTCGTGAGTTTCATTTTAAAATCTACGGATTTGACAATGATAGTGAAGCAATTTCAAAAGCAAAGGAAAACGTGAAAAGTGCCAATCTGGAAGAGTTTATAGAAATTACGCAAAAGGATTTCTTTGAAAGTGAAAAAGAGAAGGAACGACCTATGTATATAGTTTTTAATCCTCCTTATGACGAGCGGATATCTGTAAATGATATTGAAGAGTTCTACGGAAATATTGGAACAACCTTGAAACATAAATACCCTGATTCAAATGCATGGATGATTACTTCGAATATGGAAGCATTGAAATGTGTTGGACTGAGACCTTCCAGAAAAATCAAAGTTTTTAACGGAAAGTTGGAGAGTCGGTTTGTTCGCTATGAAATGTATGCCGGGAGTAAGAAGGCCAAGAAAAATTAAAATTTAAAAGATCAAAATAGTAGTTGTTATTGGTGTGTAGGTGAATTCTCGATCTTTAATGAACAAATAATTTGGACTCAACGAATTGATAAATAATAATTCTCAATACTTTTAAACCTATTGGCGGGGAAAATCCAAGTAACTAGAACTTTCTTTTATAGATAGGTATTAGATATGAAACTGTATACCCATAACCAACTCCATAAACACTAAAATCATAAGTCCGATTAAAGCCCGGCACATAAAGATTGTCGAAATTTTCTGGCTTGGTGTCGCTAATCATACGCTTTAACTGAAGATTTATTGATAGATAAAGATTGGTAAGCACTTCGGTCTTAACGCCTACAATGAGTTCTGCCCAATGCGCAGATAAGCCAGAATATTCTACAGGATCCACTACAGTAAAAGGAGGGAAGCTTTGGTTGGTAGAATATACTTCATATGCTATAAGTTCTTGTTTAAAACTTGAAAACCCGTATCGCAAACCAGTGAAAATGGCATTATTGAGACCAAACCAATTATTGTAGGCATTGTAGTCGGCACCTAATTTTGCATAACTTCCGGCTGCTCTGGAGTTCAAGTTACTTTCAAATCTATCTTTTTTTTCGTTACCAATTTCAGCAGCCAAATAGATTTTTTTTGAAATCCTAAAATCTCCCATAACTTCAAAACCTGAGTACCCATCCTCCAAAAGCGATCTCATAGGCTTGGCCAGGTCGGCACCCAACCTAAATCCATATTTAGTGAATTTTGGAATGCTGTCGGTGGCTGTAGTGTTTTCCTGAGCGTTCAGAGACACAAACACGAGCTGTAGACTAATGAAAAATAGTAATATGTGCTTGTGTTTCATCTGCAACAGTAGTATTAATTTGTTCAATGCTTTGTATCCAGTTTTCGGGGTTATCGTTTTCCAGTTCTAATGAAAGTGAGTTATACACCGTCTTAAAGCTACAGGCACGATTTATATAGATGTTTTCGCGCGTATAAATAAAGGAATAGACATCAATAAGTTCATTTGTGGTACCAGCGTTTTTAATAAGTCTATATCTCACCGTATCTGCAGCAGGACGTAACGGAATACCTATAGAATCTGTCGTTGTTGTCGTCAACACTGTAGTTCTTGTAAGATAATCTGTTTCTATTTTTAGATTGGTTACTTGTTTTGCTTCGGAAGGGTTCGTAATGTCTTTAAAAGTTATAACAAGTAGGGGTGTAGTTTGGGTTTCGCCCGAGCATAAATCATCTCGAGTACAGCCATTCAGACTTAACACAACAACTAATAGTAAGATCAGTTTCTTTATCATTTAAGGGTAATGGGAATTAATTCAGAAAAACTATCGCTTTTCCAAAAGTACAACATTTTCTACATGGTGCGTTTGTGGAAACATATCGACCGCTTGCACTTTGGTCACTTTATACATTTCGTCTAACAATGCGAGATCCCGAGCCTGTGTAGCACTATTACAGCTTACATATACAATTTTTGGTGCAGCAATGCGCAGAAGTTGTGCAACTACATCTCCGTGCATTCCGTCTCTGGGCGGATCGGTAATGATTACATCCGGAAGCCCATGAGTCTCAGTAAAAGTATCGTTAAACACTTTTTTCATGTCTCCCACATAGAAATCAACGTTATCTATTCCGTTTAATTGTGCATTTTCCTTTGCAGCATCAATTGCTTCAGGAACAGACTCAACTCCAATTACTTTCCCTGCCTTTTTTGCAACAAACTGTGCAATTGTACCTGTTCCTGTGTAGAGATCATAAACCGTTTCATTTCCCGAAAGCCCTGCAAAGTCTCTGGTAATTTTATACAATTCGTGCGCTTGTTCACTATTTGTTTGATAGAATGATTTCGCATTGATTTTAAATCGAAGTCCTTCCATTTCCTCAAAAATATGGTCTGAACCATGATAGCAAATTACATCCTGGTCGTAAATAGTATCGTTTCCTTTGGAATTAATTACGTAGAGAAGAGAAGTGATGGCAGGAAATTCTGAAGCGACTGCATCAAGTAATTCTTTTCGTTTTACTTCGTCTTCTTTAAACAATTGAAGCAATACCATTAAGTCTCCTGTGCTGGAAGTACGAATCATAAGTGTGCGTAAAACTCCTTGTTGCGCTCTGGTGTTGAAGAAAGCTATGTCCAATTCCTGTGCCTTCATCTTTATAAAATCCCTGATTGCATTACTAGGGTCCCTTTGAAGATGACATTTCTTCAAGTCTAAAATCTTGTCCCACATCCCTGGAATGTGAAATCCTAATGCATTACGATTCTCAATTATTTTGTCACTTTTAATTTGGTCTAAAGTCAGCCATTTATTATCACTAAATGAAAACTCCATTTTATTTCGATAAAAGTACTGTTCTTTGGAGCCTAATATTGGTATTATTTCAGGCAGTTCTACTTTACCAATGCGTATAAGATTGTTTTCAACCTCCTTCTGTTTAAAGAAGAGTTGATGATCGTAGCCCATAAATTGCCATTTACAGCCACCGCAGGTTCCGAAGTGTTCGCAAACAGGATCTACACGTCTCTCAGACAATTTAGAAAAAGAAATAGCACTTCCTTCATAATAAGCTTTGCGTTTTTTTGTGGTTTGAATCGTAGCTACATCACCTGGAACGGCATTGTTTATAAATACCACGCGTCCATCTTCGGCTCTAGCGACCGCCTTCCCTTTAGCTCCTGCGTCTATTACTTCAAGATTCTCTAAGATAACTCTGTTCGTCTTACTTCTTCCCATAGGCGCAAAAATAGTATAATTCGCACTCATATTTCTGTGCCTAGCTTCAAAAAAATGTAATTTTTAATTCGTAATTTTGCGCCCGAAGGATGATTTCTCTCCTCCGCTGAATTTTCGAGTCTTCGGAAAAATAAAGGTATAGAAGGAATTTTATATTTTTTCACTTTAAATTTTATTTTATGTCAGTTTTAGAAAAAACAGCTTCGCAGAAAGCGATAGAATTAGAAAATAAGTACGGCGCTCATAATTACCACCCATTACCGGTGGTTTTGAATAAGGGAGAAGGTGTTTATGTTTGGGACGTGGAAGGAAAGAAGTATTATGATTTCTTATCCGCATACTCGGCAGTGAATCAAGGTCATTGTCATCCAAAGATCGTTGCGGCTTTGGTAAAACAGTCGGAAACACTCGCCTTAACCTCAAGGGCTTTTCATAATGATATGCTTGGAAAGTATGAGAAATTTGCCTGTGAATTTTTCGGATTCGACAAACTTTTACCAATGAATACAGGTGCTGAGGCAGTCGAAACGGCTTTAAAACTATGTAGAAAATGGGCGTATGAAGTAAAAGGAATCGAAGAAAACGCGGCTGAGATTGTGGTTTGTGAAAATAATTTCCATGGTAGAACGACAACTATCATTTCTTTTTCGAACGACCCTGTCGCACGAAAGAACTTTGGACCATATACTGCCGGATTTATAAAAATTGCATATGATGATTTGAATGCTTTGGAAGATGTGCTTAAATCTAATAAGAATATTGCAGGGTTTATGGCCGAGCCTATTCAAGGAGAAGCTGGGGTATACGTACCAACTGAAGGATATTTAAAAAAGGCAAAAGCCTTATGCGAAAAGTACAACGTATTGTTTATTGCAGACGAGGTTCAAACAGGAATAGCGAGAACAGGGAAGCTTTTAGCGGTTGATCACGAAGATGTAAAGCCGGATGTGTTAATCCTAGGAAAAGCTATGAGTGGGGGAGCGTACCCAATTTCTGCCGTACTAGCAGATGATGCAATTATGAACGTAATCAAGCCAGGAAATCACGGTTCAACCTTTGGAGGAAATCCGGTGGCTGCAGCAGTAGCCATTGCCGCTTTAGAAGTTGTAAGAGATGAAAAGTTAGCAGAAAATGCTGAGCGTCTAGGAAAAATTTTCCGAAGCGAAATAAATAAATTTATTGAAACTTCATCTATCGCAAATTTGGTAAGGGGTAAAGGGCTTCTAAATGCTATAGTGATAAATGATTCCGAAGAAAGTGATACCGCGTGGAATATCTGTTTAAAGATGCGTGATAACGGACTTTTAGCCAAGCCTACTCACGGTAATATTATTCGTTTTGCACCTCCATTGGTTATTAATGAAGAGCAATTAAGAGATTGTGTGTCCATCATTATAAACACTCTTAAAGAATTTGAAGTTTAGATATACGATTATAAAAGAATTAAAAAAAGGTATTCTATTAAGGGTACCTTTTTTAAGTCTTAACCAATAAAAATGCCGCAACTTTTAAAGTTGCGGCATTTTATGTTTTCTTAAACCTATTGTAAAAGCATTACACTTTTCTATATGTATTAGTTCTTTACTGTAATTTTATAATTTACAGCAATGTTTTCTTTAGTTGTAAGCATCACTAAGTAGATACCATCACTAAGATTTCCAGTTGGAAAAGTGAATCTAGTATTGTTTCCAATGTTACTAGCGCTATATACTAGTTTACCTGACATTCCAAAGATGTTAGCCGATTGGATATCATAAGCTTCTGGGTTACCAACTTCTAATTGTTGTGCTACATTATTTTGGAAGAAGTCAACATTCTCAATAACTTTATTCTTAAGTTCATCATTCGCAATTGCATCACGAGTTTGAAGATCACGGAATCTGATATAGAATCGGTCACTGTATTCTCCTGCTGGTAATAATATTGAAGCAGTTTGGCCATCTGTAATTTGTTGGTGTGCACCTGTAGTATTATCGTATAGATAAGCGTTGCGATCCATCTTAACTTCCTCGATTGCAGTTAGTACAACTTGCGTCTCAATGTCTAATGTAAAGGTTAATGGAATATCCTTTGAAGTTTCAAAAGGAACCGTTTGAATTACATATGGTAACTTATAATCTTGTCCAATAGGGAAGAAAGCCTCAGATGATGCATCCATTGGGCTTCTTGCGTCCAATCCTCTGTCAAATAAGTCTGTAGACTCATCAGAAAAAGCCAATACAAGCTGTCTCATATGTGTCTCATTGAAGAATGTATTCAATCGCAATTGTGGTAGTCTGTTATCTTCAGCAGCTATTTCATTAACACTCGCGGCAGCAAAATGTGCGTCGCTTGGATCGTTCGTGGTAGTTGTTGTCGTAGCACCTTTGTGAAAAATAGATAAGTTAGCAAGACCTTCTTTTACGTATTTTCTATGAGAGTTTTTCATAACAATTGTACTTGATGCAGGAATGCCCATATCACCCCAGATCATAAAACCTTGGCCAATTGGTGAAAATCTTCTTGGAATATCGAAACCAGTTCCGGTATTACCACCAGAAGCAGTACCATTATTGTCATAATTTAGGTACATGGCTTGTGTGTAAATCCCAGGCGTACTTCCACCCGGATCTTCCGGTCCTGGAACCCAAGTACCGTAACCTCCTTTGTTATCAACATAAAAGTGTGAATCTACATTTCTATCTTCATCCCAATACTGGAATTCAAGAATTTCTTCATTTCCCGGTTCGTAAAAGACTGCATTTAAGTCTAAGGCAGAAGGGTAAGGGTTACCAGCTAATGTGTATCCGTCATCGTAAATAGGTACAGATACGTCACCATTATGGGGTCTTCCTCTAAAATCATAAATCTGATCTAATGTTCCAAGACCTAGCCCTTTCATGGTAAATCCTCTACCAGCCGGTAATCCGTCTGTTTCATTCAATCTAACCCATCCCGATGCATCATTATACTTATACAGCCATCTTCTTGAGATTGTCATCGGAGTAGTTAAACCATTATAAGCACCTGTTGTAAGTGTCTGATTTGATTCTGTAAGTGAAGACGCAACTACATCATGTACTCTTAGAATACCGGCGTTCTTATTTCCAATTCCAGAAATATCCTGATTACCTACTGGAGAAGACCAATACGTATAATCGAAAGCATCAGAACCTCCATTGTTACGGTATACTGAAATATATCCATCACCGGTGTTCAGTGAAGAAGCAGCTCCCTGTATTAACTGTGATCCATCTCTTAAATAAATACTCGCTCTAGTTGTACCTGGATTGTTTTCAGCTAAATTAATTGCCTGATTTACATATAATATCTGATCCTTTACATAAATGTAAGAATCTGTTGCGCCGTTAGGTTGAACATATAATTGCGCCAAAGAAGCAAAAGAAACTAACGCCAATGCCACTGGAAGTAGTAGGTTTTTCATAATTTTACGGTTTAAGAAACATCATTTTTTGGGGTTGAAATGCTATAAATTCTGGGATAAAGATAAAAGTTTTTTTTAAAATACATACATTTTTGTAGGAAAAAACACATAAATTAATAATTAAGTGCCTAATTTCTAGGGAAACACTGTTAATGTACGAATAAAATAATTGATTATGAAAATTGGAGATAAAGTTGCAGTACTGGATGATGACATTGCGGGAGTGGTAATAAAAATAAAAGGGATTACTGTGACCATAGATACCAATGAGGATTTCGAGATGGAATTTCAGAAGAACGAACTTGTGGTTATGAATAATGAAGTTTCAAAAAAAGCATTCCTGCCCGAAGATATGACTACAATACTTTCAGAAAAAGCACAGAAAAAAAATAAGCAAACTCAAAGAATAAAACCCAAGGACAGAACTTTGCCACCAATGGAAGTTGATTTACATATTCATCAACTTGTACCACATAGCAAGAAATTATCCAATCATGAAATGCTAAGCATTCAAATAGACACCGCTAAAAGGCAATTGGATTTTGCTATAAACAAGAAGATTCAAAGGGTGGTATTTATTCATGGCGTTGGAGAAGGGGTACTGAGGGCCGAATTGGAATATCTATTCAGGCAATACGGGAATATTTCGCACGACGATGCAAATTTTCAGAAGTATGGTCGAGGTGCGACCGAAATCTATATTTTTCAGAATAAAACAGAATAAAATACGCTGCCTCTAAAATTGAGGTGTAACATTTATTGTTCCAGTACTTACACTTGTCTTCTCTCCAAGATTTATAGATTGCTGCGTAATTTGTTCATTGGATCCAGTAAGTACTAAATTTGTTATTATAAGATTTGCATTACTGGTATAACTGTAAGTATGTTCACGATATGCATCAACAACGTTCGTTATTGCCACATCTCCATTTAAATAGTTTGCAGTTAATCCATCCGTTTTATCATTGGTAGGGTTTCGATCTCCATTAAGGTCTTCATTTCTGGTTAAGACGCCATCTCCATCATCATCTGGGTCCAAATAATCTGGAATCCCGTCACCATCCGTATCTTGAGGATTGGTTGGATCTAGTCCTAATTCGGCCGAAGTAAGCACATTGTCACCATCATCGTCAAAATCGTAATAATTCGGAATTCCATCTTCGTCATTATCTGCGGTTCCTTCAACATTAATTTCATCACTAATATTACCATTGCTGTCGAATATGGTTGGAAGATTGTCACTATCACTTAATGTAGCCTCTATCGTTAAGGAAGCTGTCCCGGAATTACCAAGATAATTTATTACAATTTCCGGATCGGTAGGGGGGACACTACTGCAAAAATAGGAGCTGGTGAGGCTAGCTGTGTAAATCCTGTAATTGGCAAAGTTAGTCGTTCCATCAAAATTATACTCAGTAGTGCCGTTTTCATAGAAAATCGTTTGAGGCAAATTGAGTTGTACAGAAAGGCTTTCTAAGGCATCATTGTTAATCTTAAAAAAAACATAGGTATCCTCTGTATTACAGACTTCGAGATTAATATCATCAAAATTAAATGAAGTCACAATAATATCGCCATCATCACAAGCCGAAAAAGCAATCAACGCACACAAAAGCCACAATAGTTTTTTCATTTTTTTCTGAAATTAATTCTATGCTGCAAAGTAACATAATTCTTTAGTATTGAATTACAATTGAAACGGATATTATGCTTATTTTTGGGCCTATGAAAAAAGTATATTTCGATAACGCTGCGACGACTCAGCTAAGAAGTGAGGTGATTCATTGTATTTCTGAAGTGCTAAGAACAGAATATGGAAATCCTTCTTCTACACATTCTTACGGTAGATCATCTAAATCTTTACTTGAAAATGCAAGAAAAGAAATTGCAGGACATTTAAACGTATCAGCCTCCGAAATTATATTTACTTCCGGTGGAACAGAAGCAGATAATTTAATACTAAATAGTTGCGTTCGTGATTTAGGTGTTACCAGAATAATTTCAAGTAAAATCGAGCATCATGCAGTATTGTATACAATAAATGAACTACAAAAATCACATGGAATACAAATAGATTTTGTTGATTTAGATGAGTTTGGTCATGTCGATTACGGTCATCTTGAATCATTAGTAAGAGATACTACTCAGAAAACGCTTGTTAGTTTAATGCATGTTAATAACGAAGTTGGTTGCATTTTAGATATTGATAGAGTTGCCAAACTTTGTAAAGCTAATAACGCCTTGTTTCACAGTGACACCGTACAATCTGTAGGACATTATAAACTAGATTTTTCTGAAATTCCAATAGATTTCGCCTGTGTAGCAGCTCATAAATTTCATGGTCCTAAGGGGGCCGGTTTTGCCTTTGTGAGGAAATCCAGCGGATTGCAACCTTTAATCTTTGGAGGTGAACAGGAGCGAGGACTAAGAGCCGGGACGGAAGCAGTTTATGCAATTGCAGGAATGGCTGAAGCATTGAAGATTTCTTATCAAAATCTAGATAAAGAAAAGGCTTATATATCGTCAATAAAATCCTATTTCAAAGATGAAATTTCTAAAGCTATTCCAGGTGTTAAGTTTAACGCTAGTTGTGGTGATCTTGAAAAAAGCACTTACACTGTTTTAAACATATGTCTTCCAATGCCTCCCGAAAAGGCACTAATGCTTTTGTTTCAATTAGATCTCAATGGTATTGCTTGTTCACGCGGAAGTGCCTGTCAGAGTGGTAGCTCCAAAGGATCGCATGTTCTTAGCGAAATCCTTTCCGAAGAAGATCTTCAAAAACCATCTATTCGATTCTCTTTTAGTATTTTTAATACTAAAGAAGAAGTAGATTATGTCGTGGAATTTCTTAAAGATTTTATTGAAAAATAGTAGCTAAATGGCTATTTGTTTGGTTGACTTCGGAAAAATCTGATTGTCGTGTCTCGTGTTTGTATATTAAACCAATTAAGAACGAATTGTATTCTATATATTGCGGTTATGTCTTAAAAGTTTAATCTGAAGTATTTAAAACCGCATCGTTGCTCTCACATTAAACACTCTTGGCGTCAAGTAATTTGGAATCGAGTATTGCACCTTCGTATAGATATCTCTTACAAATGTATTCGTGATTGAATTTTGCACATCAAAAATATTGAAGATCTCTGCGCCAATTGTTAGTTCGTTAAAGGCACTAAGCCAACCACTTTCTCTAAGGTTGTTTTCGTCAACAATAACATACGAAACCCCAAGATCGGCTCTTTTGTAGTCTGGAAGCCGCTGCTGATAATCGTATGGATCTGCATAACTCGGTGATCCTCCTGGTAGTCCTGTGTTATAAGTAAGATTTAGGTATCCCTTAAGATTCGGAATTACCTTTACATAATCCTGAATTAATACTCCAAATTTTAATCGTTGATCTGTTGGCCTAAATATGTTTCCGCGATTATCTATGTTCTCTTCAGTTTTCAAATACCCAAAACTCACCCAACTTTCAGTTCCAGTAACAAATTCTCCTGCCATTCGAAGATCCAATCCATAGGCGTATGCTTCAGCATTATTACGCGCTCTATAACGAATACGTACGTTTTCGAGCGTATATGGATTTACATCAGTAAGTTTTTTATAATAGGCTTCAGAATTAAGTGTAAATGGACGATCCCATAGTTTAAAACTGTAATCATTTCCGAAGACAATATGCACAGATTGCTGGGCCTTCACTTCAGGTCGGACAGCGCCGGTAGAATCTCGTAGTTCGCGATAGAAAGGCGGCTGATGATAAACTCCACCAGAAAGACGGAATAACATATCCATCTCCCAATTCGGTTTCAATGAAACTTGTGCTCTAGGGCTAAAAACAGTCTGAGTGGTACTTGTTATTCCCTTTCCGCTTACATTCCAATTATGTGCTCTAACACCTGCATTTGCCCACAATTTACTGTTTGAAAGTTCGAATTGTCTACTTACTTGCGCGAAACCGGAAATCCTGTTGATCTGCACATCATTAATAGCTCTTATATCTGTATACGGAACTATAGGTGAAGCATAAGGCTCGTAAGGTTGATTGTTAACATAATCAATAATTGGAGGGCGAATTGAAAATCCTGCCGAATCGATAATTTCATATTCTTGAACACGATCGCGAATATCTTCACGGGTGTATTTTAAACCGTATTCGATGGTGTTTTCTTCTAAAGTCAGAGTTCCTTTATGCTCCAGATTAATAATAAGCGCATCCAGATCATTACGGGCATGTGTTAGTTGCCCACCAATTCCTTCAGTAAATTCAACTTCACCAAGATCTTCATCACCAATGTTAGTGTTTACCTCACCAAGCCTGTACTGTGCAAGAATATCGAAGTGTTCCTGTTCCTGAGTCTGATAAATAGATCCAATTAATTTTGCAGTATAGTTTTCGGAAAGTACATAGGTTCCCTTTAATGCTCCGAAATACGTATTGTAACGGTCTTCTTCCTGTCCTTCATAAAATACTAATAAAGCGATAGGGTCGGCAAGAGTACCAAAATTAGTTTGACGTGTTAGTGGCTGATAGCTATAATCATTGATCGATACGTTTCCTAAAAAGCTAAGCTCAAACTTATTGTTAAACTTATAAGTTAAATAGGTCTGCGCATCGGCAAAAGTTGGTTTGAAATTGGTTTCCGTTTGTTTTGAATTTACAAACAGACTATTGTTTCTATAACGAAGTCCTAAAACTCCCGTTAGTTTTCCATCATTAGAGATTCCTTCAACAGATCCACTAGCACCTAATAAGCTAAGATCCAGACTAGCACCAAACTTTACAGGCTGCCTATAAGTAATATCCAAAACTGACGATAATTTATCCCCGTATTTAGCTTGAAACCCTCCGGCAGAGAAATCTACATTAGATGTTAAGTCACTGTTTACAAAGCTTAATCCTTCCTGCTGACCACTTCGAATTAAGAATGGACGATATACTTCTACTTCATTTACATAGACTAGGTTTTCGTCATAATTTCCGCCTCGAACTGCGTATTGCGTACTCAATTCGTTGTTTCCGTTGATTCCGGGAAGTGATTTTAATAGATTTTCGACACCTGCATTGGCGCCGGGCATTTTACGAATAACTTCTGGGCTTATAGAAACGATTCCTTCAACTTGTTTGTTTCTTCTGGTAGATAATTCGATAGTACCAATTTGAACAACATCCACTTTCATTACAGGATTAAACTCATAATCAGCATTTGGCTTTAGTGTAATGTCAATTTCAACATTTTCTAAGCCAATATAAGAATAGACAACCTTCACACTTTGATTTGAAGGGATTTCAATAAGATAATATCCATTGAGATCAGATTGCACACCTTCGTTCCCGGTGGTGACATTCACTCCTGCTAAAGGTTGGTTGGATGAATCGAGTAAAACTCCTCTTACGGTAGCTTTTTGCGCGAACAAGAGACTCGATGTTATAAAAAAGAAGATAATGAAGGGTAAAGTTGTTGTTTTCAAAAGCCGTTTTTAAGTGTTTTTTCTGAAAAAGGTCGCTTCAAATGTAGCACTATTTCCTACATTATCGATAACAATTAATTTCAAATTATTTTCGCCTTCTTCTGAAATGTTGTCATCAAAATCATAAGTTAGAACGTCTGTTTTGTAATTATATTCCATCAGAATAAATTTTCCATTCACTGTAGCTCGATAGGATTTTATACCGCTTAGGTCGTCTTCAATTTTAAGCTGAAGGGTCTCATTTTTCGATATCCACTTGTCCGAGCTAAAATTAAATGGCTTTATGGTAGGTACAATGGTATCCACAACAAGTGCGTAATCACCAAAAGTTCTCGTTCTGGCAGTGAGCTTATCTCCCTTACGACTGGTACTATTATAGTAGGGTTCTCCTCGATAATTAAGTCTTCCGAGGAAAAGCTTATCCTTATCACTTTCATTATAATTTGAAGCATCCACACTTAAGGTAATGTTTCTATGAATAGGTATTACGTCTTCATGGAAGGTTAAAGTATCACCTTTGGCTTCAATTTTTAAAAAAGTATCTTCATACAGGCTATTCGCCGGAATATAAATACTGAATTTCCCTTTGGTAATAGAAGTAGCGTGATCTGCGTAAATGAAATCTTCGGTAGTTGCGTCTATCTTCGGCTCCAGAATCTCTAAATTTTTTCCTTCGATTGGGATAGAAATAATAACGGTATTTCCTTTATAATCTTTGACTTCAATGGAGTAAGTAGAAGTGAAGCCATCCTGAACATCTAAATAACCACTGTCGTTTTCATATTTAATTATGCTCAACGGATTATTACTTTCTCTAAACAGTTTTTGGATTCTACTTTTGTTATTCTGAAAGTATCCGTAATCGATATAGCGGTTGAGATAGCGAGTTTCGTCGAAGGAAAATTTTTCAAAAAGCACTTCGAATTTTTCTTCACCATTATATGCCGTTTTTATTTCATACACGCCATTCTTGTTTGAAGCACCATCTTGTTGGTCATTGGTTGCAATTCCGAAGCCAATACGTCCGAAGGCAATAATATTCTCGACCTTATATGTTCCGTCCTTTTGAAGGATTAGTCTTAGTTTAACGGGATTCTGCGACTGATTGATCTGCGCACTCTCACCAATTGGATAACCCATAATCGTATAGACTAAAGGGTGTTTAGTATCGGGAATTTCTACACCAAATAGCATAGGATTCATAGGGCGTGAAGCTCCATCTCGTATTTCATAATGCAAATGTGGTCCGCCACTGCTTCCAGAGTTTCCTGTATAACCTATAATATCACCTTTGGACACATTAAGGGTTGAAGCGTCCGGGAACAGCTCGATCTCGTAGGATTCGTTATCATACTGACTCTTTTTTACATAAGCTTCGATGGCACCGGCATATTTCTGAAGATGTGCGTATACCGTAGAGTAACCGTTGGGATGTTTTATATACAAGGCTTTTCCGTAGCCATAATGGCCTACTTTAATTCGCTTCACAAAGCCATCTGCAGGTGCATAAATAGGAATACCTTCTTTTTGCTGCGTTTTAATATCGAGCCCGCTATGGAAATGATTGCTCCTAAGCTCACCAAAGCTACCTGCCAAGATCAGCGGAATTTCGAGTGGGTTACTAAAATAATCGGTAGGAACGGTATTTTGTCCGTTGGCTGCAACTCCCAATAAAAGCAGCCCAAGAATTATGTTTCTCATAGTGTGTAAAAATAAGAATTAGGTAAATAATAAAAGGGAGTGATGTGCTTTTATTGTGCTTGTTTTTCAATATTACAAAAAATAATAGAAAAGAGTTGCCTTATTAACAACGGTATGTTAACTTTGTGAAAGAAGTATTGAATTAATTACGAATGAGCCAAATTTCAGAAATTGTTGATTCTCTTGAAAATAGAATTAGCAAGTTGCTTCACAGCCATCAAAAACTGAAGCAGACTAATGCGAAATTAGAAGAAGAAAACGAAAATTTAAGATCGCAGCAGGAACAATTTCAAAATGAAGTTGAAAAGTGGAGAGAAGAAAGCAGCTCATTAAAATTAGCAAATTCGATGCTCGGCAGCGACGAATACAAACGAGATACAAAACTCAAAATAAATGCTCTGGTTCGGGAAATTGACCAATGTATTACACAACTTTCCGAATAATTTAAATAATGTCAGACCAATTAAAAATAAAACTATCAATTGCAGACAGGGTATATCCCTTAACAATTAATCCCACTCAGGAAGAAGGGCTTAGACTAGCAACTAAGAAGATAGAAGAAATGATTAAAAGGTTCGAAAAAAGTTATGCTGTGCGCGATAAGCAGGATGTGTTAGCCATGTGTGCTTTACAATTCGCGGCGCAGGTGGAGCAAAAACATATTGATAAAGATAGTGATACGCAACATATTGAGGAGAAATTAAAGTCCTTGAACGATTTGTTGCTGGAACATTTATCTTAACGTTCTTTTAAATAAAATAAGGTTACTGCCTACATTAATATTTTTTTTGGTAAACTCAACGTTACACTTTTGAAAAGGGTGAGTTCAAGTTGCTAAAGCGGGCCGTCTTCGAACGGATACTTGACCAGCTTATTAGCCCTAAACTTGTTTTTATGGAGTTTTATTCAAAATGTATATTATTAATGTAGGCTTTTTTATACATAAATATTAGATAAAAATGGATAACATAGTTATATTAATTATTGTAGGAATAGCGGGACTTGCCGTGGGTTTTGCTATCGCTAAATACCTGGAGAAGAACAACGCTTCCCAACTTATAAAATCGGCAAAAAAGAATGCTGCCTCCTTATTGAAAGAGGCTAATACTGAAGCAGAATCTGTTAAAAAAGATAAAATGCTTCAGGCGAAAGAAAAGTTTATTGAACTTAAATCTGAGCACGAAAAGGTCATTATGAGTCGGGAGAAGAAGATGTCTGACGCCGAAAAGAGAACCAGAGATAAAGAATCGCAGGTTTCAAGTGAAGTAGCGAAATCGAAAAAGTTAAATTCTGAACTGGAAAATAAGCAAAAAGACTATAATGACCGGATTGCATATTTAGAGAAAAAGCAAAGCGAACTAGATAAAATGCACCGAAGTCAGATAAATCAGCTGGAAGTAATTTCTAGCCTATCGGCAGATGATGCTAAGGCTCAATTGATGGAAAGCCTTAAGGAAGAGGCAAAATCCAGTGCGATGGCCTATATACAAAACTCTGTTGAGGAAGCTAAAATGACAGCGCAACAGGAAGCCAAAAAGATTATCATTACTACCATTCAGCGTATTGGAACAGAAGAGGCTATCGAAAACTGTGTGTCTGTCTTTAATCTTGAAAGTGACGATGTAAAAGGACGAATTATAGGTAGAGAAGGCCGTAATATCCGCGCTATCGAAGCTGCAACCGGTGTTGAAATCATTGTAGATGATACGCCAGATGCAATAATTCTTTCCTGTTTTGACTCTGTTCGTAGAGAAATTGCCCGTCTATCACTTCATAAATTGGTAACCGATGGTAGGATTCACCCTGCCAGAATTGAAGAAATTGTAAAGAAAACAACCAAACAGATAGAAGAAGAGATCATCGAAGTTGGAAAACGGACTATAATTGACTTGGGAATTCATGGCTTACAGCCCGAACTTATCAAGGCTGTAGGGCGTATGAAATACCGTTCATCTTATGGACAAAACTTATTACAACACTCCAGAGAAGTAGCTAAATTATGTGGTGTTATGGCATCCGAACTTGGATTGAATCCGAAATTAGCGAAACGTGCAGGTTTACTTCATGATATTGGAAAAGTTCCTGAAACAGAAACAGAAGTGCCACATGCTATTCTCGGAATGCAATGGGCAGAGAAATATGGTGAAAAACCTGAAGTGTGTAACGCGATTGGAGCTCACCATGACGAAATTGAAATGACAAGTTTACTTTCACCTATAGTACAAGTTTGTGATGCGATAAGCGGTGCAAGACCTGGTGCAAGACGACAAGTACTCGATTCGTATATTCAACGTCTTAAGGATCTTGAGGATATCGCTTTCGGATTTGGAGGTGTAAATAAAGCCTATGCGATTCAAGCGGGTAGAGAACTGCGAGTGATGGTAGAAAGTGAAAAAGTTACCGATGAAAAAGCAGCCCAGTTGTCTTTCGAAATTTCACAAAAGATTCAGACCGATATGACCTATCCTGGACAAGTGAAAGTGACCGTAATACGGGAAACCAGAGCTGTGAATATTGCGAAATAAAGATTGAATTGATACATATTAAAAAAGGCTCCTAATTAGGAGCCTTTTTGCATTTTAAAAAGATGTAATTGAAATTAATTTTTTATTATTTTTTTTACAAAATTTTCACCTTCTACTGAAATAATAACGATATAAACGCCTTTTGGTAAAATCGAAAGATCGATTCTAGAGTTTGATTCTTGCTTTATCAATTTCCCGTCTAAAGAATAGCATTTAATTTTCTCAATTGATTTTACGGAATTAACGTCCAATACATCAATAACCGGATTCGGACTCAAACTGATAGAATTCTCTTCGTGATCATCAACACTCAAAACACAATCTTCACTATATGCTGCCCACGCATCTTTACACCATCCATGTGGAAAAGTTGCAGTACACACTAAATTAGCATCTTCATCATCCACGTTAATGCAAAAGAGATTAGGATTAAACCTGGAATCCATGGCAATCATGTTTAGGTTATTTTGATTTTTCAAATTCAAACTCTCAAGTGCATTTTCCTTACATAATAATTGTTCTAAATCCGAATTATTACTTAAATCCAAATTAGCAATCAAATTGTAAGAACAACTCAAACTTTTTAACGATAGATTATTGGAAACATCCAAGCTCGTTATTTGATTTTCTGATACTCCTAGTCCTTCCAAATTATAATTTTGGGATACGTCAATTTCAGTAAATTGATTTAAAGAGATATTAAGTTGTTTTAAATTTGGGTTTTCCGAAATATTGATTGTATTCAATTGATTATTGCTTACACTTAAAAATTCAAGATTTTGATTTGCTGAAATAACGGAAGTCAATTGGCAGTCCCAGCTATTAACCCATACAAGAGATTGGTTTTGTGTTAAATCAAGAGCGGTCAAAGGATTATCTCCACAAAGCAAAGTATGAAGATTTGAAAAAGCGGCAATTCCCTCCAAAGATTGAATACCGTTATTTCCAACAGATAATGCGTATACGGCCTCTGCCTCACTTAGTTGTATTTCACCATCATTGTTAGTATCTACATCTCCATCAAAGTTTAAATTTGCATCAAAAGCTGCGCATGTATAGTTCACTAAAGCATATTTAAAATTAGCATCGGGGATCGTAACAATTTGTGCTTGCGTAAAGGAACATATGAATAATAGTATGATAAGTATTCTCATAATTAATGAAATAAACATTTAAACTATCAATAATAAGTAATTTTTTGGATTGATTCAAATTCTATTTCCTGGGATGATACGCATTCATCACTTCTGAAAGATGCGTTTTGTCAATATGTGTGTAGATTTCGGTTGTTGTAATGCTTTCATGGCCAAGCATTTGTTGAATAGCCCTCAAATCGGCTCCGTTTTCCAGCAAATGTGTTGCAAAGGAATGGCGAAAGGTATGAGGGGATACAGTTTTCCGAATTCCAGCTTTTTCCGCTAGTTGCTTGATAATTGTAAAGATCATTGCCCTCGTTAAAGCTTTCCCTCTCCGATTTAAAAACAAGGTGTCTTTGGCATTGTTATCAATATCTTGATGTACCCGTATTTCCCTTCGGTATAATTCCATAAATTTAATGGTCGACTTTCCGATAGGTACAAATCGCTGTTTATCACCTTTTCCGGTAACTTTTATAAAGCCTTCTTCAAAAAATAGATCAGATATTTTCAAAGTGATTAACTCACTCACCCGCAACCCGCATCCATAAAGCGTTTCAAGTATTGCTCGATTCCGCTCTCCTTGTGGTTTACTTAGATCAATGGCGGCTATAAGTTGGTCGATTTCTTCGGTAGAAAGGATATCCGGAAGTGTTCTAGCGGTTTTCGGACTTTCAATTAGGTCTAATGGATTGGTCGTTCGATACTCTTCAAATACCAAATAGTTAAAAAAGCCACGAAGCCCAGAGATTATCCTACTTTGAGATTTTGGATTGAGCTCCTTAGCAACTTGATAAATAAATTGTTGTATGGTTTCTTCGGAAATCTGAATAGGGGAGATCCCTATTTCATTTTCGTTCAACCATTTTATAAGTTTATTGATATCTAAGGCGTAATTAATTACCGAGTTTTCTGAAAGACCTCGTTCAATCTTCAAATAGTTTTTGTAATCAATAAGGGCACGTTGCCATTGCATATTGCGATATTAGTAAAATAGATTCAGAATAAAAATTAGCTAGGTTATAACAAATTGTAAAATTTTAAGTTTTAAGTATCTTTGATTCACAAAAAGACAAATAAAATAACCTATGAAAAAATCAATTGTTTTAGCATTAACGATATTAATTAGTATTTCAGGATTCTCTCAAGATCTGGATTTAGGGCTTAAAATAGGAGCGAATTTCGCAAATGTTTCTGATTTAAAAGATTCTTCGAGCAAAACAGGCTTTCACGCAGGCGCATTTGTAGGAGCAAAGTTAAGTGATAAGATTGGGATACAGGGCGATTTATTATATTCTCAGCAAGGTTCTAAGATAAAAGGAAGTGAATTTGAGCTTACTTATGTAAATGTACCAGTAGTTCTTAAGTACTATCTAGTACAGGGATTAAATGTACAATTAGGCCCTCAATTTGGTTTTATTGTTGACGATAAGATTAAGACTGTAATTGGTACTATCGAAGCTGAAGCAAAAGCAGAGTCCTTCGATTTATCAGGTGTTGCAGGTTTAGGACTAGACCTTCCTTTTGGACTGCGTATTGATGGACGATATAATTTTGGATTGAGTGAAGTCATAAAGGGCGAAGATGGCAAGAATACGGTTGTTTCCGTTTCAGTTGGCTATTCTTTTCTTTAAATAATTAAAAACTTTAAAAAACCATCTGTCATGAATAGATGGTTTTTTTTTGTGGCTGAAAATCAGATTGTTTTATGTTTTTCACTAAGTATAGGGGTAAAATCCTGTGTGCAAGGTTTATTATTATTTCGTAGCTTCACGATATAAATAATTTACAATACGCAAATTATGAAAAAAATATTCCTACTTATAACGGTGACAGTTTGTATAATCACAACCAGTTTTGCACAGGGTGAATTTCGTATGGGAGCTAAGGCAGGTCCTAATTTAGGGAATAGAATTGGCTTTCATCTCGGGGCTCTAATTGAAGTCCCAATAAGTGATAAAATTTCATTGCAACCTGAAATTTTATACTCTTCGCAAGGAACGAAAATTGAATCTGGTTTTTTTGGTGCACAAGTAGAAACAGATATTAAATTGGATTATCTAAACTTTCCGATTTTAGGAAAATACCATATCCTCAAAGGATTAAGTGCAGAATTAGGTCCGGTAATCGGTGTTTTGGTTAAAGCTGAAAGTAAAGTCGACGGTCGGTCCAGAGACTCGAAAGAATATTACGAGAATATCGATATAGGAATTGGAATTGGCGCTTCTTATCTTACATCAATTGGTCTTTTTGGAAGTTTAAGGTTTAATAAAGGCATTACAAATACCAATACTACTTCGGAAGAAAGTTTATACTATAATTCAAAGAACCAAAATAATATTAGTCAGATTTCAGTTGGATACTCATTTTAAACAATTAGTGCTACATCCGGAAGGTGGGAATTCTATTTCACTATTGTTCTGTTTGCCAACTTGTTAAAAACTTTGTTGATAAATTGGGGTAAAAGCCTGTAGTAAAGGATAAATTTAATTTAGTAGCTTTACTAAACTAACACTTAATACTTTAATTATGAAAAAATTATTTTTATTTATTGCGCTAGGTCTATTTCTAGTAACATCTTCATTTGCACAAGGCGAAATTAGACTAGGTGTTAAAGCCGGTCTTAACTTAGCGTCAATTGGAGGGGATGCTTATTATACTGGTTTTGGAGGGTTTAATTCCAGAACTAGTTTCCACATTGGTGGATTGGTTGAAGTTCCTGTTACTGATAAGATTTCTGTACAACCCGAGATTTTGTATTCTTCACAAGGTAGTAAAACTAATTATGGTTTTGGAACTACCGAAAACTCAAAATTAGACTATTTAAATATTCCTGTAATGGGGAAATACCATATTATTCAGGGCTTAAGCGCTGAATTGGGACCTGTGATTGGGATTTTAGTAAACGCGGAAAGTGTTGATTTTGAAACGGGTCTTGTTGGTGAAACCAAAGACCAGTATAAAGGTTTAGATATAGGGATAGGTATTGGTGCATCATACCGACTTCCAATGGGGTTCTTTGGAAGTTTACGTTATAACAAAGGTGTCACTGACATTAATGATATAAAAGATGAAGATTTTAATGCTAAAAATCAAAACAACGTATTTCAGGTTTCTGCGGGATATTCATTCTAATAGCAAGTAAATTATTTTAAAAAGCGGAAGCAATTGCTTCCGCTTTTTTTATTTGAAATAATGATTAAAACGACTTTGCTTTATTTTGTTTTGAGCTTAGGAATTTGAACCTTTTAAAATTTTATTAGCTCGTGGGCGCAGCTCCGAGGTAGTTTATTTATATCTTTAAGCAATGAAAATTATTATTGTAAACGGCCCTAATTTAAATCTCCTCGGAAAGCGTGAAAATGATATCTATGGCGATGAGACCTTCAACGACTTTTTTGAAACACTGCAGTCTAAATTCAAGAATGTCGAGCTAGAACATTATCAATCGAATATCGAAGGAGAACTTATTGATAAACTTCAGGAAGTTGGGTATACGTACGATGGAATTATCCTTAATGCTGCGGCCTATACGCATACTTCAGTCGGGATTGGGGATACTGTTAAAGCAATTTCAACACCTGTTGTGGAAGTACATATTTCTAATACCTTCTCAAGAGAGAAATTCCGGCATAAATCTTATATCTCAGCAAATGCAAAAGGAATTATCCTAGGGTTCGGACTACAAAGTTATGAGTTGGCATTAATGAGTTTTCTTTCAAAATAAAAACTGGATGTCCATAGATTAGGTCTCGATTTCAGCCTGTATTGTGCGTAATCGAAATGCTTGACCAGATAAATCTATATTAAAGCAATAAAAAAAGAGCTCCGATTAGGAGCTCTCTTTTTGTCTTATATCTAAAATCTAATAGCGAAGCGATCTATTATTTAAAGATGAATCACCTCTCCATAAGCATCTGCAACAGCTTCCATCACTGCCTCACTCATGGTTGGGTGCGGGTGAATCGCCTTTAATACTTCATGCCCCGTAGTCTCGAGTTTACGTCCTAAAACAGCCTCAGCGATCATATCGGTTACGCCGGCACCAATCATATGGCAACCCAACCATTCTCCGTACTTGGCATCGAAAATAACTTTTACAAATCCGTCTTTCGCACCTGAAGCACTAGCTTTTCCGCTGGCAGAAAAAGGAAATTTCCCTACTTTCAGTTCATATCCTGCTTCTTTTGCTTGTTTTTCGGTCATACCAACACTTGCTATTTCCGGAGTAGCATAGGTACATCCCGGGATATTTCCGTAGTCAATAGCTTCAACATGAATACCGGCAATTTTTTCTACACAGGTAATTCCTTCAGCTGAAGCAACGTGTGCAAGTGCAGGTCCAGGAACAACGTCCCCAATAGCATAATAACCAGGAATATTGGTTTGATACCAGTCATTCACCATAATTTTATCTCTGTCGGTAACAATACCTACATCTTCAAGTCCGATGCCATCTAAATTAGAAGCAATTCCAACGGCAGAAAGAACGATCTCAGCTTCAATAATTTCCTCTCCTTTTTTGGTTTTTACTGTGGCTTTCACCATTTTCCCTGAAGTATCAACTTTTTCTACGGAAGAATTGGTCATTACTTTAATTCCGGCTTTTTTCAACGATCTTTCAAATTGTTTTGAAACATCTTCATCTTCCAAAGGCACAAGATTGGGTAAAAACTCAACAATAGTTACTTCTGTCCCCATTGCGTTATAAAAATGAGCAAATTCAGATCCGATAGCACCGCTACCTACAACAATCATGCTCTTAGGCTGTGTTTTTAAGGTCATAGCCTCACGATATCCAATTACCTTCTTTCCGTCCTGCTTCAGATTTGGTAACTCTCTTGAGCGGGCGCCTGTGGCAATTATGATATGATCTGCGGAGTATTCTTTCCCATCAACGTCTACTTTCTTGCCTGGTTTTAATTTTCCGAAGCCATTAATAACGTCGATTTTATTCTTTTTCAATAAGAATTGTACCCCTTTACTCATTCCATCGGCAACACCGCGGCTTCTCTCAACAACTTTAGTAAAATCCTTGTCATATTCTTTTACGGTAAGTCCGTAATCTTCTGCATGCTTCAAATAATTGAAAACATCAGCACTTTTAAGAAGCGCCTTAGTTGGGATACATCCCCAGTTAAGACAGACACCTCCTAGACTTTCCTTCTCAATAACTGCTGTTTTTAAACCTAATTGCGAGGCTCTTATAGCGGCTACATATCCGCCCGGACCACTTCCTAAAACTATTACATCGTATTTACTCATTTCGCTGAATTGTATCTATTAATTGAAGTCACGAAATTACAAAATGTAAGTGGAACGAAACAAAAAAGCATCAAAAAACACGCCTTTTTACCGATCTATTAATAAATAATAATTTTTGTTTTTGCTTCGGAAAGATTTTCAGAAACGAACAACTATATAACCGAATCGAGTTTTGCGGTGATATTGATCGTTCCATTTGTAGTAACGCTTTCCTTTTACGAAGACTACTTTATGTTGTCTGGGTGCTTTTTTAATCACTACGACCTTGGTCGAAGGCGCCGGACTAACAATTCTAGGTGCGCAAGAGGTAAAGGAAAAAAGAAAGATTGCAATAAAAAATAAGTACTTTTTCATGACTATAAAATTTAATGGTTTATAGTTGGACAGAAAAAGTACTTTATAGTTTAATTCTTTGAGTGCTATCTAGTTATCCTGAGGTATAAATGATAAGGCAGCGCCATTGATGCAATGTCTTTTACCCGTGGTCTCTTTAGGACCATCATCAAATACATGACCTAAATGTCCGCCACAAGTTGCACAGTGCTCTTCAACACGTGTATAACCGAGATTGTTATCGGTGTCGAAAGCAACATTTCCTTCAATTACACGATCAAAACTTGGCCAACCTGTTCCACTGTCGAACTTGTCTTTACCTTTGTAAAGCGGTGTTTGACAAGCTGCACACACATAAGTTCCGGGTTCATAAATCTTGTTTAACGGACTGGTAAAAGCGCGTTCTGTACCGGCTTCTCGCAATACATAATATTGCATTTCGGTAAGTTCTTTCTTCCATTCAGCCTCCGATTTTACAATAGGAAATTCAGCCTCCTGTGTGCTTTTTTTATCCTGAGCTGTAGAATTACAGCTTATAAATAAGATGCTTAAAAATAATAATGATAGCTTTTTCATAGATTATATTGAAATTCTTTCAATATCTGTCGGATTAATATCTAAAACTTTCAATAACTCTTCCATAGAAAGGGTCGTTTTCGCGAATTCTGCGGGTATAACAGCAATACGGAAGATTTGATTATCTAGAAAATCTGGGTGTATTGTAGTAAGATCAAAGTTTCCATCTATCACAAATTGAGCATCAAAGTAAGTGTGATTAAAGCTGTATTCGAAAATGTCACTGGTACCATCCTGATAGAATAAACTTCTTGGTAACGGACTCCAAATGTCAACAACTTCTCCATTTACAGTTTCTGTACCTTCAAAGCGGTACGCTAAAATCACGTCGCTTTCGAACACTTCAATCGGAAATGTGACGAAGGGTGATATAAATGTCAGAGATATTGCATCATAATCAAAATCAACATTGGCTTCAAACACCTGCCCGTAGACTAGTCCTCCCGGTTCTCCCGGAGGTCCCTCTGGGCCTTCACATGATGAAAATAAAATAGTTGAACTTAATGCCAGAAATAGAATAATATGTTTCATAGTAATGTTTTTTTTAAAGATATCAAAAGTTGTTCCAGTTTTTTACAAAGCTACAATTTATATTTTGGCTGAGTTTTTGTTAATCTTATCGAAAATACGATTACATCGCTATGAAAAATTAGTATCTTTTACCTGTAAGTTGCGTAAACTATTTACTTTTATACTTTAAAACGAACACAATGATTTTGAAAAAAACACTCTCCATCCTCGCGGTATTTATTTTGGTAGTAGCATGTACTACAAATCCATTTACCGGAAAGCAAACACTGGCATTAGTGCCCAATTCTCAGATTTTACCAATGGCTTTTCAACAGTATGATGAATTTTTGAATACTAATAAAGTTATTACCGGGACCTCTGATGCAAACATGATAACGAATGTAGGACAGAAAATTTCTATTGCCGCAGAACGTTATTTAACAGCAAACGGCTATGCTGGATATCTAAAGGACTATAAGTGGGAATATAAATTGGTTGATGATCCAGCGGTTAATGCATGGTGTATGCCGGGAGGAAAAATTGTTTTCTACACGGGAATTCTTCCAATTACACAAAATGAAGCAGGTGTAGCTGCGGTTATGGGACATGAAGTAGCTCACGCTTTAGCAAATCATGGTCAGCAACGAATGAGTGCTGATCAATTACAACAAGTAGGTGCAGTAGCAGGAAATATTGCCTTGAGTAATGACCCTAAAAACCAAAACCTTTTCAATCAGGCATATGGTATTGGAAGTGCGGTTGGAGTTATGTTACCGTTTAGCAGAAGTCATGAAACAGAAGCAGATAGAATTGGTTTAACATTGATGGCACTTGCAGGTTACGATCCTATTGTTGCGGCGCAATTATGGGAACGTATGAGTCAGCAAGGGGGAGGCGCTCCGCCTGAAATACTAAGTACACACCCTTCTAATCAGACAAGGATTAACAACATTACGCTATGGGTTCCTGAAGCGAAAGCGGAAGCCGCAAAATTTGGAGTAACCAAATTCAAGAAATAAATAGTTCATTTTTATTTAGTACTTTAGAATCCCGCTATTAAAGCGGGATTTTTTTATTCATACCTGATTCTTTCTGAAGTATGTTGAACAGGTTAAATCTTAACTTTTTTATATGAAGCAAAACCTACCTAAAGGAAGCGCAAAATTACTCAATGCATGGGCCTTCTACGATTGGGCGAATTCGGTATATAGTTTAGTGATTGCCTCTGCAATATTTCCTATCTTTTATGGAGCTCTTACTATTGTTAAAAATGAAGATGGGAGTATTTTAAGTGACACTGTTACATTTCTTGGGTTCGACTTCAATAATGACACCTTAATAAGCATCGTTACAGCAGCGGCCTTTTTAGTGGTTTCAATTCTTAGCCCCTTATTAAGTGGTATTGCAGATTACGTTGGAAACAAAAAGATCTTCATGAAGTTTTTCTGTTATCTGGGAGCAACTTCTTGTATAGGGCTTTACTGGTTCAATATGGATCATTTATGGTTTGGTTTACTCTGCTATTTTCTCGCGTTAATTGGATTCTGGGCGAGTTTAGTATTTTATAATTCCTATTTACCTGATATTGCCTTTAAGGAGCAGCAGGATAAGATTAGTGCGAAAGGATACTCACTTGGTTATATAGGAAGTGTGATCTTATTACTTATTTGTTTAGCGATGATTATGATGTACGATAGCTTCGGATTTGAAAATGAAGCACTTCCTACGCGACTTTCCTTTGTGCTAACAGGTTTATGGTGGATAGGGTTTAGTCAATACACTTATTATCATCTTCCGAAGGGAAATAAACAGGAAAAATTCACCAAAAATCTTTTATTTAATGGCTTTAAGGAGCTAAAACTTATTTGGAATAAGATTAAGAGTGATATTAAATTAAAGCGGTATCTCGGAGCATTTTTTGTCTATAGTATGGCTGTTCAAACAATTATGTTGGTGGCGACCTACTTTGGAATTGAAGAGCTGGATTGGGGTGATACTAATGCAACAACCGGACTTATTGTAAGTATCTTGCTAATTCAATTGGTAGCCGTCCTGGGTGCATTTATTACTTCCAGATCGTCAGCTCGATTTGGAAATATAAATACACTTATTGTTCTAAATCTTATCTGGATCTGCATTTGTGTCTATGCTTTCACGATCACAACACCGTTTCAGTTTTATTTTACAGCGGCATTTGTCGGACTTGTGATGGGAGGAATTCAGTCGCTTTCCAGGTCGACTTATTCGAAGTTTATTCCTGAAAACGCATTAGATACGGCTTCGTACTTTAGTTTTTATGATGTTTCTGAAAAGATTGGAATTGTAATAGGAATGCTAAGTTATGGTTATGTCGCTCAAATAACCGGAAGCATTAGATACGCAATCTTATTTTTTATAGTCTTTTTTATTATAGGTGTAATTTTGCTCCTTAGAGTGCCAAGAAATTCGAATTAATAAACAATTTTTCTTTAAGTTTGCGGTTATTACAAAAGTTAACAAACTACTTATGAAGAAACTCAAACTTTTTAATTGGCTATCTATAACTATTTTAGCATTCCTTATTGTGGGATGTGAAGACGAGCCGTTAACAGGAGAATTTATACAAATTGGCGACCCTACCCAGGTGGAACCAGGTCAATTTAAAGCACAAATAGAAGGAGAGGAATTTCTTGCAACTCTTGCAGGAGCAACGCTATCAAGCGAAAATTTACTTACAATTACAGGAACTAATGACGTGACTGGCGAGACGATTACACTAGTGGCGCAAGAAGGTGGTATTGGAGTTTTTAATCTAATCGCAGGAAGTGGAACCGACAATGGTGCAACTTATTACCCGGCTGGTGCGAACAACCCATATATTTCTACAGGTTCTTTAGGAGGTTCAGGTCAATTGAATATTTCTGAATTAAATAGTACCGAACTAACAATTTCCGGAACATTTAGTTTTATTGGAAAAAGAGCTCAATTAGATGCTAATGGAGATCCCGTTTTAGATTCGAATGGCAATCCGATAGTCGATACAATTTCTGCATCCTTAGGTATTTTCAATGCCATTCCATATGTTCTTGACGACACCGGTGGCGGTGGCGGAGGAGGTGGTGGTACCGGCGACCCTCAAGACGAGTTTTTTGCCTTGATCGAAGGAGTAGAATTTGTAGAAGATACTATAACAACTACTATCACAGCAATTTCTGGTGTCGATATGATGAAAATTGTTGCTAAAACGTCTACAAATGCATTAATCCGAATTGATTTCCCATTATTTTCGGGAGAAGGCACCTTTGATATGGTCGCTATTTCGGATGGTACAGATATAATTGGATTGTACAACTCAAATACTGGAGGAGAGAATTTAACATCCAGCCCTGGAACAATTACCATAACTAACATAGATACAGAAGAAGGTATTGTGGAAGCGACTTTCCAATTTACAGGATCTGACCCATTAGGAGGTGATCCAACTGTTGTCTCTGTTACAGGAGGAAGTTTTACCTTATATTTTGAAGGTATTCCTGGTAGTGGTCCAAGTCCGTTTACGGCCGATGTAGATGGTGTAGCCTATGAGCCGGAAAGTGTGACAATAATTAATTCTGTCTTTTCGGGAACTCCGGTTGTAAATATTATCACGAACACTGTTGACAATAAAAATCTATCGATAATTTTCCCAAAGGATATTGCAGTTGGCACTTATGATATGACCCCTACCCCTTCAACCGGGAATGAGAAAATTGGATCTTATAACCCAGATTTAACTGGTGGTGGGCTTCCATTTTGGTCTAATACGGGTACTCTTACTATTACGAGCTATGATACATTAACTGGTGACATTGAAGGAACTTTTTCATTCACGGCTACGGATCCTTTTGGTGTAAGTCAAGATATTTTTGAAATTACAAACGGAACCTTTTCATTGACGCTTCCGTAGGTATTTACACAATTAAAAAAAGCCTTCTCTATTCCGATACTTGGAATGAGAAGGCTTTTTTGTTTTAAATATAACTTAGCTTATATCGCTTTTATATCTCCTGAGCCTCTTACTTTTTTATCATTAGTTGTTGGGTTTCCAGAGTATTTAATTGTCCCGGAACCGTTTACTCTTGCTTTAAGAGAACTTGATGCGTCGACACTAATGTCACCCGATCCTGAAACATAGGCCTGGGTGTTTGAAGACTTAAGAGATTTCCCTTCAAAATCACCACTTCCGGTTACTTTTACTTCAAGTATATCTGCAGTACCTGAAAGGGTCATATCACCGGAGCCTGTTACTTTTGCATTTACATTGGAACTATCGATAGATAAAACAATATCACCGGAACCTGTTAAACTTGATTCGAACATGTTACTTTTAATAGTATCCTTAGACGACACATCGCCCGATCCAACCAAACTTACGGCGCTTATTTCTTTAAACGGAACTGTTACATGAATCCCTTTTTTTGAATTAAACGAAACATTGTTTATAATTTTGATGATGAGTGTATTCCCATCGGAAGAAATTTCTACTATTTCGTGCAGATTGTCATCGGTGGTTACACTTATAGATCCCTCCGATCCGCTTTCGAGATGTACATCCATAGAGCCTACAACGTTAATTTTGTCGTAATCTGAAGTAGATGTCGTTTCAGTTGTTACATTGCCACTTCCAGTGATAAATTTTCCTTTTTGTGCGGTTGCTTCAGAAAAACTGATTAGTGTGAGCGCTACCGCCATTGTTATTTTTGCTATTGTTTTCATTGTTTGATGGATTTACCGGATACAAATTACTTTGTTTTCCGAAGTTAGTTAAACATTAATTTTTATAAAAAGTGACGCCCCCGTAATTCGATTTAATTCGAATCGTATTGCCGCTATTTTTTTTCCCGTGATATCCAGCATAGTCTTTTCTTGAACTATGCTTATCCGATTTTGTAACGATTACGTCATCCTCTCCGCTAAATCCGGCATAGGTAAGATCTACATAAAAATCAAAATTATAATCGTGAGAAAAACCAAGTTTGATTCCTGTGTATTCGGCATTTATGGTTACATTTTTTGCACTGCCCATAAGCCGTTCAATCTTTATTGAACCATAATCGGTATTTAAATTTACGCCACCCTTGACACTTCCAATACGATTCGTTACATAGTCACCACGTCCTATAATGTCATTCGCTTTTCCGATAGACACCTTCCCATAATCACAATTATAATTGATGTTTCCCACCTCGAAAATTTCTGATTGTGTATAATCTGCCGTCAATTCAAGATTGCCTGCTTTTTCTAAGGTGAAGTCTGAATAATCTGCGTTTATCTTTCCATTTTTAAGATAGGCAATAGTGGATTTATTAGTATAGTCGAAATTAAGATCGTTATTATCAGACATTAATTCTCCGATCAGTAATTGACCATAGTCACAATCAATTCGCGCATCTCCTTCTAGTCTGTTGATGCTTACTACACCATAATCGTTATCCAAATCAACCGAATTAGTAACAGGAAGTTTAATGGTGTAATGTACTTCCATGGAAACATGCGATTTACTATTTCCCCAAATTTTCCATGAATCTTTACTTGTATTGAAAATGGTTTTAGCAGAAACCTGCGATGAAGATGCCGTAAACTCTATGGTAATATCATCCAGTTTCTTTTGTGCTTTTTCCTCACTGTCTGATGATGTTTTAATACGAACCTCAATGACAGTTCGGTTTTCGCTCCAAGTGACAATGTCAATATTACCATAACTGTTATTTACCAACAAGAGCGCATTTTTATTCACCTTAAATTCTTTTTTAATGGTTTTTTCCTTAGAATAACCATCACCTCCTTTCACAGAATTGGCCATAACCAAGACCGGAAGTAAGATTAAGATACAAGTGTTATATAGTAGTTTCATTTCGATAAGTGTTTAGAATTTTAATTTCTTCTATTTTTTCAATAACCTGCTCCAGAAGTTCAATTCTGCTTTGAAAGTTGGAAATCATAGCGTAGATCACTCGCTTATCATTCCCGCTAGCTGCAAGGTCCTTTTTAAGTCCTTCATAATTTGATTCAAGGATTTCGATTTGTCGAAGCGCATCTGTAACTAATTCTTTAGAATGTGGATCTTCAAAACTTTTTAATTTTGCCAATTCATCGTTGATGGTTGTGGTAAAGAAGGATTGAGTTTGCTTCATTTCGGCCGAAACGCTCGCCAAATCTGTTTCTACAGCTTCTGTTTTCATAAACATAGAACCGATGGCAAGAATTACAGCGATCGTTGCTGCGATGGAAAGTGGTTTCCACCAGTTCAATTTTCTTACAGTAGGTTCTTGCTTCTTATTCAGTTTCTCAAGAAACCTTTTTTGATGATTATTAGGAGTTTCATGTACATCAAAACTTCCTTCCAATCCTTCAAATAGCTTTTCTATAGTATTTTTTTTCATGTTGTTACAATTAATTTTTTTCGCAAACTTTCCTTAGCCCTTGAAATCATTGTTCTGCAATTTGCATTTGTAATCTTTAAAATGTCACAGATCTCTTCATAATCAAACCCCTCAATAAAATGTAGCGTTAAAACAGCACGATAATTTTCATTTAAGGATTCCATACATCGCATTACTTCTGAAGCTTTAGTGTGTGTGTAATCTTCGTCTGTTAAGCCGTCATAGCTTTCGTCAATTTCATCTTTTATTCCTTCCTCAGGCCATCCCACAAATCTTTTCGATTTCTTGTATTGAGTGATGGCGTTGTTAACTACAATTCGCTTTAACCAAGACCCAAAAGTTGCGTCTCCTTTAAAAGAACTCAACTTTGCAAATGCAGTAATAAACGATTCCTGCATAACATCTTCAGCTTCAGCACTATCTTTTACTATACGTACTGCGACATTGAACATAGCTTTTTGATAGCGGTTATACACTTCCAATTGAGCCATTTGATTTTCATTCTGGCAAAGAACAAGTAACGATTCGATATTCTGTTTGGTTAGTGTCAAAAAATCTGTTGTTTGGTATAAAGATACTCCTTGCTTCGATTTGTTACACTTTATTGTTTTTTTTTCTGAAGTTATTCTGAAGTGGTTGCTAAATCCTGATATTCGCAGATTAATTAAATGCTACAAAGCGTCTGAAGCATTCGTAAAAGTGATTTGTCTACTTCTGAAACTTCTATGACTTTACAATCCTTTGTGAAAAAAAGTGCTTTCTTATATATGAAGCTTCAGCTATAAAAGAATGTAGAGATAGGGTGGCATAAATGTTGACTTATATACTATAGTACGATATAAAATAGCTGTGTTTCAGCTGTTTTCAGAAAAGAAACTATTATAAATTAAAAGTATAAAGGTTGTGTTGCACTAAATTGTGACACAATGTCTTAAATCAATATATGGCTAAATCAAAATTAACTTCAATAGACAGTTTGTCATTACAAGATCTACAGGATGATGCAGAATTTATTCCTTTAATGACTACAGAAGATGAAGAAGCAATGGATAATGAGGAGTTACCAAAAGTTTTACCAATTCTTCCCTTACGAAATACTGTTTTATTCCCAGGTGTTGTTATTCCAATTACGGCTGGACGCGATAAATCGATAAAACTGATTAATGAAACAAATAAAGGAAACAAGATTATTGGTGTAGTTTCCCAAAAAGAAGAGGAAAAAGAGGAACCGGGAATTGAGGATATCAACGCTACAGGAACAGTTGCTAAGATTCTTCGTGTACTAAAAATGCCAGATGGTAATACAACCGTCATTATACAGGGGACAAAACGTTTTCAGGTTTCTGAAGTAATTACAACCGAACCTTACTTAACGGCAACGATCGTTGATGTAGCAGAGGCGAAACCAGCAAGAGAGAGTGCTGAGTTTAAAGAAATTATAATTTCCATAAGAGAATTAGCGCTAAAGATCATAAAAGATAGTCCGAATATCCCTTCGGAGGCTTCGTTCGCAATAAAGAACATTAAAAGTGATTCTTTTCTAATCAACTTTGTTTCTTCGAACCTCAATATTTCAGTTAAAGAGAAACAAAAACTCCTTGAAATAAACGACTTGAAAGAGCGTGCCATGGAAACACTTCGTTATATGAATCTCGAGCTGCAAAAGTTGTCACTTCGCAATGATATTCAGTCGAAGGTACATAGTGATATCAATCAGCAGCAGCGTGAGTACTTCTTGCATCAACAAATGAAGACTATTCAGGAAGAGTTGGGCGGGAACAATTCTGAAGCAGAAATAGAAGAAATGCGTGCTCGGGCGAAATCCAAAAATTGGAATAAAGAAGTCGAAACTCACTTTACTAAAGAGCTCGCAAAATTACAACGCATGAACCCACAGGTGGCCGAGTTTAGCATTCAGAGGAATTATCTGGATCTGATGCTCGAGCTTCCATGGAATGAATACAGCGTTGATAAATTCGATTTAAAACGTGCCAGAAAAATTCTGGATAGGGATCATTATGGTCTTGACGATGTTAAAAAGAGAATCATTGAGTATCTGGCAGTTCTAAAGCTTAGAAACGATATGAAATCGCCTATTCTCTGTCTTTACGGACCTCCGGGAGTTGGAAAGACATCATTAGGTAAATCTGTAGCTGAGGCTTTAGGTAGAAAATATGTTCGTATGTCGCTAGGTGGATTGAGAGATGAAGCAGAGATTCGCGGGCATCGTAAAACCTATATTGGTGCTATGCCGGGACGTATTATAAAAAGTCTTAAAAAGGCAGGAACAAGCAATCCTGTTTTTGTATTGGACGAGATAGATAAGTTATCGGTAGGTAGTCAGGGGGATCCTTCGTCTGCAATGCTTGAAGTTTTAGATCCAGAGCAGAACAATTCGTTTTATGATAATTTCCTTGAACTTGGTTTCGACCTGTCGAAGGTAATGTTTATAGCTACTTCAAATAGTTTAAGTACCATTCAGCCGGCGTTGAGAGATCGTATGGAGATCATCAACGTTTCTGGATATACGATTGAAGAGAAGGTAGAGATCGCAAAACGACATTTACTTCCGAAGCAATTGGAAGAACACGGTCTTAAAAAGAAACATCTGTTAATCGCTAAACCACAACTAGAAAAGATCGTGGAAGGCTATACTCGTGAAAGCGGAGTGCGTAGCTTAGAAAAGCAGATTGCAAAAATGGTGCGATATGCTGCCATGAATATTGCGATGGAGGAGGAATATGTAGTGAAAGTAACTAACGATGTAATTATTGAAGTATTAGGCGCTCCAAGATTGGAACGTGACAAATATGAAAATAATGATGTAGCGGGAGTTGTTACTGGCCTTGCATGGACTCGTGTTGGAGGAGATATACTGTTCATCGAATCGATCTTATCTAAAGGAAAAGGGTCGTTAAATATGACCGGGAACCTCGGTAAGGTGATGAAAGAATCAGCGACAATTGCACTTGAGTATATTAAATCGAATGCTGATGTGCTAGGGATTAATCCGGAAGTATTTGAAAAGTACAATGTACATATTCATGTACCGGAAGGAGCTACGCCGAAAGATGGTCCGAGTGCGGGAATTACCATGTTAACCTCTCTTGTTTCCTTGTTTACGCAAAGAAAAGTGAAGAAAAGCATCGCCATGACTGGTGAAATTACGTTAAGAGGAAAGGTACTACCTGTTGGCGGAATCAAAGAGAAAATTCTTGCTGCCAAGCGTGCCCGAATTAAAGAAATCTTATTATGTGAAGACAACCGACGAGACATTGAGGAAATTAAACCCGAATATCTCAAAGGCTTGAAATTTCACTATGTAAAGGAGATGAGCGATGTATTGACATTAGCACTTACAAAGGAGAAGGTGAAAAATGCTAAGAAGCTTTAATATTTAATTTAAATGAGGAAATCTTAAATATAAGTTTTTCTGTCTGTTCGAGCGCAGTCGAGAACTCTAAGCTTATTTAATAGTAAGTGGGTGTCTATTGCGCTCGATCTGACATTTAATATGATTTATTTTAATAGATAGCTTCTCTACACATCGTTTTTATTCAATACTGTAAACTCTTTTTAGTACGCTGAAAATAAATTATACTTGCATTCGTTTTAACTCAGGAATACGTATATCGTCCCAATGAACCAAAAGGTTTTGTTCTTTATTACCTCACTTTTACTCGCTACTTCAAGTATAGCGCAGATTGGTGGACGATCTACTTATCAATTTCTGAATCTGGTAAATTCCCCAAGACAAGCTGCTTTAGGTGGAAAAGTGGTGACAAATTACGATTACGACCCAACTCAGGGGCTTTTTAACCCTGCATCGATTAATCCTGAAATGGATAATCAGTTGTCGCTTAATTACACTAATTATATTGGTGATGTAAATTATGGAACCGCTGCCTATGCTTATTTATGGGATAGACGAACGCAGGTTTTACATGTCGGAGCCAATTATGTGAACTACGGAAACTTTGCAGGCTACGACGAACAGGGAAATGCTACAGATAGCTTTAGTGGGAGTGAAGTGGCACTTTCTGTTGGACATGCACGAAATATCGCGTTTACAGATTTTCATGTAGGAGGAAACTTGAAGATTATTTCATCCACTTTAGAAAACTATTCTTCTTATGGAGTTGCGCTGGATATTGGTGTGATGTATGTTTATGAAGATTGGGATCTAAATATTACCGGTGTTGCACGAAATTTAGGGACTCAAATAAAACCTTATGAAACTCAAATTGAGAATCTTCCTTTTGAACTTATCTTCGGAATCTCCCAAACACTTGAGAACATCCCTATCCGTTGGCATTTCACTTTAGAGAATATGCAGCAATGGAATATCGCTTTTGCCAACCCGAATAGGGCACAGGTAGATTTGGAAGGTAATGTAACTGATGAAAAAATTAATTTTATCGACAATGCATTTCGCCATATGATCCTCGGAATTGAAATATTTCCAGAAAGCGGATTTAACCTTCGTCTTGGGTATAACCTTCGTCGCGGAGAGGAACTTCGAATCATAGAGAAACGCGCGTTTGCAGGTCTTAGCGCAGGCTTTTCCATAAAATTTAATTATTTAAGATTGAGTTATTCTTATTCAAAATATAGTTCTGCAGCCACTTCTAGTTTTTTCGGATTAAACATAAACCTTCAATAATGAGCAAAATTACCATTGCTATAGACGGTTATTCTTCCACAGGAAAAAGTACGGTAGCACGTCAATTAGCCGATTGGTTGGAATATGTATATGTGGATAGTGGTGCGATGTACAGGGCAGTTACGCTTTTTGCACTTCGGAAGGGATTCATTTCGGAAACACAATTCGATAAACAGAAGTTAATTGATAGTTTGCCGGAAGTTACGTTGGAGTTCAGAAAAAATGCCGAAGGAAAAGCCGAGATCTTTCTGAAGGGTGAAAATGTTGAAAAACAGATAAGAACCATGGAAGTTTCGGAGTATGTAAGTCCGATTGCAACTGTTTCTGAAGTAAGAAGAAAGCTGGTGGAACAGCAACAACGAATGGGAGAGGGGAAAGGCGTTGTTATGGATGGTCGTGATATAGGGACCGTCGTTTTTCCAAATGCCGAATTAAAAATATTTATGAATGCTTCAGCCGAAACCCGGGCTAGCCGTCGTTTCAAAGAACTTCAAGATAGAGGTGACAAAGTAACTTTTAATGAAGTGCTTGAAAACGTAAAGGAACGCGATCATATAGATTCCACTAGAAAAGATTCTCCTTTACGCAAAGCAGGCGATGCCATTGAAGTCGACAACAGCGAGATGAACCTGGAAGATCAGTTTCACACCATACTGCAATTAGCGAAAGACCGTATTGCTGGTAGAATCTAAAAAAATGTTCAATTATCATTGATAAATACTCAATCTCTGTCAGTTTGAGTGACTTCTCGATACAATCCGCCGCTGGCGGATCACTCGAAGTGACACTTGTATTATATTTTATAGATTAGCTTAACGACCTTCGTCAGTTCGAGTAATCCGCAGCGTATTCTAAGCATTAATTTGGACCATAGTCAGTTCGAGTGAATTGTAAGCTGCGATAGCGAGCTTGGAATTTGTATCGAGAACAACATCCCCCAACCCCCTTCGAAGGGGGCTTTTATTTGATTATATAATTACGAAATAAACTTATACGTTTCCTCCCCTTATTTCAAGGGGAGGTGCCAACAGCGGAGGGGTTTTTTAAAGTAATAATGCAATATCTTTTAGCACTAATATGTAAATAAGTTAATCCACTTTCAAAAACTTCAACACCTCGTCTCCTTCCGCATTATAAAGATGTAGTTGAAGATTTTCAATTTTATAGGAAGTAACAGCACCCATAGCTTTCATATAGGCACTTGGAAGTTTCATATCAGGGCACATCATTTTGGTGCCACCCATTTTTCCGAAGGAAATAGAAGTAGCATCTAAGCTTTCAATACTTCCGAAGATCGCATTACAACCATCATTACCGCCAATACGCTTTTCAGAAACAAAGATTTCAAGCATGGGAAAACTCTGACGGTCATTAGATTCTTCACGCTTAATTTCTTCACCGTTCAACGCGTTTAAAGCCCAAATATCATGGAGTTGAGTGGAGGGGTTTGTGTCGGGCTTTGTCATGCTTTTATTAGAATTACAAGAAAAAGTAAAGGTTGCTATAAGTGCAATAGATAGTATATATTTTAAAGACATAAGAATCTGATTTTTATATAAAAGTAAAGAGCAAGAAACGATCCAAAAAACATTTATCAAAAATTTAAGCTTTCCGAAGATAAACCCTTTGAAAATAGAAAGATAAATAGTATTTTTGCACCCCTCTTAGGCAGAAATGCTTTCGAGTTTCAAGTCCTTTTAGCAACAAGACCGGATTAAAAGGCAGTCAAAACAAAAACTATAAAAACCCTTCTGTGGGATAGTTGCAGTAAAATCTGGTAAGAACACAGAATACAAAACCGTCCGAGACGATTTTATTTTAAATTGAAAGGACGCAATTTACAAAATGGCTGATAAAGCAAACAAAGAAGAAGCTACAGTAGAAAAAAAAGCTACTAAAGCAAAAAAAGAAACAACCGCTAAGAAACCTGCAAAGGAGAAAAAAGTTGAAGAAACTGTAGCTGTTGAAGAAGTTGCAACTGAAACAGTTGAAAAAGACTCAAAACCTAAGGAAGAAGTTGCAACTGAAACAGTTGAAAAAGACTCAAAACCTAGGAAAGAAGTTGCGACTGAAGATGTTGAAAAAGACTCAAAACCTAAGGAAGAAGTTTCTCTTAAAGAGAGCAATCCTGAAAAATTCTTAACAGATTTTAACTGGCACAACTACGAAGAGGGAATCGACCCTGTAGATGATGGTAAGTTAGAAGAATTCGAAAAATTAGTTGCCGCAAACTTTGTAGATACTTTAGATGATGAAGTAGTAGATGGTACTGTAGTATTTATCACAGACCGTGATGCTATTATCGATATCAACGCAAAGAGTGAAGGTGTAGTTTCTCTAAATGAGTTCCGTTACAATCCGGATCTTAAGGTTGGAGATACTGTTGAAGTATTAATTGATGTACGTGAAGACAGTACAGGACAATTAATCCTTTCTCACCGTAAGGCTAGAACAATAAAAGCTTGGGATCGCGTAAATGCGGCTCACGACGAAGCTACTATCGTTAATGGTTTTGTGAAATGCAGAACTAAAGGTGGTATGATCGTAGATGTTTTCGGTATTGAAGCATTCTTACCGGGATCGCAAATCGATGTGAAGCCTATCCGTGATTACGATATCTATGTTGGAAAAACAATGGAATTCAAAGTGGTTAAAATTAATCACGAATTCAAAAACGTTGTTGTATCGCATAAAGCGCTTATCGAAGCAGATATCGAAGAGCAGAAAAAAGAAATTATCGGACAGCTTGAAAAAGGTCAGGTACTTGAAGGTGTGGTTAAAAATATCACTTCTTACGGAGTATTCGTTGATCTTGGTGGTGTTGATGGTTTGGTACATATTACAGACCTTTCTTGGTCTCGTATCAATCACCCGAATGAGATCGTTGAGCTTGATCAGAAACTGAATGTTGTAATCCTTGACTTCGATGAAGACAAGACACGTATTCAATTAGGTCTTAAGCAATTGAACGCTCATCCTTGGGATGCTTTAGGTGAGGAACTTAAAGTTGGTGACAAAGTAAAAGGTAAGGTAGTTGTAATCGCTGATTACGGTGCATTTATCGAAGTTGCTGAAGGTGTTGAAGGTCTTATCCACGTTAGCGAAATGTCTTGGTCTACGCACTTGCGTAGCGCTCAGGATTTCGTAAATGTTGGTGATGAGGTTGAAGCAGTTGTATTGACTATGGACCGTGAAGAGCGCAAGATGTCTCTTGGTATCAAGCAAATGACTCCAGACCCATGGACTGATATTACTAAGAAGTATCCAGTAGGATCTAATCATAAAGGTATCGTTCGTAACTTCACTAACTTCGGTGTATTTGTCGAGTTAGAAGAAGGAATCGACGGTCTTATCTATATTAGTGATCTTTCTTGGACTAAGAAAATCAAGCATCCAAGTGAGTTCACAAATATTAGTGATACACTAGAGGTTGTTGTGTTAGAATTGGATGTTGAAGGTCGTAAGCTAAGCTTAGGTCACAAGCAAACAATGGATAACCCTTGGGATAAGTACGAAGCTGAATTCGGATTGGGAACTAAGCACACTGCTGCTATCGACGAGATCGTTGATAAAGGAGCTGTGATTAACTTCAATGAAGATATTTCTGCTTTCGTTCCAACACGTCATCTTGAAAAGGAAGACGGGAACATGCTTAAGAAAGGTGAAGAAGCAGAATTCCAAATTATTGAGTTCAACAAAGAATTCAAGAAAGTGGTAGCATCTCACATGGCAATCCATAAAGAAGAAGAAGCGAAGATTGTGAAGCAAGCTGCTAAGAAGCAAGCTGCACAAGCAGATGAAGCAAAACCTACATTAGGGGATGCTAACTCAGCACTTCAAGCTCTTAAAGATAAAATGGACGGGAAGAAGTAATTCTCATACATTTTAAATAATTTGAAAGCCTTTCAGAAATGAGAGGCTTTTTTTATACAATACTTCGAAGCTTTAGCGCAGAAGTATTTGGGCGTTCCGTAAAGTAGCCGTGAAGTAGAGCAGAGCTCACTTCACGACACTTCACGACCGGGCTTTCGGTCATACGCGGTATTTCCCTCTATCCCTAACGCGGGAAACCCCTCCGCCTTCGGCACCTCCCCTTAAAATAAGGGGAGGAAAGTTTTAATCTAAAGTCAAATTAAATAATGATATTTCCTCCCCTCAATGAGGGGAGGTGCCCAAAGGGCGGAGGGGTCTTTTAAGTCACCCCCAATCTTTTACTGTAATTACTTAAAAAAATAGTAAATTTGTATCCTGAATAATCATTCAGACTACCCTATGAGCCAAAAAGTGTTATTAAACGCAACCGAAGTGCACATTGCGCTTCAACGTCTGGCTTGTCAATTAATTGAAAATCACGATACTTTCGAAAATACCGTTTTAATTGGAATCCAGCCCAGAGGCGTATTCCTGGCAGAAAGACTGAAAAGTATTCTTGAATCCGATTATAAAATGAAAGATCTCAAGTTAGGGTATTTAGACATTACTTTTTACCGAGATGACTTCCGAAGAAGTAATAAGATCCTTGAAGCAAACAAAACAAAAATTGATTTTGTTATTGAAGATAAAAAACTAGTGTTTATCGATGATGTGTTGTACACTGGGAGGAGTATACGCTCTGCATTAACAGCCGTGCAATCATTTGGGCGCCCGATGGAGATTGAGCTCTTAACGCTGATCGATAGGCGATTTAGCCGTCATTTACCCATTCAACCGGATTATAGAGGAAGACAGGTAGACGCCATAGGAGATGAAAAAGTAAAAGTGTGTTGGAAAGAACAAGATGGAGAAGATGCGGTATACTTGGTAAATAACTAAGGTTATTACGCCATAGGCTTTGGGCTATAAGCTATAGGCGCCTAAAGCATAAAGCATATCGCCTATAGCGTTTTTTAGAAAAAAACTAATGAAAGAACTAAGTGTAAATCACTTATTAGGAATTAAATACATCACCGAAGATGACATTCATCTCATTTTCGAAACGGCAGATCATTTTAAGGAAGTGATCAATCGTTCCATTAAAAAAGTTCCATCACTTAGAGATATTACAATCGCCAATCTCTTTTTCGAGAACAGTACAAGAACCCGTCTTTCGTTCGAATTAGCAGAAAAAAGACTATCGGCAGACGTCATTAATTTCTCTGCTGCTTCATCATCTGTAAAGAAAGGGGAAACACTTATTGATACCGTAAATAACATCCTGTCTATGAAAGTAGATATGGTTGTAATGCGCCACCCAAATCCGGGAGCCGGGGTGTTTCTTGCAAAACATGTAAATGCCAGTATTGTAAATGCCGGAGATGGCGCACATGAGCACCCAACCCAAGCCTTGTTGGATTCGTATTCGATTCGTGAAAAGTTAGGAGATGTGGCAGGAAAAAAGGTGGTGATTGTTGGCGATATATTACATTCAAGAGTAGCATTATCTAATATTTTTGCACTTCAAAAGCTTGGAGCAGAAGTTAAAGTATGTGGGCCTAAAACACTATTACCTAAATATATAGATAAAATTGGAGTAGGAGTGGAAGGCAATTTACGTAAAGCGTTAGAATGGTGTGATGTTGCTAATATGCTTCGTGTTCAAAACGAACGGATGGACATCAGTTATTTCCCAACAACTAGAGAATACACCCAACAATATGGAGTGAATAAAGCACTGCTCGACTCCTTAAATAAAGAAATTGTTGTAATGCACCCCGGGCCTATAAATAGAGGGGTGGAGATTACAAGTGACGTTGCCGATAGCAAACAGGCTATCATCTTGGATCAGGTGCAGAATGGAGTGGCTGTAAGAATGGCGGTATTGTATTTGCTCGCTTCTAAAATAAAACCCCATGAAGATTAAAAAACACGATAATTACATCATACTACAAGATGAAAGAGATGATATTAACGATTTCGTTTCTTATCTGGAGCGCATCGTGCCTGCCAAATACGCCGATGACAATTTGGTAATCGATCTAATAAAATATACATCACTGGAATTAACGCAATTGCTGCTCTTATTGAAACTATCCAACTATCATAGATCCACAAAACATTCGTTTGTAATAGTAAACGATACTATTGACGTTGATGACATCCCTATGGAGATGATCGTTGTTCCAACATTATTGGAAGCAGGGGATATCGTTGAAATGGAGGAGATAGAACGGGATCTGGGCTTTTGAGCTTTCAGTTTGCTGTCAAAAAATTAGTTTACAGTCTCAATTTTCAGTTTACCGATAAAATATTTAAATTTACTTTTAAATACTGACCACTGACCACTGACCACTGCGACTGACCACTAAAAAGCTAAAGTAATTTTAGAATAAAAATCATGAAGTTGACGATTCTTGGCTGTCATTCTGCTACTCCGCGCTGGGATGCTCATCCAACGTCGCAAGTATTGGAAATCAAAGGGCATTTGTTTTTGATTGATTGCGGGGAAGGAACTCAGGTGCAATTACGAAAATGCAAGGTAAAGTTCGCTCGAATCAGACATATTTTTATTTCACATTTGCATGGAGATCATTTCTTCGGATTGGTAGGCTTAATCTCTACCTTTCGATTGCTGGGGAGAGAAGCAGAGCTGAATGTTTATGGCCCAAAAGGCATCAAGGAAGCAATTACACTTCAGTTGAAGTTAGGTAATTCATGGACCAATTACCCTTTATTATTTCACGAATTAGATAGCAAAGAACCGGAACTTTTGTTTGAAGACGATAAAGTTTCCGTAGCGTCTATTCCACTAAAACACAGAGTTTATACCAACGGATTTCTTTTCAGAGAAAAACCAGGAGAACGAAAGCTGGATATAAATGCGGTGAAAGAGGCTAATGTTAATATGAGTTATTACCACAAAATAAAACAAGGCTTTGATGTTGTTAATGAAGATGGAATTACGATCGATAACAGTAAGATTACTCTGGATCCGGAACCTTCTAAATCGTATGCATTCTGTAGTGACACCGTGTATTTTCCGGAAATAATTCCGCAGATAACAAATATCACAACCCTGTATCATGAATCTACTTTTTTAAAAGAACATCAGGAATTAGCAATTAAAACCAAGCATAGTACAGCATTAGAGGCTGCTACGATTGCTTCTGAAGCGAATGTGGGCACTCTTATTCTAGGACATTATTCGGGGCGCTATGGGAACTACGAACACTTCAGAAAAGAGGCAAATGAAGTCTTTGAAAATGTAGAATTAGCAGAAGACGGGAAGGTTTTTAAGCTGTAGTATATTTTATTTAGATTCTAACGTATGGCTTTTTCGATAATTTCTTTCCTGAAAATAAGTACAATTAATTTAACTCAAATTTAAATTCCTACTTTTTTAAATCTTTACGCAAAACTCGTAACTTGCAATAAACTTACCCTATGAAGGAGAATTTGCATCAAGACCGAAAATCGTACGAAAAAGGAACGCTTTCGGAAGCAACAGTGGATATAAATCCGTTTCAGCAGTTTCGTTCCTGGTTTCATGAGACTAAGAATTCTGGTGGCGTTGATGAGGCAAATGCAATGACGCTAACGACGATTGATCTGCATGGTTTTCCGAGGGGAAGAGTAGTATTGTTAAAAAAATATGACGAACTCGGATTCTATTTCTACACCAATTACAACAGTGAAAAAGGAAAATCAATAGCTCTAAATAATAAAGTATCTATATCCTTTTTTTGGCCTAATTTAGAGCGACAAATCATTATAAAAGGAAGGGCTTTAAAAACTTCGGAAGCAGATTCTGAAAACTATTTTCATTCACGTCCTAAAGGGAGTCAGTTGGGAGCAATAGTGAGTCAGCAGAGTTCGGTGGTAGCAAATAGGGAGGTTCTTGAGGTAAAGTTGAAGGAATTGGAGGAGGCCTATGAAGGCAAAGAAATTCCGAAGCCGGAAGATTGGGGAGGATTTCTAGTAAAACCCATGGAATTTGAATTCTGGCAAGGCCGCCCAAACAGATTACACGACCGAATACGATATCGGCTAAAGGGACATGATTGGATTATTGAACGACTGGCACCATAGATTTAGCTTTAAGCTTTAAGCTGTAGGCCAAAAAAACACATAAATTTATCCTTACTTAAATTGAGCACATGAAAACACTTTACATGGTTCGTCATGCTAAATCCTCTTGGGAACATGACGTCATTGATCATCAAAGACCTTTAAAAAAAAGGGGGGAAGAAGATGCAACTCTGGTTTCAGAAAAAGTGAAATCAGAAATTGTGGCTCCTGAGAAGATAATTAGCAGTGATGCAACGCGAGCTCTCACTACAGCCCTATATTTTAAGGAAGCTTTAAATGTAGGAGTAGACAATTTTATTACAAATCATGATCTGTACGATTTTGGAGGTGAAAATGTTATGCAAATAATAAATGGATTAGATGATAACTGGGAAAAGGTAATGATCGTGGGGCATAATCATGCTTTTACTTCTATTGCAAATATGTTGGGAAACAAGTATATTGATAATCTACCAACCTGCGGATTTGTAATGATTGAATTCGATGCAGAAAAATGGGAGAATGTAAAAAGAGGGACTACTGTTAAAACAATATTCCCGAGAGATTTAAAATAATGACAGAAAAAATAGAACCGGAAAGCAATACAAAAAACCAGTACCAAAATCGAGAATTGAGCTGGTTACAGTTTAATGCCAGAGTACTTCAGGAAGCGGCAGACGAATCGGTTCCCTTGATTGAAAGACTGCGATTTATTGGTATTTTTTCAAATAATTTGGATGAATTCTTTAAAGTACGTTATGCTACTCTTAAACGAATCGTGGAAGCTGGTAAAGGTGGTAGAAGCTTTTTGGGTGGTATTTCAGCAAAAGAATTGATGGAGGAGATCACTAAGACGGTGATCGATCAACAAAAGAATAGTTTGCGAATACTAAGACAAATTAATCATAAGTTAAAAGAAGAGAATATTTTTATTATTGATGAAACTCAGGTAACTGAGAGTCAGAGTGAATTTATTTCAGATTATTTTATTAGGAAAGTGAGCCCTGCCATGGTAACTATCATGATAGGAGAACTGGAAGCTTTTCCAAGTTTAAAGGATAGTGCCGCTTATCTGGCTGTAAAAATGGTGATGAAGAAGGAAGATGAGACTTTTATAACCAAATATAATTACGCCCTTATTGAAATTCCGAGATCTATTGAACGTTTCGTTGTACTTCCGAAAGAAGGTGACAAACAATTCATCATAATTTTAGATGATCTCATTAGATACTGTCTTGATAATCTCTTCAGTATCTTTAATTATAAGAGTATTACAGCTCATATGATTAAAATCACTAGAGATGCCGAGCTTGATATTGACAGTGATTTAAGTAAAAGTTTTATTGATAAGATATCCAAAAGTGTTAAAAATAGGAGCGTGGGTGATCCCGTTCGTTTTGTATATGATAAAAAGATAGAAGATTCTACACTTAAATTCTTACTTCATAAGATGGGAATTGACAAGACCGACAGTCTTATTCCTGGTGGTCGCTATCACAATCGGAGAGATTATATGTCTTTTCCAAGTATGGGACGTCCCGACTTACAGTATGAGCCAAAGAACCCGGTTCCTATTGCAGGTTTAAGTTTAAAAGGAAGTCTTCTCGATAAAATTGCCGAAAAGGATTATTTGCTTCATGCACCTTATCAGACGTTTTCTTATGTAATCAAATTCTTACGAGAAGCAGCTTTAGATCCAAACGTAAAGACTATAAAGATTACTATTTACCGTCTTGCACAAGTGTCGCACATTGCTAGTTCCTTGATAAATGCCGTGAAAAATGGGAAGCAAGTAACAGTTCAAATTGAATTACAGGCACGATTTGATGAAGAGGCAAATATATTTTATGCCGAACAGATGCAGAGTGAGGGTGTTCAATTAATCTTTGGAGTTTCAGGATTAAAAGTACATTGCAAAACTTGTCTAATAGAGCGTTTAGAAAATAAAAAGATTAAACGATATGCTTTGGTTAGTACAGGTAACTTTAATGAATCAACTGCCAGAATCTATACAGATTACACTTTGTTTACTTCAAATCAAAAAATTTGCAAAGAGATTAACAAGGTATTCGATTTCTTTGAGGTGAATTACAAGGTAAAAAAATATGAACATCTCATTGTTTCACCACATTATACCAGGAATGCAATTTATCATCTGATACACAACGAAATAGAGAATAAAAAACGTGGGCTACCTAATGGAATTAAATTAAAACTAAATAGTTTATCCGATTTTAAAATGATCGATAAACTATATGAAGCAAGTAGAGCCGGGGTTTCAATAAAATTGATTGTAAGAGGTATCTGTTGCTTGATCCCAGGTGTAAAGGGTATGAGTGAGAATATAGAGGCAATCAGTATTGTGGGGAAATTTTTGGAACACCCTCGATTGTTTATCTTTGAAAACGCAGGGGATCCTAAAGTTTATATCTCGTCTGCCGATTTTATGGGGAGAAATCTCGATAATAGAGTTGAGATTACCTGTCCGTTATACGATGCCGATATTAGACAACAGATTCTAGAGATGTTTGAAATTGGTTGGAGTGACAATGTAAAAGCAAGGGTTATTACAAGTGCTCACGACAACGCATATCGCAGCAATGATAAGATTAAAGTGCGTTCACAACTCGCGATGTACGACTATTATTTAAATAAACTTCAAAGTAAAGAACTTGTTGAAAATTGAAAAATACGGCGCAGTAGATATTGGTTCGAATGCCATTCGTTTACTAGTAGCAACGGTTATAGAACAAAAAGGAAAAGACACACTTTTTAAGAAGACATCATTGGTTAGAGTGCCAATTCGATTAGGAACGGATGTGTTTATGACCGGTAAAATTTCATTGAAAAATGCCGCCAGAATGATCGATGCTATGAATGCTTTTCGATTATTAATGAATACACATAACGTGACAAGATATAAAGCATGTGCTACTTCAGCCATGCGTGAAGCCGGGAATGGAGCTGAGATAGCAGAAATTATAGAACAAAAAACAGGTATTAAAATAAATATCATTGACGGCGACGATGAAGCGACTATTATAGCATCGACCGATCTTAAATCTCTTATTCAAAAGGACCGGGTTTTTCTTTACGTAGATGTTGGCGGCGGAAGTACCGAACTAACCGTATTTGCTAACGGTCATAAAGTGGATTCTCATTCATTCAAAATAGGTACTGTACGTCTTTTGAACGATATGGTTGAGGAAACGAAGTGGCAGGAAATGGAAGAATGGATCAAGGAAAAAACGAAACCTTATAAAAAAGTTGAAGTTATTGGTTCAGGAGGAAACATAAACAGTATCTTCAAAAACAGTGGAAAAAAAGCAGGTTCAGCACTTAGCTATTTTTATTTAGTTTCCTTCTATGAGCTTATAAAATCATATACTCAGGATGAGCGAATTGTAGAAATGGATATGAATCCAGACCGGGCCGATGTAATTGTACCGGCTACTAGAATATATTTGTCTGCCATGAAATGGAGTCACTCCAAGAACATTTACGTGCCTAAAATTGGTCTTTCAGACGGAATTATTAAGAGTTTGTATAATGAGAAATTAGAGGAGATTACACTGCAGAAGTAGCAACTTCTCGCTCCAACCTTACTTGAGCTCTCATCTGCTTTATTGTTAGTGTACTGCCGTCATGACTCCAGCCTGGAGGCCCGAAGATATACATGAATTTATGATACCAGTTTTTCGATTTTTTGGTGTCGTTCCATATGTCACGGTACTCATGTGTTAAAATTACCCATATGTTATAAGAGTTTGGCGGGTGAGATACTCCGTATTCAATATCGATATCATCATCAAGTTCTTTCCAGGTCCCAAAAATCTTATCGAATATATTAAGAAAACCACCATGATTTTTATCCATATATTCCAGGTTTTTGGCATGATGTACTTGGTGCATGGTATGAGTATTAAAGATTTTTTCTATGATTCCCATCTTCGGAATAAACACCGAATGCAACTGAAATTGCCATAAAGCTTCAATTCCCAAACATACTACAAGCATTTCCGGCGGAAAACCTATAGCGCAAATCCACATATAAAAGAATGGTTTGTATAATATGGTAAACCAACCGTTTCTAACAGCAGTTCCTAAATTGAAATTATCTGAAGAATGATGAACTATATGAGCAGCCCAGAAAAATCGAACCATATGGTTCTGACGGTGAAACCAATAATAACTGAAGTCATCTAATAACTGACAAAGAATCCAAACATACCAAGCATATCCAAAAGACTCCCATCCCATGATATTTGTTCGTATACCGTTTACTTCTGGATTAAATACCTCATAAACAAAATTGAAAATTACAATTGCAGAAACTGTTTTTAAAAGTGGGGCTAATATGGCAGATCCAAGACCCATCGATAAACTGGATCTCAAGTCTTTCCATTTGTAAAGTTCTTTGTGATCGTGTGTTTTGCTGTACGTAAGCTCAAGTAATATAAATCCTAAAAAACAAGGAACTCCATATACCAGCGGGTTCGTAAAATCCATGCAAAAATCAAATTAAATTAAAAAAATAGGCCGCCATAATAAAAATTAGGAGTCCCGCAAGATACCAAAATAGAATGGGATTGTTAAGATTGATTAAAAATATTGAACAAAAATTCATCCATTGATTAGTATCCTTGAAAAATTCTTGTAAACTTCAATGGTAATTTCGATTTAACTTCTAGCTCGCTATTTAGAATAGGATGTAGAAATCTCAAAGTGGATGCGTGTAAATAAAGACCTTTGCCTTTTAATAATGTTTCCTCTTTTCCGTAAAGTGGGTCACCTAAAATAGGATTTCCTAATTCCGATAAATGTATGCGAAGTTGATGTCTTCGGCCGGTTTCGGGGTGAAGTTGTACTAAACTGAGATCTGTGAAACGTTCTGAAAATTGTGTTGAAAGCACATTATAGTTTGTGATAGCCTGCTTTTGATCAATTTCTGATGTGATTTGTCCTTTTTCATCATCAAGCTTCCCGATAATTACAGCGTGATAGGTTTTTTCAACAGTTCTTTCGCTAAACATGTTTCCTAATTTCACAACTGCAGCCTGTGTTTTAGCAATAAGTAACAATCCACTTGTTGGATAATCTAATCGATGTACAGGCAGTGGAGTTAGTAATACATCCGCTTGATTACTTGGCTTCAGATTACCGGAAAGTGCATTGGCAACGGTTCTATGCTTATTACCGCTTACCGGAATACCGGCAGGTTTGTTTATAATCGCCAAATAATCATCTTCATAACAAATTTCCAGATCTAGACCTAAAAGCTTCTTTGTTCTAACGGCTTGATCCCTTTTAAAAGTAATAATTTCACCACCCTCGATATAGTCGGCAGTACTCGCTTTTCTATCATTGATGGTAATAAGCCCTTTTTTAATTGCCTTTTTTAAACTGCTTTTAGTTGAAATTAATGGGAAGATACCTACGCCATATTCCTGAAATCTAAGTCGCGTTTTTAGTTCCGGGACGATATGACGCTCCATTTGTTTTTTTTTAGTTTTATTAAAAGTTATCCGTGAATGGATTCTCCTTTGCTAAGGTTTTTCATTACTTCTGCTTCAAATGCTAAGAGATCATTCCATTTTTGATCAACTTCCTTACGTTCGCCATATTGCCTTGCAAAACCAAGGAACATGGTATAATGATTTGCCTCACTCACCATTAAATTGCGATAGAATTCTGCCAAGGTTTTATCTTCTAATTCTTCGCTTAAGAGCCTAAATCGTTCACAACTTCTGGCTTCAATAAGGGCTGCATACAATAGCCTATGAACTAACTGCGTAGTTCGGCTGCCACCCTTCGGAAAAAACTTAACAATTTGAAGTACATAATTATCTTTTCGGTCTCTTCCCATTACCCAACCACGTTCTAAAATCTTGTCGTGCACCATTTTAAAATGACTTATCTCTTCCTTTACAAGCGAGACCATTTCCTGAACAAGCGCTGTGTATTCGGGAAAACTTACAATAAGAGAAATTGCAGTAGAGGTAGCCTTTTGTTCACAATAGGCATGATCTGTCAATATCTCCTCGATATTCATTTCTACAATATTCACCCATCTTGGGTCTGTCGGTAGTTTTAGGCCTAACATGTTTTTTTGATTTTCTGAAAAGTTGCTTCGATAGTTCTAATTGTTATTTATTTTACAAAGTTGAAAACAAATTGACAGCTAAACCAATCAACAACATTAAATATCTATATATCCAAATCGAAATCCTTTCGTAGTTTCTCGATCAACGGATTCTTCTCTTTTAGTTTTTCAAATTTCTCTCTTGTCGTGTAGGCGTAGCGTTTAACTGCGGTTTCATTCACCTCAATTGAGAGGTCGATGTCGTAATTCTCTAGTTTTTCTCTCAAATAACCGAGTAATTCATGTCTCGCTCTTTCAACTTCCAGTTTTATGGTGTTGTTTGGAAACTCCAGATGAATCGTCGTGCCTTCCAGTTTTGGGACTCCCATGGACAAATGAGATAGCAAATTGTATTTCCCTTCTTCTTCAATGATAGTCGAATAGTCGTTCCAGATTTGTACCATGCTCTCTTCGGAAAACTCTTTCGTAGGCAAATTCTTAACATCCGGTTGTAATGCAACAAATTCCTGTTTTAATTGTTGCTTTTTCTGAATACTCTTCAATGATAGCGCAGATACTTTTTTAGCGTTTCTTTCGGCAAGTATTTGAGGTCTATTTATAATTTTTTCAGAAGGTACTTCGGAAACTTTTGCTGATTCTGGAACTGGCAAGTCCGTTTTGTTTGTCGCTACTTCTGAAGGTTTAACGCTTTCGTTGGGACTGTCAATCTTTTCCGAAGAACTGCTTATTTCTAAAGCATCTTGCGAAACCTCGATCTTTTCCGAAGCTAATAAACTTTCAATTTTTTTAAAATGGGAGGGAGGTATTACGTACCGACTAGAGTTTTTTTTTCATCCACGAAAGTAAGGGATGCTAATTGTAAAAGACATAGCTCCACTAACAATCGCTGATTACGGCTGCTTTTGTATTTTAAATCACAGTTATTTGCTAGTTCAATTCCAGCTACTAAAAATTTATGTGTAGTCTTTTGAGATTGCTCAAAATACATGGTTTTTACCTGTTCACCTACTTCCAACAAAGCAATAGTTTCCTGGTTTTTGCAGACTAAAAGATCTCTAAAATGAGACGCAAGGCCCATAATAAAATGATGCCCGTCAAATCCTTTAGAGAGAATAGCATTGTAGGCTAACAAAACATTAGGGATGTCATTCCTCAATAATAGGTCGGTGATCTCAAAATAATAGGTGTAGTCCAAGACATTGAGATTCTCGGTAACCGCTTCGCGAGTAAGTGTTTTTCCACTAAAACTAACAACTCTATCAAAAATTGAAAGTGCGTCACGGAGTGCTCCGTCTGCCTTTTGAGCAATCACGTGCAATGCATCATCGCTAGCTTCAATATTTTCAGCTTTGGCAACTTCTGCCAAATGTCCTTTAATGTCATTTACAGTAATCCTTCTAAAATCAAATATTTGACAGCGAGAGAGAATAGTAGGAATGATTTTGTGTTTTTCGGTGGTTGCCAGTATAAAAATGGCATGTTTTGGCGGCTCTTCTAAAGTTTTCAGAAAGGCATTGAAAGCAGCAGAGGACAACATATGTACCTCGTCAATAATATATACTTTATAATTTCCAACCTGCGGCGGAATTCGAACCTGATCAATTAGATTTCGAATGTCATCTACCGAATTGTTCGATGCAGCATCCAATTCGAAGATATTAAAAGCAAAATCTTCATCTTCCTTCTGGGTGCCATCCTGATTGATTTGCTTGGCAAGAATACGGGCACAGGTGGTTTTACCAACCCCTCGTGGACCAGTAAATAACAAAGCCTGAGCCAGATGATTATTTTCTATGGCGTTTTGTAAGGTATTGGTAATCGCTTGTTGCCCAACAACGTCTTTAAAACGCACGGGTCTGTATTTTCTAGCTGATACTATAAAGTGTTCCATAGATGAGAAACAAATATAAAGATGTGAGCGAAGTTATTAAAAAATAGGGGCTTCTATTTTACGGTATTTATTAACATTGAATTACTTTTGTCGAAGCAGGCCGCCTTATCGCTGTTCCGATATCTATCGGGATGGAGGAAAGTCCGGACACCATAGGGAAGCATAGCGGCTAACGGCCGTCGCTGTGTAGCACGCGCTACATGGTAGGACAAGTGCAGCAGAAAGGATGTACAGGTAATGCTGTAGTGAAATCAGGTAAACTCTATGCGGTGAAATGCCACGTATACCTGCGTTTAAGGGTTCCCGCCCAATGCAGGAGGGTGGGCAGATAGAGCGTTTCGGTAACGGAAAGCCCAGATAAATGATAAGGTCGAGGAATTATTCCTCGAACAGAATCCGGCTTATAGGCCTGCTATTTTTTTAATTTAAGGATTTAGAATGTCCTTTCGAGTGATTTCATGTAGTGAAACGTAAATAAATAGTATCTAGAAGAAGAAAGAGGAAAGAAGAAAGACCTTATATTATCTTAAAAGCAGTTTTTTTGCCAACTGCCTCTTCTCGATATTATTTTTATTCTATTGGTCTTTAAAAATCACTCGAAGTGATAAAAGTTTCTTAATTTACTGCTTACTGCTTACTGCTTACTGCTTACTGCTTACTGCTTACTGCTTTCTGCTTATTGTTTACTGTTTACTGTTGTCTTTAGTAATAATAGACTCTGCCCAGCTAATACATTCTTTTAAACTGTAAAATGCACTGAAATTACCTTTAAAGAATTTTTGTTCAAAGAGAGAAATATTATAAGAAGCTTCAGAATAGCAAATTACACCAATCCCAACCAGAGATGGAAACTTCTGCTCCATATACATATTTGGCTTTATGGTATAATCATTTTTTCTATCTGCAATAGAAACAAAGGGCTTTCCTGTATAGTAGGTTTCAAAAATTTCGTGAAACTTTGCTAGGTGTTTTTTTTCAAAGACTATTCCTTCTTTTATCTGGGAAATAACATAGTGTTCGTAGATCTTTACGGTGGCAAAATCAATATCTAATGTTGCGAGGGGAGTTGATTTCATAATTATTTTTCAAAAAAACTAAAGACTGAACCTCCGTATCTTCTGGCTTCATTAAAACCGGAAATTGCAGAAAGGTCGTTATGCTTTGAATGTTCAATTATAATCATTCCTTCATCATTCAGTAACTCATTTTTGAAGATAATTTGAATCATTTCGTCGAATTGTTCGAGCGTAAAATTATAAGGAGGATCTGCAAAGATAACATCGAAAGTGGTAGGGCCTGCCGTGAGATATTTAACTACATCAGATTTTATAGTTTTTATAGGAAATTCAAGTTCTTCGGCTGTCTTTTGAATGAATTTAATACATCCAAAATCGGCATCTACACAGCTTATATTTTCAGCTCCACGAGAAGCAAATTCGTAACTAATATTTCCGGTACCGGCGAAGAGATCCAGGAGTGATATCGATTCGAAATGAATACGATGATTTAGTATATTAAACAGCGCTTCCTTCGCAAAATCGGTTGTTGGTCGAACGGGCAAAGATTTAGGAGCCGTTAAACGTTTTCCTTTATGTGTTCCAGAGATTATGCGCATTATGGTGTAGACTGTATTAAATAGTTGATGTGAGACGCTTCTGATGTTGTTACCCCATCCTGATTAGAAATTTTGTTTTCAATAAATGAAATGGATCTTATATATGTGTAAAGCTGCTTGTAAATGTCGTCTCCTTCCTCTATTTCTCCACTTAGAAATACAGGAACGGTTTCAGGATTAATACCTAATTGTTCAAAAGAAAATAATATGTAATAAATAAAATCTTCAGGGCTTCTATAGGAATAGGTATTACACAATTGAAGCGAACTACCTTTCAGAATAATACAATCAAATTGGCCTTCTCTTACATGAAGATACACCTTTGAGACAATTGCGTATTTCTCAAGATTCATTATGTTCTTTAATAGAACCGAAACTCCGTGATAATATTTAAAACTTCCATATTTTTCAAAGAAGTAATTATTGATGTTAACATAGGGGATGTAAACAACAACAAGCTTTTGATCTTTGATTAAATCATTTGCAATATAATCGTTCGATAATATTTTGGAATTAAATTTTAAATACTCACTTGCCCGGGATTCGTCAAAAAGGATTTCAGGAACAATGGCGTAAATTTCATTTGAATAGATTACTACAATCTCACCAAATTCTGTTTGGAGCTCTATATTTTCAGAAAAAACTCGCTGAATTGACAACAATACCTCCTCAGGATTGCTAATGGCAGAAAACCTTTTCTTTGTAAAGAATTGAGAAATTCCAGAATTAGTATCCGTCACTAAAAAAGAAAGTCCGGTCAATGAAACTTGAACGGACAATCTATTTGTATGTTTTAATATGTTATTGTTCTCCTGCAGCGTCATAGAGTTTTGGCCAGTTTCCACTGGTATTGACTTCTGTCATAGATCCTACTTTGATGTCAGGTCCGTTAACACCTTCTACAGATACTACCTGCTTTTCTTGTCCAATTAAATCTTTGTCTAAGCCAGCAAGTACAACGTCTTTGGACACTTTTGCTTCAAACACTGAATAAGTAGCATTACTTTTTACGATTTTTCCAGCTTTCAATTCAAATTTTGCATTTGCACCTTCAATTGGAACGTTCATCATAGTCTTATAACGATCACTTTTCTTATAAAGTGAATCTTTAACAGGTATAAAGCCTAATGTATCTAAAATCGTAGTTTCAATATAATAACCTTCAGAAATACCAAAAGCTTTATTCTTTGCAACATCTGCAAAACTTGTGTCTCTTCTTTCCACATTTGCAAAAAGCGCTGTGTCGATAAAACGAACCAGGCTATCGAAATCACCTGTAAAAGCACCTGTAATTTCCTTGTGAGCCAACTCAGCTGCTTTAATATCTTTTAAATTCTTGATAACCTTGGTATATCGCGTTTCTTTCGCTTCATTAAATTTAACCGGTCCAATAACAGATGAATAAAGCTTCCACCCAAGAAAGATAATGACTAGCCAAAGAAGTAACTGAATAATGTATTTCATTTTACGATAGTTTATGTGTTTAAAATGATAAAAGGTCTATCGCAAATCTACAATTTTTTTTTGTTCGTTAAAGTATATTCTGAAAAAATCATAGCTATCTTTAAACCCTTATAACTAATATAGGTGCATGGATGTTTCACATTTTTACGGTCTGTTAAAAACCGATTTTCCTCATAATACCACTATTAAACAAGATATTGCACTTCAATTACTCGCTAAATTTGTACTTAGTGAAGCCAAAAATGAAGTATTTCTTTTAAAAGGTTACGCAGGAACAGGAAAGACAACAACGACCGGAATATTAGTAAAAAACCTTTGGAAGGCAAAAAAATCGGCTGTTCTACTCGCACCAACTGGAAGAGCTGCAAAGGTGATTAGTAATTATTCCAATAAAGAAGCATTTACGATCCATAAAAAAATATACTATCCAAAAAGCGCAAAAGGAGGGGGAGTGACATTTACATTGCAGGCCAATAAACATAGGAATGTCATTTTTATAGTAGACGAAGCATCTATGATTCCAGATATCAATCAGGAGTCGAAATTATTTGAAAATGGTTCGCTGCTCGACGATTTAATGCAGTATGTGTACAGCGGTCATAACTGCAAGTTGATGTTAATTGGTGATACGGCACAGCTCCCTCCTGTAAAATTGGATATTAGTCCGGCGTTGGAAAAACAAATTCTAGAGGATCATTATAATAAAGTCGTTATCGAATTGGAATTGGATGAAGTGGTGAGACAACAGGTAGACAGCGGAATACTAGCAAATGCCACCCGATTGCGGGAATGTCTGGACGATGGTTTTTTCGAGAATTTTAAATTCACACAACTTGATTATCCCGATATTATTCGACCTATGGATGGCCAGGAGATCATGGATGCCATAAGTGATAGTTACAGTGAATTGGGAAATGAAGACACGGTAATCATTGTAAGATCCAATAAACGTGCTAATTTGTACAATCAAAGTGTTAGAAATCGAATTCTTTTTCAGGAAGAGGAATTATCTGCCGGAGATTATTTAATGGTGGTAAAGAATAATTATTTCTGGGTAAAGGCCGAAAGTGAAGCTGGGTTTATCGCAAATGGAGATATTGTTCAGGTATTAGAAATACTGGGGTTTAAGGAATTATATGATTTTAAATTTGCTGAAGTGTTGGTGCAAATGGTGGATTACCCAAAAATGAAGCCTTTCGAAACGGTGCTATTACTGGATACACTAACTTCTGAAACTCCTTCCTTGCCTTATGAAGATTCTAATAAACTGTATCAGAAAGTAATGGAAGATTATGCTTCTGAAAAATCGAAATACAAAAAATTTCTTGCCGTTAAGCAGAATAAATATTTCAATGCCTTACAGGTTAAGTTTTCCTATGCCATTACTTGTCATAAATCCCAGGGGGGACAATGGAACACTGTTTTTGTGGAACAACCATATTTGCCAAATGGCATTGATAGAGATTATTTAAGATGGTTATATACCGCAATTACGAGGGCAAAAGAAAGGTTATACTTAATCGGATTTAAAAATGACTTTTTTGTAGATTCGTGATAGTATGGAGTATACCGAAATAATCTTTAGTGTTTTTCTAGGCATCGGACTAGCCGCTGCTGTTGGATTTAGAGTGTTTTTGCCATTATTAGTATTAAGCTTGTCGGCTTTTTATGATATCATTCCATTAAATGAAAGTTGGGTTTGGGCTGGAAGTCTTTCAGCTGTTATTATATTGGCTGTTGCCACAATTGTTGAGATTCTTGGTTATTATATTCCCTGGTTTGATAATGCGTTAGACACCATTGCGATTCCTTTGGCCGCAGTTGCAGGAACGGCTGTTATGATGGCCACGCTGGCAGATATGGACCCTGTAGTTACCTGGGCGCTTGCAATAATAGCCGGTGGAGGTACAGCTGCCGTTGTAAAAGGAAATACATCTGCATTGCGATTAACTTCAACGGCTACGACAGGCGGTTTAGCAAACCCCGTAGTTGCCACTGTAGAAACGGGTACATCGACCCTAATGTCCTTAGTATCAGTTTTTATAGCGCCACTTGCCTTTTTGTTCGTTGTATTGATTTTCTTCGGAATTTATAAATTTTATAAAAAGCTTAAGAAAAAGAGGCCTCCAAGTGCATAATCTTTTTATTTTTGGGACAATTATCAAACTGAAGCACAATGAATCTGCTTCAGTTTGTCTGTTTAATGAATTATAAGAAGCAACCTTATATAATAAGAGACATCTTATAAATAATGTAAAACCTCACATGAAGATAATAGCAATGATTCCTGCGCGTTATGGCGCCTCCCGTTTTCCGGGTAAGTTAATGCAGGACCTCGGTGGAAAACCAGTTATTGTACGTACTTACGAAGCAGCTAAGGAAACTCAACTCTTTGACGAAGTCTATGTGGTTACAGACAGCGAGGTTATATTTAATGAAATAGAGCTCAATGGTGGTAAGGCAATTATGAGCCTTAAAGAGCACGATTGCGGAAGCGATAGAATTGCAGAAGCTGTAGAACATATGGATGTTGATATCGTGGTGAACGTTCAAGGCGATGAACCATTCATTAGCAAGGAAGGCTTAGAACAGGTGCTTAGTGTTTTTGATGACCCGGATGCGGATAAAATTGATCTTGCTTCATTAATGACCGAAATACATGATTGGAAAGAAATTAGTGATCCCAATTGTGTTAAGGTAATAGTAGACAAGGAAAATTTTGCTTTGTATTTCTCACGCTCACCAATCCCTTATCCTCGTGACAAAAATGCCTCTATGCAATATTTTAAGCATAAAGGAATATATGCTTTTAGAAAGCAGGCGATCCTGGATTTTTATAAACTCCCAATGCGATCGTTAGAAGCAGTAGAAAAAATTGAATGTATTCGATACTTAGAATATGGAAAAAATATAAAAATGGCGATTTCAAACACACAGGGGATCGAAATAGATACTCCCGAAGATCTGGTTAGAGCTAATAAAGTGCTCAAAGAAGAAAAAAAGATAGCAGTTAATAACAGGTATCGAAACTTTCCTATGGTTCCAAAAGTAGTTTTTGGACCAGGTTGTTTCGATCAATTGACTTCAATTTTGGCTCCGCAACGAAAGGATAAAGCACCATTTATCTTCTTGGTAGATGATGTTTTTAAAAATAACAGAGAATTTATCGATAGGATTAATCTTAGGTTTAACGATAAGTTGTTGTTTATATCTTCCGATGAAGAACCGAAAACAACCCAGGTTGATCAATTAGTGAAAGATATAAAAGCCGAATTCACCTACAAACCTTCCGGTATCATCGGAATTGGTGGCGGAACTATTTTAGACCTGGCAAAAGCCGTTGCTATTATGCTTACTAGCAAAGGTAGTGCAGCAGATTATCAGGGATGGGATCTTGTAAAAATAAAGGCGATCTATCACGTAGGAATTCCAACCATTAGTGGAACAGGAGCCGAAGTGTCTCGTACTACTGTGTTAACTGGACCGGTAAAGAAATTGGGAATAAATAGTGATTTTACACCCTTCGATCAGGTGATACTCGATCCTGAATTAACGGTAGGTGTGCCTAAAAATCAGTGGTTCTATACTGGAATGGATTGTTTTATCCACTGTGTAGAATCTCTTAATGGAACTTTCTTAAATGCTTTTAGCCAGAGTTATGGCGAAAAGGCATACGATTTATGTATGGAGATTTTTCACAATGGGACCCTTTCTGAAGAAGAATCCAGAGGGAAACTTATGATGGCTTCATGGCATGGTGGGATGAGTATAGCCTATTCTCAGGTGGGTGTAGCCCACGCTATGAGTTATGGTTTATCTTATGTTTTAGGAACCAAACACGGAATAGGCAATTGTATTGTTTTTGATCATTTAGAAGATTTTTATCCTGATGATGTTATTATTTTTAAGGAAATGGTAGCAAGTCATGGAGTTGAAATTCCTAAAGACCTTTGTAAGGATCTTTCAGACGAACAGATGGAAACCATGATCGATATTGCCCTAAGCTTGGTGCCTCTGTGGGAAAATGCTCTTGGTGACAATTGGGAAAGTATTATGACACGAGAAAAATTGAAATCTTTATATTTAAAGATGTAGTGCATACTATTGCCTAATCTATGTACATAACTAAATTTTTTTACGAGAAAATTCTCGGCTGGAAAGTTCAAGGTGATTTTGACCGTAGTATTAAAAAATCTCTGCTCATAGTTGCTCCGCATACCAGCTACTTCGATTTTATTCTGTGCATTTTAGTAAGACGTTTCTTGAAAATACAAATCAACTTTGTTGGAAAAAAGGAATTGTTTAAGTTTCCGATTGGCTGGTATTTTAGATGGATGGGAGGGGAGCCCTTAGATCGAGCCAAGAATCAAAACAAAGTGGAGGCAATTGCAAATGTATATTCAAAGCACTCCGAATTTAGACTGGCTATTTCACCCGAAGGTACACGTAAAAAGGTAGAAAGATGGAGAACAGGCTATTATTATATCGCATTAAACGCAGATGTTCCCATCATTCCTATTGGCTTGGATTACACTACGAAAACAATGTTTATTGGGAAAGAATTTTATCTCAGTGGGGACATAGAAAAAGATGAGCCTCAATTAAAACAATTTTTTAAAGGTGTGGTTGGCAAAGTACCTGAATGGTCTTGATGTTTTCTTCGGAAGGGATTGTTACAAGGATTTAAGTCGCAATGCTGTTGCTTCAGAAGAACCGAAAACAAAAGAGCCTTAAAGTCGCGTGTACTGCTGAAACTTTTTAAAATTCATTCACAAACTCGCTACCCAAATCTTTCCGAAGAGAAAAGAAAAAAAGAAGAAAGAAGCAAGAGCAGCAGAGACTTCTCTATAAATTTGAAGTTTTTAATACTATAATCTACTCATCGGCTGTTTCCTCCATGGTGTGATATACGTTTTGGACATCATCATCTTCTTCCAGTTTTTCCAGCAATTTTTCCACATCGGTAGCTTCGTCGGTACTTAATTTTTTAGTCACTTGCGGAATGCGTTCAAAGCCGGAAGAAAGGATTTCAACCTTATTCTCCTCCAAATACGACTGTATAGCACCAAAACTCTCGAAAGGAGCGTAGATAAGTACTCCATCTTCGTCTTCAAAAATTTCTTCTATTCCATGGTCGATAAGTTCCAATTCCAATTCTTCCAAATCCAAACCTTCCCCGTCAATTCTGAAATTACAAGTATGGTCGAACATAAAAACCGTAGAACCGGAGGTACCAAGATTTCCGTCCGTTTTGTTGAAATAGGAGCGTACATTAGCAACGGTTCGGGTGTTATTATCGGTAGCCGTTTCGATTAAAACAGCAATTCCATGTTGTGCATAGCCTTCGAATAAGATTTCTTTGAAATCGCCTAAACTCTTGTCACTTGCACGTTTAATAGCACGTTCAACGTTATCCTTTGGCATGTTAATAGCCTTGGCATTCTGAATTACAGCACGCAGACGCGAATTCGCATCGGGATCGGGGCCACCTTCTTTAACGGCCATAACGATATCCTTTCCAATACGTGTAAAAGCCTTGGACATAGCCGACCAACGCTTCATTTTTCGTGCTTTTCTAAATTCGAACGCTCTTCCCATAGTATCTAGTGCTTATTTTGATTTTGACAAATTTATAAAAAGTGTTAGTCGTTTGGAATGTGTCTCGCTAAAAACTTTTCATTTGCAGTATTGATCTTTCCAATGACAGCATTCCTTGTTTTATTCTGTTCAGTTGTAATTTTATTGTAATTTTTAACGGCTTTGTTAATCTCCTTTACCTTAGCATTATACCCATCGATCTGCTTTTTGGTGCGTTTACGTTCGGGTGTATTTTCTATACTTTCATTAATGCTAGTAACTTCGTCATTGAGAATAAGGAAACTAATAATTTGAGGAATCTTGTTTTCAGTTTCATCGGTAAAGTAGTCGAACATAGACATCGTAGCCTCAACCAATGAATTGTCTTCTTTATAAAGTGTCACGGACTTTAATCGCTCTTTCCCTTCTTGAGTCGCTTGCTCCAAGGCATTGGCATTTTGTTGAATGGCACTAACATCGTTTTTTTCGATGGCTTCCCATAAGTACAATTCGTTAATATTCACTTTAAAGAAGATAAGATACACTTCGTTATAATGATCGAAAACCTCACCCGATATTTTCATCTTCCGGCTTAAATCTGATTTGTTTTCCAGAATTTCGATATTGTGCTTTTTGGCAAATGCCATGAAGTGATCTTCGTACTCTTGTTGGACCTCTGCCATTTTTTCATCGGCCATTTCACGTGCCAATAAATAAGCCTCCATTTGGTCATAGGATTGCTCGGCGACCGCTTTCATATCGATGATCTTATCGTAATCCTGCTTTAAGAGGTTTTCATTTAATCGTATGTTTTTAAGTACTTGCTCCTTATATTCATCATCTTCATAACTATCTGCTTTTTCAATTTTTGCAATAGCTCTTTCAATAGATTTTAAAAGTGAGTTAAGTTTTGTATCCACATTTTTTTCATTCTTACTATGTGCGATCGCCTTGGTATATGTCCACATATTATTAGTGATCACTTCCTGTTCACTGGATATAAACTCTAAATAATCTAAGGGAGATTCAAATTTCTGCCCAAATGTAATGCTACTTATAAGCAGTGTAAAAAGGAATAGATATGATATTTTCAAATTCATATTAGTTCTGATTTGATAATTTTAAGTAATCTGATAAAATTGTAAATGCCTCTTCCAATTGTGTATCTCCGGCTATTTCTTCTAATAAGGTACTATTCGTAGCTTCTTCTTCCAGATTATAAGACAAAAGCTCTGTAGTTGAAGTTGTATTTGTGACTATCAGCTTCGGATCATCGTTCTTATTAAGTTTATAAAACTGCTTCCAGAGCTCTGTGAACGATTGTTGATCGTTATAAATGTTTTCAAGTGTAAGCAAGTACTCAGTTTCTTTGGTGAAATAATCGGCCACCAAAATAGCGTTAATATCCCGAATTCCCTTAAACCTTGAGTCTGAATTAACTCGTGTCTCGCTATTGTTCTTTATCGTTGTAAGATTCAGTGGTTTTAGAGGAATATGCTTTAATGTAATCGCGACCTCATCATTTTCAAGCGCATATTTCTGAAACCCTTCGCTCGTTTTAAAATTGTCGTACAAATCGGGTAACACTATATCGGGTATAACGCCTGTCGATTGCGTGCTTTTTCCGGTAACTCTATAAAATTGATCGGTGGTAAGCTTACAATATCCCAAATCCTTTATTTCATTTAAAGGTAAAATAACTTGAGCACTTGCCTTTCCATAACTAGGAGTACCTACTATGATGGCTCGATTATAATCTTGTAAGGTGGCAGCAAAATATTCCGAAGCGGAAGCGCTAAAGCCATTTATGAGAATCACAATCGGGTTTGAAAATAGCATTCCTCGTTTGGCATCTTTTACCGTATAAGTTTCACCTGTCTTATATTTTAATATCGATAAAGGACCTCTGTTGATAAACATGCCACTTAAATCGGAGGCTTCTTTCATAGAACCACCGCCATTATATCTCAGATCTATGATTAGACCTTTAATGTTTTCTTTCTGAAGTTTGTAAAGTTCCTTGGCCATGTCGTTGGCGAGTCCAAGTCCGTCCGGATTCTCGAAATCTGTATAGAAACTAGGTATGTTTATATAGCCAATTCTGGTTTTGGATTCCAAAATATAAGCTCTAGTAAGGTTTTCTTCTACTTTTATAACTGCTTTTTCTAAACTAACATTAATAATTTGTCCGTCCTGTTTTTTAATTTTGAAAGTTATACGGTCGTGATGATGGTCATTGGTAAAAGCCTGGATATCTTCATCGCTAACGCAGTATGTTTCTAGTACGTCCTTACCTGATGTTAGTGTTTTAATAATATCGTTTTCTTCGAAATTCTCATTTTTGTACGCGACGCTTCCCGGAACGATGTAATTTACGACCAAGTCTCCGTTACTGTTTTTTGTAGTGGAGAACCCAAACGACATCTGATTACTGGAAAGAGAGGTTTCAAATAAGTCTTTATTCGAGTTATTAAAAAATATTGTATTCGGATCCTGATAATTTGCAAGGGCATTTAAAAAGGCTTCTCTTACGAAAGTTTGAAGCCCACCATTTGTTTTTTTAATGCCATCTAAAAGGCAAAGTTCATTGCTAATGATTTTAGGTTTGGCATCTCGTTCAAGTTTTTTGAATTTCTTCTGAATGGTGCCTAAAACCGAATCTTGCTCGATGAGATCGGTTAGTAGCTTGTACCTTACTTTTTTATTCCAGTACAATTGAAGTTCTGTTTCAGATTTAAAATATTGAAAATCCGATTTTGATTGAAAATGAAGTGTGTCTTTGCCCGAATAATCAAGTTCTGTCTTGTACAGCGTATTCAGATAATCTTGAGTGAATTGAATACGTTGTTGTAACGTAGTGATATATTTATTGATAAAATCGCAATCATCTGATAAAATATAGTCGTCGATTTTTAATCTGTCCTGCTTGAACAAAGCAATATCGCTGGTAACAAAAAAACGTTTTTCGGGATCCAAGCTTTCCAGAAAAAGCTCAAAAACACCGACCGACAAACTATCATTAACTGCCTTGGGTTTTGCGTGCTCTTGTTTAATAAGATTCTGCAAAGCCGATACTTGTTCGCAAAATTGCACAGCTTCCTGACCAAACGAAATGTTAAGTCCGAATGTGAGAATTAAAAATAATGCAAAAAAGAATCGAGATAATAGCATTGGCAAAAAATACAGAAATTTAACTTACAAGATCATCTATAATCTTAGCCAATTTAAAATCTTTTTCTGTCACACCACCGGCGTCATGTGTGGAAAGCGTAATTTCTAATTTATTATATACATTCGACCAGTCCGGGTGATGGTTCATTTTCTCCGCTTCAAAAGCAATGCGTGTCATTACAGTGAAGGCATCTTTAAAATCATCGAACTCTAACGAGGTGTGAATGGCATTCTCTTCGTATCCCCATCCTTCCATGGAAGCCAGTCTTTCGTTAATTTCAGTTTCGCTCATTTTTTCCATAGTGTTGTTGTTAAAAGTAAATTTTCATTGTTATTATACAACAATGAAGTTTACATGAATCTATAATTGATTTTTTAAAGTTATAATTTCTTCCTTTAATGTGCAATCGTCAATGACTTCTGCGACAGTAATTCTGTATTGCTGGGGAAGTTTGTTTTTCTTCTGAAGTATCGCCAAATAGCTATCATCGTTAGATCGATACACACTTTTAAATATAGGCGTTTTATCACCTAGTTTAGAAGTAATTTCTCTGAAAAGATCTTCATGATGCACCATGTCGGTACTAGCAAGGTGATAAATACCATCCAGTTTCTTGCTTATTATGTAGTGCACTTGTTGCGCAATTTTGTCGGCAGTCGTAAGGCTTATCGTAAGATTAGGAAAAACTTCAAAACTAGCCTTGTGTTTTATCGACTGTCGAAGCTGGGCAATTCTAGGTGACTGAACTCCTAGTACAATTGGCAATCTTAGAATTGTTGTCTGCGCAGGAATTTGTTCTGAGAGCATTCGTTCTACAGCAATTTTAAACTTTCCATAGCGACTTTCTGCCAAGGGTTTATCACTTTCATAGGATGGAAGATCAAATTTGCCATCAAATACATTCGCCGATGATAGAAACAACAATTTGCAAAAATGGTGTTCCTGCACGTATTTTGCAAGAACACTATGTGCTTTTAACTGTTCTTTAAAATCCCCTCTAAGTGCTGAAATAACAACACTGGGTTTTACTTTTTCTAGAATAGAAGCGAGTTCATCTTCTTCTACGCAATACCTAAAGTACGCATGATTTGATGCGTATTCTGCCACATTACTACAATAAGTGCCATAGGTATCGAAGTACGACTGTAACTCTTTATATAGACTCTTGCCAATAAAGCCACTGGCACCAAGGATTAAGATTCTATTTTTTGAAGGTTGCTTCATTTGGGGGAGTGCTTCAGCTTAAGTTATATTAAAAAATAGATTTTCCTGTTTTGGTGGTAAATTGTTCAAGTGCCTGCATTCCCAAATAAGAGTTTCCTTTCGGATTTAAACCGGGAGACCAGGTCACTATCACAAACTCGTTTGGCAGAAGAGCCACGATTCCACCACCAACGCCACTCTTACCCGGTAATCCAACTTCAAAGGCAAATTCTCCCGCTTCATCATAAAAACCGCAGGTGAGCATAATTGCATTAATTCTTTTTACCTGAGTTAGGCTGAGATGGGCTACATCCCGCATACAGTTACCTCGATTGGCAAACAGATAAAAGGCATTGGAGAGTTGTTTACATGTCATTTCCAAGGCACATTGATGAAAGTAGAAATCAAGAACTGTTTCCACATCGTTTTTTAAGTTTCCGAAGGACTTCAATAAATTTGCTGTGGCATAGTTTACAAAGCCTGTATTTTTTTCTGAAAGCGCTACTTTTTCATTAAATGCAATGGTTTGATCATTTGTAATATCGCGTACAAATTGCAAGAATTCATTTTTTGGATCTTTTAATTCTGAAACCAATATATCTGCAATCACAATAGCTCCTGCGTTGATCAACGGGTTGCGCGGGATGCCTTCTTCCAACTCAAGTAAAGACAAATGATTAAAAGGATCGCCTGAAGGTTCTACATCCATACGTTTCCATACATCAGTTCCAATTAGTTGTAACGCTTTTGAAAGTGTAAGGACCTTGGAGATACTCTGAACAGAAAAGGGAATATTATAATCCCCAATATGCTGATCTTCACCTTTAAGGTTGTTTAAATAGATTCCGAAGTGTGCTTTATTAACATTCGCCAATTCCGGTATATAAGAAGCTACTTTTCCGGTGTCTTCTATGTTTTTGACATATGTATGAATTTCTTCTAAGCTCACCCGATAGTCCTGCATATTAGCCTTTGTAAAATGGAAGTTTCACTACAGTCGCAGGTACGGCATTCTTCCGAATCTGAATGTATATTTTCGAGCCCGGATCTCTAAATACCGGCGGTACGTATCCTAATCCGATGCCTATCCCTAAAGAAGGAGACATGGTTCCACTAGTTACAATACCAATTTTGTTACCGTTGCCATCAACAATATCATAGTCCTGGCGAGGGATTCCTCTTTCATCCAATTCGAATGCGATGAGTCTTCTTTCAGGACCGTGTTCTTTTTCTTTTTTGAGTGCTTCAGAATTAACGAAATCTTTGGTGAATTTTGTAATCCATCCCAAACCTGCTTCAAAAGGAGAAGTGGTGTCTGTGATATCATTTCCGTAGAGACAATACCCCATTTCAAGACGCAACGTATCTCTGGCAGCCAATCCAATCGGCTTAATTCCAAAATCGGCTCCAGCTTCCATCACCTTTTTCCAAACCTGTTCCACTTCGCTGTTTTTACAGTAGATTTCGAATCCGCCGCTGCCGGTATAACCCGTCGCACTTATAATTACATGTTCAATTCCGGCGAAGTCACTCACCTTAAACGTATAAAATTTAATTGCCGAAAGATCTTCCGAAGTAAGTGATTGCATAGCTTCAATTGCCTTAGGCCCTTGAATTGCCAATAAAGAATAACCTTCCGAAAGATTTTTCATATTGGCGCCCATGCTATTATGACTTTCAATCCAATTCCAGTCTTTCTCAATATTGGAAGCATTTACCACCAAAAGCCATTGATCTTCTTTTAATCTGTAAACAATAAGATCATCTACAATTCCGCCTGTATCGTTAGGAAGACAGCTATACTGCGCCTGTCCATCGACTAATTTGGAAGCGTCATTAGAAGTAACTTTTTGAATAAGCGCAAGGGCGTTTGGGCCTTCAATAATAAATTCACCCATATGAGAGACATCAAACACGCCAACACCTTTTCGAACGGTTTCATGTTCAGCATTAACGCCTTCATAAGAAACAGGCATATTGTAGCCCGCAAACGGTACTAATTTAGCTCCTAATTGCTCGTGTATATGTGTGAGTGCAGTGTTTTTCATACTATTGAATTTGAAATTTTTAAGGATTGCAAATGTATAAATTAAGCATTAGCTATCCATCATATAGGTCTTGAATTCCTGATAATTTTTTATTAAAATTGATTCTTTTTTCTTCTGAATTAATTCTGAAATACTTTCCGGTAGCGTTACTTCCGAAGCTATTGCCTTTTCAACAACATCCAAAAACTTAATTGGATGAGCAGTCTCAAGGAATACACCTTGAACGCTCTTATTCTTTTTCAAATATTCTACTAAGCCTAAATAACCAACAGCTCCATGCGGATCGGCTATATACTTATACGAATCATATAAGGTTTTTATTGCATTTCGCGTTACAGTATCATTAAAAGAGTAGGAGGTAAGAAGCTTGGAAAGCGAATCGAAATCATTATCGAACAATTCTCTAATGCGAACAAAATTACTAGGATCTCCAACATCCATGGCGTTCGATATTGTTGCTATCGAAGGTTTTGGAAGGTATTCACCATTTTCCATATATCGAGGCACCACATCATTTTGATTCACAGAAGCAATAAATTGATGTACGGGCATTCCTAATTTATAAGCCATCATACCGGCACAGATATTTCCGAAATTACCACTAGGAACAGAAAATACTAATGGTTTTGAAATTTCTTCGAGCTGCTTCAATGCAAATATAAAATAAAACGACTGCGGCAACCATCTTGCAACATTGATCGAATTGGCAGAAGTTAGTTGTCGTCTCGAAGTAATTTCGTCATCTAAGAACGCGGTTTTCACCATCGCCTGACAATCATCGAATGTGCCATTTACTTCCAGGGCAGTGATGTTTTGACCAAGCGTTGTAAGTTGTTTTTCTTGTATGTCACTTACTTTCCCACTTGGGTATAGAATAACTACTTTCACGCCTTCAACACCTAAGAAACCATTTGCTACGGCACCTCCGGTATCACCACTAGTTGCTACCAAAACCGTTACATCCTGTGGCTTACTTGAAGTTTCAGCAAAATATCCAAGACATCTTGCCATAAATCTAGCTCCAACATCTTTAAAAGCCATAGTGGGACCGTGGAATAATTCCAGTGTCGAAATGTTTTCTGTAATGTTTACAAGTGGAAAATCGAACGAAAGAGTTTCTTGAACAATCTGCTGAAGTGAAGTAGGATCGATCTCATCTCCCACGAACTGTGAAATTGTACGATAGGCAATCTCCTCATTCGAGTAGTCTTTGATGTTCTTAAAAAAAACAGGCTCTAATGGCGCAATGTTTTCAGGGAAGTACAGGCCTTTATCCGGCGCTATACCTCTAATGACTGCTTCTTTAAATGAAGCTTTAGGTGCATTATGTTGTAAACTGTAGTATTTCATTCGTTTAAAATTTTACTGCCTGTTTTGCTTAACTTAGACACTATGGTGTCGATTTTATTATCAGATTTACAGTATAAGTCGATCAATGCAGCTTCAATTGAGGTTGCAGTTTTTTCACCTTTGCTTAATGCAAACATAGAGGGTCCTGAGCCACCAATTCCAAATCCGAGTGCTTTCGCTTCTAACGCGACTTTTTTAGCATTATCAAATAAAGGAATCAACGGTTTTCGATGTGGTTCTATTAAGACATCTATGAGACTACGTTTAATAAGTTCGTAATTAGATGTGTAAAGCCCAGAAATGAGTCCTGCCAAATTTCCACTTTGTTTTATTGCATCTTGTAAAGGCACCATTTTAGGTAAGGCTGCTCTAGAGTCCTTAGTGTTAATTTCTATATGTGGATGGATGATGGTAACAAATAAATCGTCCGGAACTGGTAAAGAAACGACTTCAAAAGGATCATAGCCCGGAATAAGTGTAAAGCCACCAAATATTGCGGGTGCTACATTATCTGCGTGTTCATTTCCACTTGCGATTGCTTCACCTTTCATACCAAAATAAGCGAGTTGTTGTAATGATAGAGGTTTGTCCAAAAACTGGTTGATGCCAAATACAATTGCAGCCGCACTTGCAGCGCTTCCGCCGATTCCACTACCAATAGGAATTCCTTTCTTAATTTCGATTTCGAATCCGAAATCCGCATTCAGAAATTCCAGCATCGCCATTCCGGCAACGCCGGCAACGTTTTTGGAAGCTTCCATAGGAAGATCGGCTCCTGTTATTTTGGTGATAGATATACCTTTTTGCGGCACTTTCCGAAGAAAAATTTCATCACCAATGCCTTCCAGAGCAAAACCTAGAACATCAAATCCACAATTTACATTAGCGACTGTAGCAGGCGAAAAAACTCGTATACATTCCATATTAATAGGTTCTCATTCTAATAATGTCTGAAAATAATCCCGATGCGGTAACATCACCACCTGCACCGGCGCCCTTTATAATTAAGGGTTGTTCGTTATATCGATTAGTATAAAACAGTACAATATTATCTTTCCCCTCCAGATTAAAAAACGGATGATTAGGCAGAATTTCTTCCAACCCAACTTTGAGTTTTCCATCGTGTAACTGAGCAACATATTTTAACTGAGCCCCATTTGCATTAGCATTTGAAACTAATTTTTGAAAATGTGCGTCGTCTTCAATAAGTGTTTCATAAAAATGATCAACCGAACTACTTTTTAGATTTTTAATCGTCAAGAAAGGTTCATTTATCACATCGTTTAAATCGAGTTGTATCCCACTTTCACGAGCCAGAATAAGGATTTTACGTGCCACATCCACACCGCTCAGATCTATTCGTGGATCAGGTTCTGTATAACCTTCGGCCTGTGCTTGTTTTACGACGTCGTGGAAACTATCACCTTCCTTAAAATTGTTGAAGACGAAATTCAAACTTCCGGATAAAACCGCTTTGATAGAGATAATTTCGTCTCCTGAAGCCATTAGATTATTCAAGGTGTCGATAATTGGTAATCCCGCACCTACGTTGGTTTCGAAGAAGAATGGTGCGTTGTATTGGTTCGATAAACTTTTAAGAGCTTCGTATTGTTTGTATTCAGAAGAACAGGCAATCTTGTTGCATGCCACCACAGCGATACTACTTTTTAGAAGTTCCGAATAGCTTTTTGCAACCGATTCATTTGCCGTGACATCTACAAAAACACTATTCCGTTTGTTAAGATCGATTATTCTTTGATGGAATCCTTCGATGCTGGTTTTCTCTCCGTCAGCCAGATGCTCCTTCCAGTGTTTAAGCGAAATCCCATCCGAATCGAAATACATGGTACGCGAGTTGGTGATTCCAATTACTCGAAGGTTAAGGTTTAATTTCTCTTTTAAATAGTGCTTTTGTTGTGCGATTTGCTCAAGTAAGCGAGCCCCTACATTCCCTACACCGGCAATGTATAGATTAATTTGTTTGCGTTGGTCTTCAAAAAACCGCTCGTGAAGCACGTTCAATGCTTTTTTGACATCTTTCTTTGCAATTACCGCCGAGATGTTCTTTTCACTCGCTCCTTGGGCGATTGCTCGAATATTGATATTGTTCTTCCCGAGTTTGCTAAACATCTTTCCGCTAATTCCCTGGTGGTTTTTCATCTTATCGCCTACCAAAGCAATGATAGAGAGATCTGTTTCAACAAGTAAGGGATTCATTTTACCCAACTCAATTTCATTACCAAATTCCCGATCAACCGCCAGTCTGGCGATTTCGGCTTCATCATTTATAATTCCAATACAAATACTGTGTTCACTGGAAGCCTGTGTTATAAGAATTACATTTATTAGTTGTTGAGAAAGAGTTTCGAATAAACGCTTCGAAATCCCAGGAATACCTACGATTCCAGTGCCTTCCAATGTAAGCAGTGCTATATTTTCAATATTACTTAATCCTTTTACGGAGTTGCCATTTGTCGAAGCTTCTGATGTGATAAGTGTTCCCACATCTTCTGGTGCGAAGGTGTTTTTAATAGCTATAGGAATGTTTTTTTTCATCACCGGCACTATAGTTGGCGGATAGAGAACCTTTGCGCCAAAATGCGAGAGCTCCATAGCTTCCTGATAAGAAATACTTTGAATAGGTCGGGCTTGTTTCACCATATTTGGATTGGCGGTGAACATTCCACTAACGTCTGTCCAAATTTCTAATTGAGAGACCTCCAAAGCCGCAGCAATAATTGCCGCAGAAAAATCGGAACCTCCTCGTCCGAGTGTTGTTGTTTCACCTGTTTCATTGGTGGCTACAAAACCTGGAACAATAGTAATTTGTTCTGTTTTAGTAGAAAAATAATCTACTATTTTTGAATTCGTAATTAAGTAGTTTACAGCACCTTTAAGACCTCCTTTTAAAGTAACGATTAAATCAATTGCGTTTTTGCGTTCGACTTTTAGTTTCTTTACTTTAAGTGCTTCGGAAATGATGGTAGAAGAACATAATTCACCAAATGAAGCAAGCCTGTCTGTGGTACGTGGAGAAAGTTCATTAATATAATAAACACCCTTTAGTAAATCCTCTAGCTGATTGAGATATGCATGCAATTCCTTTAGCTTCGTCTCAGGAATATTAAGCTGTGAAGCCACATCAATATGTCGCATTTTGATGGTGTCGAAAATCCGGATAAAATTCGAGTCTTTTGAAGCGGCCAATGATCCAGCTTGCAATAGTTGATCGGTAATGCCTCCGAAGGCTGAAACTACAATGATGACCTCCTCTTTTTTAGAAGTGTCTTCAATGATCGACATAACTTTTTTTATATTTTCAAGTGTACCTACAGATGTACCGCCAAATTTTAAAACCTTCATTTTGTGTAAATTAAAAATGATTTAATAAAGTAACCGATTTTCTTCTTTCAGAAAAAGAAAAGTAAATAGAGTGATATGTTTATAGAATTACCCCAAAGGGGTTGAGAATGTTGTGAAATAAGAAATGCCTCCAAGTTTTGAGGAGATAGAGTAAGAGGCGATATCTAAGATGCGACTTTTCATACGAGTGTACTGTAAATGTATTATTTTTACAGAAAACAGCAACATTTTTTAAATTATAATATGAAAATATTTAGTTCAGAGCAATTATACGAAGCCGATAAAATAACTACAGAGAAGCAGGAGATTGCTTCAATTGAATTAATGGAACGGGCAGCCACGCAGATTTTTAGCTGGTTACATGAACGAATGCAAGGTGCGCAAGTACCTATTCATATTTTTTGTGGGATTGGAAACAATGGTGGTGACGGATTGGCAGTGGGTCGCTTATTGATTGAAAGTGGGTATAATGTAACGATGTACGTTGTGAATTGTAGCGACAAGCGCTCTAAGAATTTTTTAATAAATTACGATAGGGTAAAAAATGTCACGAAATCATGGCCTTTATTAATGACTTCGGAAGAAGATTTTCCTGATATTGCGGATGAGGATATTATTATCGACGCTATCTTCGGAATTGGCTTGAATCGATGCCCGGGGGGTTGGGTTAAAAAACTTATACAGTATTTAAACGGCAAGAAAGCTTTTAAACTAGCTATCGATATCCCAAGTGGATTGTATGCCAACGAACCAATGGATGATGTTGAAGCTGTTTTAAAAGCGAATCATACACTTACTTTCCAATCGCCTAAAATGGCATTCTTCTTACCTGAAACTGGGGTGTTTGTGCCTTATTTTGAAGTTTTAAATATAGGTTTGGATGAGGAGTTTATACTTTCACAAGAGCCACTTGCACAGCTAATCGAAAAACCTGAAGCACAACGATTTTATAAACAACGACAGAAATACGATCATAAAGGTACTTATGGCCATGCATTGATCGTCGCCGGAAGTTACGGGAAAATAGGGGCAGCGTTTTTGTCGGCTAAAAGCGTATTAAGGGCAGGAGCGGGGTTGGTAAGTTGTTTTATCCCTGAATGCGGGTATGCAATCATTCAAAGTAGCCTTCCTGAAGCCATGGTGATTACCGACAAAGAAGATGATCTTATTACCGATATAAAAATAAATTTCACACCTTCAGCCATTGGTATTGGTATGGGGATTGGAACGAATAAGGAAACAGTTGCCGCTTTGGAGAAGCTTCTGAAAGAGACAAAATCACCGCTCGTGATAGATGCAGATGGTTTAAATTGTCTGGCAGAGAATAAATCCTTGTTGAAACTCCTTCCGAAGAACACTGTACTAACACCTCATTTAGGAGAATTGGAGCGGCTTGTCGGAAAATGGAAGAATGATTACGACCGCATTAAAAAAACGAAAAGTTTCGCTAAAAAATATGGGGCTGTAATGGTGGTAAAGGGTGCGAACACCATGACAGTATTTGAAGATAAAATTTATATAAACACCACTGGAAACCCGGGAATGGCTACCGCCGGAAGTGGTGATGTGTTAACTGGATTAATTACAGGACTTTTGTCACAAGGTTACGATCCTTTATTGGCATCGGTATTTGCTGTGTATCTTCATGGAAGTGCCGGCAATATTGCTTCACAGGAAATTAGTTTTGAAGCTGTAATGGCAAGTGATATTGTAGATAGAATTGGACTCGCATTTATTGAATTATTTGCTCAAGATCCGATGCCACTATCTGAACCGAAGGAATAAGCGCTTCCGAAGAACATTTTATTCGAATATCTAATGGCTAAGGAAGTCTTAGTAACCGTATAGTCTTAACGCAAGTGTTTCGTCTATCACGAACGGATTAACTTTTTCAGATTGGTATGTAGCAATAAGATAGGTTCTTTCCAGTTCCAATGCATCTATAGGATCCTCTTGATGCCATTCGAGTAATGTTCGCCGCTGTAACTCAAAAAAGGCATCATCCTCAGTCATGGCCTCATCCCGATACATGGTAAAAAAATAGAAGACTGCACGTGCTACATTTCCTTTAAAATTATCCTGTGGTTCGAACGCTTCTTTAGCCTTCTTCGCATATTTACTAAGGTCTCCAACCGGCTTAGATTGAAATCTGTCAACATCGTTATACCAGCTCAAGCAGTCATTATCAGAAATATTCGCAAAAGGATGTTTATATCTGGCAACATTAACCCCTAGTCTCACCGGAAATAGATGGTGCATATCACTTTTTGCATTTCCATCTTTAGCTCCTTTACTTTTGGGATAGGAGTGTTCTGCAATTATGCTTTTGAGCGGATTTAATTTTAATAATTTGGAAATCGGATCCTCTTCAGATTTAAGAACCGGTAATTTGTAATTTGAATAAACACAGCGTATAGTATCATTCTCATTATAAATTTCTGTGAATAAAACTTCTCGTGCGGTTTCATAATCCAATACTTCTGAAGGCTTGTATTTAGCGACTAAGCCTTCAATTGGTATTTCTTGATGGTTAAATAAGTCCTTACTCGAATTTTGATGTGCATCGTAGCTTTCATTAGTGTCTTGACAAGCTCCCTTATAAAAACCAAAGAGCAGTAAAACGACTGAAACCAGTATATGATTATAAAAGTTAGCTTTTCTCAAATGTTGTGTTTTTTCTAGAAGACTTTAAGCAACTCATCCAATTTTGAGCGGCCTTCTAGTTTTTTCTTCTTCAAACTGCGTTCCATTTCGACAGATACCTGATTTAAAATTTCGTATAATTGATTAATAGTATACTCCAATTGTTCTTTCCGACTCTTAAGAAAGCTTCTGTCATCCATTGCATATCGATCACGTAACTCGGCAAAGTCTTTTACTTCCTGTTGATGTAATTCTAATAAGTCGGAAAACTTCAAACTATTTTTAGCATCCCCAACAATGTTTTTATCTTCTAAATTTTTTAAGATCTTTTTATATGAAGCCACTAATTCCGGCACATCCTTGATGAAAATTCCATTATTGGTATCCATCATATAACTTCTGAATTCGGCATTAGAAGATCCAATGTAGATATCATCATCAAATAGAATCACTTTCGAATGCAAAGAAAAGGATCCAGTTCCTTTAACGCCATTTTCCAGTAAAAAATTGTTAGCTACGATCGAATCCAGGACTGCCTTGTTGTATTCAAAATACTCAAATTTATCTGAATCGAAATTTTTGTTTTTTTGAAACAACTCATGCATTTGACGTCTTCCAATAAAATTAACCGGCGTGAGATCTGTTGTTGTTATAGAGTTGGTGTAAATTTTTAGTTTCACATTCTTGCAAATTTTCTCATTCATCAACATGTTCATTTGATGTACAACGCTTTCAGTTGGCGCAAAATAACCTTGGTGAATGATCACTTCGACTGGCTCTTGAGTCTTTTCACTTTTTTCGCAGGCGGCTATAAACGCATCTTCCCAAACCTTATGAATCATTTTGCCATGTTCTATTTCTTCGCCATGAGCAGCGCCAAAGTGCCTTTGTCTTGGTAAATTTCTTCCTTTAGTACTAAGGTCGTACGGTACATTTTCAACATAGTAAATATTCTGAGACTTCATTGGGATTACATTTGTAGTATGTAAACCATTTTCGATCGTTGTATTTTGAACAAAACCATTATTTGCATCAAATAATTCGTTGAGTTGAGTCCAGCTTTTCTTATTGATGGTTTTTGCTAAATAATCGTTTTCATATTTATGTAAATAGGATGTAAATTTTTCGCCCCATTCCGCTTGCTTTATTTGCACTAATTCTGAATAGCCTTGATCCAGTAAATTATAGAATACTTGCCCAGAACACCCAAGGCGTTGAATTTGGTCCTCAATTTTCGAGCATTCAGTTTCTGCTATGGTATTTGCTTGATTAATCATATATAGAAATCCGATAGGAGCGTGTTTTTCTATTTCTGAAGTGGTTGCAACCATCTCTGTAAAACCCCATAAATCTTCGAATGTCTTCTTAAAAAGAGTACCCCCTTTTGGTTCCAGATCCAAATAAACATCGGTATCCATAAAAATGTATTTCTTTTCCAGCTCGTTAGGTCGCATATGATAGGCGTTTGCACAGTTTCTCCCACCTACTTGCGCTGTCTTTGTATCGGCGAGAATAAATTTATGATGGGTATAATCTGTTATATATGCAATTTCCGGGTTGGTCATTAAGGCCGTTTCATCGGCATCTTTAAGTGAAAATGGCAGCAAGGTTTCTAGCCCATTTAAAAATGGTTTGAGTTCTTTTCCGAAGAATAAACCAGCGATGGAAAGCTGGATTTTAGCCTGAATTTTTTCCGAAGTGCTCCCTGTTTTTGCATCCCAATACAACTTCATTACTTTCATAAGAGTCTGTTTTTGGGCTTCATCTATTTTAGGAGTACCACCGGGACTAGACATCATTGTTTGAAGGTCTCTACCATACCCGAGTTGCGTTCCGAACAAAATACCATTAGGGTCTTTTGCATAAAACCCTGCTAAGAATATTTTTGCCTCGATACTCATTACCTCTTCTGCTTGAGGTAAGCTTAAACCGTCATACTTCTTCAAATAGTTAAGTTTTTCTTCAGTACAATCCAATCCATTACTTTCAGCACCTTGTTTGGCATTAGCACACCCTAAAGTCATAAACTCTGCGAATTTTATAACAGAAATCGCCGGACGATTGTAAAAGCGAATTTCTATTTGCTGAATACCATGCGGTTGCTGACTTTCTAACCATCTAAAAAAGTCTAAGTTCTTGTAATTCCATTGATAATCGGTTAACAGTTTTACTCTGAAATCTTTATCCTCCTTTATTTTTTGAAGAATCTCATTGGTCATATATGCGGTTGATTCGTCTAGATCGAAGATGTAATAAATAAGCCGAAGCTCTTTGTCAGCATTGCGAATGATATCGATTTTTGAAGCGAATGCTTGATCATTATCTTTTAGAATAAATGCATTTTTAACTTGAAATTCATTTACTTGAAGATAATCAGGAATTACAGTATTTAGAGTAGGACCAACAATCCTCTGACTACAACCGGACAGAACCATTATTGTTAAGAACAGTGACAGCTTTTTATAGAAATTAACTTTAATGTTTAGTAACAGAAAGCAAAAAAACTTGTTCTCTTTGGCCGCTCTGGTTAACTTGTTTGGCATAACTTGGTTATAGTTTGGTTAGTCCTAATAAAGTTACATTAAATTATATCTATTTTACTAAAATTATTAGAAATGGTTTCTGAAATAGCAAGCTTCAGAAAAAATGAATTAACTCTTTCCTTAACCATTTGATCGAAAACAAAAAAGCTTCCGAAGTGGGAAGCTTTTTTGTAATAAATTATATAAAGAGTTTATTTTAATGCATCAAAATAATACAATTTGAAAGTAAAGCCTTCATTATAAAAGTCCGCTTGAGTTCTATAGAAAAGCATTGAACATCTCTCTTAGTGCCGGGTCTGAAGGTCTGGGTGCGCTGGCATCTACGATATTTCCACTAGGATCGACCAAGATAAAACGTGGAATTCCGTTTATTTTATAATCTGTGATAAATTTAGACTTCCAACCTTCAGGTGCAAAGATTTGAATACCTCCAAGGCTTTTGTCTTTTACCATGGCTTTCCAGTTTTCATTTGCTAATTCCCATGATCCTTTGTGGCTTCGGTCATCGTCAATTGACATGCTTACAAAGGCAATGTTTTTTCCGTGATAATCTTTTTCAAGTTTTTTTAGGGAAGGAATTTCGGCTTTACATGGACCGCACCAAGTTGCCCATACGTCTATATAAGCGAATTTTCCTTTCAGATCGGACATTGAAGTTTTAGAACCATTTATATTCTCATAACCTTCAAAAGTAGGCGAGGGGGCTCCTTTTGGCAGATCTTTTTTAATTGCAAGAATACTTGCGTAATATCCCTTCGTCCCTTCAATCATCGGATCTACGCCCCTTAAACTTTGATTTATCACCAACGTATCTAAATTTTTCGATCCGTTTATAAATTCTGTTATTTCAGTTTTGATAGACGACATGCTTGTGTTTAATTCTTTTTCAGTCATACTATCAAAGTTCTTATCCATTTGCTTCTCTTCAAAAAGAGATTTTTCTGCTAAGAAATTACTGTTTTCAGATCCTATTCCAGTGTATTTCGCTGTCTCATCGAACATTTCAGTATCTAGAGTCATATAGATATCATATCCGTTTTGGAGATAAATATTTGTCGATTCTCTTCCATCATAGAAATTATAAATGCCTGGTGTCACTTTAAGTGTGTCTTTAAAGCTTCCGTCTTCTTTTAAAGCTATGGATTTAGAGAAGTCTCGTGTTCTTATGGTGATGGAATCACCGTATTTATTGGTAATCTTACCTGAAAAAGTAACAAAGTCTTTAGGCTCTTCTTTACACGCTATTATTGAAATAGCAGCTAATAATAAAAGTAGTTTTTTCATGATCAAGTTTAGTTAAGACTACAAAAATACAAGATAATCACTAGGTTGATAAAAATTAGTAAAACCTTAACTAGAATTTGGTACTTTTGCGAAAACAACCCTTCGCATGCAGGAATTACATTACATAAGCGCTGACATACTCGATTTGCCTACAATTTTTGATATAATTGAGATGGATAAAAAGCTGGAACTTTCAGAAGAAGCTTTGTTGAATGTTAAGAAGTCTAGGGAGTATTTGGCTGCAAAAATTAAAGATAATGAAACACCGATATACGGTATAAACACTGGATTTGGCTCGCTTTGTGATGTCAAAATATCTTCGGAAAACCTTTCCAAATTGCAGGAAAACTTAGTGATGTCGCATGCTTGTGGAACTGGAGAATATGTACCTAAAACTATAATAAAATTGATGCTTTTGCTGAAAATTCAGTCTTTGAGTTATGGCTATAGTGGCGTACAGATTGAGACAATTCAGCGACTCATCGATTTTTACAATAATGATGTACTTCCTGTGATTTACACACAAGGTAGTTTAGGAGCATCAGGAGATTTAGCTCCATTAGCTCATTTATCGCTTCCGTTAATTGGGAAGGGTAAAGTTTATGATGGTGATGATATTGTGTCTTCAGAAAAAATTCTTAAAAAACACAACTGGGAACCGATTACTTTGATGGCAAAAGAAGGACTGGCATTGCTTAATGGGACTCAATTTATGAGTGCTTATGGAGTTTATTGTTTGTTGAAAAGCTTCAAGTTATCTTATTTGGCAGATTTAATTGGATCAGTTTCCATAGATGCATTTAATTGTAATATGAGTCCGTTTAATTCCTTGGTACATCTGGTGCGACCACATAGAGGTCAGGTAAAAACGGCCGAACAGGTATTAGAGTTTTTAACAGATAGTGAAATAGGAGCTTCCGAAAAAGTGAATGTCCAGGATCCTTATTCTTTTAGATGTATTCCTCAGGTTCATGGTGCCACCAAAGATACTCTTGCTTTTGTGAGACGAACTTTAAAAACGGAAATGAACTCGGTTACTGATAATCCAAATATCTTTATTAAGGAGGATCTCATAATTTCGGGTGGAAACTTTCACGGACAGCCGTTGGCTCTGTCACTTGATTATTTAAGTATTGCTATGGCCGAGCTTGGTAGTATTTCAGAAAGACGAACTTATCAATTGGTTTCCGGGCTTCGAAATCTTCCGGCCTTTCTTGTCAATAATCCAGGTCTTAATAGTGGATTTATGATTCCTCAGTATACTGCTGCCGGAATTGTAAGTCAGAACAAACAATTGGCAACGCCTGCTTCTGTGGATTCGATAGTATCTTCGAACGGGCAGGAGGATCATGTGAGTATGGGTGCCAATGCAGCGACAAAATGTTTACGGATTGTGGATAATATTGAAACAATTCTAGCTATCGAGCTAATGAACTCTTCACAGGCACTTGCATTTAGAGCTCCTCTAAAGTCGTCTCCTTTTGTTGAATCCTTTATATCATCTTTTAGAGAAGTGTCTCCATTTGTTACAGAAGACAGAATATTGGCAAATGATATTCATGCATCTATTGAGTTTCTTCAATCGCTCAATATTGATAAGGAATTATTGTTTAATTAAGCAACAGTAGTGTCTTTGATGATATGTTTTGCCCAATAAATTGCTTCATCCAATGTTTCAAATTGTTGAAATGGTTTTTTTAGAAAAATTTTTTCAACCTCCACATTAGACATGTTTATCGCTTCTTTTGTCACCACAGCAAAAGCAACTAAATTTTTGATTTTTGACGTTTCGATGTATATTTTTGGATCGACCGAATAAGAATTTACTCTATTAGTAATATAGGCAAAAGGCTTATTTTTAAAGTATTTATTAGCAACATTGATAAGTTCATTATTGTATTCCGGAATCACAATGATTCCCTCTTTCATTGTAGTCACAATATAAAAATCAAAAATTTCGACTTTACCAAATTCAAATTGTAAAACTGTTGTCATCGTGGGGGTTAGTTAGATGGTTCAAATATATTCGCTTGTTATACAGTAAGTTATTACTATTTTCTTTTACATCGTAATCATTTCTCTATTTTTGTGATTATATTATCCTTTTTAACTTAAATTATTATAAAATAATATTTTTTTCAATGTATAAATTTTTCCCATTCATATTAGCTTTAGTATCTACTTCTCTCTTTTCGCAGGCATACAAACCCTTACTGGATAATGTAAATGAATGGCAGTTTACTACCTGTAATTTTGGGTGTCTTACCGATAAGTATTTTACAGATGGTGATACAATTGTCGATGGCAATACTTTTAAAATTCTTGACGGATTTCATTATATATCGCGAACGTTTTTGTTGCGAGAACAGGTCCCGGAAAGAAAAGTCTTTATGACATTTGCTTCTTCTTCTGGAAATACAGAGTACTTATTGTACGATTTCTCAATGGAAGTAGGGGATTCAATCGATATGAAAAACCCAATTAGTCCTTTTATAACTGATGCCGGTTATTATGAAGTCGATTCTATAATACCTAGACCTTTAGTGGATGGAAACGACTACCGACATTTCTATTTGTCTCCAACACTTTCGAACACAATTAGCACAGACAATGCTGTATGGGTAGAAGGAGTTGGCTCCATGTCATTAATCAATGCTCCTGGAGGATTTCCAGATATTAATGAAGTAGGTAATTTGAGTTGCTTTTTTAAAGATGGGGAGTTGTTTTACTCTAATCTGGATTCGATTAGCGGATGTGTTTCTATCCTCGATCTAACCGAAATTGGTGCTCCATTGCGTGACCTTATAGTGTCAACCTCTCTTTCAGAAGGGATAGGTTTAATGTCGAATGCTTCGGAAGTTAAATATGTAGATATTTTTGATCTAAGTGGTAGGAGGGTGCAATCGATTAGTAATAGCGCTAGTCCAACTCTTGTCTTAGATTTTTCTAATCTTCAGGCGGGTGTTTATTTGTTGGTTGCATATAACAATCGCTTTCAAAAGCGCAGCTTTAAAGTTGTGGTAGATTGATTTAACTTACTAATTAGCGCAGTTTACACATTTTACAACCTGTGGCATAAGTAGAAGTCTTCCTAAAGGAATTGGCTGTTTGCAATTTCGACAAATTCCGAAGTCGGTATCATCAATTTTTGATAGTGCTACTTTTAAATTGTTGAGTTTTAATTCTGCTTTTCTAAAGGCAACGTCATTAATACTTTTATTGTTAATAGCGTCCATTCTAGAAACCCTGCCAATTGCATTTTCGGGTGAAATGGGTTTAGTAAGTTCTCGGTATTCTATTACTTTTTGTTCGGTAATTATTATTTCTTCCTTGATTCTTGATTCGATTACGCTTTTATCCATCATCATATTAAATGTTCAAACAATAACTTTTTCTGAAAAGTTCTAAACACCTAATGTACAATATTTTTAAAGGTTTTAAATTTCTATTTCTTAGATTCTACCAATATCTTTCACTTCGGAAAGCACTTGATTCCCTTCAAATAATCGTATAAAAAAAGAGCATCCTGTATAAAAGGATGCTCTTGTAAACTATTCCGAAGAAACTATTAAGATTCAGTCGGTTTTTTCTGCTTTTTGATCTTAATGGTAAGCTCATTGGTCTTTTCATCAAGATCCATCGTGATAGCATCACCTTCCTGAAGGTTCGAATTTATAATCTCTTCAGCCAAAGCATCTTCAATATATTTTTGAATAGCTCGTTTTAAAGGTCTTGCACCATAGTCCTTATCGAAACCTTTATCGGCTATGAAATCCTTAGCTTTATCAGTTAATTTTAAGGTATACCCCAGATCTTTAATTCTCATAAACAATTGATCCAGTTCAATATCGATAATCTTGTGAATATCTGCTCTATCTAAAGTATTAAAGACCATCACGTCATCAACACGATTCAGAAATTCCGGAGCGAATGCTTTTTTCAATGCATTCTCGATGATACTTTTAGAATTCGCATCTGCCTGACTTTCCTTTGCAGAAGTTCCGAAACCAACACCTTGTCCAAAATCCTTTAATTTTCTTGCTCCAATATTTGAAGTCATGATAATAATCGTATTTCTAAAATCGATAGTACGTCCAAGGCTATCGGTAAGATGACCATCATCTAATACTTGAAGCAGCATATTAAATACATCTGGATGCGCCTTTTCAATTTCATCTAATAATACAACCGCGTATGGCTTTCTTCTTATCTTTTCGGTAAGTTGACCACCTTCTTCATATCCTACATATCCCGGAGGAGCTCCCACCAATCTGGAAATAGCAAATTTCTCCATGTATTCACTCATATCGATACGCACTAATGCAGTGTCCGAATCGAACAATTCACGCGCTAATACCTTCGCTAACTGTGTTTTACCAACACCCGTTTGCCCTAAGAAAATAAATGATCCGATAGGTTTATTTGGATCTTTCAATCCAGCTCTGTTACGCTGAATGGCTTTCACCACTTTAGCTACAGCTTCATCTTGCCCAATTACTTTTCCTTTAATTCTATCCGGCAACTTTGCAAGTTTGTTGCTTTCAGTCTGTGCAATTTTATTCACAGGAACACCAGTCATCATTGAGACCACTTCGGCCACATTGTCTTCTGTCACCTCTTCTCTATGCAATTTAGATTCGGTTTCCCAGGCTTCTTGAGCCGTAGCAAGTTCCTTTTCTAAATTCTTCTCATCATCTCTTAGCTTGGCAGCCTCTTCGTATTTCTGTTTTTTAACAACCGAATTCTTCAATTCACGAACCTCTTCCAGTTTAGATTCTATTGTTAAAATCTTTTCCGGCACATTGATGTTCGTTATATGAACCCGTGATCCTGCTTCATCTAAAGCATCAATAGCCTTGTCCGGTAAAAATCGTTCAGTCATATATCGGTTCGTCAACTTTACACAAGCAACAAGAGCCGCATCAGTATAAGTCACGTTGTGATGTGATTCGTATTTATCTTTTATATTCTGAAGAATCTCTATGGTTTCCTCAACAGTTGTAGGTTCTACTAGTACTTTCTGAAAACGACGCTCTAAAGCACCGTCTTTTTCTATATATTGACGATATTCGTCCAAGGTAGTGGCACCAATACATTGAATTTCTCCTCTTGCCAGAGCTGGTTTAAACATATTTGAAGCATCCAGAGAGCCTGTAGCTCCACCGGCACCAACTATAGTGTGAATTTCATCTATGAAAAGGATGATGTCTTCATTCTTTTCAAGTTCGTTCATTACTGCTTTCATACGTTCCTCGAACTGACCACGATATTTTGTACCTGCGACCAAACTTGCAAGATCAAGAGTTACTACTCTTTTATCATATAATATACGTGAAACTTTACGTTGAATAATTCGTAACGCTAGTCCTTCAGCAATTGCCGATTTTCCTACTCCAGGTTCTCCGATGAGCAACGGATTGTTCTTTTTTCTTCGGCTTAGGATTTGTGAAACTCTTTGTATTTCACTTTCACGACCCACTACGGGATCGAGTTTTCCTTCTTCAGCCATTACGGTAAGATCTCTTCCAAAATTATCCAAAACCGGAGTCTTGGATTTTTTATTGGTTTTAGTTCCACCACTTGTGAATAGGTTTTCCTTCTCGTTTTCTTCAGACGCTGCGTCATCTTCATTCGAAAATGATTCGGACGTAGGGCTGTCTATATAATCTTCGTCGTTTGCAATCATTAGTTTAAATTGGTCTTTAACTCCATCATAATCTACCTTCATTTTGTTTAATAGTTTTGTGGTAGGGTCGTTTTCATTCCGAAGAATACATAATAACAAATGAGCAGTATTAATAGAAGAGCTTTGAAATAACTTTGCCTCAAGAAAAGTTGTCTTCAGCGCTCGTTCTGCCTGTCTTGTTAAATGTAAATTCTTTTTGTCGTTACCACCAATACCACCGCTCGGATTGGCAGGACTCAATATTTCCACCTTACGGCGCAAATGGTTTAGGTCCACATCCAATGCATTTAATATAGTAACTGCTTTGCCATTTCCATCTCTCAATAAGCCTAACATTAAATGCTCAGTACCAATAAAGTCGTGGCCTAAGCGCAGAGCTTCCTCCTTACTATAAGCAATTACATCTTTTACTCTAGGTGAAAAATTATCATCCATACACGTTCTTCCTATGCCTCTAAAATTAATAAAATTACCTACATAAAGGCAAAAACTATTCCTTTATTAATACAATAGTAGTAAAAGGACAAAAAAACTTACGTATTTCAAAGGATAACTGTTGATAGTTATTAACGGTTTTCACGGCGATATTTGTTAATAAATTCGTGAATAATGCATATCTAAAAACCTTCCTAAACCTTCAAAATAGTGTATCTTGCCTCATTAGTTTTATAACCTATAATTAAAGAAAATATTTTATGGCTGAAGGAGAAAAAGTAATCCCTATCAACATCGAAGATGAAATGAAATCGGCTTATATCGATTATTCGATGTCGGTCATTGTGTCACGTGCTTTGCCAGATGTTAGAGATGGTATGAAGCCTGTGCACAGACGTGTTCTTTTCGGTATGCATGAACTTGGAATTAGAGCCACAGGAGCACATAAAAAATCTGCCAGAATTGTGGGAGAGGTACTAGGAAAGTATCACCCGCATGGAGATACTTCAGTTTATGATGCGATGGTGCGTATGGCGCAGGAATGGAGTTTACGATATATGTTGGTCGATGGACAAGGTAACTTTGGTTCGATTGATGGTGATAGTCCGGCAGCAATGCGTTATACGGAAGCCCGTATGCAGAAGATTTCCGAAGATATGCTTGCAGATATTGATAAGGAGACTGTAGATCATCAACTAAATTTCGATGATACGCTACAAGAGCCTACAGTTTTGCCTACAAGAGTTCCCGGTCTATTAATAAACGGAGCATCAGGAATTGCAGTTGGGATGGCTACAAATATGCCACCGCATAACCTAACGGAAGTTATTAATGGAACGATCGCCTATATCGAAAATAACGATATCGAGATTGATGAATTAATGCAACACATAAAAGCACCCGATTTTCCAACTGGAGGGGTTATTTATGGTTATGAAGGGGTTAAGGATGCATTTCATACAGGAAGAGGACGCGTGGTTATGCGTGCTAAAGCAACTTTTGAAGAAGTTCAAGGAAGAGAATGTATAATCGTTACAGAGATTCCTTATCAGGTGAATAAGGCAGACATGATTAAAAAAACTGCCGATCTTGTAAACGATAAAAAGATTGAAGGAATCTCGAACATTCGCGACGAGAGTGATAGAAATGGAATGCGAATTGTATACATCCTTAAAAGAGATGCAATTCCTAATATAGTATTGAACATGCTGTTTAAATACACAGCGCTTCAATCGAGTTTTAGTGTTAATAATATTGCGTTGGTAAAAGGCCGACCTCAGATGTTAAATCTGAAACAGCTCATCCACTATTTTGTTGAACACCGTCACGAAGTAGTAGTAAGACGGACAGAATATTTACTTCGGAAGGCAAAGGAACGCGCACATATATTAGAAGGTTTAATAATTGCGTCAGATAATATTGACGAAGTTATCCGCTTAATTAGAGGGTCAGCCAATGCAGATGAAGCGAGAGAAGCATTAATAAAAGCGTTCGATCTTTCAGAAATACAGGCGAAGGCGATAGTTGAAATGCGATTACGTCAATTAACCGGTCTGGAACAAGACAAACTTCGTACAGAGTATGAAGAATTGATGAAGACTATCGAAGATTATGAAGATATTCTTGCGAGAGAAGATCGCCGAATGGCCATTATAAAAGAAGAGCTTGAGGAAATAAGAAGCAAATATGGTGATGAGCGTCGTTCTGTGATTGAATATGCAGGGGGTGATGTGAGTATTACAGATCTTATTGCAGATGAACAGGTGGTACTAACAATTTCTCATGCTGGATACATAAAAAGAACTTCATTAACAGAATATAAAACTCAAAATAGAGGAGGAGTTGGGCAAAAAGCTACAGCTACACGAAATGAAGATTTCTTAGAACATCTGTTTATTGGTACAAATCACCAGTATATGTTGTTCTTCACTCAAAAAGGAAAGTGTTTCTGGATGCGTGTATTTGAAATTCCTGAAGGCAGTAAAACTTCCAAGGGACGGGCTATTCAGAATTTAATAAACATCGAACCGGATGACAAGGTAAAAGCATTTATCTGTACTCAGGATCTTAAGGATGAAGAATACATCAATAAGCATTATGTGATTATGGCTACCAAAAATGGGCAGGTTAAAAAGACGCCTTTAGAGCAGTATTCGCGACCAAGAACCAATGGTATTAATGCAATCACTATTAAAGACAATGACGAATTGCTTGAAGCTAAGTTGACTACAGGTGACAGTCAGGTGATGTTAGCGCTTCGTTCTGGTAAAGCCATTCGATTCGAAGAAGGTAAAACACGACCTATGGGAAGAAATGCTTCAGGAGTTCGTGGAATTACTTTAGCCGACAAAAATGATGAAGTAATAGGGATGATTGCCGTAGACGATAAAGAGTCTAATATTCTGGTGGTATCAGAAAATGGCTATGGAAAGCGCTCTAACATAGATGACTATCGTATTACCAATCGTGGTGGTAAAGGTGTAAAAACTATTAATGTTACCGAAAAAACAGGTAAATTAGTAGCGATAAAGAATGTTACGGATGAGGATGACTTGATGATCATCAATAAATCCGGAATTGCAATTAGAATGGCTGTAGCAGATCTACGAGTTATGGGACGTGCAACTCAAGGAGTACGACTTATTAAAGTGAGAGGAGATGATTCTATTGCTGCAGTTGCCAAGGTAATGCCAGATGATGAGGAATTGGAAGTATTAGAAGGCGAATCGGAAGATGGTACTACTATTGATAATTCGGATGATGGCACTAATATTGATAATGATGAGACACAAACTGAAACTGAAGAATAAATTAAACTCACAAAAATGAAAAAACATTCAATCTTAGCCGCGTTGTTTATGGTCACGGCTATTTCTTTCGGACAAAAAAAGGAACTGAAAAAAGCTGAAAAGGCTCTTGCATCTGGTGACATCACCGAGGCAATGAGTCAATTGGATATGGCAGAATCTATGATGTCCGGGGCCGATACAAACCAACAGGTTCAATTTTATACGTTAAAAGGAGAAGTACAATCGCAAAAAGCCGGTGATGATATTGATAAGCTGAAAATGGCGGCTGATGCATTTTTAAAAGCGAAGGAATTATCTGGAGATTCTGATTCCAGAGTAGAAGAAGGAATTCAAAACCTAAGAGTTAATTTGGTGAATAGTGCGATTAAAGATCAAAACACCAAAAACTTCGATCGAGCTGCTAAAAAATTGTATACAAGTTATACGATAAGCAAAAAGGATACTTCAGATCTTTATTATGCGGCGGGTAACGCTTTGAATAATAAGGATTTTGATTCTGCATTGAAATACTACGAGATTCTAAATGATTTAGGGTATTCGGGTATAAAAACCGAGTTGGTAGCAACCAACAAGATTAGCGGGGAAGTGGAAGTTTTTAATTCAGAAGTGGAAAGAAATCTAATGCTTAAAAGCGGTGAATTTATTAAGCCTGAGGCAAGAGTAACTTCATCCGATAGAGGTGAAATCCTTCGAAATATGACCTTGATCTATTTGGAACAGGGAAATGAAGAGAAAGCAAAAGCACTCATGAAAGTTGCCAGAAGTGAAAACCCCGACGACCCTTCTTTGGTTCGTGCAGAAGCAGATATGGCTTATAAAATGGGAGACATGGTAAACTATAAAAGACTTATAAAGGAAGTTGTAGCATTAGATCCTGAGAATCCTGAACTGTATTTTAATTTGGGAGTTAGTAGTGCCGAATTAAAGGAGTTTGAAGAGGCAATGACCTACTATGAAAAAGCACTTGAACTTGATGACACCTATAATAAAGCGCGTATCAATATAGCAACTCTAATTTTAAAAGATGAAACGGCTATCGTTGATGAGATGAATAATCTAGGTACATCCCGTGCCGATAATCAACGATATGATGTATTGAAAGAACAACGTAATAATGTTTATCATAAGGCGCTTCCGTACCTTGAGACTGTAGTGAATGCAGGAACTGATAAAATCGAAATCCTTCGAACGTTGATGAATATTTACAGTCAGACCGGTGAAGACGTAAAATATAAAGAGATGAAAGCTATAGTACAGCAAATGGAGGGTGGACAGTAGTCTTCACGTTTGCAAAAAAAAAATAAGAATCCCTTCTTTCAATATGCCGAAAGAAGGGATTTTTTATTTAGTTTATTTAGACTTTATACCTTGAAGTATGCCCGAAGTAGTTTATATAATTCTTTTTATCACTCTTAATTTGTGGGTATGCGTTCTAGCTTCATAGTTGAATATTCCTGAATGATCAATGCGATCAATACGTACTTTTCCATGCGCATGAATAATGTAGTTGTCATTCATAATAATGCCAACATGAGTGATAACCCCTTCGGCATTATCAAAAAATGCCAGATCTCCGGGTTCACTTTCTTCAATAAAACTTAGTGCTTCTCCCTGAGTGGCCTGCTGACTTGCATCCCGTAAAAGCTTATAACCGTTTAGTTTGTAAACCATTTGAGTAAAACCACTACAATCTATACCAAATGGTGTTTTTCCTCCCCATAAATAAGGAGTATTTAGGTATAATAATGCTGTTTCTATTAAATGGTCCTTCGGAAAAGTCTTCGAGAGTGATTTCCCTTCAAATTTGTGATTTAAAAAGTCACAGCGCTCTATGTTACTTCCAAAGCAGATTGAAAGCAATTGGTTTTCCGAAGCTGTTACAAAATCAACCAAATCTGAAGATAACTGAGGCTTGTCTTTATGTAATTTTTTGTATTCCTCTTCTGTAATGCTCTTAAATTGTTTGTTGTCAATCCAACCTTCATAATTATCGAATGCCAAACGTATTCGGCTCCATTTAGCTCTGATTTCTAATATCTTAAAAATCTCACCATACAGAATCTGACTCACAAGCTCACTGCTGTCGGCAGTTTCAGCTCGTAAAGGGACAATACTAAGTTCACATATACCGTAATCCATGAATGGTAACCGAAAAGGTTTTAATGTAAGTTATGCTCTTTCAATTACCATGGCAGAAGCACCGCCACCGCCATTGCAAATAGCTGCAGCTCCAAGCTTCGCGTTGTTTTGTTTTAAAACATTTAACAAGGTAATCACAATACGAACACCACTACATCCTAGTGGATGTCCTAATGAAACAGCTCCACCGTTTACATTTACATTGCTATCATTAAGTCCGAGAATCTTCATGTTAGCCAAGCCTACAATAGCGAATGCCTCGTTAAATTCAAAGTACTCTATATCCTCCTGACTGACGCCTGCTTTTGCTAATGCCTTCGGAAGTGCTTTCGATGGCGCCGTTGTGAACCATTCCGGCTCATGTGCAGCGTCAGCATAACTTTTAATAGTAGCCAAAGGTGTAAGTCCTAGTTCTGAAGCTTTTTCAGCGCTCATTAAAACCATAGCGCCTGCACCGTCATTTATTGTAGATGCATTGGCGGCAGTAACAGTTCCATCTTTAGTAAAAGCAGGTCGTAACGAAGGAATTTTATCCATACGCACGTTCTTAAACTCTTCGTCTTCTGAAACAATTACAGGTTCTCCACGTCTTTGCGGTACAGAAACCGGAATTACTTCTTCAGAAAATTTTCCTTCTTTCCATGCTTTTGCAGATCTTTCATACGATTGTATCGCAAATGCATCCTGATCTTCTCTACTAAATTTATACTCAGTTGCACATGCATCGGCACAAACACCCATAGCATTTTGATCGTATGCATCAACTAATCCGTCTTTTTGCATACCGTCAATTAGGGTAGCAGGACCAAATTTCACACCATTTCTCATGTGTACATAATGCGGAATATTGCTCATACTTTCCATTCCTCCAGCAACAACAATATCTGCATCACCTAAAGCGATCGCTTGTGCGCCATTCATCAAAGCTTTCATCCCCGAAGCACAAACCTTGTTAACTGTAGTGCAAGGAACCGTATTTGGGATTCCTGCGCCTAAGGCTGCTTGTCTTGCTGGTGCTTGTCCTACACCGGCTTGAACGACATTTCCCATAAACACTTCTTCAACCAGAGAAGGGTCGAGTTTAATTTTATCCAATGCTCCTTTTATAGCAGCAGAACCCAGTTGGGTTGCAGTTAAGGAAGAAAGACTCCCCATAAAACTTCCAATCGGCGTTCTGGCTGCCGCGACAATTACAACGTCTTTGCTCATGTGATAATTTTATTTTTAAAGATCTGCTAATCACTTAAAATAGAAGCATGACCTATAGATTTTCGTTTGGTTCTTCGGAAGGCTTATCACTTCTGAAAAAGTGTTGCAAATTTACATATTATAAATTGAAATATCAATCTTTGAAGTTGTTGGATACGGTATAAATCGATGGTTATTTATACCTTTACTTTTCGGCAGTAATTATATGAAAAACCTTTTTGTCTTATTTACAAAAAATCAGCCCTTCATCTATAAGGTGTTTCTTTTTGTAATTTCCACGTTTCTAATTATTTATTTGCTTCCGAAGGGAGGCCAGTTCAAATATAATTTTCAGAAAGGAAAACCCTGGCAGTACGAGAACTTGTATGCGCCTTTTAGTTTTACTATCAAAAAAGATGCGGAAACTATAAAGAAGGAAGAGGAAAACAGTATTGCTAATGTAATTCCCTATTTTGAGTATAATTCGGAGAAGGCCACACAAAGCCGAGTTGATTTTTCAGATTTACTGGATAATGTTTATGTGGATAGTTTGTACAGCACCTCCAAATCAGAAACGAAACGAATAGGTTTATCTATCTTAAATGAGGTCTATACCAATGGTGTTATTAATGAAATCTATCCATATGCTCCCGATAAAATTGTTTACTTAACAAAAGGTAATGGAATTGAAGAGATTGCTTATTCACAGCTATTTAAAGAGATCAACTTAAAAAATAAGATTAATGCTGAAATAAGTAAAACTGCTTCAAAAGATATTAATCCCTTATTACAAAAACTACTTGGGAGAACGCTGGTTTCTAATGTTGACTTTAATTCTAATCTTACACAAAAGGCAATAGATTCCGAAGTAAAAGCAATAAATCCTAACCGCGGAATAATTGAAAAAGGTGGAAGGATTATCGCAAAAGGAGAAGTAGTTGAAGGTGATAAGTTTCAAATCCTGAATTCACTTAAATCGGAATATCAGTCACAGGTGTGGAGTGAATCAAATTTACTGTGGTTGCTTATAGGGTATTCGTTGCTGGTATCGCTAGTGTTTTTAATGCTTTTTCTCTTTTTAAAGAAGTATCGACCCGAGATTTATGAAAACAACAATAAGGTCACCTTTATATTTTTCAACGTATTTCTCATGGTCTTGCTTACGACCTTTGTTGTAAAACTAGACGCGAAATACGTATATGTGGTACCATTATGTATCCTTCCTTTAATTCTGAAGGCATTTTTCGATCCGCGACTTGGGCTATTTGTACATGTATTGACGATCTTATTACTCGGTTTTGTTGTGCCAAATAGTTTTGAATATATGTTCCTTCAAATTATCGCAGGTATTGTTACTATTTTAACTGTTTCAGAATTGTACAAACGCGCGAACCTGTTTATTTCAGTAGGACAAATTACACTGATATACATTATTGGGTATTTTGCATTCTTTTTAATTCAGGAAGGAAATATACAAAGTCTGGAAGCTGAAACTTTTGGGTATTTTATTTTATGTGGATTGGCAACTCTATTCGCCCACCCGCTTATTTATTTCTATGAAAAGATCTTCGGATTGGTTTCGGATGTATCATTGCTTGAATTGAGTGATACCAATTCTAAATTACTAAAAGAATTGTCGAACAAGGCACCCGGAACATTTCACCACTCACTCAATGTAGCGAACTTAGCCGAAGCTGCTGCCAATGAAATTGGAGCAAACGCCATGCTAATTAGAGTAGGGGCGCTTTATCATGATATTGGAAAGATGCTCAATCCAACGTTTTTTACTGAGAATCAGGCAAATTCAATTAACTCCCACACCGAATTAGATCCAAAAGAAAGTGCGCAAATAATAATCAATCACGTAATTCTCGGAATTGAAATCGCCAGAAAATATAATCTGCCAGACAGGGTGATAGATTTTATTAGAACGCATCATGGCACAAGTCTGGTCTATTATTTCTATAAAATGGAAAGAGACATGAACGGTTCGGCAAATTTGGAGGATTTTACATATCCGGGACCTATTCCTTTTTCAAAAGAGACTGCTATACTAATGATGGCAGATAGTGTTGAGGCTGCGAGTAAGAGTTTAAAAGACCCGACATCATCAAAAATCGACAGCTTCGTTGAGAAGATTATCGATAATCAGATGGAACATGGTCAATTTTTAAATTCGAATATTACTTTTAAGGATATACAGGTTATTAAAAAAGTACTAAAGAAGAAACTCAATAACATTTACCACCTGCGAGTAGAATATCCCGAATGATTTGAAAATATTCACTTTACTTATATCCATTGGATTTCACATATTCGGTTGGGCTACAATCATAGAGTTCTTTAAAGCATTTAGTGAAGTAGGAGGGTGCGTTGAACCCTACAGAATATGCTATTTCAGATACTGTTAAATCCGAATCTACTAATAACTTTACCGCAGTTTTTAAACGCTGGGATCTAATAAATTCGGAAGTGCTTAAACCGGTGAGCGCTTTCAGCTTTCTATGTAATTGCATTCTACTCATATTCAATGCCGCTGCAAAATCTTCCGAAGTAAAATCGGTTTCTGTAAATCTTGTATCGATTAATTGCTGCACGGCTTCCAAAAATTCGGTATCCATATCAACCACAGCGATATCTTTGGGTCGTAAGTATACATTTTGGCTATAGCGTTTCCGAAGCTCAGCCATATGACTCACCATATTTAACGCTTTTTGCAATATGACATCCGCATTGAACGGTTTCGAAATAAAGTCGTCCGCCTTATTTCTTAGGCTTTTTAACTCTGTAGATTTATCCGTTTTTGCAGTGAGCATAATTATAGGAATATGACAAGTACGTGTATCCTCTTTTAAAGTCAAACAAAGTTCGATACCATTTTTCTTGGGCATCATGATGTCACTTATTATTAAATCTGGCACATGCTTAATTGCCTTTTTTATACCATCCAAGCCGTCTTTCGCCAGTATGATTACAAAATCTTCTTCAAAAATACTTTTAAGGTAGTTCCGCACTTCGTCATTGTCCTCTACCAGTAGTATTTCGGGTTTTTCTTCGGAAGAGTTCACGAAAATATCACCGTTTTCGTTCTTTAAAAAATCAAAAGGAATCGAGGTAGATTTTGAAATTGAATTTGCCTGATAACTATTTTTGGAAACTGGAAGTGATACGGCGAAAACGAGATTCGAAGGATCTTTTCTGAAGGCTTTTATAGTTCCGTTTGAAAGCATCACAAGTCCTTTTATCAACGAAAGTCCAATCCCAACACCTTCCGAATTTTTATCTTTTTTAAAGAAGCGGGTAAAAAGTTTTCTGAAATCGCTTTCTGAAAGATCTTCGTTAGGATTCTCAACTTCAATTTCAAGCGCGTTCCCTTTTTGGATGGCAGAAAACCCAACTACTGAGTTTTCAGGAGAGTATTTCACTGCATTTGATAAAAGGTTGAAAAGAATCTTTTCCAGCACATCTCTATCGTACCAAGTTTCTGAGATAACTAAAACATCGGCCTTAATTTTGATGCCTTTCTCGTTTGCACTTAGATTAAAAACTTCAAGAATCTGTACAATTTGAGCTTTTAGATCATGATTACCAACCTCCAAAGTCACATCTCCGGTTTCAAGCTGTGATAAGTTGAGCAACTGATTTACTAGACGTAACATACGCTCGGCACTAGATTCTATAATTTGTAGAGACGACTTGTCTTTATCATTTATTCGGCTACTTGAAATAAGTTGTTGAACCGGGCCTGAAATTAAAGTTAATGGTGTTCTAAATTCATGTGAGATATTGGTGTACAATTTCGTTTTTAATTCATCTAGACGTTTTAATCGTTCTGTTTCACGATGTTCCAGTTGCAATTGAATTTGCATATGCCAGCGCCATTTTAAGTATTTGTATATGGCAATAAGCAGCGCTAGAAAGATTAATAAATAGGCGATTTTAGCCCATAATGTCAGGTACCAGGGCGGATTTATCGTGAAGCTATACTGACTTGGACTTTCATCCCAGGCACCATCATAGTTACTTGAAACCACAGTGAATGTATAATCACCAGATGGTAAATTGGTGTAATGTGCTGCGTTTTCATAACTTGGTTCGGACCATCCCGCGTCATAGTTTATAAGTTGGTACTTATAAAGATTCCTCTCTGGTTGCGAAAAGTGAAGCCCTGCATAACTAAAAGTGAAGGTGTTTTCTTTATAATTAAAGATCGATTTTTTTGTGTAATCAACTTCTTCATTAAAGACTTCAAGTTTTGAAAAAACCGTCCTAGGTGGGATAGGGTTAGGGGAAAGCGAAGAAGGCTTAAACCAATTTAAGCCGTTTAAACCTCCAAAATAGAGGTAGCCGTTCTCGTCTTGAAAGGATGCTCCGGTGTTAAATTCTAAAGCCTGTAGGCCATCGTAATCGCTGTAATTAGTTATTTCTCTAGTGTCTTCGGAATCCAACATAGAGAATCGAGTGATTCCTCTATTCGAACTAAGCCAAAGATTATTATCTGAATCTGGTAATATGGCGTATATCACATTGTTGGGAAGCCCTTGCTTTAAAGAATACTGTGCATATTTTTTAGTTCCAGGATCAAAATGGATTAATCCCTTTCCGTTCGTGCCTATCCATAAGTTATTACGGTCGAAATAAAGGGACTTGACATTTTTAACCAATGGATTTTCTTGACGTTCGAAGCTTTCTTCAGAAATATTAAAACGATTTATTCCATCGTTTTCGGTTCCAATCCATAACTCATTGTTAGCTCCCTGTGTAATAACACGAATATTATTACTTGAGATACTACTTTTATTCTGTTTGTCGTAAGTATATTGTTTCAGTACCCCTGAGACTGGGTCAAACTGAATGAGTCCATCGTCTCTTGTTCCCAGCCAATAGCGTGATTTTGAATCCTTATAAATACACCAAATGGTAGCTGCAGTTAGCGCAGGTTGCGATTCGGAGTTGTATTTTCGAAAAATACCATGATTATAAATCATAAGTCCTTCGTCTTGAAAGCCTATCCAAAGTCCATTTTGATCATTATAAAGGCTCATTACCCGATCGGAACTAATACTGTTTTTAGTGTTTACATCGTGTTTAAATGATTTGAATGAACCAGTTTTTGGGTTGAACGATGTAAGTCCTTTTCCCGAAGTGCCAATCCAAAGTACTCCTTTACTATCCATGGTTATTGCTCTGGCCACATCAACTTCAATCGAAGAAGGGGTTGAAGCGTTTGTTAAAGTGTTGAATTTAGAGAGGTGTTCGTCAAAATAACTGAGACCTGTTCCATCAGTTCCTAACCAAACTGTGCCGGTGTAATCTTCGAATGAACTTAGAATATCATCATATTGAAGTGCTCTAGGGTTATTTGGTTGTGTTCTGAAAGCGTTTATACTTTTCGTTCTGAAATCTATTAAATAGACACCATTTCCATAGGTTGCTATCCACAATCTATCCTGAGAATCAATCAAAAGTGACAGAATATTTAGGTTTGGAGGGAGCTCATAGTCCTTTCCGAAGCCTTTAAATAAAGTAAGCGAAGTGTCGGTATTCGTTTTATAATAAAGACCGTAACCAAAAGTGCCCACCCATAATTTATTCTCACCATCCACGACCAGACTGCTAAAATTTACATCTTCATTTTCTGTTGAGAGTGTGATTGATTTATAGCTGAAATCATCTTTATCCATCTCAAATAAAGCCCCGGATGCCGCTATAGTTAGTTTATCATTATATTCTGAAATTGCAAAAATTCCTTTGATGATATCCGATCCTTGAAGCAATTGCAATGTGTCTCTTTCTGAACTTCTATAGAGACCATTACCATAAGTTCCAACCCAATTGGTGAATTGCGAATCCTGATAAATTACGCTAGGATCCTTAAATTTTGGAATACTTCTGAAGCTATCTATTTTAGGATCGTATTTCTCAAGTATTTTGTCTTTGGTAATTAAATAGATCTCATTTTTACGATCAATATAGATCTTACCAAGCTTACTGTAATTCTCTTTGGTAATATCTTCAAAGAGTTTGGGGTAATATTTAAATTCATTCCCGTTGTATTTATTTAATCCGTCCTGAGTGGCGAACCATAAATAACCAGTACTGTCCTGCGCGATACTTACAACACTATTTTGTGAGAGACCATCATTGACCGACAATTGGCTAAACGAAAATTGTTTCTGATTTTGTGAGAACAATACAGAGGTAATGCAACATAAGAAAATAACTAATGTGCTTTTCAAAATATCTAAGTGCTTTTGGCTTGTTCAGTTAAAGTTACGAAATAAAAACTGATTGCTTTGATACGCTTGGAATTTGAGTACGCTTTCATGTGTTAATCAAAAGCCTATAGATAGTAGGGGATTCGGGGTGATTTTATCAAAGTTGATAGTAAAAAGGACCATAGTTTCAATATCAATTCATGAGGATTAAAGTTTCGGTTTTGTAAATTGTTAAAAAGATGCAAATTATTCATGAACATTATTTCCATTTAAAATAAACAGGTATCTTTAGTTAGAAATACTTCAATTTAGTAGAAGATAACAGCGCCAATATAAAATGGCTGGCGTGCGTTATATTAAATTATTTTGGATTAAAACCAATTGATGTTTTCTGAATAATTTTCGGAGAATTAAATTCTCATTATATGAAAAAACTATTGCAAGTTATATTAGCGGGTTGGGGAGCAAAAAAAATAGGCGGTATGGGCTGTGGCTGTGTTGGAACGGTCGTTGTATTTTTAATATTGTTCACAATTTTGGGATATATTTTTGAATTGTTTTAATTTCTAATTATCCTTTTTTAAATTAGTGTTCTAGTTGCTTTCATATCGTTATGGTAAATTTATTGATTGAGCAAAGTTCTTAAAAACAAAAAATCCCTACCATAAGGTAAGGATTCGATGTGATCGCACCTGCCCCGAAGCATCGGGGGAGCCTAAGACCGCAAAAGGGTAAAAACAAAAAATCCCTACCATAAGGTAAGGATTCGATGTGATCGCACCAGCCCCGAAGCATCGGGGGAGCTTAAGACCGCAAAAGGGTAAAAACAAAAAATCCCTACCATAAGGTAAGGATTCGATGTGATCGCACCAGGATTCGAACCTGGGACCGCCTGCTTAGAAGGCAGGTGCTCTATCCAGCTGAGCTATGCGACCGGATAATTTGTTATTTGTCGGGGTGGCAGTCCCGAGTATTCGGGAGAACTTGCAACCTCCATTAATAGGGAATACCTATTATATTGTCGGGGTGGCAGGATTCGAACCTGCGACCTCCTGCTCCCAAAGCAGGCGCGATGACCGGGCTACGCTACACCCCGAGTGGTGTAATATTCAATTTTTCAATCACCATTTTTGACGACTTAATAGTATAAAGACTAAAAATAGTGTGTTTGCAATGTTTTGTAAAAGTACTATTGCGGAGAGTGTGGGATTCGAACCCACGCGACAGTTACCCGTCGACAGTTTAGCAAACTGCTCCATTAACCACTCTGGCAACTCTCCAATAAGTCATGAACTTCCCGCTTAATCTGCGGTCCAACCATTGCTGGTCAGCGAGGTGCAAATGTAACTTTTCAATTCTTATCACGCAAAAAAAAATTACCTTTTTTAAACCTTTCTATATTTACTTCAAAATTAATTAATTACTCACTAAAATCGCTCTATTTTCAACCAACTTCACAGTTTTGAACAATATATGACCACTTTTTTATTATTATTTATGGTTGTAAAAAACAGGTAATCGTAACCACCGTCTTTAATTTTCCACTTTTCACGGATTGTTGAGACGCTTTCAGGAAAATTTCTTATTGTGATGTTTGCTTTCTTCGGAAGTGATCCGGATTTCATTTCTTGTTTAGTATAGGGAATACATTTTTCAATTTTGAAACGTCTTCCCGGGAACGATTTAGGATTTTCACTTGTATACAAATGCGAGTTAATATGAAGTTTGGTTAATCCGTATGCTTCAGATAATAGATGAAATGCCCCACTTTTCATAATCGCAGCGTTCGGCTCATATAAATATTGCTGAGGTAGTCCATAATGAGTGTTCCCTTCAGAATTTAACTGAAAAGAAAAAGATTCAGAATTTTCGTTCCCAAGATTAACTGTAAAAACAGTAGTCGAACTATCTTTTTTGTTCTCAAAGATCCAAAGAAGCTCCTTTACTTCATTATCTAATGCCACGATATGAAGTTGAGAAGGAGCGCCAAGTTCATCAATTCCGGCAGAAACATCTAACATGGGGGACGTCTTAATCATAAGAGTATCACAGTGATCACGTAGCTTTCCTAAGTTTTCAACAACATTTGGTTCGCAATCCGTTAAGAAAAAAACTTTCCCTTTACTGTTATGACGGCGCGATGGATCAACATAAATAAAGTTTAGCTTCTCTTCGGAAAATCCTTCCATGCCGTCTTCTGACTTGCAAACAATATTATTTCTTTCAAGGACAGAAAAGTTGTGTGCGGCAATTTCTGAAAGTTCCTTGTTGAGTTCGTAATGGATAACGGTGTCAAATCTTTCAGAAAAATAGAATGTATCGATACCAAAACCACCGGTAAGATCTGCCATACTATTTCCATTGACTAAGGATGCTTTGTATTTGGCGGTTGCTTCGGAAGAAGTCTGTTCTAAGTTCAATTTAGGAGGGTAAATAATAGTTGCTTTTTCGAACCAAAAAGGTAGTTTCTTCTCTATCTTTCTTCTACTTTCAATCTGCTGTATAAGTTCCTGAACCTTAATTTTCGCAAATGGGCTTCCCGCAAAAGCAAGCTTCGATGTATCAGCTTTGTAATTTATTATAAAGTCCTGAACTTCTTTATGTAACAATTCATTATTCAAAGTAAGACTATAAGTTTTTTGTTAGGCGTTTTACGATTTTATATTCGGCAAAAAACTCTTTAGAGATAACTTTAAGGGCTGTGTATGTGGGTACTGCCAGTATCATTCCGGCGATACTAAAAAGATATCCGCCAATAAGAATTACTATAAATATCTCTAATGGATGTGATCGCACGCTTTTTCCAAATATCACTGGTTGCGTGATAATATTATCAAAAATCTGAGCGATACAATAGCCGATAAAGACATAAGATAATAAAGGTAATAGTTCCGTAGAAAAATCAGCACCGAGATTGTTTGAAACGACTACCAACATCATAACAACCCATCCCAAAACAGGTCCTAAATAAGGCACTAAATTCAAAAACGCACAGATCATAGCGATAGCCAGTGGGTTTTCTATGCCGAAAATAACAAGGATCACTGTATAAAATACAGTGAGTATTAAAATCTGAAGTATTAGCCCTACGAAATATCGGGATAATAGTTCTTTGATTTTCGACAAGACCCGCTCGAATCTTTCTTCTCTCCCCGGATCTACAAAGACTACAACGGTTTTTGTAAATAACCGATCATCTTTCAGCAGAAAGAAGGAAATAAACAAAACTGATCCCAAACCAATAGCAAACGAACCTATATTCTGAAAAAAGATATCGATAAAACTAGGTATAATTTCGAGACTAAAGTTTTGTACAAACTCCGTTCTTTTAATTGCTTCGACAATATTAATCTGTTCGACACCCAGATAGTCACTTGCTTGAATATTTAGTTCGTTAAGATCCGTCTTCACAAGATCGAAATCGATCTCAGAAATATTTTTACTCTGTTTAACGATTATGGGAATGAAAATAGAAAGCAATAAAATAAAAGAAGCAATCACCATTAATAGGGTAGTAACGGACGCTAAAGTATTTGAAAACTTGATTCGTCTCTTTAAAAAATTGACTATTGGTCTTCCAATTAATGAAATAACCGCAGCAATTCCTATATAAAGTATTAATGCTTGTATTTTAAATACAAACCATAATAAAAGTAAAATTCCGGTGATAACCGCAATTGCTTTTAAAATTCCAACCGTAATATTCTTTGCATCCATGAAGTAAATATAGTATAAACAATTTCTAAATGTATCAAAGTTTTGTTAATGCAAATAACGCAATTGCCGTTGCTTGAATTACGTTCATACTGCTGTTTTCTCCAAACATTTCAATATGAATATTTTGAGACAACTGTTGTAAAACCGCTTCGGAAATGCCATCTCCTTCGTTACCGATAAAGAGCGCTACTTTATCGTGACCCAGATGATAAGTCCGTAAAGGCTTACTATTGGCGGTGATTTCGAGTCCGATTAGGTAATATTCTCTTTGCTGTAAGCTTTCAATAGTAGCGCCTATAGAATCACTTTTAGAATAGAGAAAATTTTGATGTGTATTTCTGGAAGTTTTGTGTAATCTTCGAGAATTGAAATTGACAGCAGTATTGCAGAAAATAATTTCTTTAACTCCCATGGCATCGCATATCCTAAATAAAGCGCCAACGTTTGAAGGGCTCTCTAGGCCATCACAAACAACGATAATTTCAGATTTTTTCTTTTGAAACGTAGTTTGCTTATGAGAAAGTTGAATGGACATTAGTTTTCGAAGACGTACTTAATAATATTTGCACCCATTCGCAATGCTTTTAGTCTTACTTCTTGTGGGTCATTATGTACTTCAGAATTTTCCCAGCCGTCGCCAAGATCGCTTTGATAGGTGTAGAGTAGAAGGAGTCTTCCTTCATCAAAGAGACCAAATGCCTGTGGTCGCATATTATCGTGCTCATGAATTTTAGGTAATCCTTCTGGAAAATCGAATTCATAATTAAAAAGCGGGTGATCAATTGGAATCTCTTTTAATTCTTTATCGGGAAATATTTTAACGAGTTCCTTCCGAAGATATTGGTCCATCCCATAATTGTCATCAATATGTAAAAATCCACCACTTAAGAGGTATGATCTTAAATTTTGCGCTTCTTCCGAAGTAAAAAAAACATTCCCATGACCAGTCATGTGAACAAAAGGATGATCGAATAAATCGACACTGGATGGTGTTACTGTTTGGGGAGTAGGAGAAATACTAGTTTGAATTCTGTCATTACAGAATTGAATCAGATTTTTAAGGGAAGTAGGGTTGCTATACCAATCACCGCCGCCACCATATTGCAGCAATGCGATTTCCTGTGCAGATATACTGTTCAATGGAAGAGCAAGCAATAAAATTAATATTTTCAAACGCATAGCATCCAAAAATACGAAGAGGAAAAGGATTAGTAAAGGTATTTATGAAGATATTTTATTGAACATATCTTTATTCATTTCATCCATAAAAAGCATCCATTCTGCTGTAAATAAGGTAGAAGAATTTTTCTTTTTGAGTTTTGTCTTTTTTAATTGACTTTCGACTCTGGCATTGAAGACTACAATTGGCTTTCTTTCCGAAGGCCCTTTAGAGATAACTGCAGGCTCTAAAACCTGTTTAAGTAAAATTGACATTAATTTGGGGGTTTTAATTTTGGCAATTTAGGTTTGTAATATGTGTACAAAAGTAATAAAAAAAAGTCCGAATTGTAGGAATTATTATAAATTTTTACTAAATTTTAACGTTTAAGTGTTAAAATTTTACGTTAAAGCGCTATTTATTTAACATAAAATAAACACTATGACAAGCTACAATCGCGGCGGTTTCGGTGCGTAGTCTACTGTTTCCAAGGCTAACTGGTTTAAAACCATTAGTTATAGCTTGTTCTATTTCATTTTCTGAAAAATCACCCTCCGGCCCAATTAGTATCAATATTGAAGTAGCATCTGTCACCAATTCCTTTAGGTTTTTCTTTTCTGAGGGCTCACAATGAGCAATTAATTTTGTCGTTTCCAAATGCTGAAGCTCCATAAATTCTTTGAAACTCACGGCTTGGTGTAATATTGGCATATATGCTTTTAAAGATTGCTTTGCCGCACTCTGAATGATTCTTTCGTATCGATCGGTCTTAATAAACTTTCGTTCGCTATGTTCACAAATTATTGGGGTTATTTCGGTAATCCCTATTTCGGTGACCTTTTCCAAAAACCATTCGTAACGATCATTAAGTTTAGTAGGAGCGACTGCCAAATGCAGTGAATAGGGGAGTTGACTTTGTTTTTCTGAGTTTAGAATCCGGGCGATGCATTGCTTAGGATTCGCGCTCTCAAGGATCGCTTCATAAAAAAAGCCCTTACCATCGGTTAGATGTAAAACGTCTCCTTCATTTTTTCTCAAGACCTTTCCAATATGTCTGCTTTCTTCTTTGTTGAAGATGATTTCTTTGGAGCCTTCAGAAATATTTGGGTTATAAAATAGATTCAAAATTAGTTTGGTTTTAAATTTCAGTTAAATCAAGAGCTTTTTAGAATAGCATGTTCAATACCCAATTCGACCCACTGTTGTAATTTTTCCTCCGTATCAAATCCTTTTTCAGAAACAAAAATAAACTCTTTCATCGGTTTACCAGTAAAGTCCATTGGTAGAACTTCGGGATTATTAAGTGCCCTTTCCATTTTTTCAGAAACCACTCTAACCATTAGCCTCTCCTTAGTTTCTCCCACAGACATTTTACCTTTATATAAAAAACAAGTGCCACCAAACATGCGTTTTTCAATTATCTCTGCTTCCCATGGTTTTATTGCAATTCGTATCCTTCTTAGAATATCTTCGGAATAATTACTCATAGCGATTAGTTTAAAATTTCATTCTTGCTTTTGCAACAACATCAAAGCTCGCAAAATCTCCGGACTTGTATTTTAATTCCCCCACCATAGCAATCATCGCAGCGTTATCTGTACAAAACGCAAAATCGGGTATATGTGTTTTCCAACCGTATTTTTTTTCTGCTTCTTTTAAAGCTTGCCTAATTCCACTATTAGCTGAAACTCCACCACCAATTGCAATTTCCTTTATACCTGTATGTTTTACGGCGTTTTTAAGCTTGTCCATCAAATAATCAACTATGGTAAACTGAATGCTTGCGCAAATGTCCTTCATATTCTTCGCAATAAAATCAGGATCGTTCTTTACCTCTCTTTGAATAAAATAAAGGACTGCCGTTTTTAATCCGCTAAAACTGAAGTCCATTGGATTCACTCTAGGCTTTGTAAATTTAAAAGCTTTCTTATTCCCCTGCTGAGCATATTTATCCAATAATGGGCCTCCAGGATAGGGTAGACCTAATATCTTTGCGCTTTTATCGAAGGCTTCACCTACAGCATCGTCTATTGTCTGTCCCAGAATTTCCATATTGAAATAGTCAGTTACTTTTACAATCTGCGTGTGACCACCACTTATCGTCAATGCTAAAAATGGAAAGCTAGGCATTGTTTGACCTTCAATTTTGATAAAATGAGCTAAAATATGCGCTTGCATATGATTTACATCTATAAGCGGAATGCCTAAACCGAAGGCAAAAGACTTTGAAAATGAGGTGCCTACCAATAAAGATCCCATGAGTCCTGGACCCCTTGTAAAAGCTATGGCTTTTAACTGTTTTTTATCGATATTTGCTATGCGAAGAGCCTGATGGACCACAGGAACAATATTTTGCTGATGGGCACGGGATGCCAACTCAGGGACAACACCACCGTATTCCTCGTGTATTTTTTGAGTGGCGACAACATTAGATAATACTGTACCGTTGTTTATTACAGCAGCCGCAGTATCATCGCAAGATGATTCGATACCTAAAATAAAGCAGTTTTTGTCTTTCACAATTTAAAAAAAGGCATGTTATTTGGGTGTAAAATTAAAACTTTAATAGCGTATCAAAAAACTTAGGAAAATAATACTTCGCACATTCGCAATACTTGTATTGCTACTCGTGCTATTGGTTATTATTTTGTCGATACCCTCGGTTCAAACAAAAATAGCACATAGAGTTACTACCTATCTTAATGACACATATGGAACTAGTATTCATATACAACGGCTAGGCTTAAATTGGAAGGGTCAGGTAGATATTCGGGAAGTTTATATTGAAGATCATCATAGTGATACCTTGATATATTCTCAGGAATTACAGACCGAGTTGCTTGGTATTCGCAGTATACTCAAAAATAAACTTGTATTAGGAAGTACGCTACTCACCAATGCAAAATTGAATTTCCGGCATTATAAAGGAGAACCGAACGACAATCTTTCTGTTTTTTCAAGTAAATTCGATACAGGCGCGCCACCAAGTGGAAATGTGTTTGTTATAGATATTGATGCTCTTGAATTAAATAACGGTCATATTACAATTGTAGATGAAAACTTGGATGATCCGGATCTCTTCGATCTTACTGACTTGAATTTAACGGCTGAGAGTTTCCACTTAGAGGGACCTAATCTAACTGCCCAAATAAATTCACTCTCGCTTATCGCTGCCAGAGGCTTTATAATTAATAATCTTAAGAGTGATTTTACCTATAATCAGGATGGAATTATCTTAAATGAGCTATTGTTGGAAACTGCAGGTTCCAAGATACAGGGTGATATAGCACTTTTTCATGGCGGGAAATTATTTGGTGATTTTGCTAATGTCGTTGAGATTACTGCAAATTTGGAAAACACAGAGATCTTATCTGATGATATTAATGCCTTTTATCATGAATTTGGGCCGGGCTTAATGATCGATATCAATGGTAAGATTGAAGGAAGATTAAATGATTTCACCTACAATGATGCTAATATGCAATCTGGAATCACCAGAATTTTAGGGGATTTTCATTTCAAAAACCTTTTAAAGGGAAATGATACTTACGCCATTTCAATAAAAAACCACAGCATTACGACCAGTTATTATGACCTAAGACGATTTATGCCACGAGTGTTAGGCCAGGTTCTTCCAGAGGAAATAAAGGATCTTGGGACGTTTATATTTTCCGGAAACACGAGTATTTCAGCAACAGATCTCAATACCAATAGTGCTATTAGAAGTTCAATTGGTAATGCCGAAGTAGTACTTGAAATGGCCAATATCAGCAATTTTGACAATGCTGTTTATAATGGTAATATAATTTTAGAACAGTTTAACTTAGGAAAGATTTTAGGGACTATTTCCCTCGGAAAAACAACCGCCAACCTTGACTTCAACGGTAGAGGATTTACGCAGAACACTGTTAATACGAGTATAAAGGGGAAAATATCTTCTTTTAATTTTGAAGGATATAATTATCAAAAAATTCAGGTTTCTGGAAATCTGAAGAATCCACTTTTTAATGGAGATCTCACTATCGATGATCCTAATCTAAAACTCGACTTTAAAGGATTAATTGATGTTTCAAAAGATTTTAATCAGTACGATTTTGAAGCTAATGTCGTCTATGCCGAGCTTAATAAGCTAAATCTCATTAAACGTGATAGCGTATCGGTTTTTGCTGGACGAATCGTTATGGATATGGATGGTACAACAATAGATAATGCCGCAGGAACCATTAGTTTGACACAAACATTTTACCAAAATGAAAGAGATGATTTCTATTTTGATGATTTTAAGATTATTTCCAGTTTTAATGGACCGGTTCGTACAATAGAAGTAAATTCTCCTGACATTATTAATGGAAAAATAAAAGGTGAATTTCTTGTGAAGGATATACCAGACCTTTTTAGAAATGGGGTTGGAAGTATTTATGCCAATTTTGTTCCAAATGAAGTCACCGTTAATCAGTACATTGATTACGAATTTGTTGTTTATAATAAGATTGTGGATCTCTTTGTGCCGCAATTAAAATTAGGTGAAAACACAAAAATAAACGGTTCCGTTTCTTCCGATAAGTCTAAATTCAAACTTAATTTTAAATCACCCGAAATTCTGATTTTCAAGAATTACCTGGGAAAGGTGAACTTACAAGTAGATAATGATAATCCGCTCTATAACACCTACGTTTCAGTAGATTCAGTATATACCGGGGTTTATAATGTCACGGATCTAAGCTTAATAAACAAAACCATAAATGACACCCTTTTCATTCGTTCAGAATTTAAAGGTGGCAAAGAGAATGCAGATTTATTTAATCTCTCATTATATCATACCATTAATCCTTCAGGAAAATCGGTGGTAGGTGTTAAGAAATCTGATATTACTTATAAGGAAAATGTTTGGTATCTCAATGAAGAGAACAACAACCTAAATAAGGTAGTATTCGACGACAATTTCAATTATATTAGAATTGATTCTCTCGAGTTAAATCATAACCGCGAGGTAATCCAATTCGCCGGTATATTGCGGGATTCTACTTATAAAGATCTCAAACTTCGGTTTAATAATGTGAATATTGGAAATTTAGTGCCTCCAGTAGATAGCCTGCGATTAGAAGGTAATATTAACGGAAAACTGGACTTTCTTCAGAAGAATGGAAACTATTATCCTAATTCCAATGTTACAGTAGATAACGTAATAATTAATGACATCCTTTTCGGAAATCTAGATCTTTCAATCACTGGAAACGAAGATCTCACCAGATACAATATCAATACAAGCTTGACAAACGATAATGTAAAATCCATTAATGCGGTGGGAGATATTGATGTATCTGTGAAAAACCCAAAGATCAAAATGGACGTTACGTTGAATGATTTTAACATGCAGGCCTTTAGTCCGTTTGGAGCTGATGTTGTGACCGATATTCGTGGTGTAATTTCCGGTAATGCAAAAGTATCTGGAAACTATCGATCCCCAGATATAAACGGTAGATTCTACATGGAAAATAGCGGGCTTAAAGTACCGTATCTCAATATCGATTTCGATTTGGAGCAGAATACTTTAGTCACCGTTTCTAAGAATAAATTTGAAGTAGGAATTACAGATATCACCGATACTCGTTTTAATACCAAAGGGGAGTTTACCGGTTATGCTACTCATAATAACTTCGGAAACTGGCAGTTAAATCTCGATATTATTGCTCCAGAGCGACTTTTGGTACTAGATACAAAGCCAGATGAGGATGCTTTGTACTACGGAACCGCATTTATAAGCGGGAATGCTAACATCCACGGACCTATTGATGAATTAAACATCGAAGTAGAAGCAACAACAGAAGAAGGTACAAGCTTTAAAATTCCATTGAGTGACACCGAATCTATTGGAGATGATTCCTTTATTAAATTCTTATCTCCAAAAGAAAAAGCAGCTCGCATAAGTGGTGAAACCTATATTTCTGAAGATTTAAAAGGTCTAAAACTCGAATTTGATCTCGACATTAATAACAAGGCTGAAGTTGAAGTAGTAGTCGATAAAGTTAATAATTCCACACTAAAAGGTAGGGGAGCAGGAACACTCTTGATTCGGATAAACACCCTTGGTAAATTTCAAATGTGGGGAGATTTTCAGGTGTATCAAGGCACCTATGATTTCAGGTATGGTGGCGTGATTCAAAAGTATATTCAGGTGGAACCCGGTGGAAACATAAACTGGGACGGTGTTCCTGAACGGGCACGACTCGATATTAGTGCGAAGTATATTACATCAGCGAATCCATCAATATTATTAGATAATCCTTCGGTTAATAGTAAAATACCCGTAGAAGTTGTTGTAGACTTAACAGGGGAGATCATTCAGCCGGATCTTAATTTTAAAATTGAATTTCCAAGAGTGAGTTCTACCGTTAGAAGCGAGTTAGAATATAAACTTCAGAATGAAGAACAACTTCAGAAACAAGCCCTATTCTTATTGGCATCAGGGTCATTTGTAAACGACAATTATGAAGGCACTAATGCATTTTCTGGAACATTGGTAGAAAGAGTTTCAGGACTAGTAAATGAACTTTTTGCAGATCAGGATAGTAAATTTCGAGTCGGACTTGACTATTCTCAAGGTGATAAAACTCCTAATGCCGAAACCGCAGATCGTGTAGGAATTACGCTTTCAACGCAAATTAATGAACGAATTCTAATCAACGGAAAAGTGGGAGTACCTGTAGGCGGCGTCAATGAATCGGCGATAGCGGGTGATATTGAAGTGCAATGGTTAGTTAATGAAGATGGATCCCTTCGGATGAACTTTTTTAATCGTCAGGCGGACCTGCAGTTTATTGGTGAAGACCAAATCTTTGAGCAAGGTATAGGGATGACGTATTCGGTAGATTTTGATACTTTTAAAGAGTTGGTGAATAAGCTATTCAATAAAAAACTTACGCTAGAATCGGAGGATGAACTTCCTGTTGTTCCAGATGATAATACGGCTCCGGTAGATTTTAATACAACTGCGAATAAGCAGGAAGAGTGAATACTAAGTTATTCGAAGAAAAAATACAGCTATGCTGATAGATCAAAGATCGCTGCGTTGTTAGAATAAAGATTACTTTGTTCAAACTTCTTTCCTCTTTTTTCTATTTATTGTTTTTTACTCTAGCATCTAGCATCCAGCATCTAGCATCCAGCATCTAGCATCCAGCATCTAACATCTTTTTATCACAAAGATGCAATAGCAGAAATCTCCACATTCACATACTTTGGAAGATTAGCAACTTCCACAGTTTCTCTGGCCGGCGCGGTAGCTTCATTAAAGTAGGTGCCATATACGGCATTTATAGCCGCAAAATTCTTCATATCACTAATAAAGATCGAAGTTTTCAACACATTCTCGAAGGTCATACCTGCTTCAGCCAGCACCGCTTTTAAATTTTCCATTACGAGTTTAGTTTCCGAAGAGATATCAGAAATTTTTAATTCACCACTCGCCGGATCAATTGCAATCTGTCCGGATGTATATAGCATATTTCCCTTTAGTACAGCCTGATTATACGGGCCTATTGGTGCCGGGGCTTTAGAAGTATTAATGATCTTTTTCATAGAATTTGTATTAGAAGTTTTTATCAGATTCCCGACGTTTGTCGTATTTAATATCACTAAGTATGGACGATTTTATTCCAACGTAGAAATACCATGCAGTATTAATACTACCAATCGGCGTCCAGTTAAAGCTTAATTTCCAACTCTCCAAATCTCTTTGGAAACGTAGTTGAGTTAAAGTTACACCCTTGCTTTTAAAATCGTAACCCGACGAAACACCTACCTGCCAGCGAGGAGATAATTCCAAATTGGAACTAAACATTAAAGATTGAGATGAGATTTCACTTTGCCGAGCTGAATTAGAATACGTCATTGTGTACGCCAATCTTAGATCCCAGGGCAGGTCATAACCATACCAATCTCGAGATTTGGCATCTTCATTATCGTCATCCTCCTCGTAAAGATCTCCACTGTAAATATCGGACGATTGTCCAAACAAATCATCCTTCCGACCTCCATTTCTAAAGGTATCATCATCAATTTGATCTTTTTCCTTTTTACCTTCAAAATCCTTGCTGGAGAAACTATAATTAAGACTAATATTCGCATTTGTTAACCGAAACAAGCTGCCGCCATTTTCGATATTAAATTTGTCAATCTGTCTATTATTATTATCAAGGGCATAAGGATCAAGATTTCCACTAAAATTAAAGTCAAGCTTATTGACAATGGGAATACTACCGCTGAAATTAACAGCAGACCATTTTAAGGAATCTTTAGAAAGGGTATAGGACGTACCAAAGTTCAAGTTATTTAAGAGAATAACCTTTTTTGCTTCGGTGGCAGTAGTATCTTTATCCCTCACCTTGGCTTCAAGTGTGTTGCTAAGTGACAATCCAATACTACTGGAATAGGTATTTCCGGGAGCACCATATAAGGTTCCTGTAAAGCGGGAGTACTCAATAACTTCCTCATTAATCTCAGGATCTGCGGAAACTATAGGGATGGTATAATTGTCATAATATTGATCAAAACCCGGGTTAATATTATAACTAATGCTTGGACGTACAACATGCCGAACCGCCTGTATCTTTTTATCTCTTCCGAAGTTAAAAGTACCGTAAACCGTAGTTCCCAAACTTGTAGAAAAATTATAGGTTCGATAGCTGTCGAAGCCTGAAATAGTATCTATTACAACACCACCATCTCCATCGTTAGCCGTTTCGTCATAGCGTTGCTCAAATGTTTTTAAAGTCCATGTTTCCTGATAAGCAGTACTTGCGGAAGCACTCAAATATTTTAATATTTTAAAGTTTGTACTCAGAGGAATTCTATGTCTCATCCCTACCAAAGCATTTTCAAACATCTCTTTCTTAAAAAAGAGCGAATCCACCGTATTTATCCGGTTGTCACCAGTAAAATCGTACTGAAGGTTAATATTATCGATAATTCCTTTCTTTATGCCAGACTTCGGAGCAAAGGGAAATATTCTCGATACGGAGGTCGTAACCGATGGCAACGACATATTAATCTGCTGAGTGTTGGTATTTTGTGAGTGAGTAGCTGAAATAGCCGTGTTAACTTGAGGCTCGCCTTCAAATGTTTTGGAATATGAAATGGAAGAACTAAGTGTATTTACCAATGCACTCGCGTTATTCGTTTGGTTGATAGATTCCTGAAAATATTTGCTGCTACCTAAGTTTACCGAAGCTGAGAAGCGAGAATTCGGACTCGATTTCTGGTCCTGAGCATGGCTCCATCTAATATTATAAACTGCACTCTGACTAAAGTCTGGAAAACCACGTTCACTATTTATAAGACTTTCATAGCGCACACTAACATTTCCTCTAAATTTATATTTCAACACATAAGTCGACTCTCCTCTAAGTCCGTAGCTACCATTTGTGTAATAATCCCCAAGTAACGAGATATCCATATAATCGTTTAAAGCGATATAATATCCTCCATTTTGAAAGAAGAAACCGCGATTATTGTTCTCCCCAATGGTAGGTAGAATAAATCCGGAAGTTCGATCTTCAGTTAATGGGAAGTATGCAAATGGGAGTCCGATAGGAGTAGGGACATCGGCGATATACATATTGGTAAGTCCGGTGACAATCTTCTTATTTGGAACAAATTTCGCCCGTCTGGTGTAAAAATAGTATTCGGGATCATCTATATTCTTGGAAGTGGTAAACTTTACGTTCTTCAGAAAAACAACCGAATCATTTTCTTTTTTAGTCACTTCAGCAATTACATTAAATCCATTTTGTTCGGTGCGGGAATTGTAAACAAGTGCTTTCTGCGTATCGAAATTAAAGCGAATTGAATCGGGTTTAACGGTATTTCCAGCTTGGACAAAGACAGGCAATTGTGAATAAGCTCCGGCACTGTCTATTCCTTTGGCATACACTTCATTTTTATCATAATCCAAAATAATAAGCCCGGCATCGATACGCATATCTTCATAAATGATATAGGCCTTATTATACATATATACTTTACTTTTCTTCTGATCTATATAAACGTAATCTTCTCCATAATAAGTAACTACATCGGTAAGAAATTCTTTTTTGGGCTTTACTGAATCTCTTCGGATGGTATCCAAGTTTACTTCACTTCTTTCAGAAATAATAGGTTTAAGATTAAAACTTACAGTGTCTTTTGGTTCTTCGGAAGGGATATTTACTTCATTTTTAGGCGGGATATCCTGTGCATATAAGGCAGTACCGCATAGGAGCAGAAAAATTGGGAAAACAGTAAAAAATTGCCTTAGTGTTTGCAATGCTGCGCTTAGATTTTTGAAGTTCTCAGTGAGTTAACTTAAATGTTGATTGTTTCCGTAAAAATAAAAACATACCACTGGGAACTCTCATAAAGTTTTTACAATTTTGCTGTTATTATCAACTTAAAAACTAAATGTCCGTTTGGCTTAGTTTTTGAAACGTCAAAATTAAGCATATTTTTTGGGCTTAGTTTTTTAAAATCAAATTTTTAAAATATCAACTTTCAACTTACGTTAATTCTATATGAAAACGAGATCATTACTAATTCTATTGTTTGTTTTTTTAACTCTTCCATCTGTTATCCTTTATGGACACGACAATAATACCACAAAACCTTTTGTAGTCGTTTTGGATGCAGGACATGGAGGTCACGATCCAGGGAATAGGGGAAATGGTTATAAGGAGGCTGATATAGCATTGAATATAGTTTTAAAAGTTGGAGCAATCCTCGAAAAGACTCCGGGTATAAAGGTAATTTACACTCGTAAGACCGATGTATTTGTCGAATTATTTGAACGTGGCGCTATTGCTAATCGGGCAGATGCCGATCTTTTTGTGTCAGTTCATTGCGATTCTCATACTTCTCAGGCCTATGGAGCAGGTACTTTTGTTTTAGGTCTGCATGCGAATAAGCGTAATATGGAGGTGGCAAAGAAAGAAAATGAAGTGATTCTTCTTGAAGACAACTATATGGAAAATTATGCAGGATACGATCCCAATTCTCCGGAGTCGTTTATCGGACTTACTTTAATGCAGGAAGAATATCTTGACCAGAGTATCATGTTAGCAAGTTTGATTCAAAATAATTTTATCAATAAGCTGCACCGAAAGGATCGTAGCGTAAAACAAGCTGGTTTTATAGTGTTACACCAAAGTTATATGCCAAGCGTCCTTATTGAGACGGGATTTCTTACAAATAAAACTGAAGGTGCTTATTTAAATTCCTCAAAAGGACAGAATGAAATGGCAATCTCCATCGCCAATGCTATTGCGAGCTACAAAGAGAATATATTGTTAGCAACACACGCTACACAAAACCCTGAAATAACACAGGATGAATTGGATAATGCCATTGAAAAGGCAGAAACTAAAATTTATAAGGATGTGACGTTCAAGGTTCAACTAGCTGCAAGTAGTAAAAAGTTAAAGCCTGAAGCCAACAACTTCAAAGGACTTAAAGAAATAAGTAGGTCTGAGGAAAACGGGCTTTATAAATATTATTATGGCGAAACCTCCGATTACAATAAAATTCAATTAATGAAGACTTTCGCACAAGAAAAAGGTTATACCTCTTGTTATATAGTTGCCTTTAAAAATGGGCAGAAATTAAAACTGTCAGATGTCTTGAAATAGGGGGTAAATAAAGAAAGATTTTCTATATTTATTTCTAAATTTGTGATCATCTTAAAATATACCCTTTGAAGTTTTCAAAAGAAGTAAAAACCGGAATTCTTGCCATTGGCGCTATTCTCCTGTTTATTTTTGGTTATAGTTTTTTAAAAGGCACTAACCTTTTAACAGATAGCAGAGTTTTTTATGTAAAGTATCAGAATGTAGAAGGCTTGGCAAAATCTGCGCCAGTTACTATAAATGGTTACACCGTTGGAAAAGTAAACGACATTTCATTTGCCAATAAAGCTGGTGGATTGGTAGTGAAATTTACAATGGACGACGACTTTGTGTTTTCCAGAAACAGCATAGTAAGAATATATAGTAGTGGACTTATTGGTGGTAAATCTTTGGGAGTCTATCCAGAGTATGATTCTTCCGATATTGCTAAGTCGGGTGACACATTAAAAGGAACCATCGAAGGTGGAATGCTTGATGCAGTGACAAAGGCGCTAGGCCCGCTTGAAAAGAAGGTGAATAGGACTCTTGGTGTTATCGATACTTTATTACTAAGTGTTACCGATATCATTGATGAAGAGACGAGGATAAACTTGAGAGAATCTATCAAGAACTTCAATGCTACCATGAGCTCTTTTAAAGGTGCTTCTTCACAATTAAATACCTTACTCGCAACAAACACAGACAAGCTGGACAGAACTTTTACAAATTTGGATGATATGTCGGCAAATTTTGTAAAGCTTTCCGATTCGTTATCACAGTTGGAAACAGGAAGATTAGTGACCGATCTTCAAAATGTAGTTTCACGATTTGATGCCATAGTCGCCGGACTTGAAAATGGAAATGGAACTGTTGGTAAACTACTTAAAGACGATCAGCTTTATAATAATTTGGAAGGGGCTTCAAAACAGTTGGAAGAACTTCTCCAGGACCTGAAATTGAATCCTAAGCGATATGTACATATTTCTGTCTTCGGAAAAAAAGGCACAGAATACGTATCGCCCGAAGATCCCAATAAATAAAATATGCAATACATTCCTAATATACTGTTTCTAATACTATTAGCAGCCGGAATTGGCTATTTTACGATGAATATCCGTAAGGTTATTCGCAATATTAAACTCGGGACCGATTTCGACGCTTCCGATCGTAAGGGAGAACGTTGGGGAAATGTGGTTCGCATAGCTATGGGGCAGTCTAAAATGGTGAAACGCCCAATTTCCGGATTGCTACACATTATTGTATACGTTGGATTTATCATTATCAACATTGAAGTTCTGGAAATTATTATTGACGGGATTCTGGGTACTCACCGAATTTTCGCACCTCTTGGAGCCATGTATGATGTGCTAATTGCAACTTTTGAAATCCTGGCGTTTTTAGTATTAGTGGGTGTAATAGTATTCTGGACAAGAAGAAATATTCAAAAGATTAAACGTTTTTGGAACCCTGAAATGAAAGGCTGGCCAAAGAATGATGCCAACTACATCCTTTATTTTGAAATGGTACTTATGGTATTATTTCTCACCATGAACGGGGCAGATCTACAGCTTCAGAATTTGGGCTCAGCGCATTATACTAAAGCCGGGATGTTTCCTATTAGTGGATTGTTAGCTCCTATATTCGAAAATTTTTCCGAAGCAACACTTATTTTCATAGAGCGAACCGCCTGGTGGTTGCATATTATTGGGATTCTCATATTCCTTAACTATTTGTATTTCTCTAAGCATTTACATATAATGTTGGCTTTTCCGAATGTTTACTTCGGAAGAGTGGAGCCAAAAGGAAAATTTAAAAATAACGAAGCGGTTACCAATGAGGTAAAATTGATGATGGACCCATCTGCAGATCCTTATGCTGCTCCGGCTGAAGGCGCAGAAGCTCCCGCTAAGTTTGGTGCGAGTGATGTTATGGATTTGAATCAGATTCAATTACTAAATGCATATACCTGTACCGAATGTGGGCGTTGTACAAGTGAATGTCCTGCAAATATTACTGGAAAAAAATTGTCGCCACGTAAGATCATGATGGACACCAGAGACCGTCTTGAAGAAGTTGGTAAGAATATTGACACTAATGGCGAATTTAAACCCGATGGAAAACAATTATTAGACGATTATATTACCAGAGAAGAGTTATGGGCATGTACTTCTTGTAATGCCTGTGTAGAAGCTTGTCCGGTAAGCATAGACCCACTTTCAATTATTATGGAAATGCGTCAATATCTGGTGATGGAGCAGTCTGCCGCGCCTAATGAACTAAACGTCACTATGACAAATATAGAGAACAATGGAGCGCCTTGGCCATTTAATCAGATGGATCGTTTAAATTGGAAAAATGAGGTTTAGTTATACGACATAAAATTATCAGTACATTAAAGTTAAATATAGAATGGAAAAAGAAGAAGTGGAGAAATTTTTACACGAAAAAGTAGAAAAAGGAGAGCATGTAAGTCCGGTATTACCAAAGGGTGTAAAAAATTATCTAATCGATATTGACGGGACAATTACTGAAGACATTCCAAATGAGGAGCCTGAACGAATGGCAACTTGTAAACCGTTTCCGGATGCCTTAAAAACATTGAACAAATGGTATGATGAGGGTCATATTATCTGCTTTTTTACTTCGAGAACGGAAGCACATCGTGAAGTGACAGAGAATTGGTTAAACGAACACGGATTTAAATTCCATTCGATGTTAATGGGGAAACCAAGAGGTGGTAATTACCATTGGGTGGATAATCACTTGGTTAAAGCCACTCGTTATAAAGGGAAATTTACTGATCTAGTAGACAAAAAAGTAACCATTCAGGTGTTTAAAGATTAACAATAAGACTTATGAGTGAGACAATAAAAGTTCCCACAATGGCCGAGTATATGGCAGAAGGTAAACAACCTGAAGTGTTGTTCTGGGTTGGATGTGCGGGTAGTTTTGACGATAGGGCGAAAAAAATAACCAAGGCTTTTGTTAAATTATTGAATAATGCTAAGGTTGATTTTGCGGTTCTTGGTACCGAAGAAAGTTGTACTGGTGATCCGGCGAAGCGTGCAGGTAATGAGTTCTTATTTCAAATGCAAGCCATGGGGAATATAGAAGTCATGAATGCCTATGAAGTAAAAAAGATTGTTACGGCATGTCCTCATTGTTTTAACACCATCAAAAATGAATACCCGGAATTAGGTGGTAATTACGAAGTAATGCATCATACACAATTTTTAAAGTCTCTTCTTTCTGAAGGGCGTTTAAAAGTGGAAGGCGGAAAATTTAAAGGAAAACGCATTACGTTTCACGACCCATGTTATTTGGGTAGAGCTAATGGCGAATATGAAGCACCTCGCGAATTACTTCAAAAACTGGAAGTTGAATTGGTGGAGATGAAGCGATGTAAAACCCGCGGACTCTGTTGCGGAGCTGGAGGAGCTCAGATGTTTAAAGAACCGGAACCTGGAAATAAAGACATTAATATAGAACGTACTGAAGAAGCCTTAGAAACCAAACCTGAAATCATTGCTGCAGGTTGTCCGTTTTGCAATACCATGCTTACCGATGGCGTTAAAGGAAAAGACAAGGAGGCAGATGTTACGGTTATGGACATAGCCGAAATGATCGCAAATGCTTCTGATCTTTAACTTCTATAATAAGTTCTGCATAATTTAATTGAGGAAGTGAAAATTAGACACATTATGGTCTAATATTTGGTGCTCTTCATTGTATTGAAACCAATTTTCTGCAAAAACAAAAAAAAATGCTAATAGAGTTTGAAAAATTACCTGATGATTCCCGTATATGGGTGTATCAGTGCAATCGAAAATTATCTGATGAAGAAGTTGCTGCCATAACGCCAAAAACGGAAGTATTCCTCGAAAAATGGACTGCCCATGGTTCGGATCTTGAAGCTGGTTTCGAGATAAAATATAACCGATTCATCGTTTTAGGTCTTAATCAGGCTAATGCTTCGGCATCTGGCTGCAGCATAGACGCATCCGTGCGGTTTATTCAATCTTTAGAGAAGGAATTGGAAGTTGATTTGTTAGATAAAATGAACGTGACTTTTTATAATGGGGAGTTTATTGCGCACAAATCTCTATCAGATTTCCGTAAAATGGCTAAAGCTCGATCCGTATCACCCAATACCGTAGTTTTTAATAATCTGATCAATACAAAGTCAGAATATTTAGAAAATTGGGAAGTACCAGCTAAAGAAAGCTGGCATAATAGGTTTTTATCTTAGTTTAGATTTTTCATTGTATGTATAGAATTGTTGTAAGCTTGTGTTTTATGGTGGTATGCGCTACCTCTTTATCACAACAGTTAAATCCACTTATAGTAGAACATGATCTTGCCCGACAACAAAAATGGGTAGATAGTATCTACGGTAATATGTCGCTGCAGGAAAAGGTTGGACAATTATTCATGCCGGTAATTTTTTCGAGCGATTCCAAAAAGAAAACTGATCAAATAAAGGATCTTATTGCAAACCAATATATTGGCGGATTAATCTTTTCTAAAGGCGGTCCGAAACAACAGATCAAACTAAATAATGAATACCAAGAGCTTTCGAACATCCCAATGTTAATGGCAATGGATGCCGAATGGGGCTTGGCAATGCGATTAGATTCTACCTATGCTTACCCATGGAATATGACTCTGGGCGCCATCACCGATAATAAGATCGTGGAAAAAGTAGGGCGTCGCATTGGTGAGCAAACCCGAAGAATGGGTATGAACATCAACTTTGCACCTGTAGTCGATATAAATACGAATCCAGCAAATCCAATTATAGGAAATCGCTCCTTTGGGGAAGATAAATATAATGTAGCCGAAAAATCACTCGCCTTTATGAAAGGTCTACAAAGCGTTGGTGTTCTTGCGAATGCTAAGCATTTTCCGGGACACGGTGATACAGATCAGGATTCACATAAAACATTACCAACGATAAATTTTTCTAAAGCGCGAATTGACAGCATAGAGCTTTATCCCTATAAACGTCTAATTCGAGAAGGATTAAGCAGCGTTATGGTAGCACACCTCAATGTACCTTCATTAGAGGATCGCCATAACTTCCCTTCATCTCTTTCAGAAAATATAGTTACCAACTTATTAAAGGGAAAACTTGGTTTTAATGGTCTGGTTTTTACAGATGCACTGAATATGAAAGGCGCATCAGATTACAAAGAACCCGGCGGAATTGATCTCGCAGCTTTTCTTGCTGGTAACGATGTGTTATTGATTTCTGAAGACATTCCTAAAGCGCATGCACTTATGGTAAACGCATATCGTGAAGGTGTAATTACGGAGGAGCGTTTGCTTCATTCAGTCAAGAAAATACTCTTTGCCAAGTACAAAGTGGGCTTAAACAAATATATACCTGTGAATCCTGCCTTTGTGGTTCAGGACCTCAATAGTGTTTATGATGACGTTTTGTATGAAGAGGTGATGGAAAATGCGCTTACAGTAATTAAGAACGAGGAAGAGTTGCTTCCGCTTAGAGATTTAAAAGATAATAAGTTTGCCTATGTTAACTTCGGAAATGATTCCGGTGCCGATTTCCTGGATCAATTACAAAAATATACTAAGGTCGATTGGGTAAAAGCCAATAGTCTGGATGATTATATTCAGAAGCTGAAATTTTACGATTACGTCATTATTGGTTTTCATAAATCAAATGAAGGCCCATGGAAAGATTATGAATTTACAGAAAAAGAACTAGTATGGTTATATGAAATAGCCAGATTGAACAAGGTTATTCTTGATGTGTTTGCGAGACCATATGCGATGCTAGACCTAAAAACCACTACTAATTTTGAAGGGATTATTATATCGTATCAGAATAGTAAAGTTTCTCAGGAGCTTTCAGCACAACTTATTTTTGGAGCACGTAGCGCGAAAGGAAGGTTGCCGGTTTCTTTGGGAGAGGATTTTCCAGTAGGGACAGGAGTTGATACAGAAAACTTAAAACGATTGCAGTACGGATCGCCGGAAAGCGTCGGAATGAGTACGTATCGATTGAAAAAAATAGATTCGCTGGCGAGAGTTGGTTTATGGGGAAATATGATGCCCGGGGCTCAGATTCTCGTAGCCAGAAAAGGAAAAGTAATTTATAGCAAGAATTTTGGGTACCATACTCAAAATCGAAAAAATAGTGTAAAAGATAATGACCTATACGATGTCGCATCACTAACTAAGATTCTATCGACTACTCCATTAGTCATGGAATTATTTGATAGAGATATTATCACAATGGATTCGCAATTGGGTGAATTATTGCCAGAATATAAAAACTCGAATAAAGCACACATTACCTTAAGAGATATGTTATCTCATTACGCACGATTGAAGGCATGGATTCCGTTTTATTCAGCAACTATCGATTCGGTTACCAAAAGACCAGCTTCTAAGTATTACTCAGAGAAGTCCAACAGTGATTTCAATATTAAAGTAGCCGATGATTTATATTTAAGGAAGGATTACAAAGATAGTATCTACGAACAGATAAGAGTGAGTGAATTACGCAGCCGTTTGAGTTATAAATATTCTGACCTACCATATTATATTATGAAAAAATATCTTGAGGAATTCTACGGAACACCTCTTGATGAATTAATACAGACACACCTTTACCAATCCCTTGGAGCTAATTATACGACTTATTTGCCCTTATCGAAATTTTCGAAAGTGGATATTGTTCCAACTGAAGAAGACAATTATTTCAGAATGCAAAAGGTACACGGTTACGTCCACGATCAAGGTGCTGCCATGATGGGCGGAGTAGGAGGTCATGCAGGTATTTTCAGTAATGCAAATGACGTAGCTAAAATTATGCAGTTGTATTTATGGGACGGATTTTATGGTGGTACACGATATTTCAGTCCTGAAACCATGCAGGCATTCAATACATGTTATTATTGTGAAGATAATGTAAGGAGAGGCGTAGGATTCGACAAACCTCAATTAGGAGAATCGGGTCCGACTTGCGGTTGTGTCTCAATGACTAGCTTTGGGCACAGTGGTTTTACAGGAACTTTTACCTGGGCAGATCCGGAGCAGGAGTTAGTATATGTCTTTTTGTCGAACCGAACCTATCCTTCTGCCGATAACCGAAAAATTATTGGCAGTAATCTTAGATCGAATATACAAGAGGCGATCTATGAAGCAATTAATACTTTAAACTAATTAAAATAGATGAAAATAGCCATTGTTTGTTATCCTACATTTGGAGGAAGTGGTGTTGTAGCTACCGAACTAGGAATTGCTTTGTCAAATCGAGGTCATGAAGTTCACTTTATAACCTATAAACAGCCTGTTCGCTTAGACTTATTTTCGCATAATATCCACTTTCATGAAGTTTCGGTACCGGATTATCCGTTATTTCATTATCAGCCGTACGAATTAGCACTATCAAGTAAGTTGGTCGATATGGTGAAGCTTCATAAAATAGAATTGCTTCATGTTCATTACGCAATTCCTCATGCATATGCCGGTTATATGGCTAAACAAATGCTGGCTTCAGAAAACATTCACATTCCAATGGTAACTACCTTGCATGGTACAGATATCACCTTGGTAGGAAGTCATCCTTTTTACAAACCTGCGGTTACTTTCAGTATTAACAATAGCGATGTGGTTACTTCTGTTTCCCAAAGCTTAAAAGATGATACCCTACGTCTTTTCGATATTGAGAAGGAAATATTTGTAGTTCCAAATTTTATAGATATTGAGAAGCATGCAAATCCTTATACCGAGTGCCAAAGGGATCTAATGGCAACTAAGGAAGAACGTATAATTACTCATATTAGCAACTTGAGACCAGTTAAACGTATAATGGATGTGGTTGAGATTTTTGATCGCATCCAAAAAGAGATGCCTGCGAAATTGCTAATGGTAGGTGAAGGTCCGGAAAAAGAGAAAGCAGAAGCACTTTGTAGATCTAAAGGCATTGAAAACAAAGTACTGTTCCTTGGTAATAGCAACGAGATTGATAAGATTTTGTGTTTTAGTGATTTATTCCTTCTTCCTTCGGAAAAAGAGAGCTTCGGATTGGCAGCATTAGAAGCAATGGCATGTGGCGTTCCGGTTATATCAAGCAATGCAGGAGGTCTTTCCGAAGTAAATAAACAAGGAATAAGTGGTTTCTTAAGTAATGTAGGTGATGTCAACGATATGGCTGCAAATGCTTTAAAAATTCTGCAAAATCAGGAAACATTAGCGATGTTTAAAGAACAAGCTAAAGATGAATCCAGAAATTTCGACACAGACAAGATTGTACCAATGTATGAAGAAGTCTACGAACACGCGAGAAATAGCGTTCATTGCTAATTTCTTTATATTACTTTCTGCGTTTTAATCCAGAATAAAAGTATTGCATTAATAGAAAATGCCTCCTCATATATAACGAGAAGGCATTTTCTTTAATTGAGAATTAATATAGTGTTTTAAAACTGATAGCGCGCAGCAATACCAATATTCAGATTCACGTCGTCAACGTATCTTCCAAAATTAGCTTCCGGCCTTAGATCAAATGAAACAAGAAGAGGAAAGTCAAAATCATACTCCAATCCTACAGTTCCAGTGGCATATCCATATACTTCAGCAGAACGATCGTTAAAATGTTTGTCGTCATAAATAACCTGTCCAACACCTACACCCGGGCCAGCATACCAATTTAGACCCCCGTCAATATTCCAAACCCACTCATAAAGCCCTGTTAGTTTAATGGCATCTGTTTTCTTACCACTTCGAGTCGCCAACCCAAGTTCAATCCGATTGTTGTTAGTTCCTACAGCCCGTTGATAATTCGCTTCAACACCAAAACCTCTACTATCCCCAAATCTTACCCCAATCGCATTTTTTGAAATTTCCTGCGCATACATCTCTGACGCAAAAACTGAAATCACAAGCAATAATAAAAATCGATTTTTCATAGTTTGTTATTTGTTTATAAATTAGGAAACCAAAGATAGCTTACTACAGAATCCCTTGATGTTAATAGCCTGCCAAGATTCTTAATTTTGTAAGAATGTTTTGTTAACGTTTTGTACTTTTGTGGAGTTCAAATGAAAGAGAAACTACTTCAGTTTAAGGAAATTTTCGACGGTGATTTTCATATAGACAAGTTGCATAAAACATTATATGCGACCGATGCTTCTGTATATCGAAAAATTCCATTAGCGGTAGCATATCCGTTGTCAGAAATTGGAATTAAACAACTTATTAAATTTGCTTCAGAGCATGGTACTTCGCTTGTTCCCAGAACAGCAGGAACATCTCTAGCCGGACAATGTGTTGGCGCTGGTATTATTGTTGATGTTTCCAAATACTTAAATAAAATACTCTCTTTAGATCTAAATAATCGAACCGTTACGGTTCAGCCCGGAGTGATTAGAGATGAATTAAACGCATACTTGGAGCCCCACGGACTTTTTTTCGGTCCAAACACTTCGACATCCAATCGTTGTATGATTGGGGGAATGGTTGGTAACAACTCCAGTGGTACGACTTCAATCCAATACGGCGTAACGCGTGACAAGGTTTTAAAACTCAAAACATTACTGTCTGATGGGGAAGAGGTTATATTCGATTCACTTTCCGAAGAAGATTTTAAAAATAAAATGAAACTCAATTCTCTGGAAGGGAAGATTTATAAAACGCTTTTCGCTGAGTTATCTTCGGAAACCATACAACAGGCGATTGAAGATGAATTTCCAAAGCCCGAAATTCATCGTAGAAATACGGGCTATGCGGTGGATAGTTTACTTGATAATTCAGTTTTCGGTACTTCTGAAGCTTCTATCAATGTATGTTCTTTGCTCTGTGGAAGCGAAGGCACCCTGGCTTTTTCTACCGAAATCACCTTGCAACTTGATTTGCTACCGCCTCCGCTCACGGCAATGGTAGTGGCTCATTACAATACATTAGAATCCTGTCTGAATGACGTTAGTATTGCAATGCAACATAATTTGCACACCTGCGAAATGATAGACGATGTAATTCTAGATTGTACTAAAAAGAATAAGAAGTACGAATCGTATCGCTTTTTCGTAGAAGGAAGTCCGAAAGCACTGCTATTGTTAGAATTGAAGTCAGATTCGGCTGAAGATCTACAACAACAGACCACAGATTTACTTAAATCATTACAAAAGTCGGGACATAGCTACAGTCTTCCTGTTTTAAAAGATGCCGAAATTGACATGGCAATGGAACTACGTAAGGCGGGTTTAGGCTTATTGGGGAATATGATAGGCGATAAAAAAGCCGTTGCCTGCATTGAAGATACAGCAGTCGCGCTAAGTGACTTACCGAATTATATAGGTGAGTTTACAAAGCTTATGAGCGATTATAACCAAAGTGCGGTGTATTATGCCCATGCAGGCGCAGGAGAGCTTCATTTACGGCCTATCCTTAATCTAAAAGACAATGCAGGGGTAGAATATTTCAGGAAGATTACTACAGATGTAGCTCATTTGGTAAAAAAATATAGAGGATCTTTTTCCGGAGAACATGGCGACGGAATCGTAAGATCCGAGTTTATCCCAATCATGGTAGGGAATTCGCTGTATGAGCTGTTTGGTAGAATTAAGAATGCTTTCGACCCACTTCAGATTTTTAATCCCGGAAAGATCATCAATGCCAATAAAATGGACGAATCTCTGCGATATGAAGCAGGGAGAGAAGAACCGGAGATAGAAACGCTCATGAATTTTAGTGATAGTGAGGGAATCTTACGTTTGGCCGAAAGCTGCAATGGAAGTGGCGACTGTAGAAAAACTGAAAAAGCCGGTGGTGCTATGTGCCCAAGTTATCACGCTACTCGCAATGAGAAAGATACGACAAGAGCTCGAGCAAATATATTACGGGAGATACTAACGACCAACGATAGCGTCAATAAATTCAATTCTAAGGAGCTCAAAGAAGTTTTTGATCTATGTATTAGCTGTAAAGCATGTGCAAGCGAATGCCCAAGTAATGTGGATATGGCAACAGCAAAGGCAGAATTTCTTTATCAGTATAACAAAGTAAACGGAGTCTCTTTTTCAGACAAATTGTTCGGGAAAAGTAGTCAGTATACAAAAAAGTCAGCACGTTTTGCGCGGATTTCCAATGCACTCTTTTCGAATAAAATTAGCTCAAGATTTATAAAAAATATAGCAGGAGTGGCTTCGGAAAGAACGCTACCTCATAACTCAATCAAAACTTTCAGTAAACTACTTCAAAATAAACAAAATGAGGTAGTTAATAGTGATTTTAAATTGAAAAAAGTATTGCTTTTTGTCGATGAATTCAGTAATTATCTCGATGCAGATATTGCTTCAGATGCTTATGATCTTTTGACTGGTTTGGGGTATCAAATAGTGGTGATTGATCACCTGGATAGTGCAAGAGCATTAATCTCGAAAGGATTTTTAGAAGAGGCAAAGAAACATGCAAATGATAATATTGAATATTTGAAACAATTGGTTTCAAAAGAAGTTCCTTTAATTGGCATAGAGCCTTCAGCAATCTTGTCATTTAGAGACGAGTACCTTCGTTTGGCAGACGATATTGCTTCAGCCAAAGAAATTGCAAGTAATACAATGTTAGTCGAGGAGTTTCTGGCTTCAGAGGTGGTTAATGGCAATATTACCGCATCATCGTTCACTTCCGAAGAGAAAAAAATAAAAATTCATGTGCATTGTCACCAAAAATCATTGAGCAATCAAAAGGTGACCTTCGATATTCTAAACCTTCCGAAAAATTATAAACCTACTATTATTCCTTCTGGTTGTTGTGGAATGGCAGGCAGTTTTGGGTATGAAAAGAAGCATTATAAAGTGAGTATGCAAATAGGGGAGCTACGACTTTTTCCGGCTGTTCGCAAAGCAGAGTCGGAAACGATTATTGCAGCAAACGGTACTAGTTGCAGACATCAGATCATGGATGGAACGGGGACTAAAGCCCAACACCCAGTTACAATTTTAAAAAATGCCTTGATTTAATTTTCGATCATATAAGTATCAAGATCCTGAAAAGCTTCTTCCGACCCTTCTGAAGGAATAGGCAATTCGATGGGAAGTCCAGACAGGTCTTCCAACTGGTAATTGATAGAAACATCCGAACTTGTTAATCCGACCTCAGATTCGAATAGATTTTCAGATACAATCACGTCTTGGGCAGCAAGTATAGGAATATCAAGTGTCACTCCGCCGAATACAATCTGTGCAGAAATTGCAAGATTTACAACAATATTTGTCTTAGGATAATATATTGTACCATTCGCACCTTCGTCCGACACAGTTAAAATGTGATTTGAAGAAATAACGTAATCGATCACGATTGGAATATCACTCACAACTTCCTCTAATCGCCCGCCTTCACTACTCATTGTTTCAGGAGCACTGGCGCTTAGATCGTAAATTACCATATTTGTGATAGGGATAGTAACATCTGGAAATCCATCAATGGGAGCTGATAAGACACCGTTGAGTAATAATTTACTCCCCGAAGTCGTAAGTGTACCGCTAGATAATAAATTTGTCATGAATCCTTCTGCAGCTCCTCCAAGGCCCAAAGTTACTGTAGCTTCATCATTAATTATTGATGAACTAACTATATAAAGTGAGTCTCTTGAGGCACCTTGAGAACTGGTATTATTATAATTCCAAAAAGAATCTTCTATCGATGGGAAATGAGTTCCAAAATTCTGAACCGGAGCAGTTTCGTCATCACTTTTACAAGATGCTAGTAAAGTAACCGCAATAAATACGTAAACAAGAGTTTTCATAAAATTAAATTTTGGCAAATATATACAAAACTTACAGATTGATGTAGTCTTTAATAATTGACAGATTGAAAAATTCAGAAAGCGGCATATTCTTCAATACCTGAATACTTCGGAAAGGATTAACAAAGCAGAATGTTTTTAATATTCAACTGTAAGATTTACATTTGTTGAAAATGATGTTATGGCAGGTAATTCCTTCGGAAAAAATTTCACGCTTACCACCTTTGGAGAGTCTCATGGTGAGGCGATTGGAGGAATAATTGATGGCTGTCCGGCAGGTATTACTATAGATCTAGAAGCCGTTGAAGCAGAAATGAAACGTCGCAAACCCGGACAATCAGACATAGTTACACAGAGAAAAGAACCAGACAGCGTTAAGTTTCTCTCCGGTATTTTTGAAGGTGTCACTACAGGAACACCGATCGGTTTTATCATCGAGAATACCAATCAGAAGTCTAAAGACTACTCCCATATTGAAAAGATTTATCGACCTTCTCATGCCGATTTTACCTACGATAAAAAGTATGGCAATCGTGATTATCGTGGGGGAGGAAGATCTTCAGCGCGTGAGACAGCATGTCGTGTGGCTGGAGGTGCGATCGCCAAACAAATGTTGACAGATATTACAATAAATGCCTTTGTATCATCGGTAGGCGAAATTTTTATAGACAAGCCTTATCAGGATTTAGATTTTTCAAAGACTGAGGAAACTGCAGTTCGTTGTCCGGACCTCCCAACCGCAGCGAAAATGATTAAGCGTATAAAAGAAATAAAGAAATCTGGCGATACGGTTGGTGGTACTGTTACCTGTGTAATTAAGAATGTCCCAATAGGACTAGGTGAGCCTGTTTTCGATAAACTACATGCCGATCTTGGAAAAGCGATGCTGTCGATAAATGCCGTGAAAGGCTTTGAATTTGGAAGTGGATTTTGTGGTGCCAAAATGAAAGGGAGTGAACATAATGATCTTTTTAATGAAGATGGAAGCACGCAAACGAATCTTTCGGGAGGAATTCAAGGCGGGATTAGCAATGGAATGGACATCTATTTTCGGGTCGCTTTTAAACCTGTTGCGACAATAATGCAAAAACAACAAACCATAGATTCTGATGGAAATACCGTCGAAATGCAAGGTAAAGGGAGACATGATCCATGTGTAGTCCCAAGAGCAGTCCCCATCGTTGAGGCAATGGCTGCTTTGGTTTTAGCCGATTTTTGGCTTCGCCTTAGATTATCAAAACTTTAAACTTAGGATACATTTAGATATGAAGAAATTAGCACTACACTGGCAGATACTTTTAGGAATGGTTCTAGGGGTCGTTTTCGCACTTATTTTCACCAATTTGGACTGGGGTGCTAAGTTTATTGGTGATTGGATAAAGCCTTTCGGAACGATTTTTATCAATGCCTTAAAGCTAATAGCAATTCCATTAATTCTGGCTGCATTAATAAAAGGGATAGCAGATCTAAAAGACATTTCGAGTTTGTCGAAAATGGGAATACGCACAATTTTAACCTATATCGTAACTACTGTATTGGCAGTTTCGATTGGATTAATGGTTGTAAGTGTGGTGCAACCGGGAAAAGCGATCAATGAAGATACAAGAAATGAGTTAGTAGAGGCCTATGGCGGGGAAGCAGAAATGAAACGACAGGATGCCTTAAAACAAAAGGATGCCGGACCATTACAGGCACTTGTTGATCTTGTACCGGAGAACATTTTTAGTGCTGCCTCTAGTAACCGAAATATGTTACAGGTAATTTTCTTCGCGGTTTTCTTCGGAATTGGCCTGATTCTTATTCCTGAAGAAAAAAGTAAAACAGTAAAAGATTTTTTCGACGGTTTCAACGAGGTGATCCTGAAAATGGTCGATCTTATAATGTTAGCCGCTCCTTATGGAGTATTTGCACTTTTGGCTGCTCTGGTCGTAGAAGCGCCTAGTGCCGACTTATTCGCGGCCTTGGCGATGTACGCTTTTTGTGTCGTTCTCGGTCTGGCACTTATGATAGGAATATATATTCTATTGGTGAAAATATTTACCAAAAGATCACCGGGATTCTTTTTAAATGGAATAGCACCCGCTCAGCTTCTTGCGTTTTCAACCAGTTCAAGCGCTGCAACGCTGCCGGTAACTATGGAAAGAGTAACCGAACATCTAGGAGTAGAGGAGGAGGTTTCCAGTTTTGTGCTACCTATTGGAGCTACAATTAATATGGATGGTACTAGTCTTTATCAGGCTGTAGCCGCCGTTTTTATTGCTCAAGCCTTCGGAATGGATCTTTCCTTCGGAACACAGTTGGGAATTATCGCAACAGCAACCTTGGCTTCGATAGGCTCTGCCGCGGTGCCGGGTGCCGGAATGGTAATGCTGGTTGGAGTTTTGGGCTATGCAGGTATTCCTGAAGCCGGACTAGCACTAATATTTGCTGTGGATAGACCATTAGATATGTGTCGAACGGTTGTAAATGTTACCGGTGATGCTACTGTATCTATGTTGGTAGCGAAATCACAAGGTAAATTAGGAGAACCAAAGGTGAAGGACTGGGACGACAACTATAAAAAAGTGAGCTAAGTTTACTTGTTTTTAATACGAATTGCTTATTTTTATAGATTGCTAATCTCCCACAGTTAATTACAACCTGAATCTATTCTTATATAACCCACTTGCTATGTAAAAAAACATAGTATGAAAAAGTATGTCCTAACCTTATGTAGTTTGTTGTTTTTTACCGTGGTGTTCGCACAGGTTGGTATCAATACAATAACACCTAGTCCAGCTTCCTCCCTAGACGTTTCAAGTTCTTCCGATAATATCATTTTTGGTGGATTAATGCCACCTAAAGTCAACTTGGCTGAACGCGCTTTAATCGCAGTCACGCCGGCAGATGACGGTTTGTTAATCTATTTAATTGATGGTACTCAAAGGTGTCTGCAAATTTATGATGGAAGCATGGCACAATGGCGTAATATTTATTGCATGCCTTTTAATAACCCGCCTGTCGCTACTCATGTTACAGCCAATAGTCCGGTTTTTGAACCTGGGGCAATTGTAAATGGCGCCTATGTTTATGGCGATGCTGAAGGTGATTTGGAAGGAGCCTCAACTTTTCAATGGTATTTGGCCGATGATGCTGCAGGAACTTTAAATTTACAACCTATTCTAGGCGCTACATCTCAAACATACACTATTGTAGTTGGAGATCTAGGGAAGTACGTTTCTTTTGCAGTTACTCCCATCGCACTCACGGGTACCCTGATTGGTGTGGAAAAATTTAGCGCATTCAGAGGACCAATACAGACCAATACACCACCAGTAGCTTCGGCAGTGGCGATTTCAGGATGTTTTAGCAATGGTGAGCTACTCTCAGGATCTTATACCTATACCGATGCAGATGGTGATCTGGAAGGTGCAACCACATTTCAATGGTATCGCGCAACTGATAATGCAGGCACAGGCGCTGTTAGTATCGCAGGTGCTACTTCAATAAATTACACCGTTCAATTGGCAGATGTTGGATTTTATCTTGCTTTGGCAGTAACTCCGGTTGCGCTTACAGGTACTTCTCCAGGAACAGCGGCATATTCGTCGTATGGTGGTGCGGTCTTAGCTTCTGGAGGTTGTCTTCCCTGGATCAACGAATTACATTACGACAATACGGGAGCCGATATCAATGAAGGGGTCGAAATAGCAGGTCTGGCAGGTTTGGATCTAAGTGATTTCAGAATATATTTTTATAATGGAGCCGATGGAACGTTCTACGATAATATTTCACTTTTAGGCATTATCGATAATGAGAGTAATAATTTCGGTGCTTTGTGGTTTCCAAGACCTGGAATTGACGATGGTCCTGATGGTTTGGCTTTGTTTCAAATTTCAACGAACACTATAATTCAGTTTTTAAGTTACGAAGGATCATTTATTGCTACTAATGGTCCGGCAAGCGGAATGGGCTCTATCGATATTGGGGTTGAAGAACTTTCGAATCAACCTGTTGGAGAATCTCTTCAATTAACCGGCACAGGTAATCAATACAACGACTTTTTATGGAGTAATTTTGCTGCTTCATCGCCCGGTGATCTGAATGCGTCTCAAGTGATAAATTAAGAGCTGTTTTTCTTTTTATTCTTCGGAAGTGTTTGTGAACAAATCAAATTTTGATTACTACGCCGCTGATCTAATAAGGTCATTCATGAATTCCGACTATTAATAAACATACATTTGTGAATATGTTTTTGAGAATTATAACATTTTCATAACTTTACAATCAGCAAACTTTCCTAAGTTTGTAGCCCCTAGAATCTGCATACCTTACCGAAATTGCTATGATCAAAAAAAAAATCATAGTATGAAAAATGTATTACTCGCCGTAATAGGCCTTTTTATTTCTACAAGTTTATTTTCTCAGGTTGGAATTGGGACCTTAACTCCTTCAGATGCTTCAATGCTCGATGTAAGTAGTACTTCCGATAGCGGAGTTACCTACAAAGGATTTATGCCACCAAGAGTTCCTTCAAACACCGAAAGAGATATGATTGCCCCAACGGTTACTGATGTTGGACTCCTAGTTTTTGTAGAAAGCACTTCTTGTTTACAAATTTGGAGTGGAACAGCATGGGAAAATGTATTTTGTAACGCCACAGGAGTGGCTGCTTCCGACTTATTTATTTCTGAATACGTTGAAGGTTCTTCAAATAACAAAGCGATAGAAATTGCTAACTTTACAGGAGCTACAGTCAATCTTGATAATTATCAGTTATTTTTAAGTAGGAATGGTGGTACTACATCGGATGTAATTACGTTTAACACGGGTTTTATGTTAGCTGATGGTGCAGTTTATGTAATAAAACATGCTTCGGCATCTGGAGCTATCATAGCAAATCAAACTGATTCTAATTTAAATTTCAATGGTAATGATGCGTTGGTGTTGCAAACATCAGCTGGCGTCAATATTGATGCGATTGGAACCGTTGGTGACGCGACTGTGTATGCGCAAGATGTAACTTTGCAAAAACAACCAACATTTGGACCTTCTTCGACCTATACTCCAGCTAATTTTGATTCTTTTCCAGTAGATACTTTTACCGGTTTAGGATCTCATACATATTAAGAAACTTAAAATATTATCGATCACAAATCTTGATTGATAGGATAAAAATTTTAAGTGTTATTATTACTAAAAAGCCTTCAATATTAATTGGAGGCTTTTTTTATCTTACTTTTTTAACAAAAGCATTATATTTATTTCTTAAAACCAACCAAATGAATGTTTGCTTCATAATGTATCCCTGGGAACAGATGGATCCCGAAAATGATTCTACGCTCGCCCTGATACACGAATTTGTGAAACGTGGGCATGGTCTTGCGATCACAACCCCCGCCAATCTTACTATTAGAGACAGTGTTGCTATTGCCTTTTCTAAGGTGATAAAACGAAAAGAAAAAATTTCGGCAGCGTTAAAGTCTTTTCACACAAAATCTGAGTTTTACGATGAGATGTTGCCCTTGGCAGGATTTGATGTGATAATTCTTCGCTCTAATCCGCCATTGGACATGATAATGCTTAATTTTCTCGATTCGGTAAAGGATGATGTTTTTATCATGAATGATCTTGATGGCATCCGAAGAGCAAATAACAAGCTATATACTGCCGTTTTTGAAGATGAAAACAACGAGATACTTCCGCGAACACATGTTACTAAAAATAAGGAATACCTTAAAAAAACAATCAAAGAAGGCCCTGATAAAATGATATTAAAGCCGCTCAATGGTTATGGTGGCTCGGGAGTTATCCTCATTGAAAAAAGAGCCATGCTAAGTATCAATTCGTTATTAGATTTTTATATCGATAATGCCGATGGTACTTCAAACTATGTAATTCTTCAAGAATACATCGAGGGAGCAGAACAGGGAGACGTGCGTATTCTTATGCTAAATGGACGTCCTATAGGATCAATGAAAAGGGTTCCCGGAGATGAAGATCACCGTTCAAATGTGAGTGCTGGGGGGTCTGTACAGAGACATTCTTTAACTAATCAGGAAAAGGAATTATGTCGTCGTATTGGTCCGAAGTTGGTAAAAGATGGTTTGTATTTTGTTGGTATCGATGTAATCAATGGAATGTTGGTGGAAGTGAATGTGATGTCACCCGGAGGGATTACTTATATCAATAAAGTGTATAAAGTGAGGCTTCAGGAAAAAATAATCGACTTTGTAGAAGATAAGGTGCTCGAAAGAGTCGCCGCATTCGAAAGAAGAAAGAAGCTTCGAAAGCATGTGGATGACGCATAATACACAATTTAACTCTTTTTTATAATTCAATTTTAACCCAGATTCTATGGAACGATTAAGCGTTTCAGAAATAATTAATAAAATTACGACGGAAGAAACCTTCGAAGCAGTTGCCGAGGATTATTCGTTTACCTTGAAAATAGACGCTTACGTGCCTTATGTTTGCGCTGCTGTTCATGACGGACATCAATTCCGAAGTGAACTTTGGGAAAAATGTTTACACACTGAATACGATCGTTGGTTTGAAGAAGATCCGTGTACTAAGGAGTTTGTTAAATCTCACCCAATTGTAATTGCCGGTTGTGACAGCCGATTCGAGTACGATCTAAATCGGGATCCGGAGAATGCCATTTATGAGGATGCCTGGGGCAAAAAGTTATGGAAAACTCCGCTAAGCGACGAAGAACATTCCAAAAGTTTGGATAAGCATCACGCGTTTTACAGTGTGGTTCATGCTCTAATTTCGGTCCTTGAAGCAAAATTCGGTGCTTTAGTGGTGTATGATATGCATTCATATAATTGGAGACGGTGGGATAGAGAAGTTCCGGTAGTCAATTTGGGCACGTCTAATATCGACAATAATCGTTTTGGAAATTGGGCAGAATCCTGGAGGGAATCTCTTTCGCAATTGGTTTTACCAAATAGGGTAGAAGCGACATCAAAAATTAACGACACCTTTCAGGGAAATGGTTATTTTCTGAAATATATTACCAATAACTTTAAAAATACCTTAGTTTTGGCGACTGAGTTTAAGAAGATCTATTGTGATGAATTAAAAGAGCTTATTTTTCCTGAAGTAGTTGCTGCTATTGAGAAACAGCTTCAGAAAAAACTCCAATCACATGCCGAAGCCTTCTACCAGACGTTCAAAAAAGAGTAGCATGCAGTCCGAAATCCCTATTGAAACAAATCCAAATTTATTCAGAATAGATAATCATTTGAACAATTTAGTTCAGAAGATCGAACTGCTCAATTATGTGAATCCTATCAATATTGAACAGGAAAAACGAAACTTTTTCTCTTCCAAATACAATGTCAATCCTAATTTCAAGTACCGAAAAATAGATTTTAATCCGCATAAACTGCAGCAAGAACTATTTTCGCAGGATATAGATTCTATATTAGATGATGATTCCAGAGCCTTTTATCAGGATGTTATTTACGATTATTCAGGATTAATACAGTGTATTGAGGCGATAGGACAAGGACGTAAGTTTTATTATAATTCGTTGAAATCATTCGGAACGCCTACACAAAAGGATGTTGAAAATGCTCAGTTTATACTTCATTTTAAAGATGAAGAGTTTAACCAGGAAATGTTCCCGGTTTTTAATGTAGATGAAGCGGAAGCCTATTTTAGAGAGTTTGTGAAACGCTATGATTTTGAGCTTAAAATCAAGCCTTCAACCAAATTGGCGGCAGCCGCAATGGTTTTAAATAATTCGCAGACCTTATTACTCAAAAAGAATCATAGGTTTAGTGCAAATCAATTAAAAGTATTGGCCAATCACGAGATTGGAGTACACCTTGTAACTACCTTTAATGGTTTAAATCAGTCTTTAAAGATCTTTCATAATGGCTTTCCAAATAACGTTGAAACTCAGGAAGGTTTGGCGGTATTTAGCGAATATATGAGCGACTGCCTAACATTACATAGACTCAAAGAGCTTGCATACAGAGTAATTGCGGCCGATAGTTTACATAAAGGATTTAATTTTTGCGATACCTTCGATTTGTTGCATAATCAGTATAAATTGAATCGCGAAGAATCTTATAATATAAGTTTGAGGGCTCATCGTGGGGGAGGTTTTACCAAAGATTATATGTACCTCACTGGTTTAAAGAAAGTGTATGATTACTACCATGCCAACAATAATATGGACGTATTGCTCGCCGGAAAAGTATCCATTGAAAATGCACATATAGTTTCAAAGTGGCAAGAGAATGGTCTTGCACAGGATATTCGGTACAGAAATGATGCTTTCAACTCCAACAAAAACTCGAATGCGACCCTTAATTTTATTCTGCAGCATTTAAAATAATCTATGCTAAAAAAGACAGTATCGTTAGTTTTCATCCTTCTTACATTTAATGTTTTTTCTCAGAACATAAATGTCGACGATTTAAACAGTAATGAAGCTTTTGTAACATTATTATCAAATTCAAAAGATCTTAAATACGATGAAATTCTAGCTTCTTACGATGCTTTTCTCAAATCGAATCTCGATAATATTGAAGTTCAGGTTTACCGTTGTAAATTTATTGGATCGGCATATTATGACACTTACGAGGATTATGACCTTAATTATGAAAAAACAGAAGCTTGTCAGAATACACTATTTGATAATTATCCAAAGCATCCTGATGTCATTTTGTATAAGCTAGAAACACTTTGGGGTGACGAAAAAGGGGTGTATTTAGATGAAATATTAGACGAGTTTTACAAAGAAACTACTTCTTGGAATGATAAACAGGAAGCCGAATTATTCGAATCGGCAGCCTATCAATATGAGGAAAACGATGATAACAAGGCAATTTCTTATGCCGAAAAGGCATTATTGAAAAATGACAGTCTGGATCTTTCAGTAATGTTGGCACGAGCTTATATTAGAGAAGGAAAGAAGGAGGAGGCCAAAACGCAATTGTTGTCGACCCTCGAATTTGATAGCGAAGCCTGGGTTTTGAGTCAGAAGGGGGAATTATTGATTGAACTTGACGAAACCGATACTGCGCTTGAAATTTTTGACAGGGTTGAAAAAAAGGATTCTTCATATGTAAACAATGAAAGTCTGTATAAAATATTCCTAAAGAACGGTGACCCGGAATATGCGAGGTCATTTTTACTTAAGGATACGCTCAACGAGTATAATAAAAGCGCCAACCTTCAAGCTTTGTTGAAGCATGACATGGATCATTCAAATGGTGAGACGGCGCTGGCTGTATATAGAAAGTTGCAGGAGGAAAGCTATTTTGATGATTTCTTCGGAATAAAACGTTTTGAGATCTTCTTAAAAGCTCCATTTCAAGGCTGGAGTATTAATGAAATATCACATATCCCACTATTACTTTTACTTTTTCTAGTTCTTTTGGTATTGCCTTATATTTGGGTACTTCCCGTTTATGCGCTAGGAAAATTTTTCCGAAGCAAACGTTTTACTATCAAAACGGATCTTCCAAATCTTTGGGGACTAAAACACTTCTGGCTAATTAGTTTTGTGTATTTATTGGCTCAAGTACTGTTGGTGCTGGTTTATTACTATGCAGATTATATGAATTATTTCTTTGATGTGACCTATTCATATTTAGATGAAATAAGCAATGAGACAGATATCCTCACAGCCAACTCCATTATTTTCTTTACTTGTTCGACCTTCGTTTTAACATTGCTATTTTTAAATAAGAAGCGATTACATTATATTTTTAATTCGAAGATTAGCATTATTCGCATGCTCGTTTTGAGTTGGGGCTTCGTGATTCTAAATGGTATAATTCTTAGAATACTAGGCAGTTTTATCGACCTTACTGATGTTGTTTATTACATCACTTCTTTGGATATTGAAGAAGAAATAAGTGTCTTGATTGCACAGCGAGGTTTTATTCTCACGGCTATACTCGTCGCCGGTCTGGTTCCATTTTATGAAGAGATCATCTTTAGAGGAATCATACTTTCTTCTACCGAAAAACACATTGGCTTTGTCAAGGCGAACATCTTTCAGGCCGCGTTATTTGCAACAGTACATTTTAATTTGGGCCTTTTTATCTTCTATTTTATTTTCGGTCTTATTACCGGATATACCGCAAAGCGCACTAACGGACTACTTACCGGAATAATATTTCATGCCGTCAATAATTTCCTTGTGGTTTGGGCACTTTACAATGCATATAAGCTCGTTTCGGGTTAAATTGAGCTTCCATTTATTTTAATAAAATTGGTTTCATCGAACGCAAAATTGAAACTAATATTAAAAAAGAATCTGGATTCTAAAGGAATTTTTTCTTAAGCTCTGGAGTAGGGATCATACAACTTTCTTTTTTGCCAAACCATTTGTAACGATTCTTCGCAATAAAATTATAAACAGCATCTCGAATAAATTTTGGAAAAATCATAAACCCATAGAGTAGGGAATAGCCCCCGGAAAGTTTACGAGCAATTCTTAAAGCCGCAGTGGATTTTATATAAGCTTTCCCATTATCAATCAAGATAACCGAATCCGTATCGGAAGTGTCAATACCGTGTTCCGTAATCATCACCATGCCCACAGCACTTTGCAATGGAGTAAATCGGAATATATCCTTATTATCATTCTTGATAATCCGAACAATAGTGCTATTGCAGAGGTTACAAACCCCGTCGAATAGAATTATTTTATGTTTTGTTTCTTTTTTCAATTTATTATGTATTGGCCTAACAAAATTTGAAAGCAGTTCTTTCGTTCCTACTGCCGAAAGGCAGGATTCCTCTTACTTCTTACTTCTTACTACTCACTGCTTAAAACTACACCTTTTCCAATTCCTCCACACTCACATTAGTCGTAAAAATACCATAATTAACAAAAGCCTTGTTTTTCTCCAAACTGTCAATGGTTCCAATTGCCTTTCCATCGATCATACGTACTCGATCTCCAATTTTTAAGGTCACTTTTGGTTTAGGAGGAGGAGCTTTCTTAGCTTCTGCCTTCTCTTTCTTTTTTCTTGTTCTAATAACTTCGACCTTCTGTTCTACTTCTTTCTGGGTGATACGTTCTTTGGCTTTGACAACCTTTTTAGCTTTTGGAGCTAATTTTTTTCGCTTGCTATTTTCGACCATGACCATTTTCATGAGCTCATCCTGCAAATGTTTTTTCTGTTTATTGTTGAAATATTTTTCAGAAAGTACATCAAACTTCTTGCCCAAACTAATCATCTTCTGGTTCGTATCATATAACTCCTGATAGCTTTCCAATTTATCTTGCACCTTTAAGTTTATCTCTTCCAATTGTTTACTTTCCAGTCTCGCTTTCTTTTCTGAAGACTCTAAAGATTCGGAGGTTTTTCGAAGTTTTGATCGTTCTTTCTGAAGGTTAGCAATGGTTTTATCGAAACGAATCTTGCCCCTTTCAATTTTTTTCTTGGACCTGTTAATCAGACTATACGGAATTCCATTTTTCTGTGCTACTTCAAATGTGAAGGAACTTCCGGCTTCTCCTAAATGTAGTTTGTACAATGGCTCTAGTGTACGACTATCGAACTGCATATTCGCATTAATCGCATTTGGTAATTCATTAGCCAGCAGTTTCAAATTGGCATAGTGGGTGGTAATAATTCCGAAGGCTTCTCTTTCGTAGAAAACTTCCAAAAATGTTTCAGCCAGCGCTCCTCCTAACTCCGGATCGCTACCAGTTCCGAATTCATCAATAAGAAACAAGGTGTTTTTGTTACACTTTTTTAGAAAATGGTTCATCTTCTTTAAACGATAACTATAGGTGCTTAAATGATTTTCAATCGACTGATTATCGCCAATATCGGTAAGGATACGATCAAAAAAACAAAACTCACTTTGAGGCTCAACTGGAACCATCATCCCGCTTTGTAGCATAAGTTGTAAAAGTCCTACTGTCTTCAGAGTAATACTTTTTCCTCCTGCATTGGGTCCTGAAATCACTATAATTCGACCGTTAGGGTCTAATGCGATACTCTGCGGATACGTTTTCTCTTTTCGTTTATTGTTAGCTGCCAATAATAATGGATGGTAGGCGTCTATTAAAGATAAAATCCGATTCTCACTAATTATTGGAAGAGCTGCTGAAATTTTTACAGCGTATTTCGCCTTTGCAGACAGCATATCCATATCTATTAAATAAGCCTGATAGGAAGCTAGTAATTCCTTGTAGGGTCTAATGAATTCGGTGAGCTGTTTTAGGATTCTTTTTACCTCTTCAAGCTCTTCGTATATAAGATTGCTTAATTCGTTGGTGAATTCCAGCGTGTCTTGAGGCTCTATATATACAATGCTTCCGGTTTTAGAATTCCCGAGTACGGCACCTTTTATTTTTTTGCGATGCATTGCTTTTACTGCCAATACTCTACGATTGTCCACGATAGTTTCCCGAATATCATCCAGATAGTCCGCTTGGGCATAACGGGTTAATGCTTTTAAAAAGGAAGAATTAATTTGTCCTTTTACAACATTTAATCGTCTTCTAATAATTCCCAATTGAGGGGAGGCATCGTCGCTTATTTCGCCGTATTTGTCTATTATTTTCTGAATAGCTTCGGAAACATCCGAAGTATAGTCTACTGCTTCAGAAAGCTCGTTAAGATGGATGTAAAACTCTTCGTTTTTTTTGAAGAATTTGAGAAGGATTCTTGTCGTTTCAGAAACAGATAAAATTCTTCTGAAGCCAGATACTTCCAAAGTACTATTTTCAATATCCAATAACTGCAGTTCCTTGAATATAGGCTCAAAACCATGATTGGGAATCTGATTGTCACCATCTAATGATACCGAGAATTCTTTCACTCGTTGTAATTCCGGCTCAATTTCTTCCGAAGTTAAAAAAGGAGTAATTGATAAAACCTTTTCCTTTCCCGGATTGGTAATACAAAAGTCTGAGACCTGTTGCAAAACCGACGGAAATTCCAGGTCTTCTAAAGTTTTTTTATCGATGCGAATCTTTCCCAATTAATCATGTAATTTTGCACAAAAGTACTAATTATGGATGTAAAATTACCATCAGATTGGCAGACTGTTCTCAATGAAGAAATTAGTAAAGATTATTTTCAGAATCTTATAGAATATATAACAACAGAGTATGAAAATAATATATGTTATCCGCCTGTAAGTCAAGTATTTTCTAGCCTTAAGCATACAAAGTTTAAAGATGTAAAAGTCGTTATTTTAGGACAAGATCCTTATCACAACCCCAGCGAAGCGAATGGTTTGGCTTTTTCAGTGAATGACGGAATTCGAATTCCACCATCGCTGCGAAATATTTATAAAGAGCTAAATAATAATCTTCAAAAAGAAATTCCAAAAAGTGGAAATCTGGAAGATTGGGCAAATCAAGGAGTTTTACTTCTTAATTCTATCTTAACCGTTAGAGAAAATGATCCCGGAAGTCATCGAAAGAAAGGATGGGAAGAATTTACAGATGCAGTGATAGACAAACTTGCTGAAGACCGAAAGGATCTGGTTTTTTTACTCTGGGGCAATTACGCCAAAAACAAAGGAAAAAAAATAGACAAGAACCAACATCTGGTACTTGAAAGTAGTCACCCGTCACCCTTAAGTGCCAATAGAGGTGGGTGGTTTAATAAAAATGTCTTTAGTGAGACTAATAAATATCTAACTGAAAAAGGGAAGACACCAATTAAATGGTGATTAAATACAGTTAAAAATATGAAAGTCGGGTAGCTAACTACTCGTCTTCCGGTGCTTTTGGTTCTGTTGTATCGTTACAGCTAAATTCTAGTAAAAGATAATTAGTAACAAGCAAGCTCCCCAAGATGATTAAAAAAGTGATCATAATACTTACTGATTTATATAAGTAAGATGCAGGATATGTTTCGGGGTTGCGTGTGAGAAGAAAAAAAATTATAAATTCTTTAATATGGCATCTGCGGGCATTTTGGAAGTGATCAAATCTAGTTTTAATAGTTGGTCTTGGATATCTTTTAAAACTGATTTTGAGAGTTGTTCCTGACTCCATTCCGTTAAAGACAGCCATGTACGAACATCTTCCAGTTTTTGTCCGTAACGATGCGCAATCATAACATCGATCTCCGGAATCTCTTTAAAGTCTTCAGTTGTGATATTGATAATATCGAGAATTTTTCTTACACTATCTTCATCATTCTCTAAAACGTCATTTCGTACAGCAATAACAAAACAAGGCCAGGGGGTAGGGCATTCACCTATCAATCTGAATATACCATTATCAACATAGGGTTTCGTCATAAACTTCTCCCACATAAAATAATCACCATTTCCTGCGGGTAGATGCTCCAAAGCACCATCCAGATTTTTTATTACCGTAAAATTAAGATCCTCCTCAGTGTTCCACCCATGATTTTCGGCATTCACGTAGGCCATTAAGTGTGATCCGGAACCAAACCTACTTATCGCCGCCTGCGTTCCTTTTAGATCCTTTACTTTCTTGTAATTCGAGTTATCGGCAACATGAATCCCCCAAATAAGAGGTGATTTTACAAATACTTGTACAATCTTACATTGGTTACCGTTAATGATGTCGCGAACCATTCCTTCTGTTAGAATGACAGCCATATCAATTTGTTTTTCTCGCAAAGCCTTGCACATTTGCCCGGTACCTCCAGAGAAATCCTTCCATCGAAGATTTATACCCTCCTTCGTATATTCTTTGTCCCTCAAGGTTAAATACCATGGCAAGTTAAAGTGTTCAGGAACACCGCCAATTATAAAATCTTTCATTCTGTGAGTTTGTTTAGCGTATATTCAATTAAACGTTCTACTGTTTTTTGAGGTTGTTTACTAAATGTTCCATTCGCACGATTGGCCAGTATCGCATTTAATGATATAGCCTTATGCCCTAATAATTTCGCCATTCCATAAATACCAGAGGTCTCCATTTCCAGGTTGGTAATCCTATTTCCAGTATATACAAACGAACCAATTTTCTTATTAAGGTCATCATCTTCCAAGTCGAGACGTAGTTTCCTGCCTTGTGGACCATAAAATCCAACATTAGTCGCAGTGATTCCTTTTTTCATTTCAACGGAATTGAACAATGCTAATAAGGAGCTATCTGCCGAAACTACATAAGGATCAGATTTTTTAGGGTTCCAATGAGTGTGTTTTATAAATGCTTCGGAAAGGTCTGTCTCTAGAAAACCTGTGTTACCATAGAAATGTAGCAGGTTGTCAAATCCGATAGCTGCTTCACTTGCTAGAAAACTATCTACAGGAATGTCTTTTTGAATGGCTCCTGAAGTTCCAATTCTTATAATTGTAAGTTTCTGAAGTTTCTCTCGTATAGTTCTGCTTTCGAAGTCAATATTCGCCAAGGCATCTAATTCATTAAATACAATGTCGATATTATCGGTTCCTATTCCGGTAGAAATCACAGTAATTCTCTTACCTCTGAAGCGTCCCGTATGTGTTTTAAACTCCCTTTTGGAAACATTTACCTCTATAGAATCAAAGTGTTTAGACACTTGAGCAACGCGGTCCGGATCCCCAACAGTAATTACTGTTGATGCCAAATCATCGGGTTTTAAATTTAAATGATAAATACTACCATCTTCATTTAGAATCAGTTCACTTTCTCTTATTGGGGTCTTATTCAAAATTATATTTTCATATTTAAAAATCCATTGAAATCGTTGCACGCTCTAACCGCCAACACGTTTTGTCTTAAAGCCTTTATCTTGTAAAAACTTCATAATCTTATCCCGAAAGTCACCCTGAATAATGATTTGATTATTCTTAAAACTCCCACCTACACTTAGCATTTGTTTGATCTCCTTGGCGAGTTGTTTGTAATCAGAATCGGCGCCGGTATATCCTTCTATAATGGTAATGGGTTTCCCTTTGCGCTTTTCGTATTTACAGATCATGGGCTCTTCTTGTAACCACAATGTTGTTTCTTCCTGTTTTTCAGGTTCATTAACGGGTTCATGATCGGGAAATAAGTTCTTTAATTGATCTTTAAGGTCCATTTATTTAATATTCGCAATTTAAGTTTTTATTGAAACGGTCTTTAAAAAATTGACATCGTTGACTGGTCGAGCGCAGTCGAGACCTTCATAATAGTCTAAAACATTGAGTTCTCGACTGCGCTCGAACGGACAGAAACTACTTTTTTTAGTCCTATTTCTTAATCAATCCAATATCAACCAAGCGCTGATATAGAAAATCCCCTGCCGTAATATCATCAAAGGCTTTTGGGTGTTTTTCATCTACACATTCGTCAAGACAATCTAATTTCATATCTCCTCTTGGGTGCATAAAGAAAGGAATTGAATATCGGGGATTTCCCCATTCTTCTCTTGGAGGATTTACAACTCTATGAATAGTGGATCGCAACTTATTATTGGTATGTCTTTCAAGCATATCACCAACGTTTATTACCAATTCATCTTCTTCAGGAATGGCATCTATCCATTCGCCGTCTTTCCGAAGTACCTGTAATCCACCAGATGAAGCTCCCATTAATAAGGTAATAAGATTAATATCACCATGAGCTCCTGCTCTCACTGCCCCTTTTGGTTCTGCAGTAATAGGAGGGTAGTGGATGGGTCGCAATATGCTATTTCCATTGGCAGCCCAATGGTCGAAATAATGCTCATCCAATCCAATGTATATCGCTAAGGCTCGAAGTACATAAACGCCTGTCTTTTCAAGCATTCTATAAGCTTCCATTCCGGTTTTATTGAAATCAGGAAGTTCCTTAACAATGACATTATCTGGGTATTCTTCAGGAAGCTTAGCATCTGCCGCCGGCTCTTGTCCGAAATGCCAGAATTCTTTTAGATCACCTTCTTTTTTACCTTTAGCGTGTTCTTTTCCGAAGGAAACATAACCTCTCTGGCCACCTAGACCTTCAATTTCATATTCTTTTTTCTTTTCAACCGATAAAGCAAAAAATGCCTTAATTTCTTTATAAAGATCATCTACTAACCTATCACTAAGAAAATGATTTTTAAGCGATACAAAACCAATGTCTTCATATGCCTGCCCTATCTCATTCACAAACTTTTGCTTTCGTTTAGGGTCATTAGAGAGGAAATCGGCTAGATCTACACTTGGTATATTATTCATAACAATTATATTTATAGTACAAATATACCAAAATAGCTTTTGAAATTCCATTTAAAAAAGGAACAGAAAAACTTTGCGACACTGTGATTTTTTCTACATTTGATACTATCAAACTATGGCAATGAAATCCCAAACGACAAACACAATTTATTTCGATTATAATCGCGCTAAAATCGAAGATGAAACCTTAATCAATCTTTATAAATCCATGCTTAAACCTCGAATGATCGAGGAGAAGATGCTAATCCTTCTGCGGCAAGGAAAAGTCTCGAAATGGTTTAGCGGTATTGGACAGGAGGCTATCTCTGTAGGAGTGACTACTGTATTGGATAAAGACGAGTATATTTTACCAATGCACAGAAATTTGGCAGTATTTACCACACGTGAGATTCCGTTGTACAGACTGTTTTCACAGTGGCAAGGAAAGGCAAATGGTTTTACTAAAGGTAGAGATCGTAGTTTTCACTTCGGAACACAAGAGTTCAATATTATAGGAATGATTTCTCATTTAGGTCCACAATTTGGAGTGGCCGATGGTATTGCTTTGGCAAATAAACTGAGGGATAATAAAAAAGTATGTGCCGTATTTACAGGAGAAGGAGGAACCAGTGAAGGGGATATTCATGAGGCACTAAACGTGGCTTCGGTATGGCAATTACCTGTTTTATTTTGTATTGAAAACAATGGATATGGCCTATCAACACCAACGAACGAGCAATATAACTGCGAAAACTTAGCTGAAAGAGGAAAAGGTTATGGCATGGAATCTCATATTATCGATGGGAATAACATCCTTGAGGTGTATTCAACCTTAAAGAAATTGGTTGAAAGCATGCGGATCGATCCGAGACCTGTTTTATTGGAGTTTAAAACCTTCAGAATGAGAGGACATGAAGAGGCGAGTGGCACTAAATATGTTCCAGATGAATTATTAAATGAATGGGCAGAAAAGGATCCATTGATAAATTTTGAGCAATATCTGCTTGCCGAGGATTTACTTTCCGAAGAAAAAATAGAAGATTTTAAGACTGCAATTAAGGCAGAAATCGATGAAAATCTAGACATTGCTTTTGCCGAAGCCGAAATTACAGCTGATGAAACAATCGAATTAAATGATGTGTTTCAAAATTTTGTATATCAGGAAGTTAAAGCATCCAATAATACAGAAGAGCTACGTTTAATTGACGCGATCTCTTTAGGATTACGTCAATCAATGGAACGCCATGACAATCTCATTATTATGGGACAAGATGTAGCCGAATATGGTGGAGTCTTTAAAATTACAGAAGGATTTGTCGAGGCCTTCGGAAAAGAAAGAGTGCGCAATACCCCAATCTGTGAATCGGCCATTGTTTCGGCTGCCATGGGTTTATCAATCAATGGTTTTAAGTCGGTGGTAGAAATGCAATTTGCAGATTTCGTCACTTCAGGGTTTAATCCAGTTATAAATCATTTAGCTAAATCTCACTATCGTTGGAATGAAAACGCCGATGTTGTGATTCGTATGCCTTGTGGTGCAGGAGTGGGCGCAGGTCCATTTCATAGTCAGACGAACGAGGCCTGGTTTACTCATACCCCAGGATTAAAGGTAGTGTACCCAGCTTTCCCTTATGACGCCAAAGGATTATTAGCGACAGCAATTGAGGACCCGAATCCAGTTCTATTTTTTGAACATAAGGCCCTTTATAGAAGTATTCGTCAGGAAGTGCCAACCGATTACTTTACAATACCATTAGGGAAGGCAGCCTTGTTGAGAGAAGGCACTGATGTTACTATTGTTACTTATGGAGCCGGAGTTCATTGGGCGTTAGAAACCTTGAATGAAGAAACAGGCATAAAAGCAGATCTAATAGATTTAAGAACATTAATGCCGCTAGACACGGAAGCAATTTATGAATCTGTAAAGAAAACGGGGAGGGTGATTATCCTTCAGGAAGATTCTTTATTCGGTGGAATGGCTTCAGATATATCTGCGCTTATTTCTGAAAATTGTTTCGAATTTCTAGATGCACCTATTAAAAGAGTAGCAAGTATGGAAACACCAATTCCTTTTACGAAAAACTTGGAGGATCAATACCTTCCTAAGAATAAATTCAGAAAAGAACTAAAAAAATTATTGGATTATTAAAGATTTAACAATTGCTGTTAAACTTTAGACAAAGATTTTATATGATGTCTGGTAGTGTTGTATATTCGATGTATTACTAATCATTAAAAAACTTCACATGATACGTTGGATTATAATTTTTCTCGTAATTGCAATAATAGCCGCTCTGTTTGGATTCGGTGGAATCGCAGATGGCGCAACTGATATTGCAAGAATTATTTTTTACATTTTTATTGTTTTACTAGTTATTTCATTACTTTCAAGATTGCTTAAAAGATAATTTTAAACAAACACTTAACACTTAAAAAATCAACAACTAATATGAAAAAAATCATCCTATTATCAGTTTTGGTTGCCACATTTATGTCATGTGGCGTACCTAAAACTGTACAAGATTCGAAAAAAGTAATGAAAGGTTACTGGCAACTGGATAATATCTCCTACAGCGAATCTGGAACCTTTGATGTTACAATATTTAATGACACATCAAAAGAGTGCTTTGAAGGAAGTACCTGGCGATTTATCCCGAACAACAACTCAGGTCTTTACACGATAAACAATGGAGCTTGCCCTACAGGGGATAGAAATTTTATCTTTACAATTCAGGAAATTGATCAAGCTTCAGGGCTTTACGATTTCTTGTTAAAACCGACAGATGCAAAGCATAGGTCTGATGATAACAAAGGTATACGTCTAAGATTAGCACAATTAAACGAAAGCGCTATGCGATGGGAACAAACCGTAAATGTGGATGGGTCCCCTTTTAAAATAAGTATGAACTTTTCTAAAATTCAAGAATAATGAAACTAATAGTTAAACAATTATTTTCCGCTGTATTTGCTCTATCAATGATTATTTCATTGGGAAGTTGTGAAGCGACCAAGAATGCAAACAATAAACAAAAAGGAGCCGTAATTGGTGCCACTGGAGGTGCCGTTTTAGGGGCAATTTTAGGAAATAACATTGGAAAAGGTGGAAACGGAGAACTCGGAGCCGTGATTGGTGGAGTTGTTGGTGGAACTGCCGGCGTATTGATTGGAAACAAAATGGACAAGCAAGCGCAAAAAATCGAGGAAGAAATTCCAGGAGCTGAAGTGATACGTGTTGATGATGGAATTGTTATTACTTTCGATGAGAATAGTGGTGTGTTTTTCGACACTGCGAAGTATAATATTAATGCAGCATCTCAAGCGAATCTGGATAAACTAACAGGTATTCTTAAGGAATATCCAGACACCGATGTAGTAGTGGTTGGGCATACAGATAGCGTTGGTTCAGATGAATCGAACATGTTGTTGTCTGAACGTCGTGCCAAATCTGTTACTACTTATTTTACAGCAACGAAAGGCTTAAGCACATCACGTTTTACTACCAATTGGTATGGAGAACAAACTCCTGTAGCTGATAATGCTACTGCCGAGGGAAGAGCAAAGAATCGTAGAGTAAATATCGCAATTGTGCCTAATGAAAAAATGAAGGCAGACGCTAAAAAGGAATCTGGAGGCGGAAACTAAAACATTTTATAAGAACATAAAACCCATCTCATAAATTCTTGAGATGGGTTTTTTTTTAACTTTGTAGAATACTTTAGATTGAAAATTTATAAGTCATATCAAATTGTCATTATAGGAGGTGGATTGGCCGGTCTTTCGGCTGCCTTGCATCTTTCTCAGGCTAATTTAGACATCTTGTTAATTGAAAAACATCCTTATCCAAATCATAAGGTATGTGGAGAGTATGTTTCGAATGAAGTTCTGGAATATCTCGATTTTCTTGGCGTTTCACCGTTTGAAGTAGGTGCCAAAAAAATATCAAATTTTGAGGTCAGTAATACTAATGGATCTCTTATAAAAGCAGAGTTGCCATTAGGCGGTTTTGGAATTAGCAGATATGCGTTAGATAATTTACTCTATGAGGCACTTGATTCGAAGATTGATGTGGTTTTTGATACTGTGAAAAGCGTTACTTTTTCCAATGAACTGTTTACCATTGATACAAAAAACGAGATACAATTCACTTCAACTTATGTGGTTGGTGCCTTCGGAAAGCGTTCCAACATCGATACTTTTTTAGGACGGCAATTTATTCAGAATGCTTCTCCATGGTTGGCCGTGAAGGCTCATTATACATACGATTTTCCTGAAGACACCGTAGCTCTTCACAATTTTGTGGGTGGTTATTGTGGTTTATCTAAAACGGAAACCGACGTGGTCAATGCTTGCTATTTGACAACCTATAAATCTTTTAAACGCTTCGGAAAAATCCCGGAGTTTCAGGAAAATGTATTAGCACAGAATCCTTATCTTAAAGACTTCTTCGAAAATGCAATTCCTGAGTTCGAAAAACCTTTAACTATTAGTCAGATTTCGTTCGAAGTAAAACAACCTGTCGAGGACCATATTTTTATGTTGGGAGACAGTGCCGGCTTGATTCATCCCTTATGCGGCAATGGAATGGCTATGGCAATTCATAGTGCTAAATTATTTTCAGAAGTTTTTCTAGAGGCTTCTGCCAATGGGAATATAGATCGCAAGGAGATGGAGCACAATTATGAAACGCTGTGGAAAAAAACATTTTCAAAGCGTCTCAAATCCGGAAGAAAGATTCAAAGTCTATTGCTACATCCTACAGCAACAAGAGTAGGGTTTTCGATTGCTAAACTGTTTCCAAATATAGTTCCTGCAGTTATAAAAAGAACGCATGGAAGTACAATCTAAGGCAGTTAAATTCTCTTCGGCTCATCGATCAAGAGCCTCCGAAATTATGGATGATTTCGACTTGAAGGGAGATGAAATGAAAGAGCTGCTAACAGATCTTAAACTCGTAAATAAATGGTTGGGAGGCACTAAAGTTACAATAGAAGGCTTGCAGTTTCTGCTTAAGCAGCAACCAAAGCAAAGCACGATTACCATTTTGGATGTTGGTTGTGGTGATGGCGAAATGCTTCGGAATTGTGCCCGTTTCGGAAGAAAGAAGGGATACGACTTTAAACTTATTGGAATCGATGCAAATAACCATATTCTAACTGAGGCAAAAGTGAGGTCTGAAGCATTCGAAAATATTAGTTTTCAGACTTTAGATGTTATGGAGATTGATAAATCAACTATTGAATATGACATTGTGCTCTGCACCTTGTTTTTACATCATTTTCCGAAGGAACAAATAGTGGTTATTTTAAATAAACTTTTGAAAAATGCGAAAGTGGGTTGCGTGATTAACGACTTACATAGAAGCCGATTGGCTTTTGTGCTGTTCAAATTGTTTAGCAAAGTCGTATTAAAAACCAAAATTGCAAGACACGATGGCTTGGTTTCGGTTGCCAGAGGCTTCAAAAGGAACGAATTAAAAGAAATTTCCGAAGAGATAACAAATACTGTTTCGCTTGTAAAATGGAAATTCGCCTTTAGATATATGTGGATACTGAAAAAATAAAGAGGATTGAAAAAAATATTAATTAGTATCTTTTAATAATTAAATAGAATTAATGAGTGTAAAAATAATATCGGTTGCCAAGCAACTTCCATCATATACCCGTGAAACTTCAGAAATAATTCCCTTTGTGAAAGAATGGATGCAAGATCAAGAGCCTCGTTTTAAACGAAAGGTGGTAAAAATCTTTGAAGGGGCTGGGGTTGACAGAAGATACTCTATTATGGACCCGATTGAGGTTTTTACCAACCCAAGTTTTGAAGAAAGAAACGATATCTATAGTAGAGAAGTGCAAAAGTTAGGAAGACAGTGTCTTGAAAAGGCATTAAAAAAAGCCAACTGGAAACCTACAGATGTTGATTTTATAATCACTGTGAGCTGTACAGGAATTATGATTCCTTCGGTGGATGCATATTTAATCAACGACCTTAAAATGAGACAGGATATTATGCGGCTTCCTGTCACTGAAATGGGCTGTGCTGCCGGTGTTTCAGGAATTATTTACGCCAATAATTTTTTAAAGGCGAATCCGGGGAAACGCGCTGCAGTGATTGCAATCGAAGCACCAACGGCAACCTTTCAACTGGAGGATTTCTCCATGGTGAATGTAGTAAGTGCGGCTATTTTTGGCGATGGCGCTTCCTGCGTTCTATTGTCTTCGAACGAAGCGGACTCGGGTGTAAAAGTGTTGGGTGATGATATGTATCACTTTTATGACGCTACAGAAATGATGGGCTTCAAACTGGTTAATACTGGACTACAAATGATATTAGATAAAGAAGTGCCTCAGCAAATTTCAGATCATTTCCCGAAGATTGTCCATCCTTTTCTAAAGAAAAACAACAAAACTATAGACGATATAGATCATCTTATTTTTCATCCTGGCGGCAAAAAGATAGTACAAACAGTAGAAGCACTCTTCGGAAGTCTTGGAAAGAATATTGACAATACAAAAGAAGTGCTTAAATTGTATGGAAATATGAGTAGTGTTACGGTACTCTATGTTTTAGAACAATTTCTGGAACAAAAACCTAAAAAAGGAGAACTAGGCTTGATGCTTAGCTTCGGACCAGGATTTTCAGCACAAACTGTCTTAATTGAATTTTAAAAAGGACCAAATCATTTAATCTCAGTAATCAAATTATAAAATACAAATGCAGGAAGCTTCAGAAAACACTGATCAACAAACCAAAGAAAGCACCGAACATCTAAGTAATCTTTGGGCAATCATTTTGGGTGGTAGTAGTGGTCTGGGTTTAGCAACGGCTCAAAAATTAGCTTCACAAGACATGAATATTTGTATAGTCCATAGAGACAGAAAGTCAAATATGCCCGATCTGGAAAAAAGATTCAATGAAATGCGCAGTAATGGGGTGGAGGTATTAACATTTAATAGTGATGCACTTTCTTCGGAAACTATAGAAATGGTGCTCTCGAAGATCCCAGATAACAAAGTAAAGCTTCTCTTGCACTCAATCGCAAAAGGGAGTGTAAAACCAATGCTTTCTGAAGACAACAACATCTTATCCCGTGAAGATCTGGATATTACCATTCATGCCATGGGAACGAGTTGGTACCAATGGACACAGAAATTAATTCAGCATAAAAAATTCACTGTAAAGGCTCGTAATATGGCTTTTACAAGCGAAGGAAATACCAAAGTCTGGAAAGGTTATGGTGCGGTTTCAGCTGCTAAAGCCAGCCTTGAAGCCTTGATGCGTAATATGGCCGTGGAACTAGCGCCAATTGGAATCACATCAAATTGCATTCAAGCAGGGGCTACAATAACGCCTTCTTTTAATGTTATTCCTGGAAGCGAAAAACTTGCCGAATTCGCACGAAAAAGAAACCCATTTAAACGTTTAACCACTCCCAAGGATGTGGCAAATGTCGTGTATTTAATGTGCAGACCGGAATCCGATTGGATAAACGGCACTGTAATTAAAGTGGACGGTGGAGAAAGCATTCAATAAATGGACAAGTCCCTCAATCACATATTAAAGAAACTTCCATATTCAGAGCCGTTTTTGTTTGCCGATTCTTTAGTTTCTGTAGATGAGAATGGCATTCAGGGGAAGTATACTTTTAAAGCTGATTCCTATTTTTATAAAGGACATTTTGTTGGAAACCCAATCACACCAGGTGTTATTTTAACTGAATGCATGGCGCAGATTGGTTTGGTTTGCCTCGGAATTTATTTATTAGGAGATTCATTACAAGAAGAATTAAAAATTGCATTGAGTAATACGGATATAGATTTTTATCTAGCCGTTCTACCGGGAGAAACAGTTACCGTTATTTCTGAAAAAGAATATTTTAGATTCAACAAACTTAAGTGCAAGGTGAAAATGCTCAATGCCAAAGGAGAAGTTGTATGCAAAGGCTTTATTAGCGGGATGTTAATTGCTTAATATCGTATAGCTTCAATTAAAATTGAAACATAAAAAAGAAATGAAAAAACGAGTTGTCATTACAGGTTTAGGAGTAGTTGCGCCAAATGGTGTTGGCGTTCCTGAATTTCTGGAGGCCATTCGAAAAGGAACTTCGGGTATTACATTTCAACCGAAGCTTGAAGCACTTGGTTTTTCTTGTCAGGTGGGTGGTGTTCCAATCATTTCCGAAGATAAAAAAAGAGAATACTTCACAGAATTACAACTTCGAAATTTTAATAGCAATGGAATCCTTTATGGTGTAATGGCAGGAATGGAAGCATTGGCCGATGCCGGAATTTCAGCTGCGAAGAACGACGAGCAAGCTTTATGGGACTTAGGAATTGTGTTTGGAGTTGCCACAAGTGGTGTTGAAAAATTTAGAGAGTCTATTTATAAACTGGATGATAAAAAAGTAAGGCGATTGGGAAGTACCGCGGTTGTTCAAACTATGGCGAGTGGCGTGAGTGCATATCTCAGCGGAATGATTGGAGCCGGCAATAGCGTTACCACCAATTCTGCTGCATGTGCTACAGGAACAGAAGCAATCTTAATGGGTTATGATCGAATCGTTTCCGGAAAAGCAACTCAGATGCTCTGCGGAAGCACAGGGGAAGACGGTCCTTATATTTGGGGTGGTTTCGACGCCATGAAAGTGATTACCTACAAACACAATGATGAACCAACAAAAGCATCCAGACCTTTGAGTGCCACAGCATCTGGCTTTGTACCTGGAAGCGGGGCAGGAGCCATGATGTTAGAATCACTCGAAAGTGCAGAGAAAAGAGGGGCTACTATTTATGCTGAAGTATTGGGAGGTTCTGTAAATAGCGGCGGACAAAGAAATGATGGCTCTATGACAGCGCCAAATAGCCAAGCCGTTAAAAGATGTATTTCAGAAGCTTTAGCGGAAGCGAAAATTCAAGGTAGCGACGTCGATTATATTAATGGGCATCTCACTGCTACGGTAAAAGATCCGTTGGAAATTGAGAATTGGTGTGAAGCATTGGGGCGCCGTGGAACGAACTTTCCTTTCATCAACTCATTAAAAGCTATGACAGGGCACTGCCTGGCTGGAAGTGGGAGCGTGGAGGCGGTTTCAACGATTCTTCAAATGCGGCATTCTTTTGTTTTTCCCAATGTGAATTGTGAGGATCTTCATCCTGAAATCACGAAATTAATTGATACTGAATGCATTCCGTTGTCGTGCATAAAAGCAGACATCAATATTGCAGTAAAAGCCAGTTTTGGTTTTGGTGATGTCAATGCGTGTGTTATCTTTAAAAAAAATTAACCTCTATGACTTCGGAAGAAATTTTTACTCAATTATCACCAATTATCACCTTGTATTTACCTGAAGATGTTACGAAAGACCAAATAGAATTGCAAAGCGATCTTACGGCCCAATTGAATATTAATTCTGCCCATTTGGTCGATATTGTTCTCGATGTAGAAGATGCATTTGATATTGAATTTGCGAATGAAGACATGGAAAAGATGCGAACTGTCGCAGATGCGATACAAATTATTCAAAAGAAATTAGAAAGCAAATAGAGCAACATCTTATATAAATACCATTCATTCTATGGAATTATTTACAATCGAAAATTTTATTACACTTGGACTTCTAACACTATTACAAGGTGTCCTTGGACTTGACAATCTTCTTTATATTTCCCTCGAATCCAAACGCGCGCCGGCCGATAAACAGAAAATGGTTCGGCAGATTGGTATTGGAGGCGCTATTGTTTTAAGAATTGTGCTACTTTTTGTGTTGCTTCGGCTTATAGACCTTTTTCAGGACCCACTATTTGGTTTGCACGACAACGGGATATTTGAAGGATCTTTCAATTTACATAGTATCATTGTGCTTTTTGGTGGAATGTTCATTATGTGGACAGCCGTAAAGGAAATTATGCATATGATGAAACTTGAAGCCCATGATATGGAAAATGCCAAACCTAAATCGGTTAATATGGTTATTACATCGATTGTTATTATGAACCTGGTGTTTTCATTCGATTCTATATTAGGCGCAATGGCACTTACCGACGTATTTTGGGTAATGGCAACCGCAATTGTTATTGGTGGTTTGCTTATGATTTGGTTGGCCGGGAAGGTCACCGAGTTCTTAAAGAAAAATCGGATGTATGAGGTATTGGGTTTATTTATCCTTTTAATTGTAGGGGTTATGTTGCTTTCTGAAGGCGGGCATTTAGCGCATATGCATCTCTTCGGAAATGCCGTGACTCCAATGAGTAAGACGACTTTCTATTTTGTAATCGCCATTTTGGTAATTGTAGATGTAGTACAGGGTCGTTATCAGAAAAAACTAAGCAAGCATCTTTAATGTTCAATGTAATTCTTCCGAAGCTAACACCAAAAATACTAGCCGTAAAACTTACAGCGATTGGCGAACGCAGTGTAAGGACTAAACATCCATGGATATTTTCCGAGAGTATCGAGAAGATCAATAAAGAAGGAACTTCAGGTGATATTGCAATCATTTTTAGTCATTCCAAAAATAAAGCAATTGGTGTTGGTTTGTACGACCCGGATTCTCCAATTCGGATTAAAATGTTGCATCATGATGGTGGGGCAACTCTGAATTCTGACTTCTTTTTAGAAAAAATACAAGCTGCCTTTGCAGTACGAACCCAATTATTAGAAACGGCTACCAATAGCTACAGACTGTTATTTGGAGAAAATGATGGCTTTCCGGGATTTATTGCAGACGTTTACGCGAACGTATTAGTCGTTAAACTTTATTCAGCAATCTGGTTTCCGTTTTTAGAGATTATACTCGAGCAATTGATAGAAGTAAGCGGTTGCGATTGTGTAGTACTAAGGTTGAATAGAAAGTTACAAGGAGAAGCTAATTCAAATTTAAAGGACGGACAGGTACTTTATGGCTTCCTGGAAAATGAAGTTGTACAATTTGTTGAGCACGGCGTTCATTTTTCTGCCAATGTGATTAAGGGTCACAAAACAGGATATTTTTTAGATCACAGAGCAAATCGGAAGCGAGTGGGAGAGTTATCTAAAGGAAAAACAGTATTAGATGTCTTTTCATACGCAGGAGGATTTTCGGTTCATGCGCTTGCCCAAGGCGCAAAGGAAGTAACAAGTCTTGATATTAGTAAACAAGCTTTGGAAATTGCGCAACTAAATGGAAGATTGAATGACTATTCGGGAGAACATTTTACTGTGGCTGGCGATGCATTTAAAGAAATGGAGGAAATGATCCGGCAAAATCGACACTTCGATATTGTGGTAATCGATCCGCCTAGCTTTGCCAAGAGTGCTTCGGAAGTAGATCTTGCAAAGAAGAAATATGCCCAATTGGCAACTTTAGGCCATAAGCTTACTGCTAAAAATGGAATTCTAGTATTGGCTTCCTGTTCATCTCGCGTAACTGCAGATGAATTTTTCAGAATAAACACCAAGATATTAAGCGATCAGTCCAGATCTTATTCTGAAATCTCAAGAACAGCTCATGATATGGATCATCCGGTTACTTTTAAAGAAGGTTCCTACTTAAAATGCGGTTATTATAAGTTTAGCGATTGAGCTAGAAATTACCGATGCCTCCTTTATTGCACCCATATCATCCAGCTTAGATTTTGTAAAATCGTCTCTAATTGTTTGCAAAACAGGAGTTTCTTTCCTACATTTAGAAAAAATTTAGATCATGAAGTATTTTTATATCGCTATCATAGCATTGTTCTCTTTTTCAGTGACAGCTCAAAACGCTGTAGGAACGACAACTCCCGATGCTGAAACAATCACAAAGAGCTATAAATACAAGCTAATTCTTGATGTAAATCAGGAAGTTGCCTTTAAGCAGAAAGTGGAAACATATCTCACGCAGCGTTCAGCGATAGATAATCAATATTCTGGTGATGAAAGGTTAGACTTTTTACAGGCACTTAGTTTAGAAGAAACTACCGAAATGCAAGGTGTTTTATCTCCTTATCAATTCGAATTATACAAGAAATTAAAACCGGTTATCCAACCTATTTAAAATATAAAAAAAACATTTTTAAAGAAAAAGCTCGATGAATTTCGAGCTTTTTTTATGCATAGAAGTTCTCTTATCGGCATAAAAAATCCCGCCAAAGTAGGCAGGATTTATTCTTTTGTGGTCAATTTATTAACGTGATTGCATTTTGTCTTTTCGTTTCTGAAGCTGTCTTTGTAGATCAGACATAACTGAAGCTATAGAAACTTCGAAAGCTGTAGATGATGATTCTGCAAATAAAGTGGGACCTGGTGTATTAACTCGAACACTACATATTTTCCCAGTATTTTCACCGCTTCTATTTTCTTTTTTGAAGTAAACATCTGAACTTACCATAAAATCAAACTTCTCTTCCAGTTTAGACAGTTTCTCTGCTGCGAGTATCTCTAATCGATTACTTGCACTAACATTGTGATACTCAAAATTTACATTCATATAGATCTCGTTTTAATTGGAACTTAAATATACAAAGGGCAATTGGAGAAGACAAGAATTTAATAGTGTTTTATATTCCAATTCTATGCATCTTTCTAATTACTCTAAAAATACATATTTGAATTAGGCTGGTCATAGTGTCTTACGATAATTAAGTGCTAAATTCCAAGACATTAGTAACTTAAATAATAGTTAAATCTTAAGTATGATAATGATAATTCACATATTCTGTCTTATTTTTAAGGATAAGAATATGCCAATTGGGCACAAACTTTAAAACAAGTATTATGAGCAACCTCACAAAAAAACGGAAACATGCCGATTTTCAGGATTCATATCATCGGTCTTCTAACTTTAATAAAATCACAAAAAAAGAAGGGTTTACATTAAAGGGAAATGGAAAATTGAAGCTAGCCGATAGTGGCAATCTGGAAATGTCAAAAACATACAAAAAGAAGATTTCAAGTGCTATGGATTCAATGCGTCACAGAATGGACATGACATCAACAGGAGACGAAGAAGAATAGTAATAATTATTTTTATAGCTTACTTCTTTTGAATACGTATAAAGCCTTCCGTTAGAAGAATAAAAACCATCAATTTGATGGCTTTTATTTAGGTTTTTTTTAAAATTGACTACGCACGTGGGTTAATGTCCAAACCTGGTTTTGCTTTAGCCAACGAAGACTTTTCTGATTTACCTTCTTTGTCCTTCTGTTTTGATTTCTCCTTGTTTTTTGACTTCTTCTTGTCTTTTGACATTTTATTGGAATTTAGTTATTAGCATACTAAAAATACAATTTTATTTTAGGTATCAAGGAAATATTCGCAAGAATTGACCAAGGTTATATTTGAAATTGAGTAAATTACAGCGGAGCTAACTAACCAAAATGAAACTAAAAACATTTTTTAAACAATGCCATAAGAAGGAAGTGTTTAAAATGTTAACCATTTACGTGGTGTCTTCTTGGCTTATTTTGCAGGTGCTTGCAGTAATTTCCGAGCCGCTGAGTTTACCCTCAAAATCGGTGACTTATGCCATTATAACGCTTCTTGTCGTATTTCCGGTGTACGTCTTTTACATCTGGAAGATTAAAGTTGTACCCACTTATATTGTTCCAGAGGAAACTGATGAAGATGTCGATCAAAAGAAAAAAAAGGAATTTAAAAGGATGTACTTTTCTGTCCTAAGCGTAATTACTGTGATGTGCTTTATTTCTGTTAGCTTGATCGTAAATACTAACTTCAGACAAGCTTCTTCAGTAACTAAGGTCAACCAAAGCGATAAAATTGCGGTACTCAAATTCGGAAATAACACCGGAAATCCAGATTTTGATATAGTAAGTAAGATGGCCTCCGATTGGATAATGCATGGAATTACTCAAAATAATGCCGGACAAGTAATCTCTCAGGATGTGCTCAATGAATACAATGCAGCTCTCAATGTGGATAGTAGCACAGAAGATGTGAATGCATTGGTTAGAAAATATCTCAACCCGAGTAAGATTATTTCCGGAAATTTTTACTTAAAAAATGGTAAACTCCTCTTTCAAAGCATTCTAAAAGACGGTAAAAATGATACATCTCTCATCGCTTTTGAAGCCGACGAATGTTCTACCGATGATGCCTTGGCGTGTATTGACGACCTTAAAGAGTCTATAGTTGGATTTCTAGTCACCGAAGGACGCTCAAAAGAAATGCTGCAGGAAACTCCTCCCAAATACGATGCCTATAAGTATTTATTAGAAGCAAAAACTAGTGCAACTAATGATGAATATCTGACGCTATTAAACAAGGCAATTGCTGCCGATCCAAGCTATTTTGAACCCAAAGTACTGAGGGTTGCTCAATATTATAACATGGGGCGTTATGTTCAGGCAGATTCTCTGTTGAGAGCGATACAACCCGATTCACATAATAATAAAAGGCAACTAAATATTCTTTCAACCTACAGTGCCTTGCTAAAAGGGAATAACAAAAATGTCTACAATTCAATTTTAAAAGAATATACAATAGCCCCTTTCGACCTAAAATCAAATAAAAGTGCAATGGTCATAACTATGCAATTTGTGAATCGTCCCAAGGATGTGGCTTCTATTTTTAATGAAATAAAGATGGACAGTATTGATCTAAGGAATTGTAAGGATTGTGTCGATAGGGTGTATATCAATAGCTTGGCAGATATTGAATTAAAGAAGTATAACGATGTGATTTCGATGCTTGAACCGATTACCTCACCAACAGAAAACACCTTTCTTTTAAAACCGTATTTAATTGCATGTATTCGTGCTGGTCTGAATAGCAAAATAACAACTATGCTTAGTAAGATTGGTTTAATGAGTTCTTCGGAAATGCTAGCAGATATAAATTTGCTCTGCGGGAAAGAATATTTGTTATTAGGAAAAGATGAAGCTGCAAACGACTATTTTAAAAAGGCAGTTGTCGCTGCATCTGAAGCTTCAGATGAAAAAATAAAAGCAGATGCCTTGTTTTACCAACAAGATTTTTCCGAAGCAAAAAATATATATCAGAAACTCCTTGCAGACAACCCAAAGGACGCGGAGACACTTACTCAATTGGCTATTTGCCAATTCAAAATCGGAATGAAAAATCATGAAGAAGGGTATCTCGAAAACATTGAATCTTTAAGAGGACCCTATTCCTATGGACAAATTGATTACGCCCTGGCTTGTTATTTTGTGGTCAAAAACGATGAGGAAAAATTGATTCAGCATTTAATGAAATCGGTGGCTGATGGAAATATTTATACTCCGAGTACTTTCCAAAATGATCCCCGATTTGTGAACTACAAAAATTCTGAAGCATTTATAAGGATATTGAATTTTTGGCATTAAAATATTTCTAACACCATTGAGATGGCGATTAAGACAAACGAAGTTTAATTTATGAATAAACTAAAAAATGCATACGCAATTCTCATCGGAGTAGGTCATGACCTTCCTGAAAGTGTGGTGGATGCAACCGCTATTTATAAGATCCTTAGTGACAAAAAGATTTCAGGATATAAAAAGAAGAACATCACCCTTCTTACCGAAAAAAATGCAATTAGAGGAAATATATTAAAAGCCTTAGACAATCTCATTGAGAATGCCGATGAAGATGCTACTGTTTTTATTTTCTATAGTGGTCATGGGGGCACGTATACCGATAATGATCTTATTGCTAGTAGCGGAAAAGGTACCCCAAAACCGGAAGATGAAAACATTAGACGCTACTTTTTTCAACCCAATGATTGTACAATCGAAAATTTTCAACAGACTTGGGTAAAGGCAGAAGAAGTAAGAGATAAAATACAACAGCTTAGGTCCAAACGCCTCATTTTTTTTATGGATTGTTGCCATGCAGAAGGTATGACAAAGACGACTCCTGGAACAACTTCCAAAAAAGAAGGTGAAGATCCTGTTGGTTTGGCCCAACATGTAGATGAGGGTAGGGGAATATCGATCTTAACATCCTGCCGGGCAGATGAAAAGTCATATATCCTTCCAGATGATAAAAACAGTCTCTTTACAACCTGCCTAATCGAAGCCCTTAAAGGGAAAAATCGTTCCTATTTCGATGAGCCTTATGTGCGTATGACCGATGTGATCAATTATTTAATGAAGCATGTGCCCAATCGTAAGCCCGAACAACGACCTTTTGTTAATATTCAGATGTACGATAATTTCGTTTTAAGTCGGTTGCCTAAAAAAAAGCTTCATAAACTAAAAGCTTCTACTGAAAAGTTAAATAAAAGGGGTAAAGCTGTTAAAAAAGAGCTGGTTACCGTTTTTAGAAAACAAGAGAATAACAATAACGCCTTGCTTTTTGTTCATGGTTTTTCTGGCGAATCTACCAACACCTTCGATTCGATGCAGTCACTAATTCAAGAAGATGACAGTATGAAAGGATGGGATATGTATCCATTAGGCTATACCGGGAGTATTGATCCTAAATTTGGGAAGGGGATTTGGGCATCTGTAGCCGATATTGAAAAGACAGCCGATAACCTGGCTGCTGCAATGACTTATAAATACAGTACATATAAGCGGTTTGCTATAGTTGCACATAGTCTTGGTGGATTGGCCGTACAAACTGCTGTTTTGTCTCTTCCAAAAGAGGTGATTAATAAAATTAGCCATGTCATTCTCTTCGGAACTCCTAGCAATGGTATTCTTAATAAAGGAGTATCTAAAAAAATTGACACTCGCTGGAAAGAGCTTCGAAAATCAAAACCTTTCATAAAAAAACTCAGAATAGACTGGAATAAAGCATTTTCCGAAGCGCTACCCTTTAAAATGAAGGTGGTGTCCGGAACCAACGATAAAGATATATTAGCGGCTACTATTTTTAAACCCTTCAATAAAGAGCAACGAGTTACCGTATCAGGCGATCACTTTGATATGGTACAACCCGATTCGGTAGAAAATGACAGCTACCAATTGGTTATTACGACCTTGAACGACAATGCATTCTATAATAAATATACTAATCAGGAGGAAATCGGTAATTTATTAGGCAAACACAAAGAAGTGATAACCAAACTCTTGCCTGAAAAAAATACGCTCACTGAAAATGGATTAAAACAACTATTATTTGCTTTGGAAGGGATGGATCGAAACGACGAAGTAATGGAACTGTTGCTTCAGCATCCTCTTGCAAAGAACAAAAGTGATCTTCTTGGAATAATGGGAGGCAGGCTTAAACGTAAATTTTTACAGGCATTTCAAGAGTCTGATGGAAGAAAATCAAAAGAATATTACAGCAAAGGTCTTGAAATCGCTATAAAAAAGAACGATCTCGGACAAATTTATTATCTAGCTATCAACCTCGCTTTTTTAAGTTTGGTTTACGAAGGGGATAAGGCCACAATGAAGGAATATGCTTCAATGGCTTTGAAAGCAACAGAAAGTGACGTTTTTAATAGTTTATGGAAAAATGCAACCATCGCAGAGGCAAATATGTATTTAGGAAATTTTGAAAAGGCAAAAAAATACTACGAAATGACAGCTGCATCTGCGGGGGTTCGTGAAAAGATTTCGATACACACAAATGCGTATATGGCATATAGCTCCTTGATGCATACAGAAGATGATGAATTTATTTTATTTCTGAAGACAAAATTTCTATCTTAATAGAATGAAAAGAATTAGTCAAAAATCCAAATTAAATCTGGAATTCCAGAAGGCTGTTAAAAAGCCTATAGAAATAGAATGCTATCAGATGCAGGAAGCCTTTGAAGTAGAGAGCATGGAAGGTTTGGTGAAGGGAAAAAAAGGAGATTGGTTAATGAAGGGAATTAAAGGCGAATTGTATGTCTGTGACAGGGAGATTTTTGAAGCTACTTATAACTTAAAATCCTCATCGTAAAGAACTAACGCAAATAATTTGTAAATTACTACAGAATTCCCCAAGATAAACAACTAACTAATCTAGAGTTTATATGAGTTCGGAGACGATTTTTTTTAGTTATTCCAGAGACGATTCTGAATTTGTTCTCAATCTTGCAAAGAATCTGCGTAAAGCAGGCGCCGGTATATGGCTGGACCAATTAGACATTGAAGCAGGCACACGATGGGACAGTTCGATAGAGCGTGCGCTAAACAAGTCCAACACACTCTTGGTAATCTTAAGTGATACATCAGTGGTCTCTCATAATGTATTGGATGAAGTGTCATTTGCCCTTGAAGAGAATAAAAAGGTAGTTCCTGTACTATTGGAAGAATGTGATATTCCATTCCGACTAAGAAGGCTTCAGTACGCGGATTTTACAAAAGATCATAAAACAGGGATTGCAACTTTAATTAGGGCATTGAATCTGGATGAAAATGTAGCGTTAAAATTAGCAGACGTCGCTATTGATGACCCTTCCGAAGCTAAAAAAGTAAAACAAGAAACAAAAAAAGAGGAGAAGAAAAAACAGGCGCCCAAGATTGAAAAAGTGGAGGAAAAGCAACCTGTACAGCCACCGCAAAACATCCAACAACCACCGAAAACGCATTATAATCCACCGCCACAGAGAAAAAGTAGTAATTCTGTTTCATATCTAATAGGAGGAATAGTTCTTGGAGGCATAGGGCTTTTAGTATTAGTGATTATTGGCGTTGCTTATAATTATGATGACACCAAAGACCTGCCTTATGACCCCGACCCATATAATTATGTGATAGATGATGGTTCCGATCTGGACCCTAGTGGAAGCACAACCCTTTCACAACATGACAAGGATTGGAATACTGCGTTGAACACCAATAGCTTACAAGGGTATATGGATTTCCTCTATATCTATGGAAAAAACACAAGTCATTATAAGGAGGTCTATACAAATATCTACTCGTTTTTACCCAATCAGGCATACGCCATGTATGGACTAAACAACGTGGAACGGTATTATGACAAAGTACTGTATTATCTGCCGGCTACTTTGGAAACTATGCCAATGATAGACGATATTATCTCACCAAGTTTTGCTACTCAATTATCTTCTGATGTCTATTATAATTGGAATGGAGTGAGTATTCAACCCGGACATCGACTGGTAGTTCTAGATGTTTTTGTAGACGATTCTAATGTTGTATGGACAAAGGTGAGGTATTAACACCATTCAATTTCTGTATAGTAATATTTAAAAGCTCAACTAATTAAAACTAAAATAATGTCCAAACCGAAAATTTTTGTCAGCTATTCGAGAGCCGATACGGAATATGTTTCAAAGCTTGTAGTCGATCTTAGAGCTAAAGGCTTCGACGTTTGGTTCGACAAGAATATTGTTGGCGGAAATGAATGGGACAATACGCTTGAAGCGGAAATTCAAAAGTCAGATGTTATGGTCCTTATTCTTTCGGCTGCTTCGGTGGCATCCGAAAACGTCAAGGATGAGATGTCTTATGCGATGAGTTTAGACAAAAGTGTAAATCCCATTAAAATAGAAGAATGTACAATTCCCATGCGACTGGCTCGTAAACAGTATACCGATTTCACTGTAATGGGCTATGAACAGGGAATAACGCGTCTTGTAAATGACATTCGCCATAACTTAAATATGGATCCGGGACCGTCTTCTCCTATTAAGCCGGTAAAAACTGTACAATCAAAAGTGCCTCAGTCCTCCAAAGCTGCCAAATCGAGTAAAATGCCAATTTATATTGTCGGAGCTGTTGTTGTTATCGCCTTACTTCTTTATATTACAGGTGTTTTTGGTGGGGATGTTGATGGCGATCTTAACGACAGCCAGTTTGCGACAGAAAATTCTAATGCCAATTTTGAAAGTTGGGATGACGCAGTTAAATCAAGATCTATTGAAGGTTATGTAGATTATATTAAACAGCACGGATTAGACGACGTTCATTATGAAGATGCGCAGGACGCCATTAATAGTATTATGGGGAAAGAGGGCATAATTACGTATAAAGATCCTAATAATAAGGTTTACCTCAGTAAGGTGCTCTATTCCACTAACCAAAGTGAACTGGAATTTGGTAATGATGACGGTTTAGCTCCAAATGGAGATGATATTTTAATCGTCAATGAGGATCTGGAGGTCTTCGGAAAGGATTCCGGACAGTTAATACCAGGAGAAATACTGTATAGTGACCAGATGGTTCGAGTAATAGAAGTAACCAAAACAGAGGATAATTATATTTTTATCTACGTTGCTTATTCGAAATAAGATTATTAATAATTGCTTTTTCTTCGGAAGGATTTATGTTCTTTAAATGCTTCGGAAAAGCTTGTATCTTATCTGAAACATTGTCGTGCTAGTAAATTTTAGCGAACCAATATTCTGAAGAGATTCATTCGTTTCAAAATAAAAAAACAATTTAATATGAAGGGGCAACGAGGCGTCAATACCAAAGAAAAGTGATGTGACTACACCCATGTAAACTATAAAAAATCAAGGTGTTATACTAAATCGTTTCAATAATAAGCCACAGAAAAAGAAACTAACTAATTTTATAAAAAATGTCCAAACCAAAAATATTTGTAAGCTATTCAAGGGCAGATACAGATTATGTTTCCAGACTAGTAGAAGATTTAAGAACCAATGGATTTGATGTTTGGTTCGATGCCAATATTCGTACCGGAAATGAATGGGACAATACACTTGAAGCTGAAATTAAAAAGGCCGATGTCATGGTTCTTATTCTTTCAGCTACTTCGGTGGACTCAGAAAACGTAAAGGATGAAATGTCCTATGCTATGAACCTTGATAAATTTGTGAATCCCATTAAAATAGAAGAATGTGATATCCCCATGAGATTGGCAAGACGGCAATACGTCGACTTTAATACTATGGGATATGCAGATGGATTGGACCGACTTATTGTAGATATTAACTATCAGGTGAAAGGAAAGGAGCATTCAAAATCTAATCCGGCGGTTGGGGAGGTAAAAAATGATCCGGTCAAGAAAGAAACTAAAGCACCGGTAGCTGCTCCATCAAAGTTAGCTTCTGAAAGCAAAGTAAGTCCGGCCGGAACTACTAGTTCGTCGACTGCTTCCAAAACCCTCCCACAGAAGAAAAACAGTCTGCTTTATTATATCGCCGGCGGAATTGCATTAGTGTTAGTAGGTGTTTTTGTTGTTCCGAAGTTATTGCCCGACAATGATAAAAATGCCTTCGATATCGCCATGTCTCAAGATACCAAAGGAGCTTACGAAACGTATTTAAGCACCTATGCTCAAGGAAAATTCGCCTTGCAAGCTCGGGATAGTGTAGATAGTAAGGTAAATAAAGTACGCGCTGCCGAATCGATTCGATTGATTCAAGAAGAAGAAACACAATGGGTCAAGACAACGCAAGAAGGAGATAAAATAGCTTATGAGATCTATATTCGGGATTATCGGGAGGGACGTTATGTGAATCAGGCTTTAGACAGCATTCAGAAACTGGAAAAAGATGCTGCAAATATTGCCAAAGACAATGCTAATTGGGCGATTGTTAAGAATAAAAATAATGTATCAGATTACCTCGCATATTATATGGATCCCAATGTGATAGGACTTCATAAAGACGACGCCAAAGCAAAAGTTGCCGAGATAGGAAATACAGGATATTTGTACTATGGACGTAGAAATGGAGATAAAGCTTCAAATGATAGAATGTTTAACGTGATTTGCTGCGGTGGTTCTGAAGTAATGGATGACAAAATTCCTGCGACTGGTGATATTTTAATGACCTTGGAGAGTCGCTATACCTATAGAGATATAAAAACGAGAACTAAAACAGGAAAACTAGTGGAGAAGGGAAAAAGAGCATTTGTTACAGGTGTAAAAGCATCGGCAGATAATTCCATAATAGTGAAGGTACTTTACTGATTTAGCTTCGGAAGGATATATGTTTTTTTTGTACTTCGGAAGGATACGTATATCTTCTGAAGCATACTCGTGAATTTAAAATTCGGTAAATCAGTATACTGAGTACATTTTTTGCTTCAGAATTGAAAATAAATCTAATTCAATTTGTATCTTTAAGTTGGAGATATAGCTCCATCGGGAATGTTTGTGGTCCCAAACAATCCATTCCGAAGAATCATAAAAACTGAATACCAACGCTCCGTTCTAAGGAGTAGCGATGGATTCCGGAATGTTAACTAAAAACCATAGCATTATGAAGATCTATGACGACAAACACATTAAAAATGTAGATTTTGTAGGAGCACATGGCAGTGGGAAAACCACACTGGCAGAAACTATGCTCTTTGAAGCCGGACTAATCAATAGACGCGGGACTGTAGAACAGAAAAATACCGTTTCCGATCATCATGAAATAGAGCAGGAGCGAGGCACTTCGGTGTTCGCTACCCCTTTACATACCGAATGGCGCAATTATAAGATCAATATAATAGACACCCCGGGACTGGACGATTTTATAGGAGAGATTATTTCCTCAATTCGAGTAGCAGACTCTGTAGTGACCGTTCTCAATGGACAGTACGGCGTAGAAATCGGCACCGAAATTATTTGGGATTATATCGATAAATATAGAAAACCGACGCTTTTTGTAATTAATCAGATCGATCATATCAATCTAAATTTTGAAAAAAGTTACAACAGTATTAAAAACCTGGTTGGTAATAACGCTGTAATGATCCAATATCCGTTAAAGGTAGATGGTGCACAATGTATTGTGGATGTTTTGAAAATGAAAATGTACAAATTCGGTCCGGAAGGTGGAAAGCCCGAAAAGTTAGCGATACCAAAGGACCAGGAGGAACGAGCAAATGCATTACATAATGAGTTAGTTGAAAAAGCGGCCGAAAATGACGAGGCTTTACTTGAGTTATTTTTTGACAAAGGCAGCTTAAACGAAGACGAGATGCGACAAGGAATCCGGGCAGGGATGTTAAATCACGAATTGTTCCCTGTATTTTGTGTATCGGCATTAAACGATATGGGCTCAGGAAGGTTAATGGGTTTCATTGATAATGTGGTTCCTGCCGCCGCAGATCTAAAAGAAGAGCAGAGTGTAGAAGGAGATACTATTTCCAGAACCAAAGACGCCCCAACGGCGCTTTTTGTATTTAAGACCGTTTATCAACCCAATTTAGGACAGATTTCGTTTTTTAAAGTGAAATCTGGAGAGCTTAAAGTAAATGATAAACTAGAGAATTCCAGAAACGATAAGGTGGAAACTTTGAATCAGCTTTTTATCATGGATGGGAAGAACCGTGAACCTGTGAACAAGCTAACGGTAGGTGATATAGGAGCAACTCTAAAACTGAAATACACCGAAACCAATGATACCTTACATGCCATTGGGCATCCTATTACCATAAAACCCATACAATATCCACAGCCAAGGGTTCGAAGATCTATTGTTGCCGTGAACAAGAAAGATGAGGAAAAACTAAATGACGCACTAAAAAAGATCCAGAGTCAGGATCCAAGTGTGGTCGTAAATTACGCCAAGGAACTTAGACAAATGATTATTGGTTGTCAGGGGGAACTACATTTAGCTACTATCGATTGGACTTTAAAAAACATCTACGGAGTAGAAGCTGAATTTGTTAGACCGAAGATCGCCTACAGAGAAACGATTCAACGATCTACTTCTGCAAGTTATAAACACAAAAAACAATCGGGTGGATCGGGGCAATTTGGTGAAGTACATATGAAAATAGAGCCCTGGAACGAAGGAATGTCGGAGCCTGAAGGTTTTAATGTTCGCGGAAAAGAAGAAGTTGATCTTCCTTGGGGAGGTAAGCTTATATTCTACAACTGTATTGTTGGAGGTGTAATCGACCTACGCTATTTACCGTCTATTATGAAAGGTATTTTGGAAGTAATGGAAGAGGGGCCACTCACCAAATCCTATGTGCGTGATATTCGTGTGATGGTATACGATGGGAAAATGCATTCGGTAGATTCGAATGATATTTCCTTCAAGATAGCAGGAGCACACGCCTTTAAAGAAGCCTTTTTAAACTCTCAACCTAAATTACTGGAACCGGTGTTGGAATTAGTAGTAAAAGTGCCGGAGGAGATGGTAGGTAGTGTGATGACCGATCTTCAATCACGCCGTTCGATGATTAAGGGAATTGAAAGTCACGATCAGTATCAGATATTGAAGTGTTATACTCCTCAGGCAGAGTTATACCAATTTTCGAACGATCTAAGGTCACTAACGCAAGGACGTGCCTCATTTAGCTCGGAGTTCTCATCGTTTGAACCTGTGCCTTCTAATGTGCAGGAAAGGGTGATTAAAGAGAATCTCGCCTGATAAAGACACAAAACCGCTGGGCTTTACGAATCAAGAAGTAAGACTCAATTGAAATCTATCATCCTTTAATTGAGGAGAAGCCAAATTGGGCCACACTTTAAAGAGGGATTTAGGAGATGTTTTTAAAATGTAGTTTCGACTTTTAAATAATAAAATAATTTACAAACTGCATAAAACGAAGTCTCGTATTATAAATAAATAGATGTTCTGAATGTTTTACAAATGAAAATCTATCAATTAATTAATCAACAGGATCTTTTGGAGCTTCGCTTTTAGGAGGTATCGCTAAGGACGCGATTATTCCGCCTGCTAGTGCGGTAAATATCAATCCCAATGAAAGCCATTCGGGGATTTCTACATGGTGAGATATAATCATCTTCACTCCAACAAAGGCTAATATCACAACCAAACTATAGTTGATAAACCTAAATTTATCCAGCATACCGGAAATAAGGAAGTACATAGATCGCAGTCCAAGAATGGCAAGAATATTAGAACTAAAAACGATAAATGGATCGGCAGTAATAGCCAGAATCGCTGGAATACTGTCCATTGCAAATAGTATATCGGTGAGTTCAATCACAACCAAGGCAACAAATAGTGGTGTTGCCGCTTTAATCCCCATGCGGCGGATAAAGAATTTTTGTCCGTCGATCTTATAAGTAATAGGATATATTTTCTTTAGATATTTAAAAACAATTGAATTTTTCGGGTTGAAATCGGCACCCGAGTGAGTTGCCATTTTATAGGCGGTAAAGAGCAGAAACACTCCGAAAATATAAATAATCCAATCAAATTTATTGATCAGCGCTACGCCGAAAAAAATCATAATAGCACGGAATACGATAGCTCCAAGAATTCCCCAGAAAAGCACGCGATGCTGATATTTTTGCGGAATTGAAAAAGCCGAGAAAATCACGGCGATTACAAATACGTTATCGATACTTAGCGAAAGCTCAATTAAGTAGCCCGTAATATATTTTAATACTGCATTATGAGCTGTAAGTTGGGTAGGGTTTGCAATTAATTCATTGTCAAACATCCAATAGATCACTCCGGAGAATAACAAGGCAAGAGACACCCAAATAGAAGTCCATATTGCGGCTTCTTTTGGTTTAATTATATGTGGGTTTCGGTTAAATACACCGAGGTCAAGGGTTAGAAAAAAAACAATTGCGACAAGGAATAATCCCCAAACGATCATTTAACTAATTTTGAACGAATGTAGATACAAAAAAAATCATTTTTAGATAAGGATTTGTTAATTCTGTAGTTGGCTTTTTCAGTGGCAGTTTGCAGTTGCAGTCTCAGTCGCAGTCTCAGTTTGCAGTCGCAGTTTGCAGTCTCTGTGGCAGTCGCAGTCTCAGTCTCAGTGGCAGTTATTAAAACTATAAGATAACTGACCACTGTAAACTGACCACTGAACACTGACCACTGAACACTGTAAACTGAAAACTGACCACTGTAAACTGACCACTGAAAACTGATCACTGATTCAAAATTCTAAACTTCTGGTCGTCGTATAAACGTTCAAGTGGAATTGCAATATGTTTGCTTCGGAAAGGCTTTAGTTCCTGCATTAGATTAAACCCTCCTGCCGTGTAAATTTTCTCTGCCTGCCTAAAGTAGGGCGCTACTGGAAATATATCATTTCTGACTTCGATAAAAGGACTATCGATTTCAATTGCTACCTGTGTACAAACAATGATCTGCTTAGTATTCTCCTCGGAAAGATCTGATAGGGCAGCAGCAAGTACTTTTTGCACGTCTGCTACACCTCCTGAATGCACCACTAAAACGTAAGGTGATTCAGATAATTTTAAGTCGGTTAGAGGAGTATCAGCATCCAACCGAAGTTTTCGAATCCGATTTGGATGTTTTTCTATCCACCTTAGGTGTTCAGGATACAAGGTTTCGAGGAGGAGGGTAGCTTCAAATTCCGGATCGAAGTGCCTGGGCATCGCTGAGAGATATTTTTCCCATTTCAGAATTCTGGATACATAATAAAATGAAATTTGAGGAAAACTCTTGTAGACGGAAATCAGTTCTCCCTTCAATCCGAAGGGGAAAGTGTCTATATAACATTGTGTTATGGAATGCTCCAACAAGGTGTTGTGAACGATTTCAGTCCATCTTTCCGGCGTATCCTTCCATTCCAAGTGAACAAACTGATACTGTTTAAAATATCTTGTAAAGTCAGACGGCGAAATAATCACGACATTTGTCGCCTCGAGATGTAGCGTCTTTATTAGTTTTTCCGTTCTGGTTAGATGCCCAAGACCACCACCTTGTACATAAAAAGCTATCAATATCCCTTGTCTGTCAATTCGCTAATAATAATCTGCTGCTGATCTTTAGGTATTTCTGATATCGCCTCAACCAACAATGCAGGAGAGTAGGACATTTCTTTAGTAATCGCCGATTGAGAAGCATCTTCGAAGTTAATCGTTTGGGAACTTGTCGCACTTTCGTAAGTTGTTCTGGCAACGGTTTCATCATTTTTAGTAAGCTTGGCCTCCTGTGCTCCCATAATCTTGATTTCATATGGATTGAGGTTCTCCTCATTGTCACTTATTTTTACTTTGTCATCGTATAGTTTTACTTTCCAAATAAGCTGAGATGAAGCCGTTCTTAGCTTGAAGGCATCCGATTTATACTTTACTTCATAGACGACATTATCATTCTGGTCGTAGAATTTCTTCTTGTCTGACTTAGACATTTTTGAAGTGTACTGAGAGCCCGAATTGCTAGTGCTGGTGCTGCTACTATTGTTATTGTTTGTGTTGGTGTTTGTGTTATTGCAACCGATAAGCAATAAAGAGAATAGGAGTAGAGTGTATAGTTTCATGATTGTACGATTTTTATTTGATGCGTTATATTCTTAAAAATATCAAGATAATTCTTAGTTTCAATTTCGGGGCTAAATTCGGAAAGGACCTTTTCTTTCAAAAAGAAACTCTTTTCTAAGCGCTTTTCTGAAGGAGTTGATGCATATTCATCCAGTGTTTCGATAAGAGAAGCTTCAGACAAAACTTTAAACACAAAGGCATTCGTTTCATCCAAAATATCGGGAATCCCACCTGCATTTGAAGCAATTATAGGAATATTCAGAATGGCAGCTTCAAAAATTACATTGGGCATACCATCGTAAATAGACGGAATTGCCACTGCATCACAAAGCAGATAATTAGCAGTGAGTTGCGTATGCGCGCCAGGAACACAAATTGTATATGCAATGTCCTTTTGAATGAGAAGTGTCTCCAAATGTGGTTCTATTTCGCCCACAATACGCAGATGTACATTAGATGCTAGTCTCGATTTTTTGAGACAACTTATAAAAAAATCAACCCCTTTCTTTTGTTTTAAAAATCCAATTATCCCAATAACCGTAGTGTTTTTCAAGGCTAAGTCCTTTTTTAATTTTCCGGCAAGCTCCCGATCTGATTTAAGGACTTCCCATTGAGAAGCATCAATAGAATTTGGCGTATAAAACACATTTCTATTTAGGTTAAGACGTTTTATTCTTTCCACTTTTTCTCGACTTACACAGGCGATGGCATTAGAGTTTTCAATGGCAAACAATAGACTCTGTTTCTTTTGTGAGAAGATTGCAGTATCAAAATCATTGCCTCTAAAACAGCTTAATAAGGGTTTCTTGAGCCATGTCGCCATTAACGGAATTCCTTTGATACACAAATGACTTCCGAAGCCTACAAACACATCACTCTGTGCTATTTCAGCATTATCTTTTATAAACGCCCACAACAGATTTAAGCTATGCGAACTATCTTCGTACATAGGTATGGCGGTGTATAAGCCACCGATATTTGCTTCAGAAAAAAACGGTTCGAATTTGTTTGTGAAATGATAAATATCAACTGTATGATGTTTACGAAGATTGGCGATAATACGATCGCAGCTGCGGGACATACCACCTCGATTGGGGGGATAATTTTCGGTAAACCAGCTTATTTTCATTTAGTAGACCTTAGATATTTTGTATTTAACTATAGAAAAAAGTATCGTCCGTTTCGCTACCCATTAATCCTGCAGCTGCGGCACCTCCAGCTGTTTCAGTAAAGCTCCCTGCATCTGCTTCCGACCATTCTCCCGACGCACCACCGCCTCCAAATCCACCACCACCAAAGCCTCCTTCAAAGGAAGGTGTTTCCGAAGAATTAGAAGAAATAGGAGTGGAGCGGGTTGAATCCATTAATCTATGTTCGTTGTTATCGAAATATTCCTTTGCCTTCTTCTCCTTATCATAAATGAAACGCTCCCAATAACAATCTTCACACAGCATATTGGTGTCCAGGACGTGGCTGTGTGGTTTGCAAATCTGTTTCTCACAATTCGAGCAGGTCTCTTCTACAGAATTGATGCAATTCATATTTAAAAATACTCCGGATTTTTGTTCGCAATTCATAAAATGAGGTTAACCGGTTAATTTTTCCGAAGCTATGGATTCTATAATTCTTTTGTCCCAAAGGTATTCGATCATTTCGGTGAAAATAGAAGGTAGTAATTTTTGCTGTTCTGTAATTTCCTTCTCCATAGTAGTAAGCTTGTTTTTCTCTTTGATTTTCAATAAATAATAATCACCTTCAGAAATAACAGAAACCAGAAATCTATCGTTCAACCCAGACAATTCTGAAGCATCCATCACCCTAAAACGACCCGCGTTCACCTTCAGCATAAGCATATAATAATGCTTGTGTTTATACTTGGTCTTTGTCTTAGTTTTCCCGCTACTTCTACGTTTAGTAGATATAACACTAATACATAATTGATGCATTAAGATTTGACAAATACTACCATCTTTTAAATTAAAATTGGCTTTAAACCTTTCTAACTGATGCGCCTTATACTTTAGTCCTTTTCTATTTTGAAGTCCGAGATCTGCAATTGACATCAGGTTTTTCGGTTTCTGAATAACAGCATTGGTGAGACGAATATTCACAATATTTCTGTAGGTATCTCCTTTGATATAAATGATGAATTTTGCAAGATGATCAAAGGCATTATAAGGTACAAATGCCTTGGGTAACATAAGGTCCATTATTACAACTAAAAAGATAGAAAGGATCATACTCACTACCATTGCCCCTATGAAAATTGGGAATACATCATCTTCCGGCAAATCGGTTGCAAGTGTTATCGCTAGTCCGATAGCCAATATAAAAGGAACAGCAATAAGAAAATGTCGCCAATTAAACCGTCTACTTTTGACAGATAAAAACCTCTGTTTAAGAAAAACCAACCAATACTCGGACGGGCGTTTCCCGGCTAGCTGTTTGTTCTTGGACAATGCCTTTTCGTCTCTTTGAAGTGTGTGTTCGAACATAATTTACAAACTAAGGTACAAATTCTTCATTTTGTTCTCCTGATATTTCCAAAGATAATTTTTCTGAATGTGTTTTTCTGCTGCCATACCCATATCTTCTATTAGTTCAGGCTGTTGCAATAATTTACGAATGCTTCTACCCAAAATTTCAGGGCGGTCTGGAGGAATGAGAATACCCGTTACTTTATGTGTTATCAACTCGGTGGTAACAGGTAGGCGAGAGGCAATCACCGGAATTCCATAGCCCATAGATTCAAGAATTTTTAAAGGATTACAACCCTGAATAATATTACGATCGCAGGCGGTGAGTGGTGCGACGGTAAAAACGGCTTCTTTTATTCTTTTCGCTAACTCTTGTTTATCGAGTTCAAACTCCCAGTCGATCTTGTGAGCAACACCAATATTATCTGCAAGTTCTTGATATGGCATTGTTCTTTTCTCCGGAATGGAAGCACAGATTCGCAATCGGATGTCGAGATCTTCCAGTTCTTTCCAAGCTTTAAATAGCGTTTTAATTCCTTGCCACTTCTGAAGTGCCCCAAAGTATAGAATGTATGTTTTATTTTCTTCGGAAGTTATTGTATTGTATATAGTTACACCATTTGAAATAACTGTTACTTTAACTTCAGAAATAGCGAAGTTTTGTTGAATATATGTTTTGGTTACTTCCGAAGGGGTGATAATTGCATCACTATTTTGGATACAATAATCTTCTAATTTACTTAGTTTTTGTAGTACCGATTTACTAATACTAGGGTAGCGGTTAGGTAACTCAATGCTTGCAAACGAATTGACTTCAAACACTTTTTTGATAGCTTCGGAAGTGTTCAAAGCGGGGATTCCACCCCAAATGTCTCTAAAGTGAATTAAACTAAGCTCTGTATTTAAAGGAAGGGACAATATTTGCTGAATGGCTTGCTGAAACTTCTGGGTACGTTCGAGGAAGTTCACCACTTTCTCTTTCCAACGGTAGACATACAGTTTCCGTTCGGTATCGTACTGAAAAGTGGGCATATCATCATTTCCAAGGCAGATTAGCAGTCCGCAGGAAAAGGTTTCTTGAAGGGCCGATAAACAATGATCGATGTGTGTAGCTGCTCCTTTTTGAGAAGGAAACAAATCGAATGCGATATAGCAGTAGAGCGGTTTAGGCTGCATTAATGGTGCTTCAGAGGTGTAATTAAACATAAAGATAATAAGCTTAAAGTGGAATGATTGAATTTTAGAAGGAAAATGTTTGGCGGGGAGTTGGGTGTTGGGTGTGGGGTGTTGGGTGTGGGAAGCTGGGAGTTGGGTGTGGGAAGCTGGATTGTTGGATTGCTGGATTGCTGGATCGCTGGATTGTTGGATTGTTGGGTGTTGGGTGTTGGAAGCTGGGAGTTGGGAGTTGGGAGTTGGGTGTTGGGTGTTGGGAGCTGGGAGCTGGGTGTGGGGAGCTGGGAGCTGGGTGTGGGGTGTGGGGTGTTGGATTGTTGGATTGTTGGATCGCTGGATTGTTGGATTGCTGGATTGTTGGATTGTTGGATTGCTTGATTGTTGGATTGTTGGATTGTTGGATTGTTGGGAGTTGGGTGTGAGGTGTTGGGTGTGGGGTGTTGGGTGTTGGGTGTGGGAAGCTGGGAGTTGGGTGTGGGAAGCTGGATTGTAGGATTGCTGGATTGCTGGATTGTTGGATTGTTGGATTGTTGGATTGTTTGATTGTTGGATTGTTGGATTGTTGGATTGCTGGATTGTTGGATGTGGGATTGCTGGATTGTTGGATTGTTCGATTGCTGGATTGTTTGATTGTTGGATTGTTGGATTGTTGGATTGCTGGATTGCTGGATCGCTGGATTGTTGGATTGTTGGATTGTTGGATTGTTGGATTGCTGGATTGTTGGATTGTTGGATTGCTGGATTGTTGGGTGTTGGAAGCTGGGTGTTGGGTGTTGGGTGTGGGAAGCTGGGTGTGGGATGTTTGTTGTAAGATATTAGACCGTCCCGAAGTGTTGGGTCTGAAAAGAGAAAGAAGAAAGAAGAAAGACCGTCTTGAAGTGTTGGGACTGAAAGAAGAAAGAAGAAAGAAGAAAGACAGTCTCGAAGTGTTGGGACTGGATTGTTGGGAGTTGGAAGCTGGGAGTTGGAAGCTGGAAGCTGGGTGTGGGAAGTTGGGAGTTGGGAGCTGGATTGTTGGCTAGTGATTCCTGTATCTTGATTCTTAACTTATCGTAAGCTTCGCATTTTTAGATTGTTTTCATAGATTACAAGAAAAACTTAATCCTTGTATTGAACTTCGGGAGTTATTGTGTGAAACTTTCGCTTCAGAAAGAATAAGATCGCCAAAGAAAGGGCACCACAAACTGAGAATCCTATGAACAAAGGGAGGGTGCTTTCCATTACGAAGCGTCCTATGAAAGTACTGATAGGTACTGCCATTAAGGTGGAAATTAATCCTGTTATGGCGGCAGCGATCCCGGCGATATGACCTACAGGTTCCATCGCTAGTGCGCGAAGGTTTCCGAAGAGAAAGCCGATACAGAAAAACTGAAGGGCAAAAAAGAGCAGTAAAATATAAATATTAGGATGTGGGGCGTTGTGAAAAAGAATAATATACAACACAGAAACACCGAAGAATCCTAGTAGGGAAGTGGTCACCATTTTTTCCATTCCGAAGCGCACTACAAATGTTCCATTAAGAAAAATTGCAATTCCCATAGCAATCGCCAAACCGGCGAAGATGTAAGGAAACTCTTCTTTTAATCCGTATTGATTTTGAAAGATCTGTTGGGAAGTACTTAAATAAACCAGAAAAGACCCCACAACAAAGCCGGATATTATGGTATAACCCAGAGTTTTTGCTTGAGATAAGGTCTCGGTAAGACCTCTAATAATGCGGTTTACAGAAAAGGGGATTCTATTGGCTTCAGAAAGGGTTTCCTGTTGTCGCATCCAAAACCAGAGTGCCACCAATATACTTATCACTATCTGCACATAAAAAATTCCCTGCCAATTGTAATGGATTAGAATAAACTGTCCCATCGCGGGCGCTACGATAGGAATAAGTAAGAAAACCACCGTTACAAAAGACATGATTCGCGCCATGTGATCGCCATCGTACATATCGCGGATAATCGCAATAGAGACCGTGCGAGGCGCTGAAAGTCCGACCCCTTGCAAGATACGTCCTGCAACCATGAGTTCCAGGCTTTGAGCGTAAATACATATAAAGCTGGCGATAGTAAAAATTCCAAATCCCATGTACACAGATGGTTTTCTTCCAATAGAGTCGGATAAGGGACCAAATACCATAGGGCCGATTCCCAAGCCTAAAAAGATCATGGTAATTAGCAATTGGTTGTCGGCCGGATTCTCGCTTTGAACCGCCTCACCAATGATATCTAATGCAGGTAAAAGCGCATCGATAGACAAGGCAGTAACCGACATAAGGGCTGCCATTAGTGCGACAAATTCGAATTGTGACCGGGAGTTTTGTTTGGGCATGGTGCAAAATTATACTTTTATTGTAGAGCAACTAATTTCCTAATGTTAGAATTTTACTAATTAAAACCATTTTCCCTTTATCGTTAAAATTTAGCTAAATCACTTATAAAGAATATATAAAAGGAAGGTTTGTTCAACCATTCTAAGGTACTTTTAAACAAATGAGGAATTTCCTATACAATTCACAATCAATATATACTTTATGAATAAAGAACAAGCCGTATTACAGCCTTATACAATGGGCGATTTGGAATTACCTAATCGTGTGGTTATGGCGCCTATGACGCGTAGTAGAGCGAAGAACAATGACAATGCACCTACAGAGTATCTACATGCCGAATACTACACACAACGAGCAACGGCAGGACTTATCATTACCGAAGGGGCTCAGGTTTCAAAGCGAGCCGTTGGGTATATTCATACAGCAGGAATACATTCAAAAGAACAAGTAGAAGGTTGGAAAAAAGTAACGGAATCGGTTCATGAGGCAGGCGGTAGAATTTTTATTCAGTTGTGGCATGTAGGCCGTATTTCACATCCCGATTTCCACAATGGCGAATTACCCTGGGCACCTTCAGCGATTAATCCGGAAGCAAAGGTTTTTACGCCGGATGGTCAAAAAGATACTGTTACTCCTAAAGCCATGACTCAGGAGGATATCGATACTACGATTAAAGAATTTCAGCAAGCCACTAAAAACGCTGTTGAAGCAGGTTTCGATGGGGTTGAAATCCATTCTTCTAATGGCTATTTATTTCATCAATTTTTCAATAATTACAGTAATAAACGTACCGACACCTATGGGGGAAGTGACGAGAATAAGGCGCGTTTCTTTTTTGAAGTATTAGACGCAATTAAGGAGGTAATCCCGGAGAATAGGATAGGAGCGAGGTTCAATCCGTCGTTACATGGTGTCTTCGGAATGAAACTCGATAAAGAAACCATTCCCACTTTCGATTATGTTATTGAAAGACTGAGTAAGGAATACGATTTGGCATACATACATCTTTCAGAACCATTTACAGATGTAAGTGATGTTCCGCATGCAGAAACAGAAATCGCAAAGAGGTATCGACCTAAATATAAGGGCACATTAATGATCAATACAGGGTTTACACAAGAAAAGGCGAATAAAATCATTGAAGCCGGAAACGCAGATCTAGTAGCATTTGCAAAATTATTCGTTTCTAATCCTGATTTAGTAGGACGTTTCAGAGAAAACGTGGATACGACCGACTGGGATAAGGATACTTTTTACACCCAAGGGAAAGAAGGATATATAGATTATAAAGCAAAAACAAGAGATTTAATTCCGAAGTAATACATATGGAAAACAGAGAAATAAAAGGCGGGTTTAGAACAATAAATCCTGCCAACGAAAAAACAATTAAAGAGTATACTTATATGACCGATGCTGACGCTAACGAAGCGGTCGAAAAATGTCATAAAGCATATCTGAGTTGGCGTAAAAAGTCACTCAAGTCAAGGGGTGACGTATTAAAAGCGATTGGCAAAGGATTAATGGATAGACGTCCAGAATTTGCTGAGCTTATGACTCAAGAAATGGGAAAGGTGGTAAAACACGGCTTCCAAGAAATCAAGTTATGCGCCGGTTTATGTGAATACACAGCCAACGAAGGCGCTAAGGAATTGAAAGATGAAGAGCGGGAGTTGCCCGACGGAGGAAAGGGAATAGTAACGTATTCGCCTATGGGAGTTATCTACGGAATTCAGCCATGGAACTTTCCGTGTTACCAGGCAATTCGTTTTGCAATCGCCAATTTGATAGCCGGAAATGGAGTCCTTTTAAAGCATGCTGAGAATGTAACAGGTTCTGCTTTACTTCTGAAAGAAATATTCGAAGACGCAGGCCTTCCGAAGCATTTATTTACAGTATTAATTATAGATCACCAACAATCTGATACTATCATCGAAAATAATTTGGTACGCGGAGTTACCTTAACAGGAAGTGCAGCGGCAGGTAAGATCATCGCGAAAAAAGCCGGAGAGCAATTGAAGAAAACCGTTCTGGAGTTGGGAAGTAATGATGCTTATATCGTTTTGGCAGATGCAGATATCAAGCTAGCTGTAGAAACATGTGTTCGAGGGCGTATCTATAATAATGGAGAAACCTGTGTTGCCGCTAAGCGTTTCGTAGTTGTTGAAAGTGTTTATAACGAATTCGAAAAAGCGTTTGTAAATCAAATGAAAGCAATAAAAACAGGAGATCCTACAAAGAAAGAAACAGCCTTAGGGCCTATGGCTAGAGAGGATCTTAGAGAAAAAATACACCAACAGGTAGAAGAAAGCATTGCCAATGGTGCCAAAATATTAACAGGAGGGAAGTTGCCTTCAGGAAAAGGATTCTTTTATCCTGCGACTGTACTTGGAAATGTAAAACCAGGACAACCTGCTTACCACGATGAATTATTTGGACCTGTAGCTTCATTAATCAAAGCAAAAAATGATAAAGATGCAATGCGAATTGCAAACGACAGTCGCTTCGGATTAGGAGGTGGAATTTTCAGTAAAGACGAAAAGAAAGCTATTAAATTGGCACAAGAAGAGTTCGACACCGGAATGGTGTATATTAATTCCTTCGGACTCGCACAGCCCAATATGCCTTTCGGAGGTGTGAAAGACAGCGGTTACGGACGTGAACATGGCGGATTTGGGATGAAAGAATTCGTAAATGTGAAAGCGGTGATGGTGTTGTAGTTGATCGGTTAATTGGTTAACTAGTTAACTAGTCAACCAGTTACTCAGTTACCCAATTACCTAGTTACCTAAATAACTATCCCCAGCCTAATGCGCGAAGCACAAAGCCTACAGCCTAAATTAGGTACAATTTTTGCGAATTAAATTTAAAAAATAAGAGATGAAAGCAATACTAAAATTAAGCGTGGTTTTACTCATATTAGTCGGTTGCAAGGGCTCAGATGGTGTTGTAAATAGTGTCGAAGCGCAGCAAACACAAGCCATGCTGGATGCTGGTAATTTTGAAATCGATCTTAAAACGGCGAATCCATTGGCTTCGAATGAATTGAATCAGTTACAAAACAGCGGTCTGTTAGGTGTTGGTAACAGTGCAGGAAGAATTAATTTAATAGGAATCACAAGTTATTTGCAATTTAAGGGAGATAACTTAAAAGTGTATTTACCCTATTATGGAACGAGACGCATGGGAGTTACTATGGGGCGTGATAACGGAGCTATCGAATTTGATGGCGTTCCAACGGACTATAAGAGCACCTATAACGAACAGAAAGGTCGGACGCAGATAGATTTTAGTATGCGCGAAGGTTCTGAAAATTATGATGTAATTATAACAATATATCCTAATAGGAATGCTTTTGTTAATATTAATAGTTCCCAGAGAAATTCAATTTCATATGACGGGGTTGTTTCTGAGTTGAAAGAAGAATAGGCTATTATATTCGTACTTAATTGGCGGTAAACGGTAAGGTGATCATTACTTGCACCATATTACGGCTATCTTCCTTATTGATATTAATATCATAATGGGCTGCATTAATCATTGTTGTAGCGTAGAAGCTTGTTGGCTTTTGGTGAAAAGTAAAGGTGACAGGCTTACTAATTCCTTTTATCGTTAGAGTTCCTTTTACTAGAAATTCTTTCCCATTTCCCTGAATCTTTGTGCTTTTAAAGAAGAGCCGTGGGAATTCTTCGTATTTAAAGTATTTATTTCGTAGATGTCGATTACGAAACCAGTTATTGGTATCGATTGTTTCGGTTGCTACCGAGCCACTAAAATTGGAATTCTCAAGATCGTCAAGGTCTATAATACCGGTAAACTTAAAATCTGATAGCGTACCATCTACATCATCTTCTACAAAAACGAATTTGATGGTGGCTTCGGATTCATTGATTTTAATAGTCTGTGCGAATAATGGAAAACTAAAGACGCAGCTAATAAGAAGAAGGTATGTTTTCATAGTAGTATCAATTTACGAAATAAGTATTTAAAGGGGATACTAAGGTAAACGCTTAGAGGTGGTAAAATATTCTATTTTACATAATATAAATTATGATACAAATTGTAATCATAATAAGACATTATGTAAAATTGCTTTGCTAGTCGTTTTCTTTTATTGAATCCTTACAGTTCTAAATTCTAAAATATGTCCTGTAATTAGCCGTGACGCTTGTCCCGAACTTGCTTCGGGATAAAATAGCCGGGACCAAATGCGCTTCCCGATTTAACATCGGGACCAGCCGCTTTGCCTGAGCCTGTCCTGAGCTTTTCGTCGAAGGGCCAAAATAAAAGCTAACCTTTTTGCTCTTATTAAAAATCGCGTATTCGATAAAATGTACGTTATAAAAAATTTTACGTGATTCTCGTGGATTGCCACAAAAGCTTAAAATTTCTCTGCGAGTAAATTTCTAAGCACTTGTTATATGTAGAATTCCAATTATACTTTTTTAAATGATTCCTTATCTTTCTTTCTTGATAAAAAAAGAAACAAATAAATCAAGGCTGCACAAAACTTTGGAAACAATTACGGGTCGTTCACTACACTTTAGGAAAGATTGTAACTCATTAAGACTGTTTTAAACTAACTTGGAACCTTAGAAATGCAAATAGTATTTATTGGTAGGCCCCTAAAGCGCTTAACGCTCTCTCCCCTATTGTTTTGACCAAAGTTTTCTGAGGCCGTTTTTAAAACTTTTGAAAATAATAAATATTAAATCAGTAATTGTCAGCAATCTCGTCCCAATCTGGTTCAACGCCTTTTAACTTGTTTTCTAAAGAAACCTGGTCCCAATCTATTTCGGTTATTTTACTAATATCAAAACTAAAACTTCCTAGAATCTCTTGTTTAATTTTTATTTTTAAAAGATTTAAATCATTATGTTTTGCATTAGCCGTAGAAGAATTCGCAAAGCTTCGTTCTAATTCAAAAATTTCTTCTTCAACTAAACGGTCAAAGGATTCATCTAACCTTAATTCAAACATTTCTCTAAATTCTGTATTCACCAAAATACTATCATACGATAATTCATAATACTCCATTAGTTTTTTAACATCAAAATATGTGTAAATATCTATTAAGTTTAATAAAATAATTTTAAACATCTCATTTCCAGTAGATTTGAATGAATCATAGATTGGCTTAATGTATTTTGTTTCTTGTAAAAACTTAAGAATATAAATGTCGAAATTATTGCTGTGTGAAAAAAGATATGATTGGTAGGTATGCAGAACTGACCATTCGCTGATTTCTTTAATTAATTTAGCTATCAATAAATATGCTTTTTCAGTTTTTAAGTTGTTGAAAATAAAATAGCATAGATTTAATTTATCTTTATTATGCGTTTTGGAATAAATATAATTCTTGTATTCATTTAGAATTCTATCCTTCAATAATGGCGATGGTTGATACTTGTTTTTTTTGAATAGAGGATAAAAATATGTTAATTGTCTAATTGAGACACTTGAATTGGTGATCCTTTCTATTTCCCTATCATTATCAATAATGAAAAATTCTAGAAAATCCTGAAGCGAAGGATTGATGAAGGTTACATTTTCATTAAATCCATCAAAATCTAAAAAATCATTTTTTAGATTAATTTTAATAAATCCATCATTTAATTTCTTTAAAATTTGATTAAAAACATCAATTTTCCTTATGAAATTATTATGAGTAATTTCATATTGATACCTACTTTCAAAAGCTTTTTCTAGCTCGATTAAGGAAGATTCTCTTCCAATACTTAATAATGTATTTAGTAAGAATCTTTCTTCATCACCTATTTGCTTTAGATAGGCATGTCTCCAAATTTCAATCGGGTTATCTAAATTATTTTTTATAAATAATTTTAATTGTTTTTTATTAAAAGAGTTTATTCTATCTCTAGTCGTGAAAAATTCTATTATCCTTGGAGTGAAATTTGGATGCTCACATATTTGTATATCGTCATCTTTTAATATTTTAATGTGTTCATCTTTAATATTTGATTCAACAATATGATTATTTAATATTTGTAACTTCTCTTCTATTGAATAATCTGACAATTCAATTTTTGCCTCAGCATCTAATAGATTTAGTCTTCCAAGGTTTTCAGATTCGTCTATGGCTGAAGTTAAAATAAACTTGCGTGTATTTAAAATCAATAATTTATTTTCACTTCTTTTTATTCTATTTATTAATTTAATTAATACTGAATCGGCACTTCTTGCTCTTTGTATTTCAACTTGAGTGCTACCCAAAAAATCATCAAAGTAAAATATCTGTTTAGAAGAATCATCTTTAATAACATTCTCTACCTCTCTGATATCATTTTGAATAATATTTAATTCATAATTATTAGATGTGAAATAGTATAGTAATATTTCGGAAAGTGTTGTTTTTCCAACACCAGGTTCGCCAGTAATTATTAAAATTTTTTTCTTAAGTAATATTCTCTTTGAAATTTCTAAATTATTAGTTTCTACATATAATCTTAAATTTCTAAGAATAACCTCTCTATAAAATTCATCAGTTCTACTTTGGTATTTATACTTCAATAAGTTGTCTAAAACATTAGAACTTGAAAACCATAATTTTTGATGTCTACTTTCAACCTCTTTATTTTCAGCTAAAAGTCTGTTTAAATCATCTCTACCATATATATCTGATATATTCTTTATATATGGATTAAATATTTTTTTTATTTCTAAAACGTTAGCAACTGAAAGTTGCAATGACGTTACTAAAATATACCTGTCGGGATTTAGTTTATCTACTTTTGGTTTCTCTTTTATTCTTAAGTCACTTAAAAGTTTACTTATTCCTGAATTTAAATAGTGCTTTACTTGCACTACTTCAGAAAATGGATTTTCATCATTCGAATATAAGCAGTCTATTCCTTGGTCTTTTCCTTCTTTGAAAGTCCGATATTTTTTTAAACCACTTTTGTCTTGAGCAGTTAATAAATCACATGCCAACTTTTCAAGGTCAGTTGAGTTTAAGGAAGAAAAACTGTAGTCTGTCATTAATGCAATATTCTAAATATAATATTTTTTAAATATAGCAAATTGGTATATGGAATTAAGTAGTTGATTAAATAATAGTTCAATTAAGTTATATTTGGATGCATTAATTTAGATATGAGCCAAACTGTAAAAAATCAACACTATATTCCAAAATCTTATTTAAAGAACTTTGGTTATTTAGTAGCTGAATATACTCGTCCGAGTGGAAAAGTTGATAAAAAATATAGCATTTATAATATTGAAAAAGGAGGCGAAATAAAGCATAATAGTACCAAGAAAATTTGCAAAATGGATTATCTATATGATCTTCCATTTGCAGATGAAGAACATAAACAATTTATTGAAAAAGCATACGATCAAAAAATTGACAAACACTTTCCTGAAGTCACTAGTTTTATTGAGGATGACAAATCCTTAACCTTAAGTAATGAAATGCGTGAAATGGTTTTAAAATGTGGTTTAAGCTTATATTTTAGAACTCCAAAACATGTTACTTTAAGTGATAAAGAAAATTTAATAATATCTAGACTACCTAAGGATAAACAACAAAAATTATATAATGAATTCAAAACTAAAAGACTCGAATCGCATCTAGAAAATTTTGATAAGTTGTTTAATCAAAAAAGAGGTAATGGAATTTGCATTAATAAAGCAGTTGGTGATTGGGATTTTATTTCTGGAGATAATCCTGTTATCATAAGAGCTAAATCAGGGCAATTTGAAGGAGTTTTTGAAGCAAGTAATATTATACATATTCCTTTTACACCTAAATATTGTATTACTATAATGCCAGATAATGTATCAAAGGAGATTCCCATATTGGCTAGATATGATTATTCCAATGATCATATAATGACAATAAACCATGATATCGAAAAACATCATGAACAATATGTTTTTGGAACAGAGAGGGCGTTGAATGATTATCTTAATGAGTCACCAATTTATAAAGCGCCTGTTCTCGATAATGATCCAAGAGTATTGGATATGAAAAATAGAGCATTGGCATTTCAACATTTTGTCAATATTGCGGAAAAACATGGTGTAATTTCTAATCAAGCTAAAACAGTTTTCCTCTATTATTGGCATTCCTTACCTGGATTTAGAAAAGATCCTAATAATATTAAATTGAAAGTAGAGTTAGGCTATTAGAGGAGTTTCCATTCCACACATTCAACTGCCCTCCTATCGCTGCTTCACGCTAAGAGTATTTACTCGCTCTCTTGTTTTTGAGAAATTAGAGCTTGTGTTTGACCAACTTGAAAGTTGACAAACCCTAAATCAAATATTTTACATTCATTACGAGATGGTAGATTTTAGTTCCGTTCTTATGAGAAGATCGACAAACTTTAATTGCAGTATTTTCCATTTTAAAATATGAAGTTGCATCCCATATATCTTTTGTGTCAATTTCATATCCAAGGGGATACTTTAAATTTTTTAGAGTTTGCGTTTTATACCTTTTCCAACGAGTTTCGAATTGTTGTGTAGGTTTAAGATCATATGCAAGTATAAAAAATATGTTCCGCATATGAGTGTAGTTGAAGATTTTTGTAATGTGAGTTTGTACTACAGTTTTCGAGGTTAATTTAAAAGCTTCAATTACAGAAATCTCTCCAGTATCATCACAAATTATCAGGTCTCGTTCCCCTGGGTTCTTTCCGGTGGCAGAACTTCCTCCTTTAGATTGATCTTTGATATGATAATGAAAAGTTGATAATTTGTTTTCTAAAATCTCTTTAATTATGGCGCTGTAGTCATCTTCATTTGCATTTGGCTTCAATGATTTGATATTCGTCAAAAACCTTTTAGATGCAGTAATTAATTCGTTAGTCATTTGTTTACCAAAGTCATCACTATGCTTTAATGGTTTCACAGAACTCATTGAGTTTTTTGCCATCAAAGAGAACTCTTGAAATGAGTTTTTAATTTTATCCAATGGGTTTGAATCGGCAATTTTATCTTCGAGCACTTTTAAAAAATTGAGACTTCCCTTGTCTGAAATTTTATGAAACGAGACTGCCTTCTCTAAAAACACCCTTGCTTCGTTTATAAACTCATTATCTACAAGCATTTGTACTCTCAATTGTACCATATCAACAGCCATCTTTTGTGTTGTTGACAGCGTATTAAAAAGTGATTCGAAAGCCTTTTTATTTTTTAACTTCAAGTAGACTGTGAGTTTATTATAATTGACTTTCTCAACTATCGTATCTAAAAGAGAAGATGTACAGTCTTTTTCATATTCTAGCCATTCATTTAGAGCTTGGATGAAGTCATCAATATTATTTGTCTTTAGTCCAACATTAATCTTCGCTCCAAATCTGTTAAGAACAAATGTTGGGTATTGAGGGTATAATTGCACCAATTCATTAAAAATCAAGTAAGCACTTTCAGGATTATCTTTATACCTAATAAGAGCTATAAAAAACTGTTTATGATAATAAGGTTTAAGTTCTTTATAACTTGCGTATCCTTCCTCAGGGTTGTCAATAGCTTCAATTGCCGCTTCATCACCCTTGTAATAAGCCTGTATCAATTCGGCTTCAAAAATAGAATTACTTGTTTCTCGATCATTTTGATTAATCTTTAAATTCTTCCAATAGGCAAAGGCCACTTCACTTTGCTCAACTAGATCAGGATATTTAGGCAGTTCTGTAACAATGAACTTTGTTTCGATTGGCCACTTTTGATTTTCCAAGTAAAGATGTACATCCATTTTTTGAATTTTTTCTATCGTCTTATCAACAACACCCTTGGTTTCGGTGTGTGAAAGCAAATAAAGTAACTGTGTTAGATCATCAGTCTCCAACAAGATATCATAGATAGTTTTCTTATCTTCAAATACATCTGACATTTCTATCAAAAACGGCAACAACTCGTCCTCTAAACCTCTAAACTGAGAACGATCGAGATGCTTTCCTAAAATGTTTACACTATGATTAAGATCTGGTTTACCGTATTTTTTAACCAATTCAATTACTTTATTCTCTATTTCGATTTTGAGATTTTTGATCCTTATTTCATCTAGTATGTCGTGATTATTCTTAATTGATTTGAGTATAGTTAACAAAATAAATAAGTGGGTTCTTATTTTTTTGGCTGTAAATTCATTATCGTCATCATAGATATCTATTGTTTTCTTAAGTCGAAATCTCGGATTCAAAAATTCAGAAAGCGTACCGCAACCTGCCAATACAAGTGCAAGAGAAAACCAATCTACCTTATCAAGTCGCTCATTATTCTCTCCCCAGCTAGGTAATGTTTCAATAATTTCATCAAGTTTATAATCGTGACGTTTTACCTTGTTCTGTTCAATTTTTGTGATATAAATCTTTATAAAAGTTTCTGATATTAAAAATTGAAAAGAATCAAATTTTTCACCTTCACTAGCAAGCACATTTTTTAAGAGAATCTGCGATAACCAAGAAAGTATATCAAGTTGTATGAAAGGAAAGGATAAATACCCATTATCTCTTTTTGCTATATCTGGTTTACTTTCAATGATTGTTATCAATTCTTTAAAAATGGAAGGTAAGAGAAACCTCTTAACATTAGTATTTATCAACTCCCCAGAAGTAGGGATGTTTTCTAAAATCGAAAGTAATTTGTGTTCTCTTTCATTTCTATCACTAATTATTCTATCTCGTTCTTCAATGCTTCTGACTCTACTAACTGAGTCTTGTTTATATCTAGTAATATCTTGAAATAATTGAAAAACTAATAACGCAACTTGCTCGTTATCTTTAGTACTTATTCTAAGTAGTGAGTTCAGTATAAGTTTAAGACTTTTCGACAGAGTATTGATTTTTAAATAAGATTTTAAGTAATGATCCTCGCTATTAATTTTAACTGCTTCTAGTAAATGAAAACCCAATGAGGCAAAATCTTGTTCCATTAGTAGATAAGGAATTATTTTTGGATTATTGCTCACTATAAAGTGTGACGTTTCCCAAAGTAAATATGGTTTTTCTAGACCTGCTCGTAAAAGTTGCTTTACATTATAATAATGTACATGTATTGAAATATTATTTTCAATAACAGTATCGTTCTCTTTATCCAATTCTACAACCATCTTCACTAAAAATGCAAGGTCTGTTCTACACTCTTGAGAATAGAAAATATCGTGTTGATTCTTTTCAGAAATGTGCTGCAGTTGTCTATACCGTTCTAAAAGGTTATCGGTTTTTTGAAAAAATTCTTCAGGTAAGGGATTATTTGATTGAAATGCATATTGAGATGAAAGACGTTGATCGAGATAGCACTTTTCAAATTCATCTTCGGTTCCAATAATATCTGGTTCAGTGTTTACGAGTTCTATGACAGTTTCCAGTAGCACCTGTTGCGCATTTGTAGTCAATTGATTTTTAAATTCAGGCCACTGAGAACCTCCTAAAACTTTAACTAAAAAATGTTTAAGACGCTCGGTATCATTTTTAAAACTATTATCCTTCAATAAACTTTGCCAATAATGTCCACTTATTCTTCCATTCAAATCACTCCAGTAAGATACTTTACTATTAAATAACTCAAGAGTGTATCCAGTACTATCCTCTGTAAAAGTCTTTTCCTCTATAAAAGATTCAAGTTTAGGAGTATATTTAAAGTAAGTACTGTGATCTTTTATAATTGCTTTTAAATCACTGGTACTAATCTGCAATCTTCCTTCAGCGTGTCGGTCACGTTCAGATTTAAATGCATTTAAAAAGGCAAAAACTTCCCAGTTATCTAAAAGTTTAAAATGATAGTCTATATTCCCTATTTTATTTAAGTTTGTACCCTTTTCAAATTTTATCCAGTTTGTAGTTTCCATCCAATTACTATCAAGGTTACAACTATGCCTCGCATTGTATGATGAATATGCTTTTTGTAAGTCAGATGTACCTACAGTTTGACTGGGATGATTACCATGTAGCACTCTCAAAAACTGTAATTCTTCTTTTTTATCCTCATATTTTTCATAATCGTAAACTACGGATCTTATCGCTTGCGGAACGTAGACAAAACCTATAATCTCTCTTAGCCAGAATTTTTTAAATAATGAATCTGTATCAATCTTCGTTTTTAATTTGTTTTCATATTGAAATTTGAAAATATCAAAATCCGCCTTAGTAATTAAATGTTTTGAATCCTTAGACTTTAAAAATAGTTTGCAAAAAAAATGCGATGCACCCCATTCGTAATCAGAATCCTTTGCACTATCAGATCTGTATCTTTCTGCGACACCATAATTAGAAAATGCAGACCTAATCTGATTTAAGTACTCTTGTAATTGATAATCCATTATAGGTAAGTTTAAATAATCACAACTTCTTTAAGAAACAATATATAGTTCCTTAAAAAATTAATAGTTGTTGCTATCATATCAGTTTGTAAAAAAGCTCTGGTACATCTTTTTCATTCAATATTTCTTTTACTGATCCAGTTTATAGATATAGTTTAAATATATCCTTTTTTTGATAAGAATAAGTAAGAACAATAAGATTAGTGGGTTTTATCCATTCCATTCACATTTCCCTTCCCTCGCGCCGTCACTCCGGGTAAAGAGTATTCCATTACATTTTTAAAGAAGTTTTTTAGTTAGAAAAAAAACCAGTGAAGTATGGCAATTATATTGTTTTTTACCTAAGCAAAGTGTACATAACGCAGAACATTATGATACAAATTGTAATCATAATAAGACATTATGTAAAATTGCTTTGCTAGTCGTTTTCTTTTATTGAATCCATACAGTTCCAAATTCCAAAATATGTCCTGTAATTAGCCGTGACGCTTGTCCCGAACTTGCTTCGGGATAAAATAGCCGGGACGAAATGCGCTTCCCTATTTAACATCGGGACCAGCCGCTTTGCCTGAGCCTGTCCTGAGCTTTTCGTCGAAGGGCCAAAATAAAAGCTAACCTTTTTGCACAGTTTAAAAATCGCGTATTCGAAAATGTACGTAATAAAAAATTTTAGACAATTCTCGTGGATTGCCACAAGAGCATAAATTTTAAGAAATATAAAATTCTATGCACTTGTTATATTTAGAACTTTAATTAATCTTTCTTTTAATTCTTTCATTATTAGGTATTTTAAAAAATGATACTTAATCAATTCTTTAAAATAGTGTCTTGAAACAAAAGAAAAAAAAATTCAATGCTGTATATAATTTTGGAAACATTGTAACGTATTAATATTGCTTTGAAATCCCTCATGTAATTAAAACACTTAAGAAACGGTATTGCTAAACCCCTAAAATATACACGCTCACTTTACCTTATTGTTTTAACAAAATTTTATGAGGTCAGAAACATCTCAGTAAATAAATTATGCTAAAAAACCAAACTGTTTATTTTCAATCATTTCTTCCTCTTCTTCTATTTTTTTAATCGGAACATTATTTTGAATAGCCGTATATTTTCTTGCCAGTTTAAAATACTTTTTTGCTTGTATTGTATCCTCTTTCATTCTATAGACTTTACCCATTTCATATAATGCAAAGTCATAGTTTAAGCGAATGTTTTTGATTAAAAAATTAAATGTTTCTATGGATTTTTCGAATAATTGATTTGCAGTTTTCTTTTTTCCATATGTCTTATACAAAAGAGCTCTTCTCCATAAAGCTGATCCCATATTTGACCAATTAGCCCATTTTTTTGGTTTATATTTCTCGGCTCTAGTAAAATCTCTGTAGGATTTACATAAAATCCTGTTGTAGTTTTTAAAGTTTTTTGTATTCAAATCTGCTATGTACCTTTCATTATCATGCAAATACATTCTTGCAGCTCCCAGTGCAGAATACGCTGTCCAAATTACCTCATTTTTAATATCATTGTAGTCTTTTGAAGATTTCACCATTTTAATCGATTCTTTCGAAAATTGAACAGATTTATCAAAAAACGTTTTCAATTCCTCTTCGGTGTCATTGCCTCCAAGATGTTTATGCCCTAAAAGTATGCGTAAAGCATAAGATCTGCCTAATGAAGCTTTAGAGAGAATGTCTAACCCTATATTTTGGTTTAGACTTAATGCTTTTTCAAAATGCCAAATGGCTTTATCAATGCTTTTTAGGTCATAATGATGAAAATATGCAGCGCCAAGATTATAAAGTGTTTTTTGTTGAAGACTTTCAGGTATTTCCTTTAGAATGTCTTTGTATTCAATCACAATATTTTTGTGTAGGCCTAATAAGTCGTGGATAATGATATTCCACTCAATGGCTCTAAGATAGTTATTATCATTTTTTAAAGAACTATCTACATATTCTAGTGCAGTATTCAGGTGCTTTATTTGCTTACTTTTGTTATAACTATCAATGTTCGAGATAGCTTCATTTAAATCTTCAAAAGCCTTTCTGTTATCTGTTTCCAGTTGAATCATTTTTTCTCAATTAAATTTTCTCGTAAATAATTAAATACAATAAATGCAAAGTCTTTAAAATTTTCATCTTGAAATAAATTAGAATCAATCTTATAATTCCATTGCCTTATAGCACGCTTTTTATGCTTAAGTTCTCCATAAATTTCCGAAACTTTTTGGTCATTAACAATTAAATCAATAGTTAATATATAATCATCTTTATTGAAAAAATTAATTACCCAATGTATAAATTGGGCATATTTAGAATCTACAAATGTTTCGTACGGAAAGTTAACAATTGTTTTATTTAAATAAGGAATACTAGTAGTGCTTTCTACTATAGTTGTTCTGGTGTAAAATTGACCAAATAAAAAATGATAGTGTAATAAAATAGACTTTAACTTTTTGTCTAATTCATCAATTGTTGGGTTGTCAATTTTCTTCTTTAAAAATTCGATTTTTAAAGAAGGACCTTTTGTTTTATTGTGGTAATAAATCCAAATCGCAGATACTAATAAAAATAAAGCTATTAAAACAATAGGTATAGCTTTTATAAGTGTTAGAAGTGGCTCTAATAAATAAGTGTTGTACCACTTCACTTCTTTTTTCTTGTTAAGTTGGCTCAAACTGCTATAGGCAACATTTTTTAAATCTTCATCGGTAGAAGCAAGTGCCTCAATATATTTTTCTTCAGATTTCGCATAATTTCCCCATTTTGATAGTGAGTCTCCAAGTTTTAAAGAATGTATAGAGCTAATTGAATCTGTTTTTTTAGAATTTAATTTTATTGTTTTTAACTTTAAATAAATAGTATCTTTTACTCTATCACAATTACTTGCAATAAACATTTCAATGAGTTTTTCTTTATTTGCATTTTCAAAATAGACCTGGATTAGTTTCTGATCCTTATTTAGTTCTATCAAACATGAATCTTTTTCTTGAGAAAAAGTGTAGTTACTAAAAATTGTAAAGATTAGTAGTATTAAGAATCGCAAATTATTAATAAAAGGTTTTAAGTTTATCATGTCTTATGTGCTATACTTTTTTCATAACAATAATTTTTTCGTAATTATAACTTCCGTTATATTTATCAATGTATCGATATGGCCTTCTCTTGACTTCTTTTTTATAAATTTTTTTTAAAGTAAATTTTTTATTTGCTTCACTAATAAAATCTAGCACTAGATCGTGACCATTGACATTTTTTAAATGTACGATTAAGTATCCATTTTTTTTTAATATTCTGTAAGATTCATTGATAATTTTGATTAAAAAATTTGTTCTCCAATCTTCATAATTATTGTAATTAATATGCGATTGATTCTTGCAATCCTCATACCTCTCATGATCAAAATATGGTGGACTTGAAAACACTAAAGAGCAAAATTCATCTTCAAATTCCTCAAGCTTTTCTTCTGCTTTAGATTGAAATAATTGAATACTTGAACGTACTACATTTTTAAAATTTGTAGAACAATACTCGTATATTGATTTACAACCATTTATTTGAGCAAATGAAGGGTCAATCCCTATGTATTTTCTATTTAAAACTAGGCAACCTAAAAGTCTACCGCCAAAGCCAGAAGAGAAATCTACAACAGTATCGTTATCATTCGAGTAGCGTTTTATTATCGCTTTTGCAATGGCTGGATAAAAATTAGTAACTGCCCTAGTTTTGCTATAAAGTCGAATAGAGCTTCGAATACTTCCAGGCCTAAAGGAGTATCTGTCTGGCCACATTTTAGCAGAATTAATTAGTATTTTTGTCAGTGCTTTGTCATCATAGAAACGTTCAATAGGAGAATATGCATTTTTAACTTTTACATGCCATAATTGAGGGTTAAAGAAATTTGCAATTTTTAATCCGTTGACTTTATTTTTAATAGCAGATTTATCAAAGATATCTGAGTTTTTTATTCCTTTGAGAGACATTATTTCCTTCTCAAATTTAGCATCATCTTTATCGTAATAGGGAAATCCTTTGTCTCTCCAGTAACTGAGACAGCTTTTTAAAATTTCTTCTTTACTTTCACTACTAAAGGCATTGAACTCTTTCCCTTTTAGGTCGAAGTAATTATCTGAATTTTTTACCGCTTCTTTTTCTTCTTGGCCAATAATCATGTGCTTTTTTTAACTGGGCTTTATAAACAATTTCTTTATTCCCATTAGGCTCCATTAATTTGTTTTTCTTTAAGAAACTAAAATAGCGATTACTAGGTAAACTATTCATTGTTTCGGAGACTAAAACCCATAATTCCGGTCTTCCTTTTGCTATATCTGAAAGCGAATGCGTTTCTAATATCTTATTAATTTCAACTATTGAATAGTTATTCTTAGTAAGAAGCATTATATATTCATAATCGATAACAGATTTATTCTTAGCCTTTGTTATTAATTCATTATAAACTATGAGAGGATAATTAAACGCAATAGGTTTCTTTTTCATCTCAATACTAAATTATAGAAATTATTTTTTAATTTATTCGGAAGCCTTTGGTTTGAGGCCTGTAAAACCAAATTTTGCTATTAACCCAAATGTAAATCTATTACCTAATGCATTGGGAGTTCCTTTATTAGCTCCGAAAGTATCATTAGTCTGAACAAAAACTCCTCCCATAAGTTTATTGTCATTACTGTTAAAAGCATGTAATCCCAATCCAAGTATTGTGTTATTCTTTATTGTTTCTGAACGTTTATAGCCATGATGTCTTATGTATGGATTAAGACTTAGATAAAGATGACTTGTTCCAGTGCTGCTGTTAGGGTTTAAAGACTCTTTTAAACTAAAAAGATGAACATAATCAGCACTAAAACTAAATCTTAAAAAGCTATCATAAGTTCCAGTTAAAGCTGTAATCTCTTGGCTACTTGAAAATGTGCCATCCATAATTGTAGTATCTTCAGTTGTTAACTTAAAAGTTCTAGACTTTAATGCAAACGGATTATAAGCTCTGGATAAAGAAGCACTAAAACCTAAATAATTGTATACTCTATATTGATGTGTTACCCCAAGTTGAATGGTATAACCATCAAACTTTACATCTCTAAAGCGTTCATCGATTGTTGTTGCGTCGTTCATTCTATCTAATTTAAAACTAGCTCCATTATAACCACCACGAGCATACAAAATAGTTCTTGTGAAATATTTTATTTCATTTAAATTGTCTACTAAAACTTCATAATCGTTAATACCTTTTTCTAGAAGGTCTATTCTACCAGAGTATGCTGCAATTAGAGCATTAAAATTTGATGGATTTGTATTATCATCTGAATATTCAAGCAAGTCTAATTTTTTATTCAATAATTTAATAACACTATCCCATTTTTCGGTATTGTAATGATCGTTTGAAATAGTTGTATTAATATCTGTCATAATTGTATTACCAACGACGGGTACAAGCATTAATTTTTTATGTATTTCACCAGTTTTTGTTTCTATGTCTTTTTTATTCGATATATTATTTTTAGCATCTATTTTTAATTTTTTTAATGCGTTATCTGTCTTAGTTTTTGCATTGTTTTTATCTGTAATATTCTTTGTTTCTACTGTCGTTGGAGAACCTGGAATCTTAACATCATCTCTAGCTTTTTTTAGATCAGCGTTGGCTTTAGCCAACTCTGTTTCAGCCCCATCTAACTTATCTCTAAGTACAATTTTTGAAGAAGTTAATTTATTTTTTATTGCAATACTCTTAACTTTTTCTAGTGCAGCAATAAGAGTTTTTAAATCAACTACTTGAACTTGAGCTTGTTCTTCAGTTATGTCTTTTATAAAAACTTTTAATCCTTTAATATCTGAGGTCTTATCTCCTGTATTATAATTATTGTAATAGTCTTTTTTTTCTGGATTTAAAATACCTAAGCGTACTAATTTGTTAATTTCTGAAGATATAATTTTTTGGTTTGCCGATAACTTTAAAACATTTTTCTCATAATCTATATTAGATGTAATATAGCTATCAATTGAAGCATCATTCTCTTTATATTTTAATTTAGACCAGTTGTGTCCTATATATCCTGTGAGTGTATTTGATGTGGAGAATTCACCTCCTGAAAACAATGTTGATAAACCATTTGAAATACCCCCTGAAATTTCTCCACCTAGGATAAAGTATTTTGCTCTATTACTTGAGTTAAATTGCTTCTTATTATAATCCCAAATCGAAGTTTTCAAGAATGTTTTTACTTTATCAATTTTTGCTTGTGTAAGGCTTGTAGTAAATAAATTTTTATCATTGAATGCTAATTGATCAGCTTTAAGGTCATTAAAAGGTTTATCACCTTGCCATGTTTCTTTATAAAACGAAAAACTTGCTTTAGGATCTGTAACATCAAAATATAAATTTGATGAAGGCAAAATAATAGTACTAAAGCCTTCTGCATCTTGTCCAACAACTTGAGCATTAGCACAGAAATTTGCTGCAGAAATTGTTATTGCTAGAGTAATAAATAGTTTTTTCATGATTCTATTTAGGCTTTTGTAGTATTAATTATATCATTAGATTTATTACTTATCTTAGACGTACTTAGTTTTCTTTTTGCACCATCATTGACTAGTATTTTAGAGGTGTTAAAGGTCCAATTTCCACCAGAATGCACCACAGATATTTTAAAATCATATGATGAGCTCATTTCTACTCCATGAACTGTTCCTCCAGAAATGTTTCCACTTTTTCCAGCTAAAAACACACCAGTAATGCCATTTCCAGAAATTGTATAAGTTACAGAAGCCTTTAATGAAAGTAAGCTAATTGTGTTATTAGACTCACTTAATATTTTTGAATATGCGGCAATATGAAGTAAAGTTTCTAAACTCGCTTTATTTTTAAATTCCCCTTTGGTATATAACTCCTTGACATCTAAAGAAATTTCTGATTTTAAAATTGATTTAATTTTTGTTTCATACCTTTTCAATCTTGTTGATTGTTTAAAATGCGTTTTAGTAAATTTCATAATTAAAAGTTATTAGTTATTACTGTGCACTAAATTAACATAGTAGACAGTCAAACAAAATACCCAATAAAGGGTATTAATTAGATATTTAATATTAGATCTTAAAAGGGAGAGTTAATCATTGATTATTTAATGATTACTATAAATATAGTAAAATTATTTTAAATCCATTCCACACACATTACACTCCACTCCTATCCTCCTTCGCAAAAAGGCTACGGCGGACACGCGTCATCTCGACTACGCTCGATACAGACTAGTATAAAAAGTATTCCATTATAGTTTATTAAAATTTTCAGAAGAAAAAAACAGAAGATAAATTCTTTCGTAACGCCTTCACCTATGCAAAGAGACCCTTCGATTAGTACCTCACTCACACTCAGGACAAGCTCACCTACCTACGCTAAAAAGCTTTGGCAGGCAGGCGCAGAGCATTATCTTACAAATGTTTAATTATGCAATACTATTAATCACCCTATATTTACAAGCACCGTGGCAACTGTAGTGGCCTCCGAACAACGTCTAACCGGCCAATAACCTGTACATACATCTTGTCTTGTTTGAAAACTTGCAGATCGCAATTCTATATGAGGTTCTCTGTTAAGAAATAGTCTGAGGACATAGGTATAGGAAACCCCTTTTTGTAAATTACCAAATTCTGTAAGTCGAAGCGCATCTGTTAGATCTCTTCCGGGGGCTGTATCCGGTACTCGAGAGAGGATAGTGTATCTATTCAATCTTGAGTCGGTTCCATTAATTAGGGCTATATCAATGTGATGTATTTCTCCTCTCCGGTATGATGTTCTCATATCAACAATTAGACTGGCCATAATTATTTTGTATTTATTTGATTTTAGAACTTAAAAAAAGAAGGGAGTATTTAAATATAGAAAATAATTATTAAAAACTTATGTAAATCATTAGATATTAGGTTTTTAATGTTGTAAAAAGAAACTTATGAAAATATTAAAGGTACTCCGCTGAGCACCTTTAGATAGTAAAGAAGAAACTTTTTAGAATAAATTTTTTGATGAAACTGTAGAAATATTTTCGCTTTTGCCAAAGAAAAGTAACCCTTCGACTCCTACCTCACTCAGAACAGGCTCACGCAGAACATTATAATTCATTTTCAATAGTATAATTAGCCGTTACCCAAAAGTGCTTCCTGATTTAACATCGGGATCCAGCCGCGTTGCCTTAGCCTGTTCTGAGCTGTTTGTCGAAGGGCCAAAAAAAACTAATCTTTTAATTTTTAGTGCTCAAGGAAATGAGTTACGATTGACTTGACATTTAAATCTAATAACAGCTTATTGTATCGTATGATTTTTAATTGTAAAATATATATGGTAAATTTAGCTAAGAACCAGTTAGTTACAACACTTTTGTTTCATTATTGATATATTTATTATCATGCAAAAAAGTAATAAAAAACCATCCGTTTATATTTCTTATGCATGGAACGATGAAAGTAATAAGATTGTAGATTCTATTGAAAAAAAGTTTACCGGAAAGCGAGTTAATATCATTAGAGATAAAAAGGATTTACCATTTAAAGGGCGAATTAAAGAGTTTATGGAAGAGCTCGGTCGCGGTAAATATGTAATAGTAATAATAAGTAACAAGTTTTTAAGATCCGAGAATTGCATGTTCGAGCTTCTACAGATCTTTAAAAATGATGACTTTTATGAGCGAATATTTCCCCTGGTATTAGATGAAGTTAAAATAGCCAAAGCGGCTGATAGACTGGAACTAGTGAAATATTGGGAAAATGAAGCTACCGTTTTAGATACAAAAATTAGAGATTTAAAAGAACTCTCTAATATTCAAGGTGTAGCCGATGATCTTAACCTCTATTCGGAAATTAGAAATAATATAGCTAGGCTTACAAATATTCTAAAGGATATAAATAGCTTAAATATTGACAAGCATATCAGTTCAGATTTTCAACAACTGTATCTCAGTTTAGAAAATACTATTAAGTTGGATTCTGCCGGTGAAACCAATACTATACTAAATAGAAGTTTATATGCAGTTGTTGGCGTTATAGCTTTATTCATGGTTTACTATTTTTTTCCTTCTGAAAAATTAGAGCAACGTAGTCCTGTTAATGATATTTCTACTGAAACTTCTTCAGATGAAGAAGTTTATACCGTAATGCTAAAGGTTGCTCACAATATGAAGGACGGAGAAGTTTATGTTGACAATGAACCAGCAACGATTGTAAAAAGAGAAAATGAACATATTTTCGTTAGGCTTCAAAAAAAAAATACCCCCTATAGTTTTGAAGTTAAAAACAATAAAGGCAATTGCAAAGCAGCGCAAATAATAGAAAAAGATACGACAGAATTAGTAATGTCATGCAAGGAGAATATCGTTAGTGTTCAATATTATACAGTAAAACTAAAAATGGAAACATTTATGACAGATGGTGAAGTTTACGTTGACAATAAACCCGCTACTATTGTGAACAGAGGGGAAACATATGTTACTGTTAGGGTAAAGAAAAAAAATGGCAGCCATTATTTTGAAGTTAGAAACGAAATAGGGTTCTGTGAAGCACAAGAGACTATTGAAAAGGATGCTACAGAATTATTAATGAAATGCTAAACAATTGGGTAATCTATGGTGATATGAATGTATACAAGCACATATTTATAACTGCGACAACTATTTTGTTATTTGGCCTGTTAATTTCAACGGGAGAAGCTTTTGCGCAGGAAATGGATACTATTGAAGTTAAGCAAAGTGTTTTTGTCATGGATTTTAGTGCAAGTCATAAAAAGCATAAAAAAGCCGCTAAGTCATTTACAGACGATTTCGAAACCAAGATAATAGCTACCGAAAAATATGATGTGCTCCCTCGAAGAGGTTATGTAAATATTCTAAGAGCTATTAAAATTGAGGATGAAATTTTCGGAATTTCACGATTGCCAACCGATTTAAAAGACAGCCTAATAATAAAAAAGACCGATGCTGTGTTTTTCGGAAGATTAACATTAGATGAAGCTAGCGGTGAATTCGAATTAGAAGTGAAATTACAACCTTTGGACTTAAATAAACCCGTACTAAAAAAGGCGCAATTGACATTTAAATTAGGGATAATCGATGATAATGAGTCCCGTAAGTTGATTACCTCCGATATGATAAAATTGTTGTACAACAAAGAATATATATCTATTAAGGAAGAGCAATTGGATATTATTGAAGAAAAACTAAGTACGTATAGAGCACGTGTAAAGGAAGTTATAGATGTTTATGAGGAAAAAATTGATTATCTGTTGATGTTACCCGAAAATAAATTAAAACCGCATTTAGCTGAAATTGAGCAGAAAAGAGAAATATTTAATTCTATATGGAATGACTTAAATAATAATAGAAGAAAATATATTAAAAATTTTGGCATGCATTGGGGTGAAGCATCAAGAACGGCTCTAAAATATGTTTATTCGGAGACAATGGATGATTTTCATCCAAAATTTAAAAGTTATCTAAATTATCTACAAACTCGCATCAATAATCATAGGATGGAGAAGTTTAGGAGTAATAAAAAAAGAAAAGAAGCAAAGAATGCACTTGCCATTGAAATAAAACATGAACTGGTAAAAATACTAGATGAGGATTATTATACAGATGTCGATAAAAAAATCAATGCATTCCTTGATGCCCTTGGTGAAGAAATTATAGAAGATTTGAAAGAACATAATTAATTAAACTACATATTATGAAAACTCTAGCAATTGTATTTAAAAAATCAGTATTTGCAATAGTAATTGGACTACTATTCTTTGCTTGCAAATCTGATTCAGGAACAGAAGATATTGGCACAATATTTATTGGAATATTTGATAATACATGGGAAGTACAAGGTGTTGACAATTATAGTTTTGGTATTTTTAGAGACGGTTCTATTGGTACAACATCAGGTATATTGTTTGGGAATGAAGACCATCCAAACAGTGGATCAATTGATATGATTAACGGGACTTTTGATGGTCTAAATCTTGCGTTTACAATTCCTAGAACTAATGGAAATGTAGTATTCACAGGTGTAATGACTCCAACCAGTGAAACAGACCATACTATTATAAGAATAGATTTAAGCTCATCGGAAGGTGAAAATTTAGTTTTATTTACTAATTGATCGATAGAAATTAAAAGTACTTTGTTGAAAATTTTTATCTATGAATGATGTTCAATTGAAAACTTGATTTAACCGAATAAGTTTTAAGTCAATTAAAATATGATATCCATGTCTTTCCGAAGCACTTCCATAGGAGAGCTCTTATCCCTTCGACGAAAAGCTTAGGACAGGCTAGCTTCAGGCAAAGCGTATTCGACTGACATTTAAAAGAAATTTTAGGAAGAAAAAAATAAAGGAGATTAGTTTCTGTAAACCGCGTTCACCTGAGCAAAGTTACCCTACGACTCGTGCCTCACTCAGGACAGGCTCACGCAGGACATTATAGTACATTTATAGCAAATATGCGAATAGCGATTTTTCAGCGTTATTTTATATAATCGCGTTATGCACAAGGAAATTTGATGCATGCGATTCTAAGCAACTGGTATTAAAACTAGTTAATTTAATAATTAGCCGGAGAGCTTATACCGAGCTTTTGTCGAGGAACTGTCCACCATTTATGCTGATAGAATGACCACCCAATAACATTATCCTGCAAGATTTTTTTCTACGGCATCACTTAGCAATATTACTTTATTTGGAGTTAGTGAACACTATTGTGTATCTCACTAGCCGCCGCAAGATTGTGAAATTACGCTAAGAAATATCTTATTACTCTTTTTTAATTTCTCTTTCTTCTCACTATCCACAAAATGAAAAGGATAATTAATATAATGATCATCCAGCACCATATGGGGCAGTGCCAACCTTTATTTCCATCCGGCTCCGTTTGAAAACCAGCTACTTTACCATAAACAAACGTTTGCCCTCCTATTACAGTCTCGTTGTCATTATTAACTTTAGCAAGCTGCGTGAAATTGATCGCATAACCCTTACCTAATTCCTTTGAATTGTCAGGCACATAGCTAATATCCATAATTCCAAACTCATTTGGTTCTAGATTTACATTTTCTATAAATGCACCCTTTTTGCTTATGTTTATTGTTCCATCTTCGTTTATGCTAATTCCATACCCTCGAGGTGGATTCTCTTTAAAGGTTTCTGCAAGCTTTCCAATTGGTTTTAATTGAATATGACCATTTTCGAAAGACATAGCCACACCATTCTCGTCTATCAGATCAAAAGTAAATTTAGCATTCATACCTAGATTGGTCATATTCGAAATCACTGCCTGAGCTGGTGACATGGTTCCAGGGAGCAAGTCATACACACCAATGTTCTTCCATACTATATTATTATTGTTACGGACATTGCCGTTTAAGGAACCTGTTTCAGGGAAGGTCATCCCAAATGGAGCAGATCCACTTGTAGTAATCCTGCTTAAAAGGCAAAAATGATTAGTATTAGTCCCAAATGCAGTAGCATAAGAAGCAGGGTTTGGTGGATTCCAAGGAAACTCAAATATTTCACTTGAATTAGCAGGTATTGGAGGTATTGTTTGAGAAGAAACAACATCTCCCATTAACATAGTATTTGGTCCTGGGTCAAAATATATCCCTCCATTCCATGGATCCATCCAACCTAGTCCAGCACCTGGTTTTGCCCAATAAAGAGTAATCTGCTCTGTTCCAGAGCTCATTATTGATCCTCTATTATGAACTTCAACATATACGTAGTTGGGATTCGAAGTTCCTGTTCTATATTCCGCATTTTCATGGACATGGGCAAATGTGTATGGAGGTATATCTTGTGATTTCCTTACCCAAATATCTGGGCTTTGCCACATGTTACCTGTAAGTGGATTAGGTTCAGCACCAACATCACCTGCCAAATCTTTTGAATACAAGTCGGCAACTGGAGGCACCCATTTATTCCACTCTGTACCCCATCTATCACTTCCACCACTTGGGGATTCAGCGTATTGCTGAATTGTCCATAAAGAAAAATCGTCTGGGTCTATACAACTGCTAGAATAATCACCCCAGCGATTAGATGAACCACTAAATATTTTGAAATATTTGGCCAAACCTGCCTTAAATTGTATAGAACCTTGTGTTGTGCTTAAGGGATCACTATTTAATCTGATAGAGTAATTGGCGCTAGCAAATTGTGCTGCTGAAAAACTAGAATACCCTATTAACAAATCATCATAAGCGTTAATTGCCAATGTAGGGTAAGCAAAAAAATTGGTCCCAGTAGCATCTTGGATTTTTTCATTTTGGACGACTGTTCCTGTTACAGGGTCTATTTGCCACCATTGAACCCCAGATCGTGTTGGACTTCCTCCTGAAGGTAGAAAGATAGTCTGTGCACACCATAAAGAACCATTCCTAAATACTGCATTTTGTACTCGACTGTCCCCATTGCTAATTAAATTAGAAACAGTTGATTGCGGGGCAAAGTCAGCACCCCCAGCAGGTATATCGGACCAATTTGTCGCAGCAGCAGGAAATAATAGCGTTGCGGCATAATTGGGGGTTGAAGGTGTTCCCGTTATTGTATATAGACGAATAATTCCCGAGCTACCATTCCAACTACTCACTAAATGTTCTGTTTCTTCTGAGTTGTCAAGAGTGATAGAGGGGCAACTGGCTCCTCCTTCTGTAGAAGGTCTATTGGATACAGTTGGTGTTGCAGACCCTCCATATAATGCAAGTTTATCAAACATATATACTATAGAATTCCCAAAAGCGTTAGTGCTAACAGCAAACATATTTCCTGTCACTACAATCCAATTCTTGTTAAAGCCAATGCTTGGATAATCAAACCAATTTGTATTCGAAGAATCTGGATCGAATTGATATAGACTCCAAATACCAGTGGGGTCATTCGTGTCTGAAACACCAACCATCAAAGCAGAGTTGGCAGATTGGCCATTAGCAACAGCAGTTATCATCCATCGTGAATTAAAAGGATCATAAAGCACTTTAGGATCAAACATATTTGGAGACCCACCTAAAGAGGAGAAAAAAGCATCTAATCCTACAGTAGACATGGTAAGACCATTCTTGTCTTGAATCCTTACTTGGGTATTGAGTGCAACCATAAGATGGTTTGGTCCAACGGCACCCCCAATATCTGGAGGTATAGATGTGTTATTATCTCCAAGCCCAGGAAAATTTGGATTAATATCATCATTACCTACTTTCTCTTTCTTTTTGATCTTTAGAGTTAGACTATCTCTTGGGGGTGCATCGTGGCGCTTTATATCTGCACCTGGTGGTAATCTAAGGTTTTCTGGAATACGCACCTCGTTTTGGGGTTTCTTTTTCTTTATGGAGTCTGTTAAGGATTTAGGGTCTTTAGCCAGTTCCTTGAAGTTTAATTTTGCAGTTTTAACGGGGCCTACCTTTGTGTCTTTTTGTTGCTGTCCGTAGCTAATTGAAAAAATTAGGAAGCAAATAATCATTAATGACAATGATCTGAATTGTCTAGAAGTTGCTTTATCCATGATCTTCATTATTTAAATGGTTTAAAATACAAATATCAACTATATATACATGATAATCAATGGTATAATAAACCTTTCTGTAGGGGTAAATCACCCTTTTCACAGAGGTAAATCACCCTTTATAAGTATCCTTTCTTTGTTCTTTTCTGGTCTTTCTGAAGCTTTCTAATATCATCTAAAAGGTTTAATCACCTATTTTGATTCACACTATTCTCAGCAACTGGTATTAAAACTAGTTGAAATTTTAATTAACCCTGAGTTCGTGCCGAGCTTTTCGTTGAAGTATGAAATTGCCTCCTATTAACTTTCGATTGCTTTGTATGAATAAAATGCTCAAGCTTTTTTTTCTACATACAATAATGTAGTAATTCTTTTCAGCGTTTAATGTTCTTTAATTAATTCAAATCTTTTTGATTGGTTTGAATATTCCAGATTATGAATATCCCACTTGCTATGAGCCGATTGGACTTCCAGTTTACTGGCCATGATCATTCTTTTGCCATCGGTACGTAAATTTATCATTCCGTATTTGGTTAAGAAACTGTTGATTTTTTTATTGGCTGCAGTAATCTTTTTACGCACTCCAGCGGCTTCAACAAGGTCTGTGATTGTTTTTAATCCTTTGGTGAGTTCTTCTACCTTATTAAAAAGTTTGTTGAGTTCCTTAGCTTTGCTTAGTGTGATCTCAACATTGGATCTTGAAAGTTCAGTTGAAAAAATTAATGGTCGTTTACCATAGCCACATTTCCCAAAAGCACCTATAGCATCCGGACGTGGATGACCATAACTTTCTTCATCTCCCGACGAAATTACCGTAACACCAGAATTGATGGATTCTAAAAATTCATAATTAAAATGATTACTTCCATGATGACATGCTTTAGCAGCATCGACAACAAGCTCATTTAATTCTCCTTTATCTTTATAATACTTATGGATTATTTCACCGAATTCTGAATTAACATCACCTCCCAGTAGAATACGTACCTTATCATATATGAGTTTTAAGATTAAGGAATGTCCATTTTTATCCTTTCCGGTATTTTTGATTGATCTTAGAAACTTACGTCCACTTTTTTCCTCATGAATAGGACCTAATACGCGCATCGAGAATTGTTTATTCCTAATTTTGTTCTCTTTTTCATATTGATCGACATATTTGTTTTCCTCCATTAGACCTTTAAATTCAACATTTTCACTATGTTTAAGACAAGTATTCAATGTTTTACAGTAGGTAGAACGCGTTCCAGATCTATTGGCACCATTGGTGATTAAAGCTTTCATTTCATCCGAAGTACGGACTAATTCAAATATAGAGTTGTCCTTCTGTTCTCCAAAGGGTAAATTACCTGGTCGTTCGACTAAACAGTTGTGATATATTTTATCAAAATGCAGTAGCTTGTTTTTAAAAATATCTCGAAATCCGCCGTAATGATCCAGGTCAGAATGGCTTATAACAGCATTTAGTGGAAACGACATTGGTTTCTTCTTATTATAGAGGTAGAATCTCCATGTTAGGTAGCGATTCATATTATTCCCCTTGCCTGCATCTATTATGAAATGCTGGTCGTCCGGTGTTACCATATGACAGCCATCACCTTGACCGATATCAACGAAGTTAACTTCTAATATGCGATCTTTTCGGATCTCAGCAACCTTCATCCAGCCTGTATTTCCACGCCCTCTTACTCTAACTCGTTTATTCTTAATATCGGTATTTAGAATTTTAACGTAGTCGCCAAAAAGGAGATGATTAAACCACGATTTCCCTGTATGTTTCTTGAATATTTTTGCCGAAGGGTATTCAGCAAAACAATAGTTTACTGATCCCTCATTGTAAAGTTCCTTAGATAATTGAGTCATGATTTTTTAAGTTAAATTAAGTCACAAATGTTGAATAAGTAGATACCCGTTATTGGGTATATCAAACTTATAGTGTGCTTAATTGTAATCTTTAAGGAGAGTTTAATCACTAATATTCAAGTGATTAAGTAAATATATAAAAAATAATAAGAAATTAAGAGTACAGCTTAAATAATAGTAAAATAAGAAGATTAGACATTCCGTACTATGTGCTATTGCAAATATTTGCTGCTGCCGAATACGTCTTTTTAATAGGTGATTTAATAGATCGATTCATCTTACAACTCCCACCCTGTTCTGAGGTTGTTTAATTCAGTCGATGGAAATATACCGCAGTAATCCATGAAGTTTAGTACTATGACACATTAAGTAAGCTACACGCTACTACGGGTGAACTACGGGTGAACTTTGGCTTCGTATACATTATATAGTAAAGAAACTGTGCTAAACCAATGAGGGTTTTGTTAGAGCGATTTGTAATTTAGATAACGGCGATAATCTGTGCCGACTGTCCGGTTTTGAGTGCTGTAATGGCATTATTTTCTTCTCTGCCAAATTGCACACTTAAACCAATTACTAATGCCACATCTGCAGTAGGGATTTGTGATTGTGGAATGTCTAATTGCAAGACCATTGGATCTCGCCATTGGGTTATGGCTATAAAGCCCGTTGTTTGGGTAGCGCCCATGCTATTTTGTACAGGGTTGGTGGGTTGGTATTTTAGGGTGGCCTCAGTCCAATGATGGTTTGCTACCCAGGCAATGGCTGCAGTGATCTCAATGTGTGTGGCGGTTGCTGCTTTTGCTTTTGGCAGTTTAATGCTGCTGTTAGTATTGGATATAGTGATTTGTCCACGGTCCGGGCTATGTGTGATTTGCCAATTAGGTGTGACATATTTAGATGCCGGCTGTGCCCTATTTAAAGGAAATCCTATGAGTATATTGCCATTAATGCGCAGATTACCTTCTCGTTGCCCCAAGGTGCCCTTACCCGCTGCAATAAGGTGACGGCACTCTCCAGTTAAATAGCTTGCCACATAGGTTTCCTGAAACTGTTTGCCCCAGGCTCCCCAAGCTCGACGGATCGATTTACTAATATAGGTCGCTCCGGCGAATTCGTGGTTGTTCTTTTTTACGTTGGCGAAGGCCGGGTCGTATTTTATACGTGACGCAGAAGGCCCTGTAGCCTTGCGAACAATATCTTTACCATTGAGTTTGTAAAAACACAGATCGCCAACAGTACCTTTAAATTTTAAAAAACTTTTGTTTTCTGCCATAGCGCTCCCCTATTTGGCTCTAATAAATATACAAATATTTGGGGAATGCTTTTGGTTGAGGGTTTTTTGAGCTGTATTTAAGATTGAAATTCTATTTTATATAATGCCTATTAGTAAGAGCCCATCTCGAAACCATTTTATACAGACTAACACTCAAAGTGTTCCATCAGCCTTTTTAAGAAAGAAAAAGTTAAGTTGAAAATCAAAATGATAGAAATTAGTAAATATGTAATTTTCGTAATGAGAGTTTCGGGCGTGGGTAAAAGCACTATTGGATCCCTGCTTTCCGAAGAATTAAATATTCCGTTTTTTGATGGAGATGATTACCATGCGTAATCTAATGTAGTTAAAATGGCAAGTGGGGAAGCCTTAAATGATGAAGATCGTTATGAGTCCCCTACTCCTGTACTATTAGCTTCGGAAAAAATTGTCATCGCAATGGAACCTATACTAAGCGAGTGGCAGTGTTAAGGACTGGTGCCGAATGATAAAATAATGTGATTTGAAAACGTTATTTTTTAATAATTTTCTTAGTTATACTGTTATCTGAAACAGAAATATTTAAAAAATAGACTCCAGTATTTAGCCCACTAAGATCTAATTTATTTGAATCAGTACTTTGACCGGATATATCCCCATTCAATACCTCCTGCCCCATTATATTAACTATGGTGTACGGTAATTTTTCGTTAGTTGATGTATAATCTAACTTGACATTGATCTCATTAGTGGCCGGGTTCGGATAGATAACTACTTGTTCATGATTCGTTAAGTCATGATTGGTTACAGGAAGAATTACAGAAGTATCAATGGAAAAAAGTGTATTCCCCATAGCGATATACCATTGGTCGTTATAATAATAAGGACTTCCTAATGTATTATTATTTGATATTTGAAAAAGGTCTCCGTCTCCAGTATATAAATATCGATTATTATCGGTAGCGAAAATAATCTCTCCTAATTCATTTAACGCTTCAATATAACTGTTAGTACCAAAAGGAGCTGCTATCACTGTCTCTCCCGTTGGCTTTCTTAACATTATTAATTCCTGGCCTAAGTTTCCTTTTTTATTAAAAGCGATATAACCATTATTGATCTTATAATAAGCATCATAGAGATAATCCTCCCCAACTTCTCTAAGTTCAATCTCTTCAGTCCCATCAAATAACACCGTTGAAAAATAATCTCCATCAAGATCCTTAACATAAACATAAGAAGTACCGTCTGACATTACATCCCTGTTTTTAAGCTCATCTGTAATACCATCGGTAGTAATGTATTCCTTGATTCCATTGTTTAGTAAAACAATATTTCCTTCATCATCATAATACAGTATATTATTATTATCTACTCTTTTTTCTATACTATCATAATCCTCTTCCCCGTGAAAACCATCTAAGAAAGAGACATTCAACGGGTCAGCTACTTCTTGAAGGAAATAATGAGGTTGACAAACCTGAAGGTATGTGCCAGGTGAGATTTCAATGTATTCGCATACATAGAGGCTAAACATTAAATCATCTCCAACAATTGGATTTGTAGGTAGTTGCACGATATGGTTTTCATCATCATAATCTGGAATACCTGTGTACCCAATTTGTGTTGTACTATTAGTGTTCCATATAAAACGATGTCCCCTACTAAGATATTCAAAATCATTTCCGCTAAAAATAACTGCTTGATCTAATAATTTAAAAGCTCCATTGCCTTGTAATGGAATAATTGTGGAGAGTGGAATATCAGTAACCAGATTTGTATTCATATCAACTTTGGATACAGCTTTAAGACCATATTTTAATTGACTGTTATGAAAGACATCATTTCTTTCAACAAAAAGTAAATTATTTCCGTCAAAATCCATTATCTCATTTTCAACTGTATATTCTTCTATTAGAGTTTCACTAGTATCAACATAAACCTGTCTGGTAACGGACGTTGTTTGACCTCTTGCATCAGTAACACTCAAAAACATTCTCATCTCTCTATTTAAAAAGAACGAAAAATCTACAACTTGTAAAATTGCTGAGCCGGAACTTAAACTATAAATAAGATTCCCATTATCGTCATATATTTCAACCTTGTATGATAAGCTAACCGGAAGATCGTTCTCAATATCCGTCCCGTCAAAATCGAATACTAATTCTGGTCTCGCAACACTATGATCCAATGGTAATACAACATTTATCTCCGGCTTTGTATCAAAAATAATGATTATATTTTGTGTGCCTGTATTATCAAAAACATCTGTAGCAGTTATTTGCAGGGTTTGCACTCCTTGAGGCACACCTATAAGACTTAATGTACCTTCAAATGCACTATTTCCTACTGAAGTAAGTTGTATTGTGTTACCATTAACAACAGCTTCCACATCTGAAATTTCGTAGGTGGAGGTTATTATTACTCCTACGTACATATCTTCTCCAACGATTGTATTATCATAAGGATTAAAACTTTCGACAGTAATACCTTGTCCATAACCATTAAAAGCACTAATAATCAATAATATAAGTAATACTGAAGCTCTTTTTATTAGGTTTTTTGGACAAAGCATATGGGTGTTGATTAATTAATTTGTATCAATATATAAAAATTATATGACTCCATTATTTGACTCCATGGAATAACTCCAGACACCATTATTCGTTGGATTGTTGGATCGTTTCAAAGTATCAAACTTGCAGAGTCGCAGAGTTGAAAAGTCGCAGAGTTTTTATTATAATTAATTTCCAGCATCCAGCATCCAGCATCCACCTTCGAGCATCCAGCATCCAACTTCCAGCTTCCTTCTTCATTTCTTCTTTCCTCTTTCTTCTTTCTTCTTTTCTCTTTTTCACTGTTCACTGCTCACCATTCACTGCTCACTACTCACTATTCACTATTCACTACTATCCCATAAATTCGTAACTTTCAAACATGAAAAAACTTCTTCTTATTCTAGCACTAGCCATGCTCACTTCTGCCTGTAAGCACCAATCCAATGGCATAAAAACTGAAGTCTCTAACAATCCGGCGCAAGATGCGCTCACTCTAAAACTAGATAGTATTTCCAAACAAGGACCTATAATTGGTTTTTCGGTTGCTGTGGTCAATCTAGATGGGGTTATTTACAATGAAGGGTTTGGCTATGCAGATATTGTAAATAATAAAAAATACACGCCTCAAACGCTTCAGAATATAGGATCCATTTCAAAAACTTTAATTGGGATCTCACTACTGAAAGCTCAGGAATTGGGGAAGCTAGAACTTGACGACGCTGTAAACACATTTTTACCTTTTAAAGTAATTAATAAAAAGCATCCTGAAACACCAATAACGCTTCGGCAGCTGGCAACACACACCTCCTCTATTTTAGATTCAGATTATTATGGAATGTCTTATGTGCTTATCGACAACGAACTAGCTCCAAATGAGCGAAGTATGGAATACTTTCAAGCAGCCGAAACCAAAACCTCGATGGAGGAATATTTAGAAAAAGTAGTGGGTGAACATGGGGTTTGGAATACAGACGAAAGTTTTGCCGATTATGCACCAGGTACGATGTATGAGTATTCAAATATTGCAGCTACCTTGGCAACATTGGCAATTGAAAAAGCAACCGGCTCGTCTTTTAAAGAGTTTACTAAAAAACATATACTTGATCCTTTAGAAATGAATTCCTCCGGCTGGTCGAACTCTGATATTGATATTTCACAACGCTCAAGATTATTTATTAATAAGGATACCCTAATTGCAAAATACGAGCTTATTACCTATCCGGATGGCGGATTTATTAGCTCCACTGCCGACTTAAGCCGATATCTCATCGAATTAATGAAAGGGAAGGCAGGAAAAGGCACGATATTAAATCAAGTTAGCTATAAAGAACTTTTTGCAAAGCAATTAACAAAAACTCAGCTTCCTGAAAGAGCTCAAGACGCTAATTCGGGGATATTCATGGATTTCTCAAAGCGCGGACTAGGACATTCGGGTGGAGACCCGGGAATTGTTACATATATGTATTTTAATCCTGAAACTAATATTGGAAAAATAGTATTTGAAAACACCGACTTTGAAGAAGACAGAGCGGTTATTAACAGTTTTAAAGAGATCTGGAAAACCTTAGATTTGTTTGAAAGTACACTTTAGCAAGAAATTCTTGGATCATTTCAAAGTTTCAAAGTTGAAAAGTCGCAGAGTTTTTATTATAATTAATTTCCAGCATCCAGCATCCAACTTCCAACTTCCAACTTCCAACTTCCAACTTCCAGCATCCAACATCCAACATCCAGCATCCAACTTCCAACCCATTAAACCTCCTTCCGAAGCACTTCTAAGGGAGAACTTCTTAATACGCTGCGGATATTGCTTAATCCAATTCCCAGAACCAATAATGAAATCCCTGGTAAGAACACCAAAAATGGAATTGCCGAGGGTATAAAAGGTTCCTTAAAAACAAGGATGGCCAACAGCAAACTGCCTAGCAATGCTAACAGAATCCCGACTAAACTACCCAAAATGCCTAAAAACAAATATTCCAATGCTGCGATATTTAGTATTTGAGAATTTTTAGCCCCCAAAGTTCTCAGCAATACACTTTCCTTAATGCGTTGATATTTACTATTTCGCACAGAACCTATCAAAACAATAATCCCAGTAAGAATACTAAAAAATGCCATAAAATTGATAATCCATGAAACCTTGTCTAATATGTCTTCCACGATTGTATAAACCTGCCGTAGATCCAGGATAGTCACATTTGGGAATTTCGCCACTAAATCACGTTGCAAAGCAGCCGAACTTTCGTCATCAGGTACGTAGGTCGTTAACACATTAAACTGTGGCGCATCTTCTAACACTCCCTTGGAAAATAATATAGAAAAATTGAGTTGTAAACGTCCCCAATCTACTTTCCGAATACTACCAATTGTTGTTTCCATGAGCACCCCTTGCACATTGAAAACAATAGGATCGCCCACAGTTACTTTAGCATCCGCAGCCAGATTATCGGAAATTGAAATTATAATAGGATCTTCCGGGTTTTGAACGGGAGTCCACTCCCCTTCAATTATTTCTTCAGATTCGATAAGTGACTCACGATAGGTCGTCCTGAATTCGTGATTTAGGAGCCAACCTCTTATTTGACTTGTACTATCTTGCCTAATTGCATTCACAAGTTTTCCTTTAATGCTGTGCATCCTCATTGTAACCAAGGGAATATTATCAATTAGTTTTAAATCGTTGGCATCAAATGTTTTTACAATTGCATCAAGCTGATCACTTTGAACATCTAAAGTGATAAGATTCGCGTTTTCCGAAGCCGATCCAACCTCTGTTTTGGCCAATAAAATGTCTTTGGTAAAATATAGGGTACTGATTAAAAATGTTCCCAAACCTATAGCCACAATCAGCACTAAGGTCTGATTATTAGGACGAAATAAGTTCAACAAACTTTGTCTAACCGTAAAACCTGCACGCTTCGGAAAATAGGTTTTAACGACTTTCATGGACAAGATTGCAATACCCGCTAAAATGGCAAAGGTCACCAAAGTCCCCGCTACAAATGCAAGTGCAAATTTCCAATCATTGAGGAGCCAAAGTGAGAATCCGAAGAGAAATAAAAGAATCACCGTAAAAATTACAAGCCTTGCTCTCTTTGGTTTTTCTGAAGGAGTTGCCCCAATGCGTAAGACTTCTAATGGAGAGACATACCAAGTACGTATCAAGGGTAATAATGCAAACAATACCGACATGAAAAATCCGAGTAACACACCCATAATCAGAGGTTGAAGGCTAATACTGACTTCAACATCAAAGGGTAAAAACTCCTTTAAAATAAAAGGAAATAGTTCCTGAAGCACGGCGCCGATACCGGTACCGATGAGACCCCCAATGATACCTATTCCGGAGATTTGTATGAGAAAAATCAAGAAACTTTGTCTTCTTGTTGCACCCATACATTTTAAAACGGCTACCGCAGTTAGTTTTTCTTTGATATAGATATTTACAGAACTTGCAATCCCAATACAACCTAATAACAAGGCGATGAAAGCCGCCAGATTGAGAAATTTACCCACATTATCATAGCGTTGCCCTAAACGTTGGCTCGTGCTTGTATGCGTGTCTAAATCGACGTTTTCTGCATCCAACATAGGATCTAGTTGTTTTTCTAAGAGCACTAAATCTAAGTTTGGTGCTTTATAAAAGAACTGATACTCCTTCCGACTTCCAAATTGTAAGAGTTCGGTTTCAGCAATAAAACGATTCGGAATCACAATAGTTGGCGCTACAGACGTTGAGATAGCAGTACTTCCGGGAATAGCTTTTAGCGCTCCGGAAATTGGTAGGATGACCTCCCCTATTTTTATAGAATCCCCGGGGTTTATATCAAACTGAAGCATCAGGGTAGCATCCACTAAAGCTCCTCCATCTTTTTGGTAGTTTAAAGCTGCGGAAGCCGGTTCAGTCGTCATCTCACCATAAAATGGAAAGTCACCTTCCAGGGCTCGAACTCGTACCAATTTGGTGCCTTCATTCTTCGGAAAAGCAATCATTGAAACAAAGTTTACTTCCGAAGCATCAGGTTTTAAAGAATCAATAATTGCCTGTGCACGTTCATTTGGAAGCTGATTACTATCGATGATAAAATCGGCACCCATTAATTGTTTTGATTGTCCTTGGATATTGTCCTTGAGATTCTGGCTAAACAACTGGATGGATACTACCGCGGCAATCCCCAAAATAATTGACGCCATAAAAAGTAATAAGCGTCCTTTACTTGCTTTTGCATCTCGCCAAGCCATTTTAAAAAGCCAGGCGGTGCTGCCTTTTGATGTGAAGATTGGTTTACTCAAAATACAGCCGTAGGTTCATTCGTTAAAATTTGCCCACCTTTTAATTTCAATATTTGTTGCGTTCTATTGGCTAAGTCTAAATCGTGCGAGATAATCACTAAAGTTGTACCGGCATCTTTGTTAAGATCGAACAGTAATTGAATGACTTTTTCTCCGGTTTCCTCATCTAGATTCCCTGTAGGTTCATCTGCAAATAAAATGGAAGGAGAATTGGAAAAGGCTCTTGCCAAAGCCACTCGTTGTTGTTCACCTCCTGATAACTGGGACGGATAGTGATGCAAACGATCAATAAGGCCCACTTTTTCCATTAATATTTTCGCTCTTTTAGTAGCATCTTTTGCGCCTTGTAATTCCAATGGTACACTAACGTTTTCAAGTGCCGTAAGCGTAGGCAATAACTGGAAATTCTGAAAAATAAATCCAACTTCCTTGTTACGCAATTGCGCTCGTTCATCTTCGTTTAAAGTGCTTAAATCATAACCACATAATTCAACGCTACCAGAATCGGGTTTATCCAAACCAGCACAAAGGCCTAGTAAGGTTGTTTTTCCGCTTCCTGAAGGTCCGACAATGGAAAAAGTCTGTCCTTTCTTAACATCGAAAGTCACATTTTGCAAGACCGTTAATTGTTTGGAACCGCTGGTGTAGGTTTTTTCTAGCCCGTTAATCTTTAATATCTTTGGCATCTAATTTTTAATTTATTCGGCAAATCATGCATAAGCTCACAATTATACAAAGGTTCTTAAATACGGCGCATGATATGCAAGTAAACGTCTTAAAGTTTTGTTATTTTCCAATGGTTTTGGTGTTGCTGTCGTGTGGTAACGACGTTAAAACCAAACAGCAGGAACAAACAGTTACACCCACCACTTCCGAAACTACGATAACCAAATCAAATTCAAAAAAGACGATACTGTGTTTTGGCGATAGTATCACCGCAGGCTATGGTCTGGATGATAGTAATGATGCCTTTCCTGGGATACTTCAAACTAAAATAGACTCTTTGGGCTTAGATTATGTAGTTGTAAATTCCGGATTAAGTGGTGAAACATCGGCTGGCGGAAGCAGTAGAATAAAGTGGGTGCTCAATGAGGAGATCGATGTTTTTCTTTTAGAACTGGGTGCTAATGATGGATTGCGTGGTGTTCCTTTATCTGAAACCCGTGCCAACCTACAAGCTATTATCGATGCTGTTCGTGCTAAAAATCCGAATACTACTATTATTCTCGCGGGTATGGAATTACCTCCCAATATGGGACAGGTTTATACGTCTGAATTCAGATCACTTTTCGCTGACCTGGCAAAGAAGAATGATTTAAAATTTATTCCGTTTATTTTAGAAAACGTTGGTGGTATTGCTGAATTGAATCAGAATGATGGTATTCATCCTACGATCGAAGGTCACAAAATTGTAGCAAATAATGTTTGGGAAGTTTTGGAAACGGTGATTGGTGTGCGGTGAATGGTGAGCAGTGAACAGTGAACAGTTAGTGGTTAGTGGTTAGTGGTTAGTGGTTAGTAATAATAAAAACTTGGAATTTTGGTATAATGAATCTTTAAGCGTTCCTTCAATCCAACTATCTAATTATCCAGGAATCCATCATTATTTATCCTCGCCTTTGAGACTTTGCGCACCACTAACGATCCAAAAATCTAAGAATCCTAGAATCTAAAAATCCATCATTGAAACTTGAACGCTTCCTTGAGCGAACCATTAGTATGGGTGTGATTGGATATGAGCTTCTTCCCTATTGAAGTAATAGCAAAACTTAGCATTTTAAACTTTTGTTAAAAAAGAATGAACATTCATTTTTGTGTTTACCTTTGTGCTTCAAATTAGAAAAGCATGGCCATACTTCAAAAAAGCATCGATAAGCGAAACGCCTTAATTAAGGCAACTATAGAGCTGGTTAACAATGCAGGTTTCCACGCAACTCCGATGAGTAAAATCGCTAAAATGGCTAATGTTTCACCAGCGACAATCTATTTATATTTTGAAAACAAACAGGATTTAGTAAACAAAACATATATAGAAGTTAAAGCTGAATACACAAAATATGCCTTCGAATCCTATGACGAAAACATGTCGGTTGAACAAGGCTTTGAAATTATCTGGAAGCGTATTGCAGATTTTAAACTGAACGATTCCGAAAACGCCATGTTTTTAGCACAATGTGATAATACTCCAATGATTGATGAACTTAGCAGACAAGAAGGTATCAAGCATTTACAACCACTACTTGACCTCTGGGCTCGTGGGAAGAAAGAAGGAATTATAAAACCAATTTCAGATTATCTATTGTATGCTTATGCTATCAATCCATTGTCATTTTTAATGATGTCTCAAAAACGTGGCGCAATTATTTTAGATAGAAAACATATTGAAGAAGCGTATCAATCGGCTTGGAACAGTATAAAAACCTGTGACCAATAAAATATAAAACATAAAGAATTATGATACAGACCATTTTATTAAAAAGTCGACCTGAAGGAAAACCTTCCATTTCAGATTTCGAATTTGTAAGTGAGGAATCTAGTTTAACAATTTACCAAGGCCAAATACTTTTAGAAACAGCATACGTTTCTGTAGATCCTTATTTAAGAGGAAGAATGAACGACGCTAAATCGTATATTCCACCTTTTGAGTTAAACAAACCAATACAGTCTGGGGTTATTGCTAAAGTAATCGAATCTAAAAACGAAAAGTTTAAAGAAGGTGATTTTGTATCGGGAATGTTACCTTGGAAAACAAAACAAGTAGCTAACGGGGAAGGACTTTTAAAAGTTGATCCTTCCAAAGCTCCCTTAAGCGCATACTTAGGGATTTTAGGAATGACAGGTCTAACAGCCTACACAGGTCTAACTCAAATAGGAAAACCTATTTCTGGAGAAACACTAATTGTTTCCGGAGCGGCTGGTGCCGTTGGAAGTGTTGTTGGACAAATAGGAAAAATCCTCGGACTTACTGTCATTGGAATTGCCGGTACAGATGAAAAGATTGATATGTTAAAAAGTAAATTTGGCTTTGACGCTGGTATCAATTACAATACAAGTAAGGATATTAGAGCAGAAATTGCCAAAGCTGCACCTAATGGTGTTGACATCTATTTTGATAACGTTGGTGGCCCTATATCTGATGCTGTGTTATACAATATCAACCGATTTGCAAGAATCGTGATCTGTGGCGCCATCTCTGTTTATAATAGTAAAGAAGTCCCAAAAAGTATTAGTGTCCAGCCTTTTCTAGTGAAAAATAGTGCATTAATGCAAGGATTTATTGTTTCTAATTATGCTGAAAAGTTTCCTGAAGCAATGAAGCATTTATCAGGGTGGTTAGCTGAAGGTAAACTCACATACACTGAAACTATCGTAGATGGTTTTAAAAATATTCCGAAGGCTTTTATCGATTTATTTGAAGGTAAAAACAAGGGAAAAATGATTGTTAAAATTTAATACCAAGAAAAGAAGATGAACAATTTTGAATTTAAAAATCCGACCAAAATTATCTTTGGAAAGGACACTATTAAAAATTTAGAGAACGAAATTCCTAAAGACGCCAAAGTATTACTACTATATGGTGGAGGAAGTATCAAGAAAAACGGCATTTACGACCAAGTAAAGACGGCTTTGGCTAAGATAGATGTCATTGAGTTTGGAGGAATTCCTGCTAATCCGGAGTATACTGTATTAATGGAAGCTTTAAAAGTAATCAAGGCCGAAAATATTACATATTTATTAGCTGTTGGTGGTGGTTCTGTAATTGATGGAACTAAGTTTTTATCGGCTGCAGCACTTTTTAAAGGCGATACTCCATGGGATATCTTAGCAAACAACATTAGAACCGAGAAAGGGATGCCTTTCGGTACCGTTTTAACTTTACCGGCAACGGGTTCTGAAATGAATTCGGGTTCAGTGATTACAAGAGCGGAAACAAAAGAAAAACTAGCCATGGGTGGTCCAGGTTTATTTCCTCAGTTCTCAATATTAGATCCACAAGTGATAACTTCCATTCCGGAACGCCAATTAGCAAATGGATTGGCAGATGCTTTTACGCATGTTTTAGAGCAATATATGACCTATCCAATTGGTGCCTTGCTACAAGATCGTTTCGCTGAAAGTATTTTACAAACGCTTATTGAAGTTGCACCAAAAGTATTAAAAGATCCGACAGACTATAAGGCAGCCTCAAACTTTATGTGGAGCTGCACCATGGCTTTGAACGGATTAATACAAAAAGGTGTTCCAACAGATTGGGCGGTACATGCCATGGGACATGAGTTAACAGCATTATTCGGTATTGACCACGCTCGTACTTTAGCAGTTATTGCACCAAGCCATTATAAATTTAATTTTGAAGCTAAAAAAGAAAAATTAGCTCAATATAGTGAACGTGTATGGAACATTACTCAAGGAAGCACAGATGATAAAGCCTATGCCGCTATAGAAAAAACGGAAGCGTTTTTCCATCAATTAGGAATTGAAACTAAACTATCTGATTACGCAAAAGACTACGAAGGAACTGCCGAGAAAATCTCAAAACGTTTTACGGATCGTGGTTGGACAGGATTAGGAGAACATCAAACACTATCACCAGATAAGGTTGAAAAAATTGTAAAAATGGCTTACTAATTTTAAATATGAAAATGCTTAGATCAATGGCACTAGTTCTTACAATCATTACAGCATCAGCTTGTAATGAGACTAAAAAGGAAACACTTTCTGAAACAGTTTCCGAAGAAAAAATAGAATTTAAAAAAGAAAAAGAAATGAACATATTATTTGTATTAACATCTCACGATCAATTAGGAGATACAGGAAAAAAAACGGGCTTTTGGGTTGAAGAGTTTGCCAATCCATACTACACTTTATTAGATAAAGGAGCGAACATTACAATTGCAACACCAAAAGGAGGCGCTGCACCCATAGATCCAAGTAGTGACTCTCCAGATGCTGCGACTGATGCTACAGATCGTTTTAATAATGATGCTGTAGCTAAAGAAAGAATTGCAAATACCACAAAATTATCTGGTATAAATCCAGATGATTTTGATGCTGTCTTTTATCCAGGTGGACATGGTCCATTGTGGGATTTAGCAAACGATAAAACTTCAATTGCTCTAATTGAAAAGTTTAATAGCCAAGAAAAACCTATTGCTTTAGTATGTCACGCGCCAGCTGCTTTAAAAAGTGTTAAAGATTCTAACGGAAATCCAATAGTAAAAGGAAAAAAAGTTACAGGATTTACAAATACTGAAGAAGCTGCTGTACAATTAACAGATATTGTTCCTTTTTTAGTTGAAGATATGCTTAGAGAAAATGGTGCTATCTACTCTAAAAAAGAAGATTGGGCCGCTTACGCAATTCAAGATGGTAATTTAATTACGGGACAAAACCCAGCTTCCTCTGCATTAGTTGCTGATAAACTATTAGAAAGTTTAAAATAATCAAATTTATAATTATGAAAAAGGTTGTCTATAATGGACAACCTTTTTTTGTTATTAACCGATTTTGAAACAGTGGTCAGTCATCAGTATTTAGTTAGTATAAAAAGAATTGAGTTGTCACTTCGAGTGATTTCTTGAAGTGAAGCGTAAAGAAATAGTATCGAGAAGAAGCAGTAGTGAAAATAGAATCTTTGGAGTTTCTACATTTTATTTTGTCCAACATATCAATTATTCCGAAGCCATAAACCAAAAATCAATTGTCGCCATAGAGGATTGTCTATTTTGACTTTCAGGTCTTTCACTATTATTTGGCCTACCTCCTCCTCTACCTCCCGATGGACGGCCTCCGCCTCGTTTTTTCGATTCGGGTCTTCTTGAACTATCATCCTCTTTCGGTTTATGATCTGGTAGTTTCCCGGTTTTTACACCTATTGCTAATTTTGAAAAATCTTCTTTTGAATTCGCACTAATTCTTCGCTTTGGGATCTTTAAACGATACTCTAACAGTCCTTTTTGTGGATCGTATATATAAGACAAAGAAGTATCCAATGAGTTTAAAAGAATGTGAAACTGCTCTTGTGAATCGAAGTAATTATATGCTGCCTCTTGTGGTAAGTCGTTTTCAATAAGTTTAGCTATTTGCTGTCTTCTCTTGGTTTCTTCTTCCGAAGTCTGAAAACCATCCAATGGAACTTGCCCCTTATTAAAATTTGTCTTAACAGGTTCAAGGGGGTATTTTATATATACATTTTCTTTTTCCTTCCCTTTTACATCAAAAAACACGGTAACTCCCAAGCTAAGCATAGACATGATGATGTCATTATCTTTTGTACTTATACTTAGTTGCAGATATTCATTATCCTGAACAACTTTATAGGTTAGGCTTTCATTAAAAACTTCAGTTGTATCTACTACAACTGAAGTTTTTGGGTTTTTTGCACTTACTGAATAGATGGTGCATACTAATAGTAATAAAACTGTTTTTTTCATATTTAATTCATATCAATTATACCTACTACTTCATACGCTCTAGTTCCGTCTACTTGTACTTTTTCGTATAAAATATTTGCGTATTCGTAATAACTTTGACCGTCTATAGTCACTTTTTCGTAATCCTCCGGAAGTTCATAAACAATGGTACCTACTTCTGGATCTACAACCTCATATTCGTTATTTATATACACGTAAAATATTCCTTGCGCATTGTAATAATCGAAGGTATTGTATTGCACCCTTTTATAATTTATAGGTAATGTTTTAACTCTAAATCCAACTTTTGGAGCAATCACTATATATCTCCCTCTAGACTGGGTATAATATTTGTTATTTGCATAATAGTAGTTCTGATTATTATGAGTAATAACAGTCTTATTTGGAACAGTTCGTACTGAAACTACTTTCTTTTTAGGTGTTTTGTACGTTACTTGATTACTAGGTACTCTTCTACTCTTGGAATTAATTTTAGTCGTTGATTTAGGGGTCGTTTTTACTGTTTTACTTGTTGTTGTCGTTGTAGTTTGACGTGTTTGTGCTGAAACTTGTGTTGTGAAAGCCACTAAAAGGACTACCGGGACGATGTATATTTTTATAAATGCTTTCATAATTTGTAAGATTTAGGTTCTACATTATTTAAAACTTTGACACAATATTGTATCGATAGTTTAAAGGTACCAGAATAGCCATTCCTATAAAAAGCAAATAGACGAGTGCCTGTATTGTATCTACGAATAGTGATAATGTATGGAAGGGTTTGAAATATGACGCTTAAGAATTAAGCGAATTATTAGTTACAAACTCCAGGAATTTAGGTTTGTATTGTTCTGAAACCGTGATACGTTGCTTATTGATAATAATCTGACTCCGCTCAATAACTTCAATGTTTTTTAAGGACACAATAAAAGAGCGATGTACTCGCATAAAATGTGTTTCTGGGAGTTCTTCTTGTAATGATTTTAAACTCATTAGCGTTAATATAGGCTTCGGGTTATCTTTCAGCCATATCTTAATATAATCTTTAAGCCCTTCAAAATACAAGACATCTGCTAGCTTAATGCGTAGTTGTTTGTATTCAGATTTTACAAAAAGGAATTCCTTTTCTGCGGAAAGGATTGTTTGCCGATTCCGATTTACCAATTCAAACCAAGTGTTTGCCTTGTTGGCTGCCACCAGGAATTCGGCATAATCGAAGGGTTTTAATAAGTAATCAAGGGCTTCCACTTTGAAGCCTTCTAAGGCATATTGATCAAAGGCAGTGGTAAATATAACGCGTGTTTCTTTTGGTAGCATCTTTGAAAACTCAATGCCCGTTAAATCCGGCATCTGGATATCCAGAAACAGTAAATCAACTGGTTCGGATTTAAAAAACTCCATCGCATCAATAGCGCTGCTACACTTCTTTTTTAATTCTAAAAAAGGTGTTTTTTTAACATAACTTTCAACCAAATTTAGCGCCATAGGCTCATCATCTACAATGACACAAGAAATTTTTATGTTGCTCATAATTTAGTTGGTTTCAATTTCTAATTTTGCAATATAACGATTATCTATTACTGAAGTTTTAAAACTACTTTTATTTGGATATAATAACTCCAATCGCTTTTCAATATTTGGAAGTCCGATTCCGGAACCACTTTTATCGTCGGTTTTCTTCGGAAAGTTATCATTTTCAGTAGTAAATGAAACTACCTTATCTTGTAGCGTCATGTTTATTTGAATTGTACTTTCTTTACTTGCCGAAACCCCATGTTTGAAGGCATTTTCAATTAAAGAGATAAACAACAAAGGGGCTATTTTAATACCCGTTTCTTCTGAAGGAAAACTATAATTCACCATAGTTTTATCTGAAACGCGCAACTTCATTAAATCGATATATTTTTTCATGAAATCAATTTCCTTAGCTAAAGGCACCAATTCCATATTCGTTTCATACAACATATACCGCATTAACTTGCTTAAACTATGTATAGAGGTTTTGGCTTGCTCAGGTGATATATCGACTAATGCATAAATGTTATTTAAGGAATTAAAAAAGAAATGTGGTTGTAATTGGTAATGTAAATGTTGTAACTCAGATTGAAGTTTAAAATTAATAGCTTCCTTCCGTTCAGCCTCCGTTCTAATCCATCGCTTTGTTGACTTTAAAGCAATAGAAAAGAACAATGGCGCCATATAAGACAATAATTGTATATAAATAGCTATTTTAAACGATGGTCCTCCTCCTTCATCCTTTTGAACACGCCTTTTACCGATATCCTTAAAAAAATTGTCTTCAATATTTTCTTTCAAAAATAAAAACAATGCAATAATTAATATATTGATAACGATAAACTGAATTATTTTTTTCGGAAATAAAAACCGATCTATCAATACAAAATAATTAAAATAGAAGATGATTGCCGAAAATGCTAACGGGATCCAAAAATGAGCTACAACCCTATTAACATCTTGATCTTGTCCGTACGACAATAAATAAGGTAAGCAGAATAGCATAAGCCACACTAACACATGTGATAAATTCGTTATTTTTTTATTCTGATACATAATTTATTATTCGTAACGCAAAGCGGTTATTGGATCTAGTGCAGAAGCTTTTCTGGCAGGATACCATCCAAAGAAAATCCCTGTTACAGCACAAACTAAAAACGAAATTACAATTGAATACAGAGCAACACTTGTAGGCCAATTTAAGAATTTTTCAATAAACACAGTAGAACCGAGTCCTAATAATACACCTAAGGCACCACCTGTGACGCTTATTAAAATAGCTTCTATTAAAAATTGCATTAAAATATCAGCTCCTTTTGCTCCAACAGCCATTCTTAATCCAATTTCTTTGGTACGTTCTTTTACAGACACATACATAATATTCATAATACCTATACCACCAATTAAAAGTGAGATACTTGCTACAGCTACTAATAATAAAGTTAACATCTCACTTGTAGAACTAAAAGTAGAAATAAGCTCTTCCATAGACTGTACACTAAAATCGTCCTTACTTGGATGAGATATTTGATGTTGAATTCTCATAATTTCTGAGACTTCAGTAACAGCATTTGGCGCATCGTCTTCACTTATTGCCGAAGCCATAATTTGACTGATATAATCAATAGCCAAAATACGTTTTTGTACGGTTGTATATGGTGCAATAACCACATCATCTTGGTCTTGACCAAAGGTGTTTTCTCCTTTTACTTCTAATACACCAATCACTGTAAATGGAATATTATTAAAACGAATCATCTGTCCAATAGGATCTTGCCCATCAGGAAACACATTGTCCACGACCGTTTGCCCAATAAGTGCCACTTTAGAAGCCGTTTTTACTTCGGAATCTGTAAACATACTACCGCTTTGCAAATCAACTACTTTAATTTTGAGATAATCTGGATTTACGCCATATATATTTGATGGCCAGTTGTTAGAACCATTTATAACTTGTCCTTTACCAGTAACCAATGGTGTTGCATAACTTAAAAAGGTGGCTTGTTCTTTAACGGCTTCATAATCTTTAAGGGTAAGTGTTTGCATCTCATCTGCACTTGCGCGAACACCACTACTTGAAGCAGAAGCAGGTCTAATAGTAATAATATTAGAGCCCATACTTGAAATGTTTTCGCGAATACTTTCTTTAGAGCCTTCACCAATAGCGAGCATTGCAATTACCGATGCCACACCTATAATGATGCCTAACATAGTTAGTAAAGTTCTCATTTTATTAAGAACGATGGCTTTAAAAGCGATTTTAAATAAATTTAATAGTCTCATAATTAATGATTTTCTTTAGGTAATTTTGCTAACTGTTCTTCTGCCGATTGTATGTTGTGATTTTTATAATCTTGAATTATATTTCCATCTTTTAATACAATGGTTCTGTTGCTAAATGTTGCAATATCCTGTTCGTGCGTTACAAAAGCGATAGTAATACCTTGTTCGTTTAACTCTTGAAAAATAGACATAATTTCATAGGCAGTTCGTGTGTCCAAGTTTCCTGTTGCTTCATCGGCAAGTAACATAACAGGATTATTAACTAATGACCGTGCAATGGCAACACGTTGTTGTTGCCCTCCAGAAAGTTGTGAAGGTGTATGGTCTAATCTTTCGCCCAAGCCTACTTTTTGCAACGCTTCAATAGCACGTTTTCTGCGTTCTTCTGTGGAAACTTTACTATTATATAATAGCGGTAATTCTACATTTTCGATAGCAGATGTTCTTGCCAATAAATTATAGGATTGAAAAATAAATCCGATTTTTTCATTACGTATGGTTGCTAACTGATTTTTAGTAAGGTCTTTAATCTTAACACCATCAATTTCATAGTTGCCAGATGTAGGTTGGTCTAAACAACCCAAAATATTCAACATCGTACTTTTTCCAGAACCAGATGAACCCATAATGGTTACAAACTCGCCTTCTTTTATATCAAACGAAATACCTTTTAACGCGCGTACCGTTTCGGATCCCATGGTAAATTCGCGTTTTAAATCTTCTATTTTTATAATTGCTTTGCTCATAGTATTATCTTTTTCCTCCACCTCTTGTGGTTGATGGCATAAATGGACTTTCACTTTTTTCTGCTGTTGTCGCTTCTTTTGTACTAACGCCTTCTAAACTATATACTAATTTGTCACCTTCAGAAATTCCTTCTAAAATTTGAACGTTAACGCCATCACTTGCTCCTAAAGTGACTTTTTGAGATTTTATTTCTCCTGTACTACTATAAACCCACACAACGCTACCTTTGTCTTCATATGTTGGTCTTTCTGTTGATCTTTCTGTTGATCTTTCATTTGTTTGTTGTGCCGTAAGATTTTGTTGTTCATTATAAGCTGTTAACTCTAGACGTGTTGGTTTAAAGTTAATGGCTTTGGCTTCAGCTGTTAATACATCTTTTAATTCTAAAGTGTAAATAGAAATGATAGCTGTTAAACCTGGTTTTAATTTTAAATCAGGGTTATCTGCTTTAATCACTACCGTATAGGTTACCACATTTGAGGTTACCGTTGGGTTTAATCGTACTTGTGTAACAACGCCTTCAAATTCTTCTCCTAAATAAGCATCAACAGTAAAACTAACACGTTGCCCTTCTTTCACCTCTCCTATGTCTGCTTCATCAACATCAGCTTCTACCTGCATTTCTTTTAAGTCTTGAGCAATTGTAAACAAGGTTGGTGTACTTAAACTTGCGGCTACAGTTTGACCTTCGTCAATGGCTCTCGATAATACCACACCATCAATTGGCGAAAATATATCGGCATAACTTAAATTGGTTCTCGCTTTTTGTAAATCAGACAAACGTTGAGTCACTGTGCTTTTTGCAGTTTCATAATTGAAGTTTGCATCATCAAAATCAGACCTACTTATTACCTGACTGTCGTATAATGTTTTTTGACGGTCATAAATAGTTTTGGCGTAGTTTTTTTGATTTACAGCATTATCATAAACAGCTTGTGCCTGCGATAATGTAGCTAACAGATTAGTTTTGTCTAATTCGGCAATTAATTGTCCTTCTTTAACTTCACTGTTATAATCAACAAATATTTTTTCGACCACACCAGAAACTTGTGTACCAACCTGTACTTGCGTAATAGGCTCAATGGTTCCAGTTGCTGTAACCATGGTGGTTACATTTGCTTTTTTAGCAGTAATCGTTTTTGCTTCGATTACAACACTAGTATCTACTTTTAAAAAGCTATAGGCTACAAAAGCTAGTATTAAAACTACAATACTGCCGATTATGATGTTTCTTTTATTTTTCATGATGCTTAAATTTGAATATCGTTTCCTTGATAAAACTGTAATAATTGATGGTATAAAATGGTGAGGTATTTAGCCTGTAAATAATTTTGTTGTGTATTGGTGTAAGTATTCTGGCTAATCACTAAATCTGTAGTGCTTAACCCTCCTAATTCATATTTTTTCTGTGCCAATTTATACGATTGTGCTGCTGCTTCTTGTGATGCTTCTGCCGCTATAAGCTGTTCTTGCGAAGAGATTGCATTTTGATACGCAGTTTCTACCTTTAAATAGACCTCTTTTTCTGTATTTTGCTTCTGAAGCTGAGCTTTTTCAATAGTAATAGAAGCCGTTTTTACAGCAGATTTGGTCTGATTTCTATTGAAAATTGGGATGCTTAACGAAAGTCCTATTTTCTGATTGAAGTTAAAATCAAACTGATCTGTAAAAGTAGTAGGGTTTATACTCGTATACCCGGAACCTAAACTCCCATTTAAAGACAAGGTTGGTAAATAGCCTCCTTTTACAATGTCTAGCTCTTTTTCTTTGGAAGCAATATCTAAATTACTAACCTCAATTTCTGGCAAGTAACTAAGTGCTTTCGCATAAATGTCGCTTTTATTACCTTCTAGCATTATCAAATCCATAGTTTCATCTATAGTTTCAACCTGAATGTCTTCAGTAGGCGGTAACTCTAATAATTGTTTTAAAGTGATGATATATTGTTAATAGTTGTTTTTAGCTGAAATAACATTGTACTTATTGGTAGCTGCCTGACTCTGAGCTTCTGTATAGTCACTTAACGCAATAGAACCTGCGTCCAATCGCGCTTTTGCTCGTAATACTTCTTTTTCGGAAGCTATTAAGTTGTTTTCAGCAATTGTAATTCCTTCCTTACTATATAAAGTTTGTAAATAGGTTTCTAACAAACTCACTACAATATTGTTTTTTGCTTCTTCTTCTAAAAATTCACTTTGTTGTAGCAAGATTTTGTTCTGCTGAATCTGATTGTTTAATTGATTTCCTTTAAACAAGGTTACCGAACTTGTAATCCCAACATTTGTACTGTTAATTTGATCAGTTACAAAATCACTCGTAATAGGATCTATGGCGTTTCCGCTAGAAAAATTTTGAGAAGCATTCCCAAACAAATTTGGAAGCCGTGCAGATTTTGCTCTGTTATAATCTACTTCTGCGATAGTAGTATTTAAAGCAGCCTCTTTAGCCGTGATATTATTTTCTAGTGCGTACTCAATACAATCTTCCAAAGTCCATACTTTCGAGCTTGGATTCGTTAAAGCTTCTTGTGCAAAAGAAAACTGCATAATTAAGAAACTTGATATGATTATAAATAATTTCATTTTTTTGAATGTTTTACAATAACAATTCAAAGGTGAAACTATATGCCATCTTATTAAACCGAAATAGATGTTTGCAGTAATTACCTATATGAAAGGCATAATTTTGTCGATGAGATTATTTCATATGGAAGACATCTTGATAACATTTTCATGAAAACGATAAAAAGCTCCAGGTATTAACTGGAGCCTTTTTATGCAATAGAGGACTACTGCATGGGTTATTTTACTGTTTTTCGCTAAAGAGACTGGTGTTAAATTAGCTAGTGATAAATCTATCAATATCAGATTTCTTAATCTCAGGATTCGCGCCTTCGCTACTGGCTACAATTGCACCCACAACACATGCAAAATCTATGGCTTTTTGTGGTGAAGACTTTTTCAATAATTCATTAATCAAAGAGGCTAAAAATGAATCCCCGGCGCCGACTGTATCTACTACCTTAATTTGATATCCGCTATTATAATAAAAGTTACCATTATCATATAGGATAGCACCATGACGACCTTTTGTAACACATATCGAATTGGTGTTAGTTTGTTCTGCGATAAATTTAACAGTTTGTTCTAAAGATCGTCCGGAAGCTCCATACTGCTTGGATATTTCGAAAATTTCATCGTCGTTAAACTTAATAAAATCAGCTTGGCCCATTAAATGATTTAAAACCTCATTGGTATAGTATGGTTCTCTAAGGTTAACGTCAAAAATTTTATAGCTTGCCAGCTTTAAAAGCTCATAGAGCGTATTTCTTGAAACATCATTTCTTGCAATTAAACTTCCAAAAATAAAAGCATCCGCATTTTTTGCTAAATTCTTAACGTCTTCAGTTAATTGAATATTATCCCAAGCTCTTGGAAATTTAATATCATAAGAGGCTGAACCTTTTCTATTCAGCATAACGTTGACTTTTCCAGTTTTTAGTTTCCCATCAATTTGAATATGTTCTACACTAATACCGCGTTTCTTAATAAGGTCAATTATTTCTTCACCTTTGGTATCATCTCCTATGCTACTAATTATAGAGACATTATTCTCAAAAGATTTTAGTCTAAATGCAACATTTAAAGGAGCCCCACCAATTTTTTTGTGATTAGGAAAAACATCCCACAATATTTCGCCAAAGCAAACTATATTTTTCATCTAAATTTCATTTAATACATTACTATTAATATCCTTCACCGATTTCTCTATGCCATTCTGTACGATGTTTTGGTACGCTTTGATGTATGCTTCAACAAAAGTTTCATTGCTTTTAAGTTTCCCGAAAATGGATTCTATTTCTAAAAAGGCTTCGGGATTCTTTCTGGATAGGATCGCTTTTTCATTTAAAACTATTTCCATAGCATCTTTAATAATTAGTTGCGTCCCAAATTCATTTACACCGACGCTATATATTGCAAAAGCAGCAATTACAAAAGCTGCATAATCAATGGATCCTTTTTTCTCTAGCTGCTCATATACAACGGGCAAAATGAATATTGGAATTTTTGCTGAACTCTGAGAGCAAATTCTATCAATTTGGTCTTTTATATAGGTATTACCAAACCTTTGTATTAATGAAAATTTATAATTTTTTAAATTTACACCCTCTAAACCTCCTAAAGTTGGGGTTACTTCATTTCCCATATAAATCCTTAAAAAAGAACTAATATCTGCATTACTTGCCGCTTCATCTATTGTAGAGAAACCATATAATGCCCCTAAAATACCTAATACAGAATGTCCTGCATTTAGTAATCTTAATTTCATTTTTTCATACGGAACAACATCTTCGACAAATTGTGCACCAACGGTTTCCCAAGCAGGTCTTCCTTCTATAAAATCATCTTCTATAACCCATTGTTTAAAAGGCTCACAAACTACTGGCCAGGCATCATCTATATCAGAAGATTCTTTTAATATTTCAATATCTAGGGCTGATGTAGCTGGTGTAATTCTATCGACCATTGCATTTGGAAAAGACACGTTTGCTTCTATCCATGCCACCAATCCAGGTTCTGCCACTCGTACATAACTTAAAAGCATCTTTTTAGCTACATGACCATTACCCTGAATGTTATCGCAAGATTGAATAGTACAACCTTTTAAACTGCGTTCTTTTCTAAGCTTTAAAGCTTGTGTTAAATAGCCAAAAATAGTTTTTGGTGCTTGCGGATTATCTAAATCCTGCTGAATTAAAGTATTGCCAAAATTAAATGCACCGGTCGCTTCATCATAATTATAACCACCTTCTGTGATGGTTAATGATATGATTTTAACTTCTGGACTAGCCATTTTTTCAATCACTTTTTTTGGGTCTTCCGGAGCAAATAAATACTCTACAATAGAACCAATTACACTTTTGGTTAAAGAACCGTCTAATTCTTTTACAATCAATGTGTAAAGTCCGTCTTGTTCTTTTAATGTATTGTAAATTTTAGCGTCAAAATCTAACAATGCCACACCACAGATACCCCAATCTTTTGTGGTTTCATCATGTAACAACTGATCTGTGTAATATGCTTGATGTGATCTATGAAAACCACCAATTCCCACATGAACAATACCCGTTTTCAATATAGATCTATTATATTGAGGTACTAATACCTTAGCTGCAATCTGAGACAGGTTTTGATTATTTAGTTTAAAACTGGCCATTGTAGTTAACTTTTTTATTTGCTTTCAAATTTTTGAAGTAATACAGCGAATATAATGATACCACCTTTTACCACTTGTTGTGGGTAAGAAGGTACATTTAACAGATTTAAAATGTTACCTATCAAGCCTAAAATAAGAACACCTATTAGGGTATTTATTGCGGTTCCTTTACCTCCATTTAAACTTGCACCACCAATTACTACAGCGGCAATGGCATCCAATTCCCAAGCCATTCCCATGTTAGGTGACCCTAAATTTGTTCTGGAAGCAACAATTATTGCGGCAGTAGCCGCTAGAGCACCTGAAATAGCATAAACCAAAAATTTGTATTTATTTACTTTTATCCCTGATAATCGGGACGCTTCTTCGTTACTACCTAATGCGATAATCAATCTTCCAAAGACATTGTATCGAAGCATCACCATAGCCAATACAACAATAATTAAAAACACTATAGCAATGTTAGGAATACCTATAGTTGAATTGTTTGCAAAATCTGCCATGAATTCTCCCCCTGGAGATTTAAATGTAATAGGTGAACCCTTAGAGTAGATAAATCCTAATCCTCTTGCTATGGTCATTAAAGCTAGAGTTGCAATAAATGGTGCCATTTTTTGAAAGGCAACCAGATATCCTGATACGCTTCCTATACTAAAACCGATAATAATTGTCAATAAAATTGCTACTGGCAAAATCACTGTATTCACCAAAAGCGCGAAGATAACAGCCAGTAATGCGACTAAAGAGCCTACGGATAAATCGATTCCGCCGGTTAATATTACGATGAGCATACCAATACTAATAATACCTATACCCGATACTTGTTTTAACAAATTGGTAAGGTTTGCCGATGTAAAAAACACATCGGAGATCAATGCTGAAAAAATTACCAGCACTATAAAAATAAATATAGTGTTGTACTTTATTAAAAACTTAAGTATTCCTCCTGGGCTACTAAGCTGTTGTTTTATTGTTAAAGCCATAACTTGGATTTTTTAAAGATTAAACTGGATTATTTTATTGGTTCTCCAATGGAGTAACGTAATATGTTTTCTTCGGAAAATTGCTCTTTCTGTAATTCTCCATAAAAGGTGCCTTGATGCATCACAAGAATACGATCTGAAATCCCCATTATTTCTGGCATATCTGAAGAGATAACAACAATGCCGACGCCTTTTTTTGCAACTTCATTTATAAGGTTATAAATTTCCACTTTAGCGCCAACATCAACTCCTCGTGTAGGCTCGTCAATAATAATTACCTTACTATCTATGCTTAACCATTTAGCTAAGGCTACTTTTTGTTGATTACCACCACTTAAGTTTTTAACATCGACCTCACAACTTGGGGCTTTTATGTTTAACTTATCAATTAGACCTATTACATTTTTAAATTCCTTATCTACCTTTAAAAAGCCCAGATTAGTACAAATAGATTTAAAACTCGTTACACTAATGTTTCTTCTTATTGATAGCGGTAAAAAGACGCCTTCTTCTTTTCTATCCTCCGATACAAAACCAATTTCAAATCCTACGGCATCTACGGGTGATTTTGTTTTTATCTCTTTTCCATTTAAAATAATTGTTCCGGATTGCTTTTTACCGACACCAAAAATAAGTTTGGCAGTTTCTGTTCTACCACTTCCTCCTAAACCAGCAATGCCTAAAACTTCTCCTGGTCTTACTGAAAAAGAAACATCATGAACCAAGTTGTCTCTTGCCGTCAAATTTTTGACCTCAAAAATTGGCTCTTTACCTATTTCAATATCACGTACCGGAAATAAATCCTTTAGATCTCGACCAATCATGAGTCGTATTACACCGTCGGTATCTGTTTCTGAAACCGGTAGACTCCCAGTATCTACACCATCTCTGAGTACGGTAACAGTATCTGCTATTTTAAAGACTTCATCTAAATGATGGGAGATATAAATTATCGATATTCCCTGTTTTTTTAATCTGAAAAGGTTTTCAAATAATTTTTTAATATCGTTAGGGTCGAAAACCGTAGTTGGCTCGTCTAAAATTAAAACCTTGGTATCTTCTGACAAGGCTTTTGCAATTTCAACTACCTGTTTTTGAACAATACTTAAGTCTCTAACTCTCGCAGCAGCATTTATATCAAATCCTAAAGAATCAATTAATTCTTGTGCATCTTTTATTAATTCTTTCCAGTTCATCCAAAATTTACTGGCACCCATTTTATGCAAATAAATATTCTCCGCAACAGATAAGTCATTAACCAATGACAATTCTTGATACACCACACTAATGCCCAAAACTTGACCGTCATGCGTGTTTTTAGGGTTAATTTCTTTACCATTTAACAAAACCTTTCCTCCGTCCTTTTGATGAACACCACTTAAGATTTTCACCAGGGTCGATTTTCCGGCTCCGTTCTCGCCAAGTAAGGCATGAATTTCGCCATGCTTTACCCTTAAGTCCACACCTTCGAGCACTGAAACAGGCCCAAAGCTTTTTGATATTCCGGTCATTTCAACCCGGTATTCACTTTCTGAATTTTCCATATCAATTAGTTTGATTTATTAAAATAATGCCTTAGGATCGTAGTAATTAGCGGCATTCTCTTTTGTTATTAGTAAGGGTGGAGTAAACGATGTTTTTGAAAAATCTGTTTTTCCGTTCATATACTGTATGGCATACGTAACTGCATTTTTTCCAATCTGTACTGGACTATTCATTGCTGTACACCCGTAGAAATCTGTATCCATAATGTATTTAATAGCTTCTTTTTGACCATCGGCACCAGCAACAATTAAAATATCATCAGTTTTTCCTGCTTGAGCAATGGCTTTAATAGCACCTAACACACAAACATCAGACTCAGTGATTACGACGTTGACATCTGGATGTGCTACCAAAACATCTTCCATCGCTTTTAAGCCACCGGCATAAGACCACTCTGTGTACATTTGGGTCTTTATATCTAAGTCGATATGTCCTTGAGTTCTTAGTTGCTCCTCAGTAATGCCTAGTAACAGACCTTCCTTTCGTGTTTTTCCTACTGGATTTCCTGCATTTCCACTTAACAAAGCAATATTCATTTTTTTACTTCCAAATCGTTTAGCTAGCCACTCACCTGCCAATTGGCCATTCGCCAAATTATTAGATTGAATAGTAGTTACAAAATCAGCTGAAGGGTCTATAGAACTATCTATAATAAACACAGGAATACCCGCAGCTTTTGCCGCCTTGGTAACGCCAACTAAAGCATCAGGATCTAGGGGATTTAATAATAACGCATCAATACCTTTGGTAATTAAATCTTCTGTCGCTGCAATTTGCTTGTTAATGTCATTTTGCCCATCCGCCGACAAGAAAATCATACCATTATTTTCTGTAGTGGCTTTAATACTTTGAAATAATGCCTGATAATAAGGGGCATTTAAAGATGGTGTACAATAGCCAATTTTCTTACCTGTAAGGTCGATAGTAGTTTCAACCATCTCCTCATTGTCCTCCGCACTATTTACATCTGTTTTTGTCTGATCGCCTTGCTCAATGCAGCTAAACAGGCTAAAAATAATCGCACTTATCATTATGGGATTCATAAATTGTTTAAGTACCTTCTTAATCTCCATTGTCTTCATAATTAGTTGATTTAAGTTAATATTTATTTTTATTCTAGAATAAAGTAATGTCTAATTGTAGTATTGTTTTTTCCTTTTCAGGATTCCACATAGCAGTGACTTCAATAGGTATATTATAGTTTCCAATATTAACATCCTTCCCAAATGCAGCCCCTACATTAATTATATTCCCTGCGCCTTCTGTATAGAAGGTTTTATCTGTTGTAAAAGACCAAGCCCCACCCGCGAAAAGAGAAAGTTTGTAACCGCCTTTTTCCCAAACCTTGCTTTTTACTTCAAAATATTGAGTCCATGAATCTTTTAAGGATCCATCTTCTTGCAATTCATAATCACCCGAGCCACCGCCGACAATAGTTGCTAAATACAATAATGTGTTTGGTGTTACGTAATATCCAAAATTCACGTCTACAAAATTATAACCTTGCGTTTTATCATAACTCCAATAGTTTAATTTATCCCCCCTCTCCTCTACTCCTGTATAATTATTGTGCGAAACAGCTTCGATAAAAAACTTATCAGAAAAACGATACACACTGTATATCGAAAATTCTTTATAATATGCACTTTCTTTTTCACCAGTTTCTTTGTTTTCAATATCAATAGTCGAAAAACTGGCACCTCCCCAAACTCCAAAAGTAAATTTGGTGTTTCGAGTATTATACTCCAGGCTAGTCGCGAGCATAGCTCCCGGATGTACTACAAATCCATGCCATGTATGCATATTCTTTAAATGTGCGCTGGCATTAAATGCTTTATAGACATCCTTTTCAACTTCAGTCTGAGCAGAAATAAAATTTACGACAAATAACATTAGAATACTAATTGAAAAAGTGACTATTCTATTGTTTCCATTAATCAGAATATTAAAAACTGATATCGACTTTTCTTCAGTATTTAGAGTTGTTGGTTTCATGGATGTAAGGTTTAATGTTAGTGTAATTTATAAACGTCATAAATACGTTTATTTTTCAAATGTATATAAAAAATTTTATATAATATCATTTTATTTGTCATATAAAAGCGAAATTATCAATTATACCCTTCTAATATTGCTATTTTATTAGTATTATTGCTTATTAATTATTTATCAACAACACGTTATTTTTACGTTTATTCTTGTATTTTTGTACAATGTTGTATAAATCATATCTATATTTATCTTATGAAATTTGAAAAAATCCCAAATATTTCAGTAGACTGTGTTGTCTTTGGTTACGATATAAACACAAAATCACTTAATGTTTTAGTTATGAAACGTTATCTAGAATCAAAAACAGGAACTGATGTTTTGGTTGACGATTATGTATTGACCGGTTATCATGTGTACGAGCACGAAACCTTAGATGGCTGTGCAACTCGTGTATTAAAGGAGTTAACAGGCCTGACTAATCAATATAAAAAGCAGTTTAAGGCTTTTGGAAATCCTGATAGACTGACAAATGAAAAAGATCTAATCTGGATTGAAAATGAAGGATTTAATCTGAGAACAATTACCATTGCGTATTACTTTTTATTAAAAACCGAAGATGTTGATCTAAAGAATAATAAACATCAAGAAAAGTGGTTTCCGATCAAGGAATTGCCAGAATTAGGCTTTGATCATAGAAAAATTATACTTGAAGCATATGAGGATTTGAAAGTAAAATGTTTATCAGAGCCTGTCATTTTTAAACTACTGCCCGATAAATTTACTATTAATGAAGTACAAGAATTGTATCAATCTATTTTAGGTGTCGATTTTGACAACAGAAATTTCAGAAGAAAACTTATCAAAAAAAAATATATAATACCATTAGATGAAAAACAAGTCGGTGTTTCAAAAAAACCAGCGCAATTATACATGTTTAGTAAAGATGTATATGAAAAGATGTTTCAGAAAAACTATTTAATTAGCATTTAATGAGCTTAAACACATTTATATTCGACATGGATGGTGTTATTATTGACTCAGAACCTTTTTGGAGACAAGCTCAAATTGAAACCTTATGGAAATACAATATTTCAATAACTGTAGAAGATTGTATCAAAAACACTATGGGTAAAAGAATCGATGACGTAGCCTTAACTTGGTGTCAACTGCACCAATTAAACATTAACCCTAAATTAATAGAAAATGAAATTGTCACAACAGTTATTAGTTTAATTTCTGAAAAAGGGAAGGCTAAAAAAGGTCTGTACGAACTATTAAATTATTTATCGAAAGCCAATTATAATCTTGCCTTAGCAACATCCTCTAGCTTATCAATAATTAATGCTGTTTTTAATAAGCTTTCTATATCACAATATTTTCAAGTTGTTTGTACTGCGGATGATGAGGAATTCGGAAAACCACATCCAGCAATTTATCTAAAAGCTGCAAAAAAACTAGGAGTCAGCCCAACGAATTGCCTAGTACTTGAAGATAGTGTTACAGGTTTAATTGCGGCAAAATCAGCTGTTATGCGAACTATTGTAATACCTGAGAACAAATCAGATCCTAGATTTAGTTTAGCCGATAACATTTTCTCTTCGATGCTAGATGTGATTAGTTATTTAGAGTTTGAAAAATAGTTAAACATCTGTTCTTAACACTTTGTGCTTCAATTCTTCACATCGACTGATCTCGACACAGGCTTTGTCACAAAAAAAAATTACTCACACAGCTTTTATCTTCAATACGATAGAAAAAGGAACTTCAACCCTTAAAATCGTCTGCAGATAGTATCTTTGCCTTAATTATTATAAATAGGACACTAAACAGTCATCTCAATACCTTCTATGCCGTTTACAAAATTAAATTCCGAAATAAAAGAGACACTAGAGTCTTTAGAAATTACTACACCTACCCCATTTCAGAGTAATAGCATTCCTGTTATAAAAAGCGGTGCCAACGTTTATTGTACTGCTCCTAAGGATAGTGGAAAAACGACTACGCTTATCCTAACTACCTTGCAGAAATTAAAATGCAGGGCAATGGGAAACACCCCAAGAGCTGTAGTTCTCGTGGAAAACAAGGAGAAAGCCATGGAATTGTATGATGCTTTTTTAAGATATACTAAATATAACTCGTTACGGGTTTATGTAGGCTACGAAGAGCTTCATGTAGATGTACAAAAATCGGAAATCTTTATGGGGATAGACATTCTTATTTCCACACCGAAGTCGATGAACAGGTTGTTTTTGTTAAATGGAGTCAATACCGCCGAACTAAAGATATTTAGCATTGATGACGCCGATTTTCTAATTCAGAAATCAGCCTATGCCGCTCTTATGTCGATTACACAGAGCATTAAGAAAAGTCAGTATGTGATATATTCAGAAAAAATACACCCTATGCTAAAACGTTTTGAATCGCATTTTATGGAATACTCTAAAAAAGTCACTGCTAACTAAGAGGAACTACTGTTACACCGAAAGAAGAAAGAAGAAAGAAGAATATTAAGTAAGAAACTGATTCAAGAATATGATACCGAAACTACATTATATATCTCAAGGAAGTTCTTCGGAAGAGCAGCTTGAAAACATTCAAAAAGCGTGTACATCCGGTGCAGAATTAGTGCAATTACGTCTGAAAAATGTTTCAGAAAAGAACTTTTTAAAAGTAGCTGAAGCTGCAAGAGAAATCACTTCTCACTTTCAAACCAGATTAATTATTAACGACTATTATAAAATAGCAAAAGAAGTTAAAGCAGATGGTGTACATTTAGGAAAAACAGACTCCTGCCCTACTATTGCTAGAAAGCATTTGTATTCTTGGCAAATTATCGGTGGGACGGCAAATACCTTACAAGATTGCGAAACACTTCTTGATAAACAAATAAATTATATTAGTTTAGGGCCTTTTAGAGAAACTACAACTAAAGATAAATTACCTCCAGTTTTAGGTTTGAACGGTTATACCGCAATTACAGATGTATTGAAAACCGGCACTCCCATTCTTGGAGTTGGCGGCATTACAACAGAAGATGTTACGGCCATACTAAAAACAGGTATTTCAGGAATTGCTGTTTCCGGTGATATTACCCGCGATTTTAGTAAAATACGAACATTTAACCAACTACTAAACGCATCTTCAACAGCAGAACAGCGTTACACATTTGAATAAACCAGCTCATGGCAAACGGTAATAAAAGTTTAACTAATCTCAACTTTAGTATCTTGCATTAATAAAATAGTATTATGAAATTAAACTTATTGTCATGTGATGCTCAGAGGCCAGATAGAAGAGCCATAGCCAATTGTATTTTAGAGATTTCATTAAATATGAATGAATCCTTATCGAATGAACTTACAGACATTCTCTTAGAGGGAGATCTTGTAGATATTGAAGTTGAAGATAAAGACACTGGATCTGTTTTAAGAGCCTTACGGAAGCTATCTATTGATTACGAGATTGTAGAATGAGCCAAATTTTTAGTTCTGTGGTTTTAAAACCAAACCATTTACATCTGGTTTGGTGTTCATCCGCTCAAGAATTAAATCCGGATCCAATAAATAGATCATAAATTCTTCAAGATCTTCTGTGCTCATTACATTACATACAAGTAAAAACCTACCGTCTTCCGAAAATGAAACATAAGGTCCCAATCTTGCCAAGGGATCAAATTTTATAGGGATTATCAACGAGTTTGTAGTATTAAATAATCCTTCTTGTGTTAGAAGATAGTCTGAATTGGGTGACAAAATACTAATGCTATTCCCAATATAAAATTTACCAAAAGCACTATAATTTACTCTTCTTAAATCATGTACAGTATCAAATTTGATTTTATCACCATTTTCAGAAACATATTCGAATCGCTGATTCACAGAAGAGGCATAACGATCGGCGTATGCTGTAATTGTTCCTTTTTCTGAAGGCTTTTCGGGGTTTACTTCTGATTTTTGGTTAACTAAAGGATATAGAATTCCCTTATTTGATTCTTTCAAATACCAATACCTTTTGAAGTTAGCCGACTCACTTACCAGATACTTCTGATCTTCACTAAAATTAAGGAATATTATAGCTTCACCATTATGACCCGATAGTGTCCAGTCACCGGCAATCTGTGTAGCACCATATCTTAATTTCATAAGGCGAATACTTCCATCTTCGGTACCATAGGCTATTTCATCGCCACTTTTATTTATAGCAACCGCTGTCGCATGTTCCGACTCTCGTGAGATGATACGTTCATCATCCATTCTAACTTTTATAAATACGTCGGCCTTAATGACATCATCATAATTTGCATTTCTTAAACTCAAAATAATGTCTTCATCTTCATCAAATACGATGACATCGCTTTGGTAATTAACAAAACGAGAAAAAAGTCCTCTGGATTTTGCCATTAAGTCACCTTGCATATTATATATCGCATTATTAACATGGCTTGTAAATATATCTTCCCCAGTATCTGAAATCTCGGCCTTATCTCTTATAACAATTAATTTGCCCTTGGGTGAAAACGAGACAAAATCGATTCCTTCAGAAGGAGTGTAAAAATTAAATGGTATAAGCTCACCACTCACTTTGGTAAATACCACTGAATCATAGAAGCCGGATTCTTCATTTACTACTAGTGAATTACCATTCAACTCGCGAACTTCTTTGACTATCGATCTCTGCTGAAGTGCTAATTCCGGATCAGGATCAACAATATACATAGGACTAGAATCGTACAATAACTTTAAAAGTAGTTCTGAAAATTCGGTATTCTCCATTTCGAGCGAATCACTAAATCGATATCCTAAAAAAGCAACATTAAAAGCTTCCGTTTTGTTAGTAAAATATAGGAATTGCGCCGTCGACAGATAATTAGAGACTTTTAATTTTGAAGCTTCCTGAACAGCGATATTTTTCTGCTGAAAGGCATAGAAAGCTAGTATTACGGCTCCAATAAAAAAAGCGGTTAATACAGCAATGGCACTATTTCGAAAACGCAAGGTACGTCGGTGTTGTTTTACATCCTCTCCAACCATATCGCCTACCGCCTTTCCATGAAGTGTTGCAGCTAATAGTACTACTTTGGACTGAAAACTGGCATTGTCTAAATGTAATTCTGCTACTTTTTTCTCTCCACGGAAATCTACGTATAAGGGTTCATTTTTGAGGCTTCCTGATAAGTTCTTCGGAAGTGCGTTCGTTTTTCCCCAATTAAAATCATTAGAGGCTTCTTCCCATTCTAATTCGCCTTCTGTTAAAACGACCAGAAAATTATCCATTGATTTATTCGCCATCCAATGCTCTACTTCTTTTTTACACCATATAGATTGAGCCGCTGCCGGAGAAGCAAGGAATATAAAATAATCTGATTCATTTAAAGCTTCCACGATCTTACCCCACAAATTTGGGGAAGCAGATAGATCATTCGAATCGCGAAAAATATTCAATGCACGACGCTTAAAAGTAGGTTTGGCAAACTGCTCAAGGCCTTTTTCCAAGAATGGAGCAAGCTTTGAGTCCTGATCGTGACTATAGGAGATAAATGCACTGTATTTCATTATACATAGCTTCTGAATTAGTTAAATTACAATTTAAATTGATAAAGGAATAGATATTCTAACTTTTCAGATTAAAACTTCATGATTATTTCTTTGAATTATATCTTTAAAAATGATCTGGCGGTTTAAAATTAAATGGAATGCTATTTATAAAATGTATCGTAGATTGATTAAAAATTTGTGGTAAACTTAATTCAAACTACTACTCTTCATCTCACTTCCTTTCTTTGTTGCAAAAGCTTTTGCAATCACTAAAATACTTCACCGAAACTGCTATGGTGGCAGGATAGCTATGACTTCTCGTCGACGATTCGCAAGCAGCTTACGATTCTTAAATCACACAGGATGAGCACCTCACTGAATACTTCAGTACATACTAAATAATAGTTAGCTATCTAAATTTAACTTATCTTTAACAGTATCAGCTAATTAGACTAACGCACAAACATGGCAAAAACAAACAGCAAACCACATAAATTTGGGACTTTTCTAGGCGTATATACACCCAGCATTTTAACTATTCTTGGCTTGGTAATGTACTTGAGATTTGGATGGGTAGTTGGAAATGTAGGTCTAATAAAGACCATTTTTATTGTGATAATGGCGAGTTCTATTACGTTTATTACTGGCTTAAGTGCTTCAGCAATCGCTACTAACATCAAAGTTGGGGTTGGAGGCGAATATTATATGATTTCTCGAAGCCTAGGCCTAGAACCTGGTGGTGCCATTGGTATTCCCTTGTATTTATGCAGAACCTTAAGTGTTACTTTCTACTGTTATGGTCTTTCCGAAGCTATACTAGTGTTATGGCCGGAGCATCAAAGCTTACTTCCATCATTTGCACTACAGGGCCTAACCATTATTTTTATCGTTTTAGTTACTACATTATCCGGGAAAAGTGCAAAACTCGTTTTAAAATCCCAAATTCCAATAATGATTATTGTTGGTGCATCAATTCTCGCTTTAATCATCGGTGTACTTAGCCAGGACATTCATGCACCAATTACGAAAGCGACATATCAAACAGCACCTGAGGGTTTTTGGTATGTGTTTGCTGTGTTTTTTCCTGCGGTTACAGGGTTTACAGCTGGAGTGGGTTTGAGTGGTGATTTAAAAGACCCACAAAAATCAATACCTAAAGGCACACTAGCCGCCGTAGTATCAGGAGCTGTAATCTATCTTATTATACCACTACTTTTAGCAATAACCGGAGCACTTACATTAGAGCAAATGACAGACCCTAATGCCGGTGTAACAATTTGGACACGTCTCGCCATTTTTGGACCATGGATTGTTTATCCTGCCGTTTGGGGGGCCGTTTTATCATCTGCTTTTGGAAGTATTTTAGGAGGACCAAGAATTCTTCAAGCATTGTCTATGGATGGATTAATGCCAAAATTTTTATCGAAACTATCTAAATCTGGCCAGCCTACTATTGCCACTTGGATAAGTGGGTTTCTTGCGATAGCCGCTGTTTTTCTTGGCGGTTTGAACACGATTGCGCAATATGTATCTGTTCTGTTTTTAACGCTCTATGTGGCTGTAAATGTGAGCGCAGCAGTTGAGCAACTTATAAAAGAACCTTCGTATCGCCCAAAAATACAAGTACCTTGGTTCGTATCCATCCTTGGGGCTATTGCAGCGATGGTAGTCATGTGGTTGATTAATCCATGGGCCTTTGTTTTCGCATTGGGCCTTGAGGCACTGATTCTCATTTATTTATTTAGTAAAAAACTGGAACAACAATGGGGTGATGCTTCTACCGGAATTTGGATGCATATGGGTAGATATGCCCTGTTACGATTGAATTCTAAAAATATCCATCCCAGAAACTGGCGTCCAATTATACTTCTATTTGTTCATGAATTAAAAGCACAGTTGCCATTAATTCAACTTATGGAAATGCTAGGGCAAAATAGTGGCTTGTTGACTATTTCAAAACTGATCACTTTTGAAGATAAACAAGAATTAAAAATGCGCAAAGATATTGCCTTTAAAATGCAAAAAGAATTGGCAAAAGAAGGTCTACAGGCTCTAACTGAAGTGAATGTAGTTAACGATCTAAAACATGGTATTTATCAAGTGGCCGCGTCTCATGGCATAGCAGGTATAAAAACCAATACCGTAGTCTTTGGTTGGTCTAGTACTATGGAAGGTAAAATTCAAGAACTACAAATCGTTAATAATCTTGCTGCATCAGGTAAGAATATTCTAATTGCGAATTTTAACGCTCCATTTAATGATCGTCCTAATAAACGTATTGATATATGGTGGCGTGGAGAAGATAGAAATGGTGACTTGATGTTACTGCTCTCTTATCTAATGTGTTTAAATAGAAAATGGAAGAAAGCAGTGATAAGTATCTTTTCTATAGCTGCTTCGGAAAAAGAAAAACTCACATTGGAGCGCCATATAGAGTATTCAATTAACGAAGCACGTATTGATGCCGAAATACATGTGCTTATTAAAGATAGTGAAGACATAGTTGGTATGCTTATCAAAAAGAGTCAAACGGCTGATATTGTTTTTTGTGGATTGGCAAGAAATAATGATGCTTTTGAGAAACGTACACAAACTATGGAGCGTATTGCAAAAAGTTTAAAGGTTGTTGTATTTACCCAGAATAATGGAATGGAGAATGTGATTCCTGTTATTTTCAGTTCGACAATAGAATAGTATATAATAGTGTGTTTTGATATACTTAATACTCATTTCTCAAAATCTAGACATTAAAAAAATGGTATTTCGTGCGTTGTTTTCAAAACCAAGTAATTTGCATCGGGTTTAGCGCTCATACGTCAAGAATTATACGGTTTTCTTCGCAGGAAGAGCTGATGACTTGGTCAAGGCTATATAAAGCTTTCAAACTACATAAAAAATCAATTCAATTTAAAAGAAGCTAATTAAGAAAGTAATAAACCAGTTAGAACGGAGTATTATGAATCTATTTATTGAGCACTCCAACCTCCGTCTAAGGCAAAAGATGTTCCTGTAATAGTAGAAGAAGTCTCTTTTGCTAATAATAATGCCATGTCCGCGATGGTATCAACCGGGACAAATTGTTTGACGGCTTGTTTCTTAAGCATTACTTTTTCTATCACTTCTACTTCAGTCATATGGTGTGCTTTAGCCTGATCTTTTATTTGACCTTCAACCAAAGGCGTTTTAACATAACCGGGGCAAATGGCATTGCATGTAATATTAAAAGGTGCGCCTTCTAAAGCTAAAACTTTTGTCATCCCAATTACACCATGCTTCGCCGCAACATAAGCAGATTTAAATTCTGAAGCTCTCAAACCGTGAACGGAAGAAATATTGATGATCCTGCCAAACTTTTGACTCTTCATTTGTTTCCAAGCAGCTTTTGACGCATAAAAAGCAGCATTCATATTGATCGCAATAATATCCTCGTACTTAGAATTTGGAAAATCTTCTATGGGTGACACATATTGAATACCGGCATTATTGACTAATATATGCAACTTTCCAAAGGAGTTTATGGTTTCCGCGACAAGGTCTTCCACAGCATCCGATTTTAACAAATTCGCTTTAGAAAAAGCTACCTTTACCTCATACTTCTCTCCTATTGCTTTTGCAATTTCGTTCCCATTCGACTCCAAACCGTGAAACATAATTTGATAGCCTTCCTTGGCAAATTGTTTGGCTAATGCCAACCCAATTCCACTTGTGCTTCCAGTAATAAGAACGGTTTTATTCATCATCTAAAAATCTTTTAAGTACTTCATTAAATGCGTCGGGTTGATCTATTACTACGCCGTGTCTGGAATTCTTTATGACACTTAATCTTGCGTCGTACATTCTTTTAACGTATTCTTCCTTAAAGCCGATGGGTGTATAGTCCATATCTGAAGCCACTACCAAAGTCCTTGTCTTTATATTTTTTAGTTTATCTCCCAATCCCCATTCCATCAAGGTTACAAAGGATTGGTAGTAGGCATTATAATCATTGTTCTTACAACGAATTTCAAAGGCGTTTCTCAAATCCACTTGATGTGCTTCAGGAAACATATTAAATGAAATCTCTTCGGCTAATAATTCTAGGCCTTTAGTCTCCATAAACTCGGTTCTGTTCTTTAAAAGATCGTCGCCAATGCTGCCCATATCATTGAAATCAGGACCACTATTGACAATAACCAAATTTTCAACATAGGCAGGATAGCTGGATGCCATTTGAAACGCCACAGCACCTCCCATTGAAAAACCTACAAAAGTTGCTTTTTTAATCTCTAATTGATCTAAGAATGCCTTTATGTCTTCTGTCATCAATCCAACGCCATAAGCATTATCTGGTCTTGTAGAGGCTCCATGACCTCTTAAATCTAGAGCAATTACCCGATACTTTTTAGAAAAGAAAGGGACTTGTGCGTCCCAATCTTTTTTTGTTGATCCTAATCCATGAAGCAATAGAAGTACTTTTCCGTTTCCATAATCTTCATAATCAAGTTCGATATTATTAACTTGTATTTTTGACATGGTTTGAAAGCTTAATTAATTGCTACAGACTTATTTTTAAAGAAGTTGATATTGTATTTCAACTCAAAAGATACTAAGGTCTCTATAACTGGCGATGCCACAAACTCTCTAACTTCTGCGTTAAACAGGTTGGTAAGGCTCACACCTAAAGAAAGACTGTCTGAAAAATTATAACCTGCATTAGCATCTACTGTGAAACCTCCAAGTTGTCCGTAATTCCATGTTCTACCTACTTGCGCATTTTCAACAATTTCATTGACACCATCTCCATCTTGATCTTGTGTTTCAGCCGCGACATTAATACCTGAGAAGAAATCATATTTTTGAACATATCTTCCATAAAGAGCACCGTAAAATTTTCCATTGTTGTAGTGAACCCCTGCGCTAAATTTGTGATTAGGGGTATTGATAGGCAATTCACTCTCCAATACTTGGCCATCTAAATTTCCATCATTGGCAAGGTCATCTTTATCAAGATTACGATCAAAATAAGAATAGTTGAATGAGGTTCTAAAGTTGTCGTCAAAATAATAATTTAATCCAACGTCAACACCATAGGTATCTACATGACCGAAGTTTAAATAAGTTAATACAAAAGCACCCGTTGAGCCTTCTATTACTTCACCAATGGGCTGGTCTCCAATATGAGTTACAAAGTTACCATTTGCCGCATCTGCTATATTTCGTAAAGGACTAATAAAATTATCTGATTGATTATAGTAAGCGTTTGTGTCAATAAATAATTTATCTGAAAGTTTTCCTTTATAGCCTATTTCGTAAGAGTTGATAGTTTCAACATCTAACTTCTCAATTTTAGTCCCATCTGTTAGTGTAAAGCCTTCTCCGTTACCAAGAACTAAACCACCAAACAGATTTCCTTTTAGATTTAAAATTGAAGGTACTGCAATACCTTTTCCGTAAGTTAATCTGAAGGTTCCATTATTTATTTTTTTAGTCACTGCTACTTTTGGAATAAAGTTAGATCCATACAATTCATGATTATCTAATCGACCTCCTAGTAAAAAGCCTAAACCTAAGTCTTCCAGTTTGTATTCCAATTGCGTGTAAAATCCTGTTTGATTTAGATCGATACCGCCATCATCTAAAAGGTAAGTTCCTTTGGAATCTGCCATATCCAGCTGGTACTGTGCGCCCAAGGTTAAATAGAAACTACTCCAATTATTATTGTACTGTCCTTCTGCATTAAAACGTCTTGAGGCATCTTTGAATACGGCGCCACGTTGCAGTACAATTCCTTCACCCTCGCCTGTAGGAAACCATTGCTCTGTAAAAGAACGTTCTCGAGCCTCTTGCTCAGAAAAACCATTTTCTATAAAGGATACATAATTTTGTGTTCGTTGATTCATGGCGTAAGTGTCTTCTGTGTTACTCCATGTATAGTAGGTGTTAGCGAAGAAATTCTTAGACACAAATTTTAATTGAGCTACATCTATGCTCCAATCTTTAATTTGGTTACGTCCAGCACTTGTAATACCAATGTTGTTTGTGTTACTGTGACCATAATATCCATTTATCTCTGAGCCTTTAGTTGGCTTGTAGTATAATGATGCTCCATATTTTTGAGTATCAAAATCACGATCCAATTCAAGTTCCGGATAGCTCTTTGTACCCACATATACTGTATCTGTATACTTATATTCTGTACCCTGAGATCTTTCAAAATGAAATTTATAGGCAAACTTGTCATCAATAACTTGTGCGTGTCTAAGTCTGGCAGTGATTACACTTTGATTTCCAGCACCTATCGCAAAAGTTGTTCCTTCAGATTTTCTTGGATTTTTTGTGATAGTGCTAACGAGGCCGTTGTGTGCATTTGGACCATAGAGTGTTCCATTTGGACCAAGAAGAATTTCAACACGCTCAATATCATCCTTAGTTACGGTTGAAAAAGAGCCCATAGGCAATCCTGTTGCGATCAAAGTAGAAAGTCTATCATCTGTGACTTGTAAATTTTTAGCATTAAAAGCAGAATTGAACCCTCTAATGTTTATTCCCGTTCCTAAGACTCCACTTCTTACAAAATCAACTCCTTTTTGTCTGGCGGCCAATTCACCTACATTAAAACTTGGGAATTCTTCAATATCCCTTGCCGTAATCACATTTACAGTTGCCGGTACATCTGTAATTTTTTGTGGTTGTTTGTTCGCTGTTAAGATCACTTCATCTAAAATCGTATTAGATTCGTTCAATGAGCTATTCAATTGTGTCGTCTTACCTTCAAGTACCGAAATACTTTTGGTAGAAGTTTCGTGACCTACATAAGAGAAAGTAACATCATAAGTACCGACTTCTACGTTTTCGATTGTATAAGCGCCATCAAAATCGGTCATGGTGCCCTTGTTCAAAAACTTAATAGATACAGTTGCACCAGATAAAGGTAAGCCGTTTACATCTGTAACTAATCCATTAATCGTTCCGGTCTCTTGTGCATTAGCTCCAAAAGTAGCAATAAGCATGAGTAATAAGAGTATTTTTTTCATATAGCGAAAGTGTTGATTGAGTTTGTTTAGATGGCAATCTATTATGAAAAAGCAAACATTACGTGGTCAAAACAAAAGGATATAAGTATGACTTTTACGGCATATCCCGTGCTAATTGGCAACTAACTTATTGATATTTAAGACATGTACTTGAATTATTAGATATGTGACTTTAGTTTCAAAAATGCTTCAGGTAAGTTTTTTGAAAGGCGATCGATGACTTTAATCATCAACTGTTTTTGATTTGTAGTAGGATGAACGTCTATAAGTGGTGCTTTTATTTCATTCAATAAACGTTTTGAATTTATTTTACCTTCCATATATCTAGCCAATGATATGCTCCAGGCAATATTTGGGACGTAATTATTTTGTTTCTGTCGCTCACCTTCCTTTTTAATAAGGTCGAATTTGGTGGAAAGTTTGAGCACTTCTTCATATTTCTCTTGTACGATTAGTGTACTAATATAAGAGGTGAAAAAATGGTGCCAACGGTGTTTTAAAACCTCGTTTTTATATTTTCTTAAAAAGGTTTTAGCAGTGGCTTCCGCAAGACTATTTTTTTGAAGTTCAGAAAGCACACGAATTTGATATGAACTGTATCCAATTTTTTGATGATAATTATGAGTTTCTCTATATAAATCAGTATGCTTTTCTAACAATGAAAATGCTTTTTCAGGCTTATTATTTCGCAATAAGATTGCAACTAAATTATTCAAATACATTAAAGTGTCATTGTTGTTTTGCCGAATAGAGAGATAGCCATAAAACTCGGCTTCCTTAAACTCATCTTGTTTAGAATGTAGCAGCACCCGACTTGCATAATAATTAGATAATAGCCGTCTTGAGTACATCTCTCCTAAACTGAAATAAATATCAATTTGATTAAACAACAGTTTTAATTTGTCATTTTCATCGTAGTTGGAGTACATAAACGCAAGTAAAATAAACGCCTGATATCTGTTCTTTCCACTTATTGAAGCTTCGTTAAACACCTCTAATAGCCAATTTTCTAAATATTTTGTATCGTTGTTGTTGAGTGTATATTGGTCGGTGATTTCAGCGGTGGCTGAATAAAGTTTCTCAGTAATTTCTCTGGCTTTAATGTAGGAGGCTTTATTTTCTAGAATAAAACCAGCCACAATCTGATGATCTTTATAGCGCATTCTAACTAATAAATACGATTTATACTCCTTAGCAAGATCGTATAAACTTTGAAAGCTAAAATCAATGTTTTTATAGGATGAAATATAATTTAGAAATTCTTTTTCTTCTTTTGACGAGATCGCATCGGTTAGTATCTTTTTGTTCAAAGACATAATCCAACCAATAGTTGCGTCTACATCGATGCTTAGCAATTTCTTATTAATCCAATCTTTAATATAGGAGTATTTCCTCTTATCAATATCTGCATCAAAGTCCCTAAAAATGTTTTGAGATAAGGCATTTTCAATTACTAGTTTAATAATTTGAAGCTTTTCCTCATCTACAAACTGAAATTGAGTTTCAAGATATTTAGCTTCGTTTGGTAAAATGGTTTTGCTGAATGCTGTAAATTTTTTTAACTTCATTTTCATTTATCATCAACAAATTGCTTTATAAGTATATTGGTTTCGTTCGGTTTTTCAAACTGAACGAAGTGTCCTGCATCTTCAATAAATTTTAAACACACCTTATTAATTTTCTCTATGGCAATGTTTCCTACATCTTTAGTAGTTATTGTAGGATTAAAATACCTATTTGGTATGAGTAGATCCTTGCCTCCAAATATCACTAAGGTTTTTTGAGAGATAGCTTTTAAATCATCATAAACCGAGTCATCAAGCATACCGTAAACACTACTTACAATGGCGTAACAGTGAGCATCGAAATCTGAGGCTACTTTAATCCTTTTTCTATCATCTATCATTTTAGTGACCTCAAATGGTTGTACGTGAAAATTGAGCGCGTAGTTCTTTTCAATTTGTTCATCTGATGTGTTTTTAACCAATTCTGAAGTAAAAAAGGATTTCATTAAAACTACATTTGTTTCTGAAAACTGTTCCAAACCTGCCGGAGCAATTAGGATAAGTTTCTCAATTTCATTAGGAAAGGTGCTTACAAATTTAATGCTTGCTTGTCCACCCATAGAATGACCGATAAGGACAATATTTTTTAACTCTAATTTTTCAATGAATTGATGTAGAATTTCTGAAAAGTATGAAGGGGTATAATCTACATCAGGTTTTGATGATCTGCCATATCCAGGTAAGTCCAGAGCAATGCATGTATAGTCCTTTCGTAGAATTTCGATGTTCTTTGACCAGGCATCGGAATTACTACTAAGACCATGTACAAACAACAGTGTTTTTTCACCGGAACCCTCTTTTATATAGCTTATTTCTAAATCGTCTAAGGTTGTCGTAGACGATGTAAAACTATATGCTGAAAGTAAATCTTTCATAGGTTTGTTTGGATTTTGTGAATATACAGAAGCATTTATTAGGGAGAAGAAAAGCAAGTAGTAAATTAGTTTCATTGAGCTGATTTAATTTCGTTAAAATAGTAATAGAGTTTCTTTCTGGAAACTTTTCCGAGGCTAGTAAGAGGAATTTCATCTAAAACAAATATGTATTTTGGGTGTTTGAACGCCACAAGCTTGGACTTTAAATACTCTCGAATTTGTACTACCGAAAGATCTTCATTCGTTGATGTCACAAAGGCAATACCACATTGTCCCCATTTTTCATCCTTCGCGCTTAAGACCACAGCTTTGCTAATCTCTTCATTCTCTTCAAGAATGGCTTCTACTTCTTGCGGGTAGATATTTTCTCCCCCAGAAATATACATATCGTTTTTACGGCCTTTGATATACATAAATCCTTCGTTATCACTAAAAGCGAAATCACCGGTAGATAGCCAGCCTTTCTTTATTTTATTACTTGTTCTAACCGAATCGTTCCAATATCCAGGCGTCACGATATCACCTTTAATACACAACTCCCCTACTTCATATGGATTTACTTTATCTCCTTTTTTATTTACAATTTTTACGTTCAAATAAAAGTTAGGTTTTCCTATGGAATTAGGTTTTAGCTGTGCCATATTATGATGTAATGAAGTGATGCTTGGTCCTGCCTCTGTTAACCCATAACCCGGTCTTATGTAAATATTTTTTTCTTGTTTCCAATAGTTGACTAATTCTGAAGGCACTCTTTCTCCACCAGAAATAATGTAACGCAATTTTTTTAGGTTCACATCTTTAAATACGGGTGCTTTTTGCATCATCAAAAGCATAGTAGGCAAAGCCATGAACAAAGTTGTTTTATTCAACTCCAACAAACACAATACTTTTTCAGCATCGAACTTTTCCAATATGCCGATATGCGCTCCTTTGTGCAATAATGGTGTTACAAAAATATTCCAACCAGAAGTATGATAAGGTGGTAGTATGTTTACTGTAGAATCCCTAAAAGTAATTCCAAGTTGCATGGATGTGTTTAAACTGTTCCAAAACAACATTTTATTAGTATATATAACCCCTTTTGGTGCCCCCGTGGTCCCTGAAGTATAAAAAATAAAAAGTGGGTTTTCAGCTTTGATTTGAAAGCTTTTCTCAGGAAAATTATTAGCCTGTCTGTAATACTTGGATAAGCTATTAAATTCAACTTTTTCTAAGGCTGGAAATACTAAATGCTCTACTTTATCTAAATGATTTTCAGAATAAATAAGTATTCTTGGTGTGCAATCTAAAATGAGTTTCGATATTTCCGATAAAGAAAGTCGATAGTTCAAAGGAACTATAATAATACCCATCCGCTGACAAGCCACGAAAAGCACCATATATTCTAAACCGTGTTCAGCTAAAACAGCTATTCTGTCGCCTTCTTCCAGTTGCATTTCTGCAAATTTGGTTGTTAACCGATTGGCGTAAAAATTTAATTCTCGATACGAGTAGCTTTCATTGGCGTCGTATGAAGTAATGGCAATATTCTCTGGCGTATAATCCGCCCATTTAGCTGTCCAATCTAATGTGTCCACGTTGTTTTTTTTCGTCTAATTTATAAAATACATATCCGACTATTAATGATGTTACAATTCCTATCGCTGCTGAAACCCCCGGATTGTTTACCGGCTCCTGCATATAAGGTGTTATTCGTCCATAATATATACCAAAATGTACTACGATAGCCGTGATGCTTGCAGTAAAAACCGCTCTTGTGGAAACATTCTTTAAAAATGTCCCGAAAAGCACAGGGACAAAAGCTGCTGCAAAATATGCATATACCCCATTTTGAGCGAAAATAGCAACACTGATGTCAGGATTTTTAATCTGATTCCAACTTAACAAAAAACTAACAAATCCTAATGCGATAATCACCACTTTATTTATTGAAATTGTTTTATCCGCAAATTTACCTTTAAATAATGGGTTGATAATATCTGAGGTTATGGTAATTGATAAGGACTGTATAAGACTTTCCAATGTCGATAATCCTGCCGAAATTAATCCAACCACTATAATTAAACCAACACCCACAGAGAATTTAGAAACCACATAAGTGGGTATAATCTCGTCCATTTTTAAGGCTACTCCATTCACCATAAAATCCGGAAAACTAATTCGTGCATATAATCCGACAATGACCACTAAAAAGAAAATGATCATAAACGAAATACCGCTGAATAAATAAGTGTTTATTTTACCTTGGTCTTTTAGTAATAAAGACTTGGTGATGATGTGAGGCTGACAAACAATGGCAACGCCAATAACGATTTGTGTTGCAATTATTTCAAAGTAATCTCGAAATAAAAAGCTGGTGGGATTGGTGGGTTTCGATAAATTCGGGTCAATGGCGTTCAGTTTTTCAAAAAACCCAGTTATGCCATCCGTAAAATATTCAGCTCCTGATCCAATTAAAATTATAGCCACAATAAACATTATAATTGCCTGAATAGTATTGGTATAAACCATGGAATTTGCACCACCAAACATCATGTATCCAAACACAAATACGGTGATACCCATAAGTACATAAAACGGATCTGCATTAAGTGACTTGGATATAACTTGGGTAAGTCCAACATTAATCAACACTATAAATGTTATTAGTAAAAGTGCGATAACAGCGAAGAAAAAGGCATAGTTTTTACTCTGATAGCGTTTGCCAATCCATTGAGCCATGGTGGTTGCTTTTACGGCTTTCCCTTGTTTTGCAAATCCTTTGGTAAATACAATCAACGAAATAAATGCAGCAATGGGTAACACCAAGGCAAACGAAATAACCCCAGAAACACCATAAAGAGCGATAAATCCCGGATTTATTATAAATGTTGCAGCACTAGTCATGGAAGCCGCTAATGATAATCCTACAACCCACGCAGGAAAACCAATATTACCAACCGCGTAATCTTCCAGATTTTTGTTTTTTCTGGCGCCTCTTATAACGAAAAATAGGATGACTCCTGCATAAACGACCAATAAAATCCACATGTAAGTAACTAAGGTATCTGATGCAATCATTTGAATTAGGATGTTTAAAAGCAAATAACAAACTTTAAGTTAGTTTAGTTTTGTCTTTTTGAATTTCATTAGGTGTGACTTTTAGTAAAAAGTGAGACTTAATTTTAAATAGCGTAAACATAATGTAATTAATCATGTATATGACTTTTATATTATTGAATCTTTAGAGAGTAATATTATTTGTTTTTGACATGAAGGATGCTCATATAAATGCAGCATGTTTCAGAAGCAATTAAATGTAAAAAATATCATTATTTTCAATGAGGTTTTAGGTAGGTCGCTGTAAAAATTATTACTTCAAATTGTAACCTATTTAATTTCTTTACGGTAAACCCTTATGAAGAAACCAAAAAAAAGAATCACCTGCTATTGAAACAGGTGATTCTTTTAATTGATAAATAGTTTGCTTTCTAACTTTTAAGCGATTTCATATCAATTACGAAACGATATTTTACATCACTGTTTAACATACGTTCATAGGCTTTATTAATATCTTGAATTTTAATAACCTCTACATCTGAAGTGATATTATGTTTTGCACAAAAATTTAATAATTCCTGAGTTTCTGCAATTCCACCAATAAGTGATCCCGCCACAGACTTACGCCCCATTATTAGAGGTACTGTTACAAGCATTGGATCTAAGGGGCCTAAATAGCCTACAACAACCAATGTGCCGTTTGTGTTTAATGTGCCAACGTAGGGATTCAAATCATGTGCATAAGGCACAGTATCGATAATGAGATCAAAACGTCCCATCGCTTTTTCCATTTGAGCTTCATCGGTCGAAATAATAACTTCATTGGCTCCTAAGGCTTTAGCGTCTTTAATTTTATTAGTAGATCTTGAAAATAAAGTAACATGAGCACCAAGCGCATGTGCCAACTTGATAGCCATATGGCCTAATCCGCCGAGACCTACGACGGCGACTTTACTTCCTTTAGTAACTTTCCAGTGTCTTAAAGGCGACCAGGTTGTAATTCCCGCACATAAAACAGGTGCAATCCCTTGAAGACACAATTCCTTGTTATTGTGATCTTTACGAATAGTGCGGAATGGCTTATGAAAGAAATTATTGAAGCTCTTTTAGCGCAAATTGGGAGATAAAATAGTCGCTTGTAACTTCTACATATTATCACTAAAAAACAAAGACAAAACTGCTTCAGTTAGATTAATCTTTATCATCACAATTTACGATAAAAAGACTCTTGTCTAAAACTACAATGCCTTCCGAAGATAAAAATGTAGCATCTATTCGTGTAAAAGGTACTAAGTCGGCTTTCGTTGGATTTTCATAATACGGAAAAAACTCATTACCATACTCCAACAATTTCGGTAAGATTTCGGTCTTAGTATATTCCTGGATATATAACAGGTCTTCTTCTCCTATGTCCTTGTAGTCAATACTTTTTTTGACTTTACCCTGGTTTTCAATATCCATGATTCCGTCTTTATAAACAGCATTAAAGGAACCCGCTCGAGAATATTCGCTAGAGAGTCCAACTAAAATAAAGTCATTATAAGCCTCTTTTATTCTGAAACTATAGAATTCCGGTGAATTGGATATTTCGCCCTCATGATAGTAATTTAAATTTGGTGCGTAAGCGTCTAAAATGTTAATCGTTTCATGTTGTTTATAGATATAGGGATAACTGAAACAGTTTGCTCCTTTATTGAAAATAGGTGAGAAGGCACCGACTGAATCAGAATTAAAGCGTATCGCCAGTTCTTTATTAGCATCCACAGACATATTAACCATTACGGTATCCTGAAGATTGGTATTGTGACGCCCATAAAGAACAAATTTGGGCTCTACATGGTAGGTAAATTTGTATTTATTGTCTTTAAGTTCCCAAGTGCCTTTGCGCATCCCTCCGAAATAGCTCACAACAAAAGTATTGTTGGGCATAACAATCATGTTTGTACCACCTTCCGGATTACCGCTACTCATATAATAAGAACCTGTAATATCGTTCTCATTGTTTTGTGAAAGACAGCCTATGCTGAAGCAGAAAACTAAAAAGAAGATGAAGTTTTTCATAGAAATTATCTTATTCAATCTATTGACATTGCTAAAAATGGAACCACTTAATGGGACTTTTACCAAATAGATCTAATGTACATCTTTTCTACTAACCTCTATATTTTTATTTCTTTTTCTTTTTGGGAACCACAGGTTTTGAAGTTGCTACCGACGTTTGATTGAAATGATCTGCAATCATTTTTTCAACCAATTCATCTTTAGTCAGGTGATGAAATATGGTTTTAATTTCCGTTTTAAATTCTTCGGAAACATCCCTATTTGGTTTTGTCTTAAAAATTTTACGAGCCCAAAGTATCGCATTATTTTCTTCAAGTGCGCGGGCATTAGCTTTTTTCATTTCAGAAAAACTTATTCCTAATTCCATTTCCAGATCAGGAATGTCATTTACTTCATCTTCTTGTATTACGCTTAAAGAGAGTCCCTTCGCTCCTGCTCTTGCAGTACGCCCACTTCGGTGCACGTAGGCATCATAGGTATCTGGTAAATGGTATTGCACAACATAAGAAATTTCTTTTACATCAATCCCACGGGCAGCCAGATCTGTTGCTACAAGAATACTTATATGTCCTTCCCGAAATTGCCCCATGATTCTGTCTCGGATAGCCTGTGCTAAACTCCCGTGTAAGGCTCCGGACGAAAACTTATTAATTGCTAGATTTTTCGCTAGTTTATTTACAGCTGCTTTCGTCTTGCAAAAAATAATACCTCGTTCGCCTTGTTTGGTGTTTAAGAAATGCATTAACACCTCTAGTTTTTCAATAGGTTTTACCACAACATATTGATGATCTATGCCCTGATGTCCAACTGTTGCCATATCTGCTTCGATATGAACCACGTGTTTAGACATATAGTTTTGCACCAATTGCTTTATGGTACCGGGCATTGTTGCCGTAAAGAGTAAGGTTCTTCGGGTTTTAGGAATTTCTTTAATGATGGAGTCTAATCCCTCTTTTAAAGCGGTGACCATTTCGTCTGCTTCATCCAGTACCAAATACGAAGTGTCTTTAATTGAAATGGCTTCTCTTTTTATAAGATCTATTAAGCGACCAGGAGTAGCAACAATTATATGAGTGGTTGTTTTTAGTCGTTCTATTTGAGGCTTGATAGGTATACCACCACAAATGGAAGCTATGGATATTTTTGGATTATCCACTGCAAAATCACTTAAGTTCTTAAAAATTTGCTGCCCTAGTTCTCTTGTTGGGGCTAAGATTACCGCTTGAATAGTCGATTTTTCTACATCAATAAGTTGTAACAATGGCAAACCAAAAGCAGCTGTTTTACCGGTACCCGTTTTTGCCAAGGCAACTACATCTTCTTTTTGTTTTAAGACAACAGGGATTACTTTTTCCTGAATGCTGGTAGGCTGTTTTAAGCCTAAAGCAGTTAAACTTTTTACGATAGAAATCTCTAAGCCTAAATCTGAAAACGTATTCGCCATATTTTTATTGATTTTATTTCCGCCTTAATACAATCTTATTTTATTAAGCTTCTTGAAGGATTCGTTTGGATTGACGGTATGCGTATTTTGGATAAATATTCCGTTTTGCAAAACGATTAAGATTTCCGGCGCTTATCATTTTAAGGTAGATAGGCTTAGTGATTCCAAAATACTCATAAGTTGTTCCGTCGGTAAAGGTAATTTCAAGTAACAATCCTTTATGCTGATAATCTGCTATAGCCGATTGAGTAATTGTTTCGGTATAAGCTGGTAAGTTTTTCTCTTTAGTTTCGGGAGCCATACTCACTAAAAAATGATAGCCATCTATAATTTTTCGGCTCTGTACCTCCGCTTCATGTTGCAATGAATCTCCGTCCTGAAATTTATCCGGATGCCATTGTTTTACTAAGTCCCGGTAATTCTTTTTAAGTAGCTTTAGATCTATCTCCTTTTCTACTCCAAATAATTTACTGTATTCATTTATTCGTTTCATAATCAGGGCTTTTAATTTGGCGCGAAATTACCTCTTTTTAATGGATATACTTTTAAAAAAATCGCTAATAAAAAAAGCCCGTCAATTATGACGGGCTTTGTTTGAAAATATTGGGATATATATTTAGCTAACTTTTACGTTTACTGCGTTTAATCCTTTGTTTCCTTCTTGAAGGTCAAATGTTACTTCATCGCCTTCTCTAATCTCGTCGATTAATCCAGAAATGTGTACAAAGTGATCTTTTTCAACTCCTTCTTCAGTGATGAATCCAAAACCTTTAGTGTCGTTGAAAAATTTTACTGTTCCTTTACTCATTGTAATGTAATTTAATTTATTAATACTTTTAACTAGACAAAGATGGTGCCATTAATTTAAAATACAGCGAATTAGTTCAATTATTATTAAAAATTAGATCTGAACCTTTAAGTATTCATTGTACCCTTATCACACCCGTGACCAAAGAACTATGTAGATCACTACTGCTTTAACGCTACAATCGCACAACTGTGTTCTAGCTTAATACACAATATCAATCGCTCGTACTTTTTCAATGTCACATTGTATCTATCTACTTGTTTATAGTTGATTTTGCACAACTATTAAGAAGATTCGATTTGCTAAGCATACAAAAAGTGGGCAGTTTGTTCACAGTAAACTCAGATAAGATAACTTTTATACTTAAACAATGCCGCTTATGGTCATTTTGGCCACAATATGCCGAAATGGCGACTAATTACCGATATATGTATTCCATACACTCCCCATACACTATCCATACTTAAGCCATACTTAAGCCATACACCTACCATAGCAAAGCTACCTATTGGATTGAAGACATAAAGAGGTTTTTGTATGATTTTAACATTTGTTATTTTTAAATAGCGTATTTTATCGATGATATTTGCATTTTAAAGGATTTATTCGTAACATTACTATTTATAGGCATAATGCCCCTGAACTTATAAATTAGAATTTATGACTCCTCATTTTAAACTAAATCTACTCACAATTGTGTTATTACTCTTCACAACAATGGCTTTTGCCCAAAAAAAAGGTGATGATCAAATACTAATTCGTGGCGACCTGAATATTAAAAAATATCACGATCGTGAAGAATTGGAAGCTATGCAGAAAGGTAAACTTCTCGATCTGTACAACATTCGAATTGAGATAATCATTAATATTTTACCAAATATTGCATTCGCCAGTAAGCCGGGAGTGACTATGACCTCTTTAGGTATTCCGGATACTAAAGATAACCGCAAAGCTCTAAAGGAAAACCTTGAAGCTACCACTACTTACTTCGATAATACGATCGAATTTCAAAAGATGGTACTTCCCTATTCAGATAAATCGAACTTAATTGCGGCGATTTTATTCTACGAAGAAACTTTAAAAGCCCTGCATACCTATAATGACTTTAACTAGGGTTTAAACCATATTTCTATACAGAATTAATTCATAAATCTTAAAGGATTTGCTTAAAAGAGCATTTTCTTAATTGTTAAATAAAGTGCATTTCATCGTATTAATTTGCTTTTAATAGATTTTATCATTAAGTTTAGTCTATATTAAGTATTTATTTTAACATAATTAGTATAATATGTTTACAAAATTACGCCCCTTCCTAATAGTATTCTTCATCTCTATAGGTACTTTATTTTCACAACAAGAAAAAGGTATATATGGTATTGAAAATTGGCTGAGCATCTGGACCGATTTTAATCCGGGAGCCACAACTTATAAAACACCAACACAAATTCTTTCTGGAACGATTACAGAAGATACTAAGTTATTAAAAAGAGAAACATATCTTTTATTAGGAAATGTGTTTGTTGCCGATAGCACTAGTCTAACCATCGAACCCGGTACTGTGATCCTTGGTGATTTTAAATCAAAAGGTTCCTTGATAATTAGCAATGGTTCTAAGATTATTGCTGAAGGAACTCAAACAGATCCAATTATCTTCTCTTCCAGTAGAGGAATTAAGAAAAAAGGTGATTGGGGAGGTATTTTTATCTTAGGAAATGCACCCGTGAATAAAATTGACGATGAATTGGTATTAGACTACGGCTTAAAACCATCTTCTACAGAACTTGTACGCTATGGCGGAAATGATGTTGAAAGCAATAGCGGAATTTTAAAATATGTTCGTATCGAATATGCAGGAATGAGAACTAAAGATTTCGGTTATTTTAACGGCCTTACTCTCGCAGGTGTAGGTAGTGAAACAAGAGTAGAAAATGTTATGGTAACATATTGTCAGGGAAGCGCCTATCAAATTTTAGGAGGAAATACGTATCTCTCGCAATTGGTTTCTTTTAGAACAAGAATAAATGACCTTGTTCTGAACTATGGTGCCCATGCTTCAATAAACAATTCATTGATCGTTCGATCTCCCTATTTTACACAAGCAGGTGGAGCAAGTAGTATTTATCTTGCCACTTACGCGAATATAGAAGAGGCAGATCCCTCGAAAGAAAATACACATCTAAATGCCGAAAACTTAACGCTGCTTACTCTAAGTGATGACTTAAAAGCAGATATCAAAATTGGATTAGTCTCTGAAGCTATGCATGTAAAAGAAGGCGCCTCCTTTTCAATAAATAAAAGTATTTTTTCAGGTTTCAATCCTGCGGTTGTGCTGGATAAAAGTATAACTATTAATGCAGCAAATTTGGATATAATGGAATTCAGTAATATGTATTTCAACAATTGTAATGGAAATATCTTCACTGAAGGTTACTCGAACAATGAAGACCTTGAAAATTGGTATGGCAATAACATCTTCAGAAATGTGTATTCGAAAGGATCAGATTCTGAAACCTTTATTGATACTAAAAATCTGAAAGAACCTGACTTTAGATTACGAATAAATAGAATTATAGCAAGTAGTCTATTAGATGATGAATAACAATTAAACAGTAAACTTTCATTACCTACTTAAATGATGAAAGAATAGCATTCTAGAACTGTTATAACGATTAATAAATAGTAATATGGCAAAAACAAACCTTCCCCAATTCGTTTTGTCAGTATGTAGTTTTTTCAGTGTTGTTTGCATTGGAACGATGAACGCTCAAATTGTTATTGGTACGCCCAATCTTGAGTTTAGTCAGGCCTGCGCAAACGAATCTTTTAATACATTCGGCACCACTTTTATGTTTAGTCCTGAAACGGGTGTGGATCCTTCCAATCAGTTTATAGTCGAACTATCTGATGATACCGGAGATTTTTCTAATCCAAGTGAAGTTTTCACTTCAAACCCAGGATCAATTATAGAATCGCCTGCCATAGTTTACTTCTCAATTCCAACCACCACCACTGGCGAAGGATATAAAATAAGAATAAAAAGCACAAATCCGGAGGCTATTAGTACCGCCTCTCAAAGTTTTCCTGCCTATTATAAACTTCAGGATAGCCCTTTTACGATCAATAATATGATAGCGAATGCTAGTTTTTGCCCAGGAGGTAGTTACTTATTAACTATTGATAATCCGGGTACAGGTGACAATGATTCGCCATTAAACTATCCTTCATTAACCTATAACTGGTATAAGGAGATTACTTCGACAACTTTCGCATTAGTAGCCCAAACCCCTACTCTAACTGTATCTCAGGAAGGCATTTATTTTGTAGAGACAAACTATGGCAGCTGTACGTCAAACTCGTTTTCTAATCGAGTAACTGTTACAGCAGCAACTTCAGGAGAGGTTGTAGATGCGACAATCAATTCCAGCCTGGGAAATCCATTTTGTGCGGCGAATGGTCCAACAACTTTGAGTACCATAAACGGAAATAGCCATACTTGGTTTAAAGATGGAATTATCATTCCTGGCGCTACAAGTCAGACTTATATAACAGACATTTCCGGTCTTTATTCTGTAAAGGTAGACTTCGGAAGCTGTGAAGCTTCGGGGAGTTTAGAACTTGAAACGGGAGATTTTACAAGTAGTATTGATGTTGATGAAAATAATTTGTTGGAAACAGGAGATTCACTAACTATAACTATTAGCTCCGACGCTATCAATCCAGAATTTACATGGCTCTTAGACGAGGAAGAAATTCCCAATGCATCGCAAAACACTTTTACTGCAACTAATTTTGGGACTTACCGTGTACTTGTTACACAGACATCGGGCTGTATCATGACAATCGAACATGAATTTCATATAGAAGAATTATACAATCCCTTCCCGGAAGTAGCCCATATACCAAATTTGATAAGCCCTAATGGGGATGGAATTAACGACACGTGGATTCTCCCTACACAATATGTAAGTGGAACTAATACTGAAGTGGTTATTATAAGCGCTCAGGGAGAAACTGTGATGCGTACCAATGATTATTTTAACAATTGGCCAGAAGACGTACTGACTTCAAATGAGGTCTATTATTACTATATAACACCAATAAACGAACAACCGAAAAAAGGTTTTATCTCAATAATTAAATAAATTGAAAACACTGATCTCCATATTATTATTTTTCTGTTTCACAGGAATGATCTATGCTCAAAACGAGATTGGAGCGGTAGGGCTTGATGTGCCGGTTCGGAATTCAATGATGTTCAATAGATTTGAGGTGAATCCGACTTTTAGTTTTGTACGGGAACAAACAAAATATATATCTGTCACTAACAAAAGAGAACATGTTCAGATTGAAGAAGCTCCCCAGACATATCTTCTCAATTATTCAGGAAGATTTGGAGAAAATATAGGCTCCGGTATAGGTGTATTTCAACAAAATTATGGAGTGTTCACCACCTTTGGAGGTATGGTGAATTTTGCCTACAACGTACGTATACAGGAAGAAAGCAATCTTACATTTGGGATAAATATTGGTGCCTACCAAAGCGGTGTAAATGCCGGAAAGGTTATTACCAATTCCCAAGATCCAGCCTTAGAAAATGTTCCTTCAAATTTCTTACTAACCGCAAATCCAGGTCTTAATTATGGAACTGGTTTTATGGATTTTGGTGTTTCTCTCAATAATGTTGTTACGTATAATTTCAGTTCTTCAGGTTTAATAGAAGAAAACCCGAAACAAGGGATTCAAGGGCATATTATGTATACCGGTTATACTGGTGGTTATGGCTTTTTTGGCGACAGTCGTTTTTCAGCCTTGGTTAGAACGGAATTACAAAAAGAAACTACTGTATTTTCAGGAGTATTTATGCTTACCGTTCCTAAAGGAATTTGGGCACAGGTAGGTTATAATACAATTTATGGGGCTTCCGGAGGTTTAGGCGTGAATATTACATCGCAAATTGCGATCGAATACAACTATGAGAAACCATTTATGGGACTTACCGATTTAGGCCCGGCTCATGAGATTACGCTTGCCTACCGATTTAAAAACAGCAACTATTACGATTATAGTCGGGATGATGATTTGGCAGGATTGATTTCGTTAGAGAAAAAGAGAAAACCAATTGCAAAGAAAGCGGTTGCAAAAACTACAAGTGCTTCGGAAACTACTACAGATTTGAAAGATGAAACTATTGCGATAGCTTCGGAAGAACAAGCAACGTTAAAAGCAGAAGAAGCAACAAGAATCGCTTCCGAAGAGCAAGCAAGACTGAAAGCAGCAGAAGCAACAAGAATAGCTTCCGAAGAGCAAGCAAGATTGAAGGCAGAAGAAGCAACAAGAATAGCTTCCCAAGAACAAACACGATTGAAGGCAGAAGCAGCTTCAAGAATCGCTTCCGAAGAACAAGCAAGGTTGAAGGCTGAAGAAGCAACAAGAATCGCTTCCGAAGAACAAGCAAGATTGAAGACTCAAGAAGCTGCAAGAATAGCTTCAGAAGAACAAGCAAGATTGAAGGCAGAAGAAGCAGTAAGAATAGTTTCCGAAGAACAAGCACGACTGAAGGCAGCAGAAGCAGCAAGAATCGCTTCCGAAGAACAAGCAAGATTGAAGGCAGAAGAAGCCGCAAGAATTGCTTCCGAAGAGCAAGCAAGGTTAAAGGCTGAAGAAGCAACAAGAATTGCTTCCGAAGAACAAGCAAGACTGAAAGCTGAAGAAGCAACGAGAATAGCTTCCGAAGCACAAGCACGACTGAAAGCTGAAGAAGCAGCAAGAATCGCTTCCGAAGAACAAGCGAGACTAAAAACTGAGAAGAATTCTATTGAGAATTTGATTGAGAATCCAATTGACGAAATCGGGAAATCGATACGCGCATTAGCAATAGAATCTGAAGCCTCAAAATTGGCTCAGACAGAATTATTAACGCGATTAGAAACTGCAGTTGTTAATAAGAAACTCGATTTAAAAGATCTAAAAGAAGAAAACGATCTTAGCGAGCAAAATATATATGTGGAGCCAAAACCTTTTAAAAGTATAAGTGAAGAGAATAGAGCAATTGAGACTTTAATTATAAATCTTGATACTGTTCTTTTAAGGCAGAAGAAAAAAATAGCACAACTGGAATCTCTGCTAGAGACGCGGGTAAAATCCATGAATAACCCGAGTGACGAATTAAACGGTTATTATATAAATGCATTAACCGATTTAAAAACCGAACAGGATAAGGTTGCCAGATCACGCGAAACGCTGATTTCTTCATTAAAACAAATAGCAGTCGCCACCGAATTTGAACGTAAACGAAGAATAAAACGTGCTGCTTTTGATAATGAAATGGATCGTTACGCACAGGATAGAAGTGCGTTAAAAAGACTTCGACAGTCTGTATCAACAGCTGAAACTCCTTTGACAAAAGATGACTTTGATTACGGAAAAGAAGGTGGTAAGAGTATTCAGATCCTTAAAAATGTTGAGAATACTGAAAGTGCCTATTATCTGGTACTTGCAGTTCACAGTGAGCTTAGCAAAAGAAATGAATTTTTAACTCAAGTGATTGCATCCGGTTATAAGGATGTGGATTTCTTCTATGATGTGAATACCAGTAAATATTATATATACAGTAAGAAAGCGTCTTCAATTGATGATGTTAACAGATATATGAAGACAAAAGAAAGTGCTGCATACAATGAAAATATGTCCGTAATTAAAATTGAAAACTAACAATGACTTAAACGATACTATACCCCCACTCCTGCTGAAATAATTCCAGGAGTATATAGAATCAACTAAAAACACAGTTGATATGAACAAACCTAACTTACTAAGAATTCCCCACATTCTTGGCATCCTAATATTAAGCATACAAGCGTATGCTCAAAATTACGTCCCATTTGAACCTAGATTTGATGAAGATCTTAAGGGTGATATTGTATTAATTGGAAACAATATTCTGGGACCAGACAATAATCCGTTCAACGATAACTCTGTTTACAATCACAATGTAGATATGCAGTATATTGATATTGATGGTGACCCAACTACATTTAGTTCTTCAAGTGCTGATTTAGAAATTCCCAATCCGAATTGCTATATAATTCGCTATGCCGGTTTATACTGGGGAGCAGTAACAAGCGGAGCTCAACCCATTACCAATGTAAAATTTAAAGGTCCGACAGGCGGATACAATGACATAACGGGGACTCTAATATTCGATGCTGATGGAACTTCGGTAGATGGAGGTAATAGTTTTCCTTATGCATGTTATGCAGATGTAACTGATATTGTTACAGGATTAGGACCTAATTTAGGAACGTATACAATCGCAAATGTTTCCAGTGCATTAGGTGAAACAGGTGCATTTAACCCTTACAACGGAACAGGTTATTCTTCGGGATGGTCGCTTTTCGTTGTTTATGAAGACCCAACTTTACCTGGTAAATCCATCACTAGTTTTGATGGTTTTAGTGCAATAAGTGTTTCAGGAGGTAATCCGAATTTAGATATTCCAGTGTCAGGTTTTAGAACCATTCCGGCACCAGCTCCAGTGAGGGCGAACTTTGCATTCGCAACTTTAGAAGGTGATAAACCAATCACAGGAGATCGATTAAAAATTAACGGCACCAGTCTTTCGACTGCAGATCGCCCGGTAACTAACTTTTTTAATAGTTCGGTAACCCAACTTAATGCGTTGCCCGTTAATAATAGAGTCCCAAATAGCACCAATACTCTTGGGTTTGACACAGGAGTTATTGCTGTTCCCAATCCCGGGAATACAGTAATCGATAATGATGCTACTTCTGCCACTGTTAGGTTAGAGACCAGTGGCGATACCTATTTTCAATACTTTTTTGCCTTAGCTGTTGAAATAATAGAACCACATATAGTTCTCACTAAAATTGTGGAAGATGAATTTGGAAACGATATTGGTGGGCAAGTTGTAAATCTTGGTCAGGAATTAACCTATGTGATAGGATTTCAAAACGTTGGAAATGATGATGCCACTAACTTCTCTATTAGGGACATTTTACCCATTAATATTATATTCGACTATCCTTCCGGGCTCACGTTACCTCCTGGAGTAACAGTGGCAAGTTACGACCCAACTACTCGGGAAATTGTTTTTGATATAGAAAATTATCTCGTAGAAGAGAACGATCCTGCTTATGAAATAAGAATTGATGTTACCGTTGTGGAGTCTTGTCAGCAGTTAGCAGATTCTTGCTCAAATATTATCAATAACCAGGCATATTCAACCTATCAAGGAACATTGAATCCTACTTTCATAATTACAGATGATCCAAGTTATAGTACGAACACGGGTTGTCTTATCACGCCTCAAGCGACTAATTTTTTGGCAGATCTTGATGACTGTGTATTTAGTCAGGAAGAAGTTTTATGTGGTGACGAGCTAGAACTAACAGCTGCAGATGGATACGATACCTATTCCTGGTCAACGAGTCCTACAGGTACTCCTGTTATTGGAACGACACAATCAATAATAGTTACTGCAACCGGAACCTATTATTCTTTCAACACTGCAATTGCTCCATGTCAATCGATTGTACAGCAATATAATGTGACACTCTATGGAGGGAGCATAACGAACCCTGTGATTCCTTTTGCAGATGAAGTAGTTACATGTCCCAACGATGGTAAACTATTACCCAATATATTTTTATGTGGGGAAAACGATTTTAGAGAGATATTCACTGATATTGATGGTGCGGTTACCATCATTTGGGAAAAACTGGATGAGTCCAGCTGTACCCCTGTTTCGAATACCGACTGTGCCAATGAAAATAACGCATGTACGTGGGATCTGGTGGGAACAGGTCCGGACTATGTTGCAAATACCGCAGGTCAATATCGATTGACCATTAATTATAGTGGAGGTTGCTTCAATCAGTTTTATTTTAATGTTTATCAGAATTTATTAGATCCAACGGTTACCGTAACTGATATTATATGTACAACACCTGGAAGTATTACTGTTGGTAACGTTCCTAGTGGTTATGAATATAGCCTGGATGGTATAACGTACCAGTCAAGTAATGTATTTTCAATCACTACAGCAGGTATTTATACTATTTATATAAGACAAGTTGGCGTTCCTTCGACAGCCTGTGTATTTACGGTTCCTGATGTTTTAGTTAGAGCTCGGGATTTTACGGTTTCTACTATTATTAACCAACCCCTTTGTAATGGAGATAAGGGTAATATTTATCTAGCAGCCAATGACGCAGAGCCGCAGTATTTCTTTTCTCTTTATTTAGGAGGAACTTTAGTGAATAGCGTTGGACCCATTATTGAAAACAACTATCTTTTTGGGAACCTGAATTCTGGTACTTATACTGCCATTGTAGCAACTGAAGATGGTTGTACTTATACTGAAGAAATTACAATTATAGATCCGCCTTTGCTAACAGTAACGGCTGCTATCACTATTCCACTAAGTTGTACTGATGGTGAAATCACAGTCTATCCGCAAGGAGGTACTGCACCCTATTTTTACTTTGTAAATAGCACGACCGTTTTTCAAACTGTTCCGGAGATTGTAGTTACTTCTCCAGGAGTTTATAATATTATGGTGGTGGATTCAAATAATTGTAGTGCAGAAACTACTATCACAATTAATGCTACCCTTCCACCCGTTTTTACAGTTACAAGTTCTGATATTCTATGTGCCGATTCCGGTAATACAGGAACGATTACCATCGACGTTACGAATCCAAATGGTAGTAGTCTACAATACAGCATTGATGGAGGAATTGTATTTACAAATTCACCTGTGTTTACGGGACTTGCAGTTGGAACTTATATTGTCTTAGTGCAATACACAACTGGTCCATCGGTTTGTTTATCAGACCCACAGACGGTAATAATTACTTCGACTACTGCAATTTCAGGCGAAGCGGAACTAATTTCACCTTATACTTGTACATCTACCGGGACGATTGAAGTTACAAATATTACTGGAGGTACTCCCCCATATATGTTCAGTATTGATGGGATTACTTTTCAAACAAGTCCGATCTTTTCTAATTTAACATCAGGTACTTACACAGTCACCATTATGGACGCTAACGACTGTACTTTTGTCACCAATGAAATTACCATACTACCACTTGATCCACCGACCGATTTAACATTTATTCATGCTCCTTTAACTTGTCCTACGAACACCACTACGGTAACAATTACCGGGACAACAGGTGGGGTGGCTCCTCTGGAGTATCAAATAATCGCACCAGTTTCGGCAGCGACACCTTATCAGACTTCAAATATATTTCCTGGATTAGTTCCGGATATTTATACTTTTCAAGTTAGGGATGCGAATGATTGTATTTACAGTGAATCCTATTCTATAACTCCCTTACCTACTATCGAGATTTTTGGTGAAACAATCGCAAATGTAAGTTGCCTGGGCACGGCAGACGGAATTGCACAATTCATCGTAATTGGAACGACAACTTTTGAATATAGCATCAATGGAAATCCCACTGTAACAGGAACGTCGCCAATAATTCTAACAGGCTTGAATGCGGGTACTTATACTATTGTGGTAACTGATCTTAGTTCAAATTGTGAAGCAACTGAAACAGTAATAATCGATGAACCATCGACTGCTTTAGTAATCACAACCGAAATCGATCCAATCACCTGTGTTGGAAATGGAAGTATTCAAATTACAGCCTCCGGAGGTTGGGGTGGTTATACATTTTCACTTACCCTTCCGGATTTAACGACATTACCAACGCAATCATCGGGAACATTCTCAAATTTAACGCAAGACGGAGTTTATACAATTAATGTTGAAGATGCCAATGGTTGTATTACTTCGGAAACTTTTACGTTAACTATTCCTGATCTGGTTACTGCCAGTATAAGTACAACATCAGACATCTGTTTTGATGGAGATGGCGCTACAATTGAAGTTGACGTAACTTCTGGAGAAGCACCATTTGAATATAGTATTAACGGAGGGCCCTTTCAATCGAGCAATATATTTTCAAATTTAGTTCCAGGCAACTACATCATTACTGTGAGAGATGCTTTTGGTTGTGAAATTACATTACCGTCACAAATCATTGCACCACAATTAATGGTAAACGCCGTTTTAACGAAAGACTTAGATTGTACTTCTTCACCGGATGCCGTAATAACAGGAACTATTGCAGGAGGAACAGCACCGTTTATACTGGCTGTTTCTATTAACGGCGGTGGATTTACAACACAAGGTACAACCGCGACACCATTCACTTATTCTACGGCTATTGATGGAACTTATCAGTTTCAAATTACTGATGCCAGTGGATGTATAGCGACATCACCAATAATTACGGTAAATCCGCTTTCACTACCTGCGATAGATTTCGTCACAGAAACTCAACCCATCTTATGTAATGGGGATGAAAATGGAGCTATTGATATTACTATAGACACAACGGTGGGTACTCCCCCATTTGTGATTAATGTAAACAATGATACCACAGGAACGAACTACGGAACACAAACATCAGGATTACCAGCAGGTGTTTATACTGTAACTGTAACAGATGCTAATTCTTGTGAGGATACAGAAACAATTACCATAACTGAACCAGACCCAATTATTGTGGATTATGACGCCATTGATATTACTTGTGGCCCCGGTGGAGTTTCACAAGGATCTATTATTATCAATAGTGTTGTTGGAGGTGTTGCACCTTATAATTATTTTGTGACAGGTTCTAACGGTTACTCTAATTCAGAATTAAACGCTACTGGATCAACTTCTGTGAGTTTCGATGTTGTTGATTTCGGATTGTATGAAATTAATGTAGTAGATTCGAACGGTTGTTCTGTACTTATACAGGATATACTAGTAGCTTCTCCTCCATCCGATTTAGATATTGATATTACGAGCACAGTGAACTGTATAACTGGCGGACAGGCAGTTGTAACCGTAAGCTCAGTTCTTGGTAGTAGCGGGCCGTTTTGGTTTACTATTTATCAAGGTCCGATTTCTGTTTATCCTAATCCGCCGGGATCATGGATTCCAGAGGCACCACTTGGGAGTCAATCTGCTACTTTTAACGGATTAATACCGGGGGTTACCTATACATTCATTGTATATGATGAATCTACAAATTGTAGTTACTATGAACCTGCGACTACTCCAATACCTACCAACTCAACTTTGACTGCTACTGCGGTAAGTTCAGATAATATTACGTGTACAGGGAGTGATGATGGAGATGTATCTTTCACTATAAATAGTGTATATGGTACAGCGGTAGACGTTAATTATGAGATTTTTGACTCTTTATCATTAATAACCACAGGAATCTCAGGAACGGGTACTGTACCTACCGGTGGTTCCCTAGTTGTTTCCGATTTAGGCCCATTGCCTTTCGGTACATATTTTGTTTTGATTGAAGAAACAACAGGTCCTAATGCCGGTTGTGGAGTTGTAACTGTGCCATTTTCTATTACAGAGTCCGCGATACTTTTAAGCCTAACAGCCACAGTAGATCAAAACGCTAATTGTAATCCGAATTCTGGAGTAGTTAGTGCCATTGCACAAAATGGAACGGCACCCTATTTATACCAAATAACTACCACGCCTACGGCACCAATTGCTACCGATCCATCATGGGCTACTTCAAGTACGTTTAATGTAAATGCAGGAAGTTATTATGTACATGCAATGGATGCTTATGGATGTATTGTTTCGAGCCCTGTTCAAGTCGTTCCTATGGATCCATCTCCGGTAATTTCGGCCGATACTGCGAATCAGTGTTCTTCGAATGAAGGAGAATTTGAAATAGATGTAAACCTGGTAACTTCAGGAATGCCTCCTTATAGTTTTAGTATTAATGGCGGAGCTTTTCAGACTCAATCAGCGCCATTTACAATTTCAAATTTATTTTCAGGAACACATACTGTTGAAGTAAATGATGTGAATGGTTGTGGAAATCTAGTCACCGTTATAATCGAGCCACAATTAGGATTAACTCCTGCCGTGACCGCGCTACCAAGCTGTGACGATGACGATGGAGAAATTACAGTAACCGCTTCCGGAGGAACAGCAAACTATGATTATAGTATTAGTCCGAATCCGCCATCAATTATATTGACAGGCAATGTATTTTCGGGAGTGCCTTCAGGAACTTATATTGTTACAGTTACAGATACTGTTACGCTTTGTTCTGAAGATGTTACAATTACATTAGAGAATGCAACTCCTGTTATTTTCACAGCTGAAGGAACCGATACAAGTTGTAATGGTGCTAGTGATGGTACTATAACAGTTGATCTGCCGCCTAGTAATAACAATCCAATATACACCTATGAAATTACAGCGCCTATTGTAGTTCCTGCTCAAACCAGTAACATTTTTACAGGATTACCGGCTGCAACTTATACTGTTCAAGTAATTTCTGGTAGAGGTTGTATTGCCACTACAGATGTAACTATAGATGAACCAACATTATTGGAAGTTACTGGCAGTGCAACAACATTTTCTTGTGATCCAAATAACACAGTAAGTACTTCTGTAATAACCATTACCGAAGTTGGAGGAACTCCAGCCTATTTATACAGTATCAATGGCACAAATTACTTTAATAGCAATGTATTTGAGGTTGCTGACACCGGCGCTACGCAGACCATTACGGTTTACGCTAAAGATGCGAATAATTGTATCGCGACAAATACAGTGACTATTGAGCCATTACCAACTATTACAGCAACAGCTTTCGTTATTGGAACACCGATTGATTGTAATGAAACGGGATCGGTTTTAATAAATGTAACGGGTGGTTCAGGGAATTTTACTTACCAAATGTTACCAACCGGAGCCCCACAAGTATCAAATAGTTTTGATATCTCAGGACCAGGAACCTATTATTTTCAGGTAAATGATATGGATACAGATTGTTACTTTTTAACACTTCCCTTTGAAGTCTTACCATTTGATACAATAGATGCTACTTTGATAGCTTCGGAAGCAAACGATTGTTTTGGTGATAATAATGGTGAATTGGAATTGACTATTAACGGGTATATCGGAGCATACACCTACCAATTATACGATGGAGCCGGAACTCCCGTAGGTGTTCTTGTAACTGCCAACACTTCAACAAACCCTGAAATTATTAGTGGGTTACCCTCAGGTAATTTTTCGGTAGAAATTATTGAAACTGAAACGCCATTTTGTACAACTTCGACGAACGTTGTTACTATAGGTTCTCCTCCTACGCCCTTATTGTTGGAAATATCTGAAACATCGAATGTAACTTGTACTAACGATCAGGGAACAATTACTGCTATTGCAAGTGGCGGTACAAGTCCGTATGAATATGAACTTACTGGTGCCAGTACTATTCCTTATTCTTCAAATAATACATTTACAGATCTTAGTGCAGGAACTTATACTGTGAATACTAGAGATGCCAACGGCTGTATCGCCACGGACGTCCTTATTCTTATGGAACCTGAACCTATTGATGCCGATTTTGTGCCGAATACAACTATGCTATCTTGTTTTGGGGATCAAAATGCTACAATAACAGTTCTAGATGTTACAGGTGGACAAGTTGGAAATTACAGTTATACGTTGAATACAATTTCGCCGGTGTCAACCACATCCGGACCACAGACATCGAACGTATTTGAAGGTTTAGGAGTTGGTATTTATTCTGTGACAATTACCGATGGATATAATTGTGTATTTACTTCTTTACCAATGACCATTGACCAACCTGAACCAATAGTTTCGAGTTTAGTTGCTAGCACTACTCCAACATGTTTAACTGAGGCCACACTTACTTTAAGTGCTTCAGGAGGAACCGGAATGTATGAGTATAGTGATAATGCTGGTTTTAATCCAGTGCTGGGTAGTTTTGTCTCTTCGGAAACATTTACAGTTTCAGAAGGTACATATACTTACTACGTTAGAGATGCTAACAATTGTATTGCAATTGTTTCGAATGAAATTACAATTGATCCGTTACCAACTCTTGAGATCGATTTGGTTTCAACGAATCCACAGATTAACTGTGTAGGCGATGATACCGGTATCATTGAAGCAACCGCCTTAGGAGGTCTTGGTAACTACGTTTATATTTTACAGGATTTACAAGGAAATACTATTCCGGCGGAGCAAAACAGTCCGGGGATATTTACCGGATTAATTGTAGGAACCTATGTTGTTTATGTTGAAAGTGGTGATTGTTTAGCAACTTCCGAAGAAATAAATATTACAGAACCTGCAACTTCTCTTGAAGTCGATTACGACGTGACTGAGGTAATTTGCTATGGAGAAGATAATGGTAGTTTGGAAATCTTTGCAACCGGAGGATCGGGTATTATTCTCTATGCTATTTCACCACAATTGGATCAGTTTTTTGAAACAAACCTCTTCGAAAATCTAAGCCCGGGAGCTTATGACGTTATCGTGCAAGATGAATTAGGTTGTTTTTTAACCTTCAACTTTGAAATTGAAGAATCGCTGCCGGTGATAATCTCAATAACGCCAGATTCGATCTTTCCTGAAGTTTGTGAAGGTGATGCAAATGGTTCTTTTAGTATCGAAATTGAAGGAGGGACCCTTCCCTATAGTGTGAGTTTGGATGAATATAATGGTGTTTATGTTACCGGAGAACCAGATCAAACAGAATTTGAATTCATCGAATTAAGTGGTGGGAATCATATTGTCTACGTGCGTGATAGTTTAGGTTGCGAATCTGAATGGAATATTGCCTTCCCTGATGCTGTGCTTATTGTACCAATTGTTGAAGTAGAATATATCTGCTTGGAAAATGCAACTGTGAATCAGGTGACTGTAACGGTTGACGAAAATTTAGTGGATATAACGCAATTAGATTATTCATTAAATGATGGTCCGTTTCAAACGAGCAATGTATTTACAAACATTCCACCAAGCAGAGACAATTACATTACGGTAAGACATACCAATGGTTGCATGCAAATAACCGAATTTTTTGATCTTCATGTGTTTACTCCATTAACATTAGTGCTTAGCGAAGGAGATATCAATGAAATTGTGGCAACGGTCAATGGAGGTACGGGTGAATATGAATTTACATTAAATGATGTTAATTTTGGTGACACCAATGTATTTACTATCACTGAATCCGGAACTTTTACGGTTATTGTTACCGACAGCAGCGGATGTCAACTCGTTGCAGAAATTACAAAAGAATTTATTGGAATCTGTATCCCAAATTACTTCTCACCAAATAACGATGGTGTGACCGATTATTGGGCTCCCGGTTGTGTAGATAATTATCCTCATCTGGTATTTTCAATTTATGATCGTTATGGTCGTAGGGTTGCCATGATGCGGGTTGGTGAAAAATGGGATGGAAGATATAATAATACCGAGTTGCCTACGGGAGACTATTGGTATGTCGTTAGAATAGACCCATCAAACAACCGTGATTTCGTAGGTCATTTTACGCTGTATAGGTAATAACTACCTATCATCTTAATCGTTACTAATAAAGACTATTATGAAAAACATACTAAAATACCTACTCGTTTTAATGGTAGTTCAGAGTTCAGCACAAGAACTCAATTTACCCGTTTTTACTCAGTATTTAGCGGATAATGATTTTGTGGTTTCTCCAACCTTTGCTGGAATAGGTGATAATTTTAGAATTAGAGCCAATGGATTAACACAGTGGGTTGGTATTAAAGATGCTCCGAGAAACGCGGCCTTGTATATGGATATAAGAATGGCAAGTCGCTCCGGGGTAGGGATTTCGGCCTACACAGATAGAAATGGAAACACACGTCAGCAAGGCTTGAAGTTTTCATATGCCCATCATTTAATACTAGATTATAAGACGCGACAATATTTATCCTTCGGACTTTCGTATAACATAAACAGTTTTAAAATTGATTTCTATAATTTCGAACCCACGTATGAAATCCCCATTGTGGACCCAAATATTAATGATGATAGAGCTGTAATGAATAACAATTTCGACATAGGCGCTCTTTATAGACTTAGAAAATTCTGGCTTAGCTTCAATGCTAGTAATATTTTACCAAAAAAAACGGATGCTTTTGATGGGTTAGAACCAAATTCACTTTTAAACTTTCAAGTATATTCTGGTTATGTTATTAAAAGCAATAATCAGTCTGAAATTGAACCTTCGGCATTTTACCAAAACTTCGCTAGTGATAATAGATCGAGTACCGATATAAATATAAAGTTTAGAAGATACAATCGGGACGATGATTTCTTTTGGTTTGGAGCCTCCTATCGTTTTTTAAATGATCAAGTTGGAAAACCTTTAAATATTGGACCTATGGCAGGTTTTAAAAAATCTATCGTATACTTTTCATATGCCTACCAAATCACGCTGAACGAATTAACAGGTTATAACTCTGGAACACATGCTGTCACTATCGGTTTCGATTTTCTACAAGAATTAAGTGACTGTCCTTGTACTGAAGGAAAATACGATCCTGGAAATAAACTATGGCAGTAATTACAAACTAGTATTTTGAATCATTTCACGTTTATGAACCATCGTCGCAAATACTTCCGAAGATAAACCCAACTTAAAGTTTTTTTAATGCTTCAATCGCATAGTTGTTTTCAGGATTGAGTTCCAACGATTTTAGATAGTTCTTTTTCGCCAGCATTTTGTTTCCATCTGTCAAATAAGCTTCACCCAGACTATCATAAACATTCCATGACTCGGGGAAGGCTGAAACGTTCATTTTAAAAACAGCGATCGCTTCTTTGGTTTTATCTTTTTGTAGAAACAAATAGCCAACACCATTCATTTCATTTTCATCCAACTTATATTCAGGATTATTTCTGTTTTTTTCGAATTCTACTTCTCCAGCTGTGATACCTTTATTTATAATCGCCATATAGACAGACAATCCAAGAAACTTTTGTGCTTCGGGAAAATTGATCCGATTAAACTCATGAAACTTTGCTAACAAAGCGGTCTTTCCCTCTCTTGCTAAGCGATACGCCACGTTTGTGAGAATAGTACCATCAATAGTAAATGTTCTATTTGGAAAGTGTTCTATATACAACTCATGAGCTGTCATAGCCTCTGCTATCTTGCCACCTCCAATAAGTTCTTTCACCGTATTTCGTAACTCACTGCTTTCTAATTCGCCATAGGTATCATCAGACAAGGCATTCACAAACCAGTTCTTACCGTTTTCCGGGCCTACAGTTATCATTAATTGCATGAGTTCATGACCCACGGATTTCTTCAGCATAAAAACTTGTCCGTCTTTGATCACCGTCTTTTCCGATAAAATATTCTTTACATTATCAAATGGATCTTTTTCAAAAAGTAAAAGGTCGGCCTTCTTCCCTACTTCGATTGATCCATAATTTTTATCTAAATCCATGGCCCGATACCCGTTTAAAGTAGCCATCTGTAATACATCTTCGATGGAAAAGCCTGCTTTATTTAGTAAAATTAGCTCCGATAGCAAAGCACGCCCTCCAAATCGGCAGTCTGTTCCAATGCGTAGGCTAACACCTTTATCATAAGCTATTTTTAAGTAGTTCGTCATCGTTTGATATGCATCATCCAATTGCTTTTGTTGTGCTTCGGAATAGGACACCATTGGTGAATTCCGAATAGGAAAATATTCAAATGATGTGAAGAAATCTGACTGTCCGCTGGCTGAAGCTAAAACGTTCAATGCCGAACTTAAGGTAGCACCTTCCGAAGCCATTTTATCAAATAGAGCGAATAATTTCGCTTCAATTTCCGGCTTGGTTTTTATATATCCGAAGAAAAACACCATTTGCGCAGCAAACTCATCAATACTCGAATTCATTTTAATTCCGAATTTTTCATTCATTAAAGGCCAGTGATCATCGTACGACAAAACACTTGGGGTTAGCGTAAAGAAATGCTCGAAATTTTTAACACCATAATCCATTGCTTCCCCGATGGTTACAACATTGTTGTCCACATGAGAATTTATAATAATCCCTTGTTTTTTTGCTTCATCAGCCATCGCTTCATAGTCCGGTTTCCGAAGTTTACTATAGAGTTTCATATACTTCATGCCTTTTGCCGCATAGTCTCTAACTTTCTTTCTTCCGTCTTCGGGATTCATGACTTCTATGTGATGAGAAGGCTGTCTTCGATCTTCATCAGAAACTATTGATCCACCGTTGATGTAGAGATTTGGATAATGTGGCTCAGGATTCTTTTGCCAGTTTAAAGTGAGATCCATCCAAGTTTCCGGTTGGCCCATGTCAATAATGGTGGTCACCCCATAGTTGAGATAATGATATGCCGTTAAATCCCTAATCATTTTAAGGCCGTCATCTTCCAAATGGTCTGAAGGCAAATCGGCATCTACCCCATAGTTCCCAATAAGATGCACATGTGTATCTATAAAACCCGGTGTGAGTAACCGATTATTACCATTTATAGTTTGCTTTGCACTAAATGAGTTGTCAACATCAATAATCGCTGCAATTGTATCGGCCTTTATCAAAACTGTTTTATTGATAGCCACCGTTTTAGTCTTACTGTCAAATATTTTGACATTTGTAATTGCTAAATCATAATCCGGCTTATTGCTACAAGTAAGTATAAGCATAGCTAGCGTAGCTAAGAAAACAAAGTATTTCATTAGTTCGTTTTTTAATTAGGTAAAGCTCATTAGAATTTGATGTACACTAAAGTTAGCATGTCAGTTCGAGTAAAATTCTGTCTGCCTCAGGCTGAAGTATCGAGAACCACGCTCTTCCTGAAGTTTTTAAATATCGCAACACTTTGGTGCTATAACGAAATCACCTACAAGAAACATCCCTCTAAATCTCCCTTCAAAAGGGAGACTTTAAATTTTACCTAGATATTATACGATGTTTATTCGATGTGAGCCCTTGCATAGTTTTCAGATACATTCTGTGGACGGAGCTCATCAACAATTTCATTTTATATTGGAACCTCTTTCCTAAAGAAATCGTGTCAGTTCGAGTAAATATGCTCAGCGCCTGTTGAAAGCAGATAATCTACCACAGCTTTCTGTCCGTTTCGTGAAGCAGCTGCCAATGCTGTTCCACTGCCACTATTGTATAAATTGACATCCGCTCCTTTTTCTATTAAAAGTTGCACAGTTTTTAAACGGCCGTTTTTAGCTGCTGCATGCAATGCGAATCCACTGCCGTCACTTTGCAAATTAATATCTGCGCCATTTTCCAGTAGTAAATTGATCATATCATGTAATCCATTGGCAGAAGCCGCAATTAAGGATGAACCGCTGCCGTCTGTAATGCCGTTCACATTTGCTCCTTTAGCCACTAAAAGTTTTACTGTATCAATAAGTCCGTTTTGAGCAGCGGCAACCAACGCAGAGCCGCTACCATCATTTTCTAAGTTAACATCGGCACCTTTTGAAATTAAAAGTTCAATTGTTGAGTTATTGCCATTTCTAGCAGCTGCAATTAAAGCCGAACCACTACCATCAGTTTGAGCGTTTACATCAGCTCCTTTTTCTATCAAAAATGATACATTATCATTCATTCCGTTTCGGGCAGCAGATATCAACGCCGATCCATTTGAGTTACTTTGAGAATTGACGTTCGCACCTTTGCTAACCAGGTATTTTACAACATCCATATGTCCGTTATTAGCTGCAACACTTATTGCACTTCCTTGATTTAGTGAAATTAGATTTACATCCGCTCCTTTTGTCACTAAAAAAGAAACGACGTTTTGATACCCATTATTCGCAGCAACAATAAGTGGGGTACCTTGATTTGGAGCTATCTTATGGATATCTGCCCCTTTAGAAATTAAATATTTAACCGTTTCCAGATGCCCATTACTACTAGCTGCGATAATGGCATTACCTTGATTGGGGGCGATAAAATTTATATCCATTCCTTTCTCCAATAGAAATTTCACCACTTCAAGATTCCCACTTGAACATCCGGTGATTAAAGCATTTCCTTGGTTTGGCGTATATGCATTAATGTCCATTCCTTTAGAAACTAAAAACTGTACCATTTCAGCATTGCCGGAACCTGCGGCAGCAATTAATGCATTCCCCTGATTAGGAAAGCTGCGATGAATATCTGCTCCTTTTTCTATCATGTATTTTACAAAATCGAGCTGACCATGTTGCGCTGCGTTAATTAAAGCAGTTCCTTCACCGTTTGCTACCAATGAGACATCGGCATCTTTCGCGATCAATAGTTTTGCAATTGCCACATTACCGGTTCTTGCTGCAGCAGTTAAGGGAGTATTCGCCCTTTCAGACTGCCATTTATGACCATTTTTGGTAAACACATCGTAACCGGGATTTGGGTCTATGCAATTTGCATCGGTCGATTTAAGCAGCGTTTTAACCAATTCGATATCGTTAGCTCTAATCGCATCTAATAGTTTTGTGCAGTTGGATGTAACAATCACTTTATCGTCGTTTGCGGAATTTATTAAAGCCTCTGAAGACGTATCATCTACTTCATTTGTATTCACTACCTCATTTAATTGTTTTGCTTCCTGACCGGATTGTGCAAATACCGTATTGGGCTTATTTAAGAGTAATACTATTGCTAAAAATAGTGGCATGGTGAATGCATATTTCCAATAGCTGTGCGGATTTGATTTTTTCTTGTTCATCATTGCTATTCGTTGTTTGATTAATGATTGATTGTAATTGGTAGTAATAGTTAATGGTTTATTGTAGGTTGCTATCCTTAATAAATTCATTTGATAACTATCTTTTTTTGTGGCATTGTTGTCTAAAAGATGATTATCTGTCTGATATTCAATATTTTTCTCTACTTCTTTTCTGAAAAGCCAAACAAATGGATTGAACCACAACAGAATGACCGCAATTTCAGACAACATAAGATCTATACTATGTCTCTTTTTTACATGAATTTTCTCGTGCGCAATAATCTGTTCATAGATCTCGAACTCATATTGTTCAGGATTTATAAAAATGTAATTGAAGAAAGAACACGGCTCTTTTATACTGCTCGAATTAATAATAATCCCATCGGTGTCTCTGATTTTATCTTTGCTGCTAATTACTTTAAGTAAAAGATTAACTATCTGTGATAATAGGTTTAAAAACAGAACTATTACACCAAATATATAGATGTAAAACAATATGCTTAACCAACTAAATGTAGGTCCAATATTTGTAGTTTCTACCGCCAGGTTTTCTTCGGAAAGATCTGCAATTACAGATTTGTTCTCTTCGGAAACCGGGACAGGTATAGGTTCAAAAATCCTAGATTGATCCGTCTCTTCTGAAGCTTTTTTAGTTTCGATTAGAGTAGAAACAAAACCCTGATTTTCGATTAGTTTTGGTAGTGAAATAAAAGGTAAAGCAAAGGTGAAGATTAACCCAGCTATCAAATAAAATCGATTAGTAGCATAGAAGGTTTCCTTTTCAATAATAAGCTTGTAGAAAGCAAGAACTACCGCGATTATGATCGATGTTTTTATAAGAAGTAGGATCATGATTTCTTAGATTTATTCGTTTTAATTACTTCAATTAATTCTGAAATATCTTCTTCAGTTAGGTTCTCCTCTTTTGCGAAATAAGCCATCATTTTAGGAAATGAGTTTCCGAAGAACTTCTTTTTAATATTTTCCAGTTTATTATCCCGATACTCTTCAAACTCAGCCACCGGACTGTATCGGTGCGTATTCCCTATCAATTCAGATTGCAAAACCCCTTTTTTAACCAGGATCTTTACGATAGTAGCTACAGAATTGTAATGTGGTTTCGGCTCGGGAAGTCTTTCTATTATATCTCTTATAAAGGCGGTTTTTAATTGCCATATAATTTGCATGATTTGGTCCTCGCGTTTGGTTAATTTTTCCATGTCTGAATGTTTAGAATACTCAAAACTACTAAAAAATTAGTAGGTCTACTAATTTTTTAGTAGTTATTTATGGAAGGAGCAGAAAATTACGTTGAGCTTATGGATTGTATACTTCAAGAATCACTTTTAGTAGATCTCTCATAGTCGATGATTAGAGGCTTGTAATATATCCCTAAAACTAGTTGTAAGTGTGAGTGAGATAGAATTATAAAGTACAACTAGTTTAATCCTATTATTGAATTAAGAATTGAGCTCTACCAATTTTTAATTCATGGTCCCAATATCATAATCGGTTATAGTTGCTACTTGATGTGAAGCCTTGGCTTCTGTTGTCTTATTAACCTTCTTTTGGTAAAAATTAAAATTAAAATAAGTTTTAGAATTATCATTATAAAGATAAATACCATAAACATCACTTTTGCTTCTACCTAGTTCTTGATATTCAACCAAATCACCTGATTCATTTGGTCCAATCCAATTCCCATCAGGTGTAATATGGAATTCACCCATAGATGTGGATATGGTCGTGATATTAACGGGATGCTTAACTTTTCCATCATAATCGTCGAATACTTTTTCCTGATAAGAATATAATTTGGACATTCTTGGATTAGGACCAAGTTCCGGAAGGCCTAACAATATCATATTGTATCGAGCCTTAATATCCTTTCCATCTATTTTGAAATGATTTTTACCTACATTTTCCCAAGTGTGCTCATACGTCCTGCTTCCAACTTGCACTAAAAGCTTACCATTTGCCTTAAAAAAAGCAAAAGATTTGTTCTGATATTTATCAAAAATACTCCATGTTCCAGGCATAAATTCGGCCACTGCATTGCTCCATGGGTATTTAATATTATTGCATTCCTCGAATAATTCCGGATCATAAGTCTTGATCAATTTTCTGATAGCTTTTATGAAATGACCTGAAGTACCATCTATTTCGCGTCGAATCCAAAATCCAGAAGCGACATCTGCATAATAAGGAAATAGGCCAAATTGAAGCTCTTCCATTTCATTTAAATAATCATCATAGGTTGAAGATCTGAAAAAATTTCCGGTTTTTCCGGAAGCTAAATGTTCGAGATACGCTGCTTTTTGAACTTCTACAAGATCCTTATCCAATTGTAACGCCTCATACGTCCTACAATATGCACGTGCCAATGTTTTTAAATGCTTGTCATATACCGATTGAGATTTTTTCCTAAAAACTACATCATCAGCACCGGGGATGAGATATTTGGAGGTCCATTCAATGAACTCCGGGTTGTAATGTCCAAATTCGTTTGAGTACCAATTATACTCCTCCTTATGTGGTCCACTTTTAAAAATCGGCACTGGGGATAAAAAGCGAATTTTCTCCAAACTGATAAGTGATTTTGCGTGCGCTACCAATCCACGAATACCTTTAACATCGTTTTGTGGAGAGGTATATTCTTGAGCTGATGACCACGTAGATCTTATCACCCAAGGAACAGTTTCGTCTTTAGCCTTCCTTGCATTGTCTCGTTCCTGAATCGCAATTTGTTTCTGCTTCTGCGCTTCCTTAGTTTGTTCTTGAGCTTGAGCTTCACTTGTTAATGCTCTAGCTTCATTATCTTCTGCAAGGTTCTTTTGTTGAAAAGCATAAATGGCAGTGCTTGCTGCGGCAATTAAAAGCATACTCAAAATGGCTATAGCACTATTCCGAATACGCAAAGTGCGTCGATGTTGCTTTATGCCTTCCCCAACCATATCTCCCACTGCTTTTCCATGCAGTGTGGCGGCTAATAAAACTACCTTAGCTTGAAAATCGGCATTGTCTAAGTGTAAATCTTCCACCTTTTGCTCTCCGCGAAAATCGACGAACAAGGGTTCGTTTTGAAAACACCCGGACAAGTTTTCAGGGATGGCTGTGGATTTATTCCAATCAAAATCGGCTTTTTCTTCATCCCAAACCAGTTCACCTTCAGTGAGTACCACTAAGAAATGATCCATCGATTTATTGGCCTTCCAATGCTCTACTTCTTTTTTACACCATCTGGATTGTGCCGCGGCGGGAGAAGCAAGGAATATAAAATAATCTGATTCATTTAATCCTTCCACAATTTTACCCCATAAATCCGGTGAAGCCGAAAGATCATTCGAATCGCGAAAAATATTTAAAGCCCGACGTTTAAAAGTCGATTTTGCAAACTGTTCCAGCCCTTTTTCTAAGCTAGGTGCAAGCGTAGAATCCTGACTATGGCTATATGAGATAAATGCGTTGTATTTCATCTTGCCTACTTTTCTAAGAATAGTTCAAAATACGATTTAATCTAGTAAATAATTAGTATTATTCTGATTTTCAGTTTAGTAAAGCAATATTCCTCTAAAAATTGTAACTAAAATAATGAGAGGTTTTAACTGCCATGTTAATTTCATGATTAATTTTACGCATGGCTAATTTTCGTTTGTCTAATGCTATTGATTAGTCAAACCTCAAATTTTTAGTAGTTTTTTAACTAAGCTTCAGTTTGCAATGCATTAATTTAAGTCCGTATCTTGTGGGCTTAAATACTTGACTATTGAATAAATTTACACTTAAAAATTTTTTAACTGGCTTTGGAGTAATTGCAATAGTATTATCACTAGTGCCCTACGTTCCGTTGGATTATTGGTGGATAAGGATGTTCGATTTTCCTCATTTGCAACTCACAGTCCTAACGCTAATCGCTTTATTGATTTATATAATTCGTTTTGACTTTAAGCAATGGAGAGATTATACATTCGCGACTGTTTTAGTTTTGTGTTTTATATTTCAGTTTAGTAAGATATATCCATACACGACATTTGCTCCTTTTGAAATGGCTAATTCTACCGGAGATTCAACTTCAGAATTGACCCTATATACTTCAAATGTTTTACAAAAAAACAATAAACCAGACAGCCTATTTGCGCAGATAAAAAAATACAATGCCGATCTTTTATTATTCACTGAAACAGATAAAATTTGGCAAAATCGACTAAAAAATAAAGTTGATGCAAAGTATTTCTATCAAGTAGAAGTTCCATTGGATAACACCTACGGAATGTTGCTTTACTCGAAATTACCGCTTATAGACACTCAAGTAAAGTATTTGGTGAGCGACAGTATTCCATCTATTCACACTAAGTTAATACTATCATCTAAGGACACCATACAATTGTATGCAATCCACCCCACCCCACCCATGCCGCAGGAAAACCCGAAGAGCACGGATCGGGATGCAGAAATGATGATGGTTGCAGAATTAGCATTAAAATCAAAATATCCTGTGATTGTGATAGGCGATTTTAACGATGTAGCGTGGTCTGTCACTTCCAAATTGTTTCAAAATGTTAGTAGATTGCTGGATGTACGCAAAGGCAGAGGATTGTTTAATACGTATAATGCAGAGAGTAAATTATTAAGGTGGCCTTTAGATCATATTTTTATCGCTTCAGAATTTAAATTGAAAAGAATCGAAAAATGTGATGACGTAAATTCAGATCATTTTCCGTTGTTTACCTCCCTTACTTTTGAACCGCAAGGTAAAAATGCTCAGCAACGTCCTTATCCCACAAAGGATGAACTCGAACGAGCTCAGGATCAAATCGATAATTTTCATAAAGCTGAAAAGAATAAATAAATTTTAAACTAATTTTTAAAAGAGAAGATGAAATTCATCCACTCCTAATTTTAAAGTGAACTTAAAATCACCAGGCTCTTTTCTTTACACTTTCTTCCTTTAATTTCCATGGGTTTTTAGCAGTGATAGCATCTTCAAAATCAAAGACGGAATAATAATGTAACAATTGGTCGGGATCATTCGGGTCTATTCTGATGGGAGCTATGGTTGAAGAAAGATTACTTTTATGAATAGCAAAACTATTCATCACCTGCTTCCACTCGTTATTCCGAAGAACAAATAAAAAGTATTTAGAAAAATCGTCATCATTAATGTTGGCAGTAAAAAGAAGGTAATCTCTGTCACTACCCTTGAATTTTAAAGATCTTATGCGACCGCCAATTGTATTTGAAACTACCAAAGGTTTGCATTTCGAGTTTTCAAAACAAATTGTAGTACTCTCATTGGCTCTGTTCACAGCGCTGATATGAGCATAAAATGAATTTCGATCCCCGTTAAAGTCGGCTCGGACTTTCTGTACTTCAGAAACCGAAGCTAACTCTAAATTTTTGGTAGAGCCAGATACATTAATTCTACTCTTCAAGGCTTGATCCGCCTGCTCCTCTCCAATCATTTCTACATAAACTCGACGTATTTGTAACGCTCCTGCAGTGCTAGTATCAATTGTTTCTTTTAATAAATAAGTGTTAGAATTTAAAGCGTTATCCGCGTCACTTTTAGAGGAAACAGTTATTTGAGTTGGTGCAATGATAGGGGATATATTATAGGTCTCTATCTGTTTCGAATAAGAAGTAGTGCGACTAAGATCGTTTGTATTAAGTGCATTCGGCCCAGTTGTCGTCATCTCATTATTGTCCAGATTGTTTTGTTTTGCTAAAAGAGCCTTTTCGGCCTCTTCCTGACTTATTTTTTCAACAATTATATACGGGCTTTCCTCTTTTTGGACAACAACAGCATGCGCTATGATTGGAAGGTTGGAAAAAGTATCTAAAACCTTAGCTGGTTGTGTTTGTTCCGGAATTATTACGACTTTCTTATCTCTTGCCTTAAGTAGGCTTTCGATACGTTGCTGTTCAAGTTGCAGTTCCCTAATGTTGTCCTTTAGAAGTTGAAGTCTTTTATCTATATCGACCATATCAAAAGACTCAATCGACCTTGACGGCTCAACTGAAGATTTATTTTTTACTTCTGAAGAAGAGTTTCTTCCATCAATTAACACATTTTCGAAAAATACATTTCGGATTTGCTCTTCTTCTAATTTATCTTTTTCTGAAATTGTTTCATGGTCTAATGGTTCGCTTATTCCATCATCCTGGCTAAAACCATCGCCGAAAATCACAAAAAATATGACAAATAAATACCTATGAAGATTTTTTAGTTTTTCTACAATCACAATGACTACAATTTATAGTAAAGTACCGGGGAAGAAATACTTAGGTACCTTAAATTTAAAATAAAAATCGGACTTTTCCTAATTTTTATAAATGCTGAATCGTTGTGATTTTATGTCTATTCTACTCTCGTTCACCAATAAGCCTTGATTCTCTTGAACATAACAAATTTGAAGATAAAACGGCCGAAACTACTTAGGTCTCCACTGAACTCTTATAATCTATTCGACTACTCCCAATATTTCTGTCTTCTTCTAGTAATTTTTCTTGTTGAGCAATCTCTGCTCTTGCTCTAAAAATATACTCTTTCTCGTTTTTAGGAGTATTCGCTAATCGTCTTAAACTTTCCTCGTCGAGTTGAATGAATTTCTGTGCTTGCTCATCGGTTGCTTTTTTGTCGAAACCTATATGTTGAAGTACATCACTTGCCAATTTAATAGAAGTATCGAGCGATTCCCGATAAATATGATCCACTCCCATATTTACCAATTCATAAGCGTCATAGCGGTTCTTTGCACGTACCATTAGTTTTAGATTAGGATATTTCAGTTTAATTTTCTTTACGAGATTTTGAGAATCGACCGGATTATCCAAAGCAAGAATAAGGACGTCGGCTTCAGCAATACCGGCAGACTCTAATAAGTCTATTCTAGTTGCATCGCCATAGTAAACTTCAAAGCCCATTTTTCTTAGTAAATCTACACGATTTGAATCCTGATCAAGTACGGTAGTTTTCACTCCATGAGCACGTAGAAATCTACCGATAGTACTTCCGAAGTGCCCAAAACCAACCAAAAGAACTTTGTGAGTCTCATGAATCGTATCCATTGGTTTATTCTCAGAAACCTTGGTGCCAATGCGCGGAAGAACGAAGCGTTCATTTACAACTGCTAAAATTGGTGTGAGCGCCATTGTTAATGCAGTTACAACCAGCATGATATCGAGCTGTTCTCTGTTGAAAATATTAAGTTGAAATGCGAATGACAGCAATACGAATGCAAACTCCCCTATCTGTGCCAACCCAATGGCTAATAATAAATTTTGATCAATTTTCAACTTAAATAACACCCCAACCAAAAGCAGAACAGCTGCTTTTAAAATTATGATTCCAACAACAAGACTCCCTATTAATATTGGGTTATCCCCGATTACTATAAAATTAATGGATGCGCCTACTGCCATAAAGAACAATCCTAATAGCAAGCCTTTAAAGGGTTCCAGGGTACTTTCCAATTCATGTTTAAATTCGCTGGTCGCCAAAACCACACCGCCGAGGAAAGCGCCCAAAGCGGGACTCAAACCCACTAATTCCATAACATAAGAGATCCCAAAAACAATCAATAATGCTGAGGCTGTTAATAGTTCTCTCACCTTAGTTGAAGCCACTTTTCGCAACATTGGGACAACAAGATATCGACCAGCAACCACTATGGATACTACCGAAAGTACAATCGCCAAGGCTTGAAAACCTAAAGGTAAATTATCTAGTAATTTGGTATGAACAGCAACATCGCCAGTGTTAGCAATTAGGGTCTTTTCAGTATTCGCCAGCAAAGGAAGAATACCCAACATGAAAATCACGATAATATCCTGAAATAGGAGAATTGAGAATGAAGAAGCTCCATAGGTCGTATTCATCAATCCCTTTTCTTTTATAGCCTGAAGTGTAATTGCAGTAGAAGAAAGTGCCACAGCCATTGAAACTGTTAATGAAATCTTCCAATCAATTCCGAAGGAAACAAAAAGCAGATATGAAATAAGCGTCGTACCAACGACTTGGACTCCTCCCATTCCAAGAATTGTTTTTCTCATCCTCCAAAAATCCTTCGGTTCTATCTCAAGACCAATTAAAAACAGCATCATAACCACTCCAAATTCTGCAATTTCCAGGATATCTTCACCTTCGTGACCCACGTATCCCAAGACATATGGTCCTATTAGAATACCTGCAAAAAGATATCCAATTACAGAACTCAAGCCTAGTTTTGTAGCAATTCGTACGCAGATAATCGCGCCGGCAAGAAAAACAATTATTTCAAAAAGAATACTTCCACTCATACTTTCATATTAAAACTAATTCTCAATCAATGGTGGCAACTAAACTATAGTTTTCACCTTACAGCAAAGGTATAATTTGAAATTGTTTTAATACATCGTATTAGGATTCTTCGAACTTTTCGGAATCTGTTGAATAGCATCCCAATGCTCGCAGATTTTTCCCTGTTCGTCAAATCTAAAAAAATCCATGGTCACATATTGATCATTTTCAGGCCATGTTTGATGCGTATGCAGTGCTACCAGATCTCCTTCCGCAATGCAACGTACAAATTCTATAGTCTTTTCGGGATACTCCTGTTGCATTCTTTCAAAATAAGTTATAAATCCTTCTGTACCATCTGCAACTTCTGGGTTGTGTTGTAGATACTCACTACCTACATATTCGCTAATTGCTTTTCTAGGGTTCCCTTTATAGGCAGTATCATAGAAAGCTATTGCATTTTGCTTATTATTCTCTAAACTCATTTCAAAAATTTTAGTTTTTTAACCAATCAACTACGCGAGTTGAGTCATAATTTCTGCTTCAGGTAATCTCGATTTTGGCAAAGCTGCATTAAAGTCGGTTGCTTTTCGATATCCCAAAGATACGACAGCCAATGCAGTAAATCCTTTTTTGCGAAGACCGAATTCGGTATCTAATGCTTTAAGGTCTACCCCTTCCATTGGCACGGCATCAATACCTAAAGCTGCCACACCTAGTAACAATGAACCCATATTCAAATAAACTTGTTTTTCCAACCAATGTTGCAAATCTTTGAAGTCGTATCTATGTAAATCTGCAAATACCTTTCTTCCGGCGTGCATTTGATCTTTAAACTCTTGTTTTGCATAACGACCATCCTTATCCTCCTGTTCTAATAAATGGCGCATATAGGTTTCATCTGCATCCGTTCTGGCACAAAAAACGATCACGTGCGACGCGTCCATTACCTTCGGTTTATTAAAGCTAAAAAAGCCTTCTGTTGCTTTGCTAACACGTTCTTTTCCTTCGGAAGTATTTGCAATAATAAAGTGCCATGGCTGCATGTTTGTACTTGACGGACTCAGGCGTAGAACTCCTTTTATTTGTTCGAAATGTTCTTCGGAAATTTTCTTGGAAGCATCAAATTCTTTTGCTGAATAACGTTTGTTCGAAATATCAATTAAATTCATCTATCAGTATTTATATATTAATTAAACTATAAAAAGTATAGTGACAAAAGTAATTACAGTTAATGTTTCTCACAATAACGGTCGAAAATGATAGTACAAAAAAAGCATACATAAAAATATTAACTATTTGTTAATCAGGATTTTAAAAATAAATTTATTTACTATAAAAAGTATAGTTGTATTAATAGTTATAGTGTTGTAGCTTTGCCCTTAAATATATCATCATTATGGAAGTAGCTCCTAAAAAACAAATCATAAAATATAACGATAAACTGTTTTCCTGTTCTACAAGCATCGCCATGGAATTAATTGGTGGCAAATGGAAAAGTGTCATTTTGGTTTATTTAATCGATGGTAAAAAACGGTATAGTGAACTTCGGAAATTAATTGCGACCATCACTGAACGTACACTTAGCTTACAGTTGAAGCAGTTGGAAAAAGATGGTTTAATTAATAGAAAGGTTTATACAAGAAAACCTCCGTTAAAGGTTGAATATTCGCTCACTCCTTTCGGTGAAAGTTTAGCGCCTGTTCTAATATCTATTGCCAAATGGGGAAACACTGTTGCAAATGAAAAGGGAGAGTTTTTGGAGGTAGATTAAAGTGAAGAATTATGATTAACAGACGGCTATATTTTTTTCAGAATAAACCTAAAAAATTGTTGGATTCTATCTATTAACCCGATGAATAGATATAATCCATAATAAAAAGTGATCGTAATATTTATCAAAATAAATAGGATTAATAGCCCCCATTTCAAGCGTACAGCCCAAAAAAACCAACTAATGTCATGTTCCGAATTCAAATCGTTTACAAATATTAAGAATTGATAGTTTTCTATGACGTCGGCAATACCTGGAAAAAAGCAAGCTACATATAAAAACCAAGGCAAGCTTTTACCTATAGAAAGGGCTAGTATTTTTATTGATATTAGAAAGAGCAAGGTATAAACTGCAATAAAAAACCAATCCAGAAACACATGATTTTTAAGTGTTTCTATCTTGTAGGGGGCTAACATTGCCTGTAGGTCATTCCAATTATTAGAAAACTGGATTTTCATTAAATTATCGACCTGATAATCATTAAGTAAGTAAAAAAGGCTTCCCACAATTAATAGAAAGGTAAATAAAACCCCCCAGCCAATACTGTATTTTACTAATTTGGTGAGCATGATTATTTCATTGGATTGTTAGCGCTATTTGTACGTATTTCATAGTATTCAGACCAGTTAAACTTTTCTAACTGTCGGATTGCCGCCTTAGCTCCTTCAAGAAACAAGGCTTTTTTATCTTCTGGTTTCATCCAAAAATTCAACCAATTAAACCCTTCTGTTTGTACGGTTTCTATACGAGTTTCAATTTCTTCATTTCGAAATAAATATTCATTATCATAAAAATTTCGAAAAGTAGAAAAGAAGGACATTATATACGATACCAACTTAACATTGTCAAACTCATCTTTTACTTTAAGTTTCTTTTTTTCTATTTCCTCGGGGGTTAGCTCTTCAGCTTTTTTGAGTACTCTTTTTGACAAGAGCACACCAAATGTTGGAAATCTAGGGTTTTTATTATCAATCCTATGAAACTCACGAATGGGAAAATTAGACAACATACCCCCATCCACAAATCTAGCTTCCAATAATACTGGATCTTTGGGTACGTTCGTGTTATAATGTTTTTTATTCGGAATAAATGTATAATAGATAAATGGAAGTGACATAGTAGCTCTTAAGTAGGCAGCCGGTTTTATTCTATCGGGATCAGTCCAGTAAAATCCAGCTTTTTCGGGAAATTTCACGATTCGATTATGTGTGAGATTTGCCGTTATTAATACTAATCTGCATGTTCCTTTTGTCTCCTTATACAGCTTGTTTTCTTTTAAGCGATCATTTAACTGAGATGTGTCATCTATTTGAAGTAAACCCAACAATTTATCAGCCCAGTTGTAAAACTCCTCCCCAGTGTTTATACCAAAGCTACTCTTAAGTAACTTTACCAATAAAATATAAACCAGAATGATAAACGCGCCAATATTCATAGTACCAATGAGAAAATCATACGTACGCAAATCTGAACCCGTTAAGCCCACACTGATATTAAAAATAAGGCCGAACAAGGCATATATTCCTACTAAAAAAGATAGTACTAAGATAAGACACAATAAACGCAACCACAGTGCCTTATAATTTTTAAATAATTGCCGCTGAATGGTTCCAATGAATCCAGATTTTTCCATGAATTTACTAAAATCGGTATTTGCTATTATGTGCGTTAGTACTTCCGATTTTGTTGTTTGTCTGTGTTCTTCAGGGGTACTGAAAGGAGATTCCTGTTCATAGATACTGTTAGGTAAGCCTGCCAAAAACATCGCATTAATGGCACCCGCACTCGTTCCACCATGGCTATAAAATCGGATACCAACTTTTTCCATGACATAGGTGTAGCCTAAAAGCGCAATCCCATACATTCCGCCACCTTGTTGAACAAGATCGATAACAGGTCTTTGGTAGATTTTTCCTTTAAAAGTTTCTGCGATAGTGACACTGGAAATACAATGACGATTAATTTTACCATCTTTTAGTTTGCTTCCAATTTTGGAGTCCTTTTTATTGATCTCTTCCTTAAGCAATTTATCGGCTTGAAATAACATTTCAAAAGTGTTTACTTTATTATTTTCTGCTATTGTCTTTTCCTTGTATGCCTTATTGAAAAAATCTTCTATATCCATTATGTAGCAATTCTATATTAATCATTAAAATATGGGTGGATCATATCTTAAAAATTGGCTCTGAATACATTAAAGATAATAGATTTAAAAACCAATGAAAACGCTTCTTCTTAAAAAGGGGTTATTACCCCTTCGTTAATTATTGATTTACCTCTAACCTCGATGATAAATATGAGTTACATTAGCGATTTACTTGAAAGTCAGACAAATCTAATAATCCTAACAAAAATCAATTTTTAATAATGGAAGAATACCTTGTAACTATTACCTGTGAGGATATTTCTATATTTAAAACTATCATTAAAGAGAATGGAAGGATCCTCGAAAAGTGTAAAGGAAGCCCGGTGAAATATTATTGTTTTAATGCCGTACTTTCTAAAACCGCAATTGAGAAAATAAGGCATTTTGCGCATGTCGAAATTAAAGAGACTCTTATTTCTAAATAGAAGATGAAATGCTCTTGATTAATATTGATAGCTAAATATGGATCATTTCGAGATTGAATTATAGTCAGTTTAAGATTTGAAATTATCTATATAGCGCGTTCAAGTATAAAATATTCTTTAATATTTCACTTCAAAAGTTAAGATTCGTTAAAGTTATTATTAAAGAAATACTAAAGTGCATTATCGATGCAGAATGAATGAAGAATATAATCTAAATTCGTGCTAACAAATAAAAAATCATACCATGAAAAGACAACAGAAAACAGGATTATTGGCGTTATTAGGACTTGGTGCAGGTGCGTTTGCGTTTTATAAATATAAAACTATGTCACCAGAGAAAAAAGCTCAGTTAAAAGGAGATCTTAATGATGCAGGGCGTAAAATAAAAGATAAAGTAGAAGAGGTAGAATCTACCCTTTCTGATAAATACGTTCAGCTAAAAAACACCGTTAGAAAAGAAGCTAATGATATTGCCAGCTAAACCTTTGGTAAGCTTAGACAAAAAATCCTGCTAAATGCAGGATTTTTTGTTTAGAAAAAGTGCTGTCGATCATCAACCGTAAAATGTCATATCGCATATAGCTTTTTAAATGATATAATGACTATCCTAACAGTAGAATTGGTGTTTTTTTTGATCTTAATTTATTATTACCTTTTTTGTAATAGTTTCCCTATTGCTCTTTAATTCAAGTAAATACACTCCGCTAGACAAATTTGATGTGTTATATTGAAGCGATTCATTTAGTTCGTTCTGGTTGTATAATTTGGAGTCAATTTTCTTTCCTTCTGTGGAATATAAAGTAAGTTCTAACTGTGTTAAGTTTTCAATATCTGTGATACGTAAATTAACAGCATTGGTTGTTGGATTTGGATATACCGAAATGCTATTGCTTCCTTGTTCAACTTCAGTAACATTCAATGTTCTATCGATTCTAAATAGCTTTGTGTTAGCAAGGATATCAGAATAATAAAAGAAATAAGCGTTTTGATCTGTAGTAAATTCATGGTGACTAAGGACATAAGTTTCCGGAACTTCAATAGAAATTAAACCCGAATTATTATATCCATAAAGTGTTCTTTCGTCAGCTTCATTTCGAAATGAAATGAAAAGCGTTTCCTCAAAAGCAGTATGTAATCCAGAAAACTCTAAGTCTTGTGGTGCATTTGGAACTAAGGTTGCTTCTGTATTTCCGGCTACATATTCGACCAAAACACTTTTGGATTCAGCATCTTGATAAGCCATCAACAACCTATTACTTAATGCTCCGGAGGTGTAAAACGCCGAATGGTCGGATGGACCTGGAATTTCAATCAATTCATTTCCGTCGAAAGAATATAGAAAAGAGGAAGATGTATCATGTCGATACACTATAAAATAATCCTTGCCACTCAACTCTCCAGCATATTGATATGGTTCTAAATTTGAAGAAGTTTCCATTGCAGTCAAAATCGTTCCATCGTAAACATAAACATTTCTTATCTCGGTGTCTTTATCTTCATAACGTAAAAACAATTTATCATCCTTTACTCCAACAATATCATATAGAACACTATTATTAGGGGGAACAATAGGAGCTAAATTACTGCCTTCATACGTATATAACTGAAATCGTTCACCAGTTGTTACTGTTTCATCGTAATAGCTTAGGATTAATTTGTCATTAAATTCAAATTCAATTTTTGCCAATCTGCGATCTGCCGGGTTTGGAATTACGTTAAATGTTACGCCATTAAATGTCCATAGCTTATAATCGTAAATCACAGTTGTAAGTCTGAGAAATAAGGTGTTTTGAAATTCAGAAAAATAGAAATTTCCTCCTCCAAATAAAGTCTCGGGTATCTCTGTTACAACTAACTCACTACCATCAAATGAAAGAAGGACTGGATCCTCGGCCGTTTCTTGAGCCGCAAAATAAATATGATTATTAAAAGTTGCCAAGTGAATAGCAACATCATACAATGTTGGAAGTTCGTATTCCGTGATTTGTGTTCCATCATATTCATATAAAGTATCAACCGTATGATTAGCCAAACTCACAAAATAGTTGTGATTTGAATATGCTCCAACATAATTTTTTAAAAAAGGTTGTGGTCCAAACGGAATTAATTCAAAATCAACTTCATCAAAGGCGTATATAGGATTAGGTTCTCCCGGATTATAATATTGAAGAAAATAGAGGGCATCATTGGATTTATCAAAGTCACCGTATGAAAGATCCGGCTGATTCAGTAACGGGTCTATCGACTGAGCAATGGAAGTCACAAAGAAGAATAAAGAAAGGAGAAAAAGAACCTTAAATTTTAATGATTTTTTTTCAATAGCCATATATATGCGATTTCTTATTAATTGATGTTTTATAAAGAAATCCAAATATAGAAAAATCTCGACATACTCGATACAGTTCTTTAGTTCGAGTTTATGCGATACAATTATTTAAGATTACTACTTTGTTTAAATTAATCGCAATTCAATTATACTTCCTTAGTTTATTGTTTAATAGGAAGCTTTATTAAAGACGGATATTCTGAAGAATGGTGAATCTTATTATGTGCCACAACACCTACAGATTCATCGTAGTTCTTGCCTCCAGTATTTAAATTACGGGCGAATCTCGGAAAATTACTACTGCTCACTTCAATTCTAATCTTATGGCCTTTTTCAAAATAGTTACTAGTCGACATAGGAGTTAAATTAACTTTATACACCTTCCCTTTTTCCATAAAAACTTCTTTTTCATATCCTTCTCGGTATCGTACTCTCTGGATGGTTTCATCTAGGTTATAAGCGGTTCCGTCGGGATATACATCGATTAGCTTGATAGTGACATCGGTATCCTTAACATCGGACGAAAGATATAGGCAAGACTCTATAAAACCGGTTACTTCTACTCCTTCCGCTAATACTTCCGAAGTATACACCAAAATATCCTCCCGCGTTTCCATTTGTTGCTGATCGAAAGCTCCACCTTCCACGGCATTTCCTGTACAGCATACATTTCCACCATGCGATAGCACAGGATTCATCGGGTCATATGTAAATGAATCCGGATTATCTTTCTTGGGTTTCTTTATCGTTAAAAGACCATCACCTGCAGCTGTATTTGCTTTTCCGTTACTGTTAAGATAATAAGTAACCATCTTTGTATCCTCCGGAGGCCATTCTTCCGAAGATTGCCATTTATTACTTCCCATTGTATAATACTGAACTCTCGGTGTTTTGGCTTTAAAGTCATTCTTTTCTCCCTTTAGCCAAAGGTCAAACCAACTATAAATAAGATCTTCATAATTTAGTCGAGCGTCTCCAATATTACGTTCACCTACTATAGTGTTTTCGGTAGCACGTGTATATCTACAATGCAAAGTGGGTGCTATTACCAAATATTGATTATCCCGAATTTCCTGCTTAGAGGCATTATATCGAATATCCTTAAATAAGGCCAAATTTGGACTAATAGACACATCGTACCAGGAAGTAAACCAGAAACTAGGCACATTAAAATCCATGCTGTCATGGTACAAACCACTCGTGAACCAATCGGGATGATTCGGAGTTCTCCTTACCATTTTATCGAACACTTCGCGCTTTCCATGTACATTTTGAATAATATCCTGAATAGGAAGATGACTTAATGCCTTGGCCATATCAATTTCCGGATTTTCCGGGGCCAGATCGTAAAACCTCGAAATACGAATTAAATCTTCCTGAGTAGCTCCTTCCGGGATCCGGGGCTTAAATTTATCATGCTCCACACCGTATAACCATGAAAAGAATAACAATTGCTCTGCTCCTCCTCTATACCAGTTCCCCTGCTCCATATAATCTCCCACTTTTCCAATTCCTGCTCCGTACCCCATAGGGACCATAGCGGCAAACGCAGGATTATCTAGAGCAGCAACTGCCATTTGCCATTCTGCTGTAGAAGAGCAGCCCCAAGCGCCAATTTTACCGTTAGACCATGATTGATCCTTCATCCACGAAAATGCATCGTATCCATCTGTCAATGGCATACCAAGTATATCCCATTCTCCTTCAGAATAATACCGCCCTCTTTCGTTCTGTACTACATACGCATATCCTCTTTTTACAGCATCATAGGCATTTTCTGCAGTTCTGGTTTTTTCTTCACCATCACCCCACGAATTAAAATTATAAGGGGTTCTGGAAAAAATAATCGGTACTTTTTTATCTGTCTTTGGTCTGTAAATATCGGTTGCCAATCGAATTCCGTCACGCATAGGCATCATTACTTTTTGATCGATAATTGCAATCTCATGTAGTTTTTCTAATACATCTTCCTGGGCTTGAAGGCACATACTTAAAAGGAGTATTAACAGAAAAAAGTAACGATTACAGGCAAAACGTTTCATGAGCTTAGTTTTTGATATTAATAGATGCTTAAAGATACTTAAATTGATAATCAGTATTTTCTATTTTATGAAATTTAGTATTTAACAATTTTATCTTAAAGAAAATACATATTGTTAATAAACTGATTTACAAATATTTATAAACCTAATTCTACTCAAACTTTAAATATTTTATCAAATCAATTTTAGTCGCATGATAGGCTTTAAAGCCAACTACACTAAATACTAAGACGAGCAGTAATATGGGAGTAACTATATATGGCCATATAGGCATGTCAATGCGATACACAAAATTATCAAGCCAGTTTTGCATTAAAAAATACGCGATTGGTAACAGTATCAATGAGGCGATCACTGTAATTTTTAAAAAACTGTTTATCAAGGGTAGAATTATTTCTCGTGCCGATGCTCCTAATGTTTTTCGAATAGCAACTTCTTTTAAGCGCTGTTGTATCGTTAAGGTAGCCAAAGCAAATAATCCAAGTAATGAAATGATAATGACCATAATCGATAAAATTAAAAACATGGTTTGTTGCTTTTGATATTTATCATAGGTCTCGGCGAACTTTTTATCGAGAAAGCCATAGGAAAAGGGATACTCACTATCTACATGAACCTTCCAAAAGTCTTCAATTGCAGAAATAGTTTGTGCGACATCATCAGATTTTACCTTAAACTGCATCGCATGAAGCCAGTCTTTTGAAAAAGAAAAAGTGTTCCAATGTAATAAGAACATTGGGTCTATTTTTGTATCGAAACCGTCAAAATGATAATCTTGTATCATTCCAATCACTTCTAGTGGTCTGTTATCCTCGTCCCGCATCCATCCTACTCGCAACTTTTTTCCAATTGGGTCATCATAAATTCCCAATCGCTTGGCTGCAGTTTCATTGATAACGATACTTGAAATTGTGTCGGATGAGAATGCTTCAGAGAAGCCTCTACCTTTCAAAACTTTCAGCTTTGCAAAATCGATATAATTGAAATCGACCAGATTAGAACCTGAATTAAAACCAACATCACCATAGGAAAGGTTGGTTCCGTTTACATTTCCTTCACCTGGAACAAACATGCTTGCAGACACATCAAGAATATTGGAGTTTTTCGATAATACTTGTTTTGCAAGTTCATATTTTTGGTATTCGCTTCCGACGTTAAAAACATCAACAACCAGAGTTTGATCTTTATCAAAACCAAGGTCCTTATTGATCATAAAATGTATCTGACTATAAATCACCAGAACACCAATTAGAAAAAACCCGGAGATTAGAAATTGCAATGCCAACATCGCATTTCGCACTAGAACTCCTTTTTTAGATCGGGAATAGTTCCCTTTTAATACTTCGATCGACTTAAATTTAGAAACATAGATCGCTGGCACAAGACCGATAAAGAGAGACGTAAAAAAGGCTACACCGACTATCTTAAGGATACTTGTTCCATTAAAAATGGAGATATCTTTTCCTATAAACTCGTTAAAATAAGGCAAGATAAGCTCCACTAATAGCAAAGCAAACAATAATGCCATAAAACCTTGAACTAAAACCTCCAAAATATAATGTATAGTCAGCTCCTTTTTCGAAAGTCCTAAAGTTTTTTTAACTCCAACTTCCTTAGCTCTCTGGCTTGCAGACGCGGTTGAAAGGTTAATGAAATTTACACAGGATATAAGGATAAGTAATAACGACAGCCCAGTAAGCACCAATAATAGCTGGTAATTTCCCTTCCCGCTCGGGCCGGCATAATCTGCCTTATGATGCAATCGAATGGTTCCCAGATTTTCGAGCAGCACTTTTATAACGCCATATTTATCATCAAATTCTTCTAGAGTTATCCCACTACCCTCTAATTTTGGCTTTATATTTTTCTCAATAATAATATTGTTCATTTTGCTTTTTACTTCCGCTACATCGGCTCCTGGAGTAAGTTTACAAAAGAGCTCATTTTGGAAATTCCCCCAATGTAGCTCGAAGGGTTCTGAGAACTGGATTAGTAGATCCGATTCATAATGGGAATTACCCGGAACTTCATAAACACAACTAACAGTATAATCTTCCTCGTCTATAGTAACAAGATTTCCGATTGCACTTTTATCCCCAAAAATCTCTTCTGAAAGGGTTTTAGATAAAGCAATATGCTTTCTGTTTTCTAAAAATTTACCTGAAGAACCTTCCAATATTTCAAAAGGGAAAAAATTAAAAAATTCTGGCTCGGTAAAAGTAGTTTTTTCAGTAAAAGTGTTCTGTCCATTGTACTTTAGAACACGGCTCCTATAAAATGGTGATATTAAAACCGTTTCTTCAACCTCCGGAATGTCACTTTTAAATAGAATTGCTTCTGCCGAAGTACTTGAAAAGTAAATCCCGTTTCGCTTAGACTCATTTGCTATGCGATAGACATCATCCTTATTGGGATTCCATTGATTGTAACTATTTTCATCATTAAAATAGAGCATTACAATAAGTAAACCTGCCAGACCTAAAGTCAGTCCAGAGATATTTACCAATAGATTTAGCCAGTTTTTTTTACTATTTCTATAAAATATTTTAAACCAGATTTTTAACATTTTTGTTTGTTTTGATGTTCGATTTTGATTGCTTTCTTCGGAAACGCTTGATTAATGCGCTATTATAATTTGGACGATTAGAGTTGATCTTTTACTGAATGAGAATGTCTAATTTTTGTTCGTTTTTTATTTCTGAAACAATTTCCCCATCCTTCAAGCTGATTGTTCTAGTTGAAAATTTTGCATCATAGGCAGAGTGAGTCACCATTATTATGGTAGTTCCCTGTGCGTTTAATTCGGAAAGTAATTCCATTACTTCATTTCCATTTTTACTATCCAGATTACCAGTAGGCTCATCAGCCAAAACAAGCTTGGGATTCGTAACTAAAGCTCTAGCCACTGCTACACGTTGTTGTTGCCCTCCTGAAAGTTGTAAAGGGAAATGTTTTGCTCTGTGTGCAATTCCAACTCTTTCAAGCATTTGGGTCACTTTAACTTTACGATCTTCCGGCTTCACTTTATTGTAGATTAAGGGAAGTTCGACGTTTTCGTACACTGAAAGCTCATCAATCAGGTTGAAGTTTTGAAACACAAACCCAATATTAGCCTTTCTAATAGAAGCTCTTTGTTTCTCATTATAAGATGCAACCTCTTCCACATCGAATTGATAACTCCCGTCATCCGGGGAATCTAGGAGACCAATAATATTTAGTAAGGTAGATTTTCCACAACCTGAAGGCCCCATGATTGATAGAAATTCACCTGTATTTACAGATAAACTTAATTGATTTAGTGCAGTAGTCTCCACTTCTTCAGTTCTATAAGTTTTAATAAGATTTTTAATTGTGATCATAGGTTAAAAAGTTTTAAGTAATTCAATTAATTCAGAAATGATTGTCAGGATTATGTTTAGAATGAATGTCATCATGCTAGTTTCAATTAATAGTTATTTCTTCTACGTCTAGAAAATCATCATAGCTGGAGATGATAACCTTGTCTCCTTCTTGAAGTCCGTCCATAATTTCGTAATAAAAGGGATTTTCTCTTCCTAGTTTTATGTTTCTTTTTACTGCTTTATTTTCAGAATCTAAAACAAATACCCACTTCCCATGTGTACTTTGATAAAACATCCCTTTGGAAATCAAAAGCGCCTGTTGACTATTCGATAAAAACAGCTTAGTTTGTAGCGACATTCCTCCTTTGATAGTATTGTTGAGTACCTCTTCGTCAAAAGTAAGTTCCACTTCAAATTGTCCGCTAACTACTTCGGGGAAGATCTTAGAAACAGATATTTCATAAGATTCAGATCCTACATTGACAATACCTTTAGTGCCTTCAACTAGTTTTGAAATATAAAATTCATCCACTTTCGCAACCAGTTTGTACCCATCCAGCACAGCAATTTTACCAACAGATTGCCCTTGAATGTAATTCTCTCCTAAATTTGGGTTGAAAGACGACAACATCCCATCTATTGGAGCTTTTAGTGTAAAGTTTTCCTTGTTTTTATGAAGTAACTCAAGGCTCTTCTGCATATTCTGAATTGAAACATCGATACGAGAAAGTTGCACACTTCTATCCCCTTTTTCACGAGATACGCTTTTTTTAATAGCCTCATTACGTTCGCTCTGATACTCGTATTCCTGTACCGAGGCCTTATAATCGTTTTTGGCAATTACATCTTTTCTATAAAGCGTTGTATCTGTTACATATTGACGCTTCGCATTTTTATACGAATTATCGATACTTAGTAATTGCTCAGTTAAATTGAGTTGTTGGGATTTTATATTTACACGTATGTTTCTTAGATTATTAATCTGTTCAACAATTGCCGTCTCCTGAGTTAAATAGCTAAGTTCTGCGTTCGGATTGTAAATTTTTAAAAGAGGCGTTCCTTTGTTTACCATTTGTCCACTTTCTACAAATATTTCAGATACAGCTCCACCCTGAACCACGTTTATTAAAACGGAAGTTTTAGGTTCAACCTGACTATTAAATAAAATCACATCTTCAAAATCGGCTTTTTTCACTTCTCTAATTGCAAGAGTATCATTATCTAGATTTACCTGTCTTTTTCTTGTAAAATTATAAACTGTCATTAATAACAATAGGATAAAAATGGTCCCACCAATAAGCATCTTTTTGTTGTTTTTATTTTTTGGTTTTAATTGCTTGTCCATTATAACTTAGTTGTTTTAAAAGATATATGCCACAAATATGCCATCAAAAAAAGAATTGTAAGTTATTGAATTATAAGTGTTTATGATTTATAGGTTTTCACTACTGTTCATTATCGAACATTTATTTGTTCGTTTTCAAACATCTGTGTACTTATGCATATGCGAAAGAAGGAAGCAACCATATTAATTGTAGATGATGATGACGATATTTTGTTTTCTGCCAGAATTAGCCTGAAAAAATACTTCACGACAATCTTAACTACAAATGATCCTCGAAAGATAACAACTAAACTATCTGAACAACTGGATGTAGTTTTACTGGATATGAACTACCGCATTGGCTTCGAAGATGGTAAAGAAGGCCTGTATTGGTTAAAGCATATTAAGAAAATTAGCCCTGAAACCACTGTCATTCTAATGACGGCATTTGGAAGTGTAAACCTTGCGGTCGATGCTATAAAAATGGGCGCAACCGATTTTATTCTTAAACCCTGGAATACAGAAAAATTATATAGTATTGTAAATGCAGGGGTCGAACTCGCCCGATCTAAACGCAAGAATACGCAGTTAGAATCGATACAATCGCAAAAGAATACTGAATTCCATAAAAAGACAGAACATATCATAGGTGATTCTCCTGCTATGAACCATGCTGTAACGATGTTAGAAAAGGTGGCACCTACCGATGCAAACATTCTGGTTTTAGGAGAAAATGGTACTGGGAAATACGTGTTTGCAAAGGAGATTCATATTCAATCTGAAAGAAATAATCATCCTTTTATTCATGTAGATCTTGGATCATTAAGTGAGTCATTGTTTGAAAGTGAACTATTTGGATATTCGAAAGGGGCTTTTACCGATGCTCATAAAGATACTTTGGGTCGATTTGAACTTGCAAAAGGGGGTACCATTTTTCTGGATGAAATTGGCAATATACCATTGCACTTACAATCGAAACTTCTTACGGTCATTCAAAACAGAAAAGTGTCGCGCTTAGGAGAAGCAACAGAGAGATTATTGGATGTGCGAATAATATGTGCCACCAATGCCGATATTTATCAAATGGTGGAAGATGGTGATTTTCGCCAAGATCTTTTATATAGAATCAATACGATTGAATTAAATTTACCTCCCTTACGAAACAGGCAGGAAGATATTTTACTTTTAGCGGAGCACTTTCTTAAAAATTTAAGTCAGAAGTACCGTAAGACGATTTCTGGAATGTCTTCTGAAACTATAAAGGCACTTCAAGAATATCATTGGCCAGGGAATATTAGGGAGCTAGAGCATATTATTGAACGGGCTGTTATTATTAGCGATCATCAAGAAATTGAACCTTCAGACTTACATTTTTCAAATCGAAAATTTGATAATTCGTCACCGCCTGCGACATTAAATTTAGAAGAAACCGAGATCAATCTTATTAAAAATGCCCTTGAGAAAAACATGGGTAATATTAGTAAAGCAGCCAAAGAGTTAGGGCTCACCCGCGCCGCTCTTTATAGACGTTTAGAAAAATATAATATCTAAAGTGATAAAATCAACCTACATACAAATCATAATTCGTTCGCTATTACTGGCAGCAACCGCGATCACATCTTTTTACACCCTACAAGAAAGTTTCTTAATCACTTCTATAGTTTTGATGCTCTTATTTTTGGGCCAGATTCTTCTATTCATAGATTATATTAAATCAACCTTGGCCGAAGTAGAAAAATCGATTGATTGCTTATTGTATGAGGACTATACATTCACGGTTCATAATAGCAAACAAAAGTATCCCTTACATCAAAAGACGGCATTACTATTAGAAAAATATAAGAAGGCTGCGCTTCAGCAAACCTCGGAGCAACAAATTTTCACTAATATCATTAACAGTTTGTCGATTGGTATACTTATGCTTCGGAAGGATACGGATGGTAAAATTGATGTGTATCAGTTAAATGATACGTTTGTTGATTTTTTGAACATTCCGAAGTACTACCAGTGGAATCTTCTGAAAGAAAAGATTAAACCAATAGCAGATATTTTTCAACACGAGGAATGGCAGAAGAGAAAACATGTACTTTCTCTGAAACTTAACGACACTACAGAAACTTTTTATTTTAAAACTGCAGTGACTAAAACCCATGAATTCGACTATTTGATTGTCACGATGGAAACGATTCAACAACTAATTGATAAAAAAGAGAAAGAATCGTGGTATAAACTGATGAATGTAATGTCTCATGAGATAATTAATACCATAACCCCAATAAGCAGTCTGGCTGAAAATTTAGATTCATTGTTGCAAGAAGGAGCGCCAAACGATGAAACTCTAATTGAGCTTTCACAGGGCTTGAACATTATAAAAAGACGCTCGCACCACCTCACCACTTTTGTCGATTCGTATCGAAAACTTGCAGAGCTGCCACTTCCTGAAAAAGAAATATTTAATGTTGCCCGATTAATCAGAAATACCATATCACTTTTTCAGCCTGAATTTGAAGAAAAAAAGGTGAACATCAACTTAAATGCTTCAGAAAAGCTGAATCTTTCAGCAGATAAAAAACAAATGGAGCAAATTCTAATAAACCTAATTACCAATAGCATTTTTGCGGTTTCAGGAACCGAAAATCCTCAAATCGATATTGAATTAGTTCAGAAAAACAACAAATGTATTATATCCGTTTCAGACAATGGGGAAGGTATTCCGAAGGACATTAAAGAGAAAATATTCATCCCTTATTTTACCACCCGTAAAAATGGCTCGGGAATTGGTTTAACGCTGAGCAAAAGCATGGTTGAATCGCACAACGGAACCTTATTTTTTAGTTCTGGAAATGGTAAAACCACATTTATTGTCAGTTTAAACAATTCAATTGCAATTTAAAAAATTCGTAATAAAACTATACCGACGTCATCCTTGTAAGCGCATCAAGGGCATAGTTAGCACCAATATTTGCGTCCAAATCCAAAGATTCTTCCCTTCCTAATGTGTAATACAAGGAATTGACATCTTTCTTAGAATAACAGACGATCATATCTGCCAGCACATTGTAAGCCCCTTTAGTCTTTTTAGCTCCGCTGTTAAGATCACCATAGCTATTGGAAGCAAACTTTTTACAACTCACGGTCTCATTTCTATTATTTATATAGCTACGTCCAGAGACTACCTGACAGCCTGCAGAATAATTTAGTCCTCCTATCCCACTCCAATGGATATTGATGCTATTATTTACATTTACCCCTCGTTTTACACCGTTTCTATCGGTCACTTCAAGGTCTTTACTTGTAAGAGCATTGTCGTCATTCCAATCGCGAAGTACCAACACTCCTGTTGAATCGAATGGTTTTAGTGCTCGATATATCTTTTTCTCTATGGAAATCTTATGCCATCCAAAACGATATTTATGCTGACCTTCTACTAGAAATGCTTCGTCCTTACGTCTAGCCATTCGAACACTAGGATCTGTAGAGCCCCAAAATTTAAATACCATTCCATTAATTAATAAAACGAAGATGTCGTCATTTTTACGATCTGAAATCGAAGTATCTTCTTTTCGTCGAATACCAATAAGGTGTATTTTATCTGTATCGAAATTCCAATCCTTAACTTTAATAGTAGAATATGTTTTATTCATCCCATTGACATGTTGCATGATTGGTCCCGGATTATTCATATAATGGGTTTTCGCTTTATTTAACAATGCGATCCAATCTTTATACTCTTTAGAGGAATTTGTCGGTGACCCTTTACCCCAATCTGCAACGATGTGCTGATCTTTCCAACGTTGCACGTGTTTCATGGTTCCATTTCCTACGATTCCATCCGGAACCATCGATTTGTCACCATTAGGATCCAATGTTCGAACATACTCTTGAAATAACCTGGCAGCAGCCTGAGTCACATAATCGAAAATACCATCTATCACGCCACGAGGCATAAATCCAGCTTTAAAAAGAAATTCCTGAAGTTCTTTCACCTGACTACCATTTTCTTCCCGAAAAGATCGCCAGGTGGTACGGTCGTCATCTCTAAAAGATACTTTTCCCACCAAAAGACCGTCTTTATGGTAAGGTGCTAAAAATCGTTTGCGATCTGCAGGAATTTTTCCGGTATCACAGCTGCCTAAGAATAGTGTGCTCATAATATTTTTGATTTAGTTAGTTGATTTTTTCATTAAGTCTCCATTGGTTACATACATATTTTCATAGGTTGATGTTTTTGTAACATCATTAGCTACAACTGTAATTTGATTTTTTTCGACATCAATTATATGCACGCTATTTTCATTTTGGTTTAAAAGATAAATTCGTTCGTGCGTTCTTCCCATATCTTTTAAATCAACCGAATACTCTTTCTCTTGCTCAACCCATTTATAACTCCATTTTCCGGGAGAGTCCATTATATAATATGTCGATAAATTTAAATTAATTAGCGTGGCGTTTAATATATCGAATGAGGACCCGGAAGTATCGTTAAGGGCTGTTTTCATTAGTGGATAAAGCTTTTTAAGTTCTAGATCTTCTCCAAACATTTGGGCACTACATAATATCATAGAATCGTCAATTACAATGTAATCTATGGTCTCATTGTTAATTTTTATTTGGCGCGCATTTATAAATTTCCAGGGAAACGATTTAGCAAGGTTTCCTTGATACTTAGTAAATGTTTTATTAGAGTCGTCAAACTTTATAAATTGATTAGGGACAGAATCAAATTGACTTCTAACATGCCATGTGCCCGGAAATACATAACCCATTGCATTTCTAAAGGAATACTTCAATTCATTTGGTAGAGTGGCTAAATTGGGATCGTAAGTAATGGCCAATTTAATAAGTAGATCATAAAATTCATCTGCTGTACCGTCGATGTTTCTTCGTATCCAGAATCCTGCTGCTTCCTTAGAGTAATAAGGAAATGCTCCCGGTTTAATTTTATCCATCGTATTGAAATAATATCGATACTGTTTATTTCTGAAAAAATTATACGGATTACCAGATTCCAGATGTTCTAAATAAGCCGCTTTTTGTTTTTCGACAAATAGTGAATCCTTTTTCAACAATACATAGCTTCTAATATAAGCTTCGGCAAGAATTTTCAAATGTTTATTATAGACCCGCTGCGTCAGTTGTTGAAACTCAGCATCGGTACCATCAGGAATCATATTATTCGAAATCCATTCAACAATCTCCGGATTATAGCGTGCAAAATCATTTTCGTAATACCTGATGCCTTTTTCATGAGGCCCACTTAAAAACACTTCCAGAGGATTGCTCATGAATTTGAATTTATCCATATTTAAAAGTGTAGCATGTTTTTCTGCTAAACCCCTAATACCTGTAGTGTAATCCAGTGGAACTTCAGCTTCAATAGCCGATTTCCATATATTCTTGATAATCCAATTATTAGCTCTTTGTTGGGCGAATAACACCTCATTTTTACTTTTATTAATTAAAAATAATGCAGTGATAGATCCTATTGCCATAATCCCTAGCATTATCATAATAAGTGCGATGGTAAAACGCTTTTTTTTCTTACGATCTCTTTCGGCTACTTCTATTTTTAGTTGTTCTTCATTACTTTTTTTTAGATATAAAATGCAATTGTCAAATCCTTGTATATATCGGTTACCCCATGCAGGAATCGGCTTAAAATTATCATACCACCCTTGTGCTGTTTGCAGCTCACTGCCCGTTAAATAATCTTTTTTTCCTTCGGAATGCAATCGAGTAGCATCCGATAGCTGTAAATAGTGAGATGCAGCTTCAGCTTCTTTATCCACCCATTTCCCAAGAGTGTTCCATTGTCTAATCAAACTTTCGTGGGAGATATCGATGATAATATCTTCTCCAGCTTTGCTTTGGTTTAAAAACGATCGCTGATTACCTATAAAAAGATTCACAATCTTGAGAACTTCTTCTGTGCTACCATTTGTTAACTCCACTAATTGAGAGAGCAATGCAGGACGTCTAATTTTTCGACCATTTTCATCTGTGGTCGACAGAGACTGAAATATTTTTTTTGTAAGCTCGAGCTCATTGTCGGTCATACCAATAAGTGCTTCATCGGCATGTATTGACAGTGCTTTTTTAATGCCTCCTATTTGTTCGTAATCTGCTAAATCGAGTTCACCATTATTATCATTCTTGATTTCATGTTCCCAAATACGCATCAATGCATGCTCTAACAATGGCAGTTCATCTTTTACTTTTCCTAAATCATTAAGAAGTCGGTTAGTGAGTGAAGGGTTGACTTTTCGACCAAATAGCTTAGCTGGAGCTTCAATCACGTATTTTAGTTGCTTTCTAGTCATATGTGGCACTAAATACTGACTTCGATTCATTGCCTCCGGAAGTCCATGAAACTGTGCACAATCTCCTATAAAATCAGATCTCATAGTCGTAACCACATAAATAGGGATTCTATTTTGTTCTGAAAGCTCCAGAATAATATTCACAAAATCTATTGCTTCATCAATTTTGGCAGCGTCATTATGTTCCATACCAAATCGAAAAAGTTCTTCAAATTGATCGATCAGCAAGAAAAAATTGGTGTTCTTATTTGTGTCTATTTCAGAAAGCAGTGAGAGTATAATACTCACTCCTTCTTCTTCAATTCGACGAGCTAATTCATCTACTTTATTTATATCCGGAAGCTCATTTGTTTGATCAAAAAAAGCTTTTGCGAGGTTCCATACCGGTTTTCGACCGGGTTTCATTATTGCAATTTGCCAGTGATCGCTATCCTGCACCAAATATCCTGCTTTCAATGACGGAATAAGACCGGCACGAATTAGTGATGATTTCCCACTTCCAGAGCCACCTACAACCGCCACAAAATGATATTGATGTAAACGCTGCAAAAGTTCTAAGATCTGATTATTTCTTCCGAAGAAAAGAATGCTTTCATCAGTATTAAAGGGTCTTAAGCCAACGTAGGGATATAATGAATACTCACTCATAACTTCTGCGCCTTTAAATCAACTAAAAATTTTGCAAGCACTCCTTTATTTATAACTACATCTCTACTACTGTTTACGATATTGACTTTCAAAAATTTCTGATTTATTAGAAGATCAGTATCATTTTTGGTTGGTGGAGCCATGTAAACGTAAAAATCTTCTATGGGATAATCATTGGTTACTATAAGTTGTAGGGCTGCACTCATGCGCTCTGTTAGCCACTCTTTAGAAACATTTCCGTAGATAAAAATCAGTTTTTTCACCTGACTCATTCGATCTCCCAATAAGTTGATGTTCTTTCTAGGGTCATCTTCTTGCGGATTAATATAGGGTTGAATATGGTTCTCAAGTAGCATTTTACTTAAGTTAAGTGCGTGCAATTGGTCTGTAAAATGGGTATCCAGAAGTACTTTCAATTGTTCAGTTTCTACAAAGTCATTCTTCCTTTTTGCTTCAAGTTGTTTGGCATAGGCAATAATTTCACGAGCAATTGAACTTTTAGAACTTCTTATAAATTCGTAGGCTTTTTGTGAAACCTTGCCCGATTCTAAGCCCTCAAGAAATGTTCTATAACTAGGATCTTCAATTTTAGAAATATCTGTTTCAGACGGTAGCCAAATCAATTGTGGTTTTTCAGATTCTAATGTTATTTGGGTTTGCCTTTGAGAATACCAAAATTCGGGGTCTCCATCAATCTCACGACCCGGAATACTGTCTAGTAAATGTACGGCGAGGTCGGAGGCTGCTATCATTTCTGCAACTTTTTCCTTATGTGACTCAGCATCAAATGGTGGAGGGACACCTTCCAAGATGTCAAAACCTTTTTTTTCAAGCTCGTAAATGATGCGTTTTCGAGGTGTACGAAGCGTGTCTGCGACTTCCCCCATATAGATTTTGAATGTCTTTTCGGAAGATTCTCCCTGCTTTTCTGTAACAGCCGTACTTTCTCCTTTAGGAAACTGAACTAGTAATTGCCAGATCGCATCTCGCAAACTCTGCATTTCTTTACGGAATTCTACAGAATTAACCTCCAAGGTGTTTCCGAAGAAATCCTTCTCTTTCGAATCGTGAAAAGGAAATCCTGTGGTGCCGCTAAGTTCAGTGGGCCATTCCTCAAAAGGGACATTATTTAGAAGGACATTTACAATTCGAGATCGATTATCGATAATTAAACCAACATTATCGTTTTCAGCTTTGTTTTTAAAGGATTCAACTTCCTTTCGGCAATAGTCGGATTGAATATAGCCAGGAGAGTTTAAGCAAATCATGATCGCAGACTTTTTTATTCCATCTTCGATCGAATTATCAAACACGACGCTACCATCAAAATTTCTATTATCCCACCAAATTTTAATCTCTCCCGAACGCCCATATCTTTTATCCAGCATAATGGTCAGGTTCTGAAAAAACAATTGAATCCAACCTTCCTCCTGCCCCGGAAATTTGGAATTATCAACGTGGGCATAACTTATAAATATATCGTAATCGTAACCCGGTGTAATAGCCATATTTAATTTGATTTAAAAAAATTCAAATTCTTAACCAAATGACCTTTAAATAGTAACAGGTTGCAATAAATGACAACACATTTACTTTTTAATGACCACAATAGCCTTCACCTAAATATTTTGGGGAGAAATTAGCACCGTTTTGGAAAAAACACATCAGTACTAAGATTAAAATGCTCATCAAGAACTAAGCATTTGTTGAGAACTAATTTAAACATAATTTTTAAAACATTCACTATGAATCTATTATCAAAACATATTTGTTTTAAAAAGAATTTTAGTCCAATGTCAATTCTGCATTATTTTTCTGTTTCTTTATTCATGAAGCGTTCCAGTATTACCAGCTTTTTCGAAGTATTAATGAAATAAACTCCAGTAAGTAATACGCCGGCGGCAATAATAGATTGTATAGTGACCGTTTCATTCAAAAAATACCACCCTAATGCGAGGGCAATAATTGGATTCACATAGGTTGAAGTAGCTACCTTTTCCGGAGACACTACCCTAAGTAGATAGTTGAAAGAAGTAAAAGCTACGATGCTTCCAAATATAATAAGCAACACCATTGACCATTGCACGTCGTTGCCCCATGTAGTTGGGGACGTCCATGTTTCACCAAATATAAGACTGGATATCAACAATAAAATACCACCAAACAACATTTGGTAACCCGTATTTACAAAGTAGTTTTCGGGGAGATCTGCTTTGCCAACAAACAAACTACCATAACCCCAACTCACCATACATGCAAAGATCATTAACATTCCTAAAACAGAATTCTCCTGACTTACAATCTGTTCCTGGCTGACCAGCAGATAGATTCCTATAAAACCTAAAAATACACCAACAACCGACATTGCTTTAATACGCTTTCCTTGAAATATTCGCATTAAAATAAGAACCACTAATGGCTGTGCTGATATTTCAAGAGCAGCAAAACCACTATCCACATATTTCAATGCCCATACTATTACCCCATTTCCGAAGGTGAGGAACAGAAAACCTGCTATTGTAGTATTTATAATCTGCTTTTTTGAAATCTTCAAACTTTTCCCCATAAATAAACAGAGTATGAAAATGAGGATACCTGCTGAAAGAAAACGTACTGAAGCCAACATAAATGGAGGTAATTCAGCTACTGCTATTTTATTAAGAAGGTAGGTCGAACCCCATATCACATAGATCGAGAAGAATGCAAGAATGATTAAAGTAGCACTGGATTTTTTATCCATATTTTGCAGTAATTTATATGCGATATTACAACAAATTGACGGCCCAATAAATATATTTTAGTTTTTTTCTTCGGAAGAATTATAATTTTCATTCCTTCTGAAACGAGGTCATTTTAAAACACAAAAGCTAAATTTCAATTTGCTTTTCAATGGGTTTGTTCCTTTCCGAAGTTAAAAAACGACAGATTTAAACTACAAAAGAGAGGCAATTAGGTCAGGGTCTGAATCTTCTTGTATATCTGAAAGTTTCAGAGTATCGAGAAACTTGTTAGAAAAAACTTGCTGCATTTTCTTTGATAACAAACTGCCTCTAAGCGCTTTCCATTGCTCCACTTTGTTTCCAAACATATGAGTTGCTAAATCGGGAAATGCCCAGTCTGAGATCTTTCCCCAATGAATCGTAAATGGAATATTGTTATTCTTTAAAACTTCCAGCATTCTGGTGCTGTATTCTTCCATACTTATCAGCTTGTTTGATCCACTCCAAATAATACCATCAATCTCAATCATACAAGTAATTGGAAATTTTGTAAATGCCAAGGTAGCTTCAGATTGCTTCACAAATCGCATGGCAAATATTCCGGGAATCGGGCCATCCTTTTTAGTCATTTTAGTAAGAATATTCAGTGCTTTTTCAGAATCAGAATGATCCACTCCTATTGACATCGCAAAGGCTGGTCCTTGATATGCGGCATCCCAAAAAGTTTCATATAAAGTACCAATGGTTTCTTCATTCACATTTGGCAAAACCGATTTCTCCAATCTCTTTATAAACCATGGGATACTGTTTGGAAATTTTTCACTTATTGAAATAAGCAAATAAATCAAATCCTTATAAATCGACTTCTCAATAGTGGTAAATGGATCCGGATAAGGTAATTGATAGGGCTTTTTATACATCGCTTCCACTACATACTCACTATCATCTGTATATGGGTTTATAAAGACTTTAAAGTGATAAGGAGTCAAAGGATTTCCCTGAGAATCGGTCTCCCCAGCTATTTTGAACTCCGAATTCTTAAAATCCATTGTATTCGAAAGTTTCATGGCTAGATTTTTATTAATCTTCCTAACATATCGTTTTAAGAGATATAGATCTTCAGCTTCCAAAACAATACCATGAATAAATCCAAAGGATCCCAATCCTACCAATGCTGCATTAAATAATTCGTCATTTCTTATAACTTTTGCATTTATTTTTTCGGCAAATGCATTTGTAAGCCCGGGTTTTGTATGACGCTCTAAATAGACATTGTCTGCAGGCGAAGGCCCGGTAATAATATTAAGTCCGACAATATAATCCTGTACAGAACCAACATTTAGCGCAGAGCCATGCACTCCTGTAGAAATACATCCGGCGATGGTCTGGCCGTTGCTCGCTCCCGTTGTTTTCAAGGATTTACCGTGTTCTTCTAATTTCTGTGAAATTTCCTTTATCGTGTTGCCACATTCAAAGAAAAATAAATTTCCTGCATTGTAAGAAGACAAGGCGTGTAAATCCTGAGGAAAAATATTCAGATCCAGATTCATCAAGTTATTTTGATGAACATTATCTTTTTGATGCGCAATACTCGACATAGACCAGCGGGATCCATATGCTCTAAAGCCTTCGTTTTGGTCTGCGCAGTCTTTTATTATACGCTGTATTTCTACAGCAGCATCATTATAACGATCTGTTGAAGACGGGATCGAAGCTCTACCTTCCAATCGAGTGACATACATTCTTTTTAAGGGAAACGGACCATTTTTATGTAAAGTGTCCCATTCTTGCTTTTCGAAAATAGTTGTGGTAGCCATAGTTTTTAATTTGAAGGTTTCATGCAAACGTATTTAAGTTTCACTTTACGTTTGCTTCCAAAGCTGAAGATATATTTCATGCTACCGCTAAAGGTGTTTTTATATTCTACCGAAAACAGTTTTCCAGTCTCACAGCCATCCCTTAAAACCCGAAAAATAACATCATCGGTTAGAGTTCCTGCTTTTAAAACTGTATCAATTTCGACCACCATTTTATCACGATACCAATCATCGCCTTCCATTTCAAGAGGTGGCATAGGTGATCCTTTGGTGCTCACAATACGAACGGAATAACAAGAGATCATCGTAAAAAACACGAAGGTCAGAATGATACTTCTAAGGAGAAATTTGCTGGTTAGTTGCATAACTCAATTGATTTTATTTATAATTAGTAATCAGTCCAGCGTACCAGAACAATCAATTACTTAAACCTATTAATGGGAGTTATATAGCTGAATATGATTCAGTAAGCTAAAGATAGCTTGTTTTTTTGAAATATGAAAATTAACTAAAAAGTAACTTATGTCTTAAAGTGTTTAATTTATATTTATGTTTCAAAATAAAAAACAAGGTGAATTATTATCTTTAAGTATTGATTAATCTAAATTTATTAAATGAAATTAAAACTTTCAAGTTACAACAGACGCGCACTTTATGGTGGAATTATTGCTGCATTTATAACAGGGTTTGGCGCCTTCATTTTAGGAAATATAAGTGGTTATGAAGCAAAATTGCTCATAAAAGCATCCTTACCTGGCATTAACACTTTGTGCAACACCATAGCCTTGGCTTCAGCTACTATTCTTGCACTACTTTTAACCTTACTTAGTGTGAGTTCCGGTTCCAAATCTAAACTGAAAGACTCTCATTATAAACAGGTTTTACGCATCGCAAAGACCGACACTGCGGTTTTTATCGTTTCTCTTATTACCTTCCAACTTTTCAATATTCCAATCACTGAAGCCGAAAACGTACCTCCAAGTTGGTATACAAATATCTACTATATAAGTCTTGGCGTTTCTGCCATTCTAAGCGGAGCACTCATTACAGTAGTAATAATGCTTTACAATGCCATAGTAAATATTATTAAAATAGTAGGACTGGGAGAACGCGATCATCCGCTTATTTTTCAAGAGGAAGAACAAAAAGAAGAGAAGGAATAATTCTCTTTACTTCTCCCAAAGACTATCCGTAAAATATTCTCTACTATCGAAAAAATTCTGAGTCACTTTAAAATCAGATTGAGCTGCGACCTTTTGTATTTCTGAAAGATCATATTTCTTAGATAACTCCGTCCATATCATTTCGTTCTTCTGAAAGCTTACTTCTAAGTTGAGTTTTTTTATACTAACCAATTGTTCCTTCAGACTTACTAGATAGCTCTTTACCTCTCCACTAAAAGGATTATAGGAACAAAAGAAATCGAAATCGTCTATATTAAAATTACCGTCAAATTCAGAATTTATCCTTCTTAATAAATTTAAATTAAATCGTTTTGTGATTCCTCCATCATCATTATATGCAGTGCGAATTGTATTTGGGTTTTTCTTTAAATCGATTCCTATTAACAATTTATCGCCTTTGTTCATATTCTTATTAAAGAGTTCCAAAAGAGACGTAACCTCGTCAGGTTGGTAATTCCCTATATTTCCGCCTAAGAATAACAACAAACTAGGTACATTGTGATTTGAAACTTTCTCCAAAATTTCAAAGTAATCCCCTACCTGTGGCTTTATTGAAAGTTCAGGTAATTGTTTCTTTAGTTTTTCTGAAAGGGTCGTAATGGCTTCCTGCGAAATATCAATAGGTATATAATCGAAACTTATATTTTCTGAAACAAGATACTCCAACAATTGAAAAGTCTTGAAACCGTCACCCGCACCAAATTCTATGATCTTAAAATGTTTGGAAAATTGGGTGGCACTCACTATATTTGAAGCTTGTTCCGTAAGAATTTCTAATTCACAATTAGTAGGGTAATATTCTGGCATCCCCATAATCTCACGAAAAATCCTACTACCTTCATCATCGTAAAAATATTTCGAAGACAGCTTCTTTTCTTTTGAAGTTAAACCCGAAATTACATCCTGTGCAAAAGTCTTATCCATATTATTTAGCTAATCGTATTCCTGAAAACATCCATCGTTCGTCAGTATGAAAGAAATTTCTGTAAGTATGTCTACTATGATCATCAAAAGTGGCAATCGAAGCACCTCTTAACACCATTTGATTCACCATAAACTTACCGTTGTATTCGCCTAAAGCACCCGGCACTTTTGAATATCCAGGATAGGGCAAGTAAGCGCTATTGGTCCATTCCCAAAGTTGCCCCCAATTTAATTTTGAAGATGCCACTTCCCATTCAAATTCGGTAGGAAGACGCAGTTGTTTCCATTCGGCATAGGCAGAAGCTTCAAAAAAACTAAGATGCTGTACAGGAAGGTTTGGTTGCAAAGATTTAAATCCAGACAAGGTATAGGCATGCCATTCTTCCTTTACTTTATGCCAATATTTTGGAGCTTTTATATTCTTCGATTGTATAAAATCCCATCCTTCGGCATGCCAGTAATTAAAATTAGAATACCCACCAGCATCAATGAATTCTATATATTCCTTATTGGTTACCAACTGATCACAAATTTCAAACTTCTGCAAATAAACTTTATGTTGCCCGAGCTCATTATCGAAACAAAATCCATCGCCCTTATACCCTATTTGATATATTCCCTCATCAAATTTTAAAAATTCTGGTGAGCTGTTTATTTCTGAAAAAGTAAGTTTATGCTCAACTATTGGAAAGGTGGGCTGATTTCCAAGTATATATTTTATATCATAATAGAAAAGTTCTTGATGCTGCTGTTCGTGCATAAGTCCTAATTGAAGCACTTCTTTTGCTTCTTCGGAAGGATTGCCATTTAAAAACTGCCCCATCTTCTCATCTACAAATGCTCGAAACTTAATTACTTCTTTCATCGTTGGCCGTGTCATTAGCCCGCGATTAGGACGTAATATTCTTGTTCCTGCATTATTGTAATAACTATTAAACAAATACGCAAAGTCTTCATCAAAGACCTTATAGTTTTCAGAATACTTAACTAATACGAACTGTTCAAAAAACCAAGTTGTATGCGCTAAATGCCATTTCGGTGGCGACACATACTCTACCGGCTGTACCGAGCAATCTTCAGGTTCAAGCGAAGCTGAAATTTCTAAAAATCTATTTCTGGTCTTTTTATAGGTATCTAATAAACTCATTTTATCACTTCTGTTTCAATTATTACTTCACTTTGTAATGTTCTGTGGACTGGACATTTTGATGCAATTTCTTTAAGCCGCTCTTGCTGCTTATCATCTAAATTTCCGACAAATTTTAATCGCTTGGAGATATGATCAAATCGCGTAGGTTTATCAACCTCAATCAAAAGATCATCACTGTGTTTCTTTGAATATGTGATATATGTGTACACTTCCTGCAAATCCCATTTCTTTCGTTCTGCATATAACTTTAGCGTCATTACAGTACAGGCAGCAAGACCCGCACTTAGCAGATCATAAGGTGAAGGACCGAAGTCATCTCCTCCTATACTTTCAGGCTCGTCAGCAGTAAACGAATGTTTTGCCGTTTGGATAGCAGTAGTGAAATTATGTTCTTTTAAATTGAGATGTGCCACAAGTTGTTCGCCATCGGTATTCAGCATTTCATTCTCAGCTTCGTCAAAATAAGCTTGCACCCAAACGCCAATCATATTTCCAACATATCGGCTGTCTTTTACATTAGTTAATAAATGATCTGCCTTGTCTAAACTCACAAAACTTTTGGGGTGCATAGCATTGAGATATAACTTTTGCGCATTGTCAATTCCAACAATGGCATCTATTGGAGAATGCAGTATTAGAATCGGTTTGCGTAAATTTTTTGTTATCTCCGGAAGGTCAGTCTTACTAAAATCATCAACAAACTCCTGATTGATCTTAAAAGGTCTTCCTCCAATATTAACAGCCACTTCTCCTTTTTCATTAACTTCATTAAACTGATGCGAAAACAAGTGAGTAACGTGATCAACAGTGGACGGAGCTCCGATTGTGGCAATCGCCTTTATGTTATCAAGTTTTGAAGCAGCTACTATCACTGCAGCACCTCCTAAGGAGTGTCCAACGAGTAAGGACGGAGCTTTATAGTTTTCTGTGATATAATTATTCACCGAAATCAAATCGTCTACATTGGCTGAGAAATGGCTTTCTGCGAATTCTCCTTCACTCTTTCCTAAGCCAGTAAAATCGAATCTCACAACTCCAAACCCATGATCTGTGAGGGATCTGGAAATATTTTTCACTGCACTTAAAGTACTGGAACATGAAAAACAATGCGCGAATATTGCAAAGTAGTTCGGTTTTTCATTGGCTGGCAATTCCAAATGCGCCTGTAGCTTATAGCCCTTCTGGTTCGTTATTTCGAGTTTTGTATTTTTCATTTGGCGTTTTCTTTTAGTTAGCTATCATCAATGAGCCGAGTTTCTTTTTGTCTACCACTTTCGAAAAGTTTTGAAGCAGTAGTTGTAATTTAGGATCAATAAAATTCTTACAAAATGGTTTCTCAGGGTCCTTGAAATAATAATTGGTTATTTCTGGCCTCGAAGCTTTGAATTCAACGAACGGAAGCGTTTCTGTAATAAGTTGTTCTTCAAAATTTGGTAGCAATTCGATCAATATCTTAACTACTTCTTTTTGTTGTACTTCGGAAAAGTAGTACACTGCAGACCGGTATTTGGTTCGCATAGAATGATATGAAGTACTATTATGTGTATGCAAATGCACTTCTACTAAGGTCTGAAGCGAGATTACTTCAGAATTAAAATGTACAATAACAGCTTCTGAAAAAGCAGTATTCTCTTCCGAAGAAGAGACATAGCCCTGTTCCACATCCTCGACCCCTTTTAACGATTGGAATACTGCTTCCGTACACCAATGGCAGCCTCCACCTAGTCCTATTTTTGTTAGATTTTGTTTCAAATTAATTCCTTTTGCTTTCTATTAACTGTTTGTCACCTTTAACATCATTATTTAATTTCTACTCCTTTCCAAAAAGCAACATATCCTTTAATAGATTTTGCAAGAGCAGAAATTTCCGGATAAAACCATGCAGCATCCTTATTTTGTTCACCATTTACTTCTAAAGTATAGTACGAAGCTTCCCCTTTCCACGGACAATTAGTGTGTGTATCGTTTTCCACAAAATACTCCTCATTAATACTGTCTGGCGGAAAATAGTGGTTTCCTTCAATTACAATGGTTTGATCACTTTCGGCAAGTACTTTATTATTCCAAATGGCTTTCATATTACCTTTTCAGTTTAAAATTATTTATAAAATCTAATACTTTTTCTTTCGGCATTTCACAGGGTTTTAAAAGCTCAGATTGTTTAGTAATATAATAGTTACAACTAATAAAATCAGTTCCTCCCAGGGCTTTGGCATACAACTTCATGCTTTTACCCTTATTAAAATCGGTTCGGGTAAGTCCATACTTTTCACCTTTATAATAAACTTCCGAATATCCAATCGGTATTAATTGCATCCTATCAATAATCATCTTACGAACTACAGGATAACATGGAACATCCTACCTTATTTCTAGCCCATTCGGGTCGTTTTACGAACCATTTCTCCATTTCCGGTTGCTCATCGTAAGGCTTTTTCAATAAAGTATATAATTCATCTATGAGCGAATAATCTCCTTTATCTGCAGCGTCAATTGCTAATTGAGCCATATAATTGCGAAGTACGTATTTCGGGTTTACAAGATTCATTTTTCCTTTTCTTTCTGAATCTGAAACACTTTCAAATTGCAATCTTAACGAATACTTTAAAAACCATTCTGCCCATTGTTTCTTTATCTCTTCTGAAACTTCCGAAGGTGAATAGAATGCATCTTCAATGTTTCCGATCCCTTCTGAAGTTTTTTCCTTCTCAAAATGACCCAGATTTCTAAAAAATAAGGTCATGTCTGTTTCAGACAGGTGTAAAAGTTTCTCAAGCTCCTGAATCATTTTCTCATCCTCGTCCCTTTCCGAAGCCAATCCAATTTTTGAACGCATCATCTCCAAATACTTTGTTCTAAAACTCGATCTGTAATCATTCAGAATAGCTTCCAAAGCCGCTGCATCATCGATTAACGGGAATAATGCATTCGCTAATTGCAGTAGATTCCAAAGTACAATTTCCGGCTGATTCCCGTAACGATATCTTTTGTGTTGACTATCAGTGGTATTGGGCGTCCAGCCAAAATCATAGCCTTCCAACCAACCATAAGGGCCATAATCGATTGTTAATCCTAAAATCGACATATTATCGGTATTCATAACTCCGTGTACAAATCCCACGCGCTGCCAATGAATCACCATTTCTAAACTCCTTTGGGTCACTTCTTTGAAAAAGGCGAGATAGGTCTCCTTCGATGGTTCTCCTAAATCTAAATAATGCTTACGAATTGTAAAATCAACTAAAGTTTTTAAAGTTTCATCATCCTGTTGGGCGGCGAAAATCTCATAACTCCCAAATCGCAAGAAAGATGGAGCCACCCTACAGACCACAGCACCCTTTTCATATTCCTGATTCCCGTCATAAAGCATATCGCGTAACACCTCGTCACCAGTAAACGCAAGGCTCAAGGCACGTGTGGTAGGAACTCCCAAATGATGCATTGCTTCACTGCATAAATATTCACGAACCGACGAGCGCAACACTGCCAATCCATCTGCCGATCTAGAATAAGGGGTAGGTCCGGCACCTTTTAATTGTAGGGTCCAGGAAGTGTTTTCCGATTCTATTTCGAATAGATTTATTGCGCGTCCGTCGCCTAATTGCCCTGCCCAATTCCCAAATTGATGCCCAGCATATAACATGGCGTAAGGTTGGGTTTCCGACTTTACTTTATTCCCGGTAAATAGTTGCAAGAACTCTGAAGATTCACTAAAAGATTGAGTCATTCCTAATGTTTTCAGCATTTCATCAGTCACGTGAAGCATTTCCGGGTTTTTGGTTCGAATAGGATTAACATACGAAAAACAAGCTTTAGACACTTGCCTTCTATAGTTTTCCATGATCGGATCAGCGGGTAATTCCTTGGTAAATGTGTTTTTTACTGTGAGGTTCATTAAGTATTTTTTATCCAATAATCTTACTCCATTTTTCACTATTTGCAGCTACCGATTTAACATAACCGCAAACGGCAACAGCCGAATGTCCTTCTTGCGTAAGTTTTTCAAATGTTTTTTCGACTAGAACTTTTCCAATTCCCTTTCCTCTTAAACTCAATGGGACTTCAGAATACACCAAGTACATTTTATCGTTTTTCAGTTCGTAATTTACTCTTGCCGTTGCCCCTTCTACCATCATAGTATAGCGGTTATTAGCTTTATCGTGTACTATTTCAAGTTCTTCTAATTTCAATTTTGAATTCATTTAATATGTGTTTTAAAAAAGCATGAGTTAAAGTAAATAGTAAGGTTTTAAATCTATTTGTCACATTGAGCGCAGTCGAAATGTCTCGGTTAAAAGATTATTAAGTTTTCGACTGCGCTCAAACGGACATATTTAATTGCTTGTTACTAAACCCCATGAATATTTATAAAAGTTCATTAAACCTTTACATTCTTTAATTTATCTGCGTGCATTTTTCTCAATTTTGCCAATTTTGGATCGATTACAGCGGTGCAATAGCCCTGCGTAGAATTATTTGCATAATAATCTTGATGTGCAGCCTCAGCAACAAAAAATTCGCCTATCGGACTTATCTCTGTAACAATTGGATTTTCATAATATGGAGCTATTTCTTTTGCAACCACATTGGCTATTTCGCTTTGTTTTTCAGTGTGATAATAAATCACAGATCTGTATTGTGATCCTCGATCTGCGCCTTGACGATTCAAAGTTGTAGGGTCATGGCTCGTCATAAAAATCACTAATAGATCTTCATAACTTATTTGATCCGGATCGAAGCTTACTTGAATTACTTCTGCGTGTCCTGTTAAACCTGAACAGACTTCTCTGTAAGTGGGAATTCCGGGCACTTTTCCGCCGGTATATCCTGAAACCACTTTTTCAACGCCTTTTACTTCATTGAAAACAGCTTCAATACACCAAAAACAGCCGCCACCAACCGTCATTAATTCTAATGATTTATTTTTCATTTTCTTGCCTTTCTTTTTCTATTTCCATCGATTCTGAATTGATACAATATCGCAATCCGCTGGGTTCCGGTCCATCGGGAAATACGTGCCCCAAATGAGCATCGCAGGTATTACACATCACTTCCACGCGCACCATTCCGAAGGAGCCATCCTTATGATATTTAATTGCATTCGATTTAATTGGTTGTGTAAAACTTGGCCAACCACTCCCCGATTCAAATTTAATAGTTGAATCGAATAATGCCGTACCACAACAAACACAGGCATACTTTCCTGCATCATGAATACTGCATAATGCTCCGCTATGCGGTGCTTCGGTACCTTTTAAACGGGTGATTCGAAACTGCTCCGGACTTAGAATTTCGCGCCATTCTTGCTCTGTTTTTTCAACTCTGCGATCGGGTATTGGGTTTCCATTGACACTAAAACTTATTACTTCTTTCCAGGTTAACATACTTCTTGCCTTTCTTTTTTTAGAATTTAATTGTTTAAGTTTTTACTCGAAACTATAGTCGTAATAAAAGTGATTTCATTTCAATTTACAAAACTCGATAGTTTCTTTGAGATCAGCAGTTATTGCAAAACTCAACGAATACAGTAAAGTTAAGATCATCAAGTTAAAATAGAGAAAATGAGATGCTAATTGATTGTTAATGTTGACGCGTTTGTGAAGTAGTTTCTCTTTGGAATACATTATAATTTTTAATTTTTCTTCGGAAAAAGCCAAATATAAACCTACGATCGTAGTAGAATATCAACCAATAAATCTATTCTAAAATAAGCCTCGAAACCTTAGTAGTTTCCGAAGCACTTAAACGTACGAAATACAGACCTGACTGCACTTTTACATTCTGAATATTAGTGCCATCCCAAACAAGCTGCTGGGCACCTTGAACCGATTCGTTTAATAAGGTCTTCATTATTCTACCCGAAATGTCAAATATTTCAACCCTAACATTCTGATCTTTTTTGCTTGTAAACTGAATAGTTGTCTGATCTTTAAAGGGGTTAGGAACACATTTTAAATTATCGACCACTTCCGAAGCAAAAGTAGTAATTCCCAAAAGTGAAGGGGTAATATGAGAATAATAAACATCCTGTCCTCCATTGAAGGTATTTACCCAGGCAAGATGCGCTCCGTTATTGTCGGAGACCATATCGAAATAATCTCCCATTTTATTTTGTTGAGGGTAGCCAATATTAGGATCGAATTGATCCGACAGTTTTAAATTTCCAGACCAAGTGACACCCTGATCTTCTGAATAAGTAAAATATAATGCCGACAGATTCGTACCTGAAGGTGCGTCTCGAGTATCTAGCCATGCAACATCTATTCTGCCATTAGGAGCTACAGACATGGTTCCAAACCACTGATAAGCAGTTTCACCAACATCGTCGTTAATGCGTTGGGGAGCATCAAAATTATTTCCGTTATCGGTACTTCTTGCGAACATTACATCTCCGGGATCACTAATAGAATTCCGATTGACGGATGCCAACACATATACATTATTTTGTCCGGGACCATTAGAAATATCGACATCCACCCAAACTTGACCCATGAGCCCTGAAGGATTAGGTGGTACTTGTGCCCATATACGCCCGTCCAGATCTACTGTACTCACAGAATCCCAGGTAACAGGACTTATATTCGGGTCCTGCGCGGTTGATGATTTCACCAACACTACATCCGATCCATATTTTCCGGTTATATACAACACACCGTCTGAATCCACTGCCAACGTGCCCCAGATGGGATTACTATCAATTAGTGAACAATTTTCAAAGGTATTACTGCCGTCTGTGGAGCGGGTAAAAAAACCTGGAGAGCAGGTCGTAAATGACGGATTCCAATTGGAATAATTATTTCTTGCACTTATGCCATTGGTTTTATCAATTCTCATCCATTGTTTGTCTCCTCCATAGGCAGGAAAAGGCGCGCCCCAGTCTACACCTCCATTGGTGATCTTATAGACATCACAATTAAAACCTCCTCGCAAACTGTTGTAATAAAAATTTCCGTTAGCATCAAAATCAAGAACCGGATCGGAGCGAAAAAATCCCGGATCCAAAACTCCCGGAAATTCCCAAGTTAAACCTCCGTCTAAAGAAAATCCATTGCCCGCCTGTCGAAAATTACTAGTCACAGTGTCAAACTGCCGCCATCCAATAACAATACGATTGGGATTAGTAGGATCCACCGCAATGGAAGGCTCATTTGCCGCATCGCCTAGTATATCATTACCATTACTATCTACATTTACCTGGCGCGTGAAAAAATCGCTGCCATTTATTCTATAAGATGGTCCGCGCTCCATGCTCTCTCTATCCACGAATACATAAGGGTCGTCGGGAACTTCAGTATGAGTCTCGCTCAAGTCTTGCGATCGTAGTGAAGGATAAACACATATTAATAAAACTGCACTGAAAACTTTTTTAGAAAGTGACTTAAACATGATATGAGCGTTTGAGATGTATTTAAAAATACGACTTCGGAAGAGATATCGCAACCGAAGTGCGTTTTTTAATTTGTTAGTTTACAGTTAATAAGTGTTTTACAATTCGGTTTTAGATAGAAATGAAGTCTGGCACTTTATTTGAAGTTTCTCTTTTGAATTAAAACCATCGATTATGAGATATTCAGATAAAGCGCCCGAGGTAAATGCAGGTAGTATGGCCGATATTGCATTTTTACTATTAATTTTTTTCTTAGTCACAACAACAATCCCAAACGACAAAGGAATAGCAAGAAAAATTCCACCGCCTTGCCCGGCTGGAATCGATTGCAATATGAAGTTGAAGGAAAGAAATGTGCTTCGAATTTTGGTAAATGAGAAAGATGAGATTATGGTCAACAACAAACTGACCGATTTAATGGAACTAAATGAAACTTTAAAGGTTTTCATAGATAATAATGGAGATAGTAGCTGTAACTACTGCAGTGGAAGTAAGCTAGACACTTCTTCCGAGAATCCGAATGAAGCCACAATTACCGTTAACGCAGATCGAAATTCTTCTTATGAAACGTATATAGCGATTCAGGACGAATTGACTCGAGCCTATTTTGAGCTCCGTGAGAATTACGTGAAAGAAGTTTTAAAAACATCAACTGCCGCACTATCTTCAAAGGATATAGAGAAAGTTCAAAAAGCATATCCTTTCAGAATTACCGAGGCATCAACTCAATAAAGAACCACAATTTCTAAGCATATATTTCAGTAAAGAAAAAATATGTAGGAAACTTTAAATATTTTCTTACATTCGTTTTTTAAAATAATAAAGAATCATGATTAAAAGAATAGTAGTATTTGCCCTAATTTTCACATGTAATTTGACTGTTTTCGGACAGGAAGAGCCAATTCAAATAGTTGATGAAACAGTCGCCAACAGACTAATGTTATATGCTTTAAATGAAACTGATACTGATTATGATGTAATGATCACCGTCGATGGGTCAGGGTTTAGACAAAGCAAGGCTAAGCCAAGAATGACAAGGGTTCCGGCAACTTCACGTGTGCAAATTGCAAGGTTAATGATAAACCGTGGTGAAAATCCAAAATACACTTATACCTTGGTTGTAAATGATAGCCTTTCAAGAAGAGCCTTGAGGCGTGAGTTTGAGTTGGTAAAAATTGCACCTAAAAAACCAATCACTGTGTACATCACCCAAAATTGCATGAAATGTGATAGTATAATGCAGCCATTGAAAGATAGTAAATGGCAATTTGATAGTCACAATTTAGCTGAAAAACCAGAAATGGCTAAGCAACTTAAAATGGCGGTTCCAGAACTGGACGTTATGGAAACTCCTGTTTTTAGCATTGGAGGTTTAATATTCCCTGAAGTTAAAAATTATGAAGAATTAATGGAAGAAATGACTAAAGAATAAGTATTACTCTCATTTCTAATCCTAAAATAGCTCCTGAAAAGTAAATCTTATGTCGGTTCGAGCGCAGTCGAGAACTTTGAGTTGTTAATTATATCGTAGGTCTCGACTGCGCTCGACCGGACAACTAGGTATTGATTATAAATTCCTAATTAGTATACACTACCATCTAATAGGTCGGTAATCTTTCAAAAATTTACCGCACCAATGCTTTCCTGAATTAATACCATCAAACAATGGATCCATCACCCTAGCTGCACCATCAACTATGTCTAAAGGCGGTTGAAAATCGTGTAATTCTGCTTTTCTTTTTGCCAATTCAATCGGATCTTCATCGGTTACCCATCCCGTGTCTACAGCATTCATATAAATACCGTCTTTCGCTAAGGTAGCCGAGGATGTGTGTGTCAACATATTTAAAGCAGCTTTCGCCATGTTGGTATGTGGGTGGCGATCTTCTTTGTGAAAACTATGGAATTTTCCTTCCATTGCGGTTACATTAATGATGTGCTTAATTCCTGTGTTTTCTTTTTTCATTAGGTCGGAAAGGCGGTTACACAAAACAAACGGAGCTACTGAATTAACCAACTGTACTTCAATCATTTCGGTGGTTTCAATTTCACCTAAACGCAAGCGCCAGCTATTGGTTTTCCGAAGGTCAACTTGTTGTAAATCGGCATCCAACTCCCCTTCCGGAAAGACTTCTTTAGCACTTAAGGAATTATCGAAACTATAAGGAATTTGGGATAATTTTGCAGACGCACGAATTCCAATACCGGGTTCGGGACCGTGCCAGGTAACAGGTAAAACGTTATTCTGATTATTGGAAGTAGCCAAAGCAAGTGACTTAAGCTCTTGTAAACACTGTTCATGATCTTGCAATAGATCTTTGGCAAATTTTGGAAGTAAGTCCAAGGACATTTCTTCTTTTTCCATTAAATGCTGATAAAATCCGGCAGGTCTTCTAACGGTTTGTGCTGCATTATTGATTAGAACATCCAACCGATCGTATTTCTGTTCAATATAATTACAAAAAATCTCTACACTAGGAATATGACGCAGATCGAGGCCATGAATTTTAAGACGATGTCCCCATTCTGTAAAATCTTCTTCCTTGGAAAAACGAAGGGCAGAATCTACCGGAAACCTTGTGGTAGCTACAACCGTTGCTCCTGCACGTAAACACATTAGAGTAATATGAAATCCAATTTTTAAGCGAGAACCGGTAATTACTGCTACCTGACCTTTAAGGCTCGATGTTTGAAACCGTTTGGCATAATTAAAATCTCCACAGTCTCCACACATGGTATCATAAAAGTGATGCAACTTAGTGAACGGTGTTTTACAAACATAGCAATTTCGGGGCGTTTCTAATTCGAGTTTAAGGTCCTTAGATTTCCCCGAGAGCTCAATCATTTTGGGCGCCACAAATACAGTCGCTTCGCGTGCGCTACGAATACCAGTTACTTTACGAGCGTGTTTATCTCGGGCAGCTTTTTTACGCCGTTCGTTCTTTTTGGCATCTTTTTTTCTTTTTGCAAACTCTTCTCTATTTGGACGGGAAAACATTCCGGCAGCTTTAATTAAGGCAGTCCGTTTTTCTTTTGGAATATCAAAAATCTGATTGGTGTCACCTACCAACTGATTCAACACAACAATACATTTATCAATCTCTTTTTCAGTCAACTCCTCTTTCACTTCCAAATTAGTTTGCTTCATGGTTTTGTAATAATCGTGCAAATATATAGCAAAAACCACTTCATATTATTAAATTTATTCAAAGGGCTGATATAACTAAATTCTACTTTACTCCAGAATAGAAATACGTACTTTTCTATTCTTTAATTTACTGTTATTGAGTGTTTTAACGATATTATCTGCAAGTGATACTGGAACTGCTACATAACTGCAATCTTGCTTTAATTCTATCACCCCTAGTTGATCTTTCAATAGTTTTCCCTGCTTAAAAAATAAACCTGCAATATCACCTTTCGAAATTTTATCTTTTCTTCCTCCCGAAATGTATAAGGTTTCCCATTCTGATGGCTTCGGAAGTGGTTGTGATTTCAAAACTTCTTTTTCTGAAATATTTATATAATCGGGAAGCTTCTCGTCCTTTCCTAAAAGCAAATACGCAGTCCCTTCAGCATTCATACGGGCTGTTCTACCGTTGCGATGCGTAAATTCGTGCTCTTTGAAGGGTAGCTGATAATGGATAATAAACTTCATTTCAGGAACATCAATTCCTCTCGCTGCCAGATCCGTAGCAATTAAGACCTGATTTGTTCCGTTTCTAAACATAATCAACGCTCTTTCCCTATCTATTTGCTCCATTCCACCAAAAAAACAACCGTGACTGATTCCTTTTTCATAAAGATAATCACTCACATACTCGATGGTATCTTTAAGGTTACAGAAAATGATTCCGGGAGCATTTCCTATATGCGATAACAATTCAACCAAGGTTTCAAGCTTATCTCTGGTTGGCGACTCTACTATTCGCACCTTTAATTGCGATTCCTTTTCTGCAATGAAATTAAGCTTCTTAGGATCTTTTAATCCAACAAAAGCAGGTATTTTAACGGCCTGTGTTGCAGAGGTAAGTATTTTTTTCTTCAGCTTCGGAAGCGCGGCTACAATCTCTCGCATTTCAGTCTCAAAACCGACTTCAAGGGATTTGTCGAATTCATCTAAAACCAGCGTCTTTATAGAATCTGTATCAATAGTTTCTCTTCGGAAATGGTCTGCAATTCTTCCCGGAGTTCCAATTAAAATCGCAGGAGCATGTGCCAGATCGATCTTATCCTTCCCAAAAGGCCTTCCTCCATAAACAGCATTTGCCTTAAACCCTGTACCCATTTCACGCAATACACTTTCTATCTGAAGTGCCAGTTCTCTTGAAGGTGTTAAAATTAAAACCTGTACTTTTTCAGAATCCTGATCCAATGAATCAATTATAGGAAGTAAAAATGCCAGTGTTTTTCCGGTACCGGTTGGAGAAAGCAGCAGTATGTTTGAAGCGCTATCAATTGCAGCAGCCGCTTCCTGTTGCATCGGATTGAGTTTTTCAATTCCTAATTTTTTGAGAATACTTTTCTGATCTTTATGGTTATTGGACATGGTGTAAAACTTCGGTTAATGGGAGTAGGGATTTACTAACGCTTGTTGCGCTTGTTATAATTTTTATCACCCCTCGTCTTTGGCTTTTTATATTTCTTCTCAATTTTCGCTCTATAAGATCCCCCTTGATTCTCTTTACTATTCTTTTCACTTTTCTCGTGAAAGCTAGCACCTTTGGTTTCAATAACAGCCGCTTTGTGCGGATTATTGATTTCAACTATTGCTGGTTGTTCTTCGGGGGTAAGTCTCTTTGAAACCTCAATGTTTGAAGGTATTTCCAATTTTGGAATTGAGTAATCCATCAACTTTTCTATGCTATCTTTAAAAGGTGTTTCAAATTCAGTATGAAACAATAACGAACGTCCCTCCTTCTCTGCACGTCCAGTTCTTCCAATTCTATGCATGTAATTTTCGGGATATCGCGGGGTATCGAAATTAATTACATGTGTTATTTTGTCTAAATCCAGACCACGTGCCATTACATCGGTAGCTACCATGATTCTATTCTTCCCTTCATCGAACTGATTGATAGAACGAATACGATAATTCTGAGTTTTGTTAGAATGAATTAAACAGGATTCTTCGCCATAAGGCTCTTCCAATTCTTCGAAAAGTCTGTCGGCACTGCGTTTGTTCGATACAAAAACCAAAACTTTACTAAATACCTCTTTATCTTTCAGCAGATCTATAAGTAGATTCACTTTTGTATAAAAATTAGGAACTGCGTACGAATGCTGCGTTATATTTTCAAGAGGTGTTCCACTTATAGCTACGGAAACTTTTTTTGGATTGATAAAGAAATCGTTAATAAGCACATCAACGTCTTCGGTCATAGTAGCCGAAAACATAATATTTTGACGCCTTTCAGGAAGCAATTCGAAAATATTGGTTAGCTGAAATCTAAAGCCCAGGTCCAACATCACATCAACCTCGTCAATTACTAATTTCCTTACCGTTTTCAACTGAATTACTCTGCTTAAACAGAGGTCATAAAATCTTCCGGGAGTAGCAACAATAATGTCTGCCCCCTCGTCCAAGGCTTTTTTCTGGGTATTTATATTGGTGCCTCCATATACCCCAACTACTCGTTGCGGCATATATTTTGCAAATTTTTCTATTTCTTCAACCACCTGAATAACGAGCTCCCTAGTAGGGACAAGAACCAAAACTCTTAGGTTAGGCTCTTTTGAAAATCTCATGCTCTGCAGTATGGGAAGCATATAAGCGAGTGTTTTCCCTGTACCCGTTTGTGCGATCCCTACCATATCCTTTCCAGACATCACCACAGAAAATGCTTCAGACTGAATTGGAGTCGGTGTTTCAAACCCAAGATCGTCTATTGCATTGTGTAAGAATTTATTCAGTTTTAAATCTTCAAAAGCACTCATGAACCAATTTTTGGCAAAGGTACGGTTTTGTAGTACGGTGCGATAAGAAAATAAAGGATTGTTGAAACCATAGCGGAAGCTTCCCTTTTAGCTACCTTTGCCACTAATAATTTCTAATTCTTAGGCAAATTGCATCCAAAAAACATTCACAACGACGCATATAATTTCGATGCACTTTGTAAAAGTCATCCCCAACTAACAGAATTTGTAGTCATTAATGAGTACGATACCGAAACAATTGATTTTTCAAACAGCGATGCAGTTCTTCATTTGAACAAAGCATTGTTATCGCATCACTACGCTATTTCTGATTGGAACATTCCTCCCCATTACTTATGTCCGCCAATTCCCGGGAGAGCAGATTATCTATTTTATATTTCAGATTTACTTTCTGAAAGCGGGGTCACCAAGAAAATAAGAGGTCTTGATATTGGTGTTGGTGCCAATTGTATTTATCCCATTTTAGCCGCGAGATTATTTAAATGGAAGATGGTTGGGGCAGATAGTGATGCTTCCGCAATTGCTTCAGCTAAAAAAAATGTAAGTGCTTCGGAAGGATTAGCGGAGTTGATCGAAATACGATATCAAGATAATAACGCTAACATATTTGAAGGCATCATCGCTCCCAACGAATATTTTGATTTCACCATCTGCAACCCACCTTTCCACACTTCCGAAGAAGAAGCAACAAAAGGTACACTACGAAAACTAAGGAATCTACATCAAAAGGATCAACCATTTCAGACAAAGAAAGAGATTACCCTAAATTTTGGCGGACAAGCCAATGAGCTGTGGTGTAATGGTGGGGAAGCACTGTTTATAAAGCGAATGGTAAAACAGAGTGTTCAATTTAAATCGCAAGTTGGATGGTTTACCACTTTGGTTTCAAAAAAAGAAAATCTCAATAAGATCTACAAACAAATAGATAAACTAAAGGCTACGCATCAAACTATTAAAATGGAACAAGGAAATAAACAGAGTCGGTTTGTTGCATGGACGTTTGAAAAGAATTGAAGTGTTAACAACTTGAATGAAATTTGCGTCAAAATCCAAAACATCCCCTCCTAGCCTCCCCTTCAAATGGGAGGAAAATATAATTTCTTACATCTTTAAAAGAACAAGACGCTATTCCAGATCTTCATGGGCTTCTATATCTTTCCGAAGATCTAATTTACGGAAGGTTGGCGATACAATTCCAGTAGTTACAACGGTTATCAAGGTCATTGTGCCTCCAAATACCACCGCAACCACCGTTCCCATTAATTTTGCTGTTACACCGCTTTCGAAGGCTCCTAACTCATTTGAGGAGCCAACAAACATTGAATTCACTGAAGCAACTCTTCCACGCATTGCGTCCGGAGTTCTAAGTTGAAGTATCGTTTGACGAATAATCATAGAGATCCCATCTGTTACTCCACTTAAAAATAGAGCGATTACCGAAATCCAAAAGACCGAAGAGAGTCCGAAAACGATCATACAAACACCAAATCCGAAGATTGCCATCAACAATTTCATTCCGGCGTTTTTATTTAGCGGGAAATAGGCAGATGTAAACATTATTATTAAGGCTCCAACTGCCGGGGCTGCACGAAGAATTCCGAAGCCCTGAGACCCCACATGTAAAATGTCCTGAGCAAATATGGGTAATAAGGCCATAGCACCTCCGAAGAGTACGGCAATCATATCCAGTGTTAATGCACCGAGAATAATTTTGGTATTCATGACAAATTTAATTCCTTCTTTTAGGCTTTTAAATACAGGTTCTCCGATATTCGGATTTAAAATCGGTTTTTTTGGAATCTGTGACAAACCTAATAAAGCAATCAAAGAACAGCCGAAGATTAAAAACATAGAACCATGGACACCTATAAAATGAATGGCAAAACCACCGATTGCGGGTCCAATTACTGCGCCCATTTGCCAGGTTGAGCTACTCCATGTTGCCGCATTGGGGTATAATCTTTTAGGTACCAATAAAGAAAGTAAAGAAAATATGGTTGGTCCAATAAAGGAACGAACAATACCCCCCAGAAAGACAAGGAAATAAATACAATACAAAATTGTTTGTAGAGAAAGGTCTTCGACTAATACGGGCCAGGTGATTAAAAAAAGTCCAAGACTTATTATTGAAAAACCTAGAATGCATTTAACTAAAAGCCCTCGCTTTTCCTTTTGATCGACGATATGGCCTGCAAATAAAGCCATGGCAACTGCCGGAATAACTTCCATAAGTCCAATAATCCCGAGCGACAATGGATCTTTTGTAAGGGAATACACTTGCCATTCTATAACTACAAATTGCATAGTCCATGCAAATACCATTGCGAAGCGAACCAACAAGAAAACTCTGAATTCTTTATATCGAAGCGAAGCGTAAGGATCTTTTTGAGCCATAGATGACATTGGTTTAACGCATGTTAATCCAAAGGTGGATGACCATTAATTTCTTCAAAGATCCTATCGAAATTTTCACGTATATAATTTCGAAGTTTAAGTCTATAATCGTCTTTTAACCAGGAGATAAAGTTATGAGTACTCTTACTAATGCATTTCGAATAGCGTTCAATACGGAAATCGATGTCGTCGCCAAGCATTTTCGCCAAGCCCAGTGCATCATAGACATCCTCACTGTTTTCAGTACAGATATAAGCATGCTGGTCGATAGAGCGCTCGAGTATCACTTTTGAAGTCTCACCATTTCGAACCGATTCTGTATATGCATTCTTAATATCAAAGTAGACTTCCTTCGATTTTCCAAACTCGGCTCTTAGTTCGTCTGGCATTTCATACCTAAAATGACTTTCAAGTTCATCATCATCCATTAAGCTGTCTAGATAGGACGACGGATATTTAAAAATTCTTTGCCAATCGAGATCAGCGCCCCAAGGTCCGAAACGATGAAAATTGTTTCCGAGATCAATGACGTTGAAAATGTTTTTATTTTTCAGAATACGTGATCCACGACCAATCATCTGATAATATAAGGTAAGGGATTTTGTTGCTCTATTTAGTATAATAGAATCGACAGTTGGTTCATCGAAACCAGTTGTTAAGATACTTACAGATGTTAAAATAGCATCTGGCGTATCTCTAAACCATTTCAGGATGTGTTTTCTTTGTTTTTTAGTAGCAGTATTATCCAAATGCATTATCGGATATCCTGCGTGTTTAAATGCGTCATATACAAATAAAGAAGTATTGATACCATTGTTGAAGATCAATGTCTTTTTTCCGAAGGAACGCTCTCTATAGGCCTGTAGTAAACGAGTTAACATATCATTCCCCATATACAAATCATCTGACGATTTCACTGTATAGTCACCATTAGCCCCCACTTCAAGAGATGTTAAGCCTACATTATAGGAAAACACTTCTGCTCTTGATAGAAATTCATTTTCAATTAGGGATTCGATACTTTCACCTACGATTAAATCATCGTAGTTCTCATTCATGGGAAGCTTGATATTCGAACTAAGGGGTGTAGCAGTAACTCCCAGAAGAAAAGATTTCTCAAAAAACTTAAACAGTTTTGTAAAGGAGTTATAATGTGCTTCATCAATAATCACTAAACCTATATCAGAAATATCCAGTTTATCGTCCTGTAATCGATTGTTTAGTGTTTCGACCATTGCGACGAAACAGCTGTAGTCAGCTTGGTCATCGAGATTTGCCGTACTATTAATCACCTTGTTTACCACATTAAACTCGGTAAGCATCGTTGATGTTTGCTTACAAAGTTCAATCCTATGAGTAAGCACTAAAACTTTTTTATTGTGATGTTTAAGATACTGACGGACAATTTCAGAAAATATGACCGTTTTTCCTCCTCCTGTAGGCAATTGATAAAGCAAGTGATAATCTTCCGGGGCATCTTCAAAACTTTTAAAAATTTTATCGATTGCACCTTTTTGATAACTATAAAGAGCTTTACCACTAGTAGTTTCCTCCAGGACTGAAATTGAATCTTTCTGAGACATTGAATTTTTTTAGACGTGCAAAGATAGTTTCTATAAAGGGTTTTTAAAGAATATAAATCAAAAAAATCTTTTTCTCTTCGGAAATGGATACGTAAATGTTCTTATCCACATCTCCAAAACGCAAAAATATACTTTGAAATTGTAAGCCCTTTTCATGAAAATATGAGGCCAAAATCTAAAAGAATTTGTAATGTATTTCGCACAGTAAATAGCTTTCAATTCCTACAAAAAAATAAAGAATATTAACATTATTCGACATAGCGTAAACTATAGTCGTTTAAAAGCATTATCTAAATATTTATTTAACAGTTGGTTACAGAAATAGAATTATCTTTGTAGAGCCCAAATTAGTCATATATGAAGATTCATTATTCCTACAAATTATTCTCCTTTCTGTCCATCTTATTGTGGTCATTTACACATTCATTTGCTCAAGTTGGAATTAATACTACAACTCCAAGAACAACTTTAGAAGTTGGTGGAGATTTAAGAGTTTCAGAAAGTTTAGAAATTGGGACTCTAAATCCGTTAGTTGATGCTGACACTTCTACCTTTCTCATTCAAAATAATTCAAATTACATAAAATCGCTGGATGTAAGTAATCCAACGGGGGCCGCTTTAGGATATATCCAAGAATATGTGATTACAAATCCAGAATTAGATTGGGTACGTGATTTTAACACTGGAATTGATTCTAAGGATTATGTATTAATAGTACTTTCTGCTTCATACGACCTTGAACTGAAAATTTCTACCTCCTCAAATGCTGTAGACAATTCCAGTCTGCCGTATACTGCAACTTTTATTCAAGGAAACAAATGGCATATTATCGCGGATTATCCTATGGTTGCCAATAAGGATACATCTGCAATCGGGACCTGGACCATCACTACCTTGATTTTTTCTAAAGATCTTTCCAAGCAACTAGGAAGCCTTAATATCCCCATGTTAAACGCATCGACCGGAAGTGCATTATCTCCAATCATCGATTAAATACTACCTTCTATGAAAAAATTAATAATCGTAACCTTATTATTAGTGTGTTCTAAAATTATAGCCCAGGTTGGGATTGGAACAACTAAACCGTCGGCAGATTTACATGTTGGTGGAGATTTACTTGTACAAGATTCATTTTACTTAAAGAGTCTTGGTACTGTCTCTCCTACCGATGAAAATTTCAAACTCATAGCTTTGAATACAAACTCAACTCCAGCTGGTGAAGTTAAAGTTCTTGATGTGGATGCACTTTCTGTAGCACCTGTAAATGTGATTAATTATGAATTTACCAATATCTCTCTTGATAATTTAACCGATTTGGATCTTCAATATGATTCTTCAAAATATATTGTTGGGATAGCGAATTTTAGATATGTAGGAGATGCAATATTAAAAGGACCAGATCCGGTAACAAAATCTATAGGAAATTTTGTGGTGCGAACCTTCGAAAGTGGAGGTACATGGCATCTTGAAATAAAAAACAGAACTTTAGATTTGGCTGTAGGAAAATCGGTAACATATCACGCCACACTTATTATTTACGATAAATCTTACTACAAACATTTAGCCCCAATCACAACAGACCTAGGGGGATCGAATTCAGGAAATGCATCCTCTGTCCCAGTTTTAGAATAATATAATACCTACACTATGAAAGTATCAATGCTCAATATATCACTATTATTAATAACCAGTTTCTGTTTTGGACAAGTTGGTATTAACAAATCGAATCCAGCAAGTACTTTGGATATAAATGGTGACATGAAAACAGATGGCAGTGTTTATCTAGAAGCTCCTGGTGAAAGCACCACAATTAGAAATTCTAAATTACTTATTGTTTCCCCAACCGACAATATTGTTAGGTATGATATTGATGTGAGTAAATATGGTCCGATAAATTACGCTGAGTTTGTATTTAGAGGGCTATCAAAGAATGGTCTACATGATTATGACACTAAGATTTCTACAGACAAATACATTGTCTCGGTACAAGGTTTCTATTATTTAGAAGCAGTTACAGATGATACCGATATTATGGCTTACAGTAATATTAGTACTAATAATGTAGAAGGTTTTCAAGTGTATGCCTATGCAAATCCGGTAACAAACACTTGGTTTCTAAGAGCTTTTGTAAATAATTCAGAGTTTAGAACAAGAATTGCCGGTGTTTTTGCGGGAACTCCAATAGATATGTATTTGAATCTTATTATTTATAGAAACGGATTTATCACAAAGGAAAGAACCGCCATGAGTATAGATATGGGTAATTCAGAAACAGGAATTGCGCCGCTCCCAACGGGATTCTAAAATTTCATTTTAGTTTTAATTGTTAGTTAGTTTAAACGAAGAGGTGCTATTTAGTGTGGTTTCCTCTTCGTTTTTTTTGACTTCTACTTTGGTGGAAAATACTCGTGCACCCTACTCCATCCACTTTTCTTTCAAACTTAATTACAAAGTGGTTTGTTAAATAATTGTTAAAATAGTACTTTGCATTACATAGTACTGTAACATTTATATCTATCGCTCGTCTATTAAGTATAACAATCAAAAAACAACAATCATGAGAACTTTAGACAGCAATCAAATTACAGAAAGAATAAGCACAAGTAAAGCTTACGCATGGAACCTAAAAAGACGTTATAGATAGTCTTTCAGAAAAAATTCCTCAATCAAAAAACAAAAACAATGAGAACTCTAGACAGCAATCAAATTACAGAAAGAATAAGCACAAGTAAAGCTTATGTATGGAACTTAAAAAGACGTTATAGATAGTCTTTCAGAAAAAATTTATCAATCACAATTCATTCATCAATCAAAAAACAACAATCATGAGCGCATTAAAAAATAATTTAATTATCGAAAGAGTAAGTACAAGTAAAGCTTACGAATGGAACCAAAAAAGACGCTACAGATAGCCTTAAGACCTAATAACTTTAAACCCAACCACCATGAGAACGTTAAGTAACTTTCAGAAAAAGAGAAAATTTGGATGGCAAAAACAGGATCTACTAGCCTATTTTGAAGAAGACGTCCTAAACAACCTGAAAGATCCATTATTCCCCAGGTTTAGACGTTCCCTTCTTTAAAGAACTAACTAACAATCAGACAAACTGAATTTTAAATTTTTAAAATTCAGTTTTTTTTTGTCTTAATCGTAAATTCCAAATTCATCATTTTCTTCCCAAAAGAACATATGTAATGATTTATCATTTTCAGATTCTTCAAGTAGGAAGCTGTTTTCGTTTTGAAAGTCTTCCGAAGCAATTTCAAAATAAATATTCGATTCGGCTGCAAAGTCATCTTCAAACTGAAATAAGATGTCTTTTTCTTCTAAGTTTTGTTCGTTATAATTTTTCATGACAGTAAAATTTAAAGTTACATTTCCACTACTGTGGTTTTCTATTGTCAAAAATATGCTCCAAATCTAATTCTACCAACAACAAACACCCTGAATACAAACGACTTACGCCCCGATTTTACACAGGAAAAAGCCTGTTTATAGACAGGAAAAAGCTGTGATCCACAAAATTACATAGGTGCTTCAACTTGATACTTCAATGTACATTCCACCAAGCTGTCTACTGTTAGTGGAATACTTGGATTGGTATAATTAGAGTATATTTGGTAGCATAATCTCAACAACTAGCCACAATGAAAATCAACACAGTTTTAAAATGTTTTTATTTCTCTCGTTCTTTTCTGAAAAGTTATCGAACCCTAATCATGCTTTTAATTGTTTCATTGGTCACAATTTCTTGCAAACAGAAAACCGAAAATACCGCTATGACTGAAGCAGATATTATTTCAAAAGCTAAAGAAATCCACGATAGAGTAATCACATTGGATACACATTGCGATATTAACGTAAAGAATTTTACAGACTCTATAAATTACACACAGGATCTTGAAAATCAAGTGACTCTACCAAAAATGAAGAAAGGAGGTCTCGATGTTGCCTGGTTCATAGTTTATACCGGACAAGGAGAGCTAAATGCAGATGGTTATGCAAAAGCGTACGAAAATGCAATGTCGAAATTTGAAGCTATTCACAAACTCACCGAAGATATCGCGCCCGATCAAATTGCATTAGCTACCACTTCCGAAGAGCTTAGAACAATTATAAAATCCGGAAAGAAAGTAGCAATGATAGGTATTGAAAACGGTTATCCTGTAGGATTGGATATTTCGAATGTTCAGAAATTCTACGATCTTGGCGGACGATATATGTCACTTTCTCATAACGGCCATAGTCAGTTGTGCGATAGTAATACCGGCGAAGAAGTTGGAGTTTGGCTACACAATGGGCTCAGCGAATTAGGTAAACAAGTAGTTACCGAAATGAACCGTGTTGGAATGATGATCGATGTTTCTCATCCTTCAAAAGAATCCATGCGACAAATGATCGAATTAAGTAAAGCACCAATTATTGCATCTCATTCTTCCGCCAGAGCATTATGTGATAACAGTAGAAATCTGGACGATGAGCAATTACAATGGATGAAGGAAAACGGAGGTGTTGTACAAACTGTAGCCTTCACTTCTTATTTAAACACAGAGAAATACGAGACTCGTGCTAAGGTCGAAAATGAAATTGGAAAAGAAATTGCAGACTCTATGGGAATAAAATGGTTGGCGCGAAAGGAAATTATGGCCTTACCTCCGAAAGAGATCGCAAAATATTTTGAATTCTTAGGGAAAATGAGGCCAATACAGAAAAGGAAATTAGCTACAATGACCGGCCTCCCTCCTGCTGTAGATGTTTCCGACTTTGTTGATCATATCGATTATTTAGTTGAAAAAATTGGAATTGACCATGTTGGCATTAGCTCCGATTTTGACGGAGGTGGTGGAATTGAAGGTTGGAGCGATGCTTCGGAAACATTTAATGTTACGCTCGAACTAGTAAAAAGAGGTTATTCTGAAGCGGATATAGAAAAACTTTGGAGTGGTAATTTATTGAGAGTTCTGGATGAAGTACAGGCTGTGGCTAATGAAATTGAATCTGAAAGCTAACAGAAAGGTGAAACTTAGCTTTTATCCATACTGTTTATCTCTGTGATTGAAATCCTTTTTAAAGAAACACCTCTTTAAATTGAATACCCAATGTTTGACGCAACTCGCGAATATTCTTTTCTTCACCTGGTATAATCAGAGCCAAGGAAACTCCGGATTTACCGGCTCTGGCCGTTCTACCACTTCTGTGTGTGTAGTAATCGATTTGGTCAGGCAACTGATGATGAATTACAAAAGCTAAATTATTTACATCAATTCCTCGCGCCGATACATCAGTGGAGATTAAAAATTGTAAACTCTTATTCTTAAAAGCCCGCATCACCTTATCACGCTCTTTCTGTTGCATATCGCCTTCCAAAGCTTCCACCGAATGACCGTTGTCTTTTAAGGCAGTAGTAAGATTCTGAGTGCCAGCCTTGGTTCTGCAAAATATGATACCTCTTTGCAGTCCCTGACTTTGAAGTAAGCGCGAAATGATTTCAGTTTTATCTTTAATGGTTGTGGTGATATATTGGTGTGTGATGTTTGCATTTACCAAGGCGTCCTTATTTCCCTCGATTCTAGGCGCATCAACCGTCATATATGTCTTAACAATCTTCTTAATCTCTTCCGGCATAGTAGCCGAAAATAGCCAGGTATTTCGTGTTCCGCTGGTATACTTTAAAATCCGATTGAGATCATCCTTAAATCCCATACTTAACATCTCGTCGGCCTCGTCCAATATCAAAGTAGAAATATTCTTAATATTGATATCTTTTCGTTCAATTAGATCCAACAATCTTCCCGGAGTTGCCACCACAATGTGTGTGGTACGTTTCAGGTTATTTATCTGCTTGTCAATTTTCTCACCACCATAAACTCCTTCAGAAAAGATCTTATAATCGCAATACTTTGTGAATTTAAAAAGTTGCTTCTGAATTTGCTGTACCAATTCTCTAGTAGGCGCTAAAATAAGAGCCTGAATATTCGGGTTTTCCGGATCGATTTTATGCAACAAAGGTAATCCAAAAGCCGCTGTTTTACCGGTTCCGGTTTGTGCCAGACCAATCAAATCGGTATTAGAACTTAATAATATAGGAATAGCAATCTCCTGAATTTCTGTCGGTGTTTTAATTCCGAGTTCGTTCAGCGATTTTATGAAATCCTTTCGGACTCCCAATTCGAGAAATGTTGACATGTATTTTTACTAGATTTTCTTTACGCGGACTGCGTTTAAGCCTTTCATTCCTCTTTCAAGTTCAAAGCTTACTTTATCACCTTCGGCAATATCTTCAGTAGTTCCACTAACGTGTACAAAATAACGTTCTGAATCTAACTCGTCGATTATAAATCCGAAGCCTTTAGAACTGTCGAAAAAATCAACTTTTCCTTTGTGTATTGGATCTACGGGCTCTTCATCCTCTTTTTTAGGAATTCCAATCACAATATCTTCAGCATCCACTTTTACCTTCTGAGATGGGTCTGGTGGTGTATCGGTAAAACGTCCATATTCGTCTACATAAACAAGCATATTTTCTAGTCCGCCGCCTTTTGAGTTTAATTTACGCTCGGCTGCTTTCTTTCTTTTTTCTTCCTGCTTCTTAAGTTTTTTCTTTTCGCGTTCTTTTTTACCGTAGGTCTCTTGTGATCCTGCCATTTACTGTTTTGTTTTTTTAAATTTTGGTAAAGGTACATATAATTAAGATGCAATGCACAAAATAGCGTTTATGAGAAGCTTAATTATGTAGTTTTGTAGTAATTAATTCTGAAAACCTGTAAATCCAATAAATGTCTGTCGAAAACTATCGCCTTTTTATGCTCTTTAAGCCTTATGGCTATATAAGTCAGTTTATCACCAACGACTCTAAGGCGCGATCTAAGAAGTTTCTGGGTGAGCTTTACGACTTTCCTGAAGGCACTATGGCAATTGGACGTTTGGATGAAAAGAGTGAAGGACTTTTATTGCTTACTACGGAAGGAAAAATAAGCACACTCATTAATAGTCGGAAAGTTGAAAAAGAGTACTACGCACAAGTCGATGGCAGCATTACTTCCGAAGCTATTGAACAATTACAAAATGAAGTGGAAATAGGTATTGAAGGCGAGAAATATATAACAAGGTCGACAAAGGTTCATAAAATCGACTCTCCTAACCTTCCCGAAAGAGGCCGAAAAATAAGGGATGACAGACATGGTCCTACTTCCTGGATCTCAATTACAATTAACGAAGGTAAATTTCGGCAAGTGCGCAAAATGACCGCTGCCGTAGGTTTCGCAACACTTCGATTGGTTAGAGTGCGTGTTGGAAACTTAAAACTTAATGGGCTGGATGTTGGTCAAGTACGGGAAATTGAGAGCATCAAGGCCGTTGTTGAAAGTTCGGTCAAACTATAGTTCTTAAATTTTCGCCTGATAGGTATATAACTCGTAATACCTGCCTTGCAAAGCGATCAATTCGTCATGCGTTCCTCGTTCCGCAATTTTACCGGACTCTATCACTAAAATCTGATCTGCCCTTCGAATTGTACTCAAACGGTGTGCAATCACAATCGTTGTTCTGTCTTTCACTAACTCCGCCAAACTTTTTTGAATTAACGCCTCACTTTCAGTATCGAGATTTGAAGTTGCTTCATCTAAAATTACAATTTTAGGATCTGCCAATACCGCTCTCGCTATAGCAATACGTTGCCGTTGACCTCCAGAAAGCTTCACTCCTCTTTCGCCTATAAGCGTTTCAAGACCGTCGTCGAATCTATCGGTGAATTCATTTACATAACCTGCCTTTACTGCTATTTGTAATCTTTCTTCGGAAGCATTCGGTCGCGGGAACATAATATTCTCCCTGATTGTACCTTCAAATAAGAATTCATCCTGCAAAACAACCCCGAGATGTTTTCTGAAGCTATTAAGATCCACCTTAGAAATATCGTGACCATCGATCGTGATCTTCCCTGACTTCGGATTTAAAAAACTAGCCGATAAACCTGCAATCGTAGATTTCCCGGAACCTGAACTTCCTACCAAAGCGGTCACCGAGCCTGCGGGCGCTTCAAAAGTAATGTTATGCAGTACTTCCTTCCCTTTTTCGTAGGAGAAAGAAACATCGTCGAACTTTATATTTCCCTTAAATTCTTCTAAAACAATTGTTCTATTTTCTTCATCAGCTTCGGGCTCCATGTTCATGAGTTCTTCGGTACGATCCAGTCCGGCCAGTGCCTCGGTTAACTGACTCCCAATATTGCTCATTTGCACGATGGGCGCGATCATAAATCCTAATAATAATGTAAACGATATAAAATCTCCTGTTGTCAATGTACCTTGCATGATGTAGTAACCTCCGATTCCCATGATACCAGTTGATGCCAATCCTAATAAAAAGGTAGAAGTACTCGTCATTATGGCAGTAGCCGTTAAACTCTTTTTTACATTCTGAAACAATCGATCCACGCCTTTTTCGAAGGCAGCGTTCTCCTGTGCTTCAGCATTAAATCCCTTAATCACCCTCACACCGGCGAGAGTTTCAGTAAGCCTTCCGGTGACTTCGGCATTGATAACCCCACGTTTTCTGAAGATAGGACGGATATATTTAAAAGCCTTAAGAGCCACAATTCCGAAGATAGAAACAGGTACAAGAACGAATAAAGTCATAGTCCAACTAATTTTCAGCAATAAAACCAATGAAATTACTGCGGTAATCGTCCCTCCTACTAATTGTACTAATCCGGTTCCAATAAGGTTTCGAATCCCTTCTACGTCATTCATAATCCGGGAAACCAAAGCGCCCGATTTGGTATTATCGAAGAAGCTGATAGGAAGCGAAAGCACTTTTTTCTGTACTTGGGCACGTAATTCAGATATTAAATACTGTGCTTGTACACTTAAAATACGGGTTAACAAAAATGAAGTAACGGCTTGTAAAAGTATCGCTATTCCTACGATCGTAAGCAAACTATACAATTGATCAAAATCCCGGTTTGGAATCACATCATCCAGTAAAGCCTTACTTTTCCAAGGCAGTACTAAACTCGACAAACGACTGATCACAATAAGTATAAGTCCGATAAGGACTAGGTTTCGGCGTGGCCAGATAATGGTTTTAAAAGCCTTGCCTAAGGTGACATTCGGTTTCTTTTTTTCTTCTGAAGTATTTTTTTGGGCGTAGTGCTGCATGAATTTGATGCTATTTTGAAGCTTTTAAAATAGTTGCAAAGATACAAGAAAGCCATTACTTTCTGTTTGAAAATAATGGCCTTTAATCGTTAAGGTTTTCAGAAAAAACTAATCCTCTAGTTCCAAAGTAAAAAATTCATTTACCTGCTTGCCAAAGACTTTTGAAAGTTTTAAGGACAATAAGGTAGAAGGCACAAAGCGATTGGTCTCAATCGAATTTATGGTCTGTCGGGAAACGCCGATCTTTTGAGCTAACTCTTCCTGTGTAAGATTCAAAATAGCACGTTCGACTTTAAGTGTGTTCTTCATTATGCATTCCTTTTTAATACCCAGAAAACCGTTAGATAAACGATCAACATAAACCATAGAATTTGAAAGTCGCCCAGGTTTTCGAAAATGGGTTTATCCTCGCTTAATATCAAAGCCACTATAAAATTTACTACAGGCTGTAATAACACATAAAACACTCCTACTATAAATGCTACAGAAAACGATTTCGCTCGGAAATTAGTAATCATTTCATCCTCAATTTTCTCTTTGGATAACACAACAATTAATAAAGTAACTAACATTATTTTACGAAGTACTATTTTTAATACTTCAAGATCTCCTTCAAAAAACTTTGTTGATAATATAGTTGCGAAAGTTATAAAGAACAATACCCAGCCAATCTTTTTATAGACATTTGGCAATCGAAAGCGTAGTAGTCTATTAATCTTTAGTTCATCCCGATTACAGTCTTTTGTTTGTTTCATAATAACAAGTTTATTTATCATAATGACAAATATAGTTATTTTTTTGTAAAACTAGCTTTACATTTTAATTTTAACTAATGTAAGAAGTGTTATCCCCTTCCAATTTACATTTTACATTTAAAATTTTGCGGCTTTAACTCTCTAATCCTTAATAATTACAACAGTTGCTTTGTTTCCGGTAAGTAAATTCCATTTATAAGCAGAGACAAGAATACCGTTATCATCATAGACATGTAGCTCGGCAGTATTAGGTCCCGACTCTCCTTGATTGAGCGCCATAAAATCAATCTTATTTGCGCCTTTCTGTAGATTAAGATCGAAACCTCTAAAGGTGCTATCTAAGGAAATATCACTTTGTACTACATCATCATTCACAAAAACACGAATGCGATCGCCGTCTACATATTCATGGTCGCGATATACGACATTTACATAACTAGCGCCCGTAATAAGATCTCCTAAATATTGATCTTTCCCGTATTCTTCTTTTGCCTCTGTATCTTTAGTAAAGTATTTAGGCGCTTTGTTGCTTTTATTGTCCTTTATTAGCCCATCATCTCCATCCATACTAAAATCTTTCTCTTCTTCTTTTCCTAGCTTGGGAAGATTATTAGGATTGTATTTATTATCTGGCGTCGTTAAGCTCGGCATTTTTGATGCGGGTAGCTCAAAGCCATTTGGAGCTACAACATCATTTTCAGTTTGTTCAAAACGCGTTGAATTATTGCTGGGATTATCAATTTGGGCAAAACCGGCATGCATACAAAGGACAACAAGAAAATATGTGGTGAAAAGCTGCTTGTTCATTTAAATTATTTTGTTCAAACTTAGTATACAACAATTGCACCAAACGCATCATTAACATATAATTATAAGGAATTGGCGTTTATTATTTCTTTCTGAAATTCCTTCCGAAGAAACATAACCAAGAACAATCATTTTAATTTTTGAGCATTTTCTTTACAATATGGCTACCCTTATTGTTTTGGATCTTCAAAAAATAAACGCCCGGGGCTAATGTTTCCAGTTGATTAAAGCTAATTGTGTTTTCATTATAAATGAATTCAGCCCTTAATTTACGTCCGTTTATATCGTACATTTCAACTGTACTATTTTCTGAAATCAATCCTTCAATAACAAAACTATCATAAAACGGATTTGGTGTTATTATTACTTCGGAAAGGTTTTCAGAATTAATCGAGTCTAAAAGATTTGAGTCGTAATCCGCCACTTCAAAATCATCAAAATAAAAACCATCGGAAGAGGAGTTATTAACATTGTTTAAATAGAAACGAAATCTAACATTATTTTCACTTGTATAATCTGAAAGATCCACGAATTGCTGTTTCCAACGCTCGCTAAGGGTAAATGTCGTCATATTTTGCCATGAAGTCCCACTGTCTGTAGAAATCTGAAAGCGCAGTAAGTCTCCATCTCCTAAAGAATATTTCGCCATAAATGATATTCCAGGAAATGAGGTAGAAGTCAAATCGAATATTTCGTTAAGTTCAAAATAATTCTGCGTAAAAGTGGCGTAAGTTCCGTCATTTGAATCACCAAGACAGCCTATACCGCTATACGAATCATCATCTATGGCCCCCCAATCAACACCAACACCGGAAGCCGTCCAATAAAGATTGCCGCTTTCACTATCATCGAAAAATAAAACATCTTTCTCCCCAATATTTATAATAATTTCTGAAGTTTCATTTTCCACTCCTTCCTGAAGTGTACTAATAATTAAATTAAAAGAAGTGTCTGAAAAAGTAGGATCTACGGTAATTACAAATGGGGCAGAATTATTATCCTGTCTGGTCCTTGCAGCAATATCACCATAGGCAACCACAGGAGAAACAGAAACACCGGAAACTGAAGATTGCACAACTACTTCAGAATTTAATGAAGCAGCTCCTACTCCAACATTTTTAACTTCTACGACCAGCTCAAAACTAGATCCAGGCAAGGCAACACCAATTTGGTTATGAGATTGTACGTCTAGATAGGCACCGGCAATCCAGGACTGATAAAACATAGGGTATACATTTTCGTCTACTAAATCGAAAATCTGACTTTGTGGAGGCCAAAATCCACTTAATCCAAGTTCAGGTGTCCAACTGTAAACTCCTTCTGAGTAATAATAGTCAATGGCAGTACCACAAGCATTATACCCAACCATTTCTAATGCACTTCCATAAGGGTAATTATTCTCACTTAAAAAAGAGGAAGCCCATTCAGCATATATTTCAAAATCCGGTGGAGTAACGTTTCCATAAGGCATTATAAATTTTCCACCATAACAATGGATCGAAAATGATGTCTTGGGTTGAATCAACGCAATTAAATCGCGAACCGCTATAGTTTCAGGTTCTGAAAATGGACCGGTTCCATGATAAGCAGCTGAGCATTCATTGTTACTAGCACAGGAGCCGTTCTGAGCAAATTCAAATCCGTAGTTTCTATTGAGATCTACTCCCATACACCCTCCACTGTTTACGTTCCGGTTTTTACGCCAAAGCCCTCCACCATCGGGATTGGTCTGTTCATTATAAACATATCCATCTGGATTCACCACAGGCACAAAATATAGTTCGCGATTATCAATAAGATATTGCACCTGAGGGTTGGTTGCATAATTCTCCAAAAGCCAAAACATATAATTTATATTGGTCGCCATAGACAAAGGCTCTCGGGCATGATGTAAACTGTCAAAGTAAGCCGCTAATTCTCCTTCGTTACTGTCGGGATTATCAGAAATTTTTACCATCCAAATTTCACGCCCTTCGTAACTAAGACCAATACTCGTTTTTGCAGTTATTAGGTTTGGAAAATCCTGTCTCATCTCATCCAACTTAGCCCCTATCTCATCATAGGTATAATATCCTCCCATTGATCCAAAATCAAATCCATTGGCCGTAAATTCCGATTTTGTAACATTGCTGCTCTTTTCCAAATCAAGAAGTTGCTGTTGCTTATAATAAGCATTGAAGTCCGGGATAGTAATTTCAAAAGTAAAATCGGAAGTTGTCAGCATTTCTAATTCGGATGGATTAACATAGAACGAAATTCCATTTTGTGTATCACCTTCATAATGGTCAATATCTAAGCCCAATGAAATCAATTGTTCCATTTGGAGGGAATTTTCTAATTGTACCTTCACCTTACTATAGATCAATTGTTGTGAATGACCGAAAATTGAATAAAATAAAAGGGAAATAACAAATGTTATTCTAAGTAGCGTATTTGGTTTCATAATTTCAACTTTATTTTATTCCTCTATTATAGAATCAGATCAAAAAATAAAAAGCTAAGCTAATTAGAGTTTTCCTTTTTTTTATGACGATACTTTCTACTAATAAAATACAACACAATAAAAATGACCGGAAGAACGATATAGATGATGATATCTTCTGTTTTGCTAAAATCAACTGGAGAATTATTGTTGGGATGTGGTACTTCTTTTGGTATTTGCGCCGTTCCCTTTAGTATAAAAAGAAAGTTAAGCACTAAAATATGTAGGAATTTTACTTTTTTAAACATGGTTTATCCTTATAAAACAGAAAATTACGGCTTTTTACAAAAAATAATTCACAAATAGTGTTAAGAATTAGGAATTGTAGTTTCAAAGAACTACTATGGAGGGTTATTAAAAATTAGTACCTAAAAAAATCAGGAAAATATATGAGACAACTCAAGATCACGAAGCAGGTTACCAACAGAGAAACAAAATCTTTAAACAGCTACTTACAAGATGTTAGTAAGATTGAATTGATAACTGCAGAAGAAGAAGTTGAGTTAGCCCAGAGAATTCGTGAAGGAGACCAGGAGGCGTTAGACAAACTAACCCGTTCGAATTTACGATTTGTGATTTCTGTTGCCAAACAGTACCAGAATCAAGGACTAACCCTGTCGGATCTTATTAATGAGGGAAATGTTGGATTGGTAAAAGCAGCCAGTCGATTTGATGAAAAAAGAGGATTTAAGTTTATATCCTATGCCGTATGGTGGATTCGTCAGTCGATTTTGCAAGCCATATCAGAACAGTCCAGAGTGGTTCGTTTACCACTAAACAAAATTGGAGATATCAACAAGATTAGAAAAGCTGCTATTCATTTGGAGCAGGTACACGAAAGAGTACCTTCTGCTTCAGAGATTGCACGTGAAGTTGATATGTCTATTAGCAATGTAAAACAAGCGCTTAAAAATTCAAGCAGAAGTTTATCGATGGATGCTCCTTTTCAAGAAGGTGAAAACGATAATAATTTATATGACATTTTAAGTTCGGGTGAGTCACCAAATCCGGATCGAGAATTGATGCAGGATTCGCTTCGAATAGAAATTGGACGTGCCTTAGATACTCTATCTCCAAGAGAGGCAGATGTAGTAAAACTAAGTTTTGGATTGAGTGGTCAACCGGCCATGTCACTTCAGGAAATTGGAGACACTTTCGATTTAAGCCGTGAGCGTGTGCGTCAGATTCGTGAAAAAGCAATTAGACGTCTTAGACAACAATCGAAGAGCCATATCCTAAAAAACTATTTAGGCTAGACTTTTTTCGAAATAATATAAAATGTAAACCCTCTGTTTTTATTAAAAAATAGGGGGTTTCTTACATTTTTAACGTAATCTAACACTCTAACATCTTATTTAACAAAACTATAAGAGACGTGTTGTAATTACTCTTTAGGAAGCAAATATATTTGCATGACAAACCTAAATTTAATTACAATGAAAAAATTAATCGTATTAACGCTATTAGCAGGATCATTCATTACTGTTTCTTGTGTTTCAAAAAAGAAATATGTTGAACTAGAAGGACAGTATAACGACACTCGTTCTACTCTTTCTAAAACTCAATTGGAGAAAGAAGAAATTGAAGGAAAGCTTGCCAAAATTGAAGAACGCGTTGCCAACTACAATGCAAAAATTCAATCCCTTTCAACCGTAAATCAAGATTTAACCAATCTTAGCAACGAACGTTTACAAAAGCATGGAAATGTTGTTCTATCTAACAATGATAAAGAGCAAATGAAACAAGCTTTAGCAAATGTTGATCAAAACGAATTAGCGAAGGCTCAAACGCTTCAGGATTCTATGAATCTAATCGTATCTTATAACCTTAAGAAAAACTTAGATAGTAGTCTAATCGCAGATGGTCAGGAAGACGACATTAAAATCGACATTAACGAGACAGTAGTAATGATTACTATTTCTGACAAGCTATTGTTTAATTCCGGAAGCTATAAAGTAAATCCAAAAGCTAACAATTTATTAGAGCGTTTGGCGAATGTAATTAATAGTGAGCCTGCTTTAGAAGTTATGGTAGAAGGTCATACTGATGCTCAAACTGTAAAGCCGGGTGCTTATATTAAGGACAACTGGGAATTGAGCGTTGAGAGATCAACTGCTGTTATTAGAACGTTGCAGGACAAGTATGGTGTTGCTCCGGAAAAATTAATAGCGGCTGGAAGAAGCAGTTACCATCCCCTAACTGAAAATGACAGCAAAGAAGGTCGTTCTGTTAACAGACGTACAAGAATAGTTATTTTACCTAATCTTGATAAATTCCTTGCGCTTCTTTCTGCGAACTAAGACTTTGCAATTAAGTACAATATTGTAGATAACAACGCTGTTTTTTTATACATTTTAAGAAAACAACTATACGAAGAATGCGACTCCTAAAAGAGTCGCATTTTTTTTATCCAATTGAAAAATAGCGTACCTTTAATCTCTATTTTAGAAAGGACTACCATGCGCGTTGAAGACTCTAAATACAAGGATAGTTATGAAAGAAAAGTCGTTCTAGACTCTGGCAACTATTACTTTTTCAAAAAATTCATTGTTGCTGAAAACAAAACCGGGATTCACTTTACTTGGGAAGTTGCAAAAGAGGTAATTAGTCTTGCTTACGAGCATTACGGTGATGACATTCAAGTTACCTATATTTCCAACAGAGTAAATGAATATACACTCAAAGCGCAAGATTGGCTTAATTTCTATAAGGAACGCCACCATCTTGAGGCAATCGCAATAGTGGCGTATAATAAATTAGGCATTATGAATGTGATCCTGGAAATGGTTTTTAATCATATTAAATTTCGCAAGTTCAACAGCTTAGACGATGCTATAAACTGGGTAGACTCTCTTGATTACTGATTGATAATTCTATTTAGAAGGTGGCATCGATGGTCTCACTTCTATCTTACTAGGCAATGTTCTGGGGTTCATTTTTAAAAGATCTACAACCAATTCCCCTATATCCTCGCTCTGAATTTTCCATGAGTCACTTTCGTTGGGACTATTGCCATTAAAATGTGTTGAAACCGAGCCCGGCATAATAGTGCTCACCTTAACCCCGTGTTTCCGAAGATCTAGCATCACGGCCTGCGTAAATCCTGTAAGTCCGAATTTACTAGCATTATAAGCACTACCTCCCGCAAAGAAATTAGTGCCCGCCAGACTTGAAATACTAATATAATAGCCTTTGGTTTTAATAATTTCATCTACAGACGCCTTTAATGTGTAAAAAGCCCCACTTAAATTTGTGTCAATAGTCTCTTGCCATTGTTCTATTGTAAGATCTTGTATGGAACCAAAATGTCCTAAACCTGCATTTGCAATTACCACATCCAATTTTCCAAATTCGGCTATGACCTGTTTCACAGCATTTTCCTGACTTTTATAATCTCTTACATCTGCCGCAATACCTATTGCATGAACCGAATCATTACTAAATTCGTTTAAACGTTTTGCCGCCTCTTTTGCCGATTTTTCCGTTCTTCCTGTCACTGCGACATATACTCCGCATTGTAAAAGACTTTCAGCAATTCCGTATCCTATTCCTTTGGTACCACCTGTTATTAAGGCTACTTTTGATCGTAGTGAACTCATTATATTTTTGTTTTTTTATTATGTAATTACCATTTAGCACTAATTTTTAGCAATAAACACTTGATTTAGCGGTTATCAACTTCTTTATCCAAAGTTACAAAGTGGCAGAGGTTTTCTTCCTAAAATAATACTAAATTTACACATGCGATTACGACTCACTTTTAGTTTTATAGTCTTTTTTTCTTTTTTTTCTTCGGAAGCTCACGCACAGAATACGCTGGTAAATATTGCGACTCTCTCTTCGGAATTTTCTTATGAAATACGTTATGCAACGCCCAATAACTTCATAAAAGAAACTTTGTACGATTGTGCCGTTTGTTTGCTGCAGCCCGAAGTAGCTGAAGCATTATTGGAAGCCAACCAATATTTCTGTGAATTGGGCTATAGAATACGGTTGTATGATTGCTATCGTCCGTTAGATGTTCAAAAGAAGATGTGGGCCAAAGTCCCGAGACCTACCTATGTTGCCAATCCTTATGGGAATGGTTCTATTCATAACAAAGGCGCAGCAATCGACATGACTATAGAAACTTTAGATGGTTGTTTTGTGGATATGGGTAGTGATTACGATTTCTTCGGAAGGGCTTCTCATATAGATAACTTCAATTTTTCAGAAGAAATTATGGCAAATAGAAAGCTACTCATAGATGGAATGCGAAAAGTAGGTTTCAAAACCGTACGTACCGAATGGTGGCACTACAGCTTCAGAAAAAACTGGTCCTACCCTACTTTAAATGAACCGCTACCATGTAACGATTGAGACCAGAAAAATCTTTATATTATTTTATCTCCCTACACTTTTCAAAGAGTATAATAAAACAGGGAGAAACCGAATTATAAGTAGTAGGTTTATAATTTTTCATACTATTATTGTTTTGAGTCTAGTTCTCTATCTCTAGGATCTTTTCTAAGTTTTAAAGGAATATCTTCTTCTGTTCTGTAAATCTTCAACTCCATAATATCTGCAGGCAAATTAAAGTCTTTTGCTGCCAGAGCTTCTTTTACTTTTCTCATTACCATCCCTCTTAGCACTCTCGAAGCTCTTCTATAATCTACGGTATCGACCCAGAAAAACACTTTTAAATTTACGGTACTCGCAGCCAATTCATCCTCAATTACAAAATTTTGATGTATGTCATCCTTAATTATTTCAGCTTCATTATCCAGTACCGATTGAATCAGTATTTTGGCGGCTTCGATATTGTCCTCATAGCCTATACCAACCACAAAATCCACACGGTAGAATCCGTCGGCAGTGTAATTTTCGACCGGTTTTGTTAGTACATCACTGTTGGGTATATAAATATCCCTTCCGTCGAAGGTCTTAATATGTGAATACCGAAAATTAAGTGCTTTTACCCTTCCGAAGATATCATCAATTTTAATGGTATCATTAATGTTAAAAGGTCGGTTAAACGCAAGAATAATACCTGCCAGAAAATTTTTACCTATATCCTGAAACGCAAAACCCAGGACAATTGCAGCTCCACCGGCGGCGGTCAATATCCCTGTAGCGACCCCACTCAAACCGGCAACTTGTAAGGCAAGCATTATGGTAATCAGAATCAGTACTGTTTTAACAGCCTGGGCCAGAAACCTTGACATCAAAGGGTCTTCAGCCTTTTTAAGGATTCTCTTTTTATATATATTCGTAATGAGTTGTGAAATTAGAAATCCGATGACAATTATAAGTATCCCCAAAGCAATCCTGGGAAGCACCTGTAAAAACTCATTATAATAATTTTCAACGGATGATATTATGGTTTCCGTGGGTGATTGATTTTGTAAATTCATTAATGTGCAGATTTTACCTTAAAGATAATTCTACCTTTATTTAAATACATCCTAATCGCATAAAATTTTCTAAAAAATTATACTACTACACTTCTTACCGTATATTTGCTTCAAAATATAGCATATTGGAAAAGACTATCAAGACATTTAAGATCATTAGCACATTAGAAGCTATCTCCTTTTTGGTGCTTTTAGGGATTGCAATGCCATTAAAATATATCTGGGAACTTCCAAAGATGGTGAGTGTCGTTGGCATGGCACATGGGGTTTTATTCCTTTTGTATATAGCCGGCGCCGTTTATGTTTCTCAAAAACTCAATTGGAATATTAAAAAACTAATCATTGCCGTATTATGTTCTGTTATTCCTTTCGGGCCTTTTTATGTTGAACGCAACTATCTATAATGGGTTCAGAAATCCTTAAATATTACAGTTGTTGGTTTCAGGAATTATTTCTTGATTCGGGCATGAACAATGATCTTGCTATTTTCCTAAATGTAGTAATCAATTGTATCGTTCTAATTATTGCTGTGATCATTATTGATTTCATTTGTAAGAAGATTGTTGTTGAATCATTTAAGGCTTTTAGCCACAGCACAAAAACAACTTTAGATGATTTTCTCGTACTCAGCAACTTTCCCAAATACGTTGCGCATTTTGTGCCGTTTGCTATTGTCTGGTATTTAATTCCTGTTATTTTTATTGAGTATCCTGTCATTGCTAAGTTTCTTTTAGGGACAATTGACATTGGAGTAATAGTTCTCTTCGTTTTCATTTTAAGAAGTATTTTAAGATCTATAAGGAACTACCTTCAAACTAAAGAAGAATTCCACGATAAGCCTTTACAAAGTTATGTTCAGGTTTTAATGATCTTTGGCTGGGGAATTGCTATCTTTTTAATTATTAGCATCTTAACCGGTTATTCTATCGTTAGTTTAGGAACACTTGGAGCTGCTTCTGCCATTTTACTACTTATATTTAAGGATACGATTCTTGGTTTTGTAGCAAGTATTCAGGTTTCTGTGAATGATATTGTTCGCATTGGAGATTGGATTACTTTTAGTACTTATGGCGCCGATGGTTATGTTACCGAGATCAATCTTGCAACTGTGAGGGTTCAGAATTTCGACAATACCTACACCACGATTCCTACCTATAGTTTAATTGCAGATTCGTTCCAAAACTGGAGAGGTATGCAGGAATCTAAAGGAAGACGTATTAAGAGGTCTTTGTGGATAAAGCAGAATTCTGTAAAGTTTTTATCTTCGGAAGAATTAGAAGAACTAAAAAAAATTCAGCTAATTGCACCATATATTGAACATCGCGAGAAAGAAGTTGATCGTGTGAATACTCAAACTGAAGCAGATAAAAATCTGTTAATCAATGGAAGAAATCAAACCAATCTAGGGGTTTTTAGAAAATACGCCGATGCATTTCTACATGAAAACCAGGCAATCAATAAAGATCTTTTTTTAATGGTTCGTCATTTAGCACCAACAGATAAAGGCTTACCCTTAGAGATATTCTGCTTTAGCTACGATAAAAATTGGGAAAATTACGAGCATATTCAGGCAGATATTTTTGATCATCTCATTGCCGCTCTCCCCTATTTCGGACTAGAAATTTTCGAATCACCTACTGGAAAGGACTTAGAAAAATTAAAGTAGGTCATTTTCTCTATTAGGCTGTTTTAGTCTTAAACTTAGTGTCTATAGAGCTTTCCGTAATAAGAATCATATTATTCAAGCTTGGAAAATTTTAAGAAGATTGTAACATAATAGTCCGTTTTGAGACTTACTTTTACGTTAAACAATTAATCTTAACTCATGAAAAAAAATAACTTAGTACTTATAGCCTTTCTCTTAATCGGCTCATCCTCAATAATTGCTCAATCGGCCGATGAAATTATCGCCAATTACTTCGAAAATACGGGCGGAAAAGCGAATTGGGAAAACTTGGAAGCTCTAGAATATTCTGGACAGCTTAATATGCAAGGAATGATGATTCCAATTATCAAAATAGACACCAAAAGTGGTAAAACTATGTCGAGAGGTGACTTTCAAGGACAGTCTTTCTTTCAGGAAGTTTTCGATGGAGAAACCTTGTGGAATACGAATCAGATGACCATGGCTGCTGAGAAAAGCGATGCGGAGTCAACAGAAAATTTCAAAAAGAACTTAAATGATTTCCCTGATCCACTATTGAACTACAAGGAGAAAGGGTATACTGCAGAATTAATTGGAAAAGAAACTATTGAAGGTACTGAGACCTTCAAAATTAAATTGGTTAAAGAACCTATTATGGTTGATGGTGTTGAGGCCGATGATGTAAGCTATTATTACTTCGATACTGAAAATTTTGTTCCTATAGTTATGGAGACTGAAATTACCTCAGGTCCGGGAAAAGGAATGACCGTAATTGCTAAATATAGTGACTATCAAGAGGTAGACGGAATATTCTTTGCATTTTCAATAAAAAATGGTGTAAAGGAAATGCCTGGAGAAACTGAGATCACAATTAAGGATATTAAAATAAACCCCGAAATAGAAGATAGTATTTTCGCCTTTCCGGAAAAGCAATAATTACTAGTTTAAAAAAAAATCTCTGTTTTTACAGGGATTTTTTTATTTATATTCTGAAGTAGAACTACCAACCAAAAACCTCATTAAAATGAAAAATATCCTTCTCTTACTCGGTGTCACTTTTGCCTTGGCATTTAGCAGTTTTGCACAAGAAACTTCCTTCAATGGGAAAGAACTTTTTGGCGATATGAAAGCTCGACATATTGGACCTGCTCTTATGAGCGGTAGAATAAACGACCTTGAAAGTCACCCAACGAATGCCAGAATACTTTATGCGGGAACCGCTGGTGGTGGTGTTTGGAAATCTACCGATGGTGCGGCTACTTTTGTTTCAATTTTCGATGAGCACCCGCAATCTATTGGTGTGGTAACCTTAGATCCTAAAGATCCCAATAATGTGATCTGGGTTGGTACAGGAGAAACCTGGACACGGAATTCAGTTTCTGTTGGGAAAGGGCTATTTAAATCTACCGATGGTGGAAATAATTGGAAAGAAATTGCAGGATTTGAAAATAGTGAACGAATAGCATCCATTGTAATTAACCCTCAAAATACCGATGAGATTTATGTTGGCGTTTTGGGTGCATTGTGGAGTGATAGTAGTGATCGAGGAGTTTATAAAACTATAAATGGTGGAGAAACCTGGAATAAAATATTATATGTAGGAACTTCAACTGGTGCAGCAGACGTAATAATGGACCCTAAAAATCCAGCAATATTGTATGCTTCACTTTGGGAATTTAGAAGGACAGCTTGGGGGTTCAATTCTGGTGGGGAATCAAGTGCATTATATAAATCTACAGATAGCGGTAAAACATGGAATAAAATACATAATGGTTTTCCTGCAGGAAAATTAGGACGAATCGCTGTGGCTGTAGCTCCAAGTGATGGTAATATTCTATATGCTGTTTTAGAAACGGAAGACAAAACAAAAAATGGCCTTTGGAAATCAACCAACGCCGGACAGATTTGGGAACATCAAAATAGTGATTTTGGATTAACTGTTAGACCTTTCTATTTTTCACGAATTACCATAGATCCTAAAAACCCGGATGTTGTTGTAAAAGGAGGTTTGAGTGGGTCAATTAGTCGCGATGGAGGTAAAACCTTTAAAGATTTAGGCAATATGCATAGCGATATTCATGATATAAGCTTCGATATAAAAAACAGTGACATCATTTATTCCGGTACCGATGGAGGTGTCTATAGATCCTGGAATGGAGGAACAACCTTCGAAATCGTAGAAAATCTTCCGCTTTCACAATTTTATCAGATTAGTGTTGATGATGCCGAGCCATATAATGTTTACGGAGGCCTTCAGGATAATGGATCATGGTATGGACCATCATCTTCACCGGGTGGCGTAAATGCTCGGGACTGGAATAGTGTTGGATATGGTGATGGTTTCAGAGTATTAAAACATCCAACCAAGAATATAATTTATTCAGAAATGCAAGGCGCTGAAAATGTATGGCGTTACGATGTCGATAACAATCGTACTAAGACAATACAACCACTTCCGAAGAAAGGAGACCCCGAATTGAGATTCAATTGGAATGCGCCAATGGCGGTGAGTCAACACGCTCCAGATCGATTTTATATGGGAAGTCAGTTTCTTCATCGCTCGAACAATATGGGAGATAGCTGGGAAATCATTTCTCTCGACCTAACAACAAATGATAAAACCAAGCAGGACCAGGCGAAATCTGGTGGTCTATCGGTAGACAATAGTGGTGCTGAAAACCATACTACCATTTTTACCATTGCTGAATCTCCCTTAGATGAGAAGGTGATTTGGATAGGAACAGATGATGGAAACGTGCAAGTAACAACGAATGGAGGGAGTTCATGGACAAATGTTACGGGAAATCTGGTAGGTATTCCAACAAATACATGGGTATATCAAATTGAGGCAAGTTCGCACAATAAAGGTACTGCTTACGCGGTATTTGAAGGGCATACTACCGGTGATATGAGACCTTATGCATTAAGAACAGTAGATTTTGGAAAAACATGGAAATCAATTATTTCAGACGATATTGATACCAAAGCCTTTGTACGAAATATTCAGGAGGATTATGTAAACGAGGATTTACTTTTCCTTGGAACCGAATTTGGACTGTATGTCACTATCGATGGTGGAAAAAGTTGGTCTCAATTTACAAATAACATGCCTCTTGTTGCCGTTCATTCCATCGAAATGCATAAAAAAACCAGCGATATTGTGATGGGTACTCATGGCCGAGGGGTTATTATTATTGATGATATTAGTCCATTGCGACAGTTAAATAAAGAAATATTGACAAAAGATGTGCACTTTTTTGACAACCAGCCTTTTGATATGGTTGAAGATAGTGATTTTTCAGGTTCCTTCGGAAGTGAAACACAATTCGTGGGCGCTAATAAAAGCACATCAGCTCGTATTGTTTATTACTTGAAGAAACGTCATACTTTTGGAAAAATGACACTCGAAATTCAGGATATGGAAGGAAACAAGATCACACCACTTGATGCCGGAAAATCAAAAGGGTTGAACGTAGTTGAATGGAATTTTAGTAAAGTAACACCCAAAATGGCTGCAGCGAAAACTATTTCGTTTGGTGGGTTTGTAGCACCCAGAGTCCCAGCCGGCAAATATAAAGTCGTTCTCACAAAAGGAAAGGAATCGTATGAACATATAGTGGAAACTCAATATGATAAAAAAACTATTACTACGATAGCTGAAAGAAAGGAGCAAGAAAAATTGACCGAAACGCTTTTCAATATGGTGGAAGACCTCGCCTTTATAGTTTATGAATTAACGGAAACACAGAAGGCCGCAACTGAAATTATGGAGAATAACCCAAAAGGGAAGAAACTCGCAGAAAAATTATACAATTCATTAGAATCACTTCGGAAGGATCTGGTAATTACTTCTGGTGATAACTATGTAGCGACAGCAGAAAATGAATTAAGAGAGAAGATGGGCGAATTGTATAGCAATGTTGCGACTACTTACGATAGGGTTTCGGGAGCTCACAAACTTAATTTCGATTTAATTTCAGAAGATTTCAGCAAAGCAAAAAAAAGATATGAGGAAATCAAGGAAAAAGAAGGTGAAAAATTCTACACTTTCCTTGAAAAAAATAAACTTCCATTGCCGCAAATTGAGACAAAAGCAGAATACTTAAAAAGAGATTAAATGGCAATAAATTTTCATAATGATGCCTTATAAAGTTAGTTCTTTACGAGGCATTTTTTATTGATTAATATAGACCGACTTTTTATTGACAAATTCTTTTATTCCATGTTCACTTAGCTCACGGCCATAGCCACTTTCCTTAATACCACCGAAGGGTAATCTAGGGTCACTCTTCACTAATTCATTAATAAACACAGCACCTTCGTCAAATTTATAAACGTGTTTTTCTATTTCATCAATATCTTTTGTAAAGATTGAAACACCTAAACCAAATTTAGAATCGTTTGATAACACAATCGCTTCATCCAAAGTTTTAAATGTAGTTACCGACAATACAGGTCCGAAAGTTTCTTCTTTAAAAACAGGCATGTTTGGAGTAACATTGGTTAAAACAGTTGGTTCAAAATACGCTCCGATTCTCTTCCCTCCTATTTTTATTTTTGCACCTTGCTTGACAGATTCAATCACTAAGTCTTCAAGTTCTCTGGCTAAATCCTCTTTTGCCATCGGTCCAATAAAGGTGTCTTTTTTCATAGGATCGCCACTTTTTAGTTCGCCTACAGCAATCAGTAATTTTCGAAGAAATTCGTTTTCAATCGAAGCATCAACCAATAATCGTTTACCGGCTATGCAACTCTGACCGGTATTCTGAAACCTCGCTTGAACGCAGGTCTTTACTGTCGATTCTATATCACAATCTTTTAATGCTATTAACGCATTATTTCCTCCTAATTCCAACACCGTTTTTTTGATGTATTTACCAGCTGTCCCGGCAACCGAGGAACCTGCCGGACCACTTCCGGTAAGTGTAACTGCTTTTACAATGTGATTTTTTATGACCTTTTCTACTTTATCACTTCCAATTAGTAATGTAGTAAAGCATCCTTTAGGAAATCCTGCACGTTTGAAGACTTTTTCTATATTCAAGGCACTTCCGAAGACATTAGATGCGTGTTTTAATATTCCTATGTTTCCCGCCATCAAAGCCGGAGCTGCGAATCTAAATACTTGCCAAAAAGGATAATTCCATGGCATAATTGCTAAAACTACACCTAATGGTTCATATCGAACATAGCTCTTGTGTGCTTCTGTTTTTATAATCTTATCATCGAGTTGTTTCTCTGCATTATTTGCGTAATACTCACAAACCCATGCACATTTTTCAACTTCTGCAATCGCCTGTAATATCGGTTTACCCATCTCAAGTGACATTGTTTCTGCATACGTCTCCTTATTTTTTTTTAATTCTGAAGCCGCTGCTAACATTAGCTGTTTTCTCTTATTAAAAGAAGTTTCTCTCCAGGATGTAAAACGCTTGTTAGCTTGTTCCAAAATATCGTTTACCTCCTTTTCAGAATGCCCTTGGTAAGTTTCTATAGCTTTATCAGTATATGGGTTAACAGAAGTGATTTTTGAAATTTTTTTATTTTAAAATTACTGAAACTCCCCGTTAACAAAGGCGCGATTAAGATAAAATTAACTGCAAAAATTGTTAAAATCACTGTTTATAACTTGTCTGCTTTCAGAAATAATCACAAAATGAAACCTGTACCTTTAATTAAACACAATGTTATGGAAACGCGTGAAAAAGTATTATTAGAGTTAAGACCAGAAATTCCTTCAGCTAAAATCACATCTTTTATGTCTTCAGAAGAAACATTTCAAAATGGAACGATACGTCCTGTGGTTAAATTGCAGAACGATCTTTTGGTGGCAGTTTTTAAAAACTATGTTTGTAAACATAAAAATGTTTTTAACGATCTTACAGTTGATAAAAAACTGGACTATATCGAAAATGCGATTCATAAGGATATGAAGTTTCGAAATTCATTAAAAGGTATTATTATTGGTCAATTTACAGTAAAAGAGTACTTGCTTTACACTCAAAATTCTTCAGCCTTAAACAAAAGAATGATGAATATTGTAAAGGAACGCTTAAAGGATAACCTCTTACAATTCGAGACTAATACGCTAGCTATAGCGACTTAATAGTTTCTTGTTATTTCAGAAAAGTAAGACAAAGGAATCCGATTATTATTGTCAGTGAAAAACTCATTAAAGTTCCAATGAGGACATATTCTGTTTGTTTTCTGGCGCCACTTTTGCCCTTATCACTGAATCGAAGTATTGATTTTGCTGCGATTAAAAAGCCAATGGCAGAAAAATTATTGGTCAGAATAAAAGTAAGCACTAAGATTCGCTCAAAAATACCAATATAACGCCCCGCTTTTTCGAGACTTGGAAATTCGCCTTCATCTCCCGCAATTTCTTCTTGCCAGCGTTGTGTAGCTTTTCCAATGATAAAACCTACCGGAAAGACAACCAACAGATACCCAATAAATACGACCAATATCTCTTCGGAAGCTAATGATGATGTTATAAATGGAATAATTTCTGAAAAACTATCGGTAAGGTATAACCAGATTCCTAGCAGTACTAATATATGAAGTAGTTGATCGATGAGAAAATATCTCAACGAATCATTTTTCTTACTAAGTTTCCACAAATCTATAAAAAAGTGACTTACACTAATAAGAATAGGCACTCCCCACATACTCCAATCTTGAACAATTACATACGTTAATAATCCAGCTAGTAATGCATGAAAGTATAAAAATGGCGATCTCTCTTTCTTTAAGCGCTTCTGTAGTATGAGTTTTTGCGATTGTAACACAAAATCGGTAACTATATGTGCCAGCAATAATTGTAATGCTAAAATTAATTCTGGTCTCATTTAAAATTATTTTGTGCTACTGCTATATAGCGTTCCAATAATAATTTAATTTCATCCCAACCGGCTGCCTTCTTTCTTTGGTTAATCGCCGCCTGACTTCGATTAAGTCGTGTGGCAATATCTTGTTCCTTAAGCCTTTTTAATAAAAAATAAACGACCTCTGCAGAAGCAACCGACCAGCGATCCGTTATTGAATCCAAAAATTTTAGATGTACTTTAAACTCGGCATTTATTTCTTGGTTTGCAGTGGTGAGTGCCATTTTAACGCCTTCCGATTTCATAGCATCTAAGGTTCTTCCCGAAAATTGAAAAGCTTCGCCATTACTTTCTTCAAGTGCACCTTTCTTATAAGTTGCTTTTCCTATTCCAATAGAAATTCGGATATCGGCCATTGGAATTGCATTTTTAGGAAGATCCTTGGACATAACATAAGCACGCACAGCCGCTTTTATCTGAAGCGCCATCGATAAAGCTAATTCTGTGTTCTCAACGACTCCTTGAAAACTATCACCTCTATACATAGAAAAGAATATAGACTCATTTGGGAATTGTTTTTCCAACTTAGAGAACTCATTCTTCAATACTTGAACAACTGCCTTTAGAGCATCTGGATTGTACTCCGATGAGTTAATAAGATCACCACTTAAAATTGCTATCGTTTTCATGAGACTTTAAAAATACATAAAAATATAATACTACAGGCTTATAAATACAAATTATAAGTTAAATAGCTTATAATTATGTTATATAAGCAAAAAGACTTATAAATAATCATTTAATAAGTGAAACGCCATTTAAATCGGTGGTGAGCACGTCGCTCATATAATTAAAAAAGGGATGTAATAATTTGTAATGGTCTAAGAGATTGTCTTTAAAGTCTTCTGAAAAAACTTCTTCATCTGTAAAAGGATGCATCACAACAAAGCTCTTAAGTCTTATAAGATCAATGTTAGGGTCTTCTTTATTGAAACCTTTCGGAGCGGTTTTCACTTCCCCTCTACGGTTAAAACCATCAAAAGCTTTTTGAAAATCTTTTTGCCTTAAAATTGCCCTTATTTCTGAAGTATCCATTTCAAATTCTTTGCGAATTCTCAACAGATCGGCAGGATTTGGATCAAAAAAACCGCCAGCCATGGCCGAAGCTCCTGGTTCAAGTCTAAGGTAATATCCGCCACGTCTATGCGCCCCTGCCCTACTAAAACTTGCACTTCTATGTACATTGTAAGGAGTTTTATCTTTACTAAAACGAATATCCCGATTGATACGGAATACCTTCAGTTTAGCAATTTCATCTACCTTATTTAAACCCGCTTCTATTTCTGAATAAAAATTCTTAAAATGCTTCTCGCCCTCCAAATATTCCTTCTTATGCTCTTGCATCCAATCACGATGGTTGTTCTTTTTGAGTTTCAGTAAAAATTGGAAAGAAGATTTTGGTATCGTAATACTCATATTTTTCGTTTTTAGCAACTATGAAATTACGAAAAGTTGGGCTGAATTAATAATCTACATAAAAGCGCCACCTTATCTTACTTAATAAAATTATGTACATTTATAGATAACAACCTGTCTGTGAATGATAATATCAGGCTTAAAACCAATCAAAAATGACTTTAACAAATAAACCTTCGAAAGCCTTTTGGATTATCGCTGTCATTGCGCTTTTATGGAATCTGATGGGTGTTTTTCAATTCTTAAGCAGTACACTGATGGCAGAAGAATTGCGCAAAACGCTAACTGAGGCACAAATAGCACTTTTAGATAGTATGCCAGGTTGGTACGATATTGCTTTTGGAATAGGAGTATTCGCTGGTTTACTTGGTTGCATTTTGCTTTTAATGCGAAAGAAAATGGCCATAGTTTTGTTCGCTTTATCTCTTCTTGCAGTCTTCATCTATATGGGCTATTGGGTAATTGGCACCGATGCAACGAAAGTTTATGGGATGGAGGCGATTGTGATGCCATTAGTAGTAATTGCCGGATGCATCTTTTTGTACTTTTATAGTAAGGGAGCTGCTAGGAATGGATGGCTGACATAATTTAAATTCTTACTCCATTACAACCACTTTTTTCGTTTGAAGTATACCAACATTCCAATGAACACCGCCAACATTGCGGCCCATAAATAATAATAACCATACTTAAAATGCAACTCGGGGATGTGGTCAAAATTCATTCCGTAGATACCTGCCATAAATGTAAGCGGTATAAAAATGGATGCCATAATAGTAAGAACCTTCATCACCTCATTCATCTTATTACTTATCGTAGACATATACATATCCATTAAACCCCAAATCATTTCCCGATAAATATCCACACTTTCACTTACTTGGATAATATGATCGTAAAGATCGCGAATGTAGTTTTGTGTTTTTACATCGATAAGCGGTGAGTCTATTTTTTCCAGTCGGTTAATCACTTCCCTTAAAGGCACCACTGCTCTACGTATACGAAGTATTTCTTTCTTTATATTCTGAATATCTTGCGTAATATCCTTTTCAATAGTATCCTCGAAAAGTTGATCCTCAATTGCTTCTATTTTTATACTCAAAGTTTCTATTACGGCGAAATAATTATCAACTACTGCATCTATAATCGCAAACATTAAATAATCAGCCCCCGCATTTCTAATTCTACCTTTTGAATTTTCCAGACGGTCTCTTAAGCTATCGAAAACATCACCATCTGCCTCCTGAAAGGTCACCACAAAATCTTTTCCAAGGAGCAAACTTACATGCTCATTCATAAACTCACCATCGTCATTATAGTGAAGCATTTTAAATACTATAAATAAATAATCTTCATACTCATCTATTTTAGGACGCTGGTTTGTCGTTACTATATCTTCTTGAATTAATGGGTGAAGATTGTAATGTTCTCCCAATTTCTCAATGGCAGTAGTATTACTTAGACCATCGACATTGATCCATGTAATGTGTTCAGAGCCCTTATATTTAAAAGCATCCTCGATTTTAACTGTATCCACTCGTATATAATGATCCTTCGAAAAATCAATTATTTCAAGCTTTGTTGGATAATCTAATTTTTCTCCAGTGTATGTTACTGTCCCTGGTACTGAATTATGAATTTTTTTTGCTTTACGTTTTGGAATTTTAAATTTATTTTTCTTGGACATAACAATAGAATATTTAGTTTTAAAGATAATAAAAATGAAGATAGTCCACTTTTGAATCGTTTAAAACAATGTTAAAAACATCTAATAATATTTACTAATAAAAAGTAAGAATTTTCATAGATTTGTTTTTAATGTATTCGTACCTTAAACTGTTGTTTTTCAACGGATAAGTAATAATGAAGAATTTTTTAATAGCTTTTTCGGTGTTCATAGTCTGGTCCTTTTTCGGATTGTGGCTATATTCTTGGTTCGATTCTGAAGAAAATTCTGCTATGGTTAAGACACAACCTATAGAAACTAGTATCGTTGAACCTGTAGTAAATCCTTCCGAAGCAACCGAAAAGAAATTCAACAAACCTGATTCATCATCTTCTACAAATACGGATACAATTCAGGATACCGATACAAATTCCGAAGTAAAAGAAGTGAAACCTACTGGTCTAACTGCGCTAAGTAATGGCCTCACAATTTTTTCACTTTCTGAAGGAATATCGATCAAGAAGAATAATGCCGATCTTATTATTCCTGAAACAATTCAGGACTTTGCATACAAGATTAATTCCTATCTTATTTCTCATCCGAAAATGGAGGTACATATAAATTCATTTTATGGTGCTTCTGAAAACATACAAACGCCTAATTTAGGTGTTCGCAGAGGAGAAAAAATCAAAAACATGCTGGTTGATGTAGGTGTTGCTAACGAGAAGATCGTTGTAAAACCAACTATAAAAGAAATCGATTTTGATGAACATGAATTGTATAAAAATGGCATATCTATTGTTTTTAAACCTTTAGACTCGAATCGTATAGAAGAATTAAAGACAAAATTAACAGCTAGAAAAACGGTATACCCCATTTTCTCCAATACTGGGATTTTGGTAAATAAAAATCTGGAAGATCTCTTAACAGAAGTGAAACATATTGTTCAGAACAATCCCGAAACTCGAATTGAATTGATTGGGCATACAGATAACATTGGAAGTGACATCGACAATTATAAAATGGGGCTTAATTATTCAATGCAAGTAAGATGGTTTTTGGTTGCAAAAGGAGGCATAAAGAGAGCTAATATAAAAGCGTCTTCAAAAGGTGAATCAGACCCTGTAGATACAAATAATAGTGAACGCGGTCGAATAGCTAACCGAAGAATTGAAATAGTGTTCTATTAACTAATTAAATGACAGATTTAGTAAATTTTATTTCGTCTCTATCAAATTACATCGGCATTTTCATGCTTATGTTTAGCACCTTTTTGATAGGTTATTTTTCAGCTTGGTGGTTTCAAAAGTTGAACTATAGAGGTATAATTACCAAATTGAAACGGGAAATAAACACATCCATCATACAAAAAAATGTGAAGGACATAGATACCATTTTCACCGAAATAAAACCAAAGATTATAGAGGTTGTTAAAAGTACCCAACGAGAAGTTTTAGTAGCTCCATCTCTCGAAAGAACAGCTGAAAAAGCACGTTCCAGCTTTGTTACATATAGCAGATCAAGACCCGAGCTTGATTTCGATAGTTTTGGATATGCAGATGAAGACAACAAAGACGATCTTACACTTATTAAAGGTGTAGGACCTTATGTAGAGCAAAAGCTAAATGAAATCGGAATTTTTAATTTTGAACAGGTAAGTAAGCTCAAAGATGCAGATATTCGAATCATTACCGATCTTATAGATTTCTTTCCAGGAAGAATTGAACGTGACAATTGGGTAGGTCAGGCTCAGCAACTTAACGAAAAATAAACTTTCAATTCATGCAGTTAGCAACCCTCGATTGGATTTTAATTATTTCTTTTTTTACCATTTTTCTTATTATTGGGCTTCTAGTCGCAAAAAGATCCGGAAAAGACTCCAAAGAGTTCTTTCTTTCAGGGAGAAATATGCCATGGTGGTTATTAGGTATTTCCATGGTAGCAACTACCTTCTCTGCCGATACTCCTAATCTCGTGACCGATATTGTAAGGCAAAATGGGGTCTCAGGGAATTGGGTATGGTGGACCTTTTTAATCACTGGAATGCTTACAGTCTTTGTTTATGCTAAATTATGGCGACGTTCTAAAGTCCTTACAGATCTACAATTCTATGAACTAAGATATAGCGGAAAGGAAGCGGCTTTTTTAAGAGGATTCAGGGCTTTGTATCTCGGAGTTTTCTTTAATGTAATGATTATGGCTTCGGTTTGTTTGGCGGCCATAAAAATTGGTGGAATTTTATTCGACCTATCAGCAATTGAAAGTGTGCTGTATGCATCGGTAATTACGGTGATTTATAGCTCTATCGGTGGATTAAGAGGTGTTATTTTTACCGATTTTCTTCAATTTATTGTCGCGATGATTGGCTCTATTTGGGCGGCATACTATATCGTAAACATACCAGAAATTGGAGGCCTAGATAAACTATTAACGCATGAGAATGTCGTAGGAAAATTAAATTTTCTTCCCGATTTTAGTGATACCAATTCATTATTAGTCCTTTTAATTATCCCAATCGCAGTGCAGTGGTGGAGTGTTTGGTATCCTGGTGCCGAACCTGGCGGAGGTGGTTATATCGCCCAGCGAATGCTCTCAGCAAAAGACGAGAAAAATGCTATAGGTGCAACTTTACTCTTTAATATCGCGCATTACGCATTACGCCCCTGGCCATGGATTTTAATCGCACTTGCATCTCTTGTTCTGTATCCAGAGTTATCCGACATAAGTAGAGAATTTCCAAATGCGGTTTTGGGTCATGATTTAGGGTATCCGGCGATGCTAACAAACTTACCTGCAGGATTACTCGGATTAGTACTTGCATCGCTTATAGCGGCATTTATGAGTACAATTTCCACACACCTCAATTGGGGATCATCGTATATTGCCTTGGACTTTTACAAACGTTTCTTAAAACCTGATGCCTCAGAAAAACGAATAGTTGCTGTTGGTAGATTATCCACGGTAGTTTTGATGATATTAGCGGCTGCACTAGCCCTACTATTAAGTAGCGCCTTGAGCACCTTTGCCATCTTATTGCAGATTGGTGCAGGTACCGGGCTAATATTTATACTTCGATGGTTTTGGTGGCGAATAAATGCTTATAGCGAAATCACTGGTATGATCGTATCCTTTGCTGTAGCGCTCTTTTTCGAGTTTACTGATTATGGTTTGGAGGATTATCAAAAGCTGGTGTATGGTGTCGCAATAACTACTGTGAGCTGGATTTTGGTTACATTTATAACGCGTCCAACAGATTCGAAAACGCTAGCGAATTTTTATAATGCTGTAACTCCTTATGGAAATGGTTGGAAGCCTTTTAAAGCAGTTGCCAAAAAAGAAAATATTGCACTTAAAACAACGCACGATAATTTTACAATCGATCTCGCTTCTATGTTATTAGGAATCGTATTTGTATATACTTCCCTATTCGCAACCGGATATGTGATCTATGGAAATTTAGTGGGAGCCATTGTCCTTATTACGATCGCGGTCGTTTCGGCAATTACCATCTTTATTCTTTGGAAGAAGAAGTAGAACTACTTAAATGTTTTAGAAATAAAAAAGCCATTTCAGTTAATACTGAAATGGCTTTTTTTAAGTTTTAATCGCTAATTAGTTATTCCCTAGAATTAAGGGTAAACCACTATCTCCTGACCCAATAACTATTACTTTCGTATTAGGTGACTCTGAAAGCTTTATCGTAGCATCTATTCCTTTATCCTGAAGAATCTTATCAGTTAATGAAGCACTTAGAATACGGTTTGATTCTGCCTTTCCTTGAGCTTCGATAATAACCTTCTCTGCTTCTTTTGAAGCTGTTACTAGTCTGAACTCATACTCCAACGACTCTTGTTCTTGTTTCAATTTACGTTCTATCGCTTCCTTAATAGTAGCTGGTAGAGTAACATCCCTTACTAACAACACATTTAATTGCACATATTGCTTCTCAAGTATCTTTTTTGTCTCTTCGAAAATTTCGACCTGTATAGCATCTCTCTTACTTGAATACAATTGCTCTGGTGTATATCGACCTACAACACTTCTGGCAGCACTTCGAATGGCAGGTTGAATAACTCTTTGCAAATAATCCTTCCCTAACGATTGATGCAGATTACCTAAATCCTTGTATATCGGCTCATACCAAGCCGAAGCTTCGATTATAATTTCAAGTCCGTTGGATGATAGTACTTTCATTTTTTCAAAAAGCTCTTGTTGTCTTACTTCATAAACAAAAACTTTGTTCCATGGTGCTACTATATGAAAACCTTCCCCTAATGGAGGTTGGTTAGTTACTACACCATTATCGAATGTTTTATACAACACTCCTGCTTCTCCAGAATCTATTGTTACTGCCGACTTAGCAATTAATACGATCAACAATATTACTATGATGATCACTGGTATTCCAATTTTTGGTAATTTTTCCATTTTTATATTTTATGAGTTTAAATAAGTCCGTTGTATTTCCTAGCAAACCACTCGATTGTTAGTGAAATTATTATAAGCGCGAGAAGATATTTCCAATCGATCAAAGGTACTACTTTTTGTTCGCTTTTTTGAATAGGTTGAAATCTGTTATCATCTAATAAAGAATCTATCAAATTTGAAAATTCATTAGTAAAAAAAGTTTCACCTTTTGTCTTTACAGCTAGTCTTTCAAGCTTTCCGATGTTCGCATTTAAAAACTGCTGTTCCACGTTAAAATCCAGTATTGTAAAATTACCGCTTCTGGAAACGGCCTCGTCTGTGACAGAAACTGTATACTTATACTCCCCTGCTTCTAAGCTATTTAAATCTACTTCATAGAAGTTATTCTTTAACAACATTGGAAAGTTGGTTCGCTTCAAACTTTCAGAATTAACAACAGAAATAGTTAGTGATGATCGGGCGTCGAAAACAAAATTCTGGTCAAAATACTGCGCCGATATCTTTATTGGATTGTTATTATAATAAAAGCTTTCATTATTTACTTCCAGCCTACTCCTTCTCTTATTCGAAGCTAAATATTGCACAAGTTTGGCCGTAAAGTTGTCGAAATCTTCAAAGTTAGATTTATCAAGATAGGTTTGCGCTCGCCATTGCCATAAACCTTCACCATCCCAAATAGCCGTGCGAATCCCATTTAACTCCATTGTAGCCAACATAGGCGAATCGTTATCGAAACCATTAACCGATTGTTTAAGCAGCACTTCATTGGGAACTGAAACCTGTAATGAGCCGAATGTTGCCTTTAATGGTCGCATATCGCTAAAACCAATGTCTTCAACTGCAAATGTGCCATAATTCGGATTTAAAATAGCTCCAACATCTTCAGATTGCCTGTTAATTTCTTTTCTGAAATAATTTTGAGCGGAGTTTAAAAAATTCCAATCTGTTTTAAGCCCGGCAATGATAAATGTATTCTTCTTTAGTTTCTCTAATTCTGAAAAAACCTTAGTAAAACTGCGGTCCGGTTGATAAAGTAGTATTAATTGATAATCATTGAGCACGTTAATTGCCTCTGAAGGTTTTTTGAAACTAACTGTACGTTGTTCGTTGGTAGTAATCGACTTCCTTAAGGCACCCATATCCGGATGCACTATATTACTTACAATTAAAACATTTGTTGCCTGATCAATAACTTCGACCGCGAACTGCTTACGATTATTAGATGTGTTCTTTTCACCTTCTAATGGCACCAAAGTCGCTGTGTATTTCTGTAGACCTACGCTTGAAGCGTTCAATGTAAAAGATACCGTTTTGGTATTGTTTTCTTCGGAAAATGAAACATTAGTCCGATGCACTACTGCTGCACCTTGATTTACTACAAGTTGTGAGTTTTGAGAACCAACGCCATCATACACCAAAATCATTTCAACAGGAAACTGATTTTTCAAAAAGGCATATCTGTTGGTGTTTAGGCGTTCAATTTTAAGATCTGTATGTCTCGTTGAATCTCCCAGAACCACCGCGAATATTGGATTTTTAAAGTTAGATGAAGAAAATTCGTAATCACTGCCCAGTGTCTGATTCCCGTCTGTAATTAAGATGGTTGGCGCTATTTCGTTTCTGAATAATTCATTCACTGAAGCCAATGCTTCAGAAATATTCGTATTTTTTTCTGAAAAGGACAGCGTGTCTACTTCTTTGAAATCACTTCCGAAGGAAAAAAAAGAAAGATCGAATTTATCATTCAATTCGGAATTAGCTTTTAACTCATCAACTATCTTTTGAAGGTTTTCAGTCTGATTCAACTCGGCAATAGAAGCCGAATTATCTAGCAACACCGGAAGTTTTGGTTTTTCGAGGGTGTATGTTTCTGATTTAAACTTGGGATTAATAAGGAGTAATAGAATCGAGAATAACGTAATGAACCGAAGTAAACCGAACAGCCATTTTAAGGTACCGGTGTATTTGGTTTTATAACCATACATAAATATCGAAACAGCCATTGCAATAATGCCGGCTATACATATATATAAAATGGTTTCTGCTGTCATAAATGATAAACGAGGATTGGAAACTGTACTAATTTCCACTCTTTAGAGGCAATTCGAAAAATCTAACTTGGCATCTTACGTAAGCATCCCACCGTCGACGTTTAATACCTGGCCGGTTACATAGGCAGATAAGTCACTGGCAAAAAATACACAGGCATTTGCAATGTCATCGGGTGATCCTCCTCTTTTTAGTGGAATTGCATCTCGCCAACCCTGTACCGTGGCCGCATCAAGTTTCCCGGTCATTTCTGTCTCTATAAAACCAGGCGCAATCACATTACAACGAATATCCCGTGATCCTAGTTCAAGAGCAACAGATTTAGAAAATCCGATAATCCCTGCTTTAGAAGCGGCATAATTCGTTTGCCCGGCATTACCCTTTACTCCAACTACCGAACCCATATTGATAATAGACCCTTTGCGTTGTTTCAACATAGTACGCTGAACGGCTTTGGTCATATTAAATACAGACTTTAAATTTACTTCAATAACCTTATCGAAATCGGCTTCAGACATACGCATAAGGAGATTGTCTTTGGTAATTCCAGCATTATTTACCAGAATATCAATACTACCAAAATCTTCCAACACCTTAATTGCCAAAGCTTCAGAATCACTAAAACTTGCAGCATCGCTTTGATATGCTTTAGCTTTTACACCTTTTTTAGACACCTCTGTTGCTAGCGCCTCGGCAGCTTCCGAAGAAGAACTGTATGTAAACGCGACATTCGCACCGTGATTTGCAAAAACTTCAACAATGCCTCTACCAATACCACGGCTTCCTCCTGTGATAATGGCAGTTTTACCTTCTAATAATTTCATAAGCTAAAGACTTTATCCAAAAAATTTAACGAGCCACTAATATAAAAAGATATTCGGCGACTGCCTTAGAACTATTCGTATTTTATTTGATTCTTACTTAGAATGATAATGTTGTATCTTAGTAGAAATCAATCAAATATACAATCATGAAAAAAATCATTTTAATTTTAGTCCTTATTTTATTAGGTGCTTGTAAAAATATAAGCGAAACAAAGGAAACTGCGATTGCCCCACCTCCCGAAATATCGGTAGAGGATTTCTTCAAAAATTCTGAACAAAGATCGTTTCGAATATCGCCGGATGGCACCCATTTAGCGTATTTAGCGCCCTACAACAAGCGAATGAACATCCATGTACGAGCCATTGATTCGGAAGAGGTTGTTAGAATTACAAGTGTGGAAGATCGAGATATTGCTGGGTACTTCTGGGCAAATAATGATAAATTGGTATATATAAAAGATGATGGTGGGAATGAAAACTTCCATTTGTTCTCGGTAAACAAAAAAGGGGATGATGAAGTGGACCTTACGCCTTTTGATGGCGTTAGAGCACAAATAGTAGACGATCTAGAGAATAATGAGAACGAAATGATCATTGAACTCAATAACAGAATTCCACAGGTTTTTGATCCGTATCGCATAAACATCAACACTGGTAAAATGGAACTTATTTACGAAAATCCCGGAAATATTACCGGATGGCAAACAGATCATGATGGAAAGCTCCGCATCGCTTATGTAACGAATGGTGTTGATAACAGTATTTTATACCGGGAAACAGAGAAAGATGATTTCAAGGAAGTAATTACAACAAATTTTAAGCAAACCTTAACCATTCAGTTCTTTGATTTTGACAATGGCAATGTTGTATATGCCCTATCAAACCTCGGAAGAGATAAGTTGGCAGTTGTAAAATACGACCTTAAAGAGAATAAGGAAATTGAAGAAATTTACATCAATCAAGATGTTGATGTGGACGAAGTTAGTTATTCAGACAAAAGAAAAGTCCTAACTTCAATTAACTACAATGATACTAAACAGAAAAGAAAATTTCTGGATGAAGAGACAGAGCAATTATTTAGCCGACTGGAAAAAGAATTAGGTGACACGAATGAGTATTATATCACCTCTTCGAATAAAAATGAAGACAAATTTTTAGTGTATGTAGGAAATGACACATCCAGAGGTGCCTATTACTTCTATGATAAGGAGAGTAAGGAATTAAAGAAAATTGCAGATCTAAGTCCATGGATAAATCCGGATCACATGGCGTCAATGAAGCCAATTAGTTACACAAGTAGAGACGGACTTACAATTCATGGTTATCTTAGCTTACCTATAGGACGAGAGGCCAAAAATTTACCGGTGGTAATAAATCCGCACGGAGGCCCTTGGGCAAGAGATTTTTGGGGATATAATCCTGAAGTGCAACTATTAGCGAATAGAGGATATGCCGTTTTACAGATGAATTTTAGAGGCTCTACAGGCTACGGAAAGGCTTTTTGGGAGAAATCATTTAAACAATGGGGTCAGTCCATGCAAAATGATGTAACAGATGGAGTACATTGGCTTATTGATCAAGGAATAGCAGATCCCGATCGTATAGCGATCTACGGCGGGAGTTATGGTGGTTATGCCACGCTGGCGGGTATTACGAATACTCCAGATCTATATGCCGCAGCTGTGGATTACGTTGGCGTATCTAATCTATTTACTTTTATGGAAACTATTCCTCCATATTGGGAGCCTTATAAAGAGATGTTATATGAAATGGTTGGAGATCCAAACTCAAATGACAGTATTATGATGAAAGCCAATAGTCCCGTTTTCCAAGTTAATAAAATAACAGCAGCGCTATTTGTTGCCCAGGGTGCAAACGACCCTAGAGTTGCTAAAGACGAATCAGACCAAATGGTGAATGCTCTTGAAAAGCGAGGCGTTCCAATTCAATATATGTTGAAGGAAAATGAAGGACATGGCTTCAGAAACGAAGAAAACCGTTTTGATTTTTATAATGCGATGACAGAATTTTTAGATACCAATATGAAAGAAAAGGTTGACGAAATAAAAACTTAAATGCTATAAAAAAGAAAGGGCTTATCGAAATAGATAAGCCCTTTTTATATATGATTTTGGAAATTATGATCTCATAACTTCAGCTACCTTCTTACCAATACCGGCAGGAGATTCAACAACATGAATTCCACATTCTCTCATTATCTTTTTCTTAGCTTGAGCAGTATCGTCGCTACCACCTACTATGGCACCTGCATGCCCCATTGTTCTTCCTGCGGGAGCAGTTTCACCGGCGATAAAGCCAATGATAGGTTTTTTGCTTCCACTTTTCTTGTACCAATATGCAGCATCTGCCTCTAGCTGTCCACCAATCTCACCAATCATAACTACAGCCTCTGTTTCCGGATCATTGATAAGCATCTCTACAGCTTCTTTTGTGGTTGTTCCAATAATTGGATCTCCACCAATTCCTATCGCTGTAGTAATTCCTAAACCTTGTTTTACAACCTGGTCTGCAGCTTCGTAAGTTAAAGTTCCTGACTTAGAAACAATCCCAACATTTCCTTTTTTGAAAACAAAGCCTGGCATAATTCCAACCTTTGCCTCTCCCGGCGTAATTACACCTGGACAGTTAGGTCCTATTAATCGACAATCCTTATCTTTTAGATAATCTGCTGCTGTTATCATATCTGCAACAGGAATTCCTTCAGTAATAGTAATTATCACCTTAATTCCGGCATCGGCAGCTTCCATAATTGCGTCTGCAGCAAATGCTGGTGGCACAAAAATAATAGTGGTATCTGCTCCAACTTCTTTAACAGCCTGTTCAACAGTATTAAATACCGGTCTGTCTAAATGTGTTTGACCTCCTTTACCTGGAGTTACACCTCCTACAACATTAGTACCGTATTCTATCATTTGACCAGCGTGAAAAGTTCCTTCACTACCTGTAAACCCTTGTACAATTATTTTGGAATTCTTATTGACTAAAACGCTCATTCTGTTTTTAATTTATTGAATTTTATTGATAAAACTTCTTCTCACCAAGGAGACCGAAGTCGCGTGCAAATATACTTTTTTTTAGGGAAGGATGTAAAGGAAATTAAACTTTTACCTTATGATAGGATTCAGTAGTTTCATCATTATCAGTAACCGGTTGACTTACCTGATATCCTCGATATAACATCCCTTCTTTCACTTGCCAAATTGCTATAAAATGTGCTATTCCTAGTTCTTCATCAGGATTTTCGATGGTTTTTACGTAGTATTTATAACGAATAGTAACGTAGTCATCATCAGAAAGCATATGACTTACTTCTACACGCATGTCATAGTATGTTCTACGTATTTCTGCGAAAAATTTAGAAAGTTCTTCAAAATGCATGATTGCCAATCCATCAGCACTATTCCAAATTAATTCTACATCCGGATGAAAAAAGTCTTTTACTTCAGAACCATCCTTCAGAAGATCCAGTTTATAAAATTCTTTTACAACTTCTTTTGCTGCTTTACTCATGATAATTTATCCAGTTTTTCGATTATATCTGGAATTAAGCGTATCGACGCCAATTCCTTGTATTTTTTTCTAAAATCATCTGCCGGTGTTCCAAAGTAAGATTTATGTCCTGGCAATGATTTGCTTACACCACTTTGAGCCGAAATTATTGCTTTTTCACCAATTGTTACACCACTTGTGATTCCTACCTGTCCCCAAATCGTAACAGAATCTTCAATTAAAACACATCCTGCTATTCCTACTTGCGAAGCTATTAAACATCGCTTTCCTATTACCGTGTCATGTCCAACATGCACCTGATTATCGAGCTTTGACCCCTCACCTATCGTGGTTGAAGCTGTAACTCCTCTATCTATAGTACATAGGGAGCCCAAATCTACATTATCTTCAATCACAACATTGCCTCCACTTACCAACTTATCAAATCCATCAGGTCGGTTTTTATAATAAAATGCATCCGATCCTAAAACACTACCTGCATGAATAGTAACATTATTCCCAATGACCGTATTATCATAAATAGAGACATTAGAATGTATGACACAATTATTTCCAATAGTCACATTATTGCCAACAAAAACATTAGGTTGAAGAATAGTGTGTGTGCCAATTTTTGCCGAATCTGCTATAACGGCTCTTGCTGCAATAAATGGATTAAAATGATTTGTAAGTTTATTAAAATCGCTAAACGGATCGTCTGAAACCAATAATGCTTTACCCTTTGGACATTCTACCTCCTTATTAATGAGAATAACAGTAGCTTGAGATTGAAGTGCCTTATCGTAGTACTTGGGATGATCTACAAATACGATATCCCCTTTACGAACGACATGAATTTCATTCATTCCCAAAACCGGAAAGTCATCATTCCCAACGTATTCGCAATTGAGAATTGTGGCGATGTCCTTGAGTTTCTGGGGATTTTGAAATTTCATAATGTTAGTTGTAATATATTTCTAAAGTAATCTATATTGAACCTTTACCAAAGGCCTTAAAGACTACTCTTTAATTCTTTCCTGATATTGTCCCTTTTCGGTGTCAATTCGAATTTTATCACCTTCATTGATAAATAACGGTACATTCACTTCAGCACCTGTTTCAACAACGGCCGGTTTGGTTGCATTAGTTGCCGTATTTCCTTTTACACCTGGCTCGGTAGAAGTTACTTCCAAAATTACGTGAGCAGGCATTTCCACAGATAAAGGAGAATTGTCTTCCGTATTAATAATAACGGTCACTATTTCACCTTCTTTCATCAATTCGGGCGTGTCCAGTGCTTCTTTTAACAATCTGATCTGAGTATAATCTTCAGTATTCATAAAATGATAAAATTCACCTTCAAAGTACAAGTACTGAAATTTATGTGTTTCAACGCGAACATCATCAATCTTATGTCCGGCAGAAAATGTATTATCAATTACTTTTCCAGAGGTTACACTTTTTAGCTTAGTTCTAACAAAAGCAGGACCTTTTCCGGGTTTAACATGTAAAAACTCGATAATTTTAAAGATATCATTATTGTATCTAATACATAATCCTTTTCTTATATCTGAACTTGTAGCCATAGTTTTCTCCGCTACTGCGGTCTTATTATTTATTAAACTTATCTGTAATCGATACTAGTTATTTCTATTCTGAGTATCGAATTAGTTTTATTAATTGTTACTGAAGTAACCTTTCATTATTCCTCGCTTCGCATTTTTTATAAATTGAAGGATCTCATCACGTTCGGGAGTTGCTTCCATCTCGGCTTCAATTATTTCTGAAGCTTGCGTATTATTATAAGTACCCTGATATAAAATCCTATATATATTTTGTATTTCTCTAATTTTTTCAGGAGAAAACCCTCGTCTTCGAAGTCCAATTGAATTTATACCAACATAGGATAAAGGCTCTCTTGCTGCTTTTACATATGGCGGCACATCCTTTCTCACTAACGATCCTCCCGTTACAAAAGCATGGTTTCCAATCATACAAAACTGGTGAACTGCCGTCATTCCTGCTAAAATAACATAATCACCAACAGTGCAATGTCCGGCCAATGTACTATTATTTGAGAAGATACAATTGTTTCCAACAATACAATCATGTGCGATATGACAGTACGCCATGATAAGACAGTTTTTTCCTATAACTGTTTTTCCACGATCAACAGTTCCTCTATTTACTGTCACATATTCGCGTACAGTAGTATTATCTCCTATCTCTGCAGTTGTTTCCTCATCCTGAAATTTCAAGTCTTGTGGAATAGCAGAAATTACGGCTCCCGGGAAAATATTACAATTTTTACCGATCCGTGCTCCTTCCATGATGGTCACATTAGAACCTATCCAGGTTCCTTCGCCAATTATCACATTATTATGGATAGTTGTAAATGGCTCAATAACCACATTTTTTGCAATTTTCGCGCCCGGATGGACGTATGCTAAGGGTTGGTTCATTTAAATGTTTTTTGTTTTTACTATCTGCGCCATTAATTCTGCTTCAGCCACTAATTTATCATTTACATATGCATACCCATTCATAAGTACTATTCCCCTACGAATTGGTGACATTAATTTCAGATCGAATATAAGCGTATCTCCAGGGTTTACCTGTTGCTTGAATTTCACATTATTAATTTTCATGAAATAAGTAAGATAGTTTTCCGGATCCGGAACTGTACTTAAAGCGAGAATCCCTCCCGTTTGCGCCATAGCTTCTACTATAATAACTCCTGGCATAACTGGTGCTCCCGGAAAATGCCCAACGAAGAAAGGTTCGTTCATCGTAACATTTTTTAGGCCTACTACGTGAGTGCTGGAAAGCTCTAAAATTTTATCTACAAACAAAAATGGAGGTCTGTGAGGCAACATATCCATAATTTGATTCACATCCTTTACGGGTGGTTTCGACAAGTCGAATTGCGGTACTTTATTCCTACTCTCCAGTTTTATAATCTTAGAAAGTTTTTTTGCAAACTGAGTGTTTACGTGATGTCCGGGTTTATTAGCAATTACTTTACCACGTATTCGTGTTCCAATTAATGCAAGATCTCCAACAACATCTAACAGCTTGTGTCTTGCAGCCTCATTAGCATGATGTAAGGTAAGATTGTCTAAAATCCCATTTGGTTTAACCGATATTTTATCTTTTCCAAAGGCGGAACGTAATTTTTTCATGGTTTCTGGAGAAAGCTCTTTATCTACATACACAATGGCATTGTTCAAATCCCCTCCCTTTATTAAACCATGCTCCAGAAGCATTTCAATTTCATGTAGAAAACTAAAAGTACGTGCATTAGATATTTCTTTTTTAAAATCTGAAATATGCTTTAATGAAGCATTCTGAGTCCCTAAAACCTTGGTTCCAAAATCGACCATGGTAGTAACTTGATATTCTTCCGAAGGCATTACAATAATTTCACTCCCCGACTCCTCATCGGTATATGAAATTACTTCCTTTACTATATATTCTTGTCTTGCGGCATCTTGTTCAACAATTCCTGCCGCTTCTATTGCTTCAACGAAGAACTTAGAAGATCCATCCATTATTGGAGGTTCTGAAGCATTTAGTTCCATTAAGCAATTATCTACTTCCATTCCAACCAAAGCCGCAAGTACATGCTCGGATGTTTGAATCTTCACCCCGTTTTTCTCAAGATTTGTACCTCGCTGTGTATCTACAACGTAATTCGCATCGGCTTCAATTATCGGATTATCTTCAAGGTCCACTCGCACAAAAGCATAGCCGTGATTCTCTGGAGCGGGTTTAAAGGTAAGGGTGACTTCCTTGCCTGTATGCAATCCAACACCGGTAAGCGTAATCGCCTTACCAATAGTGCGCTGTTTTACTTTAGAATCACTCATCTTTTATGTTTTTTTCAAAGGTATTAAATCGTTCTATAATTTTTGGTAGATTCTTAAAGTGCACATAACTTTTATTGTAATCTCCGTAATTAAGAGCAGGAGATCCCTGCAAAGTTTCATTATCCTTAACATTTCTACCTATCCCACTTTGTGCCTGAACGCGAACATTATTACCAATAGTGATATGTCCAGCAATTCCAACCTGTCCTCCAAAGATGCAGTTTTTTCCAATCTTGGTAGAGCCGGCAATTCCTGTCTGTGCTGCTATGACAGTGTTTTCTCCAATTTCTACATTATGAGCAATTTGAATTTGATTATCAAGCTTTACTCCATTCTTGATGACTGTAGATCCTAAAGTTGCTCGATCAATCGTAGTTCCAGCGCCAATATCTACATTCTCACCAATCACAACGTTTCCTGTTTGAGGAACTTTAGTGTACTCTCCTTTTTCATTGGGTGTAAAACCGAATCCGTCTGCACCAACTATCACACCGCTATGAATAACGCTGTTCTTTCCAATTACAGTTTCAGAATATAATTTAGCACCTGCAAAAACAATAACATTGTCTGCTATTGAAACATTATCACCTATATAGACATTTGGATAAATTTTTACATTATCCCCAATTTTCACATTTTCACCTAGATAACAGAATGCTCCTAAGTAGACGTTTTCTCCGTATTTAGCAGTCTCAGCAATAAAAACAGGTTGTTCAATTCCTGTTTTATTTAGTTTTACCTGATTGTAGTACTCTAATAATTTCGAAAAAGATTTATAAGCATCCTCCACTCGGATAAGTGTTGTAGAAATAGGATTTTCGGCAGTAAATGCCTTGTCAACAATCGTTATTGAAGCCTGAGTTGTGTATATATATGGGGTGTATTTAGGATTTGCTAAAAAAGTAAGACTTCCTTCACTTCCCTCTTCGATTTTTGAAAGTTTCGATACTTCAATATCAGAATCTCCATCCACTTCACCTTCTAATATACCCGCTATTTGTGCTGCTGTAAATTTCATTGATTGGGATTGATTTGAATCACATAGCAGCTTATTCGCAAGGTATTTCTAAAAATTGATATAAACTGCTTACAATTCATTCTTGCAAAAATAGAAAAAAAGGTTTAGTAATTGCTTTTCGGATAACATAGATAATATTTTATCACTTTTTTCGACAAGGCTTCAAGGTTTAATTGATCACTCGCTTTGGCCACATCCACCACTTTACCCGATTCTTTCATTAAGTTTATCGTGTCTTTCTCCATATTATACGCCTGGTTGTCAATTTGACCATCGAATACAAAATAAGATGCTTCCGCTTCGGTATAGTTGCGTTTCAACATTAAATCTTGTTTTTTCTTTGCTATTTCTTCGGAAGGAATTGGGTTATTTTTCAATTTGATTCGAAGTAGATCCCGATTCAATAGCATTTCAGATAGCTGGCTTAGCACAATGTCTTCCGAAGCTACCCAAGACTTCATTGCCGAAACGATATCGTAATCATCAAGCTTAGAAAAAGTATCTAAAATCTCTTCTGAAAAATTTTCAACCCTAATTGAATTTTTCAGAAAAAAAGTTAAAGCTGCACTGGCCGGTAAATTAACTCCTTGCTGTGTAAGTTCTTTAGCACGTTTCAATACCCGCATTAAAAGTTGTTCGGCCACAATTCCTGTCTTGTGTAAATAAACCTGCCAATACATAAGTCGACGGGCAACGATAAATTTTTCTACGGAATATATCCCTTTTTCTTCAACTACCAGTTTGTCATCCTTTACATTAAGCATGGCAATAAGGCGTTGCGAATTTACCGCACCTTCGGAAACTCCCGTATAAAAACTATCTCTTCGAAGATAATCAAGTCGATCCATATCCAACTGACTCGATATAAGTTGATGCAGAAATTTTCTTTCATACTCATTTTTGAAAACAGAAATTGCAAAGCTTAATTTTTGATCAAATTCGGTATTAAGCGATTCCATAAAAAAAAGTGATATTTTTTCATGATTGATATGATCCACAATGCTGTGTTCCATTGCATGCGAAAAAGGTCCGTGGCCAATATCGTGTAGTAATATCGCTATTAAGAGTGCTTCTTCTTCAGCTTCAGAAATCACAACCCCTTTTAAACGCAGTACTTGAATGGCCTTTTGCATTAAAAACATGGCGCCTAATGCATGGTGAAAACGAGTATGATGTGCCCCTGGATACACAAGGTATGACATCCCCATTTGAGAAATTCGCCGTAACCTCTGAAAGTAGGGATGCTCAATTAAATCGAAGATTAACGCACTTGGAATGGTAATAAAACCATAGATAGGATCGTTTACTATTTTGAGCTTGTTTCGTTGATTCAAACTTTAACTTTTAATTATTAGTAATGATTACAGTTTAGTAGCACTTCAGGATTAAATTTGAGGGTGATATATCGACGTCGAATAAATGAACGGCTTCAATATTAAAAACAAACAAATATACATATATGAGCGACATAAAAGTACTTTGGGTAGATGATGAAATAGATTTGTTAAAACCGCACATTTTGTTCTTAGAGAATAAGAATTATAAGGTAACGACGGCTCAAAGTGGTACTGAGGCGCTTGAAGAAGTAAGAAAACAAAATTTTGATATTGTTTTTCTGGATGAGAATATGCCGGGACTCACCGGTTTGGAAACTCTCGCTGAATTAAAAGAATTTGAAGCCTCACTTCCCGTGGTTATGATTACAAAAAGCGAAGAAGAATACATTATGGAAGAAGCAATTGGATCAAAGATTGCTGATTACCTCATTAAACCTGTGAATCCCCATCAAATACTGTTGAGTCTTAAAAAAAATCTGGATCATTCAAGGCTAGTCTCAGAAAAGACTACTTCTAGTTATCAGCAGGAGTTTAGAAAGATCGCAATGGATTTATCGATGGTTAATTCCTATGAGGAATGGGCAGATATGTACCAAAAATTAGTGTATTGGGAATTGGAATTAGAAGGAATAGAGGATTCAGGAATGTTCGAAATTCTTGAGTCACAAAAAACAGAAGCCAATACACAATTTTGCAAATTCATTGATAAGAACTATTCAAAATGGTTTGAAAGAGGTTCCGATTTTCCAACTATGTCTCATACATTGTTCAGAGATAAGGTAGTGCCAGAACTAAAAAAAGGTGAATCTACATTATTAATTGTGGTTGATAATTTAAGATACGATCAATGGAAATCATTCGAACCATTTATTGCTAATAATTATAAAAAGAAAAGTGAGGAGATGTATTATGGTATTTTGCCTTCTGCTACTCAATACGCCAGAAATGCCATATTTAGTGGGCTGATGCCTAGTGACATGGAAAAATTGCATCCAGACCTCTGGTTAAACGATACAGATGAAGGTGGAAAAAATATGCATGAAGAGGAGTTTTTAAAGGCTCAGATTGATAGATTGGGATTAAGTTTGAATTGGAGTTATCATAAAATTTCGAGTTTGAAACAAGGAAAGCGCCTAGTCGATAATTTTAAGAGCCATAAGAATGAGGACTTAACGGTGATAGTCTACAATTTTGTGGATATTATTTCTCATTCAAAAACGGAGATGGAGGTAATAAAAGAGTTAGCGTCGACAGATAAAGCCTACAGATCACTTACCCAAAGTTGGTTTAAAAACTCCCCTCTAATGGAGATTATCCAACAAGCTTCGCAATTAGGCTTTAAACTGATTATAACAACAGATCATGGGACAATTAATGTGAAAAACCCGTCAAAAGTAATTGGGGATAAAAACACTAGTTTAAACTTGAGATATAAGACTGGAAGAAGTCTAACTTACGAAGAAAAGGACGTATTAGTAGCAAAAGAGCCAAAATCCATACATCTACCAACTATCAATATGAGTAGCTCGTTTATATTCGCTAAGGGTGATATGTTTTTCGCATACCCTAACAATTATAACCATTATGTGAGTTATTTTAGGAATACATACCAGCATGGGGGGGTTTCTTTGGAAGAAATGATTATTCCTTTTGTGGTATTGGATCCAAAATAAATGTAGGATTATTCCTAATAAAATACCGTTAATCGATATTTTATGTAAATAAGCCGAAAAAAATTATATATTTGCTCGCAATCAAAATGTATGCAGATTACTTATTTGTTAAAAGATTTATCAAAAGTTGCTGATAAAATTTTGTCAATAACTCCCAAAAAGACACTGCTTTTCTATGGTCCAATGGGTTCTGGCAAAACAACACTGATAAAGGAATTAGCAAAAAGAATTGGTGTAACAGACGTAATGAGCAGTCCAACCTTCTCAATTGTCAATGAATACCAATTAGATCAAGACAAGCTATTTCATTTTGATTGTTACCGAATCGCTTCCGATGAAGAAGCATTCGATTTCGGTATTGAGGAGTATTTAGACTCTGGACATTGGAACTTAATCGAATGGCCGGAAAAAATAAAGAATATTCTTCCTGAAGAAACAACATCATTAAATATCATTATAAATAATAACGGAAGTAGAACCTTAACAATAAATAATTAGCCAGTGAACTAAAAATTCTTACGATAACATATCTTACTTTCATATATCAATTATATTTGCCCCAAATAGCATAATTTTTTGACAGGATATCTATTATCCAAAAAAAACTACTAAAGATACGGACAATATAATTGCAATACTTGTGTTTTTTCGAGCTAGGTTTGTACTATTAACCTCACAAAAACAAACATTATGAAAGTAGCAAGAAACCTTATTATCGTAGCAATTTTTGGAATGGGATTATTTGCATCCTGCACTCCGGAGAACATTGAAGATGGACAAACAGAGCAACAAGTCGACAAAACACTTAAACCCCTACAAAACGGATAAAAAGTCCAATGTAAAAGGTGGAATAATTGTTTTATTAATTGCAATTGCACCAATATTATTTTATTCTTATAGAAGTTTTCCAGAGTCACAGACTTTGGAAACTTCTTTTTTTACGTTAAAAACTAGTTTTCCTAATTTTTACTCTTTCGCGTGGTATTTTACAGGAAAGTTTATACCATTATACCTATTGTTATTATGGTTTTTTACCTGTAAACATTGGTGGCATTGGATTATTTTAGTACCCATTGCCATGTATGCCTTTCAAATATGGGGGGTGTTGAACGAGAGTAATAACCTTGATGAATTAGAGTTAGTTTATTTATTCCCATTAATGATGGTCTTAATTCCTCTTGTTTATCTAATTCGGGCAAAACTCTTTAATGAAGTAAGGGGTAATGATCTTAAATCGTTTGAAGAAGATCTGTTAACTAAAAAGAGTTTTTGGCAGCAATTCAGAGATTTATTCCATTAAAATTTCACCTCAAGAATTAAGATTAAATATGTAACTTGGTGCGAACAACCAGTTGCCAATGTCTAAATCTCCATTTACCAAAGCACAATTACTTCCACAGGAAGAAACCCTTGAAATTACACGTCAAAAGGGAGAACTTTTTATTGGAATTCCAAAAGAAACGTATTTTCAGGAAAAACGGATTTGCCTTACACCAGATGCCGTTGCAGCTGTAGTTGCTAATGGACATAGAGTGCTAATGGAAAAAGGAGCGGGAATTGAAGCAGGATTTAGCGATAAAGACTATAGTGACGCTGGTGCTCAATTGTCGAGTGATACTGCAAAGGTATTTGGCTGCCCTATTATTTTAAAAGTAGAACCACCTACTATTGGGGAGCTTAAACTTATAAATCCGAAATCTATTTTAATTTCGGCACTTCAACTGAAAACTAGACAAAAAGTTTATTTCGAGACTTTAGCAAAAAAGAAAATTACGGCATTAGCTTTTGAGTTCTTAAAAGATGAGGATCATAGTTATCCTGCCGTTAAAGCTTTGAGTGAAATTGCCGGAACTGCTTCGGTTTTGATTGCTGCTGAGCTTATGGTAAATGCAAAAAAAGGCAACGGACTCTTGTTTGGAAATATTAGTGGTGTTCCTCCGGTTGAAGTAGTGGTTCTTGGCGCAGGAACCGTTGGAGAATTTGCTGCACGATCTGCCATTGGCCTTGGTGCTAACGTAAAAGTATTCGACAGTTCAATTACGAAATTGCGAAAACTTCAAAATAATCTAGGGAGAACCCTATACACCTCTACAGTTCAACCTAAAAACCTTATGAAAGCTCTGCGCCGTTGCGATGTTGCAATTGGAGCTGTAAGAGGAAATAATCGCTCTCCAATTATTGTTTCAAAAACCATGGTCGAAAACATGAAAAACGGGGCCGTAATTATTGATGTAAGTATCGATATGGGCGGATGTTTCGAAACCAGCGAAGTTACGTCACATGATCAGCCTACCATTATTAAAAATGGCGTGATACATTATGGAGTACCAAATATTCCAGCTCGATATCCAAAAACAGCATCAATTTCGATTAGTAACATTTTTACACCCTATTTATTAAATATGGCAGAATATGGGGGGCTGGAAAATGCGATTCGTTTTGATAGTGGTTTAAAAAATGGTTTGTATTTTTACCGCGGAATATTAACAAATAAAGCTGTTGGCGATTGGTACGATCTACCGCATAGTGATTTGAATCTACTCATCTTCTAAAGCTGCATTGAATATAACGTATTATACATATGAATTTTGCGCGTAGATTAGTCTTTTATATAGGTGGATTTATAATTGGACTTATTTTATTGTTCTTTTTTTTAGGGGGAAAGAAAACATCTTGTGATTATGGCCCTGAAGCTCGAACTTTAAAAAATATCCGTATAAAGCCCCGATATTTTTCTAATAATGTTTTGTCTAAATTGAAAGAGAAAGGATTGGATACGAGTTCAGTAACTGTTCTTCTCAAAAGCGGCGATGTTTTGTTTTCAGAAAGCAATACCGACCTTGATTCCTGTAAAATATATGTTATTCAGGGTGTCGCATTCAAAAGAAAGTGCAAGATGAAAGTCGAAAATTGTAATGATAAGGCAACTATTCTTGAATTACAAGTGAATTGACTAGAACGAAAAGTATTATGTCTTTAGACGGTTGGACAGTTTTTTAATACAGTACGATGGATATATTCCGTGTCTTTTATAAAATGCTTTTGAAAATGATTCAGCCCCTTTAAACCCACAATCAGCAGCAATTGCTTTTATGGAGTACTTTCTGAATACTGGGTTCTCGGTCAGTTCTTGCAAAGCATACTCCACTCTCAGGTCGTTAATATATTGTGGGAAATTTTTTTCTTTCTGCATATTGATCACTTTTGAAAGATATCTCGAGTTAGTTTTAAATATAGTTGCCATACTGTTCAAGGATGTCTTTTGGGATAAATATCCCTTTTTCATTTCATAATCAGTTAAACAAGATAAAATTGAATCGAAGATCTCTGAAGACATTTCAGGTGTTTTCACTATTCTTTTTTCATCTTTTAATGCTTCCCCTTTCGATGTTACTATTAGTCTCTCAAATTTCCTTTTATAAACGAGTTGCCGGTTAAAATAATAGCCAGTTGCTATTAAAAAGAGGATTACAGCACTACCCACCCACCATAATTTACTTTTTGATTTTTTGTTTTTAAGTTTTAATTCCGAGATAAGATTTTCTTTTTCTCTAATGAGATTAGGTGTTTCAAATTTTTTTATAAGATCAGGTTCGAAAAATTGATAGTTCTTTTTGAAAATACTATCAACAAATAGTAGCTTATTCCTGTAATGAATTTGCTTTTCAGTATGCCCAATCTTATCATAAAACTCCACTAAGGATTCAAATAATAATCTTTGATTCGGAAGAAATAACAATTTGTCCATTGAATCGAAAATTGAATCTGCTTTATTTAAATTTTCAATTCCTTCAACCTTTTTACCTAATTTTAATAAAGATAGTCCTTTGAATAAATATACATTCAAATAAGATTGATTTGAAATATTCCCTTTTTGAGCTTTAATGAGTTCATCCGCTTCATCGATAGATTTTTTATATTTCTTTAGATTATAATCATTTTCAATTGATAATTCTAAAAATAAATAATAATAAAAATCACTTTCATTAGTATAACCTACATAACTCTCTGCCGTATTAATCCCACGATTGATATAAAATTCCGCTGAATCCATTTTTTTTAGATTAATATAACAAAACGCAAAATTAAGTATTGATGACAACTCATTCTCCAAATGTATCTCCTTCAAATAACCATAAGCGCCTTCACGAGTTGAGCTCTTCACGTCTCTTAAATACTCCTTATCATTCATTAACTTATGCCGTAATCTTTGAAGATTCAAAGCTTCTAATTTATTTCCCCAAATTGCTTTATGTTTTATTAATAAATCTAATAAATAAATCTGTTGGGACATATTATCCCGTTCAATTGCTATGTCATAAGCGGTTATAGCATTTTCAGTAGCGAATATCAATTTACCTAAACCTTGATACTCATAACTTTTTAGAATATATCCTAATCCTGGATACGTAATATTATCAAGATCTTTAGTAAGTTCAATTATACTATCTGCGAATTGAATATTTTTTTCTGGATGGAAAATTCTGGCAAGTCGATCATAGCCTCTAGCCATTTTTATCGTGTCATGTTTTTGTCTCGCCCTATTTAAGTAGGTCCTTGCAACCACCTCGGCCTTTAATGAATCGATTACAACTTCATTAAAGAGGGTTAACAATTCTTCATCATCAAGGGTTTTTAAATGGGAAGGAGATAAATCCTGGGCATTTATAAACTGACACACTAGAATGCATAAAACGGATAAACAAAATTTCATAAAAAAGATTATGACCTAAAACTAACAAAAAAAAACTTCGCATTAAACTAATATGGAGTTGTAGATAAAAACTTACCTATTCTAGACTTTAATTCCCTTGTTAACAGAATTTAGAGTCATTTTTAAGAAGTCGAAATTCTTGAATGGCGACCGCTTTATTCAAGAATAACGAGGTGTTAGCCTTGCAAGCCTCCTATAATCATAGCATCTTTGAGCTATAGATTTGTAAAAGAAAAGCAACGACAGAGACTTTCTTAACTATTATTAACTGGGGAGTTGATGTACACGAAAGTCTTTTAGTTGCTTATTTTTTTGAATCGATTTAGCTTCTAATGAGTAGAAAATTACTAAATCCCTCTTCGAGCTTTTTCTTTCTTTAATAGTGTAAGCTCTCTACTTGTCTGTCCTGCCACAGATGTATTTTCTTCAGCACGTCTTATAAGATATGGCATCACATCTTTTACAGGTCCAAATGGGATATACTTGGCAACATTATAGCCTTCAGTTGCTAAATTGTAGCTAATATGATCACTCATGCCGTATAGCTGGCCAAACCAAACTCTGGCATCATTTTTAGCAATTCCCTTGTCACTCAAAGCATCCAGAGCTAGATAACTGCTCGCCTCATTATGAGTACCTAAAAATAATGAGATGTCATCCAGATTATCCAGTATATACGTCATCACTGCGTTAAAATTATCATCGGTAGCTTGTTTGCTTTCACAGATTGGGGAACTATAACCCTTGTCCTCTGCCCTATCGTTTTCCTTTTCCATATAAGCCCCTCTCACTACTTTGAACCCAAGTTTGTACCCTTTAGATTTAGCTTTTTGATGTTGATCCTTCAAATAATCAAGACGATCCCAACGATAACACTGTAGCGTATTAAATACAATAGGAGTATCCTTATTATACTTTTCCATCATTAGCTCACAAAGATTATCGGCGGCATTTTGCATCCATGATTCTTCTCCATCAATTAATAAGGATATATTACAACCATGTGCAACATTACATACTTTGTCGTATCTCTTAACTATTCGCTCCCATTCCTCATTTTCAGATTGCGAAAGTGACTCATTCTCGGTTATCTTTTGCCAAATCTTGAAGCGACCAAATCCTGTTGGTTTAAACACTGAAAATGGCATTGCCGATTTATTTTCAGCAAAACGGGTAAGTTCAATTACCTTTTCAAGAGTAGCATCAAATTGTTTTTCATCTTCTTTCCCTTCCACAGAATAATCCAAAACAGAATGCACATCAGCTCCTAATAGATTATCCACTACGGGAAGGCAATCTTCTTCACTAATTCCGCCGCAAAAATGATCAAATACAGTTGAACGTATCAATCCTTCTACCGGCAAATGCAGATTTAATGCAAATCTGGTGGCTGCTGTACCTATTTTTACCAGAGGCTCATGCGAAATCATTTTAAATAAAAAATATGCACGATCTAGTTCAGAATCACTTTTAAGCTTAAAAGCGACTTCTGTATTGTCAAAAAGAGTTTTTGATTTCATAAACTAAAAATAATGTTCACAAATATAGTTAGATTTGGCATTTAAATAAACAACAAATAACTTTCCATACAATGAAACAAGTTATCAAAGAACGCGGTTCGGTTTACGGCAATGAAAATTCCATTGATCTCCTTACCAATATACTTGAAACTCTTTCACCTACACGAATTTTTATACTTACAGATACAAATACTGCAAAGTATTGTTTACCCTATCTACTAAAGCGTGTAACATTACTCTCAAATGCAAAAACCCTGACTTTCCAAGAGGGAGAGGCTCATAAAACAATAGAAACTTGTTCTGAAATATGGAATTCATTATCACAAAATGGAGCAGATCGCAATAGTTTACTAATCAATCTAGGCGGCGGTGTTGTGACCGATCTTGGTGGGTTTGTTGCTTCTACCTTTAAAAGAGGTATTGAATTTATCAATATCCCGACCTCTCTATTAGCAATGGTCGATGCTTCAGTTGGAGGTAAAAACGGCGTAGACTTAGGAGTTTTGAAAAATCAGATAGGCGTCATACGAAATCCATATTGCGTTATTATCGATGTCGATTTCCTGAATAGCCTTCCGAAGCAACAAATCACTTCAGGATTTGCAGAAATGCTAAAACATGGTTTAATACATTCTGAAGATTATTGGACAAGGGTAAAGCGCTTTCCAATTGCAAACACTTCCGAAGCTAAAGAACTAATTTGGGAATCCATCGAAATAAAAAACAATGTGGTGGAACAAGATCCTGAAGAGAGAGGATTGCGAAAAACGCTTAATTATGGTCATACTTTAGGACATGCCATCGAATCTTATTTTCTTAAAAACCAAAACAAACAAGCTTTATTGCACGGAGAAGCAATAGCTGTAGGAATGGTACTCACTACCTTTATTTCTTCAGAATTGTCAGCATTTCCATCTACTAAACTTAAAGAAATAACCGAGGTTATATTAGCACATTTTCCGAAGCAGGAATTCTCAAAAAACGACATAGAGGAGATCATTAAATTGCTCATTTATGATAAAAAAAACCGAAATGGGAAGGTGCTTTTTGTATTGTTAAAGGGTTACGGAGACCATATAACTGACTGCGAAGTGCCTAATGCCTTAATTCACAAGGCATTCGATTATTATAAAAACTTCGAAAAAAATATTTAGTTTTTATTTGACCTTCTAATTTTTTAAGTAGATTTATCCCAACTAATCACAGAAAAGCTCCCAAAGCCATGAAACGTATTATTGTAGATTTTAAAAAACTTACTCCAGAAATCCTATCCTTACTCGTCGAGAAGTATCCTGACGGCTATGATGATGACAATGTTATTACTTTTAAAAACGCCAAAAACGAAACTGTAGAAGCTGTAGAAGTAAAAACCGAAGACACTATTTATTTGGTAAAAGTAAGTTCCCGACTAGAAACAAGTATGGCCAACTTTGATGAAGATGACTATGACGATACCGATTTTCAAGAACCAATCACTGATCTACCGGATAAGAAAAAGTTCGAAGAAGAAGAGGAAGAGGAAGATGAGGAAGATCATGATGATCATGATGATGAAATAAGAAAAGAAAGAAATGATGACCGTGATGGTGAAGAATAGCATCTTTAAAACGATGAATAAAAAAAGAGACAAATAATGTCTCTTTTTTTATTCTATTCTACTCCAATGAAATATTATGAATCTAAAATAGTAGTTGATTTTACTCAACTCACTATAAATATCGTTCCTCTATAACGCCTCTATGGTGAATTTCATGTCCGCAGATTATAAATCCGATTGCTCTTACTGAGAGTAGATTATTATTTGCCTTCCCTCCTTTTCTCAAATCTTGATCGGTTAAGCTTTTGAAGAAAGTTAAAGTTGCTTCCCTAACACTCTTATACTCGTGCAACAAATCCTTTAAATCACGTGAGTTTGCGTTGCAATTGGCTCCAAAAATATTTTCGTCGAATCCTTCAATCGAACTGTTTTCATTTCGTGCAAAGTAAAGCGCGCGATAACAAAACACCCGTTCTGTATCGATAAGATGTAGTAAAATTTCTTTTGGAGTCCATTTACCTGCGTCATACTGGTAATGGAGCTTTGATGCTGGAATTGAATTAAAAAATTGATGAGTTTGTTCACTTCCAAGCTGTAATGCCTCAATTAAAGGAAGCTTAGACACCAAATTGATATATTGTTTATAATAGGGAAAATATTCTGTGTCTTTTATTTCAGTTGACCGCATGTCGTTATAATTTAATATAAAAGTATAAAAAAACCCTTCAGTATTCCTAAAGGGTTTTAAAACAGTATTTTTTATTCTAAATCTCCTTAAATATAGAGTGCATCAATCTTGTCTTGTCGTTGATACTTTCCTCGAGAGAAATCATTGTTTCAGTTCTGGTTACGCCTTCAATATCATCTATATCGTAGATAATATCTTTGGCATGTCCCGTATCTCTTGCTCTAATCTTACAGAAAATATTAAATTTCCCAGTAGTGACGTGAGCTACAGTTACGTGTGGTATTTCGATTAATCGTTCCAAAACAAACTGTGTTTGAGACGTTTTATGAAGAAATACTCCCACGTATGCAATGAAGGAATATCCTAATTTGTTATAATCCAATTTTAATGAAGAACCGGTGATGATGTTGGCTTCTTCCATTTTCTTTACTCTAACATGAACCGTTCCAGCGGAGATTTGAAGTTTTTTTGCGATATCCGTAAAAGGAGTTCTAGTGTTCTCGATTAACATATCGAGGATTTGATGATCTGTGTCGTCTAACTTGAATTTTGCCATTATTGTGGTAACATTTGTTTGTACGGTAAAAATAATATGAAATAACTAATAAAAAATCATTTTAACGGAAAAATAACGAAAGAAGTATCACTTTCTTTAACAATTGTAGTGACATTTTGTCCAAGATCAATATTTTTATGTGAATTTATTAAAATACGCTCACCTTTTAAATCAATCTCTTTGTGACCTTTAAGTGAAGTATTTACTGTTTTACCTTCAATCACAGCATGAAACTTAATCTTATTTTTCTCCAGCACTTCGGAAAAATGAATAACAATATCTACGGGCTTCCCATTCTCTACTAGACCAACGTTTCGAAGAATCAAATCTCTGAAATTATCTTCGTTTTGAGGTATTTTGAAGTAATCTTTATAGTCAATTTCGTCTTCTGAAGCGTTTGTAATCCCAAATAACTCCAAATAAGCATAAAAAATAAATTCCCTTGTAACTTCCCTATTGTAGTCGTTTTCATAATGTCCAGCTTCAAAAAGGATGGTGGGGACATTTAGCATTTGGAAGGTGTCACCAATGCAATTTTGATTAAAGCCATCGTCATATCGTCCTATTTGCTTCGGAATTAATCGCTGTAATCGTTGATTCATTCTAACAATATGCTCCATTGCCGTTACTCTAGAAGCTGTCACTGATCTTTCTGCATCGGCTGAAGGCGCTAAGAATGAAACCGTGGCCGATTTTCCTGTATCGACACCATATATTGAACGCTGATCATGTAGATTGAGACAAATATCAGGCTTTATTTCTTCGAACACCTTCCTTATTACCTTACTCTCTTTCTGACTTAAATCCTTAGCGTCTCTGTTAAGATCAATTTTGTTTGAATTAACACGAGTGTATAATTTTGCCCCGTCCGGGTTTAAAATTGGAATTATGAAGAAGGTGTATTCATTTAAAAATGCCTGAATCTCTTTCTGAAAAAATTCTTTTTGATCTATAAACTTCAAAAAATCAAAAATTGCCTTAGTGGTTGTACTTTCATTTCCGTGCATTTGTGACCAACCCAAAACTCTTTTTTTTCCATTCCCTATTTTAATAAGTGGAATATTTTTTCCCAATTCCGAAGTTCCTGCAACAGAAATCTCAAACGAATTTTTGTAAGAATCCAGGATAGGAAGTATGTGATTCAGGGTAATATATCTACCACTTATTCTTGCTTCAAAATAGGTGGTATACCAGCTTACAATATTCATAGTTAGAATGTCTTGTGACAAAGGTAAACATTGCTTTGTTTACAAATGTAAACAAGAGATATGTCACATTTTGTGTGGTATTGTAAACAAAACGAAGCACTTTGGATCTAGGCTATTTATATTTTTTAACTAAATTATAAAAATATGATTTAATTATATTATTTTCAGCATTTTAACTAACTCAATATAAAGTTATAATTTAAAAATAATTGATACTTTGGAAAGAAATAATTGTACTTCAGGAAGTAATAATTTACATTTGTAACCGTTATCCTTAAAACAACCGTTTACAATGGTAAACACTTCAGATTTTTCAAAAAGACTGCAAAAGGTACTCGATTTTTACGGGGTATCTGCTACTGCTTTTTCGGAAGAAATTGACTTTAATCGTTCTACGATTTCCCACCTCCTTTCTGGCAGAAATAAGCCTAGTTTAGAATTCGTAATGAAGGTGCTTCAGAAATATCCCGAGGTAGAATTATATTGGTTGCTAAATGGCAAAGGCAGTTTCCCTTCAGAAAAAAAAATCACTTCTGCCCCACTTCAGAAATTAGATAAAAAAGAAATTATCGATATACCATCTAATTTTTCCGAAGTAAAAACAACGACTTCCGAAAAACAAATAGAGCGAATCGTAGTTTTCTACAGAGATGGAAGCTTTAAAGCGTACGAAAACTAATTAGTTTCACGAAAATTTCAGAAATTTGTATAAAAATTTTCTATGCGATTTCCCCTTATCCTTTTACTAATTTTATCTCTAAGTAGCTGTTATAACGCAGAACGAAGCTGTGATGACTTTCGTACCGGCAGCTTCGAGTTTGAAACTATGGTAGGAACAGAGATTCAAACAACCACATTTGTACGAAAAGATTCCATAGAAATTGATTATTTTAGAGGGAAAGCGGACACTTCTTATGTTCGATGGATTAATGATTGTGAGTGGATTTCTGTAAAGAAGAATCCTGTTAACATGGCGGAGGAACAGGCCATTCACTTCAAAATACTGAGTACAACTGGTGATAGTTATGACTTTCAGTACAAAAAAGTGATTAAAAAAGAAAATGAGAAAATGACCGTGTTTCGTGGAACAGCCAGGAAAACAACAGATAATTTCGAATAAGTTTTAATAAAATACAAATTTACGAGCACCTATGTTTGAAATTTTAACCTCACCTGACGCCTTAGTTGCACTTTTGACCCTTACTTTTTTAGAAATTATTCTAGGGATCGACAATATTATCTTTATTTCATTGGCGGCAAGTAAACTTCCGGCACAACATCAGAAAAAAGCTATAAATATAGGGCTGTTCCTGGCAATGCTTATCCGTATTATTTTGCTGTTCGGTATTTCGTGGTTAGTCGCGATGGAAGCACCATTTTGGATTATAGATCTTTCCTGGATGAGCGCAGGGATTAGCGGACAAGGAATTATATTGTTTTTAGGAGGTATCTTTTTGTTATATAAAAGTACGAGTGAAATTCATGAAAAAGTAGAAGATAAAGGTCATGACGAAAGAGAAGTGATCAAAAAACGATCTACTACTCTTACCCAAGCGGTTATTCAAATATGCCTGATCAATATTGTCTTCTCTTTCGATTCCATACTCACAGCTGTGGGAATGACGAATGGCATAGGAAACACCCCTACAGACGCTTTAATTATCATGATCATTGCTGTAATGATTTCTGTAATTATAATGATGATTTTTGCAGCACCAGTAGGTCGATTTGTTAATGAACATCCAACAGTACAACTGCTCGGATTGGCTTTTTTAATATTAATAGGTTTTATGTTAATTACAGAAGCCGCACATTTAGTACATTTAGAGGTATTTGGATCTGAAATAGGAGCCATTCCTAAAGGTTATTTGTACTTTACCATTGCATTTTCACTATTTATTGAATTTATCAACATGCGATACCGAAAACGAACCTCATCAATTGTCACTACAAGACCAAAGGATGAAGAATAACACTAACTAAAAGAATATTACAGATGCACGACTTTAAAACCAACTGGACCCGCCAAGAATTAAGCGCATATCTCTTATTGTATTGCGCTCATGCCGATTTTATTGAATCTGAAAAAGAAGTAGAGTTAATACGATCAAAAGTGGATAAGGAGCATTATAAATCAATACACGAAGAATTCGAGATTGATAATGATTACCAAAGTATTCAGAAAATTGAAGCCGCTATCGATCGTTTAGGTTATAATAAGGAACAGATTCATGATCTTGTTGAAGAAATGAAAATGCTTTTTCATGTTGATGGAGAATATGACGCAGCAGAAAATGCGCTATTTACTGGGCTTAAACATCTGTTAGAAGGAAAAGAGTGATAATAAAATAGCTCAAGCCACCCATACCCTGATGACTCATTGATCGCAAGATGAATTAATTCTTTTTAGAGAGAATTTTGTTCTGCTCTTCCATTAATTTTTCAATATTTGAAAGAAGTTCAATGTTTTTAGGTGTCTCCACCGTTTTATTCTTTGGATCTTCTGCTTTTTTCTTAAACCGATTGATAAACTTTATAACGATAAAAATAGTAAATGCTATGATTATGAAATCAATCAAAGCTTCAAATAAGGCACCATAACCTATTGCAACTTCTTCCATTCCTTCGGAAGCTTCTCGTAAAACATAGGTTCGGTTGGCGAGATTCACATCATCCGTTAGCAATGACAAAGGGGGCATTACTACCTTCTTTACGATAGTATTGACGACATTATTAAAGGCAGTACCAATGATGATACCTACCGCCATATCGATCATATTACCTTTTACAGCAAAATCCTTAAACTCTCTAATAAAACTCTTCATATCATCTTAAAACAATAAGGTTTGACCTTCATCATCTGTTGGTGGCTCCTCTTCGTTACTTTTTTTATTTTCTTCGGAAGTAGGTTTTGATCCGTTTTCATTTTCTGAAGCATCATCAGCACCCACCGCTTCTTCATCTATTACTTCTATTTCTTCAGGCACCACAGGCTCTGGAGCTTCATAAGGCAATGGCGCTAAGGCGTTAATCTCTAAAACTTTATCCTTTGTTAACTGATTTCCCATTGCAGATATACCCTTAATAGAAATAAATTCTTCGAGATCAACTTCCATGTTTTCTTGTCGGTCTTTTCCTCTGTTTTTAGCGAAGACAATTTCGGCAACCGGGCGGTAATCAGTGAATAAGCGTTCCAGGTATGATTTTGGGTGTTCGGTAATAATAAATTCTTCTTTGTCAGGATGTTCAATTATAAATCGCTTCACATAGAACAGCTCTTTTTCACCTTCCCAATAAACCGCAGTTATGGGCTTTTTAGGCTCCCATTTTTCCAAAACAATCATATCGTCATCAAATCGCAAGGTAAGCTCCGGAATTAGCGTTTTCATTACACCCTTCTGATTGACAATCAACAACCTATCCTCTTTTCTGAATTCGCCCAACAATTCACCTCTTTCGTCAACATTGAGACGCTGCACGGTGTCATCGAACCATATTTTACGTGGTTTTAAAGTAGAAAGTCCTTTTTCCTTGAGTTCAATTCGCTTTACCGAATACTTCGTAACGATATTCCCTTTAGAATTTCGACCTTTTACCAACTGATCGGCAAAATCAAGATCGAATTTCAATTTCTTTATACTTCCACTTTGACGTAGCAACACAGTCACCACTTCTGCTTCGCCATTCGGGTTAGCCGTAAAGTACAATGCACTGGACCCTTTGCTACCATTGGTAAGATCGTATTCTTTATCGCGGGTTGTACCCGTTACATTGAAACGCTTCACATAAGTTGGCCCTTTTGGACCATCCTTATAAATCATATTGTAAATAGTCCTTTTGTCTTTTTTCTTAAAGACAGCTACATGAAGTATTCCCTTACCGATAAAGGTCTTGGCATCAACTTTAGTCACCATCATAACCCCGCTTTCAGTAAATACAATGATGTCATCAATATCACTGCAATCGGTTACATATTCATCACGTTTTAGACTGGTTCCTACAAATCCTTCTTCTCGATTCACATATAACTTAGTATTTCGAATCACCACTTTGGTAGCTTCTATATCATCGAACACCCTGATTTCAGTTTTACGCTCTTTTCCATCTCCATATTCTTTCTTCAATCGCTTGAAATGATCAATTGCGTATTCGATTAGGTTATTCAAGTGATGCTTCACCTGAACTATATTATCGTCCAGTGATTCAATACGTTGATTTGCTTTGTCTTTGTCAAATTTTGAAATTCTTTTAATACGTATTTCTGTAAGCCGAACGATATCATCTTCGGTAACAGCACGCTTCAAATGTTTTGTAAAAGGCTTTAAACCTATATCGATTGCTTTGATAACTCCCTCCCAAGTTTCTTCCTCTTCAATGTCGCGATAAATTCTGTTTTCAATAAATATACGTTCCAGAGAAGCATAATGCCATTGCTCTTCCAATTCGTGCAACTGTATCTCCAATTCACTTTTAAGTAGTGCAACCGTTCGATCTGTTGAGCGTCTCAACATTTCGGTCACACCAACAAAAAGTGGCTTGTTGTCCTCAATTACACAGCCTAATGGTGAAATAGACGTTTCACAATTGGTAAAGGCGTAAAGAGCATCTATGGTTTTATCTGGTGAAATGCCACTAGGAATATGAATAAGTATCTCTACATCGGCTGCAGTGTTATCCTCAATCTTTTTAATCTTGATCTTCCCTTTATCGTTCGCCTTCAGAATAGAATCTATCAATGACGACGTATTGCTTCCGAAGGGAATTTCATTAATAGCGAGTGTATTTTTATCATGTTGCACAATACGCGCCCGACTTCGGATTTTCCCACCACGTAAACCATCGTTATAATTTGTTGCATCCATGATTCCGCCCGTTGGGAAATCTGGCAATATTGTAAATCGCTTCCCCTGTAAATGCTTAATGGAAGCTTCTATCAGCTCAATAAAATTATGCGGAAGCACCTTGGTCGAAAGTCCAACTGCAATCCCCTCAGCCCCTTGTGCCAGAAGCATTGGAAACATCACAGGAAGATTAATCGGTTCTTTTCTACGACCGTCATAAGACGCTTGCCAACCCGTAATTTTCGGATTGTAAACTACATCTAACGCAAATTTTGAGAGTCGAGCTTCAATATATCTAGAAGCCGCTGCTCTATCGCCAGTTAGTATATTTCCCCAGTTTCCCTGAGTATCAATTAAAAGATCTTTCTGTCCAATCTGCACCATGGCATCAGCAATACTCGCATCCCCGTGAGGGTGATACTGCATGGTATGACCCACGATATTTGCTACTTTGTTATAACGACCATCATCAAGATCCTTTAACGAGTGCATAATACGTCTCTGCACCGGCTTAAAACCATCTTCTATTGCGGGCACAGCACGCTCTAATATTACGTAGCTGGCATAATCCAAAAACCAATCACGATACATTCCGGTGACCTTTGTAATGGTATCTCCCGATGTATCTTCATTGGCTCCTAAATAATCAGGGCCAGTTATTTCTTCTTCGTTGTTTGGATTTTCGTCCACAGTTTTTAATACTTTTTATAGTTTAGATTACTTCACAATGACAAATAAGCGATTCGAGTTGGTACCACTTAAGTCTAGTTGAATATTATTTAAGTTAACATTTTCAATTAACTTCAAATCAAAACAATTACCTTCCTCAATATAAAATTGAAATCTTAAAATGTCGGTTTCTGTATCGTTTAATTTAAGATTATATGCTTCTCCGGATATCAACTGAAAATAATCAAACCATATCGCCGCTTCATCTCCATTCTGAGAGAAATTAATTCCTAAAGGAATATCTAAAGCATCATTAAACAATTGAATATCTTCAAAATCATACGTTAATCCATCTCCAATTAAATTAAGACCATTCGCATCAACAATCTGAAAACTGGCAATTGGCTGAATTGGTTGAATAGAAGCGCACTCCTTTTTTTTAGAACAACTAAATGCTAAAAAACCAATTAAACTTATTATAATTCCTGTTTTGACAACTTTTACCATGACTACTCCTCCACTTTATCAACTTCAAATTTTAGATTATCAATGATAAATTTTTGCCGATCCGGAGTGTTCTTTCCCATATAGAAGGATAGTAATTCCTCGATACTCATTGACTTATCCAACATCACTGGATCCAATCGGATATCTTCGCCAATAAAATGCACAAATTCATCTGGAGAAATCTCACCAAGCCCTTTAAATCGGGTGATTTCAGGTTTTGGTTTTAGCTCTTCCATGGCATCTCTTCTCTCTTCTTCGGAATAACAGTAAATCGTTTTCTTCTTATTTCTAACTCTAAATAATGGCGTTTGAAGTATATACAAATGCCCCTCTTTAATCATTTCAGGAAAAAACTGAAGGAAAAAGGTAATCAATAGTAAGCGTATGTGCATCCCATCGACATCGGCATCCGTAGCGATTACGATATTATTGTATCGCAAATCCTCCATGCTTTCCTCAATATTCAACGCCGCCTGAAGCAGGTTAAATTCTTCATTTTCATAGACTATCTTCTTTGAAAGTCCGTAACTATTAAGTGGCTTCCCCTTTAAACTAAAAACCGCCTGTGTATTTACATCTCGGCTTTTTGTAATACTTCCACTTGCCGAGTCACCCTCGGTAATAAACAGTGTGGATTCCAGATTTCTTTCATTCTTTAAATCACCCAGGTGTACTCGGCAATCTCTTAACTTCTTATTATGAAGATTTGCTTTTTTAGCACGATCCTTCGCCAGCTTCCGAATTCCGGACAGTTCCTTTCGTTCTCGCTCTGCCTGCATGATCTTGCGTTGCAGACTTTCGGCTGTCGCAGGATTTTTATGCAGATAATTATCGAGGTAAGTTTTTAAAAAATCATTGATAAAAGTACGTACCGTTGGTAAGTCGCCTCCCATATCGGTAGAACCGAGTTTTGTTTTCGTCTGACTTTCAAAAATAGGCTCCATTACTTTTATGCTAATGGCCGAAATAACAGATTTACGAATATCACTGGCATCGTAATTTTTTCCGAAGAACTCACGGATCGTTTTCACCAAACTCTCTCTAAAAGCCGCTAAATGCGTTCCACCCTGAGTAGTATTTTGTCCGTTTACAAAACTGTGATACTCCTCACTATACTGCGTTTTACTGTGAGTAAGCGCCACTTCAATATCCTCACCTCTTAGATGAATAACTGGATAGAGCATATCGTCCTGAGAGGTATTATCTTCAAGAAGGTCTTTAAGTCCATTTTCTGAAAAGAATTTTTCACCGTTAAAATCTATAGTCAATCCCGGGTTGAGATACACATAGTTTTTAAGCATTTTTGAAACATACTCGGTGCGATACTTATAGTTTTTGAAGATTTCCTCATCCGGAATAAAAACTACCTTGGTTCCTTTTCTCTTTGTTGATTCTTCGACTGAAGAATCCGTTGTAATTACACCTTGGGAGAATTCGGCATATTTCATCTGATTATCGCGAACAGATTCAACCTTAAAAAAGGAAGATAATGCATTTACCGCCTTGGTTCCTACTCCATTTAATCCAACAGATTTTTTAAAAGCACGGCTATCGTATTTTCCACCCGTATTCATTTTGGAAACTACATCAACTACCTTCCCCAACGGAATTCCACGTCCGTAATCACGAACTTTTACCTCTTTATCTTTAATTCGGATTTCGATGGTCTTTCCGGCACCCATTACAAACTCATCGATACAGTTATCAAGTACTTCTTTTAATAAAATATAAATACCATCATCGGGCGAAGAACCATCACCTAACTTTCCAATATACATTCCCGGACGCATGCGAATATGCTCTTTCCAGTCCAGGGAGCGTATATTATCTTCTGTATAATTCGTTTCTGCCATAAAATAAAGGGTGTGGCACGAATATAAAATTATACTGTAAAACTTAAAACCCATTTCAGGGAAAGTAATTAACAATAAATAAAAGCCATTGTTAGTAAGATGAGTGCCAGAACTTTCATATCAAAAGCAGAATTTCAGCAAAAACTCAAAACTTAAAAATTCCATAAATAATTCCTACTAAATTGTTAAATGTTAACGTACCTAGATTGATTTGAAGTATTTTCAATTCATGAAAAAACTTACACTAGCCTTAGCAATTCTTCTTTCTTATTCTTCAATCAACGCGCAATCTAGCGTCAGCCCCTATGAATGGGACTGGGTAAAAGATGGGATTTGGCTTGGCGCCTCCCTAGGTGCAACTGCTTATGGTTTTACTTTGATACAAAATAAAGATGATTTAGGAACAGATGCCTCTGCATTACCAAACAAAGAAGACATTAGTGGCATTAATCGCTGGGCTGCCGGTAAGCACGATGAAGATGCAAGTAAATTAAGTGACATTCCATTTGCTTTAGCGTTTGCAACTCCATTTATTATGTTATTCGACGACGAAGCAAATGATCATACCGGTAAAATTGCAGGGATGTATATTGAAAGCTTAGCTACCACAGCCGGTCTTTTTACAATTGCAGCTGGATTAGTCGATAAATCCCGACCTTATGTATATGATGAAAGCGGCGATACCGATTTAGGAAGACGACTTAAAAACAACGGGCAACGTTCATTCTATTCTGGTCATGTCGCGGCAACAGCCACAGCTACATTTTTTGCCGTTAAAGTATACAGTGATTTTAATCCAGACTCTCCGGCTACACCATATCTATGGGCAGGAGCAGCTGTATTGCCGGCAACAGTAGGATATTTAAGAATTGAGGCAGGACAACACTTTCTAACTGATGTCTTAATAGGGTATGTTTTGGGATCTGCTACCGGATATTTTGTTCCGGAATTACATAAAACCAAAGGTGCTAAACTAGATGTCTATCCTAGCTCAGGAATGAGTTTTACTGGTGAAAATTATTCCGGGATGGCGCTAAGATATACGTTTTAGGCTTTAGGCTTTAGGCTTTAGGCGAAAATATTAGTTTTTAGTATTTTCAAATTGAAAATTATACATTAAATCGGAAGTGCATTACATCTCCGTCTTTTACAATGTATTCCTTTCCTTCAACTCCCATTTTCCCGGCTTCTTTGACCTTAGCCTCACTTCCGAAGCTTACATAGTCGTCATATTTTATCACCTCAGCGCGAATAAATCCTTTTTCGAAGTCAGTGTGTATTACACCTGCAGCTTGTGGGGCCGTTGCGCCTACTGGAATTGTCCAGGCACGGACTTCTTTTACACCAGCGGTGAAATAAGTTTGAAGATTTAATAATGAATAAGCTCCTCTAATTAACTTCGCAGATCCCGGCTCGGTAAGCCCCAGATCATCTAAGAACATTTGTCGTTCTTCAAATGTTTCTAACTCGGTAATATCTGCCTCGGTTCCTACTGCTAAAACAATAACTTCTGCATTTTCACCGGCGACAGCTTCTTTTACCTTATCAACATAAGCATTCCCATTCACAGCTCCCGCTTCATCTACATTACAAACATACATCACCGGCTTGTCTGTAATAAACTGCATTTGAATGATATAATCTTCTCTTTCAGAATCTAGTAACTCTATGGCTCTAACCGAGATACCAGCTTCCAATCCAACTTTTACTTTAACCAATGCAATTTCCTCTTTCTGTGCTTCTTTGTTTCCGGTTCTCGCAGCTCTTTTAACCTTTTCCAGTTTTTTATCGACTGTTTCAAGATCCTTCAGTTGTAGTTCAATGTCGATGGTTTCCTTATCTCTTATAGGATCCACGCTACCATCCACATGCACAATATTGTCATCGTCGAAGCATCGTAATACATGCAAAATAGCGTCTGTTTCGCGTATGTTTCCGAGGAACTGATTCCCTAAACCTTCACCTTTACTGGCGCCTTTAACAAGTCCGGCTATATCAACAATCTCTACGGTAGCCGGCAACACTCTTTCCGGATTCACCAATTCTTCCAACTTTAAAAGACGCGCATCGGGTACATTTACAACACCAATATTTGGTTCAATGGTACAAAAAGGGAAGTTTGCGCTTTGAGCTTTCGCATTCGACAAACAATTAAAAAGGGTGGATTTCCCAACATTTGGCAATCCTACTATACCTGCTTTCATAGAAATATCTGTTAAAATAGTCGTCCGAAATATAGTTTCGGATTATAAGGGTGCAAATATAAGTCTTCAATTAAACTTTTGGGGCTTTTTATGCAAATGGTTTTTAGATTTCAAAACCAATATTTTAACGTTTAGCAAATTCTTAACATATTGTGCAGTATCTTTACTCTAAATCAATAATAAACCTAATACGATGAAAACAATTACATGTTCAATTGCTGCGATCCTCTTTTCCGTTGGAGCTATTTATGCACAGGAAAACGTAGACGTAAAGAAAGAAACGACCACGAAAACAGTGGTAGTTAAAGACACTAATGTGGAAACCACGGTGATAAACGATGTTAATACTGAAGAAAGTATCATACAGGTTAATGATAACAATGCTGTTAATCAAGATGCTACTGTGGTAACTAAAAAGAATGTAACTTCAGAAATGGTTGAAGACAAGGTTACACCGAATGCTCCAAATGATGCTGACGTTAAAAGTTACACGAAAAAAGAGGTTATGAAAACCGATGCTGCGATTAAGGAGCAAAAAGCGGCGAATCAAGCTGGTATGAATCAGGATCAACAAGATGTACAGGATGCTGAGGATATGACAGCACCTAAAACTAATGTCAAAAAAGTAAAGAATGACAATTAAATAATGTTGTTCGATAAAAAAGACCGTTACGACTTAAATTGTAACGGTCTTTTTTGTTCAAACTAATTTTACTTAAAACTGTGCCTCTTCGGTAGAATCTTTCATCGCGACCGTTGATGCCTTTCCGGCGGTCACCACATTTTGAACAGCATCAAAGTATGTTGTTCCTACAAAAGTTTGGTGTTTCACAGCTCTAAATCCTTTTTCCTGCAAAGCGAATTCTCTTTCCTGTAATTCTGAATAGCCTGCCATTCCATATTCTTTATATGCCAATGACAACTCGAACATGCTTGTATTTAAAGCATGGAAACCTGCAAGGGTAATAAATTGAAACTTATACCCTAAAGCAGCGAGCTCTTCTCTAAATGTCATCATTTCCTTTCTCGACAATTTAGCCGCCCAATTAAATGAAGGAGAACAGTTATACGCAAGTAATTTTCCCGGAAATTGCGCATGGATAGCTTCAGCAAAAGCTTTTGCTTGTTCGATGCTTGGTGTGGAGGTCTCCATCCAAATTAGATCGGCATAAGGCGCATACGACAAACCTCTATCTATACCCTGAGTAATCCCATTGTTTACATGATAAAAGCCTTCCGAAGTACGTTCTCCAGTGATAAATTTGCGATCTCTTTCATCTACATCCGATGTTATTAAGTTGGCAGCATCGGCATCGGTGCGAGCGATAATCAAGGCTGGAACGCCCATTACATCGGCCGCCAACCTCGCTGCTACTAATTTATTAATAGCTTCCTGAGTCGGCACTAACACCTTTCCACCTAAATGCCCACATTTCTTTGCAGACGATAGTTGGTCTTCAAAATGAACTCCTGAAGCACCACTTTCTATCATGGCTTTCATCAATTCAAAGGCATTGAGATTTCCACCGAATCCAGCCTCTGCATCTGCTACAATAGGAACCAAATAGTCTTTTTTGTCATCAACCCCATTCACGGTCTGAATCTGGTCTGCTCTCAACAGCGCATTGTTGATACGTTTTACCACTAGTGGCACACTATTGACAGGGTACAACGACTGATCTGGATACATCTGTCCAGCTACATTCGCATCGGCCGCAACTTGCCAACCACTTAAATAAATGGCCTCAAGTCCCGCTTCCACTTCCTGAATGGCTTGATTTCCCGTAAGCGCTCCCAATCCAGCGACCCAATCCTGATTGTTTAATTTTTGCCATAGTTTTTCTGAACCTAATTTAGCTACCGAATGTTCAATTTTATAACTTCCTTGTAAACTCACAACTTCTTCTGCGGTATAAGGCCGTTCGACCCCTTTCCAGCGGGGATTAACTGTCCAATCTGTAATGAGTTCCTGAATTCTTTCTACTTTGTTCATGAGTAAAGGCGTTTTAAGTTATAATTATTTAAAAATTGACAATATTTATCTTCACTCCTTCTTCGGAATGGTTTTCAATTCAGAATAAATCTGAAGCTATTTATAGTTTAGTTTACCTATAGAAACTCATAGGCGTCGGTGGTTAGAAAGTCTTTGAATTCTTCTGAAACAACCAGATCTTCAAACAACTGAAGGGCTACTTCAAGATTTCCGTCCCGTATTTTATAAAGCGCTATATAGTCTTTTACAACTATCAGTTCACTTAGAAAAAGCTCATGGTATAGATCTATATTGAAAACTCTACCGTCTTCCAAAGTAACTTCATTGTGTAACCATTGCCATAACTGTGCTCTGCAGATTTCGGCAGTAGCAGCATCTTCCATTAAGTTATAAAGTGCAGCTGCACCATTTCCATTTAACCAGGAAAGAATATAGAGAACACCAACGTTGATGTTTATTCTGATTCCTTTTTCGGTTACTACTCCTTCCGGTTCCTCAAGTAAATCGGCTTCTGTGATGGTGAGCCCTTCTATTTGTTTATGAATCTGATTAGGTTCTGACATATACTCGTCGAAAATATCCTTTGCCAGAACAACAAGAGCAGGATGTGCCACCCAAGTACCGTCGTGTCCGTTTTTAACCTCTGCGAGTTTATCTCTTCTAACTTTTTCGAAAGCAGCCTCATTTGCTTCGTCATCACCTTTTATTGGAATTTGCGCAGCCATCCCGCCAATAGCGTGTATTCCTCTTCTATGACACACTTGAATTACTCTAAGCGAATATGCCTTCATGAATGGGGATTGCATGGTCACTTCTGCCCTATCAGGGATGTTGATATTATGCGCTTTTAATTTTTTGATATAGGAGAAAATGTAATCCCATCTTCCACAATTTAGCCCAACTATATGATCCTTTAATTCAAAAATAATCTCATCTAATTGGAAACTTGCTGTAATTGTTTCAACTAAAACAGTAGCTTTTATGGTTCCTACGGGAATTTCCATATAATCTTGTGCAAATTCGAAAACCTCATTCCACAGACGAGCCTCAAGATGATGCTCAAGTTTTGGCAGGTAAAAATAAGGTGCAGATCCATTTTCAATTAATCTTTTAGCATTGATAAAGAAGTACAACCCAAAATCAATTAAGGAAGCAGAGACCAATTCATTATTTACTAGCAAGTGTTTTTCTTCCAAATGCCACCCTCTCGGCCTTACTAATAAGGTGGCTGTTGTTGGGTTAAGCGTATAAATTTTATCTTTTAAGACGTTCTTTAAAGTGATTGTTCCATTCACCGCGTCGCGAAGATTAATTTGACCTTGCATTACATTCTCCCAGGTTGGAGATGTACTATCTTCCAAATCGGCCATAAAAGTGTTAGCTCCGGAATTTAATGCGTTAATAATCATCTTTCGATCAACCGGACCCGTTATCTCAACTCGTCTATCTTGTAGATCTGAAGGAGTACTTCCCGCCTTCCAATCCTTTTCACGAACACTTTTAGTCTCCGACAGAAATTTTGGTTTTTTGCCTGTATCAAACAATTGCTGCTCTACTACCCTTCTTTCAAGTAATTCCAAGCGTTGGTCGTTAAACTTTTCATGAAGTGCTGTAAGAAAATCAAGAGCTTCGTTCGTGAGAATTTCAGAATAATAGTTACTCACTTTATCGCTGAAACTTAATTTATGTTGATTTATTATGAAAGACATACTTCTATGCGTTTAAATTATTTTAGACAATATTAAAATAAAATATTTTACAAAACAAGCGAACGTTCGCTAATTTATAAAAATTTATTATTTATTGTATATTCGCAATGTAATTAGCAATCAACAAATGGTACTTAAAGAAGAATACATCCGACTTATTTTTGGTTTGAAACTAAAGCAGATTCGTACGAAGCGAAATTTATCACTCTTTGGGCTTTCGAAGTTGTCTGGACTTTCAAAATCATATCTCAACGAGATCGAGAATGGTAAAAAATACCCGAAGCGTGACAAGATTCTTATCCTTGCCGAAAAGCTAGAGGTTACTTACGACGAAATGGTCTCTACTAAATTAGACAAGAATCTGGCTCCTATTGGTGAGATTTTACAATCGGGTATTTTAAAGGAAATCCCATTAGAGGTCTTCGGTATTGCGGAATCGGACCTCATCAATATAATCTCGAATGCCCCTTCTAAGGTAAATGCATTTATTAGCACTATTATTGAAATAGCCCAGAATTACAATTTGGGTATTGAAAGTTTTTATCTTGCAGCTCTTCGATCTCTACAGGAGGCCGAGAACAATTATTTTCCAGAAATCGAGGAAGCCGTTCTCCAATTTTCGGAGGCATATCAGTTAGATCTTTCAGAAAATATAAAAAGCATGGAGCTTGAAGAAATTCTAGTTGAAGAATACGGTTATACTATAGTTCCAGACGCCATTGACCAAAGTCCAGGTTTAGAGAATTTAAGGTCCATTTATGTGCCAAAATCGAAAAAATTATTGTTGTCTTCTCGAATGGATGAAGCTCAAAAGGCGTTCATTTTTGCAAAAGAAATTGGTTATAATTACTTGGAAATTAGCACAAGACCGTATACCTTCAGTTGGATTGAATTTAAAAGCTTCGATGAGGTCCTGTCAAATTTTCAAGCCTCTTACTTTGCCGGAGCTTTGTGTATTCCTCGGAAAAGACTTCAGAATGAATTAAAAAAATTCCTTCAATTAAAAAAATGGGATGACAAGGAAATGATCAACATGATGCAATCGTTTAATGCTTCGCCCGAATCATTTTATCAACGCTTAACCAATATACTTCCAAACGATTTTAATTTCAAAAATCTCTTTTTTCTGCGTTTTACTCATGAAGAAGGGGCTCCAAAATATTATCTCAAGAAAGAGTTGCACATTACCCATCATCAAGAACCACACGCTAATGAGATCAACGAACACTATTGCCGTCGATGGGTTTCATTAAAAACATTGATGGAAATTTCAACAACGAAAAAATCACATGTTTTCAATACTCAGATTTCAGAATACGAGAACAGCAAGAATCAATATCTAGTTATTTCATCCGCCACGGCAGATCCCTTTAAAAAAGGGCATTACAGAAGCATTAGCATAGGTATTTTACTTACTTCGTCGCTTCAAAAAAAGTATCCGTTTTTAACCAATCATAACATTCCAACGGCCAAAGTTGGAGTCACTTGTGAGAGTTGTAGTATCACCGATTGCGATGTTAGAGCAGCTGCTCCTAAACGGGTTTTAAAGGCAGCGAGTTTTAAGGAAACTGTTTTAAAAGTTGAAGAGCTAACTAAAAAATTTGAATAATGTTTGTTGATTACTGAAGGGCTTCAGAAATGCCTTTGCTATATTCTTTAAATGAAAGTAGATCGTTATGGTCGCCATCCGGAATACTAATAAAACTCAGTTGTGGTGTTGGAACTAATTCAGATAGCTGAACACCAGATTCATAAGGAACTACACTATCCTCGGTCCCGTGAAAAATTACAACAGGACACTTTACATTTTGAATGTATTCGTTACTCGGAAACTTATACCGCAAGAAATAAGAAACTGGAAAATAAGGAAATCGAAGTTTCGCCATTTGCTCCATACTGTAAAATGGGGTTTCCAGAATTAATTTATTCGGGCTGTTTCGTGAAGATACATAGGCCGCGAAAGTGGTTCCTAAAGACCTTCCTAAAACAACTATTTTTTCTTCGGAATACATTTCGTTTACATAATCATAAAAAAGCTGGGCATCCTGCAGCATAGCTACTTCTGAAAGTTTACCAGTACTTTTCCCATAAGTGCGATAATCCATTACCAAAACATCATAATCAAATTTGGTGTACTCTGAAGCAATTTCCCCCCATCTTGAAAGATCACCGGCATTTCCATGGAAATACAAAATGATTCCTTTAGGTTTTTCTGCTTTAAAGTGAAGGGCGTTTAATTGTGCTCCATCCTGGGCATCAAGAAAAATCTCTTCAAAAGAAGTACTAAAATCGTAGCTATAGTCGGTTTGAAGCTTAGTTGGTAAAAAAATGATCTTTTCCTGCATAAAATAGAGTCCTAGGGATAAAAATATATAAGCGGACAACACAAAAATCAGTCCTTTTTTAAGAATGCGCATTTTATTTTTTATATGAATGTTGCACACCAATACTCGTTGTGGACAAATCTATCTTTTTTTCATCACCCAAAATAATCTCACTTAGAACTTTATGATATTCTTCAAAAGTATTCATGTTTTTATGCCCGCCTCCTATTATTGGATACAAGCGCGTTATTTTAGGGCGTATCTGCGATAGTTTTACACTACTTTTAAAAGGTATCAACTTGTCTTGAGTGCCATGGATGATACGTACCGGGCAGTTTACATATTTCAACCATTTGTAAGTTGGCATAGGATAGCGCATAATGACAGACAATGGCATAAATGGCATATATCTACCAGTTACATTCGTAAGACTATAATAAGGTGCGTCGAGGATAAGCATCTTTGGGTCGTTCATACTTGCTAGTTTGGTTGCAAATCCCGAACCCAGAGACCTTCCGTAGAGTATTATATATTTTTCTGAAACTTTTTCAGTAATCCTTTTATAAATAAACTGAAGATCATGCTTTATCGCTTTCTGTGATCTTTTTCCGGTACTCTTTCCGAAGCCTCTATAATCCACCATGATTACATCGTACCTATGCCTGGTAAAATCTACAGCAAATTTTCCCCAGCCTTTAATACTCTTCGAATTTCCCTTAAGATACAGTACTACCCCTATTGGTTTCTCTACTTTAAAATGAAGACCATTAATAATAGCACCATCTCGCGTTTCGATATTGTACTCCTCCACCACCTGATTCTCATACAAAAATTGAAAATCCTTTGGTAGCTTTTCAGGTTTAAAGAGAAAGAATTCCTGTAAATAATAGAGTAATATACTAATCGCTAAATAGACAATCAGAACAATTATCAAAACATGTAACCAGATTGGCATATTTGCTTTTTATTTAAAAGTACAAAATTAAAACGTTTGATAAGTTTGTTTATAAAAAGGAAGTTTAATTGAAGAATACCAAAAGTTTAACTTGTAATTTAAACATCAATTAACTTTTAACAAACCAATATGAAAAAAATTACATTTTTATTAGTAGCCCTACTATCGGGCATTTGCTTTTCGCAAAATGATGTTTCAGGTACCGTCACCGACGAAGCCGGAGTGACTTTGCCCTTCGTTAACGTAGTTGAAAAAGGCTCCAATAACGGTGTCATTACTTCAGAAAACGGAGATTATTCCATAACAGTAAATGATGACGCAACTTTGGTCTTTAGCTATGTCGGCTTCGGTACTCAGGAAATTGATGTAGCAGGTCAAAGCACAATTGACGTGAGTTTATCTGAAGGTGAAGCGTTGAGTACAATCATGCTCGTGGGTTCCAGAAGCCCTAAACGTACTGCTATAAATACAGCAGTTCCAATCGATGTAATCGATCTCGAGGACAATAGAATTCAGCTTGGTAAAGTTGAAATAAATGAGCTATTGCAGTATGCGGCACCTTCGTTCAATGCCAGTAAACAATCCGGATCTGATGGTGCCGATCATATCGACCCAGCCTCACTTCGTGGATTAGGACCTGATCAGACATTGGTTCTTATCAATGGAAAAAGGAGACATCAATCCTCCTTAATTAACATTTTTGGAACAAGAGGTCGTGGGAATACCGGTACCGATTTAAATACCATTCCGGCGTCTTCAATCAAAAGAATAGAGGTTTTAAGAGATGGCGCAGCGGCACAATATGGTAGTGATGCTATTGCCGGGGTGATTAATATTGTTTTAAGGGACAATGTCGACGAATTAACCGGAAGTGTAAGTTATGGCCTCTACAGCACCAATGCTGATATCGATTCGAGTGATTCTCCAATTTGGAATTCCGATGGTTTCAGACTAGATACAGATCGTGATGGTAATGCCATTGGTGAAGACAAAAGTTTTGACGGTGGATCTCTTAAAATTGGCGCTAATTATGGCTTCGGAATTGGTGAAAAAGGCGGCTTTGCAAATTTCACTACCGAATACATCAATAAAGAAAAAACCTTGCGTCCGGGTTTCAGTTTTAGAAAAGGGTTTGGGGAAGCAGCAATTGAAGGTTTTAATTTCTTCGGAAATATGGCCATCCCTGTATCAGAGAATACTGAAGTATATGCTTTCGGTGGCAGAAACTACCGTGATACTGACGCCTACGCGTTTACAAGAAACCCAGGCGAAGAAGCACGTGTTGTATTAGAAATTTATCCAAATGGATATACTCCACGAATTACATCTATCATTATCGATAATTCGGTTTCAGCGGGTGTAAGAACCAAAACAGACAGCGGATGGAATGTGGATGTGAGTAATACTTATGGAAAGAACAACTTCCATTATTACATAAAGGGAACGTTAAATGCGTCTTTGGTAGAAGCTTCTCCAACAGATTTCGATGCTGGTGGGCATAGTCTTTCTCAAAACACGATAAATGTAGATTTTTCAAAATATTATGAAGACGTTTTGGCAGGTATGAACCTGGCGTTTGGTGGAGAATATAGAACCGAGCGATTTACAATTTTCGCAGGTGAGGCAGGATCTTATGGAACATTCGATGTAAATGGAGTCCTAATAACAGATCCTTCAACTCAAACTCAGCCTATCGATCCTGAGACCGGCGATGTAAGACCGGGTGGTTCTCAAGGGTTCCCTGGATATGGTCCGGATAATGAAGTTGACAGAAGTCGTTCTAATGTTTCATTATATGCTGACTCAGAATTTGATATAACAGAAGCATTTTTGTTAAGTGTAGCGGGTCGATTTGAAAACTATAGTGATTTTGGAAGCACATTAAATGGTAAATTAGCGACACGTTACAAAGTAACAGACAATGTAAACATAAGAGGTTCCGTAAGTACTGGTTTCAGAGCCCCTTCATTGGCTCAGATCTATTATAATCTACGTTTTACAAACTTTATTGGAGGAGTTGCCACCGATCAATTATTATCGCCAAATAATAGTCCAGTAACCGCCTCGTTTGGAATTGGTCCTTTACAAGAAGAAAAATCACTGAATGCAGGTTTAGGATTTACAGCAAACTTCTCGAAGTTTACGGCTACTGCCGATTTGTATTATATAGATGTTCAGGACAGAATTGTATTAACCGGTAATTTCGATGCACCTTTGTTGCCAAATGTTGATTCTGCACAGTTTTTTGCGAATGGTGCTGACACAGAAACAACAGGATTAGACCTTGTACTTTCTTACAAGGATAGTTTTGGAAATAGTAAGCTAGGCGTTTCTGTTTTAGCCAATTTCAACAATATGGTAATTAAGGATGTCAAAAATGGTGATTTGGATGAACAGACATTTTTTGGAGAGAGAGATAAAGCGTTTTTATTAGCCTCTGCTCCTGAAAGTAAAATTACCGGATTGATCACTTTTAGTCATAATTGGTTTAATGCAGGTCTTAACGTCACTCGATTTAGTGAAGTTACTCTTATTGATTTTCAAACTTTCGAACCATTAGATGAATACGGAACCTTTGCAAACCAGATAGCTGCAGCCACAGACACCTATACTGCCAAAATTGTAACAGATCTAAACCTAGGTTTTGAATTATCTGATGCCTTAACGCTTAACGTTGGCTCTAATAACCTATTCAATGTCTATCCAGATCAACAAGACGACTGGTCTGAAGGTGGAGGATATTGGGATTCTGTGCAAATGGGCTTTGGAGGTGCATATTATTACAGTCGCTTAAATTTCAAATTCTAAATTCTTAAAAATACCAAACTAATAAAAGCTCTTTCTATTCAACGAAAGAGCTTTTTTTTTGAACATTTATCATAATTAGTGTTAATACGTTCATAGTTTGTGAAATTCTTAGCATGGCTTTATAAGTACTTAACATTCTATTGCCCTAGTTTTATACCATGATAAATATTAAAACCAAAACAATGAAGAAAATACTGATGATTATTGCTCTTGCAGGAGTTACTTCTGTATTTGCACAGGAAAATAAGAATGAAAAGAAAGAAACTGTGGTAACTAAAACTAAAGTCACAGATAATATGGGAACCGACGTCGCAACCAAATCGGTTACTAAGACCGAAAAGCAGGTAATTGCTTTACAAAGTGGTGATGAGAATAAAACCAATCAGGAGATTGTGATGTTGCCCGCCAATGTAAACACCGAAGTTGATTACAGTAACGAAGGTATTAATTATACCTTTGAACAAGATGACCGCGGTTATAGAATGATTACTGGGAATGGAACAGACGATATAAATGATTACGCCATTTTACGCCCGTCAACACAAAAAGGATATTATATAATATCTCAGGACGGTAATAACTCGTTTGGATATTTTGACAATGATGGAAATTTTGTTCTTGAAAGTTATAATGCAGTCGATGACACTGTAACTTCCACGGTATATCAACTAGAAATGAAAGAAAGAAAAATTATGAAAAAGGATAAGATGTAATTTCATCCCATTCTTTTTAAAAGCCATATTGCTGTCGTAGGTAATATGGCTTTTTTATTATTTCAAAAGAAGTTTAAATAATCCCCAAATCAAATTAGGTAACATATCTAATCCTTAAAGTGCATAAAAGACTGTTTTGCAAGCAAGGTTTCTTCGCTTTCCACATTATCTTCGTCTGGAATACAGCAATCTACAGGACATACAGCCGCACATTGAGGCTCTTCATGGAACCCTTTACACTCTGTACATTTGTCAGCAACAATATAGTAAATTTCGTCGCTTACAGGCTCCTGAGTTTCATTGGAGTCGACCGATTTCCCATTTGGAAGCACTAGTTTGCCTTCCAGATCCGTTCCATCGGCATATCGCCAATCATCTGCTCCTTCATAAATTGCGGTATTTGGACATTCAGGTTCGCAAGCACCACAGTTAATACATTCGTCTGTTATTATAATTGCCATCGATTTTCTTTTTCTAACTTTGTGCAAATTTAACGCCTTAAAAGGGCAACTCCAAACGAAGTATGAATTTACAGGAAAGAATTAACGCTTTTGTTACATTAGGAAAGTTTTTAGGCCAATTTTCAGACCCTTTCGATACTGCTACGGAAGTGGATACAGAAATTGTTGAAGCGCAGGAAGCTATTCCATTTTTTGAAATTTTTTACGACGGAATGCTTCAGCAATTAGAATTAGCTGGGAATCACAATGGATGGTTTACTTCGGAAAACCTTCAGTTTACATGTAATAGCTGGTCTGAAGCTCTTTCAGAAGAAAATCTGCAAAAATGGGTAGCTGCCTATGATTTTAGTGCTTCCGAAGCTTCCGAAAAAACTAAAACGATTGCGATAATAATGGCGGGGAATATACCTATGGTTGGATTCCATGATTTCCTTTCTGTGCTTATAAGCGGGCATAAAGTGCTTGCAAAATTATCGTCTAAAGACAACCAACTACTACCCTATTTGGCAAAATACCTGGTTGAAATCGAACCTAAATTCGAACCCTATATTAGCTTTACAAAAGAAAAACTCGAAAATTTCGATGCCGTGATTGCAACCGGAAGCGATAACTCTTCCCGCTATTTTGACTATTACTTCGGAAAATATCCGCACATTATTCGTAAAAACCGAAATTCGGTAGCAGTACTTACCGGAAAAGAAACTCCACAACAAATGGAGGCTCTAGCCGATGATATATTTCGTTACTTCGGATTAGGTTGTAGAAATGTTTCAAAGATCTATCTTCCGAAAGGATACGAGATGGATCGTTTCTTTAATGGCATGTTTTCCTGGAAAGAAATGATAAATAATAACAAATATATCAACAACTACGATTACAACAAGGCCGTTTATCTTATGAGTGGTTTTGATCTACTGGACAACGAATTCTTACTTTTAAAAGAGTCTGAAGACCACTCCTCACCTATTTCTGTAATCTATTATGAATACTACAACGATCTTTCTGAACTCAAAATAAAATTGGAAGCGGAAAAAGAAAAAATTCAACTAATCGTTGCTAATGCTGGACTGAACAAAGAAATCCCCTTTGGAAAAGCGCAGCAACCAGAGCTATGGGATTATGCAGATGGAATTGACACCCTTCAGTTTCTTGTAAATATAACTAGTGAGTAAATCGCTGTAGGACTTAATAGGTTTTGCATTCAAAATTTAGATTTTTGTATGATGGTTTTTTGAATAATTTGTTAAGAAACTCTTTAATAAGTTATCTTAATTCCTTCCTTAAATAATCAGATAATTCACATCTTTGCAACTTTATTAGTCGTCAATCTAATGTCATTATTGAGCTAACTGCAATATATGATGATAGTTACTTAAACCGGAAGAAATGAAGAAACATAATTTTAGCGCAGGTCCTTGTATTCTGCCTCAATCTGTATTGAAAAAGGCTTCAGATGCCGTTCTAAATTTTAATAATTTGGATCTTTCGCTAATTGAAATTTCACACCGTAGTAAGGATTTTGTCGATGTTATGGAAAATGCCCGGGCATTATCTTTGGAACATTTAGGACTTCAGAATAAAGGATACAAAGCCTTATTTCTGCAAGGAGGTGCAAGTTTAGAATTTTTAATGGTAGCTTATAACCTGCTAGAGAAAAAGGCAGCGTACCTTAATACCGGCACATGGTCTGACAAGGCGATAAAAGAAGCTAAATTGATGGGTGAAATTGATGTGGTAGCTTCTTCAAAAGAACAAAATTTTAATTTTATACCGAAAAATTACAAAATTCCGGCAGACGCCGACTATTTCCATTGTACCAGTAACAACACTATATTCGGAACACAAATGCATAAGTTTCCGGAAACTGCTGTTCCCTTTATCTGTGACATGAGTAGTGATATCTTTTCAAGGCAATTAGATTTTTCAAAATTCGACCTTATTTATGCCGGAGCACAGAAAAATATGGGCCCGGCAGGTACTACTCTTGTTATAATTAAAGAAGAAATACTGGGAAAAGTAAGTCGTACAATCCCGTCAATGTTAGATTATAAAGTACATTTATCAAAAGACAGTATGTTCAATACTCCTGCTGTATTTCCTATTTATGTCTCTATGTTAACTTTGCAATGGCTTAAGGATTTGGGAGGGGTTTCAGAAATTGAGAAAGTTAATAATGTCAAGGCTGCACTTTTATATAATGAAATCGACAGAAACGACTTATTTAAAGGATTTGTGACAAATGCTGAAGATCGTTCCAAGATGAATGCAACCTTCACACTTACAGCTGAGAATCGTAAAGAAGCTTTTGACTTAATGTGTAAAGATGCGGGTATTAATGGTTTAAACGGTCACCGTTCAGTAGGAGGTTATCGAGCTTCAATGTATAATGCCTTACCTCTGGAAAGTGTACAGGTATTAGTAGATGTAATGAAAGAATTGGAGCGAAAGGGATAATTTCATAATCCGAAAAGTCATTCACTTAAAAAGTGAAGACCAGTCAGGAAAATATTTAAAATTTAGAACTTAACATCATCATATGAAAGTATTAGCAAACGACGGAATTTCAATTTCAGGAGTTAAAGCTCTGGAAGTAGCCGGTTTTGAAGTAATCACAGTAAAAGTGGCTCAGGAGCAGCTAGTCAATTATATTAACGAACATAAGATCGATGTTTTGCTAGTAAGGAGCGCGACCACTGCTCGAAAAGAATTGATTGATTCTTGTCCTAGTCTAAAAATAATTGGCCGTGGAGGTGTAGGAATGGACAATATTGATGTCGCTTATGCAAGAGAGCAGGGTTTAAAAGTAATCAATACTCCGGGAGCTTCTTCGGCTTCTGTTGCCGAATTGGTATTTGCTCATTTATTTAGTGGGGTTCGATTTTTACATGATTCGAATAGAAATATGCCATTAGATGGTGATAGTCGTTTTAAAGACCTCAAAAAAAACTATGCCGGCGGAAGTGAGTTAAGAAATAAAACTTTAGGAATAATAGGATTTGGCCGCATTGGTCGCGAAGTGGCAAAAATTGCATTAGGATGTGGAATGAAAGTGATCGCGAGTGATAGTCATGTAGGAGAAGCGGATATTACCTTGGATTTTTACGACGGACAGAAGATTACGTTAAAAGTTAAAACTGAACCTGTAGCAGAATTGATTAAACACAGTGATTTTATAACCTTACATGTTCCAGCTCAAAAAGATTATGTAATTGGCCGTGAGGAAATAGAGAAAATGAAAAATGGTGCTGCAATAATAAATGCTGCCAGAGGTGGTGTAATTGATGAGGTAGCCTTAATAGAAGCTTTAGATAGTGGTAAACTTTCTTTCGCAGGACTCGATACCTATGAACAAGAACCTACCCCTGCGGTAAAAGTCTTGATGAATCAAAAAATATCCTTAAGTCCTCATATTGGGGCTGCTACTGAAGAAGCTCAGGACAGAATAGGTACTGAATTAGCCGAACAAATTATTGATATTTTACAAAAAGTGAAGTAAATTTAAGTACCTTACAAGCTATTAACAAAAACTTTTTTTCATGTCATCAATTTTAGATTTATTAAACAGCGATATGGGCCGTCAGCTCATTTCTGGAGCAAGTACTCAAACAGGACAATCCCCGGATAAAACAGCAGCCGTATTAAGTATGGCACTTCCAACTATATTGGGAGCAATGAAACGAAACGCAGCTACACCAGAAGGCGCTCAAAGTCTTAACAATGCCCTATCAGACTCGCGTCATGATGGTTCCATTTTAAGTCAGTTAGGTGGTTTATTGGGTGGCGGCAGTGCAGATAACAGCCTTTTGAACGATGGAGCAGGTATATTAAAGCACGTTTTAGGTGGAAACCAACAACGTGTTGAAAATAATATTAGTGTGAACAGTGGTGTTGACGCTGGTTCGGTTGGACAAATCATCAAGATGGCTGCACCAATTTTAATGGGTGTTTTAGGAAATCAGAAACGTAAAGACAATGTTGATCAAAATGGCATAGGAGGCCTTCTAGGTTCTCTTATGGGTGGTAATAACGGAAATGATGATCAATCACTTATAGAAAAACTATTGGATGCAGATGGAGACGGAAGCATTATAGATGATGTAGCGGGAATGGTTTTAGGTGGAAACAAGAAAAAAGGTGGCCTTGGCGGTTTGCTGGGAGGTCTTTTCGGAAAATAACCTGAATGATATATACAGGAAGCCATCATGAAGTAATTCAAGGTGGCTTTTTTTGTTAAAAGAAGTTAAATGAAATGCGCTCAAATCCCAAATTTGTAACTTTATAAAAAACTCGTCATGAAGTATATCGCCGCATTATTAATAGTAGCAATGAGTATCTATAGCTGTGATTCTGGAAAATCGACTGTAAAAGGATCCGATACCATTAATTCGAATACTGCAGTCAATGATACCGTTAGAATCGCGAATGACAGCCTCGAATACGAGATCTTAATAATTGAACCTGGTTTTAACTCTTGGTTAGTGACTCAGCCACCAAAAGGCCACTACGGACTTACATTTTTAGAATCGAAAAATAGAAATTTCGTTATTGAATACAACAATAGAGTAAGGAATCCTCAACAGTATTCCACAATTTTATATCCGCAGGAAATAAACTATAATACAGGAACCAACTATGGTTTGGAGGTGAATTATATGTTGTATAATTATTTCGTTTACTACCAACAAAGGTATAAGCAAAAATTTATTGGAGGACGCAATTGAAGAAACTAAAACAACGTTGGGGGATAGATTCCAATTGGCAATTATTTGTTATTTTACTAGTGTTCTCAGTAACAGGAAGTAGTGCTGCGAAACTCGCAGGTCCTCTCACTGCATGGATTGGTGTCACTAAAGAAATGGGTGGCTTTATCTATTGGACAATTCGAATTTTAGCAGTATTTCCGATCTATCAGGTGCTACTCGTACTGTTTGGTTGGTTATTTGGAGAATATGAATTCTTTTGGGCTTTTGAAAAGAAAATGTTGAAGAGAATGGGTTTAAAATTTTTATTTAAAGATTAGTGAGACCTAAGAAATACATATGGCTTAAATTATCTGCGATTGTCGCAACCTTGGTATTTCTATTTCCAACGGCAATGCAAGTTGCGCATTCATTGGAAGGTCATCATCACGAAGAATGTCATGAAGTTTCTACACATATCCATGCAAAAAAGCTCGATTGCAACATAAATGATTTTCATTTTTCATCCTTCACTTTTGAATTAGCAATTTATTCTGAAAGCCGTCTAAACGTATCAATTTCTACTCCAACTATACTATATTTTTCTTCGGAAAAAGACACTCCACATTTTCATTATACCCTTAGAGGTCCACCTATTTATACCTAATTTTTCAGTTTACATAGTTTTATTTAAAAATTTAAAAATCAGGTATATATGAAATATTTATATGCCTTGCTTTTGGGAATTATTCTGTTTTCCGAAGCACAGGCGCAAAATACATTTACAGGTAACATACAGAACAAATTAACCAACGAACCATTGATCGCAACCGTCTATATTCCGAAGCTTGAAAAAGGAACTATTGCAGATTTGGATGGAAATTTTATTATTACAAACATACCCAATGGAGACTATACGGTCATTGTTTCATTACTCGGATATAAAACGACTTCAGAAGAAATTCGTTTTTCGAATGATAAGCAAGTTATAGAAAACTTCTTTTTGGTAGAAAGTGCCGTCGAGATGGAAGAAATCATAGTCTCTACTCCCTTTCACAAACTTCAAAGCGACAATGTAATGAAGGTGGATAGAGTTACTGTTGATGCGCTATCATCGCAAGGTGCAGTGACACTTTCTGAAGGAATTGCAAACATGCCGGGTGTAAATACTATAAGTACAGGAATTGGTATAGGAAAGCCTGTAATTAGAGGGCTTAGCTCAAATCGAGTGCTAACATATACACAAGGCATCCGACTTGAAAATCAGCAGTTTGGTGACGAGCATGGTCTTGGAATAAACGAATCCGGGATTGAAAGTGTTGAAGTTATAAAAGGCCCTGCTTCTTTATTATATGGCAGCGATGCGTTGGGAGGCGTTTTGTATTTAAATCCGGAAAGATTCGCCCCAAATGATTCAGTTGTTGTGAGCGGTGAAAGTCGGTATTTTAGCAATACGTCCGGTTCTTCCTCAAATCTTGGTGTGAAACTGTCGGGAAATAAGTTTAAGTTTTTAGCACGAGCTTCGTACGGGATTCATAGCGATTACAAATCTGGAAGTGGCTATAGAGTTACCAATACGCGTTTTGAAGAGAAAGATTTGAAGACAGGAGTTGGTTTTCAGAATACATCGCTAAAATCATCTTTGAGATACAATTACAATCGTTCGCTACTCGGAATTCCTGAAGAAATAGGAATTCAGTCGCGATCGAAAGAGCTTATTGCCCCTTATCAAGCCATCGATGCCCATATACTTAGTTCTGAAAATCGTTTTTTTCTGAAAAACTCGAGCCTGGATGCAAAATTTGGTTATTCGTTTAATAATCGAAAAGAATATGAAGCACTTAGCAGTGATCCTGAACTACATCTGAAGCTCAGTACTTTAAGCTATGATGTTAAATACAATCTTCCTAAAATGGGGAGATTTGAGACTATTGCCGGAATACAAGGGATTTTTCAGAAGAACACCAATTTTGGAGAAGAATTTCTTATTCCGAACGCCAAGGTAATTGATTTTGGAATTTTTGGTACGACCCATTATCATCTTGAGAAGGTAGATTTTCAGGCGGGTTTAAGGTTTGATACAAGAAAAATTAGAAGTGAAGAAACTGGTATTTCTTCGGAAAGTAATTTCATTCCAACTATTGACAGGTCTTTTAGTAGTATAACGGCTGCTTTTGGCGCAAAAACTGATATCACCAATCATTTAGTCTCACGTGTCAATTTAGCCAGTGGTTTTAGATCTCCAAATCTAGCCGAATTAGCTTCAAACGGAGTGCATGAAGGTACAATTAGGTATGAAAAGGGAAATGCTAGCCTTCAGAATGAGCAAAATTTTCAGGCGGATTTTTCTTTAGAATTCAGAAATGAACATATTGAGATATCGGCTAGTAGTTTTTACAATTCGATTCGTGATTACATATTCTTAAGCCCTTCCGAAGAGATAATAGACGGTTATAATGTATTTAATTACCTTCAGAATAATGCAAATTTGTATGGTGGTGAAATTGGAATTCATTTTCATCCACATCCAATAGACTGGTTGCATTTTGAAAGTAGCTTTGAATTAGTGAGAGGAGAATTAGATAATGGTGGTTCCCTCCCATTACTTCCAGCAGACGCATTAAAAAATACACTTAGAGCAGAATTAACGGGAATTGAAGGATTAAACAAACCGTACATTTTTATTACATACCAGAGTACTTTTGCCCAAAAGAGACCAAGTATTTTCGAAACCACTTCTAAAGCTTATAATTTATTATCGGCTGGTTTTGGTAGTGATTTCAAAATTCGAAATTATTTGTTCCATTTTGGAATAACGGCTTCTAACTTAACAAATGAAAAATATATTTCTCATTTATCGAGATTGAAACAGGAAGGAATAGAGAATATTGGAAGAAACATAAGTTTCAAAGTAAAATTTACCATCTAAAAAAAATAAAGCCCGCTGAAGAAAATCTTTGAATTTTAAGATCACCAGCGGGCTTTTAAAATATGTAAAACTTACATCTAGAGTTAATAACGATCGTTTACTTTTACTTCAATTGTTTGAGGCGTTCCTTGTTTCTCTTTTTTCCAAACGAAGGTATACAACCACATTAAAGTAAAAGTAGGTATGAAATCGGTCATGGGTAATATCTCTTCAATAAAGACAATAACCGAAGCTACTTTTCCTTCGGTGCCCTTATACATATCACTCATTTGTTTTGCGGCATACGGTGCCCAAAGTATATCCAGAAAGGGACCAACAAAAGGAATTGCCATAGTAATCATTCCAATAGTATCGTAAAGCAATCCTTTTCTTAGGAGTTTGTAATTTGAATTTTGCATGAGGTCTTGTGTTATAAATTAATAGTTAATATAACGCAAGAAACATACCAAAATTTCAAGCGATGGTTAACTAAAACAGAACTTTAATCCTTAAGAAAGGTCGCTGCTTATTAATTTTAGGAATTCATTTCTGGTTTCAATCTTCTCGAACTGCCCTCTAAAACCTGACGTAGTAGTTACACTGTTCTGCTTTTGCACTCCACGCATCATCATACACATATGTGAAGCTTCAATAACAACCGCTACTCCTAGAGGTTTTAGAGTATTGTTAATACACTCTAAGATATCGTGAGTGAGTCGTTCCTGTACCTGCAATCTTCTGGCGAATACATCTACTACTCTTGGAATTTTACTTAATCCTACAATATGGCCATTAGGAATATACGCGATATGAGCTTTTCCGAAGAAAGGCAACATATGATGCTCACAAAGAGAATACAATTCAATGTCCTTAATAATAACCATATCATTATAACCCTCGGCGAACATAGCGGAACGAAGAATTTCATTCGGATCCATACAATTACCGGAAGTAAGGAATTGCATTGCCTTAGCCGCTCTTTCGGGAGTTTTTACAACTCCTTCTCTATTAATATCTTCACCAATACTTGATAGAATTTGCGAATAATTCTCTTTTAATTGATCGGTAACTTCGTGTTCGTATTCTTCAAAAAACCTGTATGAACTCATGTGATAATTTTGATTTAAAATTAAAGATTGTATCTAGGCTAACAACAAAAAACACTTGGTTTTAACTTTTATTTAGGATAAGTACCAATGCAGAATGTTAGATTTGTTATTGTAGTGGATTTAAATAAAAATCCAAGTTAGACAATCTCAATATATGTTTCGATACATTACGACTGCTCTTTTTATTATTACTGCAACTCAATTATTATCGCAGACAAAGAAAAGCATCGAAGCAATCCGAATTGAAACTCCACCAAAAATAGATGGTATTTTAGATGATACCGTATGGGACAACGTTCCTATTGCTTCAGATTTTTTTATGTATGAACCCGGGAATGAAGGCAAGGCACCGTTTGAGTATAACACAGAGGTGAAAATAGCCTATGACAATAAGGCTGTGTATGTTGCGGCTTATATGTTTGACCCGAATCCATCATTGATGTTCAATCAATTTTCTCAAAGGGATGATGTTTTTGTGCAAGCTGATCACTTTTCAGTGGCATTAAATACAAACAATGATGGTATTAATGAAACACACTTTTATGTAACCAGTGCCGGAACAATTGGTGATGCGATTGCAATACAAAGTGATTTCGATTTTAGCTATGATGTTGTTTTCGATTGTAAAGTTTCCAAAGATAGTAATGGCTGGTACGCAGAATTTAAAATACCATACAACGCACTGAGATTTCCTGAGATTGAAGTGCAAAATTGGGCTGTTAATTTCTATAGAAAACAAGTAGCCAGAAATGAAACTTACACATGGAATCGTATAGATAAATCTGTGGGAGCTGGAAGTCAGTACAGCGGCTTAGTATCCGGGGTCACCAATATCGATCCTCCGGTACGCCTAACGCTTTTTCCTTTTGCACAAGGTGTTGTGAGTACTTTCGATGGTAATACAGATGCAGACTTAAGTGCCGGAATGGATATTAAATATGGTCTTTCCGATAGTTTCACTCTTGATGCTACCCTTATTCCCGATTTTGGTCAAACGGCCTTCGATGAAGTCGAACTAAACTTAGGCCCGTTCGAGCAAACTTTTGATGAGAATCGACAATTTTTTACTGAAGGAATTGATCTTTTCCGTAAAGGAAACATCTTTTTTTCAAGGAGAGTTGGTGGAAAGCCCTCGGTGAAAATAGATCCAGATGAAGATCTAGCTTCCAACGAGAAAATTATAACCGATCCGGAAAGAGTTAATCTTTTAAACGCTATAAAAGTTTCAGGCCGAACCAAGGGAAACTTAGGGGTAGGTTTTTTTAATGCCATTACTGAAAAGACTTATGCTGTAATTCGTGATACTATTACAGGAGCTACCCGAGAAATATTGGTTGAACCATTGGCCAATTACAACATCCTGGTTTTAGATCAACAATTTAATGGGAATTCATTTATTTCGATTATTAATACAAATGTCACTAGAGAAAATAAATATCGGGATGCAAATACATCGGCCTTTGTTTTTAGCTTAGCAGATAATGACAATGTATTTCGTGCTTCAGGGAGAGCAATTATGAGTCAGGTGAGCGATCTGGATGGAAATAGTTCTGGGTTTCTTTCTGAATTGGACATCTACAAGATTAAAGGGAAGTTCAGGTATAGAATCGGGCATGATTTTGCAAATAAGACATTCGATATAAATGATTTAGGGGTAAATTTTACGAACAATTTCAACAATTTTGTAGCGGGTGCCTCCTATGAAATATTCGAGCCTACCCCACATCTAAATAAATATAAATTTGAGTTAACAGCCCGACACAATCGCTTGTATAAGCCCAGTGTGAAAACTGATAATCAGTTAGCATTGGATATGTTCTTCGTGAATAAAAGTCGCTTCGGATTTGGAGGAAATTTCAGTTATAGTTCCGATTATGACAATTATTTTGAACCCAGAGTTGATGGGCGTTTTGTAACATTTAGCAGTAATCTTGGAGGTCGTATTTGGATCTCTTCAGACTACAGGAAAACCTTTGCACTCGATATGGGAATTGGGTATCGAAATTGGTTCGATGACCCAAAGCAAAATATTTTTGTAGACTTCGCTCCAAGATATCGCTTTTCGGACCGATTACTACTTATCTTATCTACAGATTTATCCTTAAACAACAGGGACTTTGGATACATCGCAAACAATGAAACTGATATATTCTTTGGACAACGGGATATTATTAACTTAGAAACTGAATTAACGGCTACTTATAATTTTGACCCATTTAAAGCGATTGACCTCCGCTTCAGAAATTTTTGGAGTTCGGTAGACTATGGCGATAATGTCTTCTACACATTGAATAGAGACGGTACAAGAAGGCAGACTTCCTACGATATTTCCGAAGAAAATCCAAACCGGAATTTTAATATCTGGAATTTAGATGTAAGTTTTCGATGGCGATTTGCCCCTGGGAGTGAGGCTTCCTTATTGTATCGAAACCAGATCTTTAATCAGGATGAACAATCAACAATAGGATATACAAAAAGTCTGTCAGAACTCTTCAATCAACCGCAGCAACATACAGTATCGCTGCGTCTAACTTATTTTATAGATTACAATAATATTGGTACTGTTTTCAATAAAAATAGTTAGATAACATCCAAAATAGTACATTCACACTTTAATAGTTTATATGATAATAGCAAAGAACATCCACAAATATTACGATGACTTACATGTTTTAAAAGGCGTGGATCTTCATATTAAAAAAAGTGAAATCGTTTCTATTGTAGGAGCTTCAGGAGCTGGAAAAACTACATTATTACATATTTTAGGCACCCTTGATGCCATGAAAAAAGGAGGCCAAATTCAAATTAATAACACAGACATTTCCAATTTAAATGGAAAGGAATTAGCACGTTTTAGAAATGAAAACATGGGGTTCATATTTCAGTTCCATCAGCTGCTACCCGAATTTACTGCCTTGGAAAATGTTTGTATTCCCGCTTTTATTAAAAAAACTCCTAAACCTCAGGCCGAAAAAAGAGCCAAGGAATTACTTACTTTTCTCGGACTTTCACATCGTGAGGGACATAAACCACATGAGCTTTCGGGCGGAGAACAACAAAGAGTAGCAGTTGCGCGAGCATTGATAAATAATCCTTCCATTGTATTGGCCGACGAACCAAGTGGTAATCTGGATACCGAAAGTGCGGAGAATCTACATAATTTGTTCTTTAAATTAAGAGATGAGTTTGGGCAAACCTTTGTGATTGTAACCCATAACCTGGAACTTGCAGAAATGGCAGACCGAAAACTCGTTATGCAGGATGGCAAAATACTAACTTAAATTCATGTTAACTGTATTCGCATATTGGATTTACTTATTCATAATTACTTCCATATATGGAATAAGTTTTCAATTTTTCTTTGGTATAAAACAATGCCATCCCGCGTTAACATCACTTTTAGGTGGCTTTCTAATTACAATTTTAGGAAGTATCTGGGCATTTACTGGCGCATTGCATAGTGGTTATGAAAGCGTCTTAATAATTGGAGCTGTATTATTAGCAGCATTTTTAAAAAAGGACCTTAGCTCCTATTTAATTTCCATTAAAAATGAAATTAGCCACACACCGATTTATTTAAAGCTTTTTCTAAGTACTATTTTAGTTTTAAGTGTTGCCAAATGTGCGGGCACCCCTTTTATTCTCGATAATGAATCCTATTATATACAGACCGTTAAATGGTTAGATTCTTATGGTTTTGTAAAAGGTGTGGGGAATTTACATCCCTTCTTAGCACAACATTCGGGCTGGCATATTTTGCAGAGTTCGCTGAATCTCGATATTCTCACCAATAATTTAAACGATATAAACGGCTACTATTTACTATTTGCTAATTTTTATGCCATAGATCATCTTCGTCGTTTTTTCAGAAATAAAGAGCGGCACTACCTCATTATAGGATTGTTTCCTCTTTTTAATATTTTAATGTTTCAATTTATCGGTGCGCCCTCTCCAGACTTGGGAATTTACATTATCACTTACTTTTTATTTTCAGAAACACTAAAACGATTCGACGGCACCCAAAAGCAATCTAATGGTTTTGTATTGTTATGCCTACTTGTCTTATTCGCTGTATTTATAAAGGTTACTGCCATCCTCTTGTTTTTATTCCCTCTTGGTTTATATGCATTCAATACAAAACAACTAATTCGTAAAGGCTATTGGCTTATAGGCTTAAGTCTATTGCTGTGTATCATTTTTTTAGGAAAAAATTATATAGTATCTGGATATCCATTGTACCCATTAGAAATCATCGAAACTTCCGGCGCAAAATGGAAAATGCCATCCTCCCTTCATTATTTTATCACACAAAACACTCGCCTTTACGGCTATTTTTTAAGTGAGTCACAATTTGCTCAATTTACCTTTTTCCAAAGATTCATACATTGGCTTACACTACCGGGATTGCATGGTGTTTTTAATAAATTAATGACGCTACTATTACTAATTTTTCCAATTTTCATTATTACATCTAAATTTAAAAAAACACTTATATTATTGTATTCATTAGCAGTGTTGCAATACATCCTTGTGTTATTTACCTCCCCACAGTATAGATTTTTTCTAGGATTTATAATACTATTTTTGTTGTGTATCGGGGCAACTTTTCTAAGAAGAGAGGTCATAATTAAGCTCAGCTTATTGATTTCTGTGCTTGTTGTAGCGACGCCAATCTTTTTACCATTATCATTAACGAGTCTTACAACCAACGAACATCAAGCAGTGAGTATACCTTTTTCGATTGAGAATTTATGGTTTCCACATTCAAATACCAGATACACTAATGCGACATTTCAATCCATACACGAGGGCAATATGAAGTACTATTCCCCGACGAACATTGATTTTTTCTGGGCCTCCGGAAATGGGGCATTACCTTCGGTTCAAAAAGGACAAATTGATTATTTTAAAGATAAACTTAAAATAGTACCTCAACTTTTGGGAGACGATATTTCTGAAGGCTTCTACTCTTTACACCTCACAAATGAATAAGATAGAGCTTAAATTATTTTTAGACGAAAAAGTTGTTCAATATAACACCACACAGTTTATTGATACTGATCCCATTCAAATTCCGCGACATTTCTCGCTAAAAGAAGATATTGAAATTGCTGGCTTTCTTGTTGCGATCATCGCATGGGGAAACCGCAAAAGCATTATTAACAATGGGAACCGTCTTTTAACCATTATGGGGAATTCGCCTTATGATTTTATTATGAGTTATTCTGAAAAACAATCGGATTACTTAAATGGATTTGTACATAGAACCTTTAATGAAGTAGATCTCTCCTATTTTCTGAAAGCTTTGCAACATATTTATCTGAAGCATGACGGACTCGAATCCGTATTCTCAAAATATTCTGAAACCCGATCGCTTCAGTCGGCTATCCATCACTTTAAACAATTGTTTTTCAGTCTCCCCCATTCAGCCAGAACCCAAAAACATATAAGTGACCCCTTGAAGAATTCCGCAGCGAAAAGAATTAATATGTTTCTTCGATGGATGGTTCGAAAAGATACAACAGGTGTTGATTTTGGAATATGGAATTCAATTTCTCCAGCGCAGCTTTCTTGTCCATTAGATGTTCATAGTGGGAACGTTGCACGTAAATTAGGTTTGTTGCATCGAAAACAAAATGATGCAAAAGCGGTTCAGGAATTAGACAAGGCGTTGAGAACTCTTGACCCTGTTGATCCGGTTAAATATGATTTTGCATTATTCGGTCTGGGTGTTTTTGAAAATTTTTGATTTCGTTCTAATTAATACAATAAAAGTTAAACGTAAAATATAAATGATTTATCTTTATATGAGACTCAGAAAAAGGCCAACTTGAATAATTTTTAAAAAAAGCGAGATTTGATTAAACCCACTATCCCTAAAGATGAAGATGAACGCTTAGAGGCACTTCAGGAATACGGACTTTTAGATACATTGCCCGACCGGGATTTCGACACAATTACGGCTTTGGCTTCGTCTATTTGTGACGTTCCAATATCGTTGATTTCCTTACTCGATTCTGATCGTAATTTTCTGAAATCCCATCATGGCATTCCCTTTAACGAATCACCTAGAGATATTTCTTTTTGTGGACATGCCATTTTAGATGAAAATCCCATCTTTATTGTGCCAGATGCTAGAAAAGATCTTCGTTTTATTAATAACCCTCTGGTAAAAACACAAGACGCCATTTTCTATGCAGGTGTTCGACTCTTAAGTCCAACTGGATATCCTTTAGGTACACTTTGTATATTTGATAAAAAACCAAGAAGCTTAACTGAAACCCAGCAAGAGAGTCTAAAGATGTTGGGGCATCAGGTTATGAATTTATTAGAGGCCAGAAAGAAAAATAAAGAGCTCATTATACTTAGGGACATAATGAAAGCTAAGAATAAGGAATTAAAGAATTTTGCCGGGATTATTTCTCATGATATGAAAATGCCCTTAGCAAATATGATAGTAACCGCAGATCTGCTCAAAGCAAAATACGGCACTCAGTTAGACGAACAAGCACTTAAATATCTAAGTTATTTAAAACAATCTTCATTTACGTTAAGTGACTATATCTCTGGGTTATTAGCCCATTATGAAAGTGATAAAATTCGCAAAAATGATGTTGAGGTTTTTAATCTTCAACATCTTCTGGAAGAAATTTTTGATTTATTAAATATAAATATGGCCTGTGAAATAAACTTCCCTGAGGAAGATATTGAGGTTAGATGTAATAGAGCAGCTTTAGAACAAATTCTCCTAAATCTTATTGGAAACAGCTTAAAATATAATGATAAGGAAAAGATAATTATCGACATAGAGTGTAATAGAGTGAAAAACAAATATCTTTTTAAAATCACTGATAATGGTATAGGTATCCCTCTTGAAAAACAGCATGAAATTTTCAAACTATTTTCAATCGTAGGCAATCTCGATCGCAATGGAAACAAAGGCCATGGAATTGGATTATCCACAGTTAAAAAACTTATTCTGAACCTAGGGGGTAATATTTCCGTCACCTCTGAATTAGGGAAAGGAACGACCTTCAGTTTTTTTATAGCCACTGTTTAAATTAACAAGAGTTTATAATTGTTAATATAGGATATTGCGTAAGTTTACGTCAACCCTAGTTTATGATAAGCCCGGATATTCCTAAAGATGAAAAAGAACGACTTAAAGCGGTCGAAGCGTATAATTTATTAGACACTTTACCTGAAAGTGACTTTGATAATTTAACCAATTTAATATCGAATATTTGTGAAGTTCCTATTTCACTCATTACTTTATTAGATAGCGAACGGAATTACTTAAAATCTCATCACGGAATTTCTTTACAGTCTGCCCCTCGAAATACATCATTTTGCGGACACGCGATACTTGAAGATGACGAAATCTTTATTATCAGAGATGCCAGGCTTGATGAACGCTTTTGCGATAATCCTGTCATCAAAGAGTTTAAAACTGTATTCTACGCGGGAGTTCCTTTAGTTAACCCCGAAGGATTCAAGTTAGGTACCTTATGCGTCTATGACATTATACCTAGAGATTTAACTTTAATGCAACGGAATACCTTGATTGCAATTGCCAAACAGGTGGTTAATTTGTTCGAATTAAGGAAAAGAAATAGCCAACTTACACATGTTAAATTTGAATTACAGCAGCGTAACGAACGATTAAATCAATTTGCACAAGTAATTTCTCATGATCTTACATCTCCACTAGCAAATATTACTTCCCTTACTCGACTGTTACGTGAGGAAAATGTGAATCGTTTAAGTTCAAATTCATTACAATATCTTGAATACCTTGAAGAATCATCAAAAACGCTTAAAGAATATATAAGTGGAATTTTGAAATTCTATAAATCTGAAGCTTTAGTAAGTTTAAATAAAGAAGATATATATCTAAATGAGCTTTTAGATTCGATAGAAGAAATGCTAGCATTTAAAGATGCGAAAATATCCTACTCTTTTAATCAACCTAAAATCAACATCAACAAATCGGCACTCACTCAAATACTATTAAACCTTATTGATAATGGCATTAAATACAATCCAAATAAAATGAGTAATGTGAAGATCGATTTCGAAGAAGACGATCTTTATTATAGATTTACGGTTCAAGATGACGGACGCGGTATAGAACCCGAAAAACAAGATGAGATCTTCGATTTGTTTCAAACTGCCGGTGTAAAGGATAAAGATGGTAAGGAAGGAACTGGTGTTGGACTGGCAACCGTAAAGTCACTTGTCAACAAGCTGGGAGGAGCGATTCAAGTTTTTTCTGAGATTGGCAAAGGGAGTACATTTACATTTTCAATTCGAAAATAAATCACAGCTATTTTTTTAACTTCTTAAGATTCAGTATCTTTTAGATTGACAATCAACCTTTTACATTAAAAGGTTTAAACAATCAAGTCATGATAAGAGTACTTCTACTTCTGTTTTTTCTAAACTGTTTCTCTGGCTATACACAACTACCACCCAACACCACCGATTTTCGCGGGCTTTGGGTAACGAGTTTTAAAGATAATGTTCTAGGAAACACAACAGCCGAGAACGAGTTACTCCAATATGCTGTAGATAACGACTTAAACTACCTTATTTGTACCAATACCTTTCAAATTTTAACAGCTCCATGTGGTTCCTTTACCCCAGATATGATTGCCTTGCAGAGCTTTATTGATAAAGCACACACCGTTTATGGTATTGAGTTTATTAGTGGAAATGTTGGCTCTAGCGCAACAGCTATGGAAATAGAAGCTTATAATAATTGTAGCGATGTATTGGATTCTGAAAAGTTCGATATGATTACATACGAATGCGAGTTCTATAATCCCGCTACAAATGGTTCTTGTTCGGATTTCACTTCATATTATACTCAGTTGCAGGAAATTCGAACGATTTGCGACAATACCTTTTCCAGTGACCCCACCGAGCATCTGGTTTGTGAAGTTTATATAGGTGGTTCTGGAAGTACAGGTTTAGTTCTTACAAATTCTACGCAGGGCGAAATAGTTCAAATTGCAAATATCGCAGACCATATGTTGGTCACTTATTACCGAAGCACTCCCTATCAATCCAGCGGTAATTTTTTTAATTGGACCATCGTACGCTTAGAGTGGATGCACAATCTGGATCTTCCTAACAATGTGGTTTTACTATTCAAATCCAGAAATACAGATAGTAACAATATGTATAATTACCTACTCACCTATCCCGGTACTCATTTTGATGCGATCCGTGCGCCATATTTCAGTTGGGTGGAAGGTATTGCATTCGATCCATTATTGACTGAAGGATATATCGAGAGCTACAACGACGGTACCTACCCTTGGCTCGCAGGTATAAAAATTGAAGGCTTTACATGGTTCGAGAATGAAGCCAATCAAGAAATTGAATTGCTTGACATTCCAGATAATTCTTTTGAAAACGAAATTGTAATCGCCCCTAATCCGGCTAAAAATACCTTTACAATTACAGGAGTCGAAGATGCTGTATTTGAAATGCGAAGTGCTGATGGAAAGCTAGTTTCAGTTCAGAAAGAAAATGAATTCGATAGTTCCTTGTTTTCCAATGGCATCTATTTTATTTCTATAGCTTCGGAAGGAAAACTAACTACAAAAAAACTACTCATTCAGAATTGATAAATCTATCTGAAGAACTTCAGAAAAAAAAGTAAAGCTTCGGAAGCCTAAAGCGTTCGTATATGCAATCCGTTTTATATATTTGACAAATAATTCTTGGAATGCAGTTTAAACACCCCGAACTTCTTTACGCCCTTTTCCTTCTACTTATTCCCATCATTATTCATCTTTTTCAACTAAGACGTTTTCAAAAAGTAGATTTTACCAATGTTGCCTTTCTTAAGAAGGTTACTATTCAAACCCGTAAAAGCTCACAACTTAAAAAATGGCTTACGTTATTCCTGCGTTTAGCGGCAATGACATGTTTAATTCTGGCATTTGCACAACCCTTCACAGCTTCTAAAACAGCTATGAATACTCAGAAGGAGACAGTTCTATATCTTGATAACTCTTTTAGTATGCAGGCAAAAGGAACCCAAGGTCCTCTTTTGCAAAAAGCAATTCAAGATGTTTATAATAATATCTCCGGAAATGAAAAAATTAGCTGGTTTACCAATAATAAATCCTTTAAGAAGTCATCCGTTCAGGATTTTAAGAATGAAGTATTAAAAGTTGATTATGATCAGAAACAACTAAGTCCGAGTGAAGTGTTACTGATGTCTAACAGGATGTTTTCAAAAGATGTCGGTATCGAAAAGCGCCTGATCTATATTTCAGATTTTCAGCAAAAAGAAGCATTCCCTAATATCCCTACTAACACTATTGTTGACGCGGTTCAATTGAAATCGGTGGATAAAGGAAATATTGCAATCGACACGGCTTTTATCGCAGAAAAGAATGCCGGAGTCACGCAGCTAAAAGTAATTGTTTCTGCACAGGGCGATGACCTGCAAAATGTACCCATCTCCTTGTTTAATGATAATGTCTTGATTGCGAAAACAGCGGTTGACCTGAGTGAATCTTCCAAAAACACTGTCACATTCGATATTGAGCATAATGGCGGATTTAATGGAAAACTTGAATTAAACGACCCTACGCTTTTATTTGATAACAGTCTGTTTTTTAGCATAAATGCTCCGCAAAAGCTAAAGGTTTTATCTATCAATGACGCAAATTCTAGCTTCCTACAGCGACTATTTGATCAGCCTGAATTTGAATACACACAGAAATCTTTCCGAAGTTTGGATTATAATGAGATTCCTTCTCAGAATTTTGCAATATTAAATGAATTGAAAGACGTACCGGCTTCATTAATTACTGCGCTTAAATCTTTTTCCGACAACGGCGGAAGTCTTTTTATTATCCCTTCGGAAGAATCCGACTTAAGAAGTTATAATTCGCTACTAAATACGTTTCAATTAGGGACTATTTCAGAAAAAACAGTAACAGAAAAAAAGATCACACAAATTATTTTTGATCATCCCTTATACCGAAATGTCTTTGAAAAAAGAGTAGTTAATTTTCAGTATCCAAAAGTAAACGCCTTCTTTAATATAGGTAGTAATGCGACCTCTGTGCTACAATTTGAAGACGGTAAACCTTTTATATTACAAAAGAATACAGCTTATTTAAGTACTGCTCCTATCAATTCTAAAAACTCCAACTTTCAGAATTCTCCGCTAATCGTCCCAACACTTTATAATATGGCTCAGCAAAGCTTAAAGCTGCCAAAGCTTTATTACAACCTTGGACGACAAAACCAATTTTCGGTACCGATAAGCCTCAAACAGGATGAGATATTGACCCTGCGCGATAGTGTTTCAGACTTTATTCCATTGCAACAAACAAAGGCGAACCAAGTGAATATTACTACTAATGAAGATCCGGTAAAAGCGGGCACTTACGCCATTGAAAAAGAACAAGAATTTTTACAATTTGTAAGCTATAATTACAATCGCGATGAGGGAAATTTACAGTATGCAAATGTTGATGATTGGGAAGGTGTAAACTCATTTGATAATATCGCATCACTATTTGCAAATATTGCAGAAGAAAATACGATTAACAGTTTTTGGAAATGGTTTGCTATTTTTGCATTGCTGTTTCTGTTAGCAGAAATGCTGGTTTTAAAATTTATGAAAAATTAAATGTAAGATCGGAATGTTGATACTCAATACGGAATTATGAATATTTTACTAAAATCGGTTACCATTGTTGATCCGGAAGGAACATTTCATCTTAAAAAAAGAGATATCCTTATTGAAAACGGTAAAATCTCTAAAATAGCAGCTAATATACCTCAAGTAGGAAAAATTAAGGAGGTATCATTGCCAAATCTGCACATTTCCCAAGGCTGGTTCGACACAAGCGTTTCGTTTGGTGAACCGGGCTTTGAAGAAAGAGAAACAATTACCAATGGGCTTAGAACCGCAGCCCTTAGTGGTTTTACAAAAGTCGCTGTCAATTCGAATTGCTTTCCGGTTACAGATAGTAAGGCAAATATTCAGTTTTTTAAGTCGAAAGCATTAGGAAATGCGGTAGAATTACTACCTGTAGGTTCACTCACCGTTGATGGGAAGGGTATAGATCTGGCCGAACTTTATGATATGCATAACGAAGGTGCTGTTGCCTTTTACGATTATAAGAAACCAATCGCAAATGCTAATCTGCTTAAGATCGCACTTCAGTATGCACAGGGCTTTGATGGTTTGGTACAATCTTTTCCGTTGGAAAACTCTGTAGCACGAAATGGAATGATGAACGAAGAGGTGAACAGTACTCGCCTTGGTTTAAAGGGAATTCCAGCACTTTCAGAAGAACTACAAATTACAAGAGATTTGTATCTATTAGAATATGCCGGCGGTAAGCTCCATATTCCTACTATCTCAACTAAGAAAGCGGTACAACTTATCAAAGAAGCAAAAAAGAAAGGTTTAAATGTAAGCTGCAGTGTAGCGGTCACCAATCTTTATCACACAGATAATGCTTTGGAAAGCTTCGATACTAACTTTAAGTTATTGCCACCTTTAAGAACTTCCGAAGATATAAAAGCACTCTTAAAAGGGCTTAAAGAGGGTGTGATTGATGGTGTGACAAGCGATCACAATCCTATGGATGTGGAGCATAAAAAAACAGAATTCGAGCATGCAGAATTTGGTAGCATCGGAATGGAAAGCTGTTTTGGTGCCTTAAATAGTCTTATTGATTTGGACACAACTATTAAGGCTCTAACCACATTAAAGGACCGCTTCGGAATTAATTCTCATGGGATAAAAGAAGGAGCCATTGCCGATTTCACACTATTCAATCCCGATTTGGAATGGACATTTAGTGAAAATGACATTTATTCGACTTCAAAAAACACCTCATTTCTCAACTGCAGATTAAAAGGAAAGGCATATGGAATTTATGCCAATAAACAACTTGTGATATCCTCGGAATGAAAACGAACCCACCCGGAAAAAAGATCGCTCTAATCGCATATATCACATTTATAGGGATGATCGTGGCCTATTATATGAATAGAGATAAAAATTTTGAATTTGCGCACTGGCATTTAAAGAATATGTTTGGCTTATTTCTGTTGTTAATTATCTCTCAGGTTACACAAGCCTATATCAACATGGAAATTGGTGAAGTACTTTGGGTGTTGGCATTTGTTCTGTGGATCTTTTCGATCATTATGGCTTCCTTAAATATAAAACGTGCCATTCCCTTTTTTAGTGAGAAATTTCAGCATTGGTTTAGATTTTTGGATTAGAAGGGCTATATTTAGGGTAATTAACATTAAAAACGCTCATTATCATGACAGAAACTTCTACGGACGACGGTAAAACAGTCGCCATTATCTCCTATATTACGCTCATAGGATGGATTATCGCTTTGATTATGCACAATGGTAATAAAACAGAATTTGGCGCCTTTCATTTAAGGCAATCTTTAGGAATTATAGTAGTGGCAATCGCCTTAGCTATTATTAATTCTTTTATTGGTATTGCCATTTTGGGTTGGATTATTCAAATCGGTATTCTTGTATTCTGGATTCTTGGTTTTATAGGTGCAATTCAAGGTGAGAAAAAATTAGTGCCACTTCTCGGAGCTCAATTTCAAGATTGGTTTAAGGGAATAGGATAAACCAGATTAAAATTATAATTTTGCAATGTCGCAGTTTACTGAATAATTTCGGTAACCGGCGACATTATTTATTATACAAATTATGAAGCAAACTCTTTCTTTGGAACACAATTACAGGCCAGCTAAAAATCCTTCTGAAGCCTCTCCACTCATTATTATGTTGCACGGTTTTGGTAGCGACGAGAACGATCTGTTTTCCTTCGCAAGTGAATTGCCGGATACCTACAGTATAATTTCTTTGAGGGCACCAATTCCAATGCAACCAAATGGTAATGCATGGTATAATATATATTTCGACAATTCAAATGGAAAATTTAGCGATACAGACCAGGCTATCGTTTCCAGAGATCTCATTAGTGACTGTATTGATGAAATAATTAAGAAATACACTATAAAAAAAGATAACATAACGCTGTTGGGATTCAGCCAAGGTACGATCCTGAGTTTTGCGGTTGCACTAAGTTATCCTGAAAAAATTAAAAATGTTATCGGTCTAAGTGGTTATATAAACGAAGACATACTCGTTGACAAATACGCTAAAAATGATTTTAGTAAACTGAATGTATACAGTTCTCACGGTACAGTAGATCAGGTAATTCCGGTAGAGTGGGCTCGTAGAACCAAGCCTTTTTTACAAAAATTGAATATCGATTGTGCCTATTCCGAATTTCCTGTTGGGCATGGAGTTGCTCCTCAAAACTTTTATGAATTAAAAAATTGGCTGGAACAACACAAAGATTAAAACCGCTTGTTATTGAGGGTACAAGATTGAGCCAAGTGTTGTTAATTTTAAATTGTTTTTTTCGTCAAAAAAATATTCAATAAGCATCTCTCCCCAATATGTTCCATCACTAAAGTCGGCCTGAATCCAACGATGATTAAGGAATTTCAGTTTGTTGACTTTCATATTCCCATTGATGCCTTTTAGCGGAACTAGAGGGTTCCCTCCTGCTTCACCATTTTGATCGTAAATAGCATCCGAGACCATTGCTTCCACCTTTGCGGTATCCATCCCCAAAGATTCGAGGTAAGTCATAGCGCTTTCATTACCTTGTAATGTAAAATAATTGAGGTCGGCCACACGGTTTTCAAGTCCGTTTATGGAATCTTTAAAAAGGTCTACTTTCTCAGTAAGGCTGTTTATTTTCCTATCCTGCGACTCGAAGATGGTCTTTTCGTTCATGTATTGAAAAATGATAAACAACACCGCAAAAAGGAACAGATACATAAAAATAGTCTTTCTCATAATAGGTCTTTGGTAGTATTAACGGTTAATAACTTCAGAAAATGTATGTTCTTCTTTATTTCTTTATAAGGCAGCTAAACGAAACAATCGAAGTAGCCATTATTTATTTAATTAAAGCTTTAATTTCAATCCATCGTATGCCAAATGAACATGATTAGGTAGTTTTTCTTCAACTTCGTCATGAAATCCCATTAAGTGACTAATATGTGTAAGATAAGCTGTTGATGGATTCACTTTTTCTATAAATTCGAGTGCTTCGGAAAGACTAAAATGTGAAGGGTGCGGATGTTCTCTAAGTGCATTCACTACTAGAATCTTACAGTCTTTTATTTTTTCGATCTCAGAATCAGATATCGTTTTCACATCAGTAAGATAAACGAACCCATCAATCATAAAGCCTAAAACAGGGAGATTATTGTGATGAGCTTCAACTGTTGTCACTTTTTTTCCTTCCACTTCGAATTTAGAGTCCTTATCAATGATAATTTCATCTAAAGTTGGAGCACCAGGGTATTTGTTCTCGATTTCAAAAATATAACCGAAACGTTTATGAAGTGAATCAAATACTCGTTTTTCAGCATAAAACGGTATATTTCCCTGCTTGAAATAATAGGGACGGATATCATCAATCCCCGCCGTATGGTCACTATGCTCATGTGTGAGTAAAATTCCATTTACGTTCTGCACATTTTCTCTCAACATCTGTTGCCTGAAATCCGGGCCACAGTCTATGACATAATTAAATTCATTCCAACTCAGCATCACCGAAACTCTAAGTCTTTTATCCTTAAAATTATCACTTTTACAAACCGGATGATCGCTACCAATTACCGGAACTCCCTGAGAAGTTCCCGTCCCTAAAAATGTAATTGTAAGAGGTGAAATCATACCGACAAAAATAGCAGTATTTTTTTTGTTTGCCTATTGTATTCACTACCTTTGTTAGTAAGAAAAAACAGATTGCTGCTATGCCAGAACATATTTCAGGAGATAAGGAATTCGAAGATATTCCCTCTATTAGGAGTAAAGCTTTACGTATAAATCTCAACGAGAATATTTACGGAACCTTTGCCGAAATTGGTGCCGGGCAGGAAACTGTTCGGAATTTTTTTAGAGCAGGTGGAGCCTCAGGAACCATTGCTAAAACGATGTCGGCTTACGATAAGGATTTTAGTGATGCTATCTATGGGATTGAAGAAGACGGTAGATATGTAACTGAATCCCGTCTTAAAAAAATGCTTTCTCACGAAATAGATCTTATTGAGGAGCGAATTATTAGAGAAAAACATCCAAGTAAATTGTTTTTTGCATATGCCAATACTGTGGCAACCATTGATTTTGCTAAAAAATATAAGGGCCATGGTTGGATTGGTGTTCGATATCAAGTAGATCCAAATGAAGAATATAACGAAATAGCATTACATATTCGTTTCCATGAAAATGATGCCATGTTACAACAAATCACTCTTGGAATTTTAGGGGTGAATTTAATTTATGGAGCTTATTATAAGTACGATACTCCAAAAAAACTTCTTCGTTACCTTTACGATCACATTGATAAAGACAAAATTGAAATTGATACTATTAACTTTTCAGGTCCAAGATTTGAAAAAGTTGATAATCGTTTAATGAGTTTACAGCTTATTAAAAATGGGATGACCGATGCCGTAATGTTCGATCGCGACGGACATAACATCCTTCCTGCTAGGATTTTATATAAGAAAAACATTCTAGCTTTAAGAGGTAGCTTTCGACCGGTAACAAAGGTGAATATCGATATGTATGAGAAGTCATACGAGATGTTTTTAAGTGAAAATAAGGTTGATAAAGACAGAACTGAGGTCATTTTTGAGATTACGCTTTCAAATCTTCGGGCTGAAGGAGAGATCGACGAGGAAGACTTTATGGACCGCGCCAGGCTATTATGTTCTTTAGGTCATACAGTTATGATCTCCAATTTTCAGGAGTATTATAAATTGGTGGAGTACTTTTCCCGTTATACCAAAATGCGCTTAGGACTTGCCATGGGTGTCAATAATCTTGTTGATATTTTTGACGAGAAATATTATCGTCATTTAAGTGGTGGTATTTTGGAGGCCTTCGGAAAGCTTTTCTTTAAAGATTTAAAGGTATATCTATACCCTATGAAGGATCCTGAAACCGGAAAATACACAACAAGTGAAAATTTAAAGGTTCATCCACGTATGAAAGAATTATACAAGTTCTTTAAATACAATGGTAAGGTTGTGGATATTGAAAATTTCAATCCAGATATTATGAATATTTTCTCACGTGAAGTGTTATCTATGATAGAAACGGGAGAAGCAGGTTGGGAAGGAATGTTACCAACAGGAGTTTCAGAAATTATTAAGGAAAAGTCGCTTTTCAGCTGTAATACCAAAGATGTCGAAATAGACGGCTAGCCTAAAATTTGAGCGGCATGATCCTTGGTTTTTACCTTGTCGATCACTCGTTCAACTATACCTTTTTCATCTATAATAAAGGTCTTACGATGGATACCATCGTATTCTCTTCCCATAAATTTCTTTGGTCCCCAAACTCCAAAAGCATTGATAACCTCCATATCAACATCTGCTAAGAGCGGAAATGGAAATTCATACTTATTCTTAAAATTAAGTTGTCTTTTTTCTGAATCTGCACTTACACCTAATAATGAATATCCTTGTTTTTGCAATTCTTTATAATTGTCTTTTAAATTACAAGCTTCAGCTGTGCAGCCGGGTGTACTAGCTTTCGGATAGAAGAACACTATTAGTTTTTTCCCTAAATAATCGGATAAACTAATACTATTTCCATCCTGATCGTTCACAGTAAAGTTTGGCACCTTACTTCCTTCTTTTAAAGTGTTCATTCGCGTATTTTTGTATAAAAGTAATCAATAATGAACAAGCAGGAAAAAGTAAATTTTACTATTGAAACCCTTCAAAAAATATATCCTGAAATTCCTATCCCATTAGAACATAAAGACCCCTATACGTTGTTAATAGCGGTCTTATTGTCGGCTCAAAGCACAGATGTAAGAGTGAATAAAATTACTCCTATCTTATTTGAAATAGCAGACAACCCATATGATATGGTGAAACTTTCCGTAGAAGAAATTCGTGAAATAATTAAACCGGTAGGGCTGTCTCCAATGAAATCCAAAGGTATTCATGGGCTTTCAAAAATTTTGATTGAAAAATATAATGGGAAAGTTCCTGCAGATATGGAAGCCTTAGAATCATTTCCTGCAGTAGGACATAAAACTGCAAGTGTGGTAATATCACAAGCGTTTAATATTCCGGCTTTTCCTGTTGACACTCATATACATAGATTATTATACCGTTGGGGTTTTTCTAATGGAAAAAATGTAGTACAGACCGAAAGGGACGCAAAACGGCTGTTCCCAAAAGATCTTTGGAATGAACTTCACTTACAAATAATCTGGTATGGACGTCAATATTCTCCCGCACGTGCTTGGGATTTGGAAAAAGATATAATCACTAAAACTATTGGGAGGAAAACGGTAATTGAAGAATATTATAAGAAGAAACGGAAATAAACGGAAATTATAAACAAAAAAAAACTCCGTCGCGCAAGCTTAGGAGTATAATGAAAAAACCCTCCGTCTTAACAACGGAGGGTCAAAGTTTAGTTTAGAAGTGCTTCAAACTTCAAAAATTTATAATCTATAACACTTAAAGCCTTAGAATAATCCAGAAGAAAACGTATCGTATCTTCTTTTGGAGCTAATTTTTCATTCACCCGCTCCGAGTGTGAAGTTTCAGAGTACATTTTTTGCATATTTACGTTATTTTGAGGTTGCTATTTCCTAATAACGACGCAAAAAAAACTTTATTGTATCAATTTGTCAATATAATGTTGTGTTTATCAATTACTTTACGAAGATTAATCAATGCATAACGCATTCTTCCAAGAGCGGTATTTATACTTACACCGGTTTGCTCACTAATCTCCTTAAAACTCATGTCCTTATAAATTCTCATCATAAGCACCTCTTTTTGATCAGCCGGAAGTTCTTCTATAAGACGTCTCACATCATTTTCCACCTGTCCTTTAATCATCGATTTTTCGGCATTTAGAGAAGAATCCGACAATACAGAAAAGATATTAAAATCACCACTGTTCTCGAACTTAGGCATTCTGTTATTTTTTCTGAAATGGTCTATAACCAAATTATGTGCGATACGCATTACCCAAGGGAGAAATTTTCCCTCCTCATTATATGCTCCTCTTTTCAACGTACGAATTACCTTAATAAAAGTATCCTGAAAAATGTCTTCAGCGACATCTCTGTCGTAGACTTTAGAATAAATAAAACTGTAGATTCTTTGTTTATGGCGAGTTATTAATTCTGACAAGGCTGATTCATCACCTGCCATATATGCGCTCACTAAAAGCGCATCTGAGTTTATGCTTTTTTTCATATCAATACTTTTTAAAAATAAACAACTATACTATTTGGTTGTTTAGCCGTTATGTTTTTTATAGTAAAAAGTAAAAATATGCTATAGGCAATAAATTAAATTAATATCGTTAGAGCCGTAAATATAACAACAAACAATCCACAAAAACAAAAAAAAGTTAATATTTTCTTATAAAAATTATAATATATGCAAACGTGTATGGCTGATTTCAATGTGCTATCTTTGCAAAATTCTGCAAAAAATCACCTTACATTGAACACGGAAACAATAGACATTAAGAAGCATATACTTATTCAGGGAGCCAAGCTTCACAATCTTAAAAATGTAACGGTTGCCATTCCCAGAAACAAACTTGTTGTCATCACCGGATTGTCCGGTAGCGGTAAGTCTAGTCTTGCTTTCGATACATTATATGCCGAGGGACAGCGACGCTATGTGGAGAGTCTTTCATCGTATGCACGACAATTCTTAGGAAGATTAGATAAACCAAAAGTTGATTCTATTAAAGGTATTGCTCCAGCAATTGCAATTGAACAAAAAGTAAATGCTACAAACCCAAGATCTACTGTAGGAACTTCCACCGAGATTTATGATTATTTAAAACTGCTTTATACTCGGATTGGTAAAACTATCTCTCCCATTTCGGGCAAAGAAGTTAAAAAAGATACTGTTTCGGATGTAATAGAATTCATTAAGGCATTTTCAGAAGGTGAAAAATTACTTCTCCTGGCTCCTATCCAGCTTGAAGAAGGCAGGTCTATGGAAAATAAACTTCAGGCGCTAGCACAACAAGGATATGCCCGAGTGAAAATTAATGGTGATGTAAAACGTATTGATGAACTTAATGGTAAGACTTTTCCGAAGAAAATGCAATTAGTCATCGACAGAATTATTACCAAGGATGATGAAGATTTTTATAATCGCCTTGCAGATGCCATTCAAATAGCATTCTTTGAGGGAAAGGGTGAATTGTATATCGAAAATATTTCCGAAGCTAAAACAACAGAATTTAATAATCGCTTTGAAGCAGACGGACAATTATTTGTAGAACCCAATGTTCATCTTTTTAGCTTTAACAATCCGTTCGGTGCCTGTCCTACTTGTGAAGGATACGGCGATGTGATAGGAATTGACACAGAATTAGTGATTCCCAATACCGCATTATCGATCTATGAGAATGCGATTTTCCCATGGCGAGGAGAAAGTATGAGCTGGTATCGCGATCAGCTGGTAAACAATGCCTATAAATTCGATTTCCCAATTCATAAGCCTTGGTTCGAACTTTCACAAGCGCAACGACAAGTGGTTTGGGACGGAAATGAATATTTTGAAGGATTACATACTTTCTTCAAATTTTTGGAATCCAAAAGTTATAAGATTCAGAATAGAGTAATGCTTTCACGTTACAGAGGTAAAACTAAATGCAGCACTTGCAATGGGAAACGCCTTAGACCTGAAGCATCTTATGTAAAAATAAACGGGACCTCATTACAGGAATTAGTCGAAATTCCTTTAGATGAAGCAGCCGAGTTCTTTAAAAATCTGAAGCTCTCAGAACATGATCAAACAATAGCTAAGAGATTATTATTGGAAATTAATAACCGACTTGGTTTTTTAATGAACGTGGGACTACGATATTTAACGTTAAATCGGAAATCTAACACCTTATCGGGAGGAGAGTCGCAACGTATCAATCTGGCAACATCGCTTGGCAGTAGCCTTGTCGGTTCCATGTATATTCTGGATGAACCTAGTATTGGCTTACACCCAAAAGACACTGAGCAACTAATCGTAGTCCTAAAAGCATTACGAGATCTGGGTAATACAGTAATTGTGGTAGAACATGATGAGGATATTATGAAAGCTGCCGATGAAATCATAGACATCGGACCGGAGGCAGGAACTTTTGGAGGAGAAATTATGGCGACCGGGACTTATGATGATATATTAAAGTCCGATTCGCTCACCGCCGGTTATTTGAATGGAAAACTTAAAATTGAAGTTCCGAAGAAAAGAAGAACTTGGAAAAATGCTATAACAGTAAAAGGCGCACGTCATAATAACCTAAAAAATATTGATGCCACCTTTCCATTAGGAGCATTCACAGCGGTAACCGGTGTTTCTGGTAGTGGTAAAAGCACCTTGGTGAAAAAGATCCTCTACCCTGCCCTTCAAAGAGAAATTGGAGGATATGGTGAAAAACCCGGGCAATTTTCTGGCCTGGAAGGAGATTATTCGAATGTGAAGAACATTGAGTTTATTGATCAAAATCCGATAGGTCGATCCAGCCGATCGAATCCTGTTACCTATATTAAGGCATACGATGATATCCGAAATTTATTTGCATCACAAAAGCTCTCCGATATTCGTGGGTATAAGGCAAAGCACTTTTCTTTTAATGTAGATGGTGGTCGATGTGAAACCTGCAAGGGCGATGGGGAAGTTACTATCGAAATGCAGTTTATGGCAGATGTACATTTAGAATGTGATACTTGCAAAGGCAAGCGATTTAAAAAAGAAGTACTGGAGGTGTATTTCCATACTAAGAATATACACGATGTACTCACAATGACGGTTGATGATGCAATCGCTTTCTTCGGAATGCATGATGAAAAGAAAATTACAAACAAGCTAACACCCTTACAAGACGTTGGCTTAGGTTATGTTCAATTGGGGCAAAGTTCTTCTACCCTATCTGGAGGGGAAGCGCAACGTATCAAGCTTGCATCATTTTTAGTAAAGGGTACCACTAAAGAAAAAACACTCTTTATTTTCGATGAGCCTACTACAGGCTTACATTTTCACGACATTAAAAAACTTCTCGCTTCTTTTTATGCGCTACTGGACAAGGGTCATACAGTGATCGTAGTAGAGCATAATTTAGATCTTATTAAATGTGCAGATCATATTATCGATCTTGGACCGGAAGGTGGAAATAGAGGTGGTCAAGTGATGGCACAAGGCACTCCCGAAGAGGTAGTAAAGATTAAGGCTTCAGTAACCGCAAAATATCTTATTGAAAAATTATAGTATATTTAGTTATATTGTTTTTCAACTTTAAACTAAATGCTATGAGAATATTGCTATTTATTGTTTCGGTTTTATTTACCACCATTTCAAATGCTCAAGCCATTATCCCCATGTTAGATGAAGCTAATGTATGGAGTGTCGATTTCTTCGCTTGGACTGGCGGTGACATTCGTACCGATCAAATCCAACTTGGAGAAACTGCGGTTTATAATGGAAATACTTATCATCAGGTAGGAACTTATGAAAACACAGCCTATGTTAGAGAAGAAAATGGAATTGTGTATGTAAATAATGAAATATTCAGTAACGATGATAAAATTTTGTACGATTTTAATTTGGAATTGGGAGATTCTTTTACATTAACTGCATCTTCTAATTTATATTCTGATGGTCCTGCAACTGGTCTTATGGAATTTCAAGTTACAAATGTGGAAACACAGTTTATTGCCGGTATGGACAGAAAAATAATTGAATTAAAAGACGATCTGGTTTTTCCACTTTTTACCGAATACTGGATTGAAGGAATTGGTTCTGTGAAAGGATTTGATCATCATCATGAATTCGTTGACTCAGGTTATACAGGCTTAGCTTGCTTTACAACGAACGGCGAAACGTATTTCTTCAATGGTGCGACCGCATGTGATAATACCGTATTAACTGTTGAGGATTTCTCTTCGGAAAAAATTATACTATCCCCTAACCCTCTTGTCAATACTTCTATTCTCAATTTCCCTTCGGAAGTTTCTATAAATCAAATGAAAATTTATGATATAACCGGAAGATTAGTTAGAAGTGAAACAGTTTCAAAAGAGTACGTATCAATAAATGCAATGGACTTCCGCTCCGGACTGTATTTTTATCAGGTTTTTTCTGCAGGACAAATCATTAAAACGGATAAGTTTATCGTAAAATAAAAGACCACAAGAACTAAGTTTGGCATGATGATTGAATTATTATAATCAACAATGTTTCTGAAGCATGCTTTAGAAATAATTGCTAAAAGAAATTACAAGTTTTTGGTTGGTTAGTTAAAGAACCGTCGTAAGGTAAAAGTTACGGCGGTTTTTTTTATGTTTCATTTCCGAAGAAAACAATTATAAAGATAACTCAAGCTCAATAATTTATCGTAAATTGAAGGATTAGTCCAATTTCTACCTTAGTTGTAGAAGGAAATTGAATTATGAAAAAACTATTTTTAATTATCGCCTTCACTTTTTATGGGTATTGCTATGCTCAAAACTATATTCCAGTGTTCGAAGCAGATCATGTATGGAATGTAGATTTATTTAAGTCGGACGGAACCGTTAAAACGAATCAGTTCGAACTTCAACCGGGTTTTCAGTCCGGAGGAATTATGTTCTGGGAAGTAAACGGGATAAATGGCCCTTGTTATTTTGGAGAAGATGCCGGCCTAATCTATCAGAGTGTTAATGGAGTCGTTGATGTGCTCTACGATTTTACTTTGGAAATCGGTGACATACACACCTACCCAGCAGAATCTTGTTTATATACCCCAGACAATCCATATAACGGTGAAACATTTATGGTAACCGATTTGGAGCATCAGCAAATTGGCGGCAGGCAGCGCAAAATGATGCAATTAAAAGACGATATAAATAATCCTACTTATATTGAATATTGGGTGGAAGGAATAGGAACGTTACGAGGCTTGGTCGCATATAACGATCTAACTACTACAGAATATACATTATTGGCTTGCTTCACCGAGGATAATGTGACTCGTTTTTTTAATGGAGCAACTTCGTGTGATAATACAACTTTAGGTATTACTACTCTTTCTTCGGAAGAAATCCTATTCTATCCTAATCCGGTGACAAGTGTATCGGTGTTACAACTTCCATTTGAAGCTGCCGCAGATTTTTTAAAAATATATGATCAAAACGGAAGACTAATCTCTTCGGAAACAATAACAAAAGATCATGTCTTTATTAGTGCAGACGAATTTCAATCGGGCATGTACTTCTATCAAGTTTCTTCAAAAGGAAATACAGTTAAAACTGAACAATTCATAGTAAAATAAAAAACCACAAAAACTTATTTTGGCACGAAGATTGTCTTTAATTAGCTAACAATGTTTGTGAAGTTAGCTTCAGAAATAATTGCTAAAAGAGATTAAAGTTTTTGGTTGGTTAGTTAAGATTCCGTCATAATGTAAAAGTTGTGGCGGTTTTTTTATCTGTTTCTCTTCCGAAGAAAAAATATTAAAACCACTTCCTCCATTTAGTAGCAACCCTCTTAATACCTACTGTATATCAGCACTTTGCGTTTTTGGCACGGTCGTTGTAATTACTAAACCGTACAGCGCTGACCAAAAAATTAAAGCAAGTACGAACTAAAACTCACAGTAATGAAAAAATTTGCAACATTAGTATTCAGTTTCCTTTTATTAGGAATGACTACAAACGCTACAACAGTAGCTTCGGAAGAAAATGAATATAGTATCTACGACGGAAACGCCTACATCTTCTCTGAAGGTGGAGTGGAATTCTCGGTCTTCCCAGACGGACAATTCGATTTCGTATATGTAGGTCCAAATCAAGGAGGAAATGTTCAGGTTAGTGTTAATTCACCTAATGTAAACCTGAGTTTTAATTCAGGGCATGATTATGAAATGTATGTGCAATACGATGATTATGGTGCTGTGATTCAGATTGAAGATGTAGCCGTATATTATGACGGTTATGGTCGAATTACACAAGCCGGAAACGTCGATATTCAATATAACGATAGACGTATAGTTCGTGTTGGTGGTCTACATGTTAATTATGACCATTATGGACATTATTCAGGATACACCGGTTATATTAATGTTCACAACAGATATTATGTAGCTCGCCCATGGCATGTATTCTATGTTCGTCCAATATTCGCAAGTTGTGTAGTATATGATTACCAATATAGAAGCTATTATAGTCCTGTAAGATATAGCTACGGACACCACAGACAATATTACAAGTATGGTCATGGTAAATACAAGAACTCACGTAGAGATTTTTACAGACCTGGAAGTCGTGTTCACTACAAAAATGGTAGAAGCGCAGTAAATAGAAGCTATAATGCAAATCGTAGAAATACGATGGTGGCTCAGAACGATAGAAACCGTTCAAACACGACCAGAGATTTCAGAAAGTCTGAAGTACGTAACAACAGAAGTACTTCAACAGATAGAGATCGTACGGCTACAACACGTAATAGCAATGACAGAACGAGTAGAAGTACAACGAGAAGTGGTAATGATAGAACGAGTAGAAATGCAACTGTAGACAACAGTCGTAGCAACACTGGTAGAAGTACGACTAAAGGGAACACAAGAAACAGTACTGTTAAAAAAAGAACTGCGGCTACAACCCGAAGTACGACAAAAGGAAATACTAGAAATAGTACGGTAAACAAAAGAACGGCGACAACTCGAAGTTCTTCAACAAGAAATGACAGGGGTTCAAAAATTAAAAGCACTCCTCAAAAACGTACCACTGTTGCAAATAACAGAGGTAATAATACAAAGCGAAGTAACGCGACTCGAACAGCTTCAACACAACGTGTAGCAAAGAGTAGCAACGCTTCCAGAGCGAACAAATCCTCTCAAAATACACGAAGTACTTCTTCACGTGGGAAGACTTCAAAGAGAAATAGAGGATAGAAGATTTTTTGGTTGGTTAGTTAGAGACCCTTGGGATTCATTTTTAGTGATGATCGAGGGTCTCGCTTTTTGCAGTAAGCTGAAATATTACACGAGCTTTCGAATTAAATCCGACATGTGACGGCTGAGTTCCCTCCTACTGTATTTTTCAATATTCTCACTTTCGATGACGAGTCCGGTTGTTTTATACTGTTCGTATAAATTAAGAATATGCGCTTTAAGAACTTCCTCTTTATGAGCGCTAAAGAATTTTCCACTTTTAGTCTCGACAATAATATCTTCTATGTCACTTTCAAAAGGCCCCATCGCGAGGATTGGTCTTTTAGCTGCCAAATATTCAAATAATTTTCCAGGTATTATTGCGCGGGTTTCAGGTCGGTCGATCTCCAACAATAAGAGTACTTGTGAATTATGCTGAAGTTGTAATGCTTCGGAATGTGACACATATCCTATTGATTTGGTAGCTTCGGAAAGTCCAAATTTCTCAATACTTGCAAGCACATCATCGCTTACCGTTCCAGCTAATTGAATACACAAATCCGATTTAAACAAAGGTTTTTCCGAAGCAATCTCGGCCAATACTTTCCAAAGTTCTTTAGGATTACGTTCGCTTAACAATGAGCCAATGTGTGAAATTGAAAACGAGGTGTCAAGTTGCGTCTTAACAACGTTAGAAGCAGCATATCCATTGGTAATTACTTCGATAGGAGTTTCCGTTATCATTTCAAATTCTCTCTTCGTCGTAGGGCTTGTCACCACAATACAATTGGCACTATTTAATACCCGAGCTTCCAATTGTTTGTGTTTTCTTTCTGAAGCTTTATTCAAACGTAATGAGGCATGATAATGAATGGTGGTCCATGGATCTCTGAAATCGGCCATCCATTTTATTCCCGTACTTTTCTGAAGCTGCATTGCTATGAGATGCAAGCTATGTGGAGGCCCACTGCTGATTATTATATCTACAGGTTGTTCCAACAAATAATTAGATAAAAAACTAACTGAAGGTCTCACCCATCCGATTCTGGCATCCGGAATAAAAAAATTACCTCTAATGTAGAGCATAACTTTTTCGAGCAGCGATTGCTTCTTCTTAGAAATGATACCGCTGCTTATCGTGTTTGTTTTTTTCTTTGAGAAGAGTCCGGCCAGACGATAAGGTTCTTTTATTGGATGCTTCAGAATTTTTATGTCCTTCGGAACCTCATAAACAAAACTATTGTCTGTCATGGGATAATGAGGATTTTCCGGAATATATACGACCGGTTCAATTCCGAAGTCATTAAAATATTTCACAAACTGAAGCCAACGTTGTACACCCGGACCTCCTGCAGGTGGCCAGTAATATGTAATGATAAGAGCTCGCTTCATAAGTTTAATCGGTTAGCAAAGTCTCATTCTTATTAGATGATGGAAATTCTTTTTTAAAGCTAAAGAACAAACCGCCGAGTAAAATTAGTCCAAAAATCGCACTACTGGCGAGACTTATAGAACTTCCTGTTTTTATAACGGCAGGTTCAAATTTGAATTCAATTTTATTATTTCCTGAAGGAATTGCCATTGCACGTAAAAGATAATCTGCTCTAAAATACTCGGCTGGTTCATTGTTTATATATGCATTCCAACCATGCGGATAATACACTTCAGAAAAAACTGCCAATTGATCGGATTTAGATGAACTTTCGTATACAATATGCTGTGATTGATGACTCACCAAATCAATTGAAGCCGTTGAATCTCTTACTATGTTTTTAGTGGGTATTAAATTAGAGAATTCTTTACTAATTACAGCAGTTTTCTTAGTATCAAGACTATCTAACAACCGTATTTCATTGTTCGCATTATCTGCAAAAATCACATTCTCAACCAACCAGACGTTTCCATTTGCATAAGGATTTTCTTGCGCAATGGATTCACCGTCCTTTGAACGTGAAAGAATGTATTTAACATTCATCATATTTAGAATGCTAATGTTTCCTTTACTCAAATAAAAATCATAAATCTCATTCATTCTCCGAGGTTTGGCAGCATGGTAACCACCTAATGCGTTATGATAATAACTTGCACGTCCGCTATTAAAAGGACTTGAAGCAACATCATACACTCTAAAATATCCATCATCCTTTAAAACTTGTTCGTCTGCTGCCTCTTTTGGAAAGGGTTGCTCCATCACTCTGGCTTGTACAAAATCATCGTTATTAACATAGCGTCTGTCTACTAAAACAAGATCACAAACAATAAGGACTGCGAGTAAAGCGATAGTAGTAGTCTGATTTATTTTAGATTTTAAGTAGAACCATAAAGTTCCAGCAGCTAGCACCACAAATACTAATGATCGCAATGTATCACTGCTAAACAACTGCATCCTATCCTCTCGAAGAGCATCAATTACTTGAATTCCCAATTGCTCACGGATCATTGAATCGTATGGGCTACTAAAATTAAACAAAGTCGATTTTAATAATAAAAATAGTACCGCCAAACCTCCAACTATTCCGACTGACCAAATGAGGGCTTTTTTCTTTTTTTCATCTTGTTCGAAAGAATTAAACCATTGATGCAGCCCAACTACAGCTAACAGTGGTAGAATTAATTCAATTATTACTTGAATGGAAGAAACTGCTCTAAATTTATCGTAAAGTGGAACATAATCAATGAAAAATTCGGTCAGGAAGCTAAAATTCTTACCCCAGGATAATAATAGGCTCAATAGAAAAGCGGCTATAATCCACCATTTAAATCTACCTCTAACTAAAAATAAAGCTAAAATAGAGAGAAATATCACTATAGCACCTATATATGCGGGAGCGGCTACAATTGGCTGATCTCCCCAATATACCGGTAACTGTGCCATGATCTCATGAGCTTCTTGAGGTGAAGCCCCAAGTTTTAGTAGCGCATCTAGCGTTTTAGAGTCATCCGGTAAAGGATCTCCCGATCCTCCACCCATAAAACTAGGAATAAACAGATTAAAACTTTCCAGCTTTCCGTAGCTGTATTCGGTTATATAGTCGAAATCCAGTCCCGTTGAAGGTGCTTTAGGGCTTCCGTCTGCATTTATTGTAAGCTCGCTTTTGCCTCTCGTTGAAGTGTCTGCATATTCTTTGGTTGCCATTAAATTTGTAGCATTCATTCCTAAAGCAAGGAGTACACCCAGAACCATAATTCCTAATGCTTTGAAGTAATGCGGCAACATATTTTTTCTAAATGCATCTATCAAATATGCGATACCAATGCAGATTACTATAAAGAACAAATAGTAGGTCATTTGGAAGTGGTTTGAAACCAGTTCCAAAGCCATTGCCACTGTTGTTAGCAAAAAGCCATAAATATACTTTCCTCGGAATGTGAGAAGAATACCGCTTAATACTAAAGGCATATAAGCGATTGCATGGGCTTTCGCATTATGTCCGACTCCTAATATAATAATTAAGTATGTTGAAAATCCAAACGCCAAGGCACCCAGAAAAGCCAATTTATAATCAACTTTCAAGACTAAAAACAGAATGTACATTCCAATAAAATATAGAAAAAGGTAATCTGCCGGTCGCGGTAAGAAGCGAATCGCTAGATCTAGTTTCTTTATATAATTGTGTGGGTATTTAACACCTAACTGATATGTTGGCATACCACCGAAGGCCGAATCGGTCCAATAAGTCTCTTCTCCAGTTGTTTTACTATAATCTCTAAGCTGCTTTGCCATCCCATTATGTTGGGCAATATCACTTTGAAAAATCGATTTGCCTTGTAAAACCGGGCTAAAGTAAGCTAGTGATGCTATGACAAATAATATTAGAACAACGAGATGTGGAAGAAACTTCTTCAATAAGTTAGCCATGTGAGAGGTGGAATAATAAGTCGGAAAATTATAAAAAATCTATCAGAAAGCCGTAGTTACTTAAGGAAATAAACTAATTATTCAACTTCCTCATAATCTACATATTCTCCTACGGGATTAGTAGTTTTCGAATTTGATCCGGGCATTTTATCGATACTTACACTTCCCTCCTTTTCTTTATTTGTCGACATATTTGGATTTGTACCAAATACCTTACCAAATTTTTCGTTGGCTTTACGAGCGATGTAACGCATAAAATAAGGGGAAAGCAGCTTCACAAGGAACTTGACTCCGTAATATACCAGAAGTATTATTAATATCGTTTTAAGAAAGGCCATTGAATAAAATATTTTCTCCATTCAAAAGTAATGATTGAAGTATAAAAAGACGAAAATCAACTATTAAATAAATGATAAAATCTTATATCTTTGAACTAAACCTAAAATCTATGAAGACTAGCCTTAATTGTCTTTTACTAATATTCATTTTTACATACCTACCCGCCACGGCTCAATATACTGAGACGATCAACAACAATAGGCCTGGTGTTTCACAAGGTGCATTCTCCGTTGGAACGAATGTATTACAGTTTGAAACTGGTTTTTTCTACGGAAAAGAGGAGCATCGATTGCTAAATACTGAGACCACTGGCTTGGGTGCAGACTATGCCTTACGCTACGGTTTTTGGCGTGAAGAACTGGAAGTCAGTATTATTGGCGAGTTTCAATCGAATAACGTTACCGATAATCGCACCGCTAATTCTCGTGAAAATAGCTATGCTAACTTTCAAAGCAATACAATTGGTGCCAAATATTTATTTTTCGATCCGTATCGTAAAAGGGATTTGGCTGGACCGAATTTATATAGTTGGAAAGCCAATAACCGGATGCAGTGGGCTGATCTAGTTCCTGCTATTTCATTCTATGCAGGCGCTAACTTCGATTTTGCCGACAATCCGTTCACCCCGGAACCGGAAAGTAGTATAAGTCCGAAGCTGGTGCTATCGACTCAAAATAACTTTGTAGGCGGTTTTGTTTTTGTTACAAACATTATTGCAGACAGAGTCACAACCGATAACCCTTCTTACGGTTATATTATTACGTTGACACATACACTTACCGATTGGTTCTCTGTTTTTGTAGAAAATCAGGGAATAAAAAGCGATTTTTACGCAGATCAATTGTTTCGAGGAGGAGCTGCTTGTTTAATTAATAAAAACTTTCATGTTGATGCATCTGTGCTCTTAAATTTTAAAGACACTCCATCCCGTCTCTATGGAAGAGTTGGTGTCGCCTACAGATTCGATATGCACAATAGAGATGAATTTATTGAAGAGAAAGGAAAAGCAGGCAGAACGAAGAAAAAAGAGGAAAAAGCGAAGAAAGAGAATAAAAAAGATAAGAAAAGTAAACGAAAAGATGGTTTGGAAGATGATGGAGATGGAGGACAAAAGTTGTAATGCTAAATGATTAAAGTACAAGAAATAACCAAAAAGGAATTAAAACAATTTGTAACATTTCCATTCGGACTGTACAAAAATTGTAAATATTGGGTTCCGCCGTTGATTAAGGATGAAATAGAAACCCTTGATCCGGAAAAGAATCCTGTTTTTAAAAATGCCGATGCTACTTATTATTTAGCCTATAAGGACAATAAAATAGTTGGAAGAATAGCCGTTATCATTAATCATTTAGAGGTTAATGAAATTGGCAAAAAGAAAATAAGGTTTGGTTGGTTGGATATGATCGACGATATCGAAGTGACCAAAGCCTTATTGGAAAAGGTGTATGAAAAAGGACGAGAACATAAATTAGAGTATGCAGAAGGCCCGGTTGGTTTTTCTAATATGGAAAAAGCAGGAATTTTAACCAAAGGGTTTAATGAATTAAATACCATGATCACTTGGTATCATTATCCATACTACGCAGAACATTTTAAGAAATTAGATTTTCAAAAGCAAGCGACTTGGGTAGAATACCAGCTCACAATTCCGAAGGAAGCTTTTGAAAAAGTAAAGAAATTTTCTAGAATCATTCGAGAACGATATAAATTACATGTAATTCGATTTAAGCATAAAAAAGAAATCTTACCTTATGTAGATGATATGTTTGGATTGTTGAACAATACTTACAATACACTACAAACCTTTGTTCCGATTCAGCAATATCAAATCGATTACTATAAAGAAAAGTATTTCAATTTCATTCACCCGGATTATATCACTTGTATTGAAGATAGTGACAACAAATTAATCGCGTTCTCTATTGTTATGCCTTCTTTTTCCGAAGCGCTTAAAAAAGCGAATGGAAGACTTTTCCCTTTTGGATGGTTCCATATTCTGAAAGCACAAAAAAAGAATGAAAAGGCAGCCTTCTATTTAATTGGAATAGATCCTGAATATCAAGGCAAAGGAGTAACCGCTATTATTTTTGAAGAGATGCAAATCCTATTTAATGCCAAAGGGATTGAAACCGTAGAAACCAATCCTGAATTGATCGAAAACACTGCCGTTCAGCTTTTATGGAAAGATTACAACCCAATACAACATAAAGAGCGAAGTACCTTCAAAAAGGACCTATAACAAAAAAACATCCGCATATGGCGGATGTTTTTTTTATATAAAGTTGTTCAGTAGAAATTATTCTCCCATTGCTGCCGAAACAGCCGCTGATAAACGTTTATAAGTTCCATTTTCCAGTCGTTCTCTTATTGATGAAAAGGCTGTTAATGTCTCATTTATATCATCCAGCGTATGTGTCGCCGTTGGAATCATTCTTAGTAAAATTAAACCCTTCGGAATAACCGGATATACTACAATTGAACAGAAAACACCATGGTTTTCTCTCAGGTCTTTTACTAAGGCCATAGCTTCCGGGATACTACCTTTAAGATAAACAGGAGTAACACAACTTTGAGTCGTTCCTATATCGAAACCACTTTCTTTCAATCCATTTTGCAATGCATTTACGTTCTCCCAAAGTTTTTCCTTTAATTGTGGCATGGTTCGAAGCATATCAAGACGTTTTAATGCTCCAACAACTAATTGCATTTGAAGGGATTTAGCAAACATCTGAGAACGTAGATTGTATTTCAGATAGTTCATTATCTCTTCGTCACCTGCAATAAATGCACCGGTACTTGCCATAGATTTAGCGAAAGTAGCGAAATACACGTCAATCTCATCCTGAACTCCTTGCTCCTCACCTGCTCCGGCTCCTGTTTTACCAAGAGTTCCAAAACCGTGGGCATCATCAACAAAAAATCGGAAGTTATACTTTTTCTTAAGCGCAACGATTTCTTTCAGCCTTCCTTGCTCACCTCTCATACCAAAAACTCCTTCAGAAATCAAAAGAATACCACCACCAGTCTTCTCGGCCATTTTAGTAGCGCGTATCAGATTCTTTTCGATACTTTCCATATCGTTATGTTTGTACGTAAAACGCTGTCCTAAATGAAGGCGAACACCATCAATGATACAAGCATGAGCATCTACATCGTAAACAATTACATCGTCTTTAGAAACCAAAGCATCTATGGTAGAAACCATTCCTTGATATCCAAAATTTAAAAGATAAGCCGCTTCTTTATTAACAAATGCCGCAAGCTCGTTTTGAAGTTGTTCGTGAAGATCTGTATGTCCGCTCATCATTCGAGCACCCATAGGATAGGCAGAACCATATTCGGCAGCTGCTTCTGCATCAACCTTCCTTACCTCAGGATGGTTTGCGAGTCCCAAATAATCATTGATGCTCCAGGTTATTACCTTTTTACCTTTAAAACCCATCCGGTTTGAAATTGGTCCTTCTAGCTTCGGAAACACAAAATACCCTTCCGCTTGTTCAGCCCATTTCCCTAGTGGTCCTTTATCTTTGTAAATTTTATCAAATAAATCTCTCATTAAACTGCTACTTTTCAGAATAGACGACAAAATTAGTTAAATTAATCAGGATAACAATATACTTTTTCAGGAAGAAACGAACATAAAAAAAGCCGTTATTGTTAGTAACGGCTTTTTAGAGGTATAACTTTTTACTTTATATATTCTATTGCAACGAGATCTTCCGTCTTCGCGTCAAAGAATCCTTGTTGACTCATCCATTCGTCGTTGTATATTTTACTCATATATCGTGAACCGTGATCTGGAAAAATAACTACAATATTACTTTCCGAAGAAAACGTATTTACTTCATCTAATTGTTTTAACCCTTGCATCGCAGCACCACTTGTATAACCAACAAATAAGCCTTCTTTACCGGCAAGCTCTCTGGCAGTATGTGCACTACTTTCGTCTGTCACTTTTATAAACTCATCAATGCAATTAAAATCTGTCGCGGTGGGAATTAAGTTCTTTCCTAAACCTTCGATTCTATAAGGGTAAATTTCGTTGGCATCAAATTCGCCTGTTTGATGGTATTTCTGTAAAACAGACCCAAAGGCATCAATACCAATCACTTTAATATCCGGATTTTGTTCTTTTAAAAATCTCGCTGTTCCGGAAATTGTACCTCCTGTACCACTACAGGCCACTAAGTGTGTAATCTTACCGTTCGTCTGATTCCATATTTCTGGACCAGTTGTCTCATAATGTGCATCTATGTTGAGCTCATTAAAATACTGATTTATATAAACAGAACCTTTTGTTTCTTCATGAAGACGTTTTGCCACTTGGTAGTAAGAACGTGGATCATCGGCACTAACATGTGCAGGACACACATATACCTTTGCTCCCATGGTTTTAAGCATGCTGATCTTGTCATTAGATGACTTTGAACTAACTGCAAGAATACAATTATAACCTTTTATGATACTCACCATAGCAATACTAAAACCAGTGTTACCACTAGTTGTTTCAATAATGGTATCGCCAGGCTTTAAAATACCTTTCTTCTCGGCTTGTTCAATAATATAAAGTGCAATTCGGTCTTTTGTAGAATGCCCGGGATTAAATGCTTCAACTTTAGCAAAATAATTACCCTTCATTTTAGCAGTAATATTAGAAAGTCTAATTAACGGAGTATTTCCAATAAGCTCTAATATACTGTTGTGGGCTTGAATCTCTTCTCTCATACAGGGAATTTTGTTACAAATTTTAAGATATAAACTCAAATTTAAAACTGGACAAAGGTACGTAAATATTTTAATTACTCCTTAATTCCTTCCAAATCCAATAAAAAAGCATAATCCATGGCTACTTCTTTTAATGCTTCAAATCTCCCCGAAGCCCCTCCATGACCAGCATCCATGTTTATTTGTAACAATAATACTGAATTTCCTTGCTTCAATTCTCTTAATTTAGCGACCCATTTGGCAGGTTCCCAATATTGCACCTGACTGTCATGTAAACCGGTTGTCACCAACATATTCGGATACGCTTTCTTCTCAACGTTATCGTAGGGTGAATACGTTTTCATATAATCGTAATAAACTTTATCATTCGGGTTACCCCATTCGTCATACTCACCGGTAGTAAGGGGGATACTGTCGTCTAACATAGTTGTCACTACATCCACAAAGGGAACCGATGCAATAACTCCGTTATACAATTCTGGAGCTATATTAACTACGGCTCCTATTAATAATCCTCCGGCAGAACCTCCTGAGGCATATAAATGGTCTTTCGATGTATATTTCTCCTGTATCAGGAATTTTGATACATCTACAAAATCTGTGAAAGTGTTTTTCTTTTTAAGTAATTTACCATCCTCATACCATTTCCTTCCCAAATATTCTCCACCTCTAACGTGAGCTATTGCAAAAATAAACCCTCGATCCAAAAGACTTAAACGCACAGATGAAAAATAAGGGTCAATAGTTGAACCATAAGAACCATAGGCATATAAAAGCAAAGGACTTTTCCCATCCTGTGCAATGCCTTTGCGATACACCATAGAGACTGGAATCTTTGTTCCATCATCGGCTGTGGCCCAAACCCGTTTAGATTCATAATTGTTTTTATCGAACTTTCCTCCAAGTACTTCTGTTTCTTTTTTTATCTCTTTATCACGGGTATCCATGTTAAAATCGATAGTAGAACTCGGTGTTGTTAGTGAATTGTAACCATAACGAAGGATTTCAGTATCAAATTCTGCATTCCCTCCTGTACCGGCCGTATAAGTCTCATTATCGAATGGCAAATAGTAGTCATCTTTTCCATCCCAACGAATGATATGTATCTCATTCAAGCCATTGGCGCGCTCACTTACTACCAGATAGTCCTTGAAAATATCTATATCCTCCAATAAAACATCATCGCGATGTGGAATCATATCGACCCATGCCTTCTTCCCTGTATTATTCGCAGGGGTTTTCATCAACTTAAAATTAGTTGCTTTATCCTTATTGGTAAGCACATAAAAACTATCCCCATAATGTGATATGCTGTATTCCAATCCCCTAACACGTGGCTGAAACACTTTAAAATCATTATAAGGTGTATCGGCATTTAATATTCTAAATTCAGAAGTAAGTGTGCTATAACAACCAATAATCAGATATTTTTTAGATTTAGATTTGTACACATAGGTACCAAAGGTTTCGTCATCTTCAGAAAAAATAAGCGTATCGTCTTTCTGGTCGGTGCCTAGCGTATGTCTAAAAATTTGGTTGGAACGCAAGGTTTGTTCATCCTTACGAGTGTAAAATAGAGTTTTATTATCATTTGCCCAAGTGGCGCTACCAGTTGTTAAAGGGATTGACTCTTCCAGAATCTCTCCGGTTTCAACGTTTTTTATATAAATGGTATAATTCCTTCTACTTAATGTGTCTACTCCAAATGAAACAAGTTTATTATCCTCGCTTACGTTGAGTCCTCTAAGGTTGTAATACGAATGACCTTCTGCCATTTCGTTGACGTCAAATAGGATTTCTTCGGAAGCATCCAAAGTGCCTTTTTTACGGGTATGAATAGGATAATCTTTACCCTTTTCATAGCGAGTGATATAGTAATAGCCATTTAATTTATAAGGAACACTTTCGTCATCCTCTTTAATTCTCCCTTTCATTTCATCAAAGAGATCTGTCTGAAACTCTTTGGTATGGGCAGACATTTGATCGTAATAGTTATTCTCACGCTCCAAATAATCAATCACTTCTTCGTTTTCACGATCGTTTAACCAATAGTAGTTATCCTCGCGCACATCTCCATGTATTTCGAGATGTTTTGAGATTTTATTGGCTTTGGGTGGTATTATATTCATATCTTTTTTTGAAGACTCTTTAATGTTACATGAAACGGCAAAAGTAAGTGAAGCAAGGGAAATAATTACAAAATTTTTCATACGCTTATAATTGAAAATATAGGCGGCAAAGTAGTAATTTTGTAAAGAATAAAAAATTAAAGCAAATGTTTGGAGATTTAATGGGAATGATGGGTAAACTAAAAGAAACCCAGGAAAAGGTTGAAGCAACCAAAAAAAGATTAGATACGGTTTTAATAGACGAGCAAAGTACTGACGGACTGCTCAAGGTCACGATAACTGCCAATCGATCCATTAAATCATTAAAAATCGATGATGCTTTATTGGAAGATAAAGAGCAATTGGAAGATTACTTAATTCTTACCTTAAACAAAGCGATTGAGAAAGCCACAGAAATTAACGAAACAGAAATTGCGGCTGTAGCAAAGGATGGTATGCCAAATATACCCGGAATGGACCTCTTTAAATAAAATTAATTCGATCCTGCATACTTTTCAACAAATGCCAAATGATAACTGGTATCTTGATACGTATTATAAGAACTATAACCCGATAATTTCCCCAGTTCTTTTCCTTTAGAATTTAACACCAGTACTTTTGGGAAAGATTTATTGGTATTGTATTTAGCAACTATCTTCTTATTATATGCAAGTTGCTCTTCAGAGATTACATCCATTCTTCTTGGATAATCGATCATCACCAAAACAAAATCATCTGCTTTAGCAGCAAACGCTTCAGCTTCAAAAAAATCTTTTTTCAATGCAATGCACGGTGCACACCAGTCACTACCTGTAAAGTACATCAAAATTGGTTTGCTTGTAGCTTTAGATAATCCTTCAGCTTCTTCAAGGTTAGTCAACCATTTCAAATTCGACTCAGATTCTTGTCCGAAGGTAATAGTTGTAAGGAACAACAAAGAAATAATTAAAAGATGCTTCATGGCGTGGGTTGTTTTCAAAGGTTTAAGCACAATTTATGCCAAAGGTGATAAAAAAAAAAGAATTCCCAAGTAAATGGGAATTCTTTTAAAACGTGTTGATGATTAATTTATTACAATCCTAATAAAAATTAGTTATTGTTAATTAATCTGAACTCAGTTCTACGGTTTGTAGCATGCTCACGCTCTGTACAAGAAACTCCGTCTTTACATCTGTTCTTTAATCTATTTTCACCAAATCCATTAGCGACTAACAAACTGTTGTTAATACCTTTTGCAGCCAAGTAAGCAGCAACGGCAGAAGCTCTTCTTTCAGAAAGATCCTGGTTAGAAGTATTACTTCCTCTAGCATCTGTATGAGAAGCGATTTCTAACTTAACTCCAGGATTAGCTTGTAATACTGGCATTAAACGAGTATCGATAATTCTTTTAGCTTCAGGAGTTAAACTTGCACTTCCAAGATTCCAGTTAATTGGAAGAGCTTGATACTCAACAAGAGCACATTCTACTTCTTTCCAAGTAGTTAATCCACCTTTTGTTTGAAGTACTTCTTTAGAGACTGTTCTTGTTGTTGCAGGAACTGTTGCTTCTTCAATTCTAGCATCAGAAACTAACTTAGTAACTTCAAGATTTCTTGTAGCTCCACGTAATTCAACCGATCTTGTAGTTGGAGGTGTAGACATAACAGTTTTTGTAAAAGTTTTTGAAACTGCAGGAATATCTTCAACTCTAGAAGATTCGTTAGAAATAATCGTTTTCTTAACAGATTGAGTTCTAGCAGCGATTTCAATTCTTTCAGTTGTAGGTGGTGTCACCATAACTTTCTTAGTAATCGTCTTTCTAACTTCTGGAACTTCAACAACTCTTGTTGTAGGTGGTGTCACCATTACAGTAGTTTTTACCGTTTTAGTTACAGAAGGAATATCAATAACTCTTGTAGTTGCAGGACGCACTAAAGTTGTTTTAGTGTAAGTACTCATTCCACAGTCGCTTCCGCTTCCACCATTTTCTTCACAATCTGAAACTCTTACGAAAGACGCATCAGAAGATAAACGTTGTACGCTTACAGTAGTATATTCTGCAGGAACACCTTTGTAACACCAGTATCTACAGTCGTTAGGGTCACTTGAAGCACATTCGGCTGCAGGAGTATCACTCATCTCCCAACGAGCAGTAGCTGGTTTAACTTCGATTGTTTCAGAATCTGAAGTAAAGCTTGCCGCAGTAGTTCTAATAGAAGAACCAAATTCTCTTTTCTTGTACGTTAAAGTTTCAGAACCGTATTCCGCAGGAATTACTTCCAAACGTTGAGACGCTTCTTTCACAGTTATTGTAACATCTCTTGTTTCGTATTGTGCAGGGATGATTTCAACTTTTTGATAAGCTGGTTGTACAACTACTTCAAAATTTCTGTTCTCATATTGTGCAGGAATAACTCTTAAGCTATAACTAGCATCTTCTATAACAACTGTTTCCGTATCTGAGGTTACCTGAGAAGGAACCTTGGTTAATCGTTGTCCGGCATCTTGAGTTACAATGCTGAAAGATTCAGAACCGTATTGTGCTGGAATAATTTCAAGGTCAGAACCTGTTGCTTTAGACTCAACTGTTATAGTCTCTTTAGCGTATTGAGCAGGAACGACACTTAACTTCTTATATGCTGGTGTAACTTGAATAGTAACATCTTGGTTTACCCAGATATCTGGAGTAACACAACGCACATAACATTTACCGGGTTCAGGGTTTGTTGGTAGATCTTGTCCAAAGGTTACAGAAGCAACTAAGACTGAAAGACCTAATAAAATAATTTTTTTCATGTTTGTAGAGGTTTTATGGTTATCAAATATTTTAGCAATATTAATGCTACTAGACCTTAATTTACCGAAAATTAAGAACTTATTTGCTTGAAACTGTAGGCTTTTCGACTAGTTGCGCCTTTAATAGGTTCAAATGCATTAATTATTCGTTGTTTCAATTTTCACAAATAATTCACTTTTGAAACTATCCCAAAACGGGATAATTTTACGATATTTATATCAATTATATCAAGTCTAACTCTTAAAACTATACTATGTTTGAATTAAAGAAAAAAGGGGATCAATTTCATTTTGTGCTAAAATCGGGTAATGGTCAGGTAATACTATCCAGCGAAATGTACAATACCAAAGCAGCAGCAAAAAATGGAATCGCTTCAGTACAAAAAAACTGTGGTGATGATAAATGCTTCGAAAAAAAGGAAGCAAAAAATGGTAAGTTTCATTTTAACCTGAAATCAACTAACGGACAAATTATAGGGTCCAGTCAAATGTACGCTGCCGAAGCCGGTGTTAAAACTGGAATCGAATCTGTACGCAAAAATGCACCGTCTGCCGAAATAAAAGAAGTTGAGTAATACTCAATTGTTTACTTACCAATAAAAACCTCCAGGCCTGGAGGTTTTTATTTTTGATATGATTTTAAAACTTCTAGCAGTTTTTCATGCATCTTCTCCGTATAATCCAAATGTGTGACGATACGTAGTTTCCCCTCCCCCATATTACTTATCCGAATTCCATCATGTAAAAGATCTTCCATAAATTTTTCTTCTGAAAGCTCTTCCTTCAAATAGAATATCACAATATTAGTATCTGTAGGCTCTACCGCCTTTACATAACTGCATTTCTTTAGTGTTCCTGCAATTTCTGAAGCTCTTTGGTGATCTTCTGCTAATCGCACGACATTATTATCCAGAGCAAATAAGGCCGCTGCCGCCATATAACCTATCTGTCTCATCCCGCCACCTAATACTTTTCGCACCCGAATTGCATTTTGCATCAATTCTTTATTACCAACCAGGACAGTGCCAAGCGGCGTTCCCAGACCTTTGCTAAAACAGATGGAAATTGTATCGAATAAATTTCCGTACATCTTTGGATCTTCATTCTTTGCTACCAAAGCATTCATTAATCGCGCACCGTCCAAATGCATTCCTAAACCATGCTCCTTACTGACTTTTTGTATCTTTTTAATCTCTTCTATATCATAACAGGCTCCCCCACCTTTATTGGTAGTGTTTTCTAAACAAACAAGAGAGGTTAGCGGACTATGATAAAAATCCGGCGGATTTATGGACGCCACCACTTGATCGGCAGTAATCATGCCTCTATGTCCATCAATGAGTTTACAGGATACTCCGCTATTAAACGATACACCACCACCTTCATAATTATAGACATGAGCCCATTTATCGCAAATAAGTTGCTCTCCGGGCTGTGTATGTAATTTTATAGCTGCCTGATTTGCCATGCTTCCCGTTGGAAAAAACAAAGCCTCATCCATTCCAAACATCGTTGCCACTCTCGATTCTAACTCGTTTACTGTAGGATCTTCCTTATAAACATCATCTCCGGTTTTGGCCTTCATAATAGCATCCAGCATCTTTACATCTGGTTTTGTAACTGTATCGCTTCTAAGGTCTATGATCATATTTGTTTTTTATATTGTCATTTAGATTTATACTTTCTACAGAAGAAACCCCTCCGCCTTCGGCACCTCCCCTTTAAAATAAGGAGAGGACCTGGTTCATTGAACATTGCTCATTGAACATTGATAATTAAATTTCTGTTCACTTCGGAAAGCATTACTACAATCCTTCATCTAACTTCCACTCGCAAATGTTATAATTATTTTTCAAATTTTATAAGTGGTAGTTTCATTAATTTGAATTCCTTCGGAAAAAAACGCATTTCTAGTTTCTTCCGAAGCATATAACCCTAAAATACTAATCTCGAAGCTGTCACAATTTCTTCCGAAGAAAAGAGAAAAAATTAATAGTACAAACTGTTCCTCATGCCATATTAAATCTTAGTTTTACAAGCAGTTTTACCCTTTAAAATTATTTTTCATTCTCCTATTGAGATTGAAATAAACTAATAAAAACCACTCCAAGACGTGGTATAACCTATGATAACACAAGATCAGATAAAGGATCTAAGAGATCGCCAGGACGCGTTAAGGAGGTATCTTTGACGTCGCCGGGAAACAAATAGAAATCACCAACGACGAAGAAAAAACCTTCGACCCTAATTTTTGGAATAACCCTCAAGAGGCAGAAGCTTTTATGAAAATGCTTCGGAACAAGAAAAAGTGGGTTACCGACTATGAAGCTGCGGTGACTTTTCTTGATGACGCCGAAATCATTTACGAATTTTTTAAAGAAGGCGAAGGGAAAGCTGAAAACGTTGAAGCCAGATACAACGAAGCTCTGGAAGCCACCGAAGCCCTCGAATTCCGTAATATGCTTAGCGAAGAAGGGGATTCAATGAGTGCCGTACTACAAATTACTGCCGGCGCAGGAGGTACCGAAAGTTGCGATTGGGCACAGATGCTTATGCGTATGTACCTAATGTGGGCCGAAAAAAATGGATACGCCGTAAAAGAACTCAACTTCCAAGCTGGTGATGTAGCAGGTGTAAAAACCGTGACTATAGAAATTGATGGCGAATTTGCCTTCGGATGGCTAAAAAGTGAAAATGGCGTGCATCGCTTAGTGCGCATCTCCCCTTTCGATAGTAATGCAAAACGACACACTAGTTTTGCAAGTGTTTATGTGTATCCGTTGGCAGACGATTCGATTGAGATTGATATTAATCCATCAGATCTTTCCTGGGATTTTGCTCGTAGTAGCGGCGCAGGGGGACAGAACGTGAATAAGGTGGAAACCAAGGCAATTTTAACGCATAAGCCCAGCGGAATTGTAATTCACAACTCAGAAACCCGATCTCAACTAGAAAACCGCGAAAAAGCCATGCAAATGCTTAAATCGCAATTGTATGAGATTGAACTGCGAAAACAACAAGCACAGCGTGCCGAAATCGAAAACAGTAAAATGGCGATCGAATGGGGCTCACAAATCCGCAACTACGTTTTACATCCTTATAAATTGGTTAAAGATGTACGAACGGGGCACGAAAGCGGAAACACAGATGCCATACTAGACGGATACATAGATGAGTTCTTAAAAGCATTTTTGATGATGTCCGGACAGAAGGAAAAAAGCGATGAATTGTAAGAAAGTTGAATCATTTTTAATATCTTGTTAATCTTGTATATCCAAAGAAATTAAAATGCGACACTTATTAGTTCTATTGCTTCTCTCAATCTTGCTTGTACAATGTAAAAAGGAGGATGATGAAGCCATATTAGCAAATGAAGCTCCTGTTGCCGTAAACGACTTTGCCGTAACTTTTGAAAGCACTCCGGTTACAATCGATATTCTAGCGAATGATACCGATCCTGATGGTGCAATAGATGGAACTTCAGTTTCTTTAACGACTCCTCCTTCAAATGGCATGGTTACTTTAGATGCGGTATCAGGTAACGCTATTTACACCCCTAACGAAGATTATTCAGGATCCGACACTTTTACATATACCGTTTGTGACAATGGAACTCCTGTGGAATGTGATTCGGCCTTAGTTACTATAACCATTGAATTAGTTCCCAACGATCCTCCTGTAGCCGTAGACGATACTGCCGCTACTTTGGAAAATGTTGCAGTAGATATAAACATACTCGATAACGATACCCATCCCGATGGAACAATTGATCCTACAAGTGTTACAATTGTGAATAATCCTACAGATGGTAGTGTAGTCGTCGATCCAACAACAGGAATGGTAACGTATACACCAAACACAGATTTTGTTGGAACAGATACCTTTATGTATAATGTTTGTGACAACAACGACCCAATTCTCTGCGATAGCGCAACAGTGACGATTACAGTAACTCAAAATGATGACACAAGCCCACCTTGCACTACGGTTTCTAATCTTACAATCGTACAAAACGAAAATAGTGTTACCGTTTCATGGGATCCATGTATAGACCCTAACGGCGAGGAAGTGACATACCGAATAGAATTTCTGAAGTTTTTATATGATTGTGAGCTTAACACACCTTATGACACTTTGGAGGCGTTAGTAACCACAACCGAAACCTCCTATACTTTTAATAATTTGGAGTACTTTTATAAATACGTAGCACAAGTTTCAGCACAAGATCCAAGTGGTAATTCTTCTGATATTTCTGGGGTTGGCAAAAATCTAATTCCAATTGGTACTTATACCGGAGACATAATTCTAAAATATCAGTACGCGGTGGATTTATTTGAAAATCATCAATTGGAAATTGTAAATGGAAACGTGCTAGTAGAGGATAAATGTGGGTTTTCTTCAACTCGAATTTCAGATTTATCCCATTTAGCCGGGATCACTGAAATTAATGGAGACTTAGTAATCGATAGTCATGGATATCACCTTTTCGATGATATAAGCTGTTTCGAAACCTTAACTAAAGTAACAGGCAAGCTTAAAATTACCGGCGGAAGTAATGGCATAAATAATCAAGTACATGACATTAGCCCGCTATCCAATATTATTGGATTGACAGATATCGAAATCTATCGCACGAATATTACAAGTCTAAGTGGGTTCGGAAATATTACGAATCTAACCGGTGATTTTATACTAAAAGAAAATATTAATCTTACAGATCTTTCAGGTTTTAATAATCTTCAGGAGATTAATGGTCACTTTGTGCTCGAAGGAATTAATTCTACAGCTTATGGCTTTATAAACATAAGCGGATTTGAGAATCTGGAAAGAATTGGTGGTAGTTTATACTTTCATTTTAACCCCCAATTAGAATCAATTCAAGGTTTCGATAATTTAACGGATGTAGGTCTCCTCCAAATTATACTTTGTGAAAATTTATCTACCATTACGGCATTTTCAAGTTTGGAAACAACAAATCAAATTGAAATTGAAAGATCCAAACTAACTAATTTGGATTTTCTCCAAAGTATATCAAATATAAATAATGGTTTAAGGTTTTCATATAATACTGAACTAAACAACATTAGTGCAATCAATAATATCTCCTATATTGGTGCATCCATATGGATTACAGGTAGTGATGCGCTTACATCAATCAACTTTAATAATACTCTTTCTACTGGAAATAATTTTGATTTAGTCTTTCAAAATAATTCAAATTTGCAATCTTTAGATGGCTTGAGCAACATTGGAACACTAGGAAATCTGGATATTCGAAACAATGCGAATTTAGAAACAATCAATATATTACAAAATCTGACAACCATAAAAGATGCCATTTTTATAGATAATAATGATAGCTTGACCAATCTTGATTTCCTTTCCAGTTTAGAATTAATAGAATGTGATGCTTCAGGAACACAGGACTTAACTGTTATAGATAATTTTAATTTGGCCGATTTTTGTGGTCTTGTGGACTTCTTTACCAATGGTGGTTTGTGTTCTAACGACTATGAAATCAGCGATAATGGTTACAACCCATCACATATCCAAATAATTAATGGAGACTGTAGTTTATAAATGGTTGCTGAAAACGATTTACGTGAATCGCTTGAAAGGTGTAAATTAACTAGTCAAGAAGATGAAAGTCAATAAAAAATCACAGTTGTCTCAAAACTAAAAAGAGCGAATCCTAATTGGAGTCCGCCCTTTTTTTATCAAATAATATTCTTAGTAGATTCAAATAAAAATCACCCTTATTCTTTCACAACAGTATAAGACCTTCTCCCGTTATTCGTCTGAAAATTTAATACATATGTTCCTGCTGGGTATTCAAAATCAAATGAATATGATTTTTTTCCGGCTTCTGGCACTCTATCTCTTTTTAAATGTTCCAGCAACTTCCCGTTTATATCGTATAATTGAATTAATAAATTATCGACATGTTCATAGTAGATATCAATATTCAGTTTGTTTTTTAATGGTACTGGCGCGATCACAATTTTTATGTCCTCGATCGATACAGGATCAAATTCAGTCACCGATAATTCTTCTTCAAATTTATAAATAGTTTCGCCAGAGCAGTATGCCAACTGATTATTAAAAAATTGGAATCGGTTTAAGGTATACCCTAAACTTATATCAGTCCAGGTATCACCGCCATCATTCGTTTCGTAAAATCCGGTCGTATGTCCACCCATCCATCCGCGTGTCGGACTCACAAATCCAATAGCTTGAATACTTGCTTCTGGTGCATCTTTTTGAACCCAAGTTGCTCCCGAATCGAACGACTTTATCAATTTACCAACGCTATTGGATTGAATTGATCCGTAGATATACGTATTATTCTCCATAAGTTGTAACTTCCAAACATAATCGCCGGGCATACCCGAATTATAAATTTCCGTCCATGAATCCCCGCCATCTGTAGTTTCTAAAATAACTCCTCCAGAAGCATGACTCCCTGATGCATAACCATGGTTTTCATCGATAAACAAAACTTCAACCAAAGCACTTGCAAAGGACGACATATCAGTAAAATCCCAGTTGGAGCCAGCGTCAGTTGACTTAATCACATAGGCTGGACTGAACCAAGATCCACAACCATATATAACAGAAGTACCAATCGCATCCATTCCACATATCGCATCTGGATTACCTGGCAATGGAACAGGTTCCCAAGAGTCTCCACCATCTGTTGATTTGTAAAACAGTCCATCCAAGGTTCCTAAAAAGCCTATATTCTCATCAATAAATTCAATATTTCTGAAGTAGGAACCGTTAACATGAAATTGAAATTCCCAAGACAAACCTCCGTCGGTCGTTTTATAAACATTAGCGGAAGGACCATTTGCTGCCCATCCAAGGTTTTCATTTAAAAAGAAGATGTCATCAAACCTACCTTCGCCTGAGGGTGCATTTTCAAGTGCTTTCCATTCTGGTTGGGCTACAGCAAGCGTAGTTATTATTAGACTCAACGCCAAAAGAGTAATTTTTCTCATAATTTTTTTTATTTTGCTACTGAAGGGTTTTTCACCTGAAATAGGCACTTAGATTGCCTTTTTTCTGATTCAATTGCGGGCCGAAAATACTCAAATATTTCTAAATTACATTTCTTCCGAAGCAAAACAGAACTATTATAATTCGTAGAAGCTCTCAATTCACTTCAATTCGACTTAATTAATTCAACTAAAAACTAGTTTTTATGAAACAAAAAAGACATAGTTTTAAAACAATTGCGTTAATAAACAAATTCTAATTTATTCCTACCAAGCATTGACCAATTATGGAAACCAAGTTGAAAAAGAAAGGTCCTTCGCATTTAGATAATTATCTATATATGGTGTTTTATGTTCAAACGACTATAACATTGACCAATAAAGACAAGTTTCTATATAAAAAGAGCGGATCCCTAAAGGAATCCGCTCTTTTTTATTAAATAATATTCTTAGTAGATTCAAATAAAAATCAGTCTTATTCTTTCACAACAGTATAAGACCTTCTTCCGTCGTTCGTTTGGAAATCCACGACATAAGTGCCCGTGGGATAGTTAAAATCAAACGAATAAGATTTGATTCCGGCGTCGGCTACTCTATCACGTTTTAAATGTTCCAGTAGTTTACCATTTATATCATATAACTGAATAAGTAGATTATCAACATGTTCATAGTAGATATCAATATTCAGTTTGTTTTTAACAGGAACCGGCGCTATAACAATCTTTATATCCTTTGTAGGAGTCTGTTCAAATTCAGAAACAGATAACTCATCTTCAAACTTATAAATAGTATCACCAGAACAATAAGCTAGTTGATCGTTGAAAAATTGAAAACGGTTTAGATTGTACCCCAAGCTAATATTTGTCCAGGTATCACCTCCATCATTGGTTTCATAAAAACCACTATTGTGGCCACCCATCCATCCTCTTGTCGGACTTACAAACCCAATTGCTTGCACAGATGAATCAGGAAAATCTTTTTCTACCCACGTTGCTCCAGAATCGAATGACTTTATTAGCTTACCCTGACTGTTAGATTGAATTGATCCATAGATATAGGTATTATTCTCCATTAATTGAAGTTTCCAAACATAATCGCCCGGAAGATTTGAATTATAAATTTCAGTCCATGAATCACCCCCGTCTGTAGTTTCAAGGATTATACCACCAGAAAAAGCACTACCTGATGCATAGCCATGGTTCTCATCGATAAAAAGTACCTCTACCAACGCATTGGAGTAAGAAGTCATATCAATGAAATCCCAATTGGATCCCCCATCAAACGATTTAATAATGTAAGCTGGAGAAAACCAGGCACCACAACCATAGACTATCGAGCCGTCAACTACATCCAGACCACATATTGCATCAGGGTTATTTGGCAACGCCAACGCGCCCCAAGTTTCTCCTCCATCTGAGGATCTATAAAAAACACCATCTAATGTTCCCAAAAAACCTGTGTTTTCATCCATAAATTCAATGTTCCTGAAATAAGCATTTGTATGAAATTTTAAATCCCAAGATACACCTCCATCTGTTGTTTTATAAACATTCCCCGAAGGACCATTTGCCGCCCAACCTAAACTTTCATTTAAAAAGAAGACATCGTCGAATCTACCTTCACCTGAAGGCGCGTACTCGAGTGCTCTCCATACTGGCTGTGCGAATGCAATCGAAGTTAAAACAAGGCTTATCGCCAAGAGTATGATTTTTTTCATAATATTTTTTTTGCTTTTGAAGGGTTTATCTTTTGAAACGAGTGTTAAATCTTCTTATGCTGAATCTTTTTCGAGATGAAAATAGTTGATTTTTTCTTAAATTTTGTTTTTTCTGAAGTAAAATAGACCAGTTAAAGACTAATTGAGCTCTTAACTCAATTTAAACCAGTCTCTTAAAATGAAGTGCAAAAGCATGCCTTCAGAATAAAAAAAGGCATACGTTTAAAACATATGCCTTGATAAACTTATAATTAAACTTTTCTACCAGGCTTCTGCCAAGTATGGAAATGACGATGAAAACGCTGTATCATTAGCATCAACATGATCATCTGAAAGATTTGGATTTTCGGTAAAATCTTCTCCTCCAAATATAAGTAGTAGTTCAACAGTGATTACATCATCACTTAATGTTCTTCCTGTAAGTACGTTCACTCCGTCAAAGAATGTAGTCGTTCCATCCAAAGATACATTGAGTACATCGGTTGCTAAAAGCCCGGTAAAAGCTGCGGCAGTTAATCCAAGTGCGTTCATATCTGTTGGGACATTAAAAGCTGGGCTTAAGGCCGTTAAATTAGCTTCAAACATGGGTTGAAAAGAATTTTGATCTGATGGTATGGTTACATTAAACTGATCTTTACTTCCGCTTGACACAAAAACTGTGTTCACTGCAGGACGTCCCATCTGGTCTTGTTGCACATAAGTTCCGTGGAAAACTGCGCGACCTTCAAATTCTTCCATGCTTAGATCTTGCTCTGTAGAAGTACTAAAATCTTCTTTTTGACAGCTAAACAAAACAGCGGTCATTACTAAAATTCCTAATATTGTATTTAAATTTTTCATGATATTATCTGTTTTGATTAATTATTGTCTTCTTTTTGTTTCAACCCAAGTATTAATAGTTCCTGAGCCACCAATTAGCGCTTTAGGTACTTCTACTACTATAGACATTACATTAGTTCCTGCAAAAGTATCACTCCCCGGATCGTTGAAACCACCAGCATTACCAGCTAAAATCTGACTGTATTGTGCAAAATCGAAAAAGAAAGGATCATCGCGAGGTCCTGCAAAATATTTAAGACCACGTCTATTTTCAATAATTGGAGCAGATCCGTAAGGCGTTATCCTAACTAATCCTCTATAGCTTCCACTAGTAATCAGTGTACTTTCAAGACCTGTTTGATCTGGTGCAGATGGTCCATAAAAAAACATTCTCCCGGCCCTTGGAATGGCTTGAATTACTAAATCTTCAACATTATCCCCAGTATTGTCTATGTTTATTTCGATCATTAAATCTTCATCAAAGGTTGCATTCGCCGTAGCTGATGGACTTAAGAGCCCTTGCACGTTGGCAATGAACACAATATTGTCTGTGTCCTCTCCTTGAAAGGCATAAAAGTCTGTGATATCACTTGTCTGCCCGGTTACTGCAGGAGCATCGATGTGATCTGCAGCTACGAAAACTAGTCCTGCCGCGATCAGCAAACCAATTCCGAAAATAATTTTTAATTTTTTCATAATTGTAAGGTTTTAGTTAATAATTTAAATAATTGATTATTATATAGTTATGTACGTAGAAAATTCTCAGTTGGTTTTGTTAAACTTTTGTTAATGCATTTTCGATGGATTAAAAGCTATCTTTACAGCTCAAAAATTGATATGCTTAACTTAAAACTGGCAACAGATCCGCGCTGGGTAAACATTGTAGAGTCGAACATTGAAGAGATACTTACAGATCATGCATGGTGTGAACAGAAAGCTGCCACGAACGCGATCACAATAATCACCTTAAACTCGGAACATACAGACCTTGTTACGGATCTATTGAAACTTGCTCAAGAAGAATTAGAGCATTTTGAAATGGTACACGAAATAATTAAACAACGAGGATACAAGCTAGGTCGTGAAAGAAAAGATCATTATGTCAATCAACTGTTTCAGTTTACCAGAAATGGAGGGAATCGCCAGCAATCGATGGTTGATCGTTTGTTGTTTTCAGCTATGATTGAAGCCAGGAGTTGTGAACGATTTAAACTGCTTTCTGAAAGAATAAAGGATCCTGAATTATCAAAATTTTATAAGGAACTTATGATTAGTGAAGCTGGTCATTATACAACTTTCTTAGGCTTTGCCCGAAAGTATGGAGAAGGAATCGATGTAGAAAAACGCTGGAAAGATCTAATTGAGTTTGAAGGAGAGATCATAAAAAATTATGGCACCTCTGAACGCATCCACGGTTAAATTGCAAATTGAAAAATCAAAAAATATAGGAAATTATGACAAATGAGTCAACAATTACAGATCCGTCTGAAGAAGAAAATAAAGCCGCATTTTTAGAGTCGAATATTTTTTTAGACCTAGAGAATCAACATAAAGGAATAAGAGATAAATCTAAACAATACTTTTCTGAAGAAGATTTTAAAAAAGTACTAGAAAGAGCAGCGTATTATGGAATAGGAATCTATAATATTTACGCATTTCGAAAGAAAAAACCATTTGACACCGTTAATCACGAGGATTACAATAAAAAAGCAACACATCCTAAATGGTATAGCAATGCTTTTATTCATCTTAAAAAAAGAGAAAAAGAAATGCTTTATGCGGCAGATTACAGAGTTACAAAAAAATTGCTTTCGGGCAATCCAAAAACAATGGAAAAATAAAAATCTGTTAATTTGTAGTAATTCTTAAAAAAACATTCTAAGTTTGTCCCAACAAAACAACACATGAATTTTACACAATTACATCATCATCATTTTCATATTTGCTCTCAGGCGAACAGGAAATGAACTATGTAATCTAAAAATATTTCAAAACCCGTCTGAGTGAATCAGGCGGGTTTTTTGTTATAATTACTTCCGGTTTACTCAGAATTATTCTCTAAAACATGAGTACACTAAAAATTGCAATTCAAAAGAGCGGTCGTTTACAGTCCGAATCATTACAACTATTAAAATCCTGCGGCATTAATGTTGAAAATGGTCGCGACCAACTAAAGGTTACTATTGGAAACTTTCCTTTAGAAGTCCTTTATCTTCGGAATTCGGACATTCCACAATATCTGGAAGACGGGGTGGTAGATGTAGCTATAGTTGGTGAAAACCTATTAGTTGAAAAAGGAAACAAAGTAAAAATTATTGAGCGATTGGGATTCTCCAAATGCCGAGTCTCCCTGGCTATTCCGAAAGAAATTGATGATAATAAACTTTCCTATTTTCAAGGGAAGAGAATTGCAACCTCCTATCCCAAAACATTGGAAGCTTTTCTGAAAAAAGAAGGAATTGAATCTGAAATACACGTCATCTCAGGCTCTGTAGAAATAGCTCCAAACATAGGTCTCGCCGATGGTATTTGCGATATCGTAAGTACTGGTAGCACGTTGTTTAAAAACGGATTGAGAGAAACTCAGGTTATTTTACAATCGGAAGCTGTCTTGGTAAAATCATTGCAGATAAAACCTGCGCAACAAGAGATTCTCAATCGTCTTGTTTTTAGAATTCAGGCTGTCCTTCGAGCCAAAAACACCAAATATATATTGATGAATGTGCCTAACGATAAAATTGAACAGGTTAGTGCAATTCTACCAGTTTTAAAGAGCCCCACCGTCCTACCCTTAGCAGAAAAAGGCTGGAGTTCGCTTCATTCAGTAATTGATGAAGGTACATTCTGGAATGTAATTGATGAGCTAAAACTAGCTGGTGCCGAAGGTATTTTAATTGTCCCAATCGATAAAATGGTCATCTAATGGAAATGTATAACAAGCCGCCCAAAAAGCAATGGAAAGAACTTACAAGAAGACCGGGATTTGAAAAAAACCAACTTTCATCACTTGTTTACGATATTTTAAACGAAGTGAAATCCTACGGAAACGCTGCACTTCAGAAGTATTCGGAACAATTTGACAAGGTTAGTATTAATGATCTACTGGTTTCTGAAAAAGAAATGGAAATCGCTGAATCGGAAGTTTCCGAAGCGCTAAAAAGTGCAATAAAACTTGCTAAAAATAACATAGAAAAATTTCATGCCTCTCAACAAAATTCCGAAGAAAAAATAGAAACAACTTCCGGTGTATTTTGTTGGAGAAAAGCCGTCGCCATCGAAAAGGTCGGACTCTACATACCCGGTGGTTCTGCCCCACTCTTTTCAACGATACTCATGCTGGGAATACCAGCAATATTAGCAGGTTGCAAAGAAATAGTGCTTTGTACGCCACCAAATGTAAAAGGTAATATACATCCTGCGATACGCTATACCGCTAGTTTAATTGGGATTTCAAAAATTTTTAAGGTCGGTGGTGCGCAAGCAATAGCGGCTATGGCTTATGGTACTGAAACCATTCCGCAAGTATATAAGATCTTCGGACCGGGGAACCAATATGTCACCAAGGCTAAAGAACTCATCCAACAGAGTGGCACAGCAATCGATATGCCGGCAGGGCCAAGCGAAGTACTTGTGATTGCAGATAAGACCGGAATCCCTTCTTTTATTGCTTCAGATTTATTGTCGCAGGCAGAACATGGAGCGGATAGTCAGGTGATTCTTCTTTCAAACGATCAACGTATTATTGACGAAACACTTTCCGAAGTACAGAAACAATTAAACCAGCTTCCAAGAAAAAATACCGCCGAAAAAGCACTCGAGAATAGTAAAGCTATTTTATTAGAAAGCATGGAAGCCTGTATGGAGTTTAGCAATCTTTATGCTCCCGAACATTTAATACTCGCTTCGGAAAGTGCTTCTGGCTTGTCAGAAAAGGTTATCAATGCAGGCTCTGTTTTTCTTGGCAATTACAGCTGTGAAAGTGCCGGCGATTATGCCAGTGGCACTAATCATACGCTGCCAACCAACGGCTATGCACGAAATTATAGCGGTGTTTCATTAGAGAGCTTTCAGAAGAAAATAAGTTTTCAAGAGCTTTCAAAAGAAGGATTAAAAAATATAGGTCCCGCGATCGAGCTTATGGCAGAAGCCGAACAACTCATTGCTCATAAAAATGCCGTAAGTATTCGACTTAAATCCATAAACGATGTTTAAACTGAAATCAGTTATTCGAGAAAATATTGCCAAGTTAACACCCTATTCTAGTGCTAGGGATGAGTTTAACGGGAAAGGAATATTTCTGGACGCCAATGAAAATCCGTTTGGTGAATTGAATCGATATCCCGATCCGTATCAAACCACGCTGAAAAAGAAACTTTCTAAATTGAAAGGTATTTCTGCAGAGAAAATTTTTATTGGCAACGGAAGTGATGAAGTGATTGATCTTGCATTTCGTATTTTCTGTACCCCGGGAAATGATAAAGCCCTTACATTTTCGCCAACTTATGGTATGTATGATGTTTCGGCTGCAATAAATGATATAGAATTATTAAAAATACCGCTTACCTCCTATTTTCAGATCGATGAGAAATTATTAAAGCCTTTTCTGAAAGATTTAAGTCTTAAAATTATTTTTATCTGTTCGCCCAACAACCCAAGTGGGAATTTATTGAAGCGTTCAACAATCGAAAATATACTCGCTAATTTCAACGGAATTGTAATCGTTGACGAGGCCTATATCGATTTCTGCAAAGATGATACTTGTCTGAACCTATTGGCGAATTATCCAAATTTAATCGTTTGTCAGACCTTTAGTAAAGCCTACGGATTGGCAGCTGCGAGGGTTGGAATTGGTTATGCTTCGGAAGAGATCGTTCAATTGTTCAATAAGGTAAAACCTCCTTATAATGTGAGCGAATTAAACCAAAAGGCTGCAATTGAAGCTCTCGACAATTCTGAAGCTTATGAAGAAAATCTGAATATCATTCTAAGTGAAAGAAAGAAACTCGCAACAGCATTAGAAGAGCTGAAAATTGTTTTAAAGGTTTATCCATCAAATGCCAACTTTTTACTCGTAGAAACCATAAATGCAGATGTGATTTACAAGGATTTAGTTAGCCAGAAAATAATTACACGAAACCGAAACAATCTTGTCAATAATTGCATTAGAATTTCGGTGGGAACACCTTCAGAAAATAAAAAATTATTGCAAGCATTAAAAAATATCAACTTATGAAAAAAGTATTATTTATAGATCGTGATGGTACTCTAGTGATTGAGCCACCCGTCGATTACCAACTGGACAGCTTAGAAAAACTGGAATTTTATCCGGGAGTTTTTCAATGGTTAGCTAAAATTGTAAATGAACTGGATTTCGAACTTGTGATGGTGACGAATCAAGACGGTTTAGGTACCGATTCCTTTCCTGAAGATACATTTTGGCCGGCTCAGGAGAAGATAATAACAGCCTTTAAAAACGAAGGAATCGTCTTTTCTGAAATTCTCATTGATAAAAGTTTTCCAGAGGACAATGCGCCTACCCGCAAACCTCGAACCGGTCTTCTAAATAAATACATTCATGGAAATTACGATCTGAAAAACTCATTCGTAATTGGGGATCGAGAATCGGATATGGAACTGGCAAAAAATTTAAAATCTAAAGGAATATTTATAGGAGAAGAAAGTTCAGATTCTGCTGCTCTTACAACTACTTCCTGGAATGAAATTTATCGTTTTTTAAAATCGGAACCAAGAAGAGCAACGGTAAAACGTGCGACAAACGAAACAAATATTTCGGTAACAGTGGACTTGGATGGTGTTGGGAAAAGTGACATTTCTACAGGTTTAGGGTTCTTTGATCATATGTTAGAACAGATTTCCAAACACGGGAATATCGATCTTAGTGTTATTGTAAACGGCGATCTGGAAATAGATGAACATCACACTATCGAAGATACAGCACTTGCTCTGGGAGAAGCATTTCTAAAAGCGCTAGGATCAAAAAAAGGCATTGAACGATATGGATTCCTGCTCCCAATGGATGATTGCCTTGCGCAGTTGGCTATTGATTTTGGAGGCAGGCCTTGGTTGGTTTGGGATGCCGATTTTAAGCGTGAAATGATTGGAGAAATGCCGACCGAACTATTTATGCATTTTTTTAAATCATTTAGTGATACTGCCAAATGCAATTTAAATATTAAGGCTGAAGGTGATAATGAACACCACAAGATAGAAGCAATTTTTAAGGCCTTTGCGAAAGCGATAAAAATGGCAGTTTCAAAAACCGATGATTATTCAATCCCAAGTACGAAAGGAAGCTTATGATAGCCATAATTAAATACAACGCCGGGAATACACAGTCCGTGCAAAACGCCCTTTCCCGCTTAGGTTATTTAAGTGTAATCACCGATGAGCCGGAAACCATTTTGAAAGCGGATAAAGTGATTTTTCCGGGTGTAGGTGAGGCAAGTTCGGCCATGAAGTATCTTAGAGAAAAAGGTCTCGATAAAACAATCTTATCTATTACTAAACCTATGTTAGGTATTTGTTTAGGGCTTCAACTAATGTGCAAATCTTCGGAAGAAAATGACACTGATTGTCTGGGTATTTTTAAGACTAAAGTAAAGCGATTTCCAAGCTTCGGGATTGTTCCACATATGGGTTGGAATAACTTTAATGTATTGAAAGGCGATCTCTTCCGAAGCATAAAAAAAACGGAAGATGTTTACTATGTTCACAGCTATTATGCAGAAATAAATGAAGAAACAATTGCCAGCTGCGATTATATACTTCCATTTGCAAGTGCAATACAAAAAGACAATTATTATGCAACTCAATTCCATCCTGAAAAATCGGCTGGTGTAGGGGAACAAATCTTAAAAAACTTTTTAGAATTATGAAAATCATACCGGCAATTGATATTATCGATGGGAAATGCGTTCGTCTATCTAAGGGAGACTACAGCACTAAAAAAATCTACAATGAACATCCGTTAGAAGTGGCAAAAGAATTTGAGGCCAATGGCATACAATATTTGCATTTGGTTGATTTGGATGGTGCAAAATCCAAACATATTGTGAATTATAAGGTATTGGAAAGCATTTCAAAGAAGACGAACTTAAAAATCGATTTTGGAGGCGGTTTGAAATCGGATGACGATCTAAGAATCGCATTCGAATGTGGCGCGCAACAAATCACAGGCGGGAGTATTGCGGCTTCAGACCCAGAGAAATTTGCAGGATGGCTGCATACTTATGGAGTTGAGAAAATAATTCTCGGTGCAGACTGTAAAGATCGAATGATTGCTGTTAATGGTTGGTTACAAAGTTTAGAAGTTGAAGTAGTTTCTTTTATAACAAAGCATCAGTCCAATGGTATAAAAACTGTGATTTGTACCGATATTTCTAAAGATGGGATGCTCGAAGGACCTTCAATTGAGCTTTATCGCGATATAATAAAATCGGTTGATGTACAATTAATCGCTAGTGGTGGTGTTTCTTCAATGGAAGATTTATTTCAACTAAAAGAAATTGGCTGTAGTGGCGCTATTATAGGAAAAGCGATTTATGAAGGAAAAATAACATTAAAAGAGCTTCAGAAATTATGCTAAAAAAGAGAATTATTCCTTGTCTGGACATTCAAAATGGGAGAACCGTAAAAGGTGTGAATTTTGAGGGTATTCGCGACGCAGGAGATCCTATTGAACTCGCCAAAAAGTATGTTCTTGAAGGCGCCGATGAATTGATCTTTCTCGACATCACTGCGACCATTGAAAATAGAAACACATTACTGGAATTAGTTCGTGATATAGCTTCAGAAATCAACATTCCTTTTACTGTTGGTGGCGGAATTAGCACTGTGGAAGATGTTTCCAGATTAATAAAAGCTGGTGCAGATAAGGTGAGTATTAATTCGGCTGCTGTGAAGAATCCGCAACTTATATCGGCTATTGCAAATGAATTTGGGAGTCAATGTGTGGTGGTTGCGATCGACACAAAATTTAAAGAGAATGAATGGAAAGTTTATGTTCATGGCGGACGAACTCCTACCCCACTTTCGACAGTAAATTGGGCAAAGCAGATTGAGCAATTAGGAGGAGGTGAAATTTTACTCACCTCAATGAACAATGACGGTACAAAAACCGGCTTTGCAATTGATATTACAGCAGAAGTAAGTAATGCTGTACAAATTCCTGTGATAGCTTCGGGAGGTGCGGGAACCATGGAACATTTTAAAGAAGTATTTGAAAAAACAAAAGCAACCGGCGGACTTGCGGCAAGCATTTTTCATTATGGTGAAATCCCTATACCGGAATTAAAAAAATATTTATCAAAAGAAGATATCGCCGTGAGGCAAATTAATTAAGAATTATGAATTTAGATTTTAAAAAAGGAAATGGGCTTATACCAGTCATAGTACAAGACTATCTAACATTACAAGTCCTGATGTTAGGATATATGAATGAAGCCGCATACGAGAGCACTATTGAAAATAAAAAAGTTACTTTCTTTAGCAGGAGCAAAAACAGACTTTGGACAAAAGGTGAGACTTCTGGAAATTTTCTTGTCGTAAAAGATATAAAAATTGATTGCGATAGGGATACTATTTTGATAAAGGCTAAGCCACAAGGTCCAACTTGCCATACGGGTAGCACGACTTGCTTTAAAGAAGAAACATCTCAGGGCTTTATTTATTCTCTTGAACAAACTATTCACGATCGCATTGATAAAGACGATGAGAAATCCTATACCAACAAGCTATTCAAGAGTGGTATTAATAAGGTCGCACAAAAAGTTGGTGAAGAAGCAGTTGAATTGGTGATTGAAGCAATGGATGATAACGATGATTTGTTTAAGAATGAAGCCGCAGATTTATTATACCATTATTTAATTTTACTAAAAGCCAAAGGTTTTAAACTGGAAGACATTGAAGATATATTAAAAGAACGTTCGAGGCAATAATTCGAGTTATCAAAGTATCTAAAAAAACAAAGAGAACAAGATTTTTAAGTCTGGTTCTCTTTGCAAATCATATTCCTTTAGTTGGTATTATCCGACAAAGTTCGACGGGTTTATTTCTCAGCTGTTTAACTTAAGCTCCCCGACATGATAGTTTGATAAATATACAAACTATTTACCAATAAACAATGATAATTTTAATATTTTAACATATTAACTATGCACATTATCCGTCTGAAGGATTATTACCCCCAATAAAGCAAGGAAAATTCTAACTAAAACTGAGCTTTGTACGCTCGTCAACTCTTAGGAAAGCTTAGATTAATTGGGTTATCTTCGCGACTGTGGTTTTTTTACTAAAACGAATGAAGAAATTTTTTAAAACTCTCAAAATGATAATAGGCATCATCGCTTCATTAATTGGTATGATCGTTCTTATCGCTATCATATTTATCAATACCTCTTCTGAATTTGGCGCGAAAAGTGAAGGTGATCGGCTAAAAAGAATAGAAAAATCAGAACACTATAAAGATGGAAAATTTCATAATTTATCTGAAACGAATGTAGACGGAGATATCAATTATATTAAAACATTGGGCGAATATTTCACCAAAGGTAATAAAGTCCCTGATTGGTCCATTCCAGTGAAGAAAATCACTCCTGAAACGATTTCAAAAACTGCAGATTCAGTAACAAAAATTACTTGGTTTGGTCATTCAGCACTCCTGCTGGAAATGGACGGAATGAAAATATTCCTCGATCCAATGTTAGGAGAAGTCCCTGCTCCACACCCTTTGCTGGGCAGTAAGCGATTTAATGATACGCTACCTTTGGCTATTGAAGATATTCCAATTTTGGATGCGGTAATTATCTCCCATGATCATTATGATCACTTAGACTTCGGAAGTATTAAAAAACTAAAAGAGAAGGTGAAACATTTCTACGTACCTCTTGGTATTGGAGCACATCTAATTTCCTGGGGTGTTTCCGAAGAGAACATTACTGAAATGGACTGGTGGGAATCAACAAACCTTGCCGGAATTGAATTAACCGCTGCTCCCTCCCGTCATTTTTCAGGAAGAGGAATCGGTGATCGCTCTAGGACCCAATGGAGTTCATGGATAATTAAAGGAAAAACAAATTCAATTTACTTTAGCGGAGATTCGGGTTACGATACTCACTTTAAGGAAATAGGCGAGAAATTTGGTCCGTTCGACTTAGCCATAATGGAATGCGGGCAATACGACAAACAATGGCCTTTAATACACATGATGCCCGAAGAAACGGTACAAGCCACTATTGATGTAAAGGGAAAACTTCTTTTACCCATTCATTGGGGAGCATTCAAATTGGGATTACACTCCTGGACCGATCCGGCAGAGCGTGTAACCAAAACAGCTTCCGAAATGAACGTATCTATTACGACTCCAATTATTGGTGAAGCCATCGTTCTTGGCAATGAAACACCGCAATCACATTGGTGGGAGCGCACTTCCGAAGTAAAAAACTAAAGCCTATTCTACTTTAAAATAAGCAACATTACGGGTAAATTTCCCTTCACTGCTATAACCTTCAAGAACAATTTCATAAGCTCCGGTTTCATCAGATGTATAAAAACTCAAAGACTCATCTCCCGTAATTCTCACATTTGGCTGCCAAATCAATTGAACCCTGTTATCGGGAATTCGATCGAGAGATTCCTTTTCATAATTAGGCGTATAAAAATGTTTCCTCGGCAAAGGCTGATCCAATGGGATTGAAGCCATAAAGTCGCCTCCCATTGACGATACAAAATCGCCTTTTTTAGTATTGATTGCGATGATTCCACTATAAATCTGTGGTCCAAAACGATAGGCTTCAGCAATTACACGAATGCTATGAATATTCCTGGCATCATAGGCAAGTAGTTCATCATTGTTTTGGATTAGCATCCCATCCATAAGCAATAGCGCAGGTAACTCGCTAAAAAGCCCTTTCTCGCTATAGTTATATTCATCGAATACAATAAATTTACTCTCTTTGCCACTACCCCGCACTGCAGCAAGTTTTATTACTTCAATAAAGGTTTCTTTTACAGTTGGGAATCGTGTATAATCATCCAGTAAATAGGTGGTGCCAAGCTTCCCAAAAAATCTCGGATTAGGCACTTGCACCTCCAAACTATCATTATTGGCGTTGTAATATGCATTTTGAATCTGAAGTGCGATGCTGCGATCTTCAATCCATTGTTTCATCGATTTATCCAATAAAAGTTCGCGATTCGTGCGTAATTCTTCTGAAGCGAAAGTTTTATCATCTAAACTTATTTTATATTGTTTTCTATCGTTTTCCTTAATTTGAAAAGTAGCCTTGGAAGTCAAATAATATTCATCCACAGAAAAAAAGAAGCGTCCATTTTTATTCGTCTTTGCCAATTTAGAAACATAATTCTGTCCTGGAATGGTGAGCGAAACCATCTTATCGGCAACAGCTTGCCCATTGTTTATATCAGTCACTACACCCGATATAAGTTCTCCTCTAAGTTCAGGAATAAAAAAGGTATTGGACGAAGTATCTGTAGTATTCGATAATCCTTCAGTCGATTGGATAGTCAATGGTGGTAGCTTTCGGACCGACAATAGATAATCTCCATTTACAATAGAATTAGCTGAGTTCAATGTTGATAATTCTACTTTCGAGCGCTTAGGGTAATTAGATTTTATCTTTTGAAAAAGCCCGTTAACATCATTATTTAATACTTCTGAAAGCCCTTGAGGAGTAGTATCTATTAGAATCTTATGAAGTTCATTACCAGATTGAGTGATATTTGCTGGTGTTAGGAAAGGATTAATTATATGAATTGTGGAATGGTCAAAAACATCTTGTTTGTTGTTTCTTGAAAAATTGGTGTATCCTATAAGTTCATACACTCCGGTTTTTAAACTTGCTGGAATAAAAAAGTAGCCATTGGCAGCACCATTTTCTAATTTAAGTTTGTGTTGAAAAACTATGGAATCCTTTGCATTTCGAAGTGACACATAAAGTATCTTACTCAATGTGCTTGCCGAATTTGCATTTGTACGACAATATCCTTTGTATAGCAAGGTTTCTCCCGCTAGTAATATATTCGCATTTGAACTTAATTTAATATTCTCCTTCGGAAAAACCTGACTTCCAGACACAACTTCTGAAGCTGGTAGCTGAGCATAAAGTCCCAAATTGAGAAAAAACAGTACTAATATAACAGATGCTTTCTTCATAATTAATCTTCCCAAAAATCGGGTCTTACATTTGATGAAAAATAGGTGCATAGACTGCACTCCGGTTGAACAATTAAATAATTGGGATGAAAGGCGAAAATCACTTGATAATCAAAATACTGGATATGGGTCTTCAAAATTTCACGTTCGTTTGGATCATTGTCAAGTGTCGTATTATCGTTATAATCGATTTCAATAACATTACAATCAATAAAATATGGGGGTACGGGTAATCCCAAATCCTCATGATTAAAATAAATACGCTGCATACTTACTGAAGCTGCCTCAAAAAAACCGAGAACTTTCTCGTTAGGATTGCCAACAGAAGTAATATTTCCACTCACATAACCGGGCTGCCCTTGTGACAATAGACTTTCTACATTTCCAAGTTCATTTATAATTTTGTAAAAAGTATAAGCTTCAACACTCTGCACGAATTGCTTAACGAGTATGCTGTACCGTTCTCGTAATACAGCATTATTTTTATCTAAAAATCTCACCGGAAATCGTTCAACTCGATTTTCATCAAGTTCATTCGTGGCAGTCTGCCGTATTCCTGTCGAAAACTCTGTCGAATAGCATACGATCTCCGGTTCACGCGGTGTTAGTTGTACGTCAAAAGTTTCACTCTGCGAATTGTAATTAATAATTTCAGCGATGAAAGATGTTGGATTAGGAGCAACTATCTTATAAGTCTCAATATATTCATACCTAAAATATTTTGCGTTTCCTGTGGCATCAAATGCATCTACAAATACTTGTACTCCTTCGACCCCATCCTTTGTAATTACCTCCGGGTATACATTTTCTATCGCAACTGTTTCTGGCAATATAACTGCTTCCGAAGTATAATTTAAACCATCTGAACTATTAATCTTTAAAGTATATTCAACATTTGCTTCAACGGCGAAAACGGTATTTGAAATATAATCTCCCGTTTCAGGATCCTGCGAAAATTGATACATATCTCCGTTATTAGCTTCAATCCAAACCTCAGCATTATTTTCAACCTGACCTCCCGGGTTCTCCAAAGTAGAAGTTCTGGAAACTTTTACTTGCTGGTGCCTACTTTCATTTGTAATAGTAGCTTCTACTACCAGAACGTTTTCAAAATCAATCGTTTCTATCTCAAAAGGTTCTGTACATCCAATCTGCAAAAGAAGGAAGAAACTCAAAATCACTTGTAATATTTGTGTCTTTTTCATAGCTTCTTAAAACTTAAAATTATAGGTGATCGTTGGAACCGGGACTGAAAAGATCGAAGTTTTATACGCTTTTATCTGCCCATCTTCATTTACAAAGAACACCGAATACGGATTATTTCTCCCTAGCACATTGTACACCGATATATTAATAAAACTGTGTGCTAGTTTATTCTTTTTATGATTTCCTTCAATATTGAATCCTAGATCCAAACGGTAGTAATCCGGGATTCTAAACTGATTTCTATCACTGTATAACACCTGCTCTTCTCCTGCGAAAACAAAGCTTCCAATAGGATAGGTTACGGGTCGACCAGTTTGATAGGTGAAATTTCCAGAAAAACTAAAACGCTTTGTAAGTTTATAATTAGCCACCATTGTGAAATCATGGGGTTTGTCATAATTCGCTGCAAAGAATTCTCCGTTATTCACCTGCTCTTGTCGTATCTCACTATCGAGTTTTATAAGGGCTCGCGAATAGCTATACCCAAAATAACCGTTTAAACGCCCCTTATTTTTCTTGATTAAAAATTCTACCCCATAAGCTTTTCCTTCTCCTTGAAGCAACTCAGTTTCTAAATCGTCATTTAAAATTAACTGCGCACCAATCTTATAATCTAAAAGGTCGTTCATCTTTTTGTAATAGCCTTCCAAACTAAATTCCAGGTCTTCGTCCACAATGTTTTTAAAGAACCCTATAGAATATTGATCTGCTCGTTGTGGTTCTACATTTAAATCTGAAAGCTTCCAAATGTCTGTTGGCGACATGGTAGTATTAGTCGACAGTAAATGTAGATACTGTATCGTTCGATTATAGGCAGCTTTAAATGAAAAATCATTCCCGAGTAAATACCTACCGGAAATTCGATACTCCGGACCACCGTAGGTCTTTATCACCTCGTTCTTACCATAACTCTTAACCTCAGTAACCGAATTCTCTGATCTTGGCTCCCCATCGGCATACACATTTTGCGTTGCCTCACCCAATGCTGCATATATCGAATATCGCAAGCCGATATCCACCAATAACTTATCGTTTATTTCATATAAATCTGAAACATAAATCGCAGATTCCAATCCTTTTTCCCTATCGATTGTTTTTGCGTTCACATCAGAGTTAGCTCCTATTGGCACAATTTCACCCGGATCTATCGAATATATCTTACTACTTAAACCGTAGCTTAATTTATGTGCGTCGCTTAGGTTGTAATTTAGATTTAGTTTTATCTGACTTTCATTTAGTTTGTAACCAAAGTCAAAATTATTGTTTGCATCGGCTTCAAAACCGATATCATATTTATACTCACTGTTTACAAAAAGTAATTCACCACGGCTTTTTTCACTAAATCTATGGTTGTATTTTAAAGAAAGCAATCGATTATTATAGGAAAAAACAGAATCGGAGGTAATACTAAATCGATCCTTACTGTAATAAAAAGTTCCCTGAAATGTATTATTTTCATTGATGGCGTGCTTGTATTTTACAATCGCATCATAAAAGGAAGCTTCACTGTTCTTAAGCTGCTCTTCATCAAGATTTTTAAGAATATAATCTGAATATGTAGCACGAACCCCCGCAATTACCGAAGCCTTTTCTTTTACAATAGGTACTTCAATCGCCATATTTGCCGTAATTGGCCCGATTGAACCTTCACCAGATACTTTTTCGGTATTTCCAGATTTAGTTTCTATATCAAACACCGAAGACAGTCGTCCGCCGTAGGAAGCTGGAATACTCGCTTTATACACTTCCAGACTTCCTGTCGTGAAAGGATTCACGGCAGAAAAGAAACCCAAAAAGTGCGATGGATTATAGATTACTGCATCGTCCAATAAAATAAGGTTTTGGTCTGCCCTACCACCTCTTACGTTAAATCCGCTTGAGCCTTCTCCTGTTGTTTTAATTCCGGGTAAGGTAGTAGCCACTTTTAAAATATCACGTTCTCCTAAGATTAACGGAATTGTTTTTATAGCTTCTATGTTTATCAAGGTAGCACCAACTACGGCATCTCGTACATTTGCATCTCTTTTAGAAGCTACGACCACTTCATCAAGTGCCTGTGCATTTTCTGTTAAGCTTAGATTCAATCTGCCGTTTCCATATACAATCACATCTTGAAATATCTGCTCAAAGCCCAATAAGTTTGTTTCCAGCTTATTGAGTCCGTAAGGCAATGTAAGGGTATAATTTCCATTGTCATCAGTCACTGCATAATGTGTACGATCTAAAGTAGAAATAGACAAGCTAGCTACGCCTTCGTCGGTTTTTTCATTGATTACCCTTCCTGAAATTTCGTAATATTTTTTAGATGTAGCTGAGTTCTGCTTCCCAATAGTTATCAACCGATTTGTGCGGGATGACGTTTGTGAGGCAAACTCTTCCTGAAAAATTGGAGCTGTATTTTGGCTGTATTCTTCCTTATTTTCATCTTCAAAGTAACCAAGAGGCAATTTATCATTGACAATACTATTGTTCAACAAAAACACAGCCTTGTCATTACTGTAAAAATTTAGAGAGGTGTTTTCAAAAATTCCTCTTAGTACTGTAACTACTTCAGCCTGATCGAAGCTCTTGGTTACCTTCTGATTCTGAAGCCAGGAAGTTTCAAAGAAAAATTGGAGTCCACTTTTACGTTCTACCTCTAAAATGGCGGTTTCCAGTGGCGTATCTTTAAAATCGACGCTTATCTTCGTTGCTGATTGTCCATATAACTGTATAATTGACATTAATGCAATAAGGAATGCTATATATTTCTTTTTCATTGTAGGCTCCTCACAAATTTTACTGTTTTTACTATAACAAACTGCCATCCAAATAGGTAACCAGCTTGATCATAAAACTATTTCGGTTCGATTTATACAAGGCTCTATAACTTTTATAGAAGTCTTTAACTTGTTGGTATTGATCGGGCATTAAATCTTTAAAATCCCGATACGCATTCACTACTTTATAATGTCCGTTGTAATAAACCATATAAAAATTATCTGACTTAAAGCGATACTGTACCCCGCTACTCACTGCCTTTTCTTTTTTGGTTTTTACATTTTTTATATAAAGTTCTACCTTCTCACTTTTAAACCCTACCTCATAGAATCCATTTTTATTTCCATTGAGATCTATATTCGACAAACGAACAAAATCGTGAGTATACAGCGTGAAATTCGACACTTTTCCAGATATTAACTGAACGCTAAAAACACTCATATTATCATCAGACTTTGTGATAAGCTGATCTTCGAACAAATCGTACTTTAATAACACATTCGAATACAATTGCCCATCATATACCACTGTGCCTCTACTAAAATCAAATAGATTGTAATACCTATGTGTTTTATCCGTATTATTATAAATATCCTTAAACTCTGTACCATTGTATAGCCCAGTGTTTTCTTGGCTTACAATCGCATCGTAAGCTTCATATACATCATGATTTTTGGAAGTTTGTGCTAGGGTTGCTATGGTGAAAAATAGACACGTAAAATAGAGTGTGATTTTCTTATTCAAAAACATATGAGGTTCTACTGGTTAATGAGCTAATAAAACTACTAAATCCAAGTTGTATAAAGAAGTTAAAATTTTAAGATTGTGGAATGCTTTTCATATTTATTTCAAAACGCTAACATTCAGGATAATTGATTGCCTTATCTCTATGTTTTATTTATTTTCTTCGGAAATGTTCGCGTTTTAAAAGATGTTAGCATAACATATAAGAGCAAAAAACCCTTCAGAAACATTCTAAATGTGATTGGGTTTCTTCTGAAGCATTTGCTTTCGTTTGAACACTTTTATAAATCTATTCTGAAAGTATTTAAATACTTTTGCTTTCAGAAGAAAAAAGAAATGAAAGCTGCCACTGTTTCAGAAATAAAAAAAGAACTCAAATTCCGTTCTACCGAACAACTTATGGAACTCTGTCTGCGTTTAGCCCGTTTCAAAAAGGAAAACAAGGAACTACTAACTTATCTGTTATTTGAAAGCGATGATGAAGAAGCTTTCATTCGATCCATAAAATCTGAAATGGACGAACAATTCGAGACTATTAACACGAATTCCTACTTTTATATTAAGAAAAGCGTCCGTAAAATATTGCGAAACGTAAAGAAGTATATTCGGTATAGTCCTTTAAAAGAGACCGAGGTAGAATTATTGCTCTATTTTTGTAACAAATTAAAGGATTTGAACCCATCTATAAAACGAAATGTGACGCTTCTTAATTTATATAATCGTCAATTGGATTTTATTAGTAAAAAAATCACTGCCTTACACGAAGACCTTCAATACGATTATAATAAAGAGCTGGAAGATTTGGCTTTTTAAACTAAAAACAACACCAATATAATGATCACTATTTACCACAATAACCGTTGCAGCAAATCGAGAGAATGTTTTGGATTACTCGAAGATAAAAAAATAGAGATGGAAGTTATAAACTATCTACAAGACCCTATTTCAGAAGAAAAACTTAGAGAAATAATCACACTCTTAGGCATTGCTCCTATTATTCTTGTTCGTAAAAATGAAGCAATTTGGAAAGAGAATTTCAAAGGTAAAAATATGAGCGATGAGGATGTGATTAAAGCGATGCTTAAATACCCGAAGTTAATGGAACGACCTATCGTTATTAATGGAAAAAAAGCGGTGATAGGAAGACCCCCAGTTAAAGTGCTGGAAATTTTATAATTCGACCCCCGACTTTTTAACAAAACTTTGGCTATTCTCGACTAAACGTACGGCTATTTTCGCAGTCAAATCGGCTAAAATAAAGATGAGAATATACCTTTCACTACTTTTTGTTTGTATTACATTCACAAGTTACGCACAAAGACCTAATACTGAAATGATTTCGGTTTCGGGTACCATCATCGAAGAAGGATCTAACATACCCTTAGAATATGCAACCGTTGCTTTTATAGATGCATCCAATAAAATAGTGACAGGAGGAATAACCGACATCAACGGAACCTATAAAATTGATGTAGCTCCCGGGGTTTACACCGTACAATTTGAGTTTATTTCTTATCAAACAAAAAGACTCACAAATCAACGATTAGTTAAAGACATTACTTTACCAAGAGTTTTATTGTCCCTCGATGCTTCAAGCCTGGACGAGGTAGTGGTAAGGGCCGAAACCACCGAGGTGCAAGTTCGTTTGGATAAAAAAATATACAATATCGGGAAAGATTTAACTGCAAGCGGTGCTACAGTAAGTGATGCCCTGAATAACGTGCCATCGGTAACAGTGGATGTTGAAGGTGCTATTAGCCTTAGAGGGAATGAAAACGTTCGTATCCTTATTAATGGTAAGCCGTCTGCTATCGCCGGATTTGGTTCAACAGATGCTCTAAGACAACTTCCCGCCGAAGCTATAGAACGGGTCGAAGTTATTACGTCACCTTCGGCAAGATATGACGCTGAAGGAACTGCAGGAATAATTAATATTATTTTAAAGAAGGAAAAAACACTTGGACTTAATGGTTCCTTCACTGCGAATTACGGAGTTCCTTTAAGTAGCGGAATCACGGCAAATATTAACTTACGGACAGACAAATTCAATATCTTTAATACTACGGGAGTGCGTTATAGTAATTCTCCCGGAAATGCTTTTTTTGATAACCGTTATTTTTCGAGAACCATAATCGATACAGCCACTGGTAATCCAATAACTGTAGATCCTGCCTTCGATAGAAGTACCGAAAAACGAAATTACGACAGGTTGAGAACGGGTTTCAATACCAATCTTGGAATTGAATACTTTATAACCGATAAATCTTCTCTTACCGCTTCTGTATTTGCCCGAACAGGGGATGACACTACCACTACTACCAATCTAACAAATGATTATGAGACGCTAGACAATCTTGCATTTACCAGAGTAAGAATCGAAAATGAAGACGAAGATGAATTTAGCTATCAATTTAGTTTAAACTATGTCAATAAGTTTAATGACGATGGTCATGAACTTACCGTTGACTTTCAGTACGAGAATGACTCAGAGACTGAGAAATCTTTTATTACCGAACAAACTACTTTTCCAAGTATAGTAGCTTCTCCTTCTGAAGATATAACAAGTATAGAAGATCAAAACGAATATTTAGCCGCAGCCGATTATGTGCTGCCAATTGGTGAAAATGCTCAATTTGAAGCAGGTTATCGCGGAACCTTTGACCAGACTGTTACAGATTATACCTTGTTAGAAGAAGCTGGTACAACAGGGGTATTTATACGAAATGATGACATCTCTAATGTATTTACATATAATGAGAATGTGAATGCACTCTACACCCAATACGGAAATAAATTTGGTGACTTCTCCTTCCTTTTAGGATTGCGTATGGAAAACACTCAGTTAAAAGGAAAGGTTAATGCCGAGATAGAAACTACAGATCCAAATGCAGTTCCATTAAATTTCGATAAGAACTACACTGGTCTGTTCCCTACTGTTAATTTAATTTATGAATTGGCCGAAGACGAGAATATCACGCTGGGGTACAACCGGAGAATCAATCGACCAAGAAATTGGTTTATCAATCCGTTCCCATCTCGTTCAAGTGAGGCGAATATATTTCAGGGAAATCCTGATTTAAATCCAGCTTACGCCAGTGCTTTCGATCTTGGTTATTTAAAACGATGGGGGAGAAAATTTACATTAACGACTTCAATATATTTTCAAAATGAAACAGATGCTTTTGAGCGTATTCAGGAAGACACTGGGCAAATCACTTCCAATGGGACTCCTATAATTCGTACGATTCCTATCAACTTATCGACTAACAAACGTTATGGCTTTGAAGCAGGCGTGCTCTACAACCCTTTAAAATGGTTGCGACTAAACAGTAGTTTTAACTTTTTTAAGTTTGTTACTGAAGGCTCATTTAACGACATCGATTATGGTGCCGAAAACACCAGCTGGTTCGCCAGATTTAGCTCGAAAGTAAGTTTACCAGCTAAAATTGATTGGCAAACAAGTGCATTTTACCGTGGTCCTAACAATAATTCACAGACAGTAAGTGAAGGGATTTTTATTATGAACCTTGCCCTTAGCAAGGACATTATGAATGATAATGCAACCTTTGCATTTAATGTAAGCGATCTTTTAAATTCCAGAAAGCGAAGTTCTGTTACCACAACCGAAACATTTACAAGCGCAAGTGAATTTCAATGGAGAGAACGACAGTTTAACTTATCGTTTACCTATAGATTTAATGAAAAGAAAAAGCGAGAAAGAGGACAAGGAGGCAATGGTGGAGATGAAGGTGAAGGTTTCGAAGGATAAATATTTCAGAAAACAACATAAAAAAAGAGCGTTGCCATTAGCAACGCTCTTTTATATTTATAAACCTTTCTACTTAAGGTAATTTTTCTGCTTTTATCCCGTCTCTCTTCATTTTCCAGTTTTCATATAATGCACCACCTATCCAGTAAGGGATTATAGATACTAAGAAGATCATTAACCAAAAACCGATGGTTAAGATGGTTAAGAATGCTAAAAATCCTAAATACTGATCAAAATCGAACATAACTAAACTGGGTTTTAATGATGCTTCAAAGATAATAGGTTTTTTTTATAAAAAGGAAATGAATTATAATATTTATTCCATAAAAAGAATTGACATTGTTAACAACAACTGTTGATTGTTCATCTTAAATTCAAATGGATTTTAATGGCTTCGGAAGGAGTCGAGACTTTATTAAAAGATTGGGTTTAACTCCTGATTTAGTTACCTTTGTATACATAGTATAAAACAACGAAAACAATGGAATTCAGAATAGAAAAAGATACCATGGGCGAGGTGAAAGTGCCTTCCAACAAGCTATGGGGAGCGCAAACAGAACGTTCACGGAATAATTTTAAAATTGGTCCTTCCGGATCGATGCCTTTAGAAATTGTTTATGGTTTTGCCTATTTAAAAAAAGCAGCTGCATTTACCAATTGTGAATTAGGAGTGCTGTCTGAAGAAAAAAGAGACCTTATAGGAAAAGTCTGTGACGAAATTCTAGCCGGAAAGCACGATGACCAGTTTCCATTAGTAATTTGGCAAACTGGAAGTGGTACTCAGAGCAATATGAATGTAAACGAAGTAATCGCAAACAGAGCCCATCAAATCGCAGGAAAGAAAATAGGAGAAGGTGAAAAAACCTTACAACCTAATGATGATGTAAACAAATCACAGTCGTCTAATGATACTTTCCCAACGGGAATGCACATCGCGGCTTACAAAAAACTGCTTGAAGTTACAATACCGGGTGTAAAACAACTTCATAAAACTTTGGATGCTAAAGCTAAAGAATATAACAATGTGGTAAAAATAGGGCGCACACATCTTATGGACGCAACTCCCCTAACTCTTGGTCAGGAATTTAGTGGATATGCAGCTCAATTAAAATTTGGATTGAAGGCTTTAGAAAATACGTTACCTCATTTATCACAACTAGCATTAGGAGGAACCGCAGTAGGAACCGGAATTAATACTCCGAAAGGCTATGACGTAAACGTTGCTGCGAATATTGCGAAATTCACCGGATTCCCATTTATAACTGCTGAAAATAAATTTGAAGCGCTGGCAGCGCACGATGCAATCGTGGAATCTCATGGTGCTTTAAAACAATTAGCAGTTGCCCTTAATAAAATTGCGAATGATATTAGAATGCTCGCCAGCGGACCAAGAAGCGGAATCGGTGAAATATCCATTCCTGCAAATGAGCCCGGATCGTCAATTATGCCTGGAAAGGTAAATCCAACGCAATGTGAAGCCCTTACTATGGTTTGTGCTCAAGTAATTGGAAACGATGTGGCGATTACGGTTGGCGGGATGCAAGGACACTATGAATTAAATGTGTTCAAACCTGTAATGGCAGCTAATTTCTTACAGTCTGCTCAATTGATTGGAGATGCGTGTAACTCATTCGACGAACATTGCGCCCAAGGTATAACACCTAATTATGAGGTGATTAAGAAACAACTTAACAACTCACTAATGTTGGTTACCGCCTTAAATCCGAAAATTGGTTATTATAAGGCAGCCGAAATTGCGAATACAGCGCATGAAAACGGAACTACTTTAAAGGAAGAAGCCGTAAAACTTGGTTATTTAACTGAAGAAGAATTCGATGCCTGGGTAAAACCTGAAAATATGGTGGGAAATATTTAACATTTCATTTTTGGTTAAAAAGCCTCGATAATACAGGGCGTACAACTAGATTAGACTAAGTCATTCAGGATAACTGGATGACTTTTTTTGTGCATTTCATCGATTAAATGCAAATAAATTAGTTTAAGTGTATATTATACCTATATTTGAATACCCAAATTAATTTAACCTATTTATATGAGATCACAAAAATTACCCCCGGCTTTGTGTTTTTTAGTGGCTTTGCTCTTATGTTTAAGCTCAACAGTTCTGGCTTCAAAAGCCTTACCAATTAAAATAGAGACTTCAACCACAAAAAAAGAAACGGTCGTTAAAGACGATATCAATTCCATCATCAAAGCGCCTTTTCTTCTACAAAATGAATCATTTTCAGAAAAAAAGAAAGACGAAATAATGATTGTAGAAACAGCTCCTGTTCTTCCAAAGAATAAGGTTGCTATTAGCACAAACCATTCAGAAGGAAACAAGGAAATTATCCATAACCAAGAAGCTGAAAGCACTTTAGCTTTGACAAATGCCTCATTTAATAAAGGGCTATTCTATGGTTTTACAATAATGGTTGTGTTTTTAAATTTAATATGTTTCTTATTGTTTGAAGAAAAAATATTTTTGTTTTATTCGCTTACACTTACAGCGCTTACTTTTACCTTTTTACAGAGTGATTCTTTACTCCAAGTAATAGGAATTGGTGAGATCGCCAACACTGCAGCCCTTCAATCTACATTTTTATTAGTGGCGACGGGAATTGGAGCTGCATTTGCCACGCATTATCTTACTCTACAGGAATTTGCTCCTAAATTAAAATGGTTTACGTCCGGTCTTATATTACTGGCATCTATGATGGTATTTTCAGGATGGATTTCTGAAACCAATTTCTATACAGGTTTAGCAAACACTATCTTAATTAGCGTTTCGGCAGTATATTTTACCACCGGAATGTTACTGTTCAGCAAAAAGAATTACGCTAAATTCTATGTAATTGCATTCAGCATTCCTCTTTTATTCGCTGTGGACTACTTTGTTCTTAGCAAAATGGGAATCAACTTTTTAGCAACGAAAAGTTTTCACTTAAAAGTTGCTACACTGGCAGAAATGCTGATAATAACCTATGCTATTATGTATAGAATGCGAGCAATTAAAGAAGAACACTTAATACGTCAAACTGAAATGCGCATCTTTTTAAAGCGTCAGGAAGTAATTAACAGAACGAATACTGAAAAAATAATGCAGGATATTTACTTAGAGAATCTAATCATGCAATACGATCTTGACGGACTTGAAATTAAGCTATTACAATATATTTCTGAAGGAAAAGACAACGCTAAGATTGCTCGAAAATTAAAGACTACAGAAATTGAAATTGAATTTCTTACAAAAGAACTTTACAATAAACTAGAGGTGAGTAACCAGATACAGGAAGACGTTAGAATGGTAGAAACGCAACCTGATTATATTTATAACTAATCCCCACAAACCTGCTTAGAAAGCAGTAATTATTATCCCCAATTTTCCCCAACTAAATTAGCCGAAAGGATAAGTTTTACTAAACTTATCCTTTTTTTATGTAGTATTTTTTATATCTGAAGTACGAGACCAAGGTCAAAATCACTGCAAACAGTACAATATACCAAACAAACGTAGGCGTGGCAGGCGCATCTCCACTTGCATATGAATGCAATCCACTTAGATAAAAATTAACGCCAAAATAGGTCATCATAATGGAAGCATAAGCAAAAATAGCAAACACATTAAAAATCCATTTGCCTCTTAAACCAGGAACCAATCTCGCATGGATTACAAAGGCATAAATCATAATACTAATTAGTGCCCATGTCTCTTTAGGATCCCATCCCCAATATCTACCCCAACTTTCATTTGCCCATTGACCGCCCAAGAAATTACCAATAGTAAGCATTACCAGACCTACAGTAAGTGCCATTTCTGTAATAATCGATAGTTCTTTAATATTGATGTCCATCTTTTTCAAATTACCCTTTGTGGTAAAAATCATTAACAATAGCGATGTGATTCCTAAGACCATTCCCAAAGTAAATGGCCCGTAGCTTGCAACAATAACAGCGACATGAATCATTAACCAATAACTATCCAAAACAGGCTGTAGATTAGCGATTGCAGGGTCCAGCCAATTTTCATGAGCCACCCACAAAATAATAGCAGCGACAAATGCCGTTGAAGCAATGGTAAGATCACTCTTACGTCCAAAGGCAAGTCCGAAAAACACTGTTGCCCATCCCACGTATATCACAGATTCGTAAGCATCACTCCAGGGTGCGTGGCCACTTATGTACCAACGAGCAATAAGACCCAGCGTCATCATTATAAAAAATGACCAGATCACATATTTACAAAGCTTCACTAAAATATTGATCGCCTTCCCTTCTTTAAATATTTGAAAAATAATAAACACGAACATCAGCGCACCAAAGAGGGCAAAATATTTATATAGTCGGTTAAAAATATCAACCTTATTATATACAATTTCCGCCTTTATTTTTCCTTCGGAAGGAAGTACATCTCCTCCATATTTTTTCTGAAACTTCTTAATACCGATAAGGACTTCATCCGCTTGAGAATAATCTCCCGTTTCACGTGCGGTTCGTAACATTTGAAAATAAACAGGAAGGATGCTTCTCACAACGGTGGAATCCATTCCTTTATAATTAATTTCATCAAGTTCAGGAAAGGATATCCATCGATTATTAGGATCATTCGCCAATGGAAATATTTTCAAAATTCCTCCGCTAAGCGCCTGATTCAACAAATAATAATTTTCATGTGCTTTTACAAAATCCTTCTCAAATTGATTCGGGTTTGCTTTATTAGTGGCATCTTCCAGATAAGGCTCTAATTTATAATTACCTTTTTCATCGAAAAGATCTAATAGCGCTAACTGTTTAGTCCCATCCGGCACTCCGGCGATATGCCGTATACTATCATTTCCTCGTTTTAAAGCAATTAACGGTACTTGAGACCATAATCTCGGGAATTCGATCATAGATATAAACACCTGATTCGCATCGAGACCTTCATAGCTATTCTTTCTACTTACTTTCCGAAGTAATTCACTGGCAAATGTATTTACCGGCTTCATTCGGCCGTTATCCTGAATAATCAATTTTGCAAAGTCTGAAGCGTGCTCCTTTGAAACAACATTTGCCTTAATAATAGAATCGGCAACGCCTTTTTCGAACATTAACTGTGTATGACCTTCGTGCTGAGCGAAACCAGATAGGCTGATTAACAAGGTTAGAATAGTCAAACCTTGTTTTTTCTTTCTTTTGATTTTTTCAAGCATTCTTTCCAAATGCCCAAATCGTGATCCCCTATCGAATAAGATAGCCATTAGTCCTAAATACAGTAAAAAATAACCGATATAAGTGATCCAGGTTCCCCAGAAATCATGATTTACCGATAAGATGGTTCCCTTTTCATCTGGATCAAAACCGGATTGAAAGAATCGATATCCATCCTTATCCAAAACATGGTTCATGAAAATTTCTTCTTCCTTTGTTCCTTTAATAGAATCGTTCACTGTCACTCTACTTTTAAACGCAGAATAGCCTTTTTCTGTTCCTGGATATTTATCAGCTATAAAATCATTAAGAGTAATACTAAAAGGTAAATCCAGTTGTTTGGACCCAAAACTGAGATATACTTTAAGATTAACTAATTGCACTTCTTTAGGATTTGGAGTTGTCCCCTTCCCTCCTAACAGCTCTACGGTTTGAGTTTCACCGGCAGCCGTTACATCAACAAATAACGCATCCTGTATAGAATTATCACTTTCGTCTGCTTTAACAATCCCAAATTTCCCTTTGGTCACAGGCTCCGGAATTACAAACGACATCCCTGCCATTTGATATAGCGATCGCAGCATTAATGGTTGTACCGAATCTTTGAGTACTTCTCCCTTCATCTGATCTGCCATTCGCATATATTCTCCTTCAAAAGGCGAAGCGATTGTATAAGTCCCATCTTCATTATACTCAATATTAATTGCACCTGCTGTAGGCTTATTGAAGGCAAAAAGTATATTGTGAATGTTAGACACTTCTCCTTTTTTCATATAATGATCATGTCGCGAACCATCGCCCGCTTCTACAATCTTGAGGTAATCATCTCCAGTTTCAGAAGGCATTAAACCTTCCTTAGCCCCTTTAATGAATTTATTAAATGCGATGGAAACAGGTTCATCATTATAATCTGAAGAAATGCTGAAATTAGTATTCAACCGTTCAGACAATAACAACTCTTTAGGTGCTATAAGTCGTCTTTGCGCAACCCCATTTACCATATAATCACCATCGATAAAGGCAGTTAAATAGGTTTCTTGTGTAAGAATGGTGTTTTCGGTTTCTCCTTCTCTAATGTGCATGACTCCTTCAAAACCTATATAGCGTGTCACTCCGGCTCCAATCAATATTAAAATAAAGGATGCATGTAACAGAAGCGTGGTCCATTTTTCCTTTCTATAAAGTCTGAACCTAAAAATATTTCCGACGAAATTGATTACAAACAATAACATAATCGCCTCAAACCACCAAGCATTATAAATAAGTGCTTTTGTATAAGCAGATGGAGCATTTTGATGCCCAACATCTAAAAAGGTTCCAACCGCCATGGCAGCTGCAAAAACCAGGAATAATATTGAGGTAAGTCGGGTAGAAAAGAGAATGGATGCTATTTTATTTTGCATTATAGCGAATTTTGGGTGCAAATTTAGACATTTAGCTTTATAATTCCCCCCTAAAATGATGTCAAATTTTAGATCTTTTACTCCCTTAATTTTCGTGCTTCAAAAATCTTTAAATGTAAAAAAGTGCCCATATTTCTGGCTCTATTTTTAGCAATCTGAGTGACTTCGCCCTCGAAGAGTTCATCCAGAGTAGCATACCATAAGTTGAGCCATACACCAAAATGCATTTCATTGATCTTATTCCCCGTATGTTTATCCACCTCGGCGTGCTTTTGCATAGGATTACCATGATATTTTTTCTCAAAGAATAAATTAGACTCCCAAAAATCGGTTAAGTGTTCGAAATGCTTTGGCCAGTCCTTGATTACCGAATTGAAAACAGGTCCCAAGAGTTCATCTTTTTGAACTTTTCCATAAAAAGTGGTGACCAATAAAAATATATCATCACGGTTTACAATGTCTTTTTTATGCTTCAAATTAGATCAGATTAATAATAATTAATAGTGTATTTACAAACAAACTTACCACTAATAACCAAAACGTTGGTTTCGATTTAAATTGTGCTAAAAGAGCAGCATTATACATCATGCAGGTAGCGACGCTAAAAAAGAGTTCTATTCCACTTTGTAAAGTGGTTCCTTTAGACAAAACCAACATGGCAGCGATAGACCCCAAGCAACTCTGGAAAATGATGGTTAATGGGATATACATATATCGATTATAATCAAATTCATCAATTAAATGTTGTACGACTGGTGCTTTCATAATAGATTTATTTAATTTTACTACAAAGTAACTATCTAATAACCGCCCCACTTATGAGGCAAATCATAATTGAATGATTCCTGAAAATTTACTTGAAACCTATGGTGCCGAATGCCTCCAATACGGGGAGAATGAATTAATCTTTTCGGAAAAACGAAGAGCCGATTTTTATTTTCAAATCAAAGCCGGGGAAGTCAAGATGTTTAACCTTAGTGAAAACGGAAAAGAATTTTTACAAGGCATGTTTTTTACTGGTGAAAGTTTCGGCGAACCGCCATTATTTGGTGATTTTAAGTACCCCGCAACTGCAATAACATTAGGTAGTTCAAAAATTTACAGATTGCCTAAAGCCAAATTAATGGAGCTTCTTAAAAGTAACTTTAACCTCCATTTGAAAGTTACCGAGACTTTGGCGAAAAGATTAAAATACAAATCGATGATTATGAAGGAGATTTCAGTACATCCACCAGAACATCGGATTTTAACGCTGGTTGACTTTCTAAAAAAGCAATACGGTGATGAAACTATGTATAAAGTAGAACTAACCCGACAGCAAATTGCAGATCTTACCGGTTTAAGAGTTGAAACTGTTATTAGAGCCTTTAAAAGTTTAGAATCTGAAGGTGAAATTGAAATCAGGAATCACAAGATCTTTCGCTAAAACCATTAAAAAAGTTTTTACCTTCGCTTTATGACACGTATTATATTTATGGGGTTTGGCAATGTAGGGTTTCATTTATGTAGTGCTTTACACAAAATAGATCATGTTTCTGTAAATCAGATATATAGCAGAAATTCAATTACTTTAGCTTCGGAATTAAAATCGATTCCAACGACCCATAAACTTTCAGAAATTGAAGATGCCGATGTCTATATCATCGCTATTCCTGATGATGCAATAGCTCATTTTTCTGAAACGCTACCTTTCAAAAATAAATTGGTGGTTCATACCTCTGGAAGCGTTGCTATGAATGCACTTTCAGAAAAGAACAGAAGAGGCGTTTTTTATCCGCTTCAAACTTTTTCAAAAAACAGAAATGTGAGTTTCAAAGAAATTCCCTTTTGTTTAGAGACTGAAAATGCTTCAGACTTGGCAATCTTAAAGTCCCTAGCTTCTACTTTGTCTGAAACTGTGGTAGAGATCAATTCCGAAGAAAGAGCTAAACTACATTTAGCAGCGGTTTTCGTTAATAATTTTGTGAATCATATTTACAGCATCAGCCATGACTATCTGCTAGATAACAACATTTCATTCGACTTATTAAAACCGTTAATCGCTGAAACTGCAGCCAAAATACAATCTTTACCGCCTTCCGAAGTACAAACAGGACCGGCAAAGAGAAATGATAAAAACACTATAGAAAAACACTTACATTTGTTGGAAGACGGACCGTATTCGCAACTTTATAAAGAGCTAACCAAGGCTATTGTAGAAAAATATAAAACAGAGACCGAAGATGACACAAGAAAAGAGTTATAAAGAATACCTACAACATATCACCAGCTTTGTATTTGATGTGGACGGCGTGCTTACCGATGGTACTATAACTGTTACTACCGAAGGAGAAATGTTGCGTACCATGAATATAAAAGACGGTTTTGCCTTAAAAACTGCTGTTGATCGTGGATTTAATGTCTGTATTATCTCCGGAGGAAGCAACACAGGTGTGCAAAAACGCCTCGAAGGACTTGGCATTAAAGATATTTACCTTGGTGCCCATCATAAAACTGAAACCTTAAACAATTACCTTTCAGAAAAAGGAATAAAGCGAGAAAACGTGCTGTATATGGGCGATGATATCCCGGATCTGTATGTAATGCAGGAAGTGGGACTACCTTGCTGTCCGCAAGACGCTGTTCCCGAAATCAAGGATGTCTCAAAATATATCTCACATAAAAAAGGTGGGAAAGGTTGTGTGAGAGAAGTTATAGAACAAGTACTTAAAGTGCAAGGTAAATGGCTGGCAAACGAGAAAACAAGTGCTAAATACGACTGATTCAGTGTTCAGTGTTCAGTGTTCAGTGTTCAGTGTTCAGAAATAGGTAAAACTTTTAATATTTTCAAAGAAATAATTTGAACTTCCTCAAACTTATTCGGTTTCAAAACCTTTTTATTATTGCCTTAGTTCAGGTTTTTATAAAATATGGGCTATTTGAGTCATTGGATATCCAGTTGGCGATGAACAATTTTCAATTTGCACTTCTTGTTATCGCTACTTTATGTATCGCTGCTGCAGGAAATGTGATAAATGATATTTATGATATTGAAATTGATAAGATTAATAAGCCTGAAAAATTAATAGTCGGTAGGAAAGTTTCAGAAACGGCTGCGAACCGCATTTTTTTAATCCTCAACATACTTGGCGTCGGAATTGGTTTTTATCTAGCAAATACGCTCGGAAAACCGGGTATGGCGTCCATATTTATTATTTGCTCTGCCCTGCTTTATTTATACGCCTCATACTTAAAGGGAATCCTTCTAATTGGAAATATTTTGGTGTCGGTGCTGGTAGCTCTCAGTATCCTAATCGTAGGGGTTTTTGATATAATTCCGGCAATTAATACTGATCAAATGAACATGCAACTAAAGGCTATGAAAATCCTTCTGCATTACGCTTTCTTTGCTTTTATGATTAATTTGATTCGCGAGATCGTAAAAGATATTGAAGATATTAATGGTGATAAAAATGGCGGTATGAACACCTTACCCATAGCTATAGGTAGAAAAAGAGCTGCTTTTGTAGTGTTTTGTTTAGGTGTACTTATGGTTTTTAGCGTTGTAGGGTATATGTATGTCGTGCTTTATAACACACAATATATAATATTGTATTTTCTATTTCTTGTGGTCGGACCTTTACTCTATTTTTGCATAAAAGCATGGAGTGCAGAATCTAAAAAAGAGTTTGCGTTTTTGTCCTTTTTTCTGAAAATTATTATGTTCACTGGCATCTGTTCTATTTTATTATATCCAATGGTAGTTTTGAAATAATGTGCTGGAAGTTGGGAGATGGAAGCTGGGTGCTGGGTGCTGGAAGTTGGGAGATGGAAGCTGGGTGCTGGGTGCTGGGTGCTGGGTGCTGGAATTCCAGGGAAAAAACTTTGAATCTTTGCTAATCTGAAACTCTGAAACTTTAAAAATCAACTATGCTACGAGAAAAACTAAAAAACTACAAAATCATCCTTGCTTCCGGCTCACCCAGAAGGCAGGATTTTTTTAAAGAGCTAGATTTAGACTTTAGTATTGAGGTGAGGGAGGTCGAAGAAATTTTTCCGAAGCATTTACAAAACGGTTCAGAAATTACAGATTATCTGGCAAAATTAAAAGCCTGTGCCTTTCAGGATCTAGCAGAAAACGACATTCTTATTACTAGTGACACTATCGTTTGGAAAAATGGAGAAGCCATAGGAAAACCTGAAAACAGAGAGGAAGCGGAGAAAATGCTACATAATCTTAGTGGAGATTTCCATGAAGTAATTACCTCGGTAGTATTTACTGGCAAAAACTTTCAGGAAACGATCAACGACACTACCAAGGTGTGGTTTAAAGAACTTACCAAAGCCGAAATCGATTACTATTTAACGCATTACAAGCCTTACGATAAGGCTGGAAGCTATGGTATTCAGGAATGGATTGGGTATATTGGTATTGACCGATTAGAAGGATCTTATTTTAATGTGATGGGACTTCCCACCAGACTTGTATATAAAACGTTAATGGAGATTGCCGATCGTTAATTTTCTTCTAATTTTGCATAAAATTCTTCGGAAAATGACGCGTTTATTTATTATCATCTCATTTATTTTGGCTGCTTCAGTAGTATCGATAAGCTGCAAGGAATCTGAACACAATCTTATCCCTGAAAGTAATCAGAAGCCGCAAAGTACCAAAGACAACGAAAAAAAGAGAAATCTTTCCGAAGCCTTTAAAAATTACTGGTATCAAGGAGAAGCAGAAATAACTTCCTACCAACTTCAACAAGCTCGTTACGGTGAGATTCATGAAGGCACCGCCGTTTCCATTTATGTAACAGAAGACTTTCTTCCGAAGGAACAGGTAAAAGCAAATGCCGTATCTTCAGAAAACACAGCTGTTCTTAAATTAAACCTAACCAAAAATTTTGTCACCGGAATTTATCCGTATTCTATTATGAGCAGCACTTTCAGTCCTGTTAATACAGATCAAAACGCCATAAAAATTAGCACTTCCGTACAAGAATGGTGTGGACAAAGCTATCTTCAATTAAACACTAAAAAAGAGTTTGAAATTAAAGCGCATTCGTATTTTGAAGGGGAGGCCGATCAATCAATTTCACTTCCACAAACCTGGTTGGAAAATGACCTTTGGAATCGTATACGCCTTAATCCGGAAGAATTGCCAACTGGCAACGTGTCAATAATACCGTCCTTCGAATTTCTACGCCTGGGGCATAAAGAAATTAAAGCGTATCCCGCCGTCCTAAGTCTAAAACAAGGAGATTCTCTTAGTATTTACAAAATCGAAATCCCAGAATTGGAGCGCAATCTCAGCATTTATTTTAGTAGTGATTTTCCTTATGAAATAGAAAAATGGGAAGAAACTTCAAAAAGCGGATTTGGGCCAAACGCCGAAGCGCTTACTACGACAGCTATCAAATTAAAACGCATTAAATCGGCTTATTGGACTAAAAACCGATCGATCGATCGTAACTTACGGGATTCGCTGGGATTAAAATAACATCTATGTTTGTACAAAATTATTCATCTCAACTAATATACTCTGCAATTCTTATTGCAGTATGTTTGATATTAAGATTGATTTTTATCCAACTTTTAAGACGTTTTGCAAAAAAATCGGAACGTGTTGAGCATCGAATAGGCCTAATTATAAAGCATATTGATTTCGCAGTCATTTTTCTAATAATTTTAGGGGCTATTTTTATTTGGGGAGTGGATGTAAAGAATATTGGTGTACTTATGTCCTCAGTTTTTGCCGTGATAGGGATTGCGCTTTTTGCCCAATGGTCTATACTTTGTAATATTACCAGTGGTGTGATCATGTTTTTCACCTTTCCATATAAGATTGGCGATTATATTAAAATCCATGACAAAGAGTTTCCATACGAAGGGATGATTGAGGATATCAAAACTTTTCATTTAATTTTGAGAACTAAAGACGACGAGATTATCACTTATCCTAACAGTTTAATGCTTCAAAAAGGCGTCACTGTAATAAAGCCTGATGATATTGCCGAATACATTTCCGAAGAGGAAGAAATCGAAAATGTTAAACATCATTCAATAGACTAGAGTAATTTTCCTTTTTGGGTATATTTACTTTTCTGAAATAACAAAAAAATTTTCATGCGTAAATTTCTTTTTGCAAGCTTTTTACTTGTACTATCAACTCAGTTATTAAATGCTCAAAAACCTTCTAAGCCAACGGCTTCAGAAATTTATGCAAAGCTGGAAAAGCTCAACTTTCTAGGTTCTGCCCTTTATGTTGCCGCACATCCGGATGACGAGAATACAAGGCTAATTTCTTATCTGGCGAACGATGTAAAAGCCAATACTGCCTACCTTTCCCTCACAAGAGGTGATGGTGGTCAGAATCTTGTAGGACCTGAAATCAGGGAACTATTAGGTGTTATTCGCACCCAGGAATTGCTCGCTGCCAGAAGAACCGATGGAGGACAACAGCTTTTTACACGTGCAAACGATTTTGGCTATTCGAAACATCCTGATGAAACACTAGCTATCTGGAATGAAAAAGAAGTGTTAGGTGATGTAGTACGGGCTATCAGAAAATTTAAGCCCGATGTTATCGTCAATCGCTTTGACCATCGAAGCCCGGGAAGTACCCATGGACATCATACATCTTCTGCGATGCTAAGTTTTGAAGCTTTTGATTTAGTGGGTAATGCTGGTAAATATCCCGAAACAGCTTCTGAATTTGGCGTATGGCAACCAAAACGATTGCTATTTAATACTTCATGGTGGTTTTATGGAAGTCGGGAAAAATTTGAAAAAGCCGACAAATCTAATTTGATCACTGTTGAAACGGGGAACTACTACCCTAGCCTCGGACTTTCAAATGGTGAAATTGCTTCTTTAAGTCGTTCCATGCATAAATCACAAGGCTTCGGAAGTACTGGTTCCAGAGGCTCCGATTCTGAATATATGGAATTTCTGAAAGGTGATTTTCCTAAAAATAATGATCTTTTCTTCGGAATAAATACTACTTGGTCAAGATTGGAAGGCGGTGCTGCCATTGGTGTAATTCTGGAAGAAGCTGAAAAAACCTTTGATTTTGAAGATCCTTCAAAAAGCATCCCTCAACTTGTCAAAGCATACAAACTCATAGAAACACTTCCTGAAAGTAACTGGAAACAATTAAAGAGCAAGGAAATTATCCAACTTATTTCCGATTGTGCCGGGCTTTATCTCGAGGCTGTTGCCGATGCGCAAAGCAGTACCCCTAAAGGAAGTATTAAAGTTACTGTAGAAGCAATTAATCGATCAAATTCCGATATAAAACTAAATTCAATAAGTTCCCCTATTATTACTTTTCCTGCTCAATTAGTCGCTACTCCACTAACGAACAATAAAAATGTATCTATGGAGAGTGTAGAAGGAACTTTCTCTGCTAATACTTACAGCACGCCATATTGGTTAAATGAAAAAGGAACCTTAGGTATGTACAAAGTTGATAATCCGGCTTTTATTGGACTTCCTGAAGTAGATTTTCAATTTCCTATCAATTTCAATTTGAGTATAAATGATACAGAAATAACAATTGTTAGGAACATAGTTTACAAATTTAATGATCCTGTAAAAGGGGAAGTATACCGTCCTTTTGAAGTTTTGCCGGAAGTAACATCTTCAATCCCCGAAAAAGTACTCATTTTCGCGACTAGTGAAGCCAAGCAAATTCCTGTTAAGATAAGAGCCGGAAGAGACAATATTACAGGAACAGTTACATTACAACATCCTCAAGGATGGGTCGTAACACCCGAGCAGCATACTTTTAGCCTTCAACGATTGGGTGAAGAACAAACACTTTTCTTTACAGTTCAGCCGCCTTCCAATCAGAGTGAAGGGGAATTAAAACCGATGGTTAATATTGGTGATAAAGCCTATGACAAGGAGTTAATCACCATCGATTATGACCATATTCCATATCAGTCTGTTTTATTGCCTTCGGAAGCGAAAGTAGTACGGCTTAATATTCAGAAAAAAGGAGAGAACATTGGGTATATCGACGGAGCAGGAGATGCAATTCCTGAAAGTCTGAAGCAAATTGGATATAAAGTCACCACGATTTTACCTTCAGAAATTACCGAAACTTATTTAAAACAATTTGACGCGGTAGTTGTAGGAATTCGGGCTTACAATACAGTACCGGAGTTAGCTTTTACACAAACTACACTAAACAATTATGTAGAAAATGGCGGAACACTTCTGCTTCAGTACAATACCAGCCATCGTTTGGTAACTGATGACTTAGCGCCTTATACTCTTAAGCTTTCCAGGGATCGTGTTACCGACGAACATTCCGAAGTAAAGATCCTAGATCCTAAAAATCCGGTTATTAACTTTCCGAATAAGATTACTCAAAGCGATTTTGATGGATGGGTACAGGAACGTGGGCTGTATTTCCCAGAAGAATGGGCGAGCGAATTTACACCAATACTAGGAATGCACGACAAAGGTGCGTCGCAAACCAAAGGTTCCCTTTTAGTTGCCAATTACGGAAAAGGACATTATATTTATACAGGGCTAAGTTTTTTCAGAGAACTGCCAGCGGGAGTGCCCGGTGCATATAGATTATTTGCAAATCTGCTTTCTATTGGAAAATAAAAGTAATTTGTTGATTCTAAACTCTGAACCTTTAAATAATAACTAACCGAATGAAAAACACTACAAAAAAAGAGATTATAATAGAAAAATTTGTCTGGAAACGGAGCTTTACGGTAGTGTTATTATTGAATGCGGCTTATATTGTTTTGTTCTATTTTTTAATGCAGCGTTACTCTTAATATGGGGAAAATTGATTGGATTATCCTCATTGGAACGCTCTTCTTTATTGTTGTTTACGGAACCTATAAATCACGTGGAAGTAAAAATGTAACCGATTACCTAAAGGGCGGGAACGAATCGCGTTGGTGGACTATCGGTCTTAGTGTGATGGCAACTCAGGCTAGTGCAATTACATTTCTTTCCACACCCGGACAAGCATTTCATGACGGGATGGGATTTGTGCAATTCTATTTCGGACTTCCAATCGCAATGGTGGTTATTTGTTTGGTTTTTATCCCTATTTATCATCGCCTTCAGGTTTTTACAGCTTACGAATATCTGGAAACCCGTTTCGATCTTAAAACCAGAACTTTAACTGCTATACTATTTCTAATTCAAAGAGGGCTTGCAGCCGGAATTACGATTTTCGCACCTTCCATTATCCTTTCAGCTGTGCTGGGTTGGAATTTAATCTACCTAAATATAATAATTGGTGTTCTCGTTATAATTTACACGGTAAGTGGTGGTACCAAAGCTGTAAGCGTAACGCAAAAGCAACAGATGGGTGTGATTTTCGCGGGAATGATTTTCGCCTTTTTAATGATCCTCAATTATCTTCCACTCGATATTACTTTTAGTAAGGCTTTGGAAATCGCCGGAGCTAATGGAAAGATGGATATTTTAGACTTTTCATTCGATTTTGAAAACCGATATACTTTTTGGAGTGGAATTATTGGAGGTACTTTTCTAGCCCTCTCCTATTTCGGTACTGACCAGAGTCAGGTGCAACGCTATCTCTCAGGAAAATCTGTTAAGGAGAGTCAGAGAGGTCTAATATTTAACGGGGTCTTAAAAATCCCTATGCAGTTCTTTATACTGTTAGTGGGGGTAATGGTTTTCGTTTTTTATCAATTCAACAGCTCGCCTTTGCATTTTAACCCTTCTTCCGTTAAGGTTGTGATGGCTTCGGAATATGCTTCAGATTACCAAGCGCTTTCGGATGAAAAACGTGTCCTCGAAAAGGATCTAAAAACCAAACAAATTGCCTATGCTCGTTCGGAAGCTTCCGAAGAAAAGGAAACACTCTTGGCAGAAATTTCAGCCTTAAACACTTCCGAAGATAATTTAAGAGAACAATCAAGAGCTCTTATTAAAAAAGCAAATCCCGATGCTGAAACCAACGACAAGGATTACGTCTTTATACATTTTATCCTTAACAATCTACCTCGTGGGTTAATTGGGCTTTTGTTAGCAGTAATTTTAAGTGCTGCCATGTCATCTACAGCATCTGAATTGAATGCTCTTGGTTCAACCACCGCTATGGATCTCTATCGCAGAAATGTGCATGAGAAGTCTCCAAAACATTATATGAATGCTTCCAAATGGTTTACACTTTTATGGGGTGTAATGGCGATTGGCGTTGCCTGCGTGGCGAATTTATTTGATAATTTAATTCAGTTGGTGAATATAATTGGTTCTATTTTCTATGGAAATGTACTCGGGATATTCCTGTTAGCGTTCTTTATAAAATTTGTCTCGGGAAGGGCTGTTTTTATTGCCGCACTTATTACACAGGTGATAATTATCTATATCTGGTGGATAGACCTTATGCCCTACTTATGGCTGAATCTAGCCGGTTGTGCAATCGTTATGGGGATTGCTATGGTGTTACAAGTGGTTTTTCCTCCGAATAAACCGAAGGAGCTCTTAGAATAATTTCTTTATCTTAAATTAAATATTTAATTTAGTGTTGCGTCTTTAGTTCGCTACCAAAATTGAACCAATTACGCTTATCAACTAACCATTTTTAAGTGAAAAAACGAACTTATGCTTTAATAGCACTGCTCTTCCCATTAATGCTGTTCGCTCAAAAGGACAGCATTGCTTCAAAATTATCGGTGAGCGGAGACTTCCGATTTCGCGTCGAACAGGATTGGGATTCCCGAAAATCGGATGGTTCATTTCGGGACGATAGAACACGTCTTCGGTACAGAGCGCGATTTGGCGCTTCTTATCAATTTAAAGAATGGGTCTCATTTGGCGCCAGAATTAGAACTGGTGATCCTAAGAAGCAGCAGGATCCGCAGCTTACCCTTGGCGATGAATTTAACAGTCTGCCAATAGCTTTCGAAAAGATATATGCGCAATTTAAATACGATTGGTTTTCTGCCTGGCTCGGAAAAAACAACTTTCCATTCGAAAAACAGAATGAATTATTCTGGAGTGATAATGTTTTTCCTGAAGGTATCGCAATTCGTGGAAAGTGGAAACTTGACAATGCTGTGGTTGAATCGATACAACTAAATGGAGGTCATTTTGTAGTAAACGCCAATGGAGGCGGACTCGATACAGACGGCTACTTTGAAGGGTTTCAGTTGGTAACTTCACATTTTGACAACCGATTAAAACTCTACCCGGCAATCTATTATTTTAATGACATCCCGGATATTCCCGACGGAAATGCAACTACGACACTCGATTATGTTATTTTTCACGCGGGTACTTCAGTCGAAGTGCTTAAAAAACCAAGTACTTCTGTTAGCTTAGATTACTATCAAAATTTAGAAGATTATACTGCAAACGATTCTATTCCGAAGATATTAAAAGATCAAAAAACGGGATTAGTAGGAAGCATTAGCGTTGGAAAACTAAAAAAGAAAAACGATTGGGCCGTACAACTTACTTATGTTAACCTAGAACGCTATGCTGCTGTCGATTTCTTCGCACAGAATGATTGGGCGCGTTGGGATTATTCATCTCAGGGTTCGGCAGACGGCAGACTCACAAATTTTAAAGGATTTGAATTAAGTGCAGGATATAATCTTGATGCGAATATGAATTTGAAATTGCGTTATTTTAATGTGGATCAACTAATTCCAGTGGGAAGCTTTTCAGAAACTAATAGTCGCGTTCGACTGGATTTCAATATTGGTTTTTAGAATGATGCAAAAAAAAATCCTCTGTGCTAAACACAGAGGATCTTCTTATAAAAAATTGTATTCTATTTATCTGCAGCTGCAGGACGTCCTTCCCAAACAGCAATTGACTTCTTGTTTAGAGCAACATAATCATCGTTACCAGCTTCTTTAGCCATTTCCATTGATTTGTTTGCCGCTTTAATTGCAGCTTTCTTATCTCCTGCTTTCGCATAGATTAAAGATTGTTGTCTGTATTGCCAAAATCTAGGAGTTTCACTCATTGATATAGCCTTGTCGATCCAGGTTTTTGCCTGATTAATATCTTTTCCTGATTCAAGATAGTAGACCGCTGCAGAATAGTAATCGCCAGCATCTGGACCATTCATCACTTTATCGATCGAAGAAGAAACCGTTTTATCGGTACCAAACTTAATTGTAACTCCAACATAGCTTCTTTCCCACATAATTCCCAAAACAGCAGAATCGTTTGTAAGATCATCAAAACTCATAGTAAATGATTGGATATCCATTGGTAGTGGGTACACTGGTGCTGTTACCGAAGCAACAACTTTAGATTCTTCCCATGTTGATGGTGTTCCCCCATTATCTGAGTCACTATAAAAGATCACTTCCCAATTTTTCACATTTGGCTTTGTGTATACAGCGTATTTACCCGCTTTTAAAGTTTTTCCTCCTATTTCTACGTCATCACTAAAAGAAATAGTTGTGTTTTTGTTAGCACCAGTTCTCCATAATTTTCCATAAGGAACTAATCCTCCAAAAATAGATCTCTCTCTCATAGCAGGACGAGAATATTCCAGAGTAACTTCGGTCAGTCCAACTGTTTGTTCAATTTTCTGAAACGGACTAGGAGCCGGAGTTTTAATTTGCGCATAGCCTCCCATTGTAAAAGTAATAAGAGCTAAGTAAAAGAATGCTTTTTTCATAATTCGTGGTTTTATTAGGTGTATTAATTCTGGTCACGAAGTTACAAAGTCATTATTTTTTAATAGTTAACAAAAACTTAAATTCGATTGCAAAAAACTATCATACCTTTGTGCTCAATAACTATCATTATTTGTCAGAATATGAGTTAAATAGCTTCTGAAAGATGGTGAAATAACTAATAAAATAAATTGAAACGTTACATTGCCGAAGCCATTGGTACCTTTGCACTCGTTTTTTGCGGAACAGGAGCCATTATTATCAATGAGTTTACAAATGGTGCCGTAACTCATCCTGGAGTTGCCGTTACTTTCGGATTGATCGTTATGGGTATGATTTACGCTTTTGGTGATATTAGCGGAGCGCACATAAATCCGGCAGTTACCATTGCTTTTGCCTACGCGAAAAAATTTCCATGGAAAGAAGTTCCGGCATATATTGTCGCTCAAATTATCGGAGGGTTTGCTGCCAGCGGATTGTTATTTTTTCTTTTTCCTGAAAATGAATTACTGGGAACTACGCTTCCTCACATTGGAGCATTTAAAGTGTTTGTCTTCGAAATAGTACTTTCTTTCATTCTCATGCTGGTCATCATCAATGTTTCTACCGGTTCAAAAGAAATTGGTGTAATCGCCGGTATTGCCATTGGAGGCATTGTCTTACTCGAGGCCATGTTTGCCGGACCTATCACAGGAGCATCAATGAATCCAGCAAGATCTATCGCGCCGGCTGTCGTTTCGGGGAATCTTCAGCATTTATGGATCTATATCACAGCACCTATTATTGGGTGCATCTTAGCAGTTCTAAGTTGTAAAATTGTTAAAGACGAACAATGTTGCGACGAAAACTGTTAATATTTTGTTTAATCATTTGATAAAACAGTGAAACAGTTTTATTTTTACTGAAAACCACAGTGAAATGATAATGCTGCTAAAAAAATTGTTAGGTAATAGAGTCCGAAAACTAGAAAATGAAACCTATCGCCTTCTTCGTATAAACAAAAGACTTTCTAATACTATGCAAAGAAAGTAGTCTTTTTATATGAAAATTTATACGATTCACACAAAACAGAGGATTCCAATTTCGAAAATCGAAGCCTGGGAGTTTCTCTCAGATCCTAAAAACTTGAAAGTGATTACCCCGGATTATATGGGATTTCATATCAAATCCGGAGCAGAAAAAGAAATGTATGCCGGACAGATTATCGAGTATATAGTTACGCCGGTGCTTGGTATTAAAACAAAATGGGTTACCGAAATCACTCATGTGAAGGCTAAATCCTATTTTGTAGATGAGCAGCGATTTGGTCCTTACGCGCTTTGGCATCACAAACATTTTATCAATGAAGTAGAAGGCGGAGTTGAAATGGAAGATCTTATTCATTATAAAATTCCTTTTGGATTTTTAGGGCAATGGCTTCATCCTCTTTTAGTAAAACCGAAACTGGAAGAGATTTTTAACTATCGACAAATCGCATTAGAAAATCGCTTCGGAAAACTTTAGACAATGAAAAAAAATATACTTCTTATTGGAGGATCTTACGGAATTGGCAATGAAATCGCCAATCTTCTGAAAGATTCACACAATGTACATATAGCATCCCGGAGCAACGAAAACCCTTCCGAGGGCATTACTCATTACTTTTTTGACGCACTAACTGATAATATTTTGGATCTGGAACTGCCTGAAGAAATTCATGGATTTGTCTATTGTCCGGGATCCATCAATTTGAAACCTTTTAAAATGTTGCGACCGGAAAATTTTGAAGAAGATATGCAACTCAATTTTTTTTCACTTGTAAAAGTGATACAACAGTTATTGCCAAAATTTAAAGCAGCCGGTTCATCTAGTTTGGTTTTCTTTAGCACTGTGGCGGTAAAAACGGGAATGCCCTTTCATACGAGTATCGCCGCTTCCAAAGGAGCAATTGAAGGATTTGCGAAAGCATTGGCGGCAGAGTACGCACCAAGTTTTAGGGTAAACGTTATCGCACCATCCTTAACCGACACACCACTCGCAAGTAAATTACTAAACAACGAGGATAAGATTGTGAAAATGGGCGACCGACATCCTTTAAAACGCGTAGGGACCGCGAAAGACATTGCTGCAATGGCAACATTCTTATTAACTGATCAATCGTCATGGATTACCGGACAAATACTAGGCGTAGATGGCGGAATATCAACTTTAAACCTTCAATAATTGTCAAATAAAGTAAATATTTTTTGGTTCAGAAGAGATTTGAGATTGGAAGACAATCGTGGATTTTACAAGGCTTTACATGGAAAACATCCAGTACTTCCCATCTTTATATTTGATTCTGAAATACTTGATGAACTACCTAAAAACGATCCTAGAGTTTCATTTATTTCTGAAAGACTTCAGAAGATGCAGCAGTCATTAAAGGATCATGATAGTGGCATTGCGGTGTATCAAGGCACTCCTGAAGCCGTATTTAAACAAATCACTTCAGAATATACAATAGCGAACGTTATTACAAATCATGACTACGAATCTTACTCCCTCGTGAGAGATTCCGAAGTGCAAACATTGCTTGAAAGCAAAGGTATTGGATTTTACACCTATAAAGATCAGGTTATTTTTGAAAAGGATGAGGTTGTAAAATCGGATGGAACGCCATATGTTGTCTATACGCCTTATATGAAAACCTGGAAGTCTCAATTTAAAACAGCTGTTGATTTAAAGAATTATGATTGTAAATCGCATTTTGACAATTTATTAAAAGGGACGTCACTACCGTTTCTCACTTTAGAAGATATCGGCTTTGAGAAAAGTGATATTCGCGTTCCCGACTTTGATATCTCCCCAGCTACGATTAAAAACTATCAAGCCACACGAAACTTCCCATCTGTAGAAGGCACCTCTCATCTTGGTCCACATCTACGATTTGGCACCATTAGCATTCGTGAGGCCGTACGGAAAGCAATTTCAGAAAAGAATGAAATCTTTTGGCAAGAGTTGATTTGGAGAGAATTCTTTATGCAAATTCTATGGCACTTTCCGAAAACAGTAAATAATGCTTTCAGAAAAAAATACGATCTGATCGAATGGCGGAATAATGAGAAGGAATTTGAAAAATGGAAGTCTGGAAAAACAGGATATCCTTTAGTAGATGCCGGTATGCGAGAATTAAACAAAAGCGGATATATGCACAATAGAGTGCGAATGTTGGTTGCGAGTTTTTTGTGCAAACACTTATTAATAGATTGGCGTTGGGGGGAGGCCTATTTTGCTGAAAAACTTTTAGATTATGAGCAGGCCAGCAATGTAGGGAATTGGCAATGGGCTGCCGGAAGTGGTGTTGATGCAGCCCCTTACTTTAGAATTTTTAATCCCACCACTCAAATTGAAAAGTTTGATAAGGACCATATCTATATCAAAAAGTGGATTCCAGAGTATGGAACTGATCAATATCCCGAACAATTAGTCGACCATAAAATGGCGCGTGAACGCTGCTTAAAAGTATACAAAGAAGCTGTTTCTCAACATATTGTATGATTTTTCCTATAAAAATTATTGTTTAATCGTATTTTTATATATATTTAACGATATATTTGCCTTATTAGCAATTACATAACCCCCAAAATGTAAGCTTATGGAAATTCTTGCCACCGAATTCACCAATGGTGAAATCACAGTAACTTTCGAACCAAAAAAATGCATTCACGCCGAGCGATGTGCCAAAGGTTTATCTGAAGTATTTCGAACAACTGTCATACCTTGGATCGATATAGATGCGGCTACTTCACAAAAAATTATTGCACAAATTAAAAAATGTCCCTCCGGTGCTCTCAATTACTGTAGGAATGAAGACTAATGGATGTTAAAAAAAACTAAATTTGTTTGTAAATTTGGGTCGTTTCACACAATTTTTCTACTCTTGTAGTGTTAAATTATTTGAATTGACCTAACCTCTCTTATAATGAATTTTAAATTTTTCGCACTTATCACTTTTATGTGTGCATCCCTATCCGTTTTTTCACAGGAAAACGGTAACACTATTGAAGACCAATTTGTCGATGTTGTTGACAAATCGAACAACTATCAGGAATTTAAGGTAATTAAGAAATCCAAGATTAATGTCTTGAGAAAAAACATCCTCGATTCTGTTGCAGCTCTAGAAAATACGATCACAACGGCATACGCCGAAATTGATACTCAAAAGACTGAAATTTCTACTCTTAAGGCAACACTCGCCACTACTCAGGATAATTTATCTGTTTCCAAAGAGAAAGAAGACGGTATAGAACTTATCGGTATACTTACACAAAAATCCACTTACAATACCGTTATGTGGTCTATTGTACTTGTTTTACTTGCAATACTCGCTTTCTTATTTTATAAATTTAAAAATAGTCATGCGGTAACAAAGGATGCCAAATTGAGACTTGATGAGACAGAAAGTGAATTTGACGCCCACCGAAGAAAGACTTTGGAAAACGAGCAGCAATTAAGAAGGAAGCTACAAGATGAAATTAACAAGAATAGGAATGTTTCTTAGTTAATAAATCTTTACCACCACCACCCAATAACATCCCTCTGTATCTCCTCTCAAATGGAGACGTAACAAAGTATTCCCTTACTTCGAAGGAAGAGTTGGGGAAGGATGTTTCATAAAGTACTTATATAATTAAAAAACACCCTATACTTTATTAAATATAGGGTGCTTGTAAATTTTTATCTTTTTGGTTTAGCTTTCCGTTCGGGTGATCTTCGCACCAATAGCTCTTAATCTTTCATCAATATTCTCATACCCTCGATCTATCTGTTCGATATTATGTATAATACTGGTTCCTTTAGCAGATAAAGCGGCAATCAACAAAGAAATACCTGCTCGAATATCTGGAGACACCATCGTCGTTGCTTTTAAGGCCGACGTAAAATTATGCCCTATTACAGTCGCACGATGAGGATCACATAAAATTATCTTTGCGCCCATATCGATGAGTTTATCTACGAAGAATAATCTGCTTTCAAACATCTTTTGATGTATCAAAACACTACCCTTTGCCTGCGTACAAACGACTAATACAATACTCAATAGATCCGGTGTAAATCCGGGCCAAGGAGCATCCGCCACTGTTAAGATCGATCCGTCGATATATCCTTGAATTTCATAAGATTCATGTGCAGGAATATAAATATCATCACCTCGTTTTTCAAGTGTGATACCTAGTTTTCTAAAGGTATCAGGGATAAGTCCAAGATTTTCCCAACTCACATCTTTAATTGTGATTTCACTATGTGTCATAGCTGCCAAGCCAATCCAACTTCCAATTTCGATCATATCCGGAAGCACACGATGTTTACAACCACCAAGTTTCTTTACTCCTTCAATAACAAGTAAGTTAGAACCAATACCTTTTATATCGGCACCCATGGAATTTAGCATTTTACAAAGTTGCTGCAAATAAGGTTCACATGCAGCATTATAAATGGTAGTAGTTCCCTTAGCGAGAACAGCAGCCATCACAATATTGGCCGTCCCCGTTACAGAAGCCTGATCCAATAGCATATAGGCGCCGGTAAGTCCGTTAGGAGCTTCAACCCCATAAAAACGTTCTTCTTTATTATATCTGAAAGTAGCTCCAAGATTAATAAACCCTTCAAAGTGAGTATCTAGTCGACGTCTTCCAATTTTATCTCCACCCGGTCTTGGTATATATCCTTTTCCGAAGCGAGACAATAAAGGACCAACAATCATGATAGAACCTCTAAGTGAGCTTCCCTCCTCTTTGAAAAGTTCAGATTCCAGGTATTCTAGATTTAAGTCATCTGCTTTAAAAGCATACTTACCTTTTCCTAGTTTCTGGGTTTTTACGCCTAAGTTGCCTAGAATTCCAATAAGTTTATTGACGTCACGTATATCGGGAATATTCTCGATAATGACTTCTTCCGAAGTAAGTAAAACGGCACAGAGTATTTGTAAAGCCTCGTTTTTGGCTCCTTGGGGGCGGATAGATCCTTTTAGTTTATGCCCACCTTCAATTTGAAAAGTTCCCATAAATTATGGCAGATATTTTAGTAACGCTTACGGTTTGTATTTCGATTCGAATTGCTTTTGTAATTCTTTTTTCCTGAAGTGCTCGAAGTACTACTGTAGCGCTTTTTAGATTTTAGTAAAGCTGAAGCATCAGAAAGGTCTTCATCGCTATTTTTTAGGTTTATTTTTCCATCTGAAAGTTCAAACAAATGATTAAAAATCACGTCATCTTCAACCGTATCTTTGTTCCAATTAAGGAAACATTTTTTCATATGATTGGCAATGGTAAGAATTAAACCTTCTTTTTTGTCGCCTTCTTCCCATCCAACAGCTACATCAATCATTCGTTTAATATTATTTCCGTAGAAACGATATTTTGGAAAATTCTGTGGATAATCTAAAGGTTCAGGGCGTTCCGCTAATTCTTCACGGGTTGGAATTGGAAAAGGAGAGTCAACATCTAGTTTAAAATCTGAAATAATAAACAACTGATCCCAAAGCATGGGCTGGAAATCCGGCACATCTCTTAAGTGGGGGTTTAAATTTCCCATTACGGCAATAATGCTTTTCGCTATTTTATTGCGTTCAACTCTATCTTCGGTTGCAACGGCCTGATCGACCATTTTTTGCATATGACGTCCATACTCGGGAATAATGAGTTTAGGTCGTTCTGTATTGTATTCTATGTCTTGTATCAAAATGTAAGTATTAGGAAGTATTCTTTAATTCGGAACAACCTTATGAAAGAACAACAGATGTCGATCTGAATCTAAGGTATTTGCCGGGGCGAGTAATACGGTACGCAAAATACTAAATTTATAAGGAAATTACGCCTTCAACCGTAGAAACTTCACGATATTTTTCAATAACTGCCTTCGGCGATTCCATGGTTACTTTAATAGATATACTTGTATAAGTGCCTTTTGATGAGTCTCTTGTATTAATAACGGCGTCAGTTTTATCGAAAATGGATTCAATTTCTGCGATCTTTTCAAGCTCCGAAGGTACTATAAACTTAAATAAATAAGGTGCTGGCCACTTTGTATCACCCTTTAGTTGTTCTTCTAAGCGGGCGTAAAAATCATTCGTTTTTTCGTCTTCTTTCATTTGATTTCTTCAATTTATTACTACAAAGATAGGTTTTCAGTATCAATAAATATTTACGAACTTTGTCTAATAAGTAAAGCTAACCGAAGCTTGCAATTACTATAATTCTAAAGCACAGATACTAAAAAAGCTGACTTAGATCTTTACAGCAAAATTTCATTAAAAGGGAAACGATTGAAAACAAAAAGAATTGTCATTACCGGAGGGCCGGGCTCTGGAAAAACCACTTTAATACATCATCTAGAAAATAAAGGCTACAATTGTATCCATGAGATATCTCGCGATGTGATTCGAGAAGCTCAGCAAGAAGGAATTGAACAATTATTTTTAACGAATCCGTTGCTATTTAGTCAGAAATTATTAGAAGGAAGATATAAGCAGTTTATGTCGGCTTCAGAAAATCAAAAAGGCTTGCTTTTCTTCGATCGAGGAATGCCGGACGTAACAGCTTATATGGATTATATTGGTTCTCATTATCCGAAAAACTTTTCAGAAACCTGTCAAACAAATCGATACGACACTATTTTCTTACTTCCTCCCTGGAAGTCTATTTACAAACAAGATAACGAACGCTATGAATCTTATGAAGAAGCTGAAAAAGTGTACGATTTTTTACTGAAAGGCTATAGAAATTACAACTATGAAGTTATTGAAGTACCTACAGGACCAGTGCAAGACCGATGTGAATACATCGTACAACATTTGAAAAAACTATTTTGAAAACGCCCATCCAAATTCTGGAACGCTATTGGGGATTCACCTCCTTTAGATCAAAGCAAGAGGAGATTATCAACTCATTGTTGGACGGAAGGGACACTGTAGCTTTACTTCCTACCGGCGGTGGGAAATCAATCTGTTTTCAAGTGCCAGCCCTGGTCAATGCTGGTATATGTATCGTCGTTTCACCCCTTATTGCCTTAATGAATGATCAGGTGCAATCTTTAAAAGAAAAAGGCATAAAGGCGCTTACAATTTCGGGAGGGATAACGCCTCATGACCTTAGTGTTTTACTGGATAATGCAATCTTCGGAAATTATAAATTTTTATATCTCTCTCCGGAAAGATTACAGCTTGAAATGGTACAGAATGCCATTAAACAAATGAACGTTAATCTAATCGCGGTCGATGAGGCGCATTGTATTTCACAGTGGGGGAACGATTTTCGTCCTGCCTATAAAAACATCACCATTCTTAGAGAGATTCGCCCTTTGGCACCGGTGATTGCGTTAACTGCCACTGCAACGCCCGAGGTACTTGAAGATACTATTTCGGAACTCCACCTTGAACTTCCAAATATATTTAAGGACTCTTTTCTTCGGAAAAACTTGTCGTATCGGGTGCTGGAGGAAGACGATAAATTGTATCGTATTCAGGAACTTCTTAAAAATAATCCGGGATCTGCCATTGTATATGTCCGAAGCAGAAAGAGTGCGGTAGAAGTTAACAATCAGCTGAATCATTTAGGAATTACAAGTACATTTTACCACGGCGGAATTTCGGCCAAAGACAAGGATTCCCGCTTTCAAGCTTGGAAAAATCGTCGTGTATCCACGATGGTCGCTACAAACGCCTTTGGTATGGGAATCGATCATCCGGATGTCCGGTTTGTGATACATATTCAATTACCGGAAAGCCTGGAAAGTTACTTTCAAGAAGCAGGACGGGCGGGACGTGACGGAGAATATGCAACTGCGGTAATAGTGTTTAATTCGTACGATAAAATTTTAGTGCAAAAGCAGTTTATTGACTCGTTAGCGACCCCAAAAGATCTCAAAACTATATATAGAAACCTGCACAATTATTTTCAGATATCCTATGGTGAAGGGGAGTATGAGCAGTTTAGTTTTAGTTTTTCAAATTTTTGTGAGACCTACAAACTGAACACTTTATTAGCTTACAATGCATTGAACACTTTGGATCGATTGACAATTATACAACTCACTAAAGAATTTGGAAGGAGGTCTATACTTCGTTTTTTAGTGCCTTCGGAAACTTTGCTGGATTATTTTGAAACTGACGTAAAGGCTTCTATTATTGGAAAGACAATTCTTAGGTTGTATGGCGGTATTTTTGAAGCACCCACCGCTGTGAATCTGGATTTGGTTTCAAAAAAATCGGGGCAGAATATATCCGATATCATTTCCGAAGTAAAAAAAATGGAACAAAAGGAACTTTTGGAACTCACTTTACATATTACCGACGCTTCACTTACGTTTTTGGTCCCGAGAGAAGATGATAAAACCATTAATGTTGTGGCGAGAGAAGTGAATGCTTTAAATGAAAAGAAAAAAAATCAGGTGCAGGCTGTTCTCGATTATGTCGCTAATGATACAGTTTGCAGGAATCTTCAGTTGGTGCAGTATTTTGGGGAAAAAAATTCAGAAGCTTGTGGAGTTTGTTCGGTTTGTATTAAAAACAACACTCCGCTTAGCAAAAAAGAAGTCAGAGACATTTCAGATAAAATAAAAAATGCCTTAAAAGAAAGGCCAATGAGTTCGCGAGAGCTTTCAGAAAAACTTATTTTTACCGAGTCGGAAGTAGTAAAGGTGTTGGAATTATTGATGGCTTCGGAAATGATCAAGGTAAATAATAAAAATGAGTACTATATATAAGGTATAGCCGAAACCGATTAAACGGACAAATAACACTAGCAAAAAGAAAAACTGTGAGAGATTTACGTATTGTTTTTATGGGAACCCCCGAATTCGCAGTTGGTGTGCTTCAAAAACTAATTGAAGAAAAAAAGAACATAGTAGCGGTTATAACAGCACCCGACAGGCCCGCCGGACGAGGTAGGAAGTTAAGCTCATCGGCAGTGAAAGAATATGCCGTTTCTCAGGACATTCCAGTATTACAGCCTACGAATTTAAAATCGGATGCTTTTCTGGAAGAATTGCGGTCATTTAATGCAAACCTACAGATCATTGTGGCATTTAGGATGCTTCCGAAAGTTGTTTGGTCGATGCCGGAATATGGTACATTTAATCTTCATGCTTCACTTTTACCTCAATATCGTGGCGCGGCTCCAATAAACTGGGCTATTATAAACAGAGAATCACAAACCGGAGTTACGACCTTCTTTATTGATGAAAAGATTGATACCGGAGAGATAATCTTAAAGTCGGAAGTCCCAATCAAGGATACTGAGAATGTTGGAAGTTTACATGATAGCTTAATGGAGATAGGAAGTGAGCTTGTTGTTGAAACTGTGACTTATATTGAAAACGGCGATGTAAAAACTATTGCACAGCCAAAAAGTGACATCTTAAAAGAAGCTCCAAAACTCACATCCGAAAATACCAGAATCGATTGGACCAAAAGTGGTTTGGAAATAGATGCCTTAATTAGAGGGCTGTCTCCTTATCCTGTAGCATGGTGTGAACTTACGAATAATGAGGAAATACTAAAGGTAAAAATATACGCGGCTACATTTGAAGAGGAAGAGCATATTTTGGCAATTGGTTTTATCGAGGCGGGTAAAAAAGAAATGAAAGTAGCAGTAAAAGATGGTTACCTTAATATTACGGAAATCCAACTTCCTGGAAAGCGAAAAATGGAGATCAGTGCGCTCTTAAATGGATATTCTTTTAGTGAGGAAGCAAAACTTATGTAAAGCCTTACTACCATTGGAATCCCAAAATTCCTACAAAATACGCTGTGTTTATTAACAAACTCCCGAAGTTATCAACAAATACGCCTATTTAGCGCGCTATTACTTGCCTGAACCGATATTCCTGTTAAATTTGTATAGCAATTTATTAAAGTTTAATCAACAATTTAATTTTATCAAACTATGAACAAATCAGATTTAATCGATGGAATGGCAGCTGATGCCGGAATTACAAAAGCTGCTTCTAAAAAAGCATTAGAGTCATTTTTAGGTAACGTACAAGGGTCACTTAAAAAAGGAAACAGAGTTTCATTAGTAGGTTTCGGATCTTGGTCAGTATCTAAAAGAGCTGCAAGAGAAGGAAGAAACCCACAAACTGGAAAGACTATTAAAATTGCTGCTAAAAAAGTAGTGAAATTTAAAGCAGGTTCAGATTTACAAAGTAGTGTGAACTAAATTGTAATAAATATTTTATACAGAAACCCTCTTTTGATAGTCAAAAGAGGGTTTTTGCCGTTATAGTGGGAAGTTATACACAATAAATTGGTTAATTAAAAATTATTTAATTAGATTTAAATAACTAAAACCAACCAAATGACAACGCTTAAACCAACAAAAGGTGTTCTTCTTGTAGCGGAACCGACGATAATTGGAGATGTTTCGTTTAACAGATCTGTCGTGTTGTTAGCCGAATATAACGAAAGTGGATCGGTGGGGTTTATTCTCAACAAACCTCTAGAATACCGATTAAAAGACTTTATCCCTGAGGTAAATTCGAATTTAAAGGTATATAATGGCGGTCCTGTAGAGCAAGACAATTTATACTTTATACATAGAATTCCCGAAATCATTCCAGATAGTATTGAAATTTCGAACGGCATTTATTGGGGCGGTGATTTTAAGGCGATTATAGGATTATTGCAGGAGAATAAATTAAAGTCAGATCAAATTCGTTTCTTCCTAGGCTATTCGGGCTGGGCTAACGAGCAATTAGAGCAGGAATTACAGGTTAATAGCTGGGTGGTAGTTCCCAATGACTATAAAAATGATATCATCGGAAAATCGAACGATGATTTTTGGAAAGAGAAGATGATAGAATTTGGTGGTGACTATGTAATTTGGTCTAATGCCCCCGAAAACCCTTCATTTAATTAATAGATTTCTTATCCTAATCTAGCTTTCAGATTTAATTTGGCCAACAACTCTTTTGCTACTTTGTTAGTGTACTCTTTTTTGCGATATTTTGTGATGGGTTGAATCCCCATAATTACGTTGGTCGTAAACATTTCATCCGCTTTCTGCAATTCGAATGGTGATACTGAAGCTTCTTCTAAAGTATAATCGGGTAGTTGTTTGCAAATAGCTATGAGTTGTTTTCGTAAAATACCATTGAGGCATCCATCTGCTAATGGTGGTGTTTTAATATTGGTACCATTCACTAAAAAAAGGTTGCCATTTAGCGCTTCAACAACCTGTTTGTTTTCATTAAGTAGTAGACAATTGTGATAGTCATTTTCCGAAGCAAAAATACTTCCTAACACATTTATAATCTTGTTATTGGATTTTAATGTAGAAAGCAATCCGGAAGTTATAAAGTGATCTTTAAAAAGTTCTACTTCATAAAATATGTCGTTTAGTGTATAAAACGGTGCATCCAATTCTTCCGAAGTAATCATATACGAAACATCGTTCGTCGATGGATGGTACCTCCCTCCTTCTTCACGCCACACTAGAATTTTAACTCTGATTGCATTTTTCACCTGCCCTACAGCATCCATGTCTTCGGAAAGTGTAGCGATGGTTTTAAAAATTTCATCTTCAAGATATTCTAAGGTAAACGACATGGGGATTTCCATACGTAGTATTCTCATTGAAGCCATGAGACGAAAATAATGATCTTCCCAAAAAAGCACTTTTCCAGCCGAAACTCTAATGGTTTCAAAAACTGCATCTCCATAATTTAGACCACGGTTATCCGGACTTATTGAAGCATCTGATTTTTTGAGTATTGTTCCGTTAAGATTTATCATAAAAAAAACCGTCCCATTTTATTGAGACGGCGCAAAGATATTGAATTTATATAGTTTTATTAGGATGAGCCTAGAATCTGTTTTAACTCAGAAATCATGTTCTCCCACAGCATTTTACCCTCTTCAACTTCGTCTTCTTCAGCAAAATCGGTGATCATTAAGGATACATCCTTAGTTATTTCATCTACTTGTATGCGAAGCTCAAAAAAGAAATCGGTGCCTTCATCTTCAACCCATCTAAATTTTATCCGTTCCGGACTTTTCTTACTCAGCAATTTTGCTTCTTCTTCACTTTCAGACCATATAAAAGTAAAAAACTCACCACGTGAGTTGACATTATCGGCATACCATTCCGACATACCCGAAGGCGTTGAAATATATTGATATAACAGCGTTGGAGAAACGTGTATTGGAAACTCCATTTCGTATTTAATTTTTTCGTCCATAGTTATTGTTAGCTGAGCCCAATATATAGATTTAATTACAAACCTAAAAAGAAAGGGATTAGATTTTTTAGATCATTCGACATAGTTATTTACAAAAAAAATCCCTTTCAAACTGAAAGGGATTTTTGTAGCGAGAACGAGACTTGAACTCGTGACCTCCGGGTTATGAATCCGACGCTCTAACCACCTGAGCTACCTCGCCGTATTTTAAGTTTGCAAAGATAGTAACAAAATGGAGTAGCGCAAATATTAGGTCTAATTTTTTGATAGAAAATTAATCATTTATACATAGTGGGTTTTAGGCTACTTACATAACTCTGGAATAGTATTCTAGTCTGCTTTTGAAGGATTAAACGTATTGTAAGCATTTTAAAAAAAAAGGCAGACTTGTAGCAGGACGTAAAAACCCCTCCGCCTTCGGCACCTCCCCTTAAAATAAGGGGAGGAGTTATTGAGAAGTCTTTTGAATTAGTTGGATGATAATTTGGTAAATTACTTTTTTATCACCTGAAATACACCCGTAATATTATCGGCAGTTATCATTACAAAGTAAGCTCCGGCGCTCAAAGAGGAAATATCTATTGTTTCTTCTGAATTGTTTGTCTTTTCTGAAAACAGTGTTTGACCAAGTACATTTACGATTTCAATCGAATTTATTTTAGCATTAGCTTCTATAGTAAAATAGTCTGAAGCAGGATTAGGATAAATGCTAATCGAAGAGGTTTCAAAATCAGTTATTTCTAATAAACAATCGACAAAAACGGTTTGTGGCGGAATATGTGCAAAGTTATTTTCAGCAAAAGTGATATCGTCCACACAAATTGATTCTAGAATTGGATTATTCGTAGCAAGTAAAATAGTATTACTGTGCCCAGATCCCCAATAACACGTATTCCCTTCTACTAATAAGGTATTTCCTCCATTTTTTAAATTGATATATTCCAGAAAATTATTGCTTCCAACGGTTACTGAACAGAGCAGTGGATTTTGCGAGAAATCGAATTCAGTGAAGGAATTTCCAGCTACAAGATCAATATTAGACAAGATAGGGTTTTGGGTCACATCAATAGTTGATAGCTGATTATTTCCCATACTTAAGGATGCCAAACTTGGTATTTGAGTTACATCCAACTCCACAAGTTCATTGTTCGATCCCCAGAGTATTTCAATATTTGGATTGTTCGAAAGATCTAATTCCGAAATGCTATTACCTGTAAACCATAACCGTCTTAATTGGTCATTATTAGAAATATTGAGCGTTTCCAATTGATTATATTCTATCAGCAACTCCTCTAATATGGGATTGTTAGTGAAATCTACCGTTGTCAAGTTATTGAAACTCAAATACAACCGACTAATATTGACAAAAGCTTCAATTCCTGTAATGTCAGAAATATTTCTACTATTAGCGATGATCACTCCAGCATTCTCGGCTTCACTTACTTGAATTTCACCATCGGCATTCAAGTCAACATTGGATTCCAAAATAGCAGCTTTAAAATTAGGATCAGGGATATTTACTATTTGAGCTGATGAAACTATAGAGATTAACATAAGGAAGACGAGTAGTTGATTTTTCATGATGAATATATTTAATGTGAACCTATTGAATATAAGTGTTTTATGGTTTAAATGAAAGGAGATAGAAGGAAAGTTAAATGAAACTTAAGGTTCACTGCTCAATGTTCACCGCTCACTCTTGATAGTTGGATGCTGGATGCTGGAAGTTGGATGCTGGATGCTGGATGCTGGGAGTTGGGAGTTGGGAGTTGATTTGAAATATATTTATGAGCTTCCGTTAAAATTCATGTTTTTTACCCCTCCGCCTTCGGCACCTCCCCTTAAAAAAAAGGGAGGAGAATTACCCCTCCGCCGTTGGCACCTCCCCTTAAAAAAAGGGGAGGAGAATTTGTATATACTTTCTAAAAGTCTATTGTGATTTTGTTAAAATACTGAGTATTGAGTATCGAACATTATTTCAATTTAGCTACTAACACATCAAAACTAACCTCTTGTTGCTCCCCGCTTTTCATATTTTTAAGCGTATAGGTTTCTGAAGCCATTTCATTGTCTCCAGCGAGTACCGCAAATGGAATATTCCGTTTATCAGCATAACCCATTTGTTTCCCCATTTTAGCTGCATCAGGATATAATTCTGAAGGGATATTTGCTCTTCTAAGCTTAGTGATTGCTTTCATAGCATACAAAGATTCTGCTTCTCCAAAATTGATAAAAAGCACCTTTGTATTTTCTGAAACAGTTTCAGGAAATAAGTCTAATTCTTCCAGGACGAGGGCAATTCGGTCTAATCCGAAAGAGATACCTACGCCGCTAATATCTTTCATTCCGAAGATGCCGGTAAGGTCATCATAACGTCCGCCACCGCCTATGCTTCCCATTTTTACTTCGGAAGGGGCCGCTACTTCAAAAATAGCTCCTGTGTAGTAATTAAGTCCGCGTGCGAGTGTTACATCGATCTCAAGAGCTGCGGTTTGCAAACCAAGTGTTTCAACCGAAGCGACAATAAATTCCAAATCTGAAACTCCTTCTAGGCCGATTTCAGAAGTAGTTAATAATTTTTTTAACTGTGCTAACTTTTCAGAAGCACTTCCGAAGAAAGAAAATAAAGGTTGTAATTTAGTAAGTGCAGTTTCAGAAATTCCTTTCTCAAGCATCTCCTTTTTTACACCTTCTTCCCCTACTTTATCTAGTTTATCTAAGGCAACGGTAAAATCGATCAGCTTATCCTCGGCGCCAATCACTTCAGCAATCCCACTTAAAATTTTACGGTTGTTTAATTTTATGGTAACTCCGTCGAGTCTCAAGTTAGAAAAAACAGCATCATACAACTGAACCAACTCCACTTCCTGCCAAAGAGACTTTGATCCCACCACATCCGCATCACATTGAAAAAACTCCTGAAAGCGACCGTGTTGTGGTCTATCGGCTCTCCATACCGGCTGAATCTGATACCTCTTAAAAGGAAATGTTATATCATTTTGGTGTTGTACAACGTATCTCGCGAAGGGTACGGTAAGGTCATATCGCAATGCTTTTTCGGCAAGTGAATTCGAAAATCTAGCCAAATTTCCTTCTTCTAAAGCTCGTAAATCTGCCTTTTTCACCTTTTCACCAGAATTGAGGATCTTGAATATAAGTCGGTCCCCTTCTTCTCCGTACTTTCCAAGAAGTGTTTCAGATTTTTCAAACGAAGGTGTCTCAATAGGCTGATAACCGTAAGAAGTAAAACAGCTCTTTATGGTATTCATAATATAGCTGCGTTTCGCTACCTCTTCGGGAGAAAAATCACGGGTGCCTTTGGGAATGCTTGGTTTTTTCAAGATGTTAGATGTTAGATGTTAGATGTTAGATGTTAGATGTTAGATGTTAGATGTTAGATGTTTAAAAACTACTCAATCACTTGGTAATAAAATATAAGCAGCCTATTTAATTCAAATTAATTTTAAAAGGATCTATAAATCCTTTCCTCAACAGATCAAGGCTTTTGTCTTATGACTTAAGTCTTTTATCTAAAAGCGGAGCAGTCTTATATCTAAGAGCATAGCGATCTTACTTCTTAGGATGCAAATATCTTAAATAATTAGAGAAATTGTAACATTATCGTAGCTTTATAGTCTAACGATAAATACTTCGACCGACCCTATGTTTTCACTGTTTCGCGAAAATGTGCGTATAGCACTGGACTCCATTAGAACACAGCTTCTTAGAACGATTCTCACCATTATTATTATTGGGATTGGGATTTGGGCTTTAGTTGGGATTTTAAGCGCAGTAAAAGCATTAGAAAACACCATTTCGAGTGACTTCTCCTCTATGGGCTCTAACACCTTTAATATTCAGCGATACGAGTTTACAGTACAACGTCAAGGCGGGGAACGTGAAAAAATTAATCCGGTAATTGCCTATAATGACGTTCGTGAATTTATTGACACTTATTCCTTCCCTTTTACCAAAACGTCAGTTTCATTTATGGGAACGGCAGGTGCCGAAGTGAAATTCGAGAACGAAAAAACCGATCCCGAAGTTCAGGTTTTAGGTATTAATGAAAATTACCTCGATAACACCGGTACCAAGATAGAGCAAGGAAGAAACCTAAATATTTTCGATATAGAGAACAATAATAAGGTCTGTATAATAGGTTCCGATTTTTTAAAGAATCTATTCACTAATGATGATCCGCTTAATAAAACGATTAGTATTCGCGGTGTAAAATTTAAAGTAGTTGGGATTTTGGAATCGAAGGGCGCCACCTTCGGAAATAATCAGGATCTCAAAGTACTTATTCCAATACAAGTAGCTAGAGGGATTTTTACACAGCCTAATATCGATTATACGATTAGCATAAAGGTAGATGATAAAGAAATGATGCAAGGCGCTCAGGATGCAGCGATAGTTACTTTTCGGAACGTTCGCGGGTTGAATCCGATAGAGAAAAGCAACTTCGGAATTGAACGCAGCGATGACCTTATTAATCGCATAGCTACGATTACCGGCTATCTGGAAGTTGCCGCATGGATTATTAGTATCATTACAATTTTAGGCTCCTCAATCGCCTTAATGAACATAATGTTGGTTTCAGTGACAGAAAGAACCCGAGAAATTGGCGTTAGAAAAGCATTAGGTGCTAAAAGTTCCACGATTTCCACTCAGTTTTTTATTGAAACCATTGTGATTGGTCAATTTGGAAGTATCCTCGGAATTATTCTTGGAATACTAACAGGCTTCGGATTTGCCAAAGCATTGGATTTCGAATTCTCACTCCCTTGGTCGGCGATGATCTGGGCTACTATCATCACTTTTATTGTTGCGGTAATTGCTGGTTCTTATCCGGCCGCAAAAGCAGCGAAACTAGATCCAGTGGAGAGTTTGAGGTATGAGTAGTCAGTAGTCAGTAGTCAGTAGTCAGTAGTCAAAATTATAATTCTCCTTTTCAAAACTCTTTCTACTTCTTCTCGATACTCTCGAAGCCTCGGGATTAATTCCCGCTGGTCATTAAAAATCACTCCTTCTCGATACTATCCGCCGCTGGCGGATCACTCGAAGTGACAAAACAGTCTTTCTTCTTTCTTCTTTCTTCTTTCTTCTTTCTTCTTTCTTCTGAATTTAACTAATCAACAAATTTCTCGAAAAATCGGTACAATTCTCCTTTGGTGATTGCGGCACCTTGCTTGATGAGTCCAAATATATCGGCATTTTTATCTTCGGAAAAGGCCTTTGAAGATGTGAAAAATTCGACTTCATCTGAAGCGAAATTTTGTTGTAGCCATTTATAGCCTTCTGCGGAAGTAATGTCATGTGCTTCGTTTGTGACTTTCACAACAATTAGAGACATTTCCGAAGCTCCCACTTCAAACAAAAATAGTTGTTGAGCAGAAATATTTTCCAGGTATGTAGCCTGTTTCAGAACCCCTTCCCAAACCAGATCACTAAAAATATCTAATTCCTGTTCGGCAACTTCGGGTTGTTTTTCTTTTATGGTAGTCCATTCATCACCAGTAATAGACTGGGTTGCTAGAAAAGTAATAAATTCTTTGTTTAAAGATTCGAATTGTTCTTTTGTAAGTCGGGTGTATTTCAATGTTGGATTATTAGATTGTTGGATTATTAGATTTTTCGATTCATGGAATGCTAGATTTTTGATTTTGGCTAAACATGCTCTTGCCTCTTTAGTCTTTCCTCTTTTATCTTTTATCTTTTGTCCCATGTCCCATGTCCCATGTCTCAGGTCTCATGTCTCAGGTCTCCGGTCTCCGGTCTCCGGTCTCTAAAACTAAAAAACCCTCCGAAGCTTACGCAATGGAGGGTAATATATAATAGTACTTAAATCTATTTTGCTTCAGCTACCACGTCGAATGCAAAGTTTGAAATCACATCTCTGTGAAAACGAATTGTTGCTTCGTAGTTTCCAGTACGTTTGATTGTACCTCCGGCGATAGAAATAAATTTCTTCTCGATAGTCACTCCTTCTTTTGCAAGAGCGTCTGCAAGGTCTGCATTGTTGATAGATCCAAATAATTTGTCTCCCTCACCAGTTTTAGCAGAAATTTTAATTTCTAGTCCGTTTAATTTATCTGCTTCTGTTTGAGCATCTTCGATTACTTTCTTTTCTTTAAAGGCACGTTGCTTTAAAGTTTCGGCTAATACTTTCTTTGCAGAAGGTGTTGCCAAAACAGCTTGTCCTTGAGGAATCAAAAAGTTTCTTCCGTATCCGTTCTTTACAGACACTAAATCATCTGTAAAACCAAGATTATCTACGTCTTTCTTTAATATAAGTTCCATATTCTATCTGGTTTTTATTTCATTAAATCGGTTACATAAGGCATAAGTGCCAGGTGACGTGCTCTTTTCACAGCTACAGCCACTTTACGTTGATACTTCAAAGAAGTTCCAGTTAAACGTCTTGGTAAAATTTTACCTTGCTCGTTCACGAATCTTAGAAGAAAATCTGCATCCTTGTAATCAACATATTTAATACCGGATTTTTTGAACATGCAATATTTCTTTGCTTTGTTCGTCTCTATGTTTAACGGAGTAAGATATCTGATCTCTCCGTCTTTCTTTCCTTTTGCTTGTTCTTGAATCGTTGCCATAGCTTATGCAGTTTTTTTGTTATCACGTACTCTTCTTCTTTCCGCCCATGAAATAGCATGTTTGTCAAGAGCTACATTAAGATAACGCATAACACGTTCATCTCTTCTAAACTCGACCTCCATGTCATTAATAGCATCACCTTCTACAGTGAATTCGAATAAATGGTAAAAACCACTTTTTTTGTGTTGAATTGCGTAAGCTAATTTTTTTAGCCCCCAATTCTCTTTGGATATCATCTTAGCACCTTTAGAAACAAGAATATCTTCGTATTTCTTAACTGTTTCCTTTATCTGATCTTCAGATAAAACGGGATTTAAGATGAAAACAGTTTCATAATGATTCATAAAAAATCTATTAAAATTTATAAAATTCACTCGGCACCTTGCCAAGAGCGTGCAAAAATACTACTTTATTTATTATTTTCAAACCCTAAATCAATAAGTTATCGTTTTTCTTACACGCTATGATTAAGTGAACGATTTTTACGACAAAAGTTAAAAAAAGTTGCAGTTCATCGAATTTTTAGTTATAATTGCTGTAAGAAAAACTTGAACTGTGGATAAACCTATTCTTAAATGCGCCATAGTAGATGACTCTACACTGCAACGACTTTCTATTGTAAAGCTTATTGAAAATCACCCTGCCTTAAATTTGGTTGCGGAGTACAATAATGCAATAGAAGCTAAAATGGGTTTGGCTACAACAGACATTGATCTTATCTTTTTAGATATTGAAATGCCAATACTTTCAGGTTTCGACCTTTTAGATGATCTTACATTAAAACCACAGATTATCTTCGTTACTGGAAAAACAAAATATGCGTTTAAAGCATTCGATTACGATGCTGTTGATTATTTACGCAAACCTATTTCGAAAGAACGTTTCTTAAATGCCGTTCATAAGGCAATTACAAACTACAAACTTAAAAACGACGAAGGCTTCGACGATGAAGATTTTATTTTCGTTAAGAGTAATCTTAAAAAACGAAAAGTCTTCCTCAATGAACTTCGCTATATTGAAGCTCTTGGAGATTACGTCAAATTAGTTACCGAGCACGATGCGCTTGTAGTATTATCTACTATGAAGGCTTTCGAAGCTCTGTTGCCATCTGAAAGATTCTTACGTATACATAAATCGTATATCGTAAATCTAGATAAGGTAGAACGGTACAACAGTAAGGTGATAGAGCTCGACAAAGAGCAATTACCATTAAGTCGTAATCGTAAAGCAGATCTTGTGGAAGCTTTGGCCGCCACAATTCGTAACTAATACACTTTCCTTTTTTAAATTACCTAGTAATTATCTACGTCAATCGTTATTTTGACAGTGGAAAATTCTTTTATGGAAGTAAAGGTCCTTTTAACGTTGTTAAGATACTCCTTGGTTTTCGCTAACGATTGTTTCTTCGGAATTTTAACGAGTACATTCGAAATGTATTGATTGCGAACTCGTGCTACCGGCGGAGGTTCAGGTCCAAGGACATTTTCTTTTAATTTTATTTCCAAAGCACGTCCAAACCAAACTGAAGCATTTTGCATCTTCTGAAGGTTCCTATCCTTGAAAATAATTTTAATTGTTCTATAAAATGGCGGATACTTATACTGATACCGTTCTTCATGTTGTTGTTTATACATTCCCTCATAATCATTCACACTCACCTGTTGCAGGATCTGGTGGTACGGATTATATGTCTGAATCAAAACCTTTCCTCTTTTCTGCGTTCTCCCAGCCCTACCCGATACCTGTAATAACAACTGAAAACTTCGCTCATGCGCTCTAAAATCGGGGAAATTGAGTAAGTTGTCTGCATTCATCACTCCAACAAGACCAATATTTCTAAAATCCAATCCTTTAGCTAACATCTGTGTTCCTACTAAGATATCAATCTCTTGCTCATCAAGTCGTTCTATTAGTTTAGCATAGGCGTGTTTTCCACGAGTTGTATCCTGATCCATTCTGGCCGTGGTATGATTTGGGAATAAGGCTTTTAGTTCAGTTTCTATTTGCTCGGTACCAAAACCTTTGGTGTCTAAGGTCTCGCTTCCACAGGCCATACATGATATTAACATTGCCATATGATATCCACAATAATGACATCGCAACTCTTTTTTGTATTGATGATAGGTAAGACTCACATCGCAATTAGGACATTGTGGTGAAATTCCGCAGGTGGTACATTCAACTACCGGAGAAAACCCTCTTCTATTCTGAAAAAGAATAATTTGTTCTTTATTTGCAAGGGCTTCAGTCATTTCTTCAAGCAATTGATCACTAAAATGACCTTTCATTCTTTTTTTTCGATGCTTTTCTTTAATATCCACCAATTCAATTTCAGGCATCAAAACATTTCCGAAGCGCTTCTTTAAATGCACCAAACCGTATTTATCTTGTTCGGCATTATGATAACTCTCCAAAGATGGAGTTGCCGAGCCCATAAGTATTTTAGCCTTGTGAAGATTCCCTAAAACAATGGCACTGTCCCGTGCATGGTAGCGTGGTGATGGATTGTATTGTTTGAATGAGGGTTCGTGCTCTTCGTCAATAATGATAAGTCCGAGATTGTGAAATGGCAGAAACAATGAGGATCGAGCCCCAATTACGATCCGCGCTTTCGATTTCCCTTCCAAAACATTATTCCAAACTTCTACCCTTTCATTAACCGAATATTTAGAATGATAGACCGAGATCTGTTCACCAAAATACAGCTGTAGTCGAGAAATAAGCTGAGTGGTTAAGGCAATTTCGGGAAGCATATATAGCACTTGACGCTCGGAAGCCAACACCTCCTCAATTAAACGAACGTAAATTTCAGTTTTACCACTGGAAGTTACACCGTGTAAAAGGGTAACCTGATGTTTCTCAAAACTTGTTTTTATTTCAGAAAACGCTTTCTCCTGAGCCTCATTTAGTTTTTTAATATCAGCATCACTTTCTCCGGTATATTCTACTCTATCCTTTTGTACAAAATACTCCTCTAGAATACCTTTTTCGATCAAGCTTTTAATGACGGCGGGTGTTGTATTACTTTTCTTTTGAAGTGTTTTTACCTCCACAGGTTTTTTATCTTGTGAGGTGATCATAAACAGCGTCATAAGCACTTCTCGCTGCTTAGGTGCCCGGCTGAGTGTGTCTAGTAACTCTTTTAGGTTTTCTTCGGAAGTGTACGCTACTGCTAGTTTTACATAGCGTTTCAATTTAGGAGTGTACTGCTCATAAAGTGTTTCCTGTACAGATATCACAGCTTTCTGAAGCAATTGCTGCAACACTTTAACAACGTTTTTTCTATCCAGAATCGATCTTATATCGTTTATATGCAAGGAAGATTGATGCTGCAAAGCTTCAAACACTAAAAATTCATCATTGCTTAATTCAGATTCGTGTTCGTATGTTTCCGAAGCTAAACTAACAATAGTTTCGCTTTCCAGTAAAAAAGCACCTGGCAGCGCTGCGCGTATCACTTCTCCCAGCGTACACATATAATAAGAAGCCATCCATTCCCAATGTTGGATTTGGAGAGCTGTAATTAATGGAGTTTCATCCAGAATCTGGTCAATTTCCTTAGTCTCATAGGCAGGAGGTCTATCCTTATAAACTGCATATACAATACCAGTATAGAGCTTCGATTTTCCAAAAGGAACGGCGACACGCATTCCCTGCTTTAAAAAAGCAGCCTCATCCTTGTTTACGTTGTAGGTAAATGTTTGTTTTAAAGGAATAGGAAGTATGACGTCTATAAAATACAATGGATTTATTCTGAAATTGATTTAAAGATTAGATTACAATATAAGAGACTAGACCCGAGAACCAAAACTCACGACTAAGGTCTAAAAGTAAAAAAGGCTGATCAATAAATGAACAGCCTTTCTTTTAATTTATAAACAAACTTTATGAGACGCGTATCCAGTATTGGGTTCTTCCAAGAATCTCAAAACCTATATAACCACGTACTTTCAGCTTATTAGGGTTCTCTAAAACGATTAAACATTTATAATGCTTCCCATTTTCAGGATTCAGTATTGTCCCACCACTATATTCTTCACCATCTTTTTCAAGACCACGGATGAAAGTCAATCCTATAACACGCTGGTCTTTATCATCCCCTTTACATTCAGTACATCGTACCTCTTGAATATCCGGATTAAAAATTTTAATAATTTTTCCGTAAATCTTACCGTCATCACCTTTAAATATTTCTACATACGATTTAGCAGTACCTGTATTATCATCGATAGTTTTCCAAGTACCAATAACATCCTGCGCCTGAATCGAAAAAATTGCGAATAAGCTAAGGATAAAAAATAGAAATATGTTTTTCATAGGTTAGTTTAAGGGATTATTTACCGAGCATGGCTTTTTTAAGTTTGCTATCTGCCGGATCATTCCCTAACCAAATTCCAAAAAGTGCTTTCTTAAAGTCCATACCACTAACAGTACCAAGTTCCTTTCCGTTTTTGTAGCAAACTGCTCCTTTTCCTTTTTGGTAAGTGATATCGAAGGTATCATTCTCTACGATCTCTGCACTGAAAAAACTGATAAACTTTTTAATTTCTGTGGCTAAGGCTGCGGTATTCCCTCCTGTCGATGCTTCAAAACCTTCTGATACAGCTTCACTCATAGCTTCGCTTGAAACAAATCCAGAAGTAATCACCAATTTAATTGCCATAGTTTCATCTGCATTTACAATGGATTTTGCATCAGATGCTTTTTCAGCAAGGTAAAGTCCGCCAGAATATAATTTCAGTACCATAGCTTTTTTACGGATACCCGCACCATTTAATTGCAGGTCTTGTCCGCCAAAGTTCACTGAATTTGGCAATGTTACTTCCCCCACTTGGGTTTGAGCTACCGAAGTATTGATAGTGATCATTGCAAGAGCAAGTAATAATAGATTTTTCATGAGTAAATAGTTTAAATTAGAATTAGTGTTAAAATTTATCTTTCAATCGTCGTATCGAAACATTTAGTTCGAATCCCAGCAATAATAAGTTTGAATTGATCCAAATATATAACATCATTATTAATAGAGCACCAATCGAACCGTATAACTCGTTATACTGGGAAAAGTTATTTATGTAAACCCCAAATAAATAGGTAGTTAGCAAAAATAATAATGTAGTCACTAAAGCTCCAACTGATAAAAATCTGGACTCTTTTCCTTCTACAGTACCATAATAATAGAGTAATGCAATAATTATGTAAATCATAACCACAAAGACGACTAACTGTAAAGCCGAAATCCAAAAAAGATCATTTTGTAAATAGTGACCACCTTTTAGTGAATTTACAATATACTCGCCATACAATATGACTCCAACCGTTATTAACAACAACAATGCCAAAATAAGTGAAATGGCTATAGACACCGTGTACTGTCGGAAAAATGAGCGGTTTAGATTTACATGTACCGAATACTCAAAAGCGCTAAAAATAGCGTTTACCCCGTTGGCGGCTAAAAATAATGAAAGTATAATTACAAACGAAAGCAAACCACCACCTCTTGGATTCATTGCGATATCTGCAATGGTGGGATAAAAGAAATCTGCGGTTTGAGGCGGCAATAAATCTTCAATAAATATAAGAAATCGCGTTTGAAAACCTTCAATAGGGATATAAGGAATCAAATTCATTATAAACAGAATAAAAGGGAAAATCGCTATAAAAAAACTGTAGGCAACCGAACTTGCTCTGGATGAAAATGTACCCTTTATAATTCCCGTGATATATATTTCAAGGAGATCATATAACGACAAACCATTAAAACCCGGAAGCTTAATTAGCTTATGGAATTTTACCAGTGTCCCTACAATAGGAATTTTATTGAGTTTTTCTTCAACCTCAGCACTCATTTAGACTGCTTTTAGACTTAAATCCATATTATATACAGAATGTGTTAAGGCACCACTAGAAATATAATCGACCCCACATTCTGCATACTTTCTGGCGGTTTCTAAGGTGATTCCGCCACTCGATTCTGTGAGACACTTTCCATTTATCATTTTCACTGCCTTGCGAGTGTCTTCGTAATTAAAGTTATCGATAAGAATACGATATACACCATCCGATTTTAAAATCTCCTCGATCTCCGGAAGATTTCTTGCCTCCACAATAATCTTGAGTCCCATACTATTTGTTCTAAGATATTCCTTAGTAGTTTCAATAGCTTTCGTAATACCGCCACAGAAATCTATATGGTTATCTTTAAGCATAATCATATCGTATAAAGCGAATCGATGATTCTCCCCGCCTCCAATTTTTACGGCCCATTTTTCCAGTGCTCTGATGCCGGGAGTGGTTTTTCTAGTATCTAGTATTTTAGTATTAGTACCTTCCAATAATTTCACGTATGCATTGGTTTTAGTCGCAATCGCACTCATTCGTTGCATTGCATTAAGCACTAACCGTTCCGATTTAAGGATAGATTGAGAAAGCCCCGAGACATAAAAGCATACATCGCCATATTTAACACTTTCTCCATCATTTATCTTTACATCTAGTTTTAATCCTGGATCTACATAATTGAATACTTGCTTTGCAAACTCAATACCAGCAATGATCCCTTCATCTTTTACCAAGAGCTTCGCTTTACCCACTGCATCTTCAGGAATACAAGCAAGGGAGCTGTGATCTCCGTCTCCTACATCCTCCCGAATCGCATTGGCAATAATTAGATCAATTTCCTTATTATATTGTTTTTCTGAAATCATAGCGGTATAATTTCAGCTAAAATAATAAAAAGAGTTGGCAGTAATGGATTTTAGCCAACTTCTAAAGCAAAAAACATAATATATTTCAAGTATTTTTGAAACATGAAAATAAACCTGATCGCAATTGGTAAAACCGACAATAGGAACTTACAGTCGTTAATGGATGATTATACTAAAAGACTAGGCTTCTATGTATCGTTCGAGCTTCAGATTATTCCCGACATAAAAAATGCCAAAAATCTTTCCGAAGCACTTCAAAAAGAAGCAGAAGGGAATGAAATTCTCAAACGTATCAATACGTCTGATACCGTGATCTTACTGGATGAAAAGGGAAAGGCATATTCGTCGGTGGGCTTTTCAGAATACCTACAGAAAAAAATGAACAGCGGACTCAAAAATCTTGTATTTGTAATAGGAGGCCCTTATGGTTTTTCGGAAGAAATATACAATCGATCCAACGGAAAAGTATCTTTGTCCCAAATGACGTTTTCACATCAAATGGTACGTCTTTTCATTATTGAACAACTATACAGAGGATTTACTATACTTAAAAACGAGCCCTATCACCATCGATAGAAGTAACCACTAGTTACTACTTCGAATCTTTTTATAGTCTTTTTTAGTAGCGAACATAAATTTATAACTACTCATACCATCGAAATTTGGCGGAATGGTAATTTCGGCAATCATGCCATTATGCTTATATACTTTAATAATATTGCCGCTATCAGTTTTGGAAGAAAATAATTTAAAATCTAAATTGTCAAGCTGTTCTGTGAAGGAGTCGAAAATCTGCTTTGTTCTAAAAGACATCTCGATAGCATTCGCATTTTCATCTTCCGAATAATAATATATGATAAAATACTTTGCTGCATCTCCCACTTTGAAACCTGGTCGATCGAATACAAACTTTACATTACCAAATACTTCTTTAGTTTCGTCAACACCTTGGTAGAAATGCCAGTTTTTTTCTGTTAATACTTCCTGAATTTCACCTAAACTCATTTTACTTAGTTTTAGGAATTCGCCAACGGTTACATTTTGACTTGTCATGATGCTGGTAGCAAATAACATCATAACTAATAAAGTTAATTTCTTCATACTTGGAAATTTAAGCGTCTAGCATTCTCTGGTTAGGAAACTGTGACACAATATTAATAAAAATAAACAAGGTTTACGTCATCCAATAACAATCGATTAAATCTGTGATCATGTGAAACAATAAACCTGTCGCAATAATTTTTGTTCTTTTGAAGAGGAGTAGAACAACAAACATGCCAATTGCAATATACGAATGAAACAGATGAAATCCAATACTGCATCTATCTGCCGAAAACACTGGGCTCGCAAGTAGATGATCCACATCTACTATCATGGTTGCTATCATAATAAGCCAGGCTTTCTTCCAATTTGACCTAAAAAAAATCCAGGCCAAAAGACCTGGAAATATAAAATGTAATCCGTAATGTACTAACTGTTGTAGCATCATCAAGCTTATCCTCGGTCTCTATTTAAAACCTTGTATTGCTCATAACACTCACTTATTGCATCTAATATTTGCAGATCATTGGCAGTTTTTATAAAGTCTGAAGAATAACTGCACTTATTAAGTATTTCATCAATATCAACGCGTTCCAGTTGTAATACCGCCATTAAAGTTTCACGATCGAACTTAGATTGAAGTAAGTTCCTAATGTCGTCATCTTCCTTCATCTGACGCAGTTTACGCATCTGTTTAGGGCGTTTTCCAAATACATTATACAGGAAATCTGCTGGATTAAAAATCGCACTCAGTACTTTATTTACAGCCCCTGGTTGGGTACTACCTCCTTCATAACCGGAACCTAGTCCCGCAATACGATATCGATAATTATCATAAATAGGTATAATTCTCGCATCGACTTCAACATATCCAGTTAACTGAATTGGTCTTACCACCACTTCTTCAAGAGCGATTCCCAATTCGGTCATTTTAATCTTAATTTCACCGTATTTTAACCAGTCGTTTGTTACTCGAACACGAATAGACTTAAAACCCAAGTATGAAAAATAAAGGGTGTCATTTACTGCAGCTCTTACTTTAAACGCGCCTTCACTATCGGTTGTAGTACCTTTAACCTTGTTAAGATTGACAATGTTAACATTTTCCAAAGCTTCATCATTGGCATCGTTTAACACTTTTCCTTCAATAATAACATCCTTGTCTTCCTGAGCCATGATTAGCCCGGTTCCTAAACAAAAAATAAGTAAAAATAAAACTCTCTTCATAGTAAGCACATTGTAAATGTACAATTATAGACTAAAAATCTGTGCCAAAGTTTAGTTAACGACTAATTAAACTCTCTTGCGACGCTTTCCACCTGTTCCTGACGAGTCCGGCTTAGCCGATTTACCACGTCTTTTTCCTGAAAATTTCGGCTTATTATCTCCAAAATCGCTACTGCGTTTTTTGAAACCTCCGCTTCTCTCTCCACCTTCTCTTTCTCCTCGTCTAACATCACTTCTTTTTCTATCGCTTCCTCTTCCACGATCGTCTCGGCTTCGAGAACTTTTTCCTCTTCCCCCGCTTCTTCCGCCTCCGCGACCACCACGGCCTGTATCCTTAGAAACTTCAACAGAAACTCTTCGTCCTTCAAGTTCAAATTCATTAAAGACACTTAACACCATTTCCTGATGTTTCTCGTCTGTATTAAAGAATGAAAAACTTTCCTTTACGTCGACTTTATATACATCATCCTTACCGAGGTTCAGTAAATCTTTTAAGAAATCTTTTAAAGACATCCAATTGAAATCATCTTTCTCCCCAATATTGATAAAGTAACGTGTACTATCTTTTTGATCTTCCGAATATGAGGAATTTCCACCTTCAATATTAAGATCTTTAGATTTTTTATAATAGTTATTGAAGCGTGTAAATTCTACCGAAAAGAACTTTTTAATCAGTTCTTCTTTACTGAAATCTGCCAATGCTTCGTTTAACTTCGGAAGGTGAATATCAATTTCATGATTAATTTCAGTTGAAGCGATATTATTCGCTAAATGGTACAACTGCTTTTCACAGATATCATCTCCTGAAGGAATTTCTTTCTTTTCGAACTTCTTCTGAATCTTCTTCTCTATACTCGAAATCTTACGAACTTCACTCTTAGATACAATTACCATTGAGATCCCTGTCTTACCTGCACGACCAGTACGACCGCTACGGTGAGTGTAAGTCTCTATTTCATCTGGCAACTGATAATTGATAACATGGGTAATATCATCCACATCAATTCCTCTTGCTGCAACATCGGTTGCAACCAACATCTGAATTTGACGATTTCTAAACGATCGCATCACCATATCACGTTGATTCTGACTCAGATCTCCGTGTATAGCACCTGCATTATAACCATCTTGGATTAGTTGTTCCGCAACCTTCTGTGTATCTCTTTTAGTTCTACAAAAAATAACCGAAAATATCTCAGGCTGTGCATCAGCAAGCCGCTTCAATGCAGAATAACGATCTCTGGCGTTTACCAAATAATATTCATGTGAAACTTGAGAAGATCCAACATTTGCAGAACCTACAGTAACCTCTATAGGGTTATTCATAAATTTCTTAGCAATAGTAGCCACTTCTCTAGGCATAGTAGCACTAAAAAGCCAAGTACTCTTATCATTTGGAGAATAGGAAAGGATTTCTGTGATATCTTCATAGAATCCCATATTCAACATTTCATCGGCTTCATCGAGAACACAGTATTCAATTTTCGAAATATCGATCATATTTCTACTAATCATATCTTTCATTCGACCAGGAGTCGCTACAATAACCTGTGCGCCCTTTTTAATGGCTCTTGCTTGATCTGTAATGCTCGCACCACCATAGATAGCAACTACGTTTAAGCCTTTCATGTACTTTCCGTAGTTTTTCATCTCGTTGGTAATCTGCATACATAACTCTCTTGTAGGAGAAAGAATTAGACCTTGCGTAGTCCTGCTCGCAACATCTATTTTTTGAAGCATTGGAAATCCAAATGCAGCAGTTTTTCCGGTTCCGGTTTGAGCCAGAGCTACCAGATCGACATCATCTTTTAATAAAATTGGGATTGCTTTATCCTGTACTTCGGAAGGGGTTTCGAACCCAAGATCAGTAATTGCTTGTAATAGCGTATCGTTAAGACCTAACGATTTAAATTTAGTCATATATAAAGTATAAAGTTATGTGTGCTCATTGGAAGTAAGTCGACACATGTAAACCTTATTACTTCGTAATGCACTACCTCACCCTGAGGATTTTCTGTAAACCACAAATCATAATCAATTATGACCCGGAATTTCAAGCGGCAAAGGTACTGTTTTATTTAGAATTAACACTAATTGACTGCCAATTAATTTTGTAAACTACTGAATATCATTTGGAAAGATAGGCTATCAGCTGTCTCATTGCTTTTCCGCGATGTCCGATTTCACTTTTTTGAAGGAGTGTCATTTGTGCAAAGGTTTTATCAAAGCCCGTTGGTTGAAAAATTGGATCATAGCCAAATCCTCTGTCACCCCTAGCCTCAGCGACAATAATCCCTTCACAAATTCCTGTAAATAAATTGTTAGCTCCTTTTAGTGTAAGCGCAATGGAAGTCTTAAATCGTGCGCTTCTATCATCATGTCCGTCCAATTTCTGAAGCAATTTCTTCATATTTGCTTCAGAATTGTTTTCTATGCCCGCATATCTTGCGCTATAAACTCCCGGTTCATTATTTAGCGACTTTACTTCCAAGCCAGTATCATCTGCAAAGCAATCTAAACCGTACTCATCTCTTACATAATTTGCTTTTATAATAGCATTGCCTTCAATTGTCGTTGCCGTTTCAGGGATATCTTCTTCACAGCCAATATCGGTAAGACTTAGCAGCTCAAAATGATGTGGCAATAATGCCTTTACTTCTTTGTATTTATTCAGATTGTGCGTGGCAAAAACTAATTTCATAGGAATCGTTTATAAAATTCACAAAAGTACTTTTTACTTTTCTCTGATGCGAATAGAACCGTAGATTTTAAACAATCCATTCATAAATACATCTTATTTTTTAGAATAAAGTGCTACTCTATTTCCTTCAGTATCTATAAAAACCGCCATATAACCATGCTCGGGAGAGATCATCGTTTTTTCCTGACGGATGCTTCCGCCGGCTTTCTTAATTCTTTTCAATTCAATTTGTACGTCTTCCGAAGAGAAATAAACCAGAGTTCCTTTTTCCGAAGGGATATATCCTTCATTCTTTATCAAAGTGCCAGTAGCGCCATATGCCTCACCCTCATTGGGAAACCATCCCATAACAACGCCTCCAAAATCCTGAACAGATATTTTAAGATTAAAAACCTGCTCATAAAATGCTTTGGCTCTATCCATATCACTCACCGGAATTTCGAACCAGCTTACCATGTTTTGTTTCATAATGATACATGTTACAATAGTGAAGTTAAATTAATTTTCTAATATTTTTTTTAGATCAGATAGACCTTCTTCAAAATCTTTACCCACGGTCTTATCCATATTATAAAATAGCATCATAATATTAAAAGGAACTTTATTGACTCCTTTAAAGCCCCAGGTTACTTCAGTTTTATTTGACTCTAATTCTTTAACCAGAAAATAGCCCGTACTTACCGATTTAAAGGGTTTAAAGAAACGTAGTTCAGACTCTATCCTCTTATTTTCTTCATCAATCAGAATCAATTCCTGCTCTCCTTCTCCTACTTGCTTATGATCACTTTTCCAGCTATTTATAGACCCAACAGTGCCATCTACTCCGGTTTGAGTTTGCACCATTTTTGGATCACGTTTTTTCCACGGCGACCAAAGGTCCTGATTTTTCACTTTCTTTAGATAATCGAAAGTATCATCTGAAGCATTATTGACAATTACATGTCGCTCGATATTGTAGTTCCTGGGAGCGAGTATTGCGAGAATAATTATTAAAGCAAAAATGGCAAATAATATATAAAGTACGAACATGGTTTAAAGTTTTAGTTAGTACATAAATTTACGGTTTTTTCTGATTATGATACAGTTCAATTATTTCACTCGAACTCTTGATAGATTTTTTAGCCCAATCAAGTTCGATTTCAATTTTCTCCTCTTCGGAAAGCATCCAATCCACATTAGATTGTTTTAGTTTGGTAACAATACTCTGAAGGATAATAGCAGCCGACACAGAAATATTAAGACTTTCAGTAAAACCGTGCATCGGAATTTTTAGAAATCCGTCAGCCTGATTTATTAGTGTATCACTAAGTCCATCGCGCTCGGTTCCGAAGAAAAGAGCCGATTTTTTAGAGACATCAAAATCGTGTAATAAGGTGGAACCATCATGTGGCGTGGTTGCGATGATCTGATAACCTTCTTTACGTAACTTCTCAGTGCAGTCTACCAACCGATTATAACGATGCAAACTAACCCACTTCTGCGCACCCATTGCAATCTCCTTATCAATTCGCTTTCCCAAACGCTCTTCAACCACATGAAGGTCCTGTATGCCAAAAACATCGCAGGAACGCATTACCGCACTTGTATTATGTAATTGAAACACATCTTCAGTAACCACGGTAAAATGTCGTGTACGCTTCGATAAGACTTCATGAAAGAGATCAATGCGTCTATCTGTTAGGAATGTTCTTAAATGTTCTAAAAGGGCTATATCCACAGAATTTACTTTTATCGCTAAGATAGACATGTTTTTATTGGATATAAAATGATGCTTTTGCTGCTGGAAGCTGGGTGTTGGGAGTTGGATGTTGGGTGCTGGGAGCTGGGTGCTGAATTCTAAAATTTAAAATCTGAGGACTAAGTGGTGGTTTAAGTTTTAATACTACCATTTCTCGATACAATTTTAAAACTCCTGTTAGTCGTATTAAAATCACTCGAAGTGACAGCCAATTCCTGCTTCTTACTTCTTACTCCTTACTCTACCCCTCATTACTCACTTCACACTCCACACTCCTCACTTCTTATTTCTTCCTTCTTTCTTCCCGCTGCGTGCTTCCTGTTTCTTTCTTCTTTCTTCTTTCTTCCAGCTTCGTGCTTCCCGGCAGTGCTTCCAGCTTCGTGCTTCATTCTTCTGAATTCTTCCAAATAACTTAGTAACTTAGTAACTTAATTTAAGTTTATGAACATCGCAGTACTTACAGGAGCCGGAATTAGCGCTGAAAGCGGATTGAAAACATTTCGTGACAGCAACGGACTTTGGGAAGGCCATGATGTTATGGAGGTTGCAACCCCGGAAGGTTTTGAACGAAATCCAGATTTGGTGTTGGATTTCTACAATCAGAGAAGAAAACAGCTATTGGAAGTACGTCCTAACGAGGCTCATAAGGCGATCGCGGACTTAGAAAAAGATCACAATGTCAGTGTGATTACTCAAAATGTGGACGATTTGCACGAAAGAGCCGGAAGTTCAAAAGTCGTTCATTTGCATGGTGAATTACTTAAAGTGAGAAGTACAGGCGATCGTAATGATATTATAGAATGGCGTACAGATCTAATTGTTGGTGATTACTGCGAAAACAAACATCAACTGCGACCTCACATTGTTTGGTTTGGGGAAGAGGTTCCCATGATGGAGGTTGCTATTTCTATCGTTGAAAAAGCAGATGTGATTATCATAGTCGGTACATCAATGCAGGTGTATCCGGCGGCCGGACTCATTCAATATGCTTCAGAAGTGGCACAATTATATTTTGTAGACCCCAATCCCTCGCTACATACTTCAGAAAGAATTCTGGTTTTTTCAGAAAAGGCGACTACTGGTATTCCTAAGGTCGTGGCTCATTTAAATATGCTGAACTAAGATGGCTTCGGAAACACTTTCAGAAAAACTCAACATTACAAAAGCCTACAGACAAACCCGTCTCGATGTTGCAAACTGGGTGTTGGATAGACCAGAAACTTTTTCAGAATTACTCAAACACTGCTTTAATGTGAAAGATGAAATTTCGTATAAAGCTGCGTGGATATTAGAATTTGTATGCCTTGAACGACTGGAACTTCTTTTTCCTCATCTCGATTATTATTTTAAAAGCCTTACGACCTTTGGCAAAGGTTTCTGAAATGATAGCAATCACTTATTTCAAAAAAAAAGACCCAAAACTTAGAATACTACTAAGCAAACAACACAAGGAAATAATGACGGAATGTTGTTTCGATTGGTTAATCACCGACCAAAAAGTGGCTTGTGAAGTTTATGCCATGCATTCTTTATATTTTCTAGGGACAGAGAGTGACTGGATCCTTCCCGAACTTCAAACCATAATTGTAGCCAACATCCATCAACGAAGTCCGGCGTACAAGGCACGTGGAAAGTATGTGCTTGAAAAGATTGAGAAATTTAATACTTCTCAAAATAGTTTAAAGGCAGATTAAGATTTTTAAAATTATCTTAAGATATTATTGAATTTTTACTTTTCAGCCTACGAAAATTTTTCATAAAGTTTGAATTGAGTGTGCCGTTAAATTTTAGGCTGTCTGAGCGAATAGATTTACAATGTTTGTTTACATTATGAAAGCGAGTTTCTAAAATTTAGGCACCGAAAGATGAACTTAGAAAAAGTTTCGTAAGCCTAGATTTTTTTGGTTCATTTTTTCATCAATGGAAAAAATGAACGAATTAAATAATTAAGCCAGGATTAGCTTCTTAAAAAGGAATCTCTTAAAAACTGTCAAGTTATATCGGCTAACTCTTAAGTCTTCCGTATCTTTGCAGCTTTCAAAATTTACACATGAACACAAACGCACTCCAAGCAATTTCCCCTATCGACGGTAGATATGCTTCTAAAACAGCTTCTCTTATTCCATTTTTTTCTGAAGAAGCCCTTATTCGATACAGAGTACAGGTTGAAGTAGAATATTTTATAGCATTGGTAGAACTTCCATTGCCACAATTAAAGGATTTTGACAAGAGTTTGTTTTCAGAATTAAGGGATCTATATCTCAATTTTTCAATCGCTGATGCGCAACAAATAAAGGATACAGAGGCGATTACCAATCACGATGTAAAGGCGGTAGAGTATTTTATTAAAGAAAAATTCGACGGATTAAATTTGGTACAATACAAGGAGTTTATTCACTTCGGACTTACATCGCAAGACATTAACAATACCGCTATTCCGCTTTCTTTGAAGGAAGCCATGAATGATGTATATGTGCCAATGTTGTTTAAGTTGTTGGACAAACTAAAAGAACTGGTTACAGAATGGGCAGATATTCCTATGCTCGCACGAACGCACGGACAGCCTGCTTCACCAACACGTTTGGGTAAGGAAATAGAGGTGTTTGTTGTTCGAATAAATGAACAGTTCGAATTATTAAACGATATAAAAAGTGCCGCTAAGTTTGGTGGAGCTACAGGTAATTTTAATGCTCATAAAGTAGCCTATCCAAATATTGATTGGAGAGGATTTGCAGCAAAATTTGTACAAGGAAAACTAGGATTACACCACTCCTTCCCTACTACGCAAATTGAGCATTACGACCATATGGCAGCGCTTTTCGATACTTTGAAGCGTATAAACACTATTATTCTTGACTTAGACAGAGATATTTGGACGTATGTGTCGATGGATTATTTTAAACAAAAGATCAAGGCGGGTGAAGTTGGATCGAGTGCCATGCCACATAAAGTGAATCCAATCGATTTTGAAAACAGTGAAGGAAATTTAGGAATTGCCAATGCTATTTTTGAACATCTATCATCAAAATTACCTGTAAGTAGATTACAACGTGATCTTACAGACAGCACCGTTTTACGTAATATTGGTGTCCCAATTGGGCATACTATAATTGCATTTCAGTCTACGCTGAAAGGATTAAACAAATTACTGCTAAACGAATCTAAATTCGCCGAAGACTTAGAAAATAATTGGGCTGTGGTTGCTGAAGCTATTCAAACCATATTGAGACGTGAGGCATACCCTAACGCCTATGAAGCGCTAAAAGGACTCACCAGAACGAATGAAAAGATTAACCAGAAATCTATTGGTGACTTTATTGAAACATTAGAAGTTTCCGAAGCTGTTAAAAAAGAAATGAGAGCTATTACACCGTCTAATTACACGGGAATCTAATTACAATTCGAAACTCCACCTATTGGATTTTGGAAGTTTTCATGGATTTGTGAATGATTATGGAAGCATTCTTTTTCCTATACGAAAAATCACTTCCGAAGTAAAACAAAAAAACTCAATCTAAAAACATTCTATTAAACTGAAAAAGGCCTCCAATTTAAGGAAGCCTTTTTTTGTGAACAACCTATCCATTTTAGGTTATGGGTCTCGGGTTGGTGAATGAATCTAATTAATCGGGGGAGTTATTTAAACCATTCGCATATCACATTTCAAAGTACGTACCATTTCTGATATTGGATGTTCTAAAAAATTGGTTTTCGACCAAAAACAAAAAAAGCCCCCTTAACGGAAGCTCTTTATAATGTTAACTATTTTTTACATTTTAAAAATATCACCTAAACCGGATAATTTAGAAATATCGATATCTCCATTTTCAACAGAACCTATCAATTTCATTATTTGATCTGGTCTCATATTATTACCCGACAAACGAAATACAGCAAAGCCTTGTTCATTATCACTTGCAAAGACAACAACCTCATCAATCGCATCCTCTTCGCCAAGATATTTTAAGGTTGCCCCTTTGTTTTTAGACCCGTATTTCATTAGCGTTTTATACTTCTCCTGACTAACAATTGCCGCCAGTTTCCCTTTCTCGGCTTCATAATCGGCCATATTTCCATCCTTGATTTTATAAGCAACTACGTTGATCTTTTTCACTGTATTAAGAATTTCCTTTTGTTCTTCGGAAAGGGTATTCTCATCTGATTGTAACAAGCTGGTTGCCACATCGACTTTCAAAAATTTATCATCATCCTGTTTATCTACCAGATATCTCTGAAGCGACTCGTTATTGCTACAGCTAAATAATGATATAACTGTCATTGCAAGAGGTAATATATACTTTAAGACTGCCATGATTATTGTTTTTTCTTGTTCTTATCTATGTTTTTCAACTCTTCACTTCCCGGAACTTTAAGCTCTTCGGTTAATTTAGAAATCTGCTTAAGGTCAATGTTTCCAGTAATACTCATGATTACCGTCATGTCTTTTCCATCAACATTACCAATCATAAACATTAGTAGCTCGCTTACAAAATTATCATTTTTCCCTTCTTTGGAATAAAATTTAATGTTCTTACCATCATCTTTTACTCTCATAAGTTCTCCTAGGCCATTTGATTTTGATACATAGCTATTTACTGAAGTTTCCATTTTCTTAGCCACTGCAGGATTATCTGTAGTGAAAATCTTAATGTTTTCAAGGTTATCCACCATTTCCAAATATGCTTTGGCTTCCGGATCTGTTGAATCCAGATCCATTTTGCTCAATAATTTGAACATGTTCTTTGTAACCACCACAGAGGTAACGTCTTTTTCATCTTCAAATGAATCGAAGGCATTCTGCGCATGAATAAACATGGGGGTTACTACTAGTGCTATTAAAAGTGCTATTTTTTTCATCTCTATTTATTAATTAAGTTTATTTTAAAATTCTATTCTTTGTGTTATTAAATTCATTTACTATTGCCAGATGCCCAGTACCTTTATTAAAGTTTTCTGAAAGAATTAACATCGCTTTTTTACTTTCGTTGAAAGCTGTTAATGCCTCTTGCTCCTGAGCTGTTATTGAAGGTCGAGAAAACATAAACCCTGCCACTAGTACTACTATTGCTGCGGAAGCCGCGATTCCATACCACCAACTACGATTTATTCCTAAAGACTCTGGAAGCACCGGTTCTTTCGTCGCTACCTCTTGTTTTGCTGCCTTAAGACCTGCAAATAAAGGAGCATACATCTGAAATTGAGGTTCAACCTCTTTTTCTGTAAAGTAGGTGCGAAGAATTACTTCTTCATTAAGGGTGGTATTTCCTTCAAAATACGCTTCCAACAGTTTTTCTATATTAACCGATTCCATACTTATGTTGTTGTATTAATTTTTCTCTTATTGTTTTTCTTGCTCTCGATAAAGCAACTCTAATAGCTGTTTCATTACTATCGAGCATTTTTGCAATCTCTGCAAATTCAAATTCTTCAACATCTCTTAACTGAAGTACTATCTTTTGCTGTTCTGGCAGGCTTTCCATTAACTTAAAAACTATTGCCACTCCATCGTTAGCTTCAATTTGCTTTTCAAGATTATCAGAATTCTGATAATTACTATGTACAATTTTCAAATTTGATGCCTGCTTCGATTTTAACCGATCCAGACAGTAATTCTTCGTCATTGTTATTGCAAAGGCTTCGGCACTTTTATAGTTTGATATTTTCAGCCTTCCTTTCCATAATTTCAAATACACCTCCTGAACTGCATCTTCTGCTTCTTCCGAAGAGATCAAAATCCGTTTTGCCAACCGATAAAGCCTGTCCTTAAAAGGAAGTACGATCGATAAAAACTCTTTTTGTTGCATTTCTCTTTGGTTAGTTGATGCTGTTATTAAGTTGACGAATGACTAGCAACTTTGTTACAATTAATTTTCACAACTTGATATCTATGAATTATTCTTGACAACATATTTCATAAGTTACAATATTGTACTTAATTTAGGAGTTTGTAAAAAAACTGATCTAAAAAAGATTTAAATGAAAAAGAGATTAATCTTATCCCTGCTTGCCGTATCCCTAGTTTTCACCTCCTGTTTCAAAGATAAGGACGATGATATACAAATTGCTTCGGTTGCCGAAATACAGAATTTTATCTACCGCGGACTTAACTATTTCTATCTTTATAAGGCCGATACTGCCGAACTTGCCAACGACGCTTTTACTTCCGAAGAGGAAAAAAATACTTTTATTACAAGCTTCGACACTCCTGAAGCCTTATTTGATTATTTAAAGTCGCCTCAAGACCGTTTTAGTATACTAGTTGATAATTATATTGAACTGGAAAATGCACTCAGCGGGATTACCCTGAATAATGGTATGGAATTCGGACTCGTCTTCTACCCTAATAACAGTGGGAATGTCTTTGGATATATTCGTTATGTCATTCCAAATACAGCCGCCTCTTCTGCCGGATTACAGCGAGGAGTGATTTTTAATACTGTAGATGGGCAACAAATAACAGAGAACAACTTTAGCGAACTATTAACGCCAGATGAATACACTATCGGTTTGGCGACCTTTGATGGCACAGAGGTCACACCAACCTCAGATGAAGTGACTCTTACAAAAACACAGGTTTCTGAAAATCCTATTCATGTAGCACAAACCTTAAATGTAAGCGGTCACACCATTGGATATCTAATGTACAATGCTTTTACTTCGGAATTTGATTCGCAATTAAACGGAACCTTTGCACAATTTCAGGCAGATGGCGTAACAGATTTAGTGCTCGATCTTCGATATAATGGCGGAGGATCAGTGAGAACGGCAACCTATTTAACAAGCATGATCACAGGTCAGTTTACAGGTGATTTATTGTACACCGAAGAATGGAATGCAGATCGCCAGAATGAAAACGCAGAAAACGGGGTGTTCCCGGCTACATTTGAAGGTGGTAGTGAAATAATCAACAACCTTGGTTTAAGCCGTGTGTATATATTAACTACTGGAAGAACAGCTTCTGCTAGCGAATTGGTGATCAACACCTTAAATCCATATATAAATGTGATTCAGATTGGTGGGGCAACCACAGGAAAATTCCAAGCTTCATTCTTGTTATACGATGCTCCTGCTCCCGGTTTTAGTCGTAGTGAAGCGAATCAAGGTCATACCTATGCAATGCTTCCTTTGGTGTTTAAAACAGCCAATTCGGTAGGGTTTACAGATTATGTTGATGGACTGACTCCCAATATTGAATTGGGTGAAGATTATAGCAATCTTGGAATTCTAGGCGATGCAAACGAACCTCTATTAGCCGTTGCAATTGCGGACATCGTAGGGCAACCAAGACCTTTTCAGAAGAATCTTGATAAACTTGAAGAAATTTCTGAAAGCAAAGCGAATTCTCCGATTTATCAACTAATGATCGCGGAGCAGTAAAATGAATATGCTATTTTGTAGCTTTAGTTTACTAAAATTGAATAAATTGAAAATAAGGATTAAAACAAAAAGCGCTACCCATGTTTGGGTGGCGCTTTTTAATTACATCTAGGCAGATCTAGACTTATTCATTAAAATAGATTCCTCCAGGGATAATTCCTACGGTAAATGAATCAACTTCGGTGTTAGTCAGCAAATCGAAAAGCGTTAAGGTTCCGTTGCTAGCAAAATCGCCGGCATCCGTCGCATAAAGCATCCCATTTTTTGCGATCATTGCGTAGAAAAATCCTGTTATGATGCTGTTTGATGGTAATGTGGAATCGCTCATATCCATTTTGAAAACCCCACCATTTAATGCATAATACAAGCTTGTACCATCCACGCTAAGCAATCCTGGATGCTCGATATCCTGAAAGTCAAGACTTGTTAATAGTGTATTATCAGAAGTATTAATTCTATATAAACTACCGCCAGTTTCTGCTCCTGTAAAAGAAGGGCTTCCACCACATAATACCCAAAGATCTGTTCCGTTCAATACCATAGAATTAGGCACATCTCCTATCGTAATTTGATTTAAAACAGCATTGGTAGTTGCATCTATCACAGAAATCTGATTATTTTGCCCGTAAGCCCCCTGATGTGCTACATAAACCTTATTGTTTGTTGTAACCATTCTTTCAGGCCCTAGAACTACAGGTATATTTGAAGTGATTGTATTGGTTAAAAGATCGATTACTGCTATATAATCATCTGTTGAGACATTTGGATCTCCCCAATTAGACACATACCCAGTATCACCTACAGCTACAAAATGTCTTGGATTATTAAGTCCAGTATCAATTATAGCAAGTTCTTCGAAGGTATATCTATTCACAACACTGATTTTATGTGAATTGTTAACCACGATATATCCAAATTCTTCATTGAAACCCATAGAATTTACAATGTTTCCAAGATCTGACCCATTTTCTATATTAAAAACCGACGATACCTCTGTACTAAGGTCATTCGATATAAAGGACACCGTTCCTGTGCCTGATCCAAAAGGGCCTTCATTGGTAATCAGTATTCCATGTTCATAGTCGCCAAGAGGCTGCATTTGCTGATCAGCGTTATCATCATCGTCTTTACATGACGCGATTAAAACGACCACTATTAATAAGTAACTAAGTTTTTTAAGGATGTTCATTTTTTAAAATTTAATGTTAATTGATGTTTCAAAATTTCTATCAGGCATGGGCCTGTAGGCTACGTTTTCGTAATAAGTATTGAAAATATTGTTGGCTTTAATTGCTATTGTTATGGGAATATCAGCTTGGTTAAAAGTGTAATCAATTCCAGAATTTATTATATGAGAGGCAGCTACAACCCCAATATTATCGGTAGTTGTATATACTTCTCCTGTGTATCTAGACTGCACAAAAAGCACGAGTTTCTTATAAGCATACGATATTGTTCCTGTTGCCTTATGGAAAGGAACGTAGATTTGTTGTGTGTTTTTTTCTGAATTTATTGCTTTAGTGTATGCATAATTGCTGCTAAAATTCAATGCATGAGACCTAAATTTTCGAGTGTAATTAATTGAAACTTCCAGCCCATAGTTTTGTGCTTCGGAAACGTTTTCGGGAGACCAAACACCGCTCGTATTAGGACGCCACTGTATTAGGTTTTCTGAAGCTATATAAAAAGCATTTAGATCTAACTGAAGCTTCCCAAACTTAATTACATTGCCAAATTCACCTTGAAACGAAGTCTCAGGTTCTAAGTTGGGGTTACCTCCATCTGTCCAAAAGAGATCATTAAATGAAGGAGTTCTATAATTTTTTGAACCGTTGATTTTAAGTGCATACCATTTATTTACTTCAAGCAATGCATCAAATGAAAACAAAAACGGGTTTTCAAAATCATTTAGCAGTTCTTGTCTTAAATTTAAGCCATAGCTTAGTTTTTTTGTAAGTCGATGTTTCAGTAAAAATATTCCTGCCAAGTTATTCCGAGCATTATGATCCAGGTTATCACCACTTCCTTCTATTCTAGTGAAATTCGCATCAAAACTCAGTTCGATATTCTTTCCTGCCTTATAATCGAATACATATCCTGCGATATACGAATTTGCCAATCCTTTATTAAAAGCATATCGATCTCTATTCGGAAAATACCGATACTGCTCCATTAAATGTGCTAGTTTAAAGGTCGACGCAAATCTATTGCCTTCCAGCCTCCATCGAAGCAAATTGCGTGTAGAGATATCATTATAGGCACTATTCGAAGGCGCAGTCAATGAACCTGAGAAGCTTCTATCACCATAAAAATATTCCGAATTCCAGGTGATGAGATGTTGCTTCAGTTTAAACCCGACACTAGCATTCGCGTTAAACCTTAGAAATTCACCATTCTCGTTCTTCATTTTCCGATCTATATAATCGTAGTCATTTTCCGAAGAAATAAAACTACCCCCAACAACAACTGAGACTGCCCTCCCCAAGACAGAACTCTTAAAATATGCTGCGGGGGTAGTATAACTACCGCAGGACAAGCCAATTTCGGTGTCCCGTTGTTCTATAAACTGTAATTCATTGTTAAGATGTACACTGCCGCCAATCGCTCCGCTACCGTATTGCACGCTCCCTCCACCACTTCGAACGGTAATACTATTGTAAGCATTAACGGGCAAAGCATTAAAATCTGATTGACCTGTAAGTGCCGAATTAATTGCAATCCCGTTCCAAATCACAGCTGTTTGCGAGGCATTGGTGCCACGAAAAGATGGCGATGACACCATACCGTAACCATTTTCTTTAAAATAGATCGAAGTGTTATCACGAAGTAGATCGGTAAGCGAATTATTCTTGCTGATTATAGAATCTGAAACCGCTTGCAATTTATACCCATCAGAAAAAGTTGTTAGCCTCACATCGGTTAACACAACAGTTTCGAGTTGTTGCAAAGAGTCTAGTTGCGCATACACAGGAGTAGCACATAACAAAACAAGGGTCGATATTGCAGTATAAATCTGATTCATATAAAACTTTTATCCCGAAAGTTTGATAATTTACAGATCCGGCAGGTCTCCTGACTTGTCTTTTGCGTTACCTTCCCGCTAGCTATGCCAACAGTGGTGTTGAAGTGATACGCTATCCGCCTGAAACGGACGACTTACAGTTGCGGGAACAGCTTCGGCATTGAACCGAATTCCCTTTTAAGAACGATCTTTAAAACCGCTCACCTAAATCTGCCGCAAAAATAAGCTAATTTTTCGGTAGGGATGCCAAACAAAAACTATTATTTTTGGGCATGCTAAAATCGTACGTTTTCATTTTCTTTATTGCTTTTTTCTCTGGGTGTGTGGATCGACCTATCAAGAGCACTTCAAAATCTTCACCTAAAGAATCACTTGAAATAAGATACGCCAAAGGATTTGAAATCAGTAATTTTAATGATTACAAAATAATCACCATAACCAATCCTTGGCCGGGAGCTTCAGAGAAATTTACCTATGCCCTTATTGAGGATGGAACTATACTCCCTGCTTCGGAAAACTACGACGCCGTTATTAAAATTCCTGTTTCAGAAATAGTAGTGACTTCCACAACTCATATTCCTTCTTTGGAAATGTTAGGTGTAGATGAAGCATTGGTAGGATTTCCAAACCTCAACTATATCTCTTCCGAAGCTACCCGAAAAAGAATCAACAATAAAGAAATCGTTGAACTCGGTAAAAATGAAGATATCAACACTGAAGTACTTATCGATCTTAATCCTGATGTAGTCGTTGGCTTCGCTGTAGATGGCAATAACAATGCTTTTAACACGATTAAAAAGACAGGTATTCCGGTGTTGTATAATTCCGATTGGACCGAAACAACTCCCTTGGGAAAGGCCGAATGGATTAAATTCTTTGGAGTTCTCTTCGACCGTGAGCAGTTGGCCGATAGTATTTTTAACGAAATAGAGCAACAATATCACGAAACAAAGAAAATAGCTTCCGAAGCCTTAGTAAAACCAACGGTATTAAGTGGTGCCATGTATAAAGATGTATGGTATTTGCCTCAAGGAAAAAGCTGGGCGGCACAGTTTATCGCAGACGCAAATGGCGACTATTTATGGAAAGACACCAATGGCAATGGCAGCTTATCGCTTAGCTTGGAGTCGGTTTTAGAAAAAGGGCTACATGCCAAGTTTTGGGTTGGCACCAGTCAGTTTAGTAGCCTTTCTCAATTAGAAGAAGCCCATAGTGTGTATAGCGAATTTGATGCGTTTAAAAACATGAACGCTTTTAGTTTTACCACCAAAAAAGGTGCTACAGGCGGGGTTATTTACTATGAATTAGCCCCTAACCGACCGGATATTGTACTAAAAGACATTGTGAAAATATTACACCCGGAACTTTTGCCGGATCACGAACTTTATTTTTTTAGCCGTCTGCAATAATGGAGGGCGTCCAAACATATAAGGCCTATTTTGTGATATTGGTGCTATTGCTGTTTCTTACATTTCTTTTAAACCTAAGCCTCGGATCTGTGTCAATTCCCGTAAATGAGGTCTTTTCGGCACTGTTTGGAGGCGAAACCGCTAAAAGCTCATGGCAATACATCATTATCGATTACCGACTCCCTAAGGCGATTACAGCACTCCTTGCCGGTAGTGGTCTGGCGGTTTCCGGTTTACTTATGCAAACTTTATTTCGAAACCCTTTGGCAGGACCTTTCGTTCTCGGACTGAGCAGCGGAGCCAGTCTAGGGGTTGCTTTTCTCATTTTAGGCGCCTCAGCCTTTGGAGGCTTCTTTGGAAGTCTGTTGTTAAGTCAGTGGAGTTTAGTCATTGCCTCAGCCCTGGGAAGTTTTCTAGTGCTTTTAGCAGTATTAGCGGTTACTTTCAGAATTAAGGATACAATGGCGATATTAATCATCGGACTCATGTTTGGAAGCGTTACGGCAGCTGTGGTAGGAGTTCTTTCATATTTTAGTAACGCCGAGCAGCTGCAGCAATTTATATTTTGGTCATTTGGAAGTTTGGGAAATCAATCCTGGCAAGGCGTGTTAATAATGGCTATTTGCTGTTTTATAGGGCTGGCAGTAAGTTTTTTTAGCAGTAAGTCATTAAATGCTCTCTTACTGGGTGAAAATTATGCCCGAAGCATGGGCTTACATATCAAAAAAACAACTTTCGTTATCATACTTGCTACCAGTATTCTCGCGGGGAGCGTAACGGCTTTTGCAGGTCCCATTGCTTTTGTAGGATTGGCGGTGCCGCATATTACCCGTCAGTATTTTAAAACTTCCAATCATTTTACACTTATTCCGGCAGTGCTACTTTCAGGCGGAATTTTAATGCTTTTTTGTGATACTGTAGCACAATTACCAATGAGTGAATTTACCTTGCCAATAAATGCGATCACCTCGTTAATTGGCGCCCCTGTTGTGATTTGGTTGCTGGTTCGAAAACGTAAACTTTTATTTTAATGGCTTCGGAAGAAAAACATATCATATTGGAAACACGCGATCTCGCGGTTGGTTACACTTCCAAGCGGAAATCGGATGTTATCGCTTCCGGGATATCTTTTTCTGTTTCTGAAGGTGAACTCGTTGCCTTAGTTGGCGCGAACGGGATTGGAAAATCTACTTTGCTAAGATCCTTAGCAGGAATGCAAGCTTCTTTGAAAGGTGAAATATTTCTGAAGGGAAAGCGATTAAGTGAATATGGCATGCTTCAAATGGCAAATGAGTTAAGTGTCGTTCTCACAGAAACTCCCGCGTCAAAAAACTTAACGGTTTTAGAGTTGATTTCCCTCGGAAGACAACCTCATACGAATTGGATGGGGACGCTTTCCGAAGAAGATAAAAAAGCAATAAAATTCGCCCTCGAAGCGACAAACACTGAAACTTTAGCGCAGAGTAAATGCTACGAATTAAGCGACGGACAATTACAAAGAGTATACATAGCACGTGCATTGGCACAGGATACAACGCTAATCATCTTGGATGAACCAACAACTCACTTGGATCTTTATCACCGTGCATACGTTTTAAAATTGCTTAAAAAACTGGCAAATGAAACTGGCAAAGCAATTCTGTACTCAACTCACGAGATCGATCTGGCTATTCAATTAAGTGATAAGATGCTGGTTATGACCCATGAAACCTGTTATTTTGATCGTCCGAAGAACTTAATTGCAGATGGTAGGTTTGACAGCTTATTTCCAACTGAAACCATTGATTTTGATAAAAATTCGGGGCGGTTTACGATAAAAGAGTAGTTTAAAAATCCAATATTCATTTAAGAAAAATTGACAGTTCGAGTGTTCTCGATACAAGCCCGATAGCTATCGGGGTCACTCAAACTGACAAGCTTTAATAATTAAGCGGATAAGAGCTAAATGTTTAATTGGAGTAAATTTACTCGCCAATTTCTTTAGTAACCTATAGACGAAAAAACAATTTGTGACTATCTTTACTTTCAATTCTGAAAACACATAAAAGGATCAATTTAAATGAACGAAACCTTTCTTTTCTTACTACTAGCTGCTATTTGCCTTCTCATTGGGGCATTTATTGGAAACCTTATTGCCAATTTAAAAAGTAAGTCGGTTACCGGCACTTTGGAAGAGCGACTTACGCAATCTAAATTTCAGGAAGAGAAGCTCAATGAACGGTTCGATCTGTTAAATCAAGAGAGAGAGGCAATACGAAAAGAAAAGGATTTTTTAAATCTGGAACTCACCAAACGCAATTCGGAATTTGAGAATCTGGAGACCAAACTTCGCGAACAGAAAAACGAAGTAGAAAAACTTCAGGAGAAATTTACCAACGATTTCGAAGTCCTTGCCAATAAGATTCTTGAAAATAAATCGGAAAAATTCACCAAACAGAACAAAGAAAACATTGATGTTATCTTGAAACCCCTTCAGGAGAAAATAGAAAAATTTGAAAAGAAGGTAGATGACACTCATAAAGAAAGTATTGACCGTCATGCCATGCTTCGACAACAAATTATTGGCTTAAAAGAGCTGAATGAGCAGATGAGCAAGGAGGCGACCAATCTCACCAAAGCCTTAAAAGGTGATAGTAAATTACAAGGGAATTGGGGAGAATTGGTATTGGAACGCGTACTTGAGAAGAGCGGACTTGAAAAAGACCGGGAATATTTTGTTCAGAACAGTTTTACTACCGACGAAGGAAAACGAGTGCTTCCCGATGTGGTTTTACACTTACCGGATCAAAAGAAGATGATTATCGATTCCAAGGTATCGTTGGTTGGATATGAACGCTATATCAATGAAGATGACGAAAGTTTACGTAAGACATTCCTAAAAGAGCATATCAACTCATTGAAGAAACATATTGATCAATTAAGTGCGAAAAATTATCAAGATATTTATCAGATTGAAAGTCCGGATTTCGTTTTACTATTTGTACCTATAGAACCTGCTTTCGCGGTCGCACTCAATGAAGACAACAGCCTTTATAACTGGGCATTTGAGAAGAATATTGTAATTGTAACTCCTACTACCCTTTTAGCAACTTTGCGTACTATCGACAGCATGTGGAACAATGAAAAGCAGCAACAAAACGCGCTGGAAATTGCAATCCAAGCAGGAAGGCTATACGATCAATTCGTGAATCTAACTGAAGACCTGCTTAAAGTTGGCAACCAGTTAAACACTGTGAAAGGTAGTTACGACGGTACTATGAAAAAATTAACAGGGAAAGGAAATCTTATAACCCGCGTCGAGAAACTCAAAAAACTAGGATCAAAAGCAAGTAAGCAGATTAATGATAAGTTATTGAATAAGGCAAATGAAGATTCTGAATAAACATTAAAGAAAATATAATGAAAAAAATCCTCTTTATCATTCTTGGCAGCCTGTTAGCAATCTATCTGCTGTATTTTGCCGTTGTTTATTTTGTGCCATATAGTGAAGGAACACGGGCGGGAGAACTTATTAAATTCAGCCATAAAGGAGTGATCGTAAAAACCTGGGAAGGCGAGATTAGTCAGGGCATAAGTGGGGCTCAGATATTTTCATTTTCGGTACTGGATCAGGAAGGAGACGTAATTAAGAAAATGCAGGAATATCAAGGACAGTATGTAAAACTAACTTATGTGGAGCGCTTTGGGACTTTTTTCTTCTGGGGAGACACTAAACATTTTGTATCTGACGTGAGTTTAGAACAATCCCCACATTTTAATCGAAACTAAAATGCAAGATATTCATAAAAACATAGAAGAATCGCAGGTAACCATTTCAGAGTTAATGCTTCCCTCCCACGCCAATTTTGGTGGTAAGATTCATGGAGGATATATTCTTTCTTTAATGGATCAAATTGCCTTTGCGTGTGCCTCTAAACACAGTCGGAATTACTGTGTCACCGCTTCAGTAGATACGGTTGATTTTTTACAACCCATAGAAGTTGGGGAATTAGTTTTGATGAGAGCATCCGTAAATTATGTAGGTAGAACTTCGATGGTTGTTGGAATTCGAGTAGATACTGAGAACATTCACACCGGAGAAAAAAAGCATTGTAATTCGTCCTATTTCACCATGGTGGCAAAGACCGATGAAGGTGAGAGTGTTGCTGTTCCGGGACTCATTCTGGATTCTAAAAATGAGATCAGACGTTTTATTAAGAGTGCTAAAAGAGTAGAATTAAAAAAGAATCGGAAATCACTTTTTAGAGATGCCGATTTTAAAGCCGAAGATTATTTGGAGGAATTGAAGCAATACAATGTTATCGTTCCTTATAGGTCTAGGGATTAGCAAAACATCCTTCCTTAGCCATTCCTTCGAAGGAAGGGAGTATCTTTTTGCTCTGTTTGATAAATTCCTTTCATAAGCTCGTCAACATAAAAAACCGGCATACAAACAGTAAACCGGTTTTTTTAATAATTTTCTATTGCTATTTTACTGCTTCGTAACTTTAAAAGAAGCTTCCCTATCACCAGATTTTGCATTCACAAAATACATTCCGCTTTGAAGGCTTGACATTTCAATTTCGGTGATGTTACCATTCGCAGCTCCTTGAAGCACCATTTTACCAAGGACATTGTACACTTGATACGAATCTAACTCGTATAGAGAAGTCACCTTTAATCTGTCCTGAACAGGGTTAGGGTAAAAGCTAAGACTCTGTCTGAAATTATCATCAACGGCAGCGACTTGATTTACTGTAATAACACCTTGCATATTTGGATGTACAATACAATCGTATGGATTCGTTCCCGGCACTAAAAAGGTGTAAGAAAATGTAAATGGTGGTGACTGTGTACCACTATCAAAAGTTTCTGTCGATCCACCAAGACTCCTTACTGAATGAGGCGCACCATCACTCCAAACCCAGTTAACTGTATCACCTTGGTCGATGGTTATCGAGGCATCTGTCCCAACTCCAATCGCCCATAAAATTTCATGAGTGGTTTGCGCACTTGCGAATGTCGTTACAAGTGTCAATAAAAAAAGTAGTTTAATTGTTTTCATAATAGTTGTTTTAGGTTAATTTACATTTACTGTTTATATAATTCTCTTTTTCAATTTCTATAAGTTACGTATATTCTTCTTGTCAAGTTTTTACCAGATTTTATATCTAGAACACTCTACTTATGTTAAATCCGAAGAAAAAATCGCCTTCTCCCCAATCGCCTTGTCCCTGGACTATAAATCCATCTTCGAACATGGCTTGTGCATTGGTAAAATGCATTTGAAAAACATGCCCGCCGGTTTCAATATCTACCCCGACAGACAATGGGTTCTTAAAACTTGAGTTTTCATTTCTGTTAAGATGTATGCCGTAATCTGCATTGATGCTCCAGCGTTTTGTTAATTTATATCTCCCTCCTATTCCCATTGCAAATTGATTCGCATTCTCGTCGTAATTTAAGGTGGTTCCATCACTCTGAATCACCCGACTTCTGGTTGCCAGATTTTCATGTACATAGGTTGGAGCAACAAGAAGAGACAAGTCTTCACTCATTTTTTTTGAAATCAGTACCTGAGTAACATAAGTTAGTCGATCACTAAATTCCAAGTTGGCGTAGTTGTCTTTTTCTAGTGAGGAATTGATCGTCATAAGATTATAGCCTACGATAGTCACCGGGAACCCTTCCATTTCTTGTGCTACCAAGCGGTATTTTAAATGCATTCCATATTTCTTCTGAAAAGAACTTCGGGCAACACCAACATTTAGCCATTCATTAAGTCCGTAAATAAATTTAAGCTGTGTCACCGCGTTGTCCAATCCGAAGAAATCATCAAAACCATTCTTAACCGTTCCGAAGCGATGCGCCACTATAAAAAACAAATCCTTCTCACTTGCCAATTTGGTCGATTCGAAATTTACGATTTTCAAACCTTTAAAAGCAGCAATCACCGTTTTATCGACGATTGCTTCGGCCTCCAGGTCTTCCAATAAATCATCCTGTGAAAAAAGCACCATAGGAATGAAAAATAATAAAAAGTATAATTTTTTCATAAATCACTATTTAACGATAGTACATTGGTCCAACTTCACTAATTCAAACAAATCATCATATCCTATACATCTACCTTTGATTCTGACTTCCTTGTTCGTTGCAGTCACGGCTGTTTCCGAAGCCATACTACAATAAACACTAAAATCTATGGTTACCGCTTCGCCCTCAACCTGCGTAACTTTTCCCGTAACGGTGATTGTTCTGTTCAATAGATCTTCTCCATTTCCGGTTTTAAATCGCTCCAATAAATAAGTCCCCGCAATTTCCAGGCTCGGTTCTTCAGTGCTGATATCCCTGTGATCCTTATACATATAGTTATAGGCAAAATACCCACCCACAACAAGCAGGAAGAGTACAACAATAATTTTTCGACGATTGTTCATAATATTTGGCTATTGACTTAATGTAAAATTTGCTGCCACATCCACTTCTTCAGCGATTTTACTACTTACGATAGATGGAATTTTTATATCAAAATCTTCAGGTTTCAGCTTAAATTTTAATGCTACAATAATTGAGTCGCCTTTCATTGATACCGCTGCAGGTATCGCAATCTTTTTATCTACGCCATGGAGGTTTAAAGTACCTTCAAAAATTAGTTCAGTGTTATCTTCTGAAAGATCAGAAAGCACAAGATTCTTTATCACTCCTTTAAATGTTGCCTTCGGAAACTTTGTAGATTCGATATAATTCTCGTTGAAATGCTCTTCCATCAACGCCACTTTAAAACGGAATCCTTTTATAAGAGCCAAAGCTGCAAATTCACCCGTATCTCCTTTTAACACTGCGCTTACATTATTATGTTGTGCCTTAACTTCTTCAAAAGAAGGCACAGATGCTTCAAAAGTAATTTCTCCGCTTTTGGTGCTATACTTTTGCTGTGCAATTGAAACAGTTGCAAGACATAGTAAGAAGCAGAGTATTTTTATTTTAAGTTTCATTTCAATTAATTTTCCAGAAGTCCGTCAGAATTCCATTGTACGATTAAATCAATATCTTGTTGAGGCAATCTCGGTCCTCCCAATGGCATAAGGCCACTTTCTCCTTCGTTTCTACTAATTCTATCCAATAAGCCACGTGTTTCGACAGCATTTTTAACTAAGGCAAAATTTGTTAATGACATGGGCGCTCCATTTTGAGGAGGGTTACTGTGACATGCGCTGCAAATATTTTCAAAAACAAAAGCAACATCCTGATAAGTTACTACCAAAGGCGGAGGAGCCTGTTGTAGTTCTTCCAAATCATCATAAGTGTGCGTTGTACAACTGCCAAGAATGAGAAAAACAATAGAAGATAAATAGGAAAGTAATTTCATAAATAGTGGCTATTATTATTCTTAGTCTAAACCTCAGTTTTAATTTGATAAAAAACCTGGTTAAATACCAAAACTGGTCGCGGTTATTGGTTGTTATAGTAAGAACAGCCCTAATACAAAAAACCCTACTTTGTTATCAAAGTAGGGTTTTTAATAGTTATTGGAAGTTTAAAACAAATGTAAAATTATACAAAGAAGCTTTGAAGTTAAGAAACTCTACAACTTTGAGTCTTTGGGTCTCTCAATCCAATAACTTCATAATTTATCTACTCAAATACATTTTTCTCCTAGCGTACAAATCGTAGAATGCATCGTCTTTCAAACTATCAATAAACAAAATACTCTCTCCTGTACTTTTCATTTCGGGACCTAACTGTTTGTTTACATTCGGAAACTTGTCGAAGCTAAAAACAGGTTGTTTAATTGCGTAACCCTCTAAATGCGGTTTGAAATCGAAATCCGTTACCTTATTATGTCCTAACATCACTTTCGTCGCATAGTTAACATAAGGCTCACCATAGGCCTTAGCAATAAATGGCACCGTACGCGAAGCTCTTGGATTAGCTTCAATGATATACACCATGTCATCCTTAATTGCAAATTGGATATTGATTAACCCAACTGTATTAAGTGCTAAAGCAATCTTTTTGGTATGATCTTTAATCTGTTGCATCACAAATTCCCCTAAATTAAAAGGTGGTAAGGTTGCATTCGAGTCACCAGAGTGTATTCCACAAGGTTCGATATGCTCCATGATCCCAATAATGTAGACGTTTTCACCATCACAGATCGCATCGGCTTCCGCTTCAATCGCCCCGTCGAGGTAATGATCTAATAATAATTTGTTATTCGGAATTTTCCGAAGTAAATCAACAACATGCGCCTCCAGTTCTTTTTTATTGATGACAATCTTCATCCCCTGGCCTCCTAATACGTAGGAAGGTCTTATCAATAATGGGAAATCCAATTTATCGGCAAGTAATAATGCCTCCTCAGTGGTTTCTGCTACACCAAATTCTGGATAAGGAATACCAAGTTCCTTTAATATTGTTGAGAAACTACCACGATCTTCGGCTAAATCCAATGACTTAAAGTTAGTTCCTATTATTTTAATTCCGTAGCGTTCTAATTTTTCTGCCAGCTTCAGAGCAGTTTGCCCGCCTAATTGCACAATAACACCTTCCGGTTTTTCGTGACGGATAATATCGTAAATATGTTCCCAGAAAACCGGTTCGAAATAAAGCTTATCGGCTACATCAAAATCGGTGGATACTGTTTCCGGGTTACAATTAATCATGATTGTTTCGTAGCCCACTTCCGAAGCCGCCAAAACCCCATGCACGCAACAATAATCGAATTCAATTCCTTGTCCGATACGGTTTGGACCGGAACCTAAGACAATGATTTTCTTTTTATTAGTAACTATACTATCATTTTCGGCATAGATTTCCCCGTCTTTGGTCTCCATCGAATTCTCGAAAGTAGAATAATAATAAGGAGTCTGCGCCTTAAATTCAGCCGCACAGGTATCAACGAGCTTATAAACTCGCTGTACATTTAATTCTTCCCTTTTATTGTACACCTGACTTTCAAGGCATTTCAACATATGTGCAATCTGTCGATCACCGTATCCTTTTTGTTTTGCTTCCAGTAATAATTCCCTCGGAAGAGTATCCAAAGTAAAAGTAGATATCTCTTTCTCGAGCATATAAAGTTCTTCGTACTGACGAAGAAACCACATATCGATTCTCGTAATCTCGTGAATTCGGCTCAATGGAATTCCAATTTGAATCGCATCATAAATCACAAACACACGATCCCAACTCGCATTTTTCAGCTTGTCTAAAATTTGCTCATAATCTGTGTAGCTTTTGCCGTCGGCGCCGAGACCGTTTCGTTTAATTTCAAGCGATTGGGTCGCCTTATGAAGGGCTTCCTGGAAAGAACGTCCAATTCCCATCACCTCTCCTACCGATTTCATTTGCAGTCCGATAGTTCTTTCAGATCCTTCAAACTTATCGAAGTTCCAACGTGGTATTTTTACGATAACATAATCTAGTGTAGGCTCAAATAAGGCCGAAGTAGATTTTGTAATCTGATTATCCAACTCATCCAGATGGTATCCGATAGCTAGTTTAGTTGCGATTTTTGCAATAGGATAACCGGTTGCTTTTGAAGCTAAAGCCGAGGAGCGTGAAACTCTTGGATTAATTTCAATAGCGATGATATCTTCCTTTTCGTCGGGGCTCACGGCAAATTGCACATTACAACCGCCGGCGAAATCACCGATACTTCGCATCATTTTGATAGCGAGGTCTCGCATTCGTTGGTAACACGTATCACTTAATGTCATAGCAGGTGCGACAGTGATAGAGTCTCCTGTGTGAATCCCCATGGGATCCATATTTTCAATGGTACAAATAATAACTACGTTGTCATTTTTATCTCTAAGTAGTTCAAGTTCATATTCTTTCCAACCTAATAGGGCTTTGTCGATAAGCACCTCGTGAATAGGAGAAGCTTCGAGACCGTAGGTTAATAATTCGTCGAACTCATCTTCTGTATGTACGAAAGACGCACCGGTCCCTCCAAGTGTAAAAGAAGGTCTAATCACTAATGGAAATCCGAACTCCTGTGCGATCTCCTTACCTTTTAAATATGAATTCGCAATTTTCGCGGGTGCAACAGGTACACCAATCTTTATCATCAGGTTTTTAAACTGATCTCTGTCTTCCGTAATATTAATCGCAGCAATATCAACACCTATAATATCAACATTGAAATCGGACCAGATACCTTTTTCGTCTGCTTCAATACAAAGGTTTAAGGCAGTCTGTCCACCCATTGTAGGCAATACAGCATCAATCTGCGGATGATCCTTTAATATTTTGACAATTGATTTGGTGTTTAATGGAAGGAGATACACATGATCGGCCATTGAAGGATCTGTCATGATAGTTGCCGGATTGGAGTTGATCAAAACGGTTTCTATACCATCTTCACGTAAAGAGCGTAAAGCTTGTGACCCGGCATAGTCGAATTCGCAGGCCTGACCAATTACTATAGGTCCCGACCCGATGATTAAAACAGATTTTAAAGAGGTGTTTTTTGGCATTTTAATGAACTTTTTTCAGTGCGGTAAAATTACGATGCGTTAGGGTATAAAAAAAAGGTGCTGTTTTAAAAACAACACCTTTTATATATAACTTATCAACATTATTTTTTGTGACGAGTTTCAGAAGATACAGAAATTTTCTTTCTGCCTTTAGCTCTACGAGCGGCAAGTACTTTTCTACCGTTTACAGACGCCATACGCTCTCTAAAACCGTGTTTGTTTCTTCTCTTTCTTTTTGATGGCTGAAATGTTCTTTTGCTCATTTTAGTATATCTTTAATCTTCTAATACTTTTTAGTTTTAACAAGCTTGCAATCGAAGCGGGCCTGCCTGCCGAAACAGACAATAGGTTGATCTGCATAGGCGGGTGCAAATATACAACGTTTTTTTACTTTCCCAAATGGAAAACACAAAATATTTTTGAATGTTTTTACTACCTTTGAAGCCGCTTAAAAAAGGATGGCATATCCCCGACTTAGTTGATGATTAATAACTATAGAACAATGTAGATAATTAATCTACATTAAATGATACTTTAACTCATATAATAAAACAATACAATGTTCAACAAAAATATAAAACTCATCTTGGCAGCTGCAGTAATTGGAATGGCAGTTTGGCAATTTACGGAAACCAATATAGGAAATGGGATTATGCTCATTTTGCTATCGTTGATGTTTATCTTTCTTTATTTTAAAAATGAAATTATCCTGCTGGCTTTTTTAAGACTTCGGAAGCAAGACTTCCCTGGAGCCAAAAGGTGGTTAGACAAAATAGGCAATCCGGAAGGTGCACTAATAAAGAAACAGCAAGGATATTACAACTACTTAAATGGTCTTATGATATCTCAAACCAATATGAATGAAGCTGAAAAATATTTCAAAAAAGCTGTAGAATTGGGATTATCAATGGATGCCGATATGGCCATGACAAAATTAAATCTTGCTGGGATAGCGATGACTAAAAATCGTAAAAGAGAAGCTGAAACTTTACTTTCCGAAGCTAAAAAACTAGATAAACACAATATGCTGGATGAACAAATTAAAATGATGAAACAGCAGATGAAAAAAATGGGTCAGCCGAGACAGCAATTTGGAAAGGCAGCAACCCGTGGAAGTAGGAGATAATAATCTATCAGTTAAATAGGGTGATTTCAGAAAAATCTTACGTCACATTGTATTTCAACGAGTATTTGAAACAGTACGTCTAAAACTTCCTACTAAATCTATTTTACCTCCGTAGCTTTGTATCATACAAAATAGAATGTATGATTAAAAAATTACTACTACTACTTTTATTAGCTTCGTTTACCGCTCATTCTCAGGAAATTGGGCCTGAAAATCTATTTTCTACCCAGATCGGAAAGAACATTAAGCAGTACCGCCAAAAATCTCAGGACGCTTATGCGAACAAAGATTTCGAACGTGCAGAATTTCTTTTCGATTCTCTTATAAATAATGTAGTCAACGATAGTTATCTGGATAATTTTAAAGTAAAAAAACTATCCGGACGCAAGGTCGAATTGTATGATTTTGAGAAGCCTGTCTTCCTAATAACATATGCTTCCTGGTGTACAACCGGAGTTGGTGAAATTCCTGCTCTTAATGAACTAGCCGAAAAATATCACAAAGACATCGATTTTGTATTGTTATTCTGGGATTCCAAAGACAAAGTAAGAAAGACAGCTCGTAAATACAGTTCGAAATTTACAGTCTTATATGTAGATGAAAAAGAAAACACTCATGATCATATTGTAGAAACAATGAAGCACAGTCTTGGTTTTCCAACAAGCTTCTTTATTACAAAAGAAAAACAAATTGTTGATGTTAGAAGAGGAATTCTTCATCCTTATAACGAAGAATTCAATAGCTCTTATAACATGCATTACAACGCATATTTAAATGGCATTTCTTTATTAAAAAACCTTAATTTGGACGCAGAAGACGGTTACGTTTCAAAGTTAAAGCCATAAAAAAACTCCGCTTTTCACTTAAATTAGTACGAAAAAAATCTGCGCCTTGAAAAAGACGCAGATTTTTACTTTTATATCGATGTTCTTATTTCTAAGGATAACTGATTTTCATATTAGAAGCTATTGCCCAAATGTATAATAACCATTTTCCGGAATCTCAATGAAGTATTGTTTCCCAGAAGCATTATTCAGATACGTATCTCGTAGCCACGGATTATGAATCTTTAAGATCTTATAATTAATACCGTACTCCTTGGCGAACTTAGCAAAATCTTCAACTGGTTTATCTACCATGACTTTATAAGTAGGCACCTGAGTATATAAATCCTTACCTCTAAAATTAAATCCGTACTTCTGTGGATTACTTAATATTTCTTTAAAAGCCAATATTCTGAAAACATATCTACTCGTCTCATCATTCAATAAAAGGTCGTAATAATCGCTAACATCTTGTCGTTCCATCTGCTTATTAACCCCTGCATTTCCCGCATTATAAGCAGCTGCTGCCGCTGTCCAGCTTCCAAAACGTTCTTTAGATCTCTTCAAGTATTCGGCGGCTACTTTGGTAGCCAACTCCATATTATAACGCTCATCTACATAATCATTAATCTCAAGACCATACTCTTTCCCGGTGCCTTTCATAAATTGCCAGAATCCGGATGCTCCCGCGTTAGACCGTACATTATCCAAACCACTTTCTGCTACTGCCAGATATTTAAAATCATCTGGTAATCCGTATTCAGCCAATAAAGGTTCAATTTGTGGAAAGAATTTATGCGCCCTTTTTATAATTAGAAACATATTAGATTGCCAGTAGGTGTTAACAAGTAGTTCCCTGTCAAAACGTTCACGGATATCCGGATTATTTAATGGAACTCGTTCACCTGCAAATTCCAGATACTCCGGCATTGGCAAGGCATAAACATTATAATTATTGATTAATTTCTCCTCCATTTTCTCATCGGTTGGAGGATCTTGCACTGCATTAATGTATAATCCGCAAATGGTAAAAATCACCGCAGCCAGCCCTATTTTCGATAAAGTATTCATGATTCTAATATTTTCACTAAAGATAAAAAATAATAAGGCGCAATTCCTAAGAGTAGATGTTAATTATTCGCCATGATTTCCAATAGTTTTTCAGAAATTTCCTTCCCCTTATTCAAAAGCATAATATGTGTACCTCCTTCAATAACAGTACAATTGGTAATATAGCGTATCGGAAAAACACCGTCCTTGTTTCCATGAATATGATGCACTTTTGGGTCTGCTTCTACTCGATTCCAGGAAACCATATTTTTTATAGCCCAATCGAGATATCGCTTATCACGAACATGTAAGTATTGATCATATAATTTTAAACGCTTTTCAGATCTTGGACCAACGGCTAGTTTCGAAAGATCCTTCGCACTAAGTACAAACCTTGTAGGCGCCAATTTATACATCCTTGTACGATTCAAATATCGCAATCTTCTTGGCATTTCCCTACGGGACTTTACACTTGAAACAATGATTAGTTTTTTCAACTCCAAAAAAGCACTCATTTCCTGCACTACCACTCCACCAAAAGAAACACCTATGAGAACCGCGTTTGGCTCAGTAATTCTAGCGGCCATTCGCACTGCATAATTACTCAAAGTTTCAGATTTATTAGGGATTAACCACTCTAGAATATGAATCTCATATTTCTCCAGAGGCAGCGCTATATTCCTAAAAATTTCCTTTCCGGCCGCCATTCCCGGAACTAAATAGATATGTACCTTTTCCTGAACCATTTATTTTATAAATCTATATTGAATTTACTAGCTACTATTTGTAAGATATTTCGTAACTTGTACGCTGCAAAGATAAAATTATCTTGCGGTAATTGGGGCATTTACTCATGAAGAAGATATCACAGGAGAAGGCACTACTTGAACCCGGAATTTTTAAGAGATTCCAATCAGGGGTTTTTCTCACACAGAGATCACATCACTCTTCCTATTCTAGAAGACTTCTTGGCTTTTTTGTAAATCAATTAATGCCATTTTTGAATGTTCCTAACATTACACTATTTCCAAAACCTATTTTTATTCACACCAACACTACAAATTCACAATACTCTGTAAACAAACCTACCCTCATTTATGTAAATTCTGGTATCTTTTTTGCTAACAATGAGAGACTTAGTAATCTTAACACCATAGGAACCTGGACTTAAAAAATCCAAACAACTATAGAAACAGACAAATATGTCTAGCATACAAAGTAAATAACATAATTTTAATTTGACCCCCTATGATTGAAGATGTAGAAATTACCGACAACGAATTTTTGAGACAATTCGAGCTTGAAGTTGGTGATAACATGGCGCGAATTGAATATGCGCTACAAGACCGTAAAATATTTCTTACCAAGTACTCAATGCCGGAAGAAATGGAAGAGCAAGGCTTTAGAACAATTTTTATTAGAGCCGTATTCGAAGAAGTGAAGAACCGAAATATCAGTCTGGTTCCTACCAGTCCTGAAATCGCATCATTTCTAAGAAGTAACCGTAGAAAGTATAAGAGTTTATTGCCGGTTGGGATAAATATCTAGAATGCTTTTTTGGGCGTTTCATGAAGTAGAGGCGCTGCCTCACTTCACCACCAGGCTTTCAGCTATATCTTTTAAAGCTGTGAAAAACAGCATAAAAAGGATGCCGCTTCAATCCTTAACGCGTTACATATTCCCTTTTCAAATCTATTCAGAATTGAATAATCTTAAACAGCTCCAATTGTTTGATTTACAAAATTAAAACGAACCAAACCGTCTTCTGCAATATCAGTGAGCTGTATCGTGTGTAGTGTATTTACCAATTCTGGGTTCCAGGGTGCTTTCACTTTTACGTAGTTCTCAGTAAATCCGTGAATATATCCCAATTTATTCTCGCCTTCAAACAAAACTGATCTTGTACTACCTAATTGTCCTTCATAAAAAGCCCTTCGTTTTTTAACAGACAAGCCTCTAAGCATCTTACTCCTTTTGGTACGTACATTTTTAGGCACGACTCCTTCCATCGTCGCAGCCGGAGTATTATCTCTTTCAGAATATGTAAAGACATGCAAATACGAAATATCCATTTCATTCAAAAAATGATAGGTTTCCAAAAAATGTTCTTCTGTTTCACCTGGAAAGCCAACAATTACATCGACGCCAATACAAGCATGTGGCATCACTTCACGAATCTTTGCAACACGTTCCGTATAAAGTTCGCTCATATACCTGCGACGCATTAATTTCAAGATAGCATTACTCCCACTCTGCAACGGAATATGAAAATGAGGCACAAAAGTTCGAGATTTCGCTACAAAATCTATAGTTTCATTTTTAAGAAGATTAGGTTCTATAGATGATATGCGAAGACGCTCTATTCCTTCAACCGTATCTAAAGCTTCACACAATTCAAAAAAAGTGTGCTCGTGCTTTTTATTTCCAAACTCACCTTTACCATAATCACCAATGTTCACACCGGTTAAAACGATCTCTTTTATTCCCTTGGCAGAAATTTCGGCAGCATTATTTAGTACATTTTCCAATTCATCACTTCTGGAAATTCCTCTCGCTAACGGAATCGTACAATAAGTACACTTATAATCACATCCATCCTGTACTTTTAAGAAAGCTCGTGTTCTATCGCCAATAGAATATGAACCCACGTAAAAATCTGCGTCTTCTATTTCACAGCTATGTATTTCCCCATGGTCATTCTTGGATAGATCATTAAGGTAATCGGTGATCTTAAACTTTTCTGTAGCTCCTAACACCAAATCCACACCATGAACATCTGCCAATTCCTGTGGCTTTAGTTGTGCATAACAGCCCACTGCCACTACAAATGCTTCCGGATTTACTTTCTGTGCTTGCTTTACAATGGTTTTAAACCTTTTATCAGCGTTTTCAGTAACACTACAGGTATTAATCACATAGATATCTGCCGTTTCAGAAAAATCAACGCGCTCAAATCCTTCGTCGGTAAAATTTCGTGCAATAGTAGAGGTCTCGCTAAAATTTAGCTTGCAACCCAAAGTATAAAAAGCAACTTTTTTTGATGAATACATTCCTTACATTTGTAAAACAGGATGCAAAGATACAAAGTAATGTTGGAAGCCGGAAGTTGGAAGTTGGAAGCTGGAAGCTGGGAGTAGGAAGTTGGAAGTGGGAAGCTGGAAGCTGGGAGTAGGAAGTTGGAAGATGGAAAATGGAACTTGGGTGATGGGTGATGGGTGATGGGTGATGGGTGATGGGTGATGGGTGTGCTAAAAATAATTAAAAAAAACAACTCCCCATTATAGCAGTGGTTATGAGTTTTAAATTTGAAAAATTGCATATTTGGCAAAAGGCTATGAAATTGGGGGAAGAAATCAATGAAACCGCTAGTAAATTTCCAAAAAAAGAGATTTATAATCTCTCTTCTCAAATTAGAAGAGCAGCTGATTCTGTGGCATTGAATATCTCTGAAGGAAGTATTTTGCAATCGAAACCAGAGCATAGGAGATTTTTAGGATATTCTATAAGGTCATTGGCGGAGGTAGTTACATGTTTATACAAAGCGAAATATAGAAGTTATCTTACTGAAACAGATTTTATTAAAAAATACAACGAATGCTACTTATTGATGAATATGATGATTGCATTTAGAAACACTTTAAAGACTTAATTAACACCGTGCATCGAGCTTCCAACTTCCATTCAGCAATAAAATCAATAGTTTTATTAATTTTCTTATTTGCTATAATTTCTTGCAATAACAAAAACACCCAAGACCGCGACCACCTTGTTTTTCGCTATAACGAACATAGTAACATACCAACTTTAGATCCTGCCTTTGCTAGAAACCCTCAAAGTATCTGGCCGGATAATCAGTTGTATAACGGACTGGTGCAATTGGATGATTCCCTCAATATTATTCCCGACATCGCCAAAAGCTGGACTATAAACGACACCACAAACACATATACATTCACGCTTCGGAAAGATGTTTATTTTCATAAAAACAAAGTATTCGCGAACTCGGGTCTTTCCGAAGAAAACGATTCGACACGAACTGTTATTGCTTCCGATTTTGTGTATAGTTTCGATCGTTTAATAGATGAAAAAGTTGCCTCTTCCGGAAGTTGGGTGCTTCAGAATGTGCATTCTTATCGTGCTATAAATGACACCACATTTAGTATTCAGCTTAAACAACCCTTTCCACCCTTTCTTGGTTTGATGTCGATGCGCTATTGCTCTGTTGTACCTAAAGAAGCTGTAGAATATTACGGCAGCGATTTCCGAAGAAACCCTGTAGGAACAGGTCCGTTTCAATTAAAACTTTGGGAAGAAAGTGTGAAGTTAGTGCTTCGGAAAAACCCTTTGTATTTTGAAAAAGATGAGAATGGTAATCAACTTCCTTATTTAGAAGCTGTCGCCATCACTTTCTTACCCGACAAGCAAAGTGAGTTTTTACAATTGGTTCAAGGTAAAATCGATTTCATATCTGGTTTGGATAGCTCGTATAAAGATGAATTAGTCACTACTCAAGGAAAATTACAAGAAAAGTATAAAGACCAATTGGTCCTTATAAGCGGACCATTTTTAAACACCGAATACCTAGGTTTTTTCCTCGGATCTGAAACATCAGAGATTAAATCTAAATCATTGCGGCAAGCTATAAACTATGGATTCGACAGGGTGAAAATGGTGACCTACCTCCGTAATGGCATGGGAATACCTGCCGTAAATGGATTTATCCCTAAAGGCTTGCCGGGATTCGATGCAATTGAAGGATATAGTTATCAGCCTAAAAAAGCCAGAGCCCTGGTCGTGCAATACAAAGAAGAAACCGGCGATGAGAATCCCCAAATCACCATAGGAACGAATAGTCAGTATTTGGATCTCTGTGAATACATCCAACGAGAATTAGAAAAAATTGGTATTGATGTAACCGTTGATGTAGTTCCTCCTTCTACACTCCGACAAATGAAATCTACAGGAGAACTTGATATTTTTAGAGCTAGCTGGATTGCCGATTATCCCGATGCCGAAAATTATCTATCATTGTATTATAGTCCGAATTTCACTCCCAACGGCCCTAATTATACGCACTTTAAAAATGAAGCCTTTGATAGTTTGTACGATAAAAGTCTAACTATTTCCAATATCGAGGAAAGAAAAGTGCTGTATACTAAAATGGATTCCATAATCGTCGATCAGGCTCCGATAGTACCTTTGTTCTACGATATGGCAGTGCGATTTGTAAGTAAAAAGGTAAGCGGTTTAGGAAGCAATCCTCAGAATTTTTTAGTGTTGAAACGAGTTAAAAAGGAAAAATAATAGCACCTATTATAAAGCTTAACTCTCGATTATAACTCCTGATCATCAATATTTTAACGTATAATCTTTACTTTTTATATAGTTTGACTGCCCTTATGCATTGTAACTTTTCCTACATTTCTTACGTACAATATAGTAAGGAGTATGAAGTATAAAACAACAGGCTTAAAAGCCGGACATAAAATTTTTATTAGAAAACGAGAATCTGCTTTCGACAATGGTTTGCGGCTAAAAGACAGTACTTTTGGCACTTTTGAAGATCATAAGGAGATGAAGACTTATGAATACGCTGCTTTTCAGAAAAAAGTATTTGAAGAAAATAGAATTCTGAAACGTAAAAGAAACATCTTAATCATAATAACCATTATTGCAGTTGTGTTAATCCTACTGTCACTTCCCTTTTTATATGATGAATTGTTCAGTGGTGATTATCAAAAAGTAAAGTTTTAATAAAACTAACTGCGACGCCACTTTGCCGATTCTTCAAAAACGTGCTCCAGTATTTTTGCGTCAGTTTCGGAAAAATCTATTCCTCTTCTAGACATCACTACCTTGGCAACTTCAAAAGCTTTTTTAGTTAAATAGGTGGTCATGCCTCCACTTCCACCCCAACTGAAACTAGGAATGAAATTACGAGGAAAACCACTTCCGAAGATATTAGCGCTCACCCCCACTACAGTACCAGTATTAAACATAGTATTTATACCACATTTACTGTGATCTCCCATCATGAGTCCGCAAAATTGCAGTCCCGTTCTCGCAAAACCTTCTGTTTCATAATCCCAAAGTCGCACTTCGGCATAGTTATTTTTTAAATTGGAGTTGTTAGTATCTGCACCCAGATTACACCATTCTCCGATCACCGAATTACCTAGAAATCCGTCGTGACCTTTATTTGAATATCCAAATAGTACCGAATTGTTGACTTCTCCCCCAACTTTAGAATGAGGTCCGATAGTAGTACCTCCATAAATTTTAGCTGCCATTTTTACAGTTGCATCCTCACAAAGGGCGAAAGGCCCTCTAATCATAGCTCCTTCCATAATTTCGGCATGCTTACCAATATAAATAGGACCATCCGTTGCGTTCAATGAACAAAGCGGAAGGGTTGCTCCTTCTTCAATAAAAATCTGTGCCTCATTAAAAGCAACGGTCTTTTCTGGAATGGGTTGAGATGATCTCCCTTTAGTAAGCAATTCGAAATCCCGCTCGATGGCAAGATGGTTTTTCGAAAAAATATCCCAACTATGCTCGATTCGCAGCACATCATCATACGAATATTCAGTAATATCGTAGCTTTCGAAATCTACTTCCTGCCCTTCAGTAGTATAGAATGCAAGAGGTTCATCCTTGTAAAAAATCGCTTGATTTTCAGAAAGCCCTTTTATTAGACCCACTAAATTTTCCGAAGGTATAAATGAGGCATTGATTAGAATATTAGCATCCATCTCTACCATAGGAAACGCATCCGAAAGATAGTCCTCTGTCACCGTTGTTGTAGTGAAACCAAGCATCTTTTCCCATTTCTCGCGAATAGTTAGAATCCCAATGCGAATATCTGCTACTGGTCTAGTGAAGGTAAAAGGTAATAACTGGTTGCGGACGTTTCCGTCGAAAAGGATATAATTCATCTTGAGTATTGAGTATTGAGTATTGAGTAAATATAATGAAAGAACTTAATGTTTTGAAATAGCTATAAATAAAAAAGCCTTCGAAATTCGAAGGCTTTTAAAATTATGTTGTCAAAAATACTATTCTTCCTCTTTAGCAGCTGCTGCAACAGGTTTTTTGAATTTTGCGTATTTTGTTTTGAATTTATCAATACGACCAGCTGTATCGATAAGTTTAGATTTTCCAGTATAAAATGGGTGAGAAGTTCTTGAAATCTCCATTTTTACTAAAGGATACTCAACACCGTCTACTTCTAGAGTTTCCTTTGTGTCTGCTGTTGATTTAGTAACAAATACATCTTCATTCGACATGTCTTTGAATGCTACTAATCTATAATTTTCAGGATGGATACCTTTTTTCATTTTCTTATATTTTAAATTGTCAATCCCATAGTTCAAGGATTGAGCGTGCAAATTTAAGCATTATTTACAATCCTGCAATATATAATGATGTTTTTTTATTCTGAAAGAATCTAATGTTTTTGTTTCTTTTCTGAAGCAATAATATGTCTGAAACCATTGAATTAAATGCAACTTAATCAATTTCTGAAATGTTCTTCTCATTGGTATCCAATTCATTCTGAAGCAGAACCAAAAAGAATAGAATCATCATCGTTCCAAATGTAACGTTTTGCTATCTTTGTTAACTAACAAACCGAACTACTCTGTTGTTAACGGCAGGATTAAAAACACTTTAATGGAAGCACAAACTATCTCAACTAAAAAAAATGCAGTATCCTATGGAGTTTTATTAGGAATTGTACTCACTCTTATAACAACTGTCCTATATGTAATAAATACAGCACTTCTTACTAAATGGTGGATTGGTATTTTTACCTTACTCCTTGCCATTAGTTTTGGAATTGTCTCTGTAGCAAAAGCTAAATCTTTACAGAACGGTTTAATTTCTTTTAAGGAAGCGTTTACTTCCTATTTTATTACTATCGCAATTGGGCTATTAATAAGCGTTGTAGTGAATATTCTTATTTTTGTGGTTATCGACCCCGATGCTGCCGCTTTCCTGCAGGAGGAGATAATGAATATGACCAAAGGGATGATGGAAAAATTTGGCGCTCCTGAAGCAGAAATTGACAAAGCTTTAGAAAAAATGGCAGAGGATGATGCTTTTTCGGCATTTGCACAATTAAAATCATATGTATTCCAACTTGCCTTTTATTCGATATTCGGACTATTAATCGCATTGATCTTCAAGAAGAATGATCCTAATGCTATCGCATAAACTATGAATTTATCCATCGTAATTCCACTTTTAAACGAGGAGGAATCTATAAATGAATTATACCATTGGATTGCAAAAGTCATGCAATCCAATGGTTTTTTATATGAATTGATTTTTATAGACGATGGAAGTACCGATCATTCCTGGAATATCATAGAGAAACTTTCGGAAGAGCATCCTGAGGTTAAGGCAATTCAGTTTCTACGCAACTTCGGAAAATCCCAAGCTTTACACGCTGGTTTTGCAATGGCAAAAGGAGATGTAGTAATTACTATGGATGCCGACCTACAAGACGATCCGGAGGAAATTCCTGAGCTTTATGAAATGATCACAAAACAAGGATATGATCTTGTTTCCGGTTGGAAAAAGAAGCGTTTTGATTCCGTTTTAAGTAAAAACATGCCTTCTAAACTCTTTAATTTTGCCGCTCGTAAAACCTCTGGTGTACAATTAAATGATTTTAATTGTGGTCTTAAAGCTTATAGAAATGAAGTCGTAAAAACGATAGAGGTTACCGGCGATATGCATCGTTACATTCCTGTACTTGCTAAAAATGCAGGCTTTAGTAATATTGGCGAGAAAGTTGTAAAACATCAGGCTCGTAAATATGGCACGACCAAATTCGGTGCCGAGCGATTTGTGAGAGGTTTTTTAGACTTAATTACAATATGGTTCTTATCGCGCTTCGGAAAAAGGCCGATGCATTTATTTGGAGCCTGGGGTGCGTTAATGCTTTTCGTTGGATTTTGCTTTGCGCTTTACCTCGGAATTGACAAACTGTTTATCCATCAAAGCGGACGACTCATCACGGAGCGTCCACAATTTTATATTTCACTTACCGCCATGATGCTGGGAACACAGCTTTTTCTCGCAGGATTTCTTGGAGAACTAGTTTTAAGAAGCAGAAGAGACACTAAAAATTACATTATAAAGAGGCAAATTGGATAGTTTTTATAGAGCCTTTAATTTTGCAGAATTAATTGAATAAATGCAGAATTAAAAAATTGGTCTCATCGTAATACTGCATTAATCGGTTGCCACTTTTTTTCCTATTTTTACACTTTAAAGTTGAGCAAATGATCTACATTGACCCAAAAATCCTGGAACGCCTTAACAAATGGCTCACTCCCACTTTTGATCAAGAAACACAACATACTATTAAAGAGATGATTGCCCATGATCCGGAAGGTCTGGAGGACAGTTTTTATAAAAATCTCGAGTTTGGTACTGGTGGAATGCGCGGTGTGATGGGTGTTGGTGATAATCGTATTAACAAATACACTCTTGGAAAAAATACGCAGGGAATATCAAATTACTTAAAAAAACAGTTTCCTAATACCCAAACTAAGGTAGCAATCGCTTACGATTGTCGTCATAATAGTAAAGAATTAGCAAGAGTTGTAGCGGAAGTTTTTTCCGCAAATGGTATTAAAGTGTTTTTATTTTCTGAATTACGCGCTACTCCAGAATTATCCTTCGCCGTAAAACATTTAAATTGTCAGTGTGGAATCGTACTAACCGCCTCTCACAATCCTCCTGAATACAATGGTTATAAGGTGTATTGGGAAGATGGCGGACAACTAGTGCCACCTCAAGATGAGGAGATAATTTCAGAAATTAACTCATTACAATACAGCGATATTAACTTTAAGGCTGATGCTTCTAATATATCCATTATCGATACAGAAGTTGACGAGGCCTTTGCTAAAGCTTCAGTCTTAAACGGAAGCTTTCAAACTTCTCAGAAAGCGAAGGACAATCTAAAAATTGTTTTTACATCGCTACATGGCACATCGATCACTATGATTCCGAAGGTACTGGAAATGGCAGGATACAAAAACGTGCAAATTGTTGCCGATCAAGCAATACCTGATGGAGATTTTCCAACCGTGGCATCGCCAAATCCGGAAGAACCTGCTGCCCTTAAAATGGCATTGGAACTCGCAGAAAAAACGGCGGCCGATATTGTAATAGGGACCGACCCGGACTGCGATCGATTAGGAGTCGCTGTGCGGAGCCACGAAGGTAAAATGGTGATTTTAAGCGGTAATCAGGCGATGGCTGTGATGACCTATTTTTTACTAGAGCAATGGCAAAAGAAAAATAAACTCAACGGAAAACAATTTGTTGCGTCTACTATAGTATCTACTCCGCTGATTCAAAAAATAGCGGAAAAGTTTGGAGTACAATATATGGAAGGTCTTACCGGCTTTAAATGGATTGCAAAAATGGTAAAAGACCATCCTGAACTGGAATTTGTGGGTGGCGGTGAAGAGAGTTTTGGATATATGGTTGGTGATTTTGTACGTGATAAAGACGCGGTTACTGCAACCTTATTAGCCTGTGAGATCGCAGCTCAACAAAAAACTGCTGGTGGCAGTGTTTACGCTTATCTTCAGAAGATTTACGAAGAAAACGGGCATTATAAAGAACACCTAATATCGATTGTAAAAAAAGGTAAAAAGGGAGCAGAAGAAATTTCAGAAATAATGAAAAATCTTCGGAATGACCCTTTTCAAAAAATTGGAGGAAGTAAAGTGGTTCGAATTGAAGATTATTCCAATAACAAAGGGTACAATCTAATTGAGGGCACTTCCGAAGCATTGAACATCCCACTATCGAATGTGCTTATTTATTATACGGAAGATGGTAGTAAAATCGCTGCTCGTCCAAGTGGAACTGAACCCAAAATCAAGTTTTATGTCAGCGTTACTTCCGAAGATGAAGCACAATTGGATACCAAAATAAAAACTATTATTTCAGATTTAAACATGGGTTAAACCCAAACTTAATGAAATACCTAAAAAAAATACTTCGTTTTGCCGTTCCTTATAAAAAGTTTGCCTGGTTAAACATCATCTCAAATGTTTTTTATGCCTTGTTTGGCACCTTGGCATTTGTATCGTTAATGCCAATGCTAAAGGTTCTTTTCGATAATTCTGAAAAAATCACTCAAGAACCACAGTGGGAAGGAGTTTTTAAAATAGGGGATTATTTTGAGAAATTTATGAATTTTTACATCAATCAAAAGATCGATAACATTGGGGAAATGAACACCCTATTGATCATGATAAGTGTTGTAATTTCTACCTTTTTATTAAAGAATTTTTTCGGCTATCTGGCTATGTATTTTATTACTTTTCTGCGAAATGGAGTTCTAAAAGACTTGCGTAACGAGGTATATGAGAAGACAATAGACCTTCCTGTTTCATTTTATTCTGAAAAGAGAAAAGGTGATACGATGGCTCGTATTTCCAGTGATGTTCTGGAAATTCAGAATAGCTTTTTATCGGTATTGGAACTGATAGTGAGAGAACCACTTACTATTCTTTTTACAATTATAACCATGTTCATTATAAGTGTAAAGCTTACTATTTTTGTGTTCATCTTTATTCCTGTTTCCGGGTTAATTATATCTAGAATAGGTAAGACTTTAAAAAAACATAGTGACAAAGTACAGCGTGAACAGGGATTTTTTCTTTCTATTGTTGATGAAACTCTTGGAGGGCTTAAAATTATAAAAGGTTTTAATGCTGAAAAGATTTTTAGTTCAAAATTCAAGGAATCTACCCAACGTTACTTCAAATACTCCAACACCTTATTAAACCGTCAAAATTTGGCTTCTCCGCTAAGTGAGTTTTTAGGTATTGTAGTAATTTCTATACTCCTATTATACGGAGGTTCTATGGTTTTGGTTGAAAAGACCTTGGCTCCGGAATTTTTCATTGCATATATGGGCTTAGCGTATAATATTTTAACCCCTGCAAAGGCAATTAGTAAAGCGAGCTATGGCGTGAAAAAAGGAAACGCCGCCGCAGAGAGGGTTTTGGAAATATTGGAAACTGAATCGGCTATTAAAGATGCACCCGATGCGATTGTGAAGGAAGGTTTCACTACTGGAGTTGACATTGAGAACATATCATTTAAATATGAGGACGAATGGGTGCTGCAAGATTTTACACTCAAGGTGCCGAAAGGACACACGGTGGCATTGGTTGGTCAAAGCGGTAGTGGAAAAAGCACCATCGCTAATTTAGTGACTCGCTTTTATGATGTAAATAAAGGTGATATTAAAATAGATGGAGTTTCAGTAAAAGGAATGACGCAACAATCTTTACGTGGGCTTTTAGGATTAGTAACTCAAGATTCCATTCTCTTTAACGATACGGTAAAAGGAAATTTAAAGGTAGCAAAAGAAAATGCGACCGATGAAGAAATAATCGATGCCTTAAAAATCGCAAACGCATGGGAATTTGTAAAAGATCTTCCTAACGGAATTGACACAAATATTGGTGATAGTGGTGGTAAATTGAGCGGCGGACAAAAACAGCGTCTTAGTATTGCTCGTGCAGTGTTGAAAAACCCTCCTATTATGATTCTCGATGAAGCGACTTCAGCTTTGGATACCGAAAGCGAACGCTTAGTTCAGGACGCTCTGGAAAAAATGATGAAAAACCGTACATCGATTGTTATTGCACATAGGTTATCTACCATTCAGAATGCCGATACGATTGTTGTATTGTCGAAAGGTAAGATTGTAGAACAAGGTAAACACCATGAGCTGTTAAGTAATAAAGGAGTTTATTATAGCCTGGTGGAAATGCAGTCTCTTGCGTAACTATAACGCATAAAAAAAGAGCGGTTGGGGCTCCGCTCCTTTCATTTTGACAGTATTACAATTGGGGCTCATAATACTACCTATGATACATAAGTCTGTTAAGTATGGCTCAAATATATTTAACTTTTTATTAACGACCAAATTTTTTGTCGCTTAAACCTTATAAAATGTGCTTTGTCGATTAAAAGATTAATTTTTTAATCTTTTTCCTACAAATTTTTTAAAATATATTTAAGAACATTTATTCAATAAAAAAACGGGCTAGCCCCCGCTTAAGCCCGTTTTTACTACAATCTTAGATAGTCTCGGCTCTTTTAAAAAGCTCTTACCTAAATAGTACAGATCAAAAATAGTAAATATTTTCCTACAAAAAAACATAAAACGCATTTTATCGTGTTTTATTTACACTTAATCGAAAATTATAACTGATTTTCAAATGATTAATGGTTATTAAAATTTTGATTAAACCATTTCAATTTAATTTAGTCTCAGATATAAACGTTTTAAGGTTGGTGACCGAAGAAAAAGAATTAATAAAAAGACTACAAGAAGGAGCAAATCAAGATGCTGCCTTTCGTGAATTGGTGTCTAAATATAAGGAACGTTTGTATTGGCAAATTCGTAAAATTGTGTTGGATCATGATGACACCGATGATGTGCTACAAAATACCTTCATTAAAGTTTTTAGGAACATTGACAAATTTAAATCAGATAGTAAATTGTACACGTGGATGTATCGTATAGCAACAAATGAATCTATAACCTTCCTCAATAAAAAGTCAAAAAAACAAAAAATCACAATTGAAGCTGTGCAAAATCATTTGATACAAAATTTGGAAAGTGACGTATATTTTGAAGGTGACCAAATGCAATTGCAATTTCAAAAGGCTATTGCGACCTTACCTGAAAAGCAACGCCTTGTTTTCAATATGAAGTATTTTGAAGATCATACCTATGAAGATTTATCGGAGATACTTGGTACTTCGGTGGGCGGATTGAAAAGTAGCTATCATTTGGCAGTAAAGAAAATTACAGCCTTTATTAAGAATACTGAGATGAGTCTTGAAAAATAAATAAGATGAAAGACGAAAAAAACATACATGGATTTAAAGTTCCCGATTCTTATTTTGAATCGTTCGAGGAGCGCCTTTTAAAGCGTTTAGCCTCTAAAAAATTACCCAATGAGACCGGTTTTAAGGTTCCTGACGATTATTTTATAAATCTCGAAGACAAAGTGATGGCTCGTTACAAAGCTTCAGAAGAAACGCAAAAAGTCATTCCTCTTTTCCGAAGAAAAAACCTAGCGTATATTTCTGCCGTTGCTGCATCGATTATCATTATTCTATCGGTAGTGCTTACAAACAGTGACGCAACAGCTACTTTTAGTTCTATCGATCCTAACAGCATTGAAATGTATATAATCGACGGGAATTTGGAGTTGGACTCAGATGAAGTTATGGCCCTGCTTTCAAATGAGAGTATTAACGAATTGGAAAATGCCGAGGCATATTTTTCCGAAGAGAACATTGAAAATTATCTTCTGGACTCGCTAGACGATACAAACATATTAATCGAATAACATGAAAAATATTCTTATCACTTTATTATTTATTAGCTTCGGTATGCACGCACAGAGCGACAGACATGAAAAGATCAAGGCTTTAAAAGTTGCGTTTATAACCGAAGAATTAGACCTCACTCCTACTGAAGCCGAAGCCTTTTGGCCAATCTACAATGTATACAGCGACGAGATGCATCAGCTTAGAAAAACTGAAATGAACGAGGTATATAAAAGGTTAAAAGACGGTATAGATACACTTAGCGATGCCGAAGCGAACGAACTTATTGATAAAGGTCACCAGATAGAAAGCGATAGATTGATGCTTCAGAAGGAACTGTCCCTTAAATTAAGAAAGGCTATTCCACCGAAAAAAATTATTAAACTACGGAAGGCTGAAGAAGATTTTAAACGAAAACTGCTCGAAAAGTATAGAAATCAGAAAAGAAGAGGACAATAATGTATATTATTCTTTAAAAACTATTTTCGAAATTCTGTTGGCACCTGAGGCAAAAGCAAGTGTATCATTTACGAATTCGATTGCGTAAAAACCCTCCTTTGTGAGCTCAATCCAGTTCTCACCTTGATCTTTACTATAGGATATACCTGGTGACCCAACCGCTACAATTCCCATCCCTTTACTTCCGGGAACGAATTTAACCGAAGAACGATACCCGGGATCCTTCCCGTTACTAATTAAACTCCAAGTTTTACCTCCGTCATGAGTGATAGCTTTGTTTCCTTCATTAAATTTTTTGTCTTCCCAATTGCCTCCAAATACCACACCCGTTAGTTCATCGTAAAAGGCAATGCTATAAATACCTGTCATTACCTTTCCCTGAACGATTGGAGTTTCAAACACCTCCCAGGTTACAGCCTTGTCTGGCGAATGAAACACTCTGGATTTCTTCCCTCCTGTTGCAATCCAAACATGATCGCCAACGATTGCTATATTCGAATTACTAGCGGCAAAGGCAGCCTCTCCTTTTTCCGATTTAGGAAGCAAATCACAACTCAACTTCTTCCAAGTATTTCCTCCATCGCGAGTGACAATAATAGATAGACAAGCTGCCGTTGGGTCACCCATTGCGATACCTTCTTTATCATTAAAGAAAGAAATTGCGTCGTAAAAAACATTTTCACCTTCTTCCAAATACACTTCTTCAATATTAGAGGCTTCCTTTCCACTCACCCCAATTTTGTACAATACAGCAGGATTTGCAATGCTCAATACAAATACTGCATCTTTTGTTTTTGCAATCGATCGAAAATGCAATAATGAATCCTGATACTTTATTGTTGCTAATTTAGGAGTATCGCCATCTATAATACCAACTTTCCCTTCATTCGCAGCAAACCAAACACTATTCTCATCGACAGGATATATCGCTCGAATGCTTAAACTATCTGTAAACACCGGCGTGATCTCTACAGTTTTAAAGTCTTTAGCGGGATTATTATTGCAGGATAGCAGTACGAATACCGCGAGAAGAAAAATGATTGTACGCATGTTTAATTTTTTGTCAAAAGTAACAAAAGTATTCCTTGCTATTGTGATACCTTTGCAACTTCAAAACATCAAATAGGTAATTTGGTGTTAATCAATTTGAAAACCTATGAAATTACACCGTAATCTGGTATTTGCAACGATAGATTCTCTTCATCTTATCTTTAATGAAGGGAAACAGGCCGATAAGGTTTTAAGAGATACATTAAAAAGAGACAAACGTTGGGGTTCACGCGACCGAAGCTTTATTGCCGAAACTACTTACGATATTGTTCGTTGGAAGCGTCTTTATGCCGAGATTGCCGAAGTAAAAGAACCATTTGCGCGTCCCAATTTGTTTAGGATGTTTACAGTATGGGCGACACTTCACGGTATTGCGATTCCAGACTGGCCTCAATTTGAAGATACTCCAACCCGACGAATTAAAGGGAAATTCGACGAATTCTCCAAAATCAGGAAACTTCGCGAATCCATCCCGGATTGGTTAGATGAGTTAGGTGAAAAAGAATTGGGTAAGAAATGGGATAAAGAAATCGCTGCTTTGAACAAGCAGGCAGATGTTGTGTTAAGGGTGAATCCCTTAAGAGCGACTATCGAGACACTACAAGCAAGTCTAGCGGAGGCAGAAATCCAAACAGAACCTATTAAGGGATATCCACACGCCTTAAAATTGGTTGAAAGAGCCAATGTATTTACAACCGATGCCTTTCAAAATGGTTGGTTCGAAGTACAGGATGCTTCTTCCCAAAAAGTGGCTCAACTTTTAAATCCACAACCTGGCATGAGAGTAATCGATGTATGTGCAGGCGCCGGTGGTAAGAGTTTACACATTGCTTCACTTATGGATAATAAAGGGCAGGTTGTGTCCATGGATATATACGAAAATAAGCTGAACGAATTAAAACGTAGAGCGCGTCGTAATGGAATCCACAATATTGAAACCCGTGTAATCGATTCGACAAAAGCGATAAAAAAATTAATTGGGAAAGCAGATAAGGTTCTTATCGATGCTCCTTGCTCAGGATTGGGCGTTTTAAGAAGGAACCCCGATTCTAAATGGAAATTGCAACCTGAGTTTCTAGACAGAATTAGAGCAACCCAAGCTGAAATATTAGATTCATACTCTAGAATGGTAAAACCTGGCGGACAATTGGTGTATGCAACTTGTTCCATTTTACCTTCGGAAAACGAAAAGCAAGTGAAAGCCTTTCTAAAACGAGAAGCCGGAAATGAATTTACTTTAACAAAAGATGAAAAAATATTACCATCGAGTTCAGGATTCGACGGATTTTACTTAGCCTTACTTCAAAAAAACAATGAAAATGAACAATAGATTACTTCTTCTTTTTATGCTTCCTGCACTATGTTTTGGGCAACAACCATATTATAACGGAATCGACCTTTCCCTTACAGGACAAGATATGTATCTTGAATTACAATCCATAATTAGTAATTACAATTCTAATTTTAATTACGGGGATGTGCGCGATACGGTTTTAATCACCGACGAGGACACCGAAAATTCTAGTAATGTCCTTTTAATTTATGGTTACGATGATACGGGAAGCTGTACTACTGATAGAACAAGAGATAAAGATGATTTTGGTGGGACTAGCTGTGAGTACAATCGTGAACATGTTTTTTCTCGATCGAATGCTAATCCGACCATGGGAAGTGTAAACAATGCTTCAACAGGAATTGGTGCCGATCCACATAATTTGCGTCCTAGTGATCAGCAAATGAATGGGAATCGGGATAATAAAAAGTTCGCAACCGGTTCAGGTGATGCAGGAAATGTAGGTAGTGGAAACTGGTATCCGGGTGATGAATGGAAAGGTGATGTAGCCCGTATGATGATGTATATGTATACTCGTTACGGAGATCGCTGTCTACCATCTTTAAACGGTGCAGGCACAACTCAATCGGGGAACGATATGCTTCAAATCTACTTGCAATGGAATGCAGATGACATGGTGAATGACTATGAAGATCAACGTAATCCATACTTGGAAAATGTCTACGGAAATCGAAATCCATTTATTGACAATCCATATTTAGCAACAATAATATGGGGTGGTCCTGTTGCTGAAGATCGATGGGGACTGGCATCTGTTTCTGAAAATGATCTAAGTAATGTTGTGATTTTCCCTATTCCTTCTTCGGAAACAATTTGGGTGCAATCAAACAGCTCATTTCCATTAGAAGCGTACGTTATTTACGATTTAAGTGGTCGCATTATTTCTGAAGCTACTTTAGATGCTTCCGAAGCTATCGATATTTCAAGCCTTAATAAAGGCCTTTATTTACTAGAAGTAGGTAACACCGACAAAAAGATCACCAAAAAGATCATTGTAAACTAAGTTTCGATTTTATTTGTATAAGAATTGAACTTCCTCATTCAAGGAATGTCGACGAGGATAAGTGTCTATGATCGCTACGCTCAAAGAATAAAGAAGCAAGACTTAATTTCCTTTGTCTTGGCTCTGGTATCTTACTTCTTCTCGATACATTTTTTAATTCCCTGTTGGTCATTAAAAACCACTCGAAGTGACAGTCACAAGTTTTTCTTCTTTCTTCTTTCTTCTTTCTTCTTACTTCTTACTTCTTAATTGAAGATGACTATTTTTTTATATTAACTATTACCGTTAATAAGTCAATTACGATCATAACAAAAACAGTTTACTTTCCTTAAAAATTTGGTATCTTTGCAGCGTTAAAAACCAAGCTGTACTTCGTTGTACCGGCCTTCAAATTCGCTATAGAATGATTCACTTTTTTGGAGACGTAAAAAACACTGTTTTTGCTGTCCAAACGCAGGAAGAAATTTCAAAAACCGACATACAAAAATTAGAGTGGCTATTTGGCAACCAACCTAAAATAAACACATCCGTCTCGAATGATCTCGCGACGGATTTTTTTATTGGTCCCAGAGCTGCAATGATAACTCCATGGAGTACGAATGCCGTTGAGATTACGCAAAACATGGGCGTTCAAGGAATAATTCGTATTGAAGAATTCCATCATGTAACTGAGAATTTTTCAGACTACGACCCCATGCTCTCTCAAAGATATGCTGGGCTTAATCAGGAAATTTTTACTTTCGATATTCAACCGGAAGGCATCCGGGAAATCGACGATATTGCTCTTTACAACAAGCAGGAAGGGTTAGCGCTTAATGACGAAGAAATTGTTTATCTCGAACAAGTTTCAGAAAAAATAAACCGCAAATTAACCGACAGCGAAGTATTTGGATTTAGTCAGGCAAACAGCGAACATTGCCGTCATAAAATCTTCAACGGTAGTTTCAATATTGATGGTAAAGAAATGCCATCGTCGCTCTTCAAACTCATTAAAAAGACTTCTAAGGAAAATCCGAACGAAATCGTTTCAGCCTATAAAGATAATGTAGCATTTATCAATGGTCCGAAAGCCATTCAATTTGCACCAAAAAGTGCTGATAAGCCCGACTTTTACGAAACCAAGGAATTTGACAGTGTGATTTCCATAAAAGCGGAAACTCATAACTTCCCGACTACCGTTGAGCCGTTTAATGGAGCTGCTACCGGAAGCGGAGGTGAAATTCGCGATCGATTGGCAGGTGGAAAAGGATCACTTCCTTTGGCAGGAACGGCTGTTTATATGACTTCCTACTCTCGCTTGGAAGAAAACAGACCTTGGGAAAAAGGAATGAAAGAACGGGAATGGTTGTACCAAACTCCTCTGGATATCTTGATTAAAGCCAGTAATGGAGCATCCGATTTTGGAAATAAGTTCGGACAACCATTGATATGCGGATCTGTATTGACCTTTGAACAACAGGAGAATTTTAACAACGCAAGTGAAACTAAATCTAGAAAATTAGGTTTCGACAAAGTGATTATGCTAGCCGGTGGTGTTGGATATGGTAAAGCAGATCAAGCACTTAAAGACACTCCAAAAACAGGAGATAAAATAGTAATTCTTGGTGGTGAAAATTATCGAATTGGGATGGGTGGTGCTGCGGTATCATCTGCGGATACAGGAGAATTCTCAAGCGGAATTGAATTAAATGCTATTCAACGATCGAATCCTGAAATGCAAAAACGTGCTTCAAATGCAATAAGAGGGATGGTTGAAAGTGACCACAACCCTATTGTATCTATACACGATCACGGAGCCGGCGGACATCTTAACTGCCTAAGTGAACTGGTAGAAGATACAGGCGGACTTATCGATTTGGATAAATTGCCGGTTGGTGATCCTACTTTATCGGCTAAAGAGATTATTGGAAATGAGTCTCAGGAGCGAATGGGATTGGTGATTGGAAAGAAGGATTTGGCAGTTTTGCATCGCATTGCAGACCGGGAACGTTCACCTATCTATGAGGTTGGTGATGTAACCGGCGATCATAGATTCACATTCCAAAGTAAGAAAACAGGTGCTAAGCCTATGGATTTCGCATTAGAAGATATGTTTGGGAGCTCTCCAAAAACAGTGATGACCGATATAACCATAAATCGTGATTATAAAAATGCTGATTACAGTATTGAAAATATAAAAACTTACTTGACACAGTTGCTTCAACTAGAAGCTGTAGCTTGTAAAGATTGGCTTACTAACAAGGTAGATCGCTGTGTTGGAGGAAAAGTTGCGAAACAACAATGTACAGGTCCGTTGCAATTACCATTAAATAATTGTGGTGTAATGGCTTTAGATTATAATGGAAAAGAAGGAGTTGCAACTTCCATCGGTCACTCCCCTATTTCAGGGCTTATCGATCCTGTTGCAGGTTCTCGAAATTCAATTACAGAATCATTAACCAACCTTATTTGGGCACCTTTGGAAAAAGGACTTAAAAGTGTTTCGTTATCAGCCAATTGGATGTGGCCATGTAATAATCCGGGAGAGGATGCTCGTTTGTATAAAGCTGTGGAAGCAGTTAGCGAGTTTTCTATAGATCTAGGCATAAACGTGCCTACGGGGAAGGATTCGCTTTCCATGAAGCAGAAATATAAGAATGAAGAGGTTATTTCTCCAGGAACGGTGATTATTTCTGCCGCTGGTCATTGTAACGACATTAAAAAGGTCGTTGAGCCTACATTGAAAAAATCTCAAGGCAGTATATACTATGTCAATCTTTCTCAGGATGACTTTAAACTGGGAGGTTCTTCATTTGCGCAAGTTCTTGGTACTATTGGAAACGATGCGCCAACAGTAAAAAGCGCGAGCTATGTAAAGAATGTGTTTAATACTATTCAGCAACTCATTTTGGACGAGAAGATTGCCGCAGGACATGATGTTGCTTCAGGAGGGTTGATCACGACTTTATTAGAAATGTGTTTTTCAGATTTGGATTTAGGTGCTAATCTAGATCTTTCAAACTTGGGAGAAAATGACCTTCTAAAGTTGTTGTTTTCTGAAAACTGCGGAATTGTAATTCAGGCTTCGGAAGATGAAGCGGTGACGAGCTTACTTTTAGCAAATGAAATCGATTTTGTAAAACTAGGAGCGGTTTCTGAAAATGCAGTGCTTCAGCTGAAGCATCCACAACAAAACTTAAGCTTCAGTATTCCTGAAATGCGCGATACATGGTACAAAACTTCCTATCTGTTAGACCAAAAGCAAACTGCCAATGGCATGGCCGACGAACGTTTCAGAAACTATAAACAACAACCCTTAACGTATAGCTTTCCGAAGCAATTCACAGGAAAATTACCGTTGATTGGCGAGCGAAAAATAAAAGCAGCCATCATTAGAGAAAAAGGAAGCAATAGCGAAAGAGAAATGGCAAACGCCATGTATTTAGCGGGATTTGACGTGAAAGACGTTCACATGACCGATCTTATTAGCGGTCGTGAAACCCTGGAAGGAATTGAATTTATAGGTGCTGTAGGAGGATTTTCAAATAGTGATGTTCTTGGATCGGCTAAAGGTTGGGCTGGAGCATTTTTATACAATGAAAAAGCCAATACCGCATTGAAGAACTTCTTTAAAAGAGAAGATACTTTGTCGGTGGGTATTTGTAACGGTTGTCAGTTGTTTTTAGAATTGGATCTTATCAATCCGGAACACGAAAAGTTAGCTAAAATGAAGCATAACGTTTCACATAAGCACGAGAGTTCGTTTTCTAGTGTAACCATTCAAGAAAACAATAGTGTGATGCTATCATCACTCGCAGGAAGCACTTTAGGCGTTTGGATAAGTCATGGAGAAGGTAAATTTGATCTTCCTATGCCAGAAAACAACTACAGTATTGTAGCTAAATATGGCTATGAAGGTTATCCAGCTAATCCTAATGGTAGTGATTATAACACTGCAATGATGACCGATAAAACCGGAAGACATTTGGTAATGATGCCACATATTGAGCGATCAACTTTTCAATGGAATTGGGCCAATTATCCTGAAGGAAGAAAAGACGAAGTTTCACCTTGGTTGGAAGCTTTTGTAAACGCTAGAAAATGGCTGGAAAAGAAATAATTATAGGAAGCTAAAAGTTATATAATATATTAAAAGCAGCAATAAATTTTGCTGCTTTTTTTCTGTTTAAAAGTTAGATTCGATAATTTTAATGCTCGAAACAATCACGATTATGTAAATTTTTACCCCACAATTGATGAAAAAAGAAGTTTTTATAGTGATTTTTTAAAGAAATTGACATTTTCTCGATTTTTACAAAATTTAGTAAAAATAAGTCTTCCGAAGCTCCAAAAACCATCCTAGTCACTTCGTTTTCAAAAGAGAAGTACTTTAGAAAATAGTGATTATTTTCACTAAAATTTTGCCAACTTATGCGTAAATTTAGTAGTTATTAAGCAATTCTATTTTAAGTGAATGTTTTCACAATAGAATAAACAATTTTTTTCCTATTTTGCGTGTCTACAATTTAAAACATCATGACAGAACCAAAAAGACTATTTGACTTCCCATATTATCAATTGCAAAAATATCCGCAAGAAAAAGCACTTGTGACCAAAATAAATGGTGAATGGGTGGGAACTTCTACTCAGGAATATATTGATAAAGCGAACGCAATTAGCCGTGGTCTTCTGCGTCTTGGAGTTAAACCAAATGATAAGATTGCCATCATTTCCATGACCAATAGAACGGAGTGGAATATTTGCGATATTGGAATCCTTCAAACGGGAGCTCAGGATGTGCCAATTTATCCTACAATTAGCGAAGAGGACTACGAATATGTGTTAAATCATAGTGAGTGTACTTACTGCTTTGTGTCTTGTAAGGAAGTACGCGACAAAATATATAAGATCAAAGCAAATGTGCCTTCGTTAATTGAAGTCTATAGTTTTGATGAAATGAGTGATTGTAAAAATTGGGAGGAAGTTTTAAAATTAGGCGAAGACAAAAGTAATCAGGATGAGGTAACTAAACGAATGGAAGCGGTACATGAAGATGATCTTGCAACCTTAATTTATACTTCAGGAACTACTGGACGACCAAAAGGTGTAATGCTTACTCATAAGAATATTGCCAGTAATGCGATGCATAGTGAAGGAAGACTTCCTATTGTTATGGGGAATTCTAAATCCTTAAGTTTTCTCCCTGTTTGCCATATTTACGAGCGTATGTTATTGTATATGTACCAGTATTGTGGCGTTAGTATTCACTTTGCTGAAAGTCTTGAAAAAATTAGTGACAACTTAAAAGAAGTACACCCAGAAGTAATGTCGGCAGTGCCAAGATTGCTGGAAAAAGTATATGACAAGATTATTGCCAAAGGTGATGATCTTACCGGAGTAAAGAAAAAATTATTCTTCTGGGCAGTTGACTTAGGTCTTGCCTGGGAACCATACGAGCAAAATGGATGGTGGTATGAAACCAAACTTAAATTAGCTCGAAAACTTATATTTAGCAAGTGGCAGGAGGCATTAGGTGGAAATCTAGTGGCAATTGCATCAGGAAGTGCTGCTTTACAACCTAGACTTGCCCGTGTTTTTAATGCTGCAGGTTGTCCGGTGATGGAAGGTTATGGTTTAACTGAGACCTCTCCGGTATGTACTGTAAATGATATGCGGAATGGCGGATTTAGAATTGGAACTGTTGGTAAAGCCTTGCCGGAAACAGAAATTAAAATCGCTGAAGACGGAGAAATTCTTATCAAAGGTCCTCAGGTGATGCAAGGGTATTATAAAGACCAAGCACAAACTGATGAGGTATTAAAAGGTGGGTATTTCCATACCGGTGACATTGGTGTAATTGATAGCGATGGTTTCTTAAAAATTACGGATCGTAAAAAATCTATGTTTAAAACCAGTGGTGGTAAATACGTAGCACCACAGCTTATTGAGAATGCGATGAAGCAATCTCAGTTCATAGAACAGATTTTGGTAGTTGGTGATGGTGAAAAAATGCCTGCAGCCTTAATTCAGCCAAACTGGGAATATATTGCAGATTGGTCGAAGAAAGAAGAAATGAATATTTCGACAGATCCTAAACAGGCAATCAATGATGAGAAATTGATTTCGAAAGTTCAGGAAGAAATAAATATACATAACGAGCGCTTCGGAAAGTGGGAAAAGGTAAAGACCTTCCAGATGACACCGGATATTTGGAGTATTGAAGGCGGACAACTTACCCCTACTATGAAAGCCAAACGAAAAGTGATCAAAGAAATGTATAAGGATCTTTATGAGAAATTATACGGAAGAGGGTAATTAACTGCCTTAATAACGTTCTTAAAGAGCAGCCATTGGCTGCTTTTTTTACTTAATTGTCAATTATGAATAAAATCTTTTTTAAGTCAATTATTGTCATTGTTCTTATCGGCACTTTGTTTGTCATGAAAGGGCAATGTTTACCTGGTGGTATCGTAATACAATCCCAACAAGAAATCGATAATTTCGCGGTAAATTACCCGGGATGTACCATCATTGAAGGAGATATGTTTATTGATGATGCTAATAGTATTATCAACCTAAATGGACTTTCTCAAATTCAACAGGTAAATGGATCTTTACGAATCGCAAATACAGTAAATCTTCAATCACTAACGGGATTAGATAATTTACAGGGAATTGGAGGCTTCCTAACTATAGGTGGCAATAGTGAGTTAGTTAACCTCGACGGATTGGAAAATCTTACTTTAATTGGAGGTCTTCTATCTATAGAGAATAATTTTGATCTTAGCAACATTTCAGCACTGCATTTAATTACTTCAGTGGGTGGTTTTATTTCAATAAAAAGTAATAATGAGTTAGTGTCGTTAAATGGTTTAAACAATCTTGAAACAATAGGTGGATTTTTCAGACTAGAAAATAATGGCGCGCTGATAGACATTTCAGACCTAGAATCTTTAATCTCGGTTGAAGGTAATTTTTCTTTAAGGGACTTACCAATGCTTGAAAACTTACATGGTTTAGAAAATTTAACTTCCACCGGAGGATTGACTTTAGCCCAAAATTATGCGCTAACTTCATTAGAAGGACTTAATTCACTTTCATTAATAAATGGAGGATTTAATATAGCTTTCAACATTTTTTTAGCCGATTTCAGCAGTCTTTCAAATTTAACAAGCATTGATGGAAATCTATTTATTAATAATACGAAAGCCCAAACTCTTGACGGATTTGATAGTTTAAATTCAATAAATGGTATTTTGAGTATATCGGCGAATGAATTAATTACAAATATAGAAGGTATAAAAAACATAGATGCCACAACACTGAGCGATCTTTGGATTCAAAACAACCCGTTGTTATCGGAATGTGCCGTAAAAAGTGTGTGTGACTTTTTAGATATTAATTCTGCGAACAGCAATATAGTTGTAAACGCGTCAGGTTGCGCTACCCAACAAGAAGTAGAAGACGCTTGCTTATTAGGATTGGAAGAAAATCAACTCACCGAAGTAAAAATCTACCCAAACCCAATCAATAGCATGATTTTTATTGAGGGTATTTCTGAAGGAACTATAGAAATTAAGGATGCTTCAGGAAGAACGATAAACAGTATGAATTTTGTTGGTGAAGCAATTGATCTTTCTGGAATAGCTGAAGGTCTATACTTTCTAACAATTTCTTCCGAAGGGCAATCAATCACTAAGCGAATTCTAAAGCAATAAATAGTACCTAGCTAATTTAAAAAAACCATCCCAACAAGAATTTTATACAAATAGCTAACCCCTGCTCTTTTTTGTATAAATATTTCATCTATTTACTATGCACGCATAGTAAATTTTCGTATCTTTGACTTCCCTAAGTGATTTTATGAAAGAAAAGACAATAGATTATATTCTTCGCTCCACTTGGATGGGTGTACAAAAAATGTACAATGAAGAAGCCGGACGTAAGGAAAGTACTATGGCTACAGGTTTTGCACTAATAAGCATAGATCCTGAAGAAGGAACCGCTTCCACAGCCTTAGGACCAAAAATGGGGATGGAAGCCACTAGTCTTTCACGTACTTTGAAAGTAATGGAAGAAAAAGGGTTGATTGAACGCAAACCCAATCCGTTAGATGGACGAGGTGTTTTAATTCACCTAACTCCTTTTGGCAAAGAAATGCGCACGTTTTCTAAAGGTGTTGTGTTACGTTTTGATGAGGCCGTTAAGGAGAATATTTCGGTCGAAGATCTAAACACATTTAAAAGAGTTGCCAACACCATGTTGGAGCTCATCAATTCAAAAAAAATATACGATTCAGAAAAACATTTATAATATGTCGAAAAGAAGAATAAATAAAGTTGCCGTTATCGGTTCCGGAATTATGGGAAGCGGTATCGCATGCCATTTTGCCAATATTGGCGTGGATGTGTTGTTGTTAGACATAGTCCCACGTGAACTAAATGACAAAGAAAAGGCGAAAGGACTAACATTAGAGCATAAAGTTGTGCGTAACCGCTTGGTGAATGATGATCTTCTAAAGTCAATTAAATCTAAACCTGCTCCTCTTTATCATATAGATTTTGCAAAACGAATCACTACAGGAAATCTGGAAGATGATATTGCAAAAGTTGCAGATGTAGATTGGATCATTGAGGTTGTTGTGGAACGCCTGGACATTAAAAAACAGGTGTTTGAAAATCTTGAAAAGCACCGTACTCCAGGAACACTTATAACTTCGAATACTTCCGGTATTCCTATTAAATTTATGAGTGAAGGACGTAGTGAGGATTTTCAGAAGCATTTCTGTGGAACTCACTTTTTCAACCCGCCACGTTATCTAAAATTATTTGAAATCATCCCGGGACCTAAAACCGATCCTAACGTATTGGATTTCTTGAATGGTTATGGTGAAAAGTTCCTCGGAAAGACTTCCGTAATCGCTAAGGACACTCCGGCATTTATTGGTAATCGTGTTGGTATCTTCGGAATACAAAGTCTTTTCCATCTTGTGAAGGAAATGGGACTCACAATTGAAGAAGTAGATAAGCTTACCGGACCAGTTATCGGTCGTCCGAAATCGGCTACTTTCAGAACAGTTGATGTCGTTGGATTGGATACTTTGGTACATGTTGCCAATGGTATTTATGAAAATGTTCCTAATGATGAAGAACACGATATTTTCCAATTGCCAGCTTTCATCAATAAAATGATGGAAAACAAATGGCTGGGAAGTAAAACCGGGCAAGGATTCTACAAAAAAGTAAAGGGTGATGACGGAAGCAGTGAAATTCTTGGAATGGATCTCGAAACTCTAGAGTACCGCTTAGGAAAGAGAGCTTCTTTCGCTACCTTAGAGCTTACCAAATCAATCGACAAGGTTACAGATCGTTTTCCTGTATTGATCAAAGGAAAAGACAAAGCAGGAGAATTTTACCGTAAGAACTTCGCAGGAATGTTCGCTTATGTTTCTAAACGTATTCCTGAGATCACAGACGAATTATACAAAATTGATGATGCCATGAAAGCCGGTTTCGGATGGGAAAACGGTCCATACGAAATTTGGGATGCCGTTGGCGTTAAAAAAGGAATCGAACTTATAAAAGCAGTTGGAAAAGAACCAGCGGCCTGGGTAAATGATATGCTGGCAGCCGGAATTGAATCTTTTTACACTATAAAAGATGGAGCTACTTATTATTACGATATTCCTCAGAAAAAACATGTGAAAGTTCCTGGACAAGATGCATTTATCATCCTGGACAATATTCGCAAGTCTTCCGAAGTATTTAAAAATAGCGGTGTTGTTGTTGAAGATTTAGGTGACGGAATTCTGAATGTAGATTTTCAGAGCAAAATGAACAGTATTGGAGGTGACGTATTAGCCGGCTTAAATAAGGCTATCGACATTGCCGAAAAGGATTTTGACGGCTTGGTTGTTGGTAATCAAGGAACTAATTTCTCTGTAGGCGCCAATATTGGAATGATATTTATGATGGCCGCAGAGCAGGAATATGACGAATTGAATGCTGCGATTAAGTATTTTCAGGATAGCTGTATGCGACTTCGCTACTCCTCTATCCCAACGGTAGTCGCGCCTCACGGAATGACACTAGGTGGAGGTTGCGAAATGACCTTACACGCAGATCGCGTAGTAGCAGCAGCTGAAAGCTATATTGGACTGGTAGAATTTGGAGTTGGTGTGATCCCAGGTGGTGGTGGATCAAAGGAAATGGCGTTAAGAGCAAGTGATATGTTCCAAAAGGGAGATGTTGAGTTAAACATTTTACAAGACCACTTCCTTACCATTGCAATGGCGAAAGTATCAACTTCGGCACATGAAGCGTATGATTTGAATATCCTAAAACTAGGAAAAGACATAGTAGTTGTAAATAAGGACAGACAAATCGCTACAGCGAAAGCGGTTGCGAGAATGATGGCAGACCAAGGATATACGAAGCCAGTAAAACGGCAAGATATAAAAGTACTTGGGAAACAAGCATTAGGAATGTTCCTAGTAGGAACAGACGCCATGGAAGACAGTCACTATATAAGCGAACACGATCAGAAAATTGCTGATAAATTAGCTTATGTAATGGCAGGTGGTGATTTATCAGAACCAACATTGGTAAGCGAACAATATTTACTTGATTTAGAAAGAGAAGCTTTCTTAAGTCTATGTGGAGAGCGTAAAACATTGGAGCGTTTACAACATATGCTTCAAAAAGGGAAACCATTAAGAAATTAGACTTGAGACATAAGATTTGAGATTTTAAAAAACAGCAACTCCCCGATATAGAATAAAGGATATGCACAATTTTCAAGAATTAAAAATTTGGAGTAAAGCAATGAACATTACTGAGCAGATATATAATATAACTGCTGAATTTCCAAAGGATGAGAAATTTGGTTTAATAAGTCAATTAAGAAGATGCGCTGTTTCTGTTCCTTCAAACATTGCTGAAGGATCTGGGAGAAATACAAATGGAGAGTTTCGAAATTTTCTAGGTATTGCAAATGGTTCAGTAAATGAACTTATCACTCAATTATTAATCTCAAATAGAATGAATATGGTTTCAGAAAATACAATAAACCCGATATTAAATGAACTAATAGAAGTGCAGAAAATGAATTATTCATTGATCAAAAAGTTTTCAAAGAAAAACTAAAAATCTCATTTCTTACATCTAATATCTAACATCTAAATAAAAAATGAAAACAGCATATATAGTAAAAGCATACAGAACAGCCGTTGGGAAAGCACCCAAAGGAGTGTTTCGTTTTAAAAGAACTGATGAATTGGCAGCTGAAACCATCAAGTATATGATGAATGAATTGCCAAATCTAGATCCTAAGAGAATTGATGATGTCATGGTTGGAAATGCTATGCCGGAAGGATCTCAGGGACTTAATATGGCACGACTAATTTCTTTAATGGGATTAGATATCGTAGATGTTCCCGGAGTTACTGTCAATAGATTTTGCTCTTCTGGAGTTGAAACTATTGCTATGGCGTCGGCTAAGATTCAGGCTGGAATGGCAGATTGTATCATTGCAGGAGGCGCAGAAAGTATGAGCGCGGTACCTATGACTGGTTTTAAACCTGAATTAAATTACGATATCGTAAAAGCAGGTCATGAAGATTATTATTGGGGAATGGGAAATACTGCCGAAGCGGTTGCGAATCAGTTTAAGGTTTCACGTGAAGATCAGGATGAGTTTGCTTATAATTCGCATATGAAGGCATTAAGAGCCCAAGCAGAAGATCGTTTTCAGGATCAGATTGTTCCTATAGAAGTTGAACAGACCTATGTTGATGCCAACGGAAAAAAAGCAACTAAAAAATATACAGTAACTAAAGATGAAGGACCTCGCGCTGGAACTAGTAAAGAAGTATTAGCCAATTTAAGAGCTGTCTTTGCTGCCGGTGGAAGCGTAACCGCTGGTAATTCATCACAAATGAGTGACGGAGCAGCCTTTGTAATGGTGATGAGCGAAGATATGGTGAAGGAATTAAATCTTCAACCAATTGCACGTCTGGTAAATTATGCTGCTGCTGGAGTAGAGCCTAGAATTATGGGAATTGGTCCGGTTAAGGCTATTCCGAAGGCATTGAAACGCGCGGGATTAAAGCAGGATGACATTGGATTAATTGAATTAAATGAAGCATTTGCATCCCAATCTCTGGCAGTGATCCGTGAATTGAACCTTAATCCGGATATCATTAATGTTAATGGTGGTGCCATTGCACTTGGTCATCCCCTTGGATGTACAGGAGCTAAATTATCGGTACAACTGTTCGATGAGATGCGCAAACGTGAAATGAAAGGGAAATACGGAATGGTTACCATGTGCGTAGGAACCGGGCAGGGTGCCGCCGGTATATTTGAATTTCTTAATTAGGATTCGAAGCTATTTATAGGATAATCACAAAAAATAAAGTAATATAAAAAATGATATCAAGATTTAAATCCGGACTATGTTAAAAGTCCTGATTCCTGACACTTGAATCTATTATAATCGAAATTATGGAAGCAACAGAAACAAATAAAGACATACTACGAGGTGGACAATTTCTTGTAAAAGAAACAGCTTGTGAAGATATTTTTACTCCGGAAGATTTTACCGAAGAGCAGAAAATGATGAAGGAAGCGGTAATTGAATTCAACGACCGAGAGATAGTTGCTCATAGAGATCGCTTCGAAAATAAAGACTATGCGCTTACTGAAGAAGTGATGCGTAAAGCAGGTGAGCTTGGGTTTTTAGGAGTGGCAGTTCCTGAAGCTTACGGCGGACTCGAAATGGGATTCGTTTCTACCTTACTTACTTGTGATTATATTTCAAGTGGAACAGGATCTTTTAGTACGGCTTTTGGAGCGCATACTGGGATTGGGACTTTACCAATCACACTTTATGGTTCTGAAGAGCAAAAGAAAAAGTATGTTCCAAAATTAGCTACCGGTGAGTGGTTTGGCGCCTATTGTCTTACTGAACCTGGCGCAGGTAGTGATGCTAATAGTGGAAAAACTAAAGCGGTTTTAAGTGAAGATGGAACACATTATAAAATCAGCGGACAAAAAATGTGGATCTCAAATGCAGGTTTCTGTAGTCTGATGATTGTTTTTGCACGTATTGAAGATGATAAAAACATTACCGGTTTCATTGTAGAAAATGACCCTGCTAATGGAATCACCATGGGGGAAGAAGAACGTAAATTAGGAATTCGAGCTTCTTCAACAAGACAAGTATTCTTCAGTGAAACGAAAGTTCCTGTTGAAAACATGTTGTCGACACGAGGAAATGGTTTTAAAATTGCCATGAACGCTTTAAATGTTGGACGAATTAAGTTAGCCGGTGCTTGTTTAGATTCTCAAAGAAGAGTTACTACAACTGCTGTTAAGTATGCTTCAGAACGTAAGCAATTTAATACTCCAATTGCAAACTTTGGCGCTATCAAATTGAAGATCGCTGAAATGTCAACTAGTGCCTACGTTGGTGAGTCGGCTACTTATAGAGCTGCTAAAAATATTGAAGATCGCATTGCCATGCGAGTTGCTTCTGGAAATACACATCAGGAAGCCGAATTAAAGGGTGTTGAAGAATATGCTATAGAATGTTCAATTCTGAAAGTTGCCGTTTCTGAAGATATTCAGAATTGTGCCGATGAAGGAATTCAGATCTTTGGTGGTATGGGATTCTCTGAAGATACCCCGATGGAAGCAGCCTGGAGAGATGCAAGAATTGCGCGAATTTATGAAGGAACCAACGAAATCAACCGTATGTTGGCTGTTGGAATGCTTGTAAAGAAAGCAATGAAAGGTCACGTGGATCTATTAGGTCCAGCACAGGCAGTTGCTTCAGAATTAATGGGAATTCCTTCTTTCGAAACTCCTGATTTTTCCGAAGTACTTTCTGAAGAAAAAAATATGATTGCTAAGCTTAAAAAAGTATTTCTAATGGTTGCCGGAAGTGCGGTTCAAAAATTCGGACCAGCATTAGATGAACATCAGCAAATGCTTATGGCTGCTGCCGATATTCTTATCGAGATTTATATGGCGGAAAGTGCAATTCTAAGAACTGAGAAAAACATAAAACGTTTTGGTGAAGACGCTCAAAAAGAACAACTTGCCATGACAAAACTTTATTTGTATCACGCTGTGGATATTATCTCAATAAAAGCGAAAGAATCGATTATCTCTTTTGCTGAAGGTGACGAACAACGCATGATGTTAATGGGGCTAAAACGATTTACTAAATATCAGAACATGCCAAATATTGGTGCAATGAGAAAACTGATCGCTGAAAAAGTAACAGCCGAAAACAAATATCCATTTTAAGACAACTCCTCACTTTTTCATAGTTAACGATATAGTGAACATCCCTACCGCCTTTAGTTTAAAGGCGGTTTTTTATTGTTCAGATCTTATTCTTTATAAACAACGCCCTCTTTCATTACAAAACTTACTTCCTTCAAAATACTTATCTGTTCGAGTGGATTTCCAATTACAGCAACAATATCTGCCGATTTCCCAGCTTCAATAGTGCCTAGTTGATTTTCCATTCCTAAAAGCTTAGATGCGTTGATCGTTGCTGTTTTAATAGCTTCATTTGGGTCCATACCGTATTTAACCATCAACTCGAATTCTCTCGCATTATCACCGTGTTTACTCACACCGCTATCTGTTCCGAAGGCGATATTAATCTTTGCTGCCAAAGCCTTTTTAAAGGAAGCCTCGACGACGGGACCTACTTGTCTGATTTTATCTGCAATCGCAGGAGGAATATTTTCATTCACATCTAATTCTTCTGTTACTGAAACACCAGCGAGTAAGGTAGGCACCAAATAAGCTCCTGTTTCTTTGAATAATCGTATCGATTCGTCGTTTAAATAAGACCCATGTTCAATTGAATTAACGCCAGCTCTCAAAGCCGCATTCACCCCTTCAGCATCGTGTGCATGCGCTGCCACTTTTCGGCCTAAACTTGCTGCTGTGGATACAATTGCTTCCAATTCGTCATTGCTTAACTGCTGCCCTACTCCAGCTGCGGTGTTGCTGAGAACACCACCGGTGGCAGTAATTTTTATAACATCTGCACCCTGTTTTACAAGAGCTCGAACTGCTCTTCGGCAGTCATCACTTCCATCGCAAATTCCTACTCCTTTCCCATCCAATTCCAATATATCCTTTCGATAGCCATGAAAATCTCCATGACCTCCCGTTGCCGAAATAGCACCCGTAGCTGCAATAATCCTTGGTCCTTCAATAAGTCCTTTTGCTATAGCACGTTTTAATGCATTCATAAGTTTAGCATCTCCTCCTAAATTTCGTACAGTTGTAAATCCGGCTTGCAATGTCCTAGTTGCATAAGGTATCGCGTTAAAAGCATAATCTTCATTCTCAAGTGTAACCCATTCATGTGGATTTTTGTTAGGATCGCGCTCGCCGGTTATGTGTGTATGTAAATCAATAAAACCAGGCATTACAAAGGAATTTTTTAAATCTATTAATTCTATTTCTTCGGAAGCTAAACCAAGTTCGGTTGCCATTAAAAAGCCGTTTCTTACTTCCTTTATCTTACCATCTTTAATTATAATGGACTGATTCTTCTTTGGTTTGTCACCCGGAATAGTCAATACTGTTCCAGCATGAATTACCGTTGTTTGTGCTTTAGTACTGAACACGATTAGATTTATTGAAAGCACAATTAGTAATAATTGAAATTTTGGCATGTCTTGATTTTTGGATTAGTTTGTTAGCTGATTTGTTAAAAGTACAAAAAGATATCAGAAGGTTCCTTCAACAAATTAGAATCTAAAAAGTTAATAATTAAAGCTTTATAACAAAGTTCTTCCATGAAAAATATTTTGGTCTGAACTTTGTTATATTTAAACCAAAATCAGAAATATGAAATACCAGTTATCGGTTTTATTTATGTTATGCTTCTTTTGCTTAAATGCTCAATCCAATACTGAAGTCTATCTTTGTAATCTTGAATCTGTTTACGGCGGAATTGACATCTTTAATATTCAAAATATCTCCAATGACCCGGGCTATGATAGTCAGCCCTCTTTTTCAGATAATAACACTGTTTTATTTGCCGGCAATCACAATGGGCAGACAGATATAGCGCAGTACTCTATTTCAGAAAAATCTAAAACATGGTTTCATCTTCCTACCGATGGAGGTGAATATTCACCAACGCATATTCCTAATGGAAAGAATAATGTAGCCGCAGTGCGTCTTGACCCGGACGGATTACAACGTTTATATTATTACAAAAAAGATTCACCGAACTCTTCCGAAGTAATAGAAGGACTACAAGTTGCATATTTCGCCTACTACGATGACCAGACTCTTCTAGCATCAGTTTTGGGAGGCGAAGACCTGGATTTGGTACTTTGCAACTTAAAAACAAAGACCGTAGATACGTTGCTTACAAATTCAGGAAGATCTATTCATAAAGTACTTGGATCTAAATCCATGAGTTACACTATTATAAATAAAGAAAAAAATGAAGATCTTTATCTATTCGATGTGGACAGTGGTGAGAGCTTTTTTGTTTGCCAGTTACCAATTGGGGTTCAGGATTATACATGGCTAAACAGCTCTCAAATTCTTATAGGCAGTGGGAGTAAAATTTATATGTACGATACTTTTCTCAGCTCAGAATGGAAATTAGTCGCAGATCTCTCGGGTGCGGGTTTTAAAAATATAAGCAGAATGGCAGTGAGCCCGGATGAAAAGAAAATAGCACTTGTGGCCGAGCCTGTTCAAAAATAATCCTATCCTTTTTTACTTTGTTTTCTATATTTTCCGGGAGTAATCCCTGTACATTTCACGAAGGCTTTATTGAAGGTGACATTATTATTGAACCCCGATTCAAAAGCAACGGCAAGAATTTTTAAATGATCTTGTTGTCTATCTCTTAGCAATGCTTTTGCATGTTCTACGCGCTGTAGATTTAGATAATTCGAAAATGAAGTTGAAAAATTTTCAGAAAAGACCTGTGATACATGATGTGTCTTTTCTTGTATTTTATCGCAAAACTGATTGAGACTCAAAGAACTATTCAAAAAAACAAAAGGATCTTTTGTCACATTATTAATTTTCTCGACGATACGGTTTCTATCTGTGGTCTTTAAACTACTACTAAAGTATTTTTTTTGTAGCTGTATTAATATTTCAGGATACGTATACAGCACGAAACCGGCGATTAATACAATTGTGGATGCCAGGAAAAAGTACAGTACAAACTGTCGATAGCTATCTGCAAATCGCGTGAGGTAAGATTGTAATACAGCTGTAAGAAAATAAATCACGGCAACCACTGTTAAATAAACGCCTTGTTGATTATTTCGAAAAACTTTATTCTTTATAATTACAAACAACATCAAGAGCCCATAAAAAGTGACATGTGTTGTCCTAATATAATTTAATGGCATCATATGGCTATTAAAATTAATCCTGGTGTATTCTAATCTTTGAGCCCCCTCAAGTTTAATAATAGGCGCGAGCAGAAAAACAACAAACACTAAAAATGGCAAGGCGTGGAGGAGATGTGTGTATTTAAATTTCAATTCTGGATGCTGCACATATCTAAAATGCATCCATAATGAGGGACCAAACAAAAGGCAAACAGGATATATTAATAAATAATATTCTGGATAAATGAGCACTATATCACTGGTTGTGTATAAAAAATCCAGTTGCTCCAATGTAAATAGAAAAATAAAAATGGCGAGCGTAATATTGGCAGGCGATCTCCTTTTAAAAAATAATCCTCCTGCAATGAATACCCCTAAGAAGCAATAAATAAAAATAAAATATCGAAGTACTTCCACTATATAAATGTAGCCATTTTAAGAAATAAGATTATTAAAGATAATTATTCTTAACTAACTAGTTCACTAAATAAATGTAGAACAGCCCTTCAAATGGTACTTTTAAAATAAAAATGAAACTACTAGTATTAATAAACTTTGTCCTACTTCTTTTTATCAATTGTGAAAAGAAATCTTCAGCAACTGCGATATATAATCCCGGCCAAGGAGGAGCTGGAAATGCTACTATAGGATGTACGAATTACGATTATGGTAATTGGGAAACCTCCTATTATGTTCTACCCTATCCAGTTGATATTTCTTATACTGTAAATTTAAGTCATTGCACTAGTTCCTATCATGCAGAAGGAAGACCGGATCAGTTTGGGATTGATTTTGATATGCCCATCGGCTCTTTAATTACGGCTACAAGAGAAGGTACTGTAATCCATATAGAAGAAAGTGGTATCGACGGAGGCTTTCCTAATAATCTAGTGGTAGTGCAACAAAACGATAATACCTATGCCCAATATATGCACTTAACAGAAAACGGCGCCATCGTATCTGTAGGCGATGTAGTTGAAAAAGGATCTCATATAGGATATAGTGGTTCAACCGGCTTAGCAGGATACCCTCACCTCCATTTTATTGTTACCATTGAATCATGGGAGTATCCATATGTAGGAATTCCTTATAACTTCAAGAATACAGAAGCAAACCCACATAGTTTACAATTAGGCAAAAGCTATACCGCCCTACCTTATTAAGATAAGTTATTAAAATGTACCATAAAAGCCATCTTTTAGCTATTTTTAATCCAAAGTTTTTGGAAAATGAAAATATGTTTATCGGTTATAGGATTATTTATAACTTTCACTACAATATCTCAGACCGATTCCCGTATCTATAATATTATCAATGAGGTTTCTTCAGAAAGAATTGAAGCCGACATCACCATTCTCGCCGGATTTGGAACCCGAAACACCTTTAGTGACACTCTTAGCAGTACCCGAGGAATAGGAGCTGCCAGACGTTGGATAAAATCGGAGTTTGACAAAATTTCAACCAACTGTAATAATTGTCTGGATGTTTTTTATCAGAAGGATTTGGTACTGGCTGAAGGCAATCGAAGAATTCCAATGGATACTTGGATTGTAAATGTGGCGGCAATACAAAAAGGAACAAAGTATCCAAATCGTTATATCATTATGAGCGGTGATATCGATTCCCGAAATAGTGATGGCAATGATTTCACCAAAGACGCGCCCGGTGCAAACGATAATGCCAGCGGAATGGCAGGTGCCATTGAAGCGGCCAGAGTTTTATCAAAGTATTCGTTCGAAAGTAGTATTGTCTATTTAGGGCTTAGCGGTGAAGAGCAAGGTCTCTTTGGCGGCCAAGGGTTCGCAGCTTTTGCTCAGGAGCAGAAATGGGATATTATTGGCGTACTAAACAACGATATGATTGGAAACATAAAAGGCGTTGATGGCGTAATTAGCAATGTGGATTTTAGAATTTTTAGCGAGCCTGTACCTCCCACTGAAACGGAAAAAGAGCGCAATTCGAGGCGATTTTATGGGGGAGAAGTCGATGGCAACTCCAGACAATTAGCGCGATATGTGTATACTACTACTAAAACCTATATGCCCGAAATGAATCCAATGTTGATCTATAGATTAGATCGTTTTGGACGTGGAGGCCATCATAGACCTTTCAACGATCTTGGTTATGCCGGAATAAGAATCATGGAGGCTCACGAAAATTATACGCAACAACATCAGGATATTAGAACTGAAAATGGCATTGATTATGGCGACAAATTAGAATTCGTGAATTTCGACTACGCCAGAAAATTAACGGCAGTAAATGCTATTACAATGGCAAGTCTTGCTTGGTCTCCTCCCGCTCCCACAAACGTTGCTATAGGGGGAATCGTCGAGCCATCGGTGAAGTTAAAATGGGAAAAGAAAGATGGAGCTGTAGGCTATAAAATATATTGGCGCGATACCACCTCCCCTACTTGGGATTATAGTAGGTTTGTAGGTGATGTTTCAGAATTTACTTTAAACGGAATTGTTATTGATAACTTTTTCTTCGGAATTGCATCCGTTGGAAAAGACGGTCATGAAAGTACTGTAGTTTTTCCTGAAGCCGTTTTCAGGTAGTCTCAAAGTTTGAAGTAATTAAAACTCTTTTGTTTCCGGAGTTCTTCAGAATAAAAAGGAAAAGAAATAATGTAAAATTCTGAAGCTGTTTTCAATACGAGGACACTTCCGAAGATAAAATATATAAAATGAAAAAACTAGTAAGCACACTCTTTCTACTAGCAGTTACAATAAGTTGTTACGCTCAAAAAATAAGTGAGGAAGAAGAATTAAGAGGTAGTATTACCCCCGAAAGAGAATGGTGGGACCTAATGCATTATGATCTTGCTGTTGAAGTATTTCCTAATCAAAAGTCAATTAAGGGAAGCAACACTATTACTTATAAAGTTTTAGAAAAAGGTAAACTGCTTCAGATTGATTTGCAGACACCCATGAAAATCGATAAAATTGAACAAGATGGAAAAAAGTTAAAAATAAAATCTAAAGGAAGTGCTCACTTTATAAAACTTCAGAAAAGTCAGAAAAAAGGAGACGAAAACAAGCTCACAATTTATTTCTCCGGAAAGCCTGTGGAAGCAAAGAGACCACCGTGGGATGGCGGATTTACATGGAGTAAGGATGAAAATGGCAAAGATTTTATTGCTACTTCCAATCAAGGCATCGGTTCCAGTATTTGGTGGCCGAATAAGGATCATCCATACGACGAACCTGATAATGGAGTAACAATAGCCGTTACTGCGCCGAAAGATCTTATGGATGTCTCTAACGGACGTCTTATTAATACAATTGATAATGGAACGACGAAGACTTGGGTTTGGAATGTTGTTAATCCAATCAATAACTATGGAGTAAATATTAATATAGGTGATTATGTGCATTTTGGTGAAACTTTCGAGGGACTAAACGGTGATCTCGATATGGATTATTATGTACTTCGTGGAAATCTTGAAAAAGCGAAAGATCAGTTTTTACAAGCTCCTATGATGATGCATGCATTCGAATACTGGTTTGGACCGTATCCGTTTTACGAAGATGGTTATAAATTGGTTGAGGCTCCTTATTTAGGGATGGAACATCAAAGCAGTGTAACCTACGGAAATAGGTACCAAAATGGGTATCTGGGCACCGATCTTTCTGAATCAGGATGGGGTTTACGGTTCGATTTTATAATAATTCATGAGTCGGGACATGAGTGGTTTGCCAACAACATTACCAACAAAGACGTGGCCGATATGTGGATCCATGAAGGGTTTACGGCATATTCTGAAAATTTATATCTAAGTTATCAATTTAGTGACGAAGCTGCTTCTGAGTATGTCCTCGGAACTCGCCAATTAATTCGCAACGACCGTCCAATAATTGGAACCTACAACGCAAATCGACGAGGCAGCAATGATATGTATTATAAAGGGTCGAATATTTTACATACGGTTCGACAGATCATTAACGATGATAAACAGTGGCGATCAATCCTTAAAGGTTTAAACAAGGATTTTTACCATCAAACAGTTACTAGTAAGCAGGTAGAAGAATACATTAGTGAGAAGAGCGGAATTGACCTTTCACTTTTTTGGGATCAATACTTACGTACCGTTGAAATTCCACGTTTCGAATACACCAAGGACGGAATGAATTTAAAGTACAGATTTACTAACGGAATTGAAAACTTTAAAATGCCTCTTATCGTCTATATCAATGGTAATGAAGAATGGATTACTCCAACTACCGAATGGCAAATGATGGAGTTCAAAGAGCCGATAGAAACTGTAGATGTGAAAAAAGACTTTTACGTGGATTTTAATGATGAATGACATATGATGTTAGAAGTTTATTTTGGTTTTGAATTAGTCATTACCGTAAACTGAACACTGAACACTTCTGAAAGCTGGGAGTTGGGAGTTGGGAGTTGGGAGCTGGGAGCTGGAAATTGGATGTTGGATGTTGGATGTTGGATGTTGGATGTTGGAAGTGGAAGTTGGGGCTGGAAGCTGGAAGCTTTGAAACTTTGAAACTCTGTGTCTTTGAATCTTACTTATAAAAATGCCAACATGGAAAAACCAGAAATCTACTTTCCCAGAGATATAGAATGGCGGGAATGGTTGCATATTAATCATACGGAATATGCACAGGGTGTCTATCTTATTTTCTATAAACTGGAATTAAACGTGCCTTCGATGCGTTGGGAAGAGGCCGTAAAAGTGGCTTTGTGTTATGGCTGGATAGATAGCACTGTGAAGAGTCTTGGCAACGGGAAAAGAAGGCAATATTTTTGTCCTAGAAATCCTAAAAGTACCTGGAGCGGTCTCAATAAAAGTCACATAGATGAGCTCGAACGGCAAGGTCTGATTCATGAAAGCGGTAAAAGAAGCATTACACTTGCCAAAAAATCCGGAACCTGGAGCGCCATGGACGATGTCGAAAATCTAGTGATTCCACAAGAGCTTCAGCATGCTTTCGACTTACATCCACTCGCCTTTGGAAATTATAAGCGTTTCGCCCCTAGTTATCGTAAAAGCTATTTGAGTTGGCTACGACAGGCAAAACGCGACGAAACCCGTTTGAAAAGAATCTCAGAAATTATAAAACTCTGTCTTCAGAATAAAAAGTCACGATAAGGTCAGCAATGGTCTACACATAATTTAAATTCTTCAATTCCGTATTTATTATGCTATATTTAACCTTCAAAAATCTATATAAATGCGGCTATTACTAACCATACTGATCGTTTTAATTTCAACTAATGTAAACGCTCAAAAGAAGAAAAAGAAAGAAAAAGAAGAAGAAGAAATCAAATGGGAGGTAACTGCCCCGGGAAAAGATTTCAATTACAAAACTCATAGTTTTACCACAGACGAAGGAACATGGATGAATCTTGATGTGAGTCCGAACGGTCAGTCGATTGTTTTTGATATGTTGGGCGATATCTATTCTATGCCTATAAGCGGTGGTAAAGCAAAAGTGCTTCGGAAAGGAATCCCGTTCGAAGTACAGCCTCGTTTTAGTCCTGATGGACAAAAAATTTCATTTACAAGTGACGCGGGAGGTGGTGATAATATTTGGGTGATGAATGTCGACGGAAGTGATGCAAAGCAAGTAACAAAAGAAGATTTTAGACTGCTCAACAATGCTTTCTGGATGCCTGATGGAAATTCCTTCGTTGCACGGAAGCATTTCACTTCTCGAAGAAGTCTAGGAGCCGGCGAAATGTGGCAATATCATATTACCGGAGGCGAAGGATTACAATTAACCGAACGCAAGAATGATCAGCAAGATGTAAATGAGCCTTGGATTTCTTCAGATGGGAAATATATGTATTACTGTGAAGATGTATATCCGGGAGGTAATTTTCAGTATAATAAAGATCCTAATAGTCAGATTTACGAAATTAAACGCTATAGCTTCGAAGATGGCAAGATCGAAACAATAACCGGAGGTCCTGGTAGTGCCATGCGATCAACTCTTTCAAGAGATGACAAAAAGATGGCATTTGTAAAACGAGTGCGTGAAAAAACAGTACTCTATATTCATGATTTGGAAACTGGGGAAGAATGGCCAATCTACGATGAGTTAAATAAGGATCAAAGTGAAACCTGGGCCATTTTTGGAACCTATCCTAATTTTAGCTGGATGCCAAATAACACAGAAATTGTATTTTGGAGTGGCGGAAAATTACATAAGATTGATATCGATTCGCGCCAAATAACCAACATTCCTTTTTCGGTCGATGTACATATTGACCTGGCAAAAACTGTTCATTTCGATACACCAATCGAAACGGAATCTTTTACTCCAAAAATGATTCGCCACACTGTGACTTCTCCTAACGAAAAATTAATTATCTTTAATGCGCTGGGATACCTTTGGAAAAAAGAATTACCAAATGGAACACCAGTAAGACTAACAAAAGGCACTGATTTTGAATTCGAACCGCAATTCTCCCCAAACGGAAACGATATCGTTTACGTTGTTTGGAACGATATTGAAAAAGGTGCCATTTTTAAAATACCTTCAGTCGGAGGTACTCCCGAGAAATTAACTTCTACCAAGGGAATTTACAGAACACCTTCCTATTCTCCGGATGGTCGAACCATTGTATTCAGAAAAGAAGAAGGAAATACAGATCAAGGAATTTCGTTTACAAAGAATCCTGGAATTTATACAATGAATTCCTTTGGTAAAAACGAAGAAAAAATCAATGATAAAGGGCAATTTCCTCTGTTTAACAAGACGGGAGATCGCATATTTCTACAAACCGGAGGAACTTACTTTGGTGAAAAAACCAAAAGCTTAATCAGTGTAAATTTACAAGGAGATGATGAAAAAATACATATCACTTCCAATTATGCCAACAGATTAGTACCGAGTCCGGATAACAAATGGATTGCTTTCACCAATCTTCATAAAGTATTTTTGGCCCCCTTAGTCCTAAACGGACGCACGGTTGATTTGGATAATAATTCTAAATCGGTGCCGGTTTCACAGATTGCTAAAGATGCCGGAATTAGTATACATTGGTCACCAGACAGTAAAAAAGTGATGTGGACTCTTGGAGACGAATATTTTAGTAATGAGGTGAAAAACCGATTTACTTTTTTACCCGGTTCACCAGAAACGGTTCCAGAAATGACTACAGAAGGTATTAAAATCGGGCTTAACGCATCTGTAGATAAGCCTTCGGGGAGAATAGCTTTCGCCAATGCGAGGATTATTACTATGGATGGTGATAAAGTAATCGAGAATGGAAATATTATTATAAAAAACAATAAAATCGAGACAATAGGAGATGCCGCAACCACTCCCATTCCATCCGATGCTAAAATATATTTGTCACTAGGTAAAACTATAATGCCTGGAATGGTCGACGCACATGCGCATATTGGTGCATTTAGATCCGGACTTACAACACAGCAGAATTGGCAGTTTATGGCGAATCTCGCTTTTGGAGTCACAACTTCCCATGATCCATCAGCAAATACTGAAACGGTCTTTGCACTTTCAGAATTGCAGAAATCCGGAGGACTCACAGGTCCTCGAATCTACTCTACGGGGTTTATTCTCTACGGTGCCGATGGTGATTTCAAAGCAGTCATCAATAGTCTTGAAGATGCCGAAAGCAGTATTAGAAGAACAAAGGCATTTGGAGCAAAAAGTGTGAAAAGTTACAATCAGCCGAGACGTGACCAGCGTCAACAGGTATTACAAGCTGCACGAGAGATGCAAATCAATGTCGTACCAGAAGGTGGCTCGACATTTTACCATAATATGACCATGATAATCGATGGGCACACTGGGGTGGAACATAATATTCCTGTGGCTCCTGTATACAAGGATGTAAAGGAGATTTGGGGGAAAAGTGGCACAGGCTACACTCCTACTCTTATCGTCAATTATGGAGGTTTAAATGGCGAATATTACTACTATCAACGAGATAAGGTTTGGGAGAATGAAAAACTTTTGAATTTCACACCACGTTCAATCATCGATAGCAGATCCAGACATCGTACAATGGTTCCAGAAAAAGAATATGAAAACGGACATATTTTGGTTTCAAAAACCGCTAAGGAACTAAGTGATTCAGGCGTAAAAGTAAATATGGGAGCTCATGGTCAATTACAAGGTCTGGGGGCGCATTGGGAAACCTGGATGCTCGCTGCCGGTGGTATGAGCAACCTTGAAGCACTCAAAACAGCAACTATTAATAGTGCGCAATATATCGGCGCAGGAAATGACATCGGTTCTTTGGAAGAAGGTAAATTAGCAGACCTCATCGTATTTTCTAAGAATCCTTTAGAGGATATTGAGAATACACAGTATATCGATAAAGTAATGGTGAATGGAAGATTATATGACGCCGAAACCATGGATGAAATGGGCAATACAATTAAAGAAAGACTTCCATTCTTCTGGGAAATGGATAAGGCGAGTGAAGCTTTTCCATGGCATGAAGAAACACATGGATTTATGAACGGCGGCTGTGGCTGCCATATTGGAAAACAGTAATTCGTGCTTTCGTTCGGAAGCAAAAAAGCTGCAATTGAAGTCAATTATGAATATTAGAGCTATTTGGCATTTTTATAAGACCTTACTACCTTTTATAATAAGCTTTACTCTGTTGTCAAAAATAATTTTCGGGAGTTTGATTGCCGTTTTTCTTATACCAACTTTTGGTATTCTCCTTGGGTTTTTAGGGTTTTGGTTGATCAAGAAACAGGAGTTTTATTTTTATCACAATTTGGGCTTCAACAAATGGAAATTGTTTAAATCGGCATTTCTATTAAACCTAATTGTTGGTGTTCCGCTAATAATCATCTTATTAATTATAGTAACCCTTTTCTTTGGCGACACTAAACTTATATAAGGCTTCAAAAAGCTTTGGCGCTAAGAAGGTGCTGGAAGATGTATCCATTGATCTTAAAACAGGGGATATTCTGGGCATTTTCGGACGTAACGGCTGCGGAAAATCAACCTTGCTTAAAATGCTCTTCGGAACTTTAAAAGCAGATACGCTCAACCTTAAAATTAACGGGGAACGAATTACTTCTGAAGCTATTATCCCTGGAAAAATTATTGCCTATTTACCACAAGATCCTTTTATTCCAAAAAATGTAAAAGTTCGGGATGTTATTCCCATGTACTATAAGTCACAGAAAGAGCAAGATGCTGTTTTTTACAATCCGGGGGTTGCGAAGATTTCCGCGAAAAAAGTAGGTTCACTTTCCTTGGGTGAACGGCGTTATTTTGAAGTGATTTTAATTGGTAACCTTCCTCATCCATTTATCATGCTCGATGAACCTTTTTCCATGATCGACCCTTTGCATAAGGAAGCCATCAAAACCTTTCTTTTGACACTAAAAAAGACGAAGGGCATCATTCTTACCGATCATTATTATGACGATGTATTGGAGATTACAACACGGAATATGGTTATTTCGGAAGGAAAATCTACTGAAATTGCATCAAAAGAAAGCCTCATAGCGTTGAAGTATCTTTCGAAGCGACAATTATAAGTTTTTTCTAATGCACTTCGGAAGCAAGGAGTTGGTAAAAAACCGTATATTTCAGAAAGAACTAAATCAATCGCTACATGAAATTCTTATTCCTTTTTTCCATCTTGATTCTTTGTGCTTCCGGCTGTAATAACCCTTCCGAAGAAAGACAAAACAATAGCATCCAAACAACAAATAAGTATTTGTCCTTTGAAGGAAAAGACGATCAGTTTACAGGAGGTATTAAAATGATTCCGATAGAAACTCCAAAGGGAACTTTTAATGTGTGGACAAAGCGCGTGGGCAATAATCCTAAAATCAAGGTACTTCTCCTTCATGGCGGACCAGGGATGACACATGAGATCTACGAGAGTTTCGACGGTTATTTTCCGGAAGAAAGTATTGAGTATTATTATTACGATCAGTTGGGTAGTTACTATAGCGACCAACCCGATGATTTAAGTCTGTGGGATACTGCAAGATTTGTGGAGGAAGTTGAACAGGTTCGGTTGGCGTTAGGATTAGATAAAGATAATTTTTATTTGTTCGGACAATCATGGGGAGGGATTCTCGCAATGGAATATGCATTGAAATATCAGGAGCACCTCAAAGGGCTAATAATTTCTAATATGGTTCCTTCTATACCGGATTATATGGAATATAGCGATACGGTATTAGCGCCAAAAATGGACCCGGAAGTACTAAAAGAAATAATGGTGTATGAAAATGCAGAAGACTATCAGAATGAGCGGTATTTGGAATTGGTGGTAAACAACTATTATACCGAACACATTATACGAATGCCTGTTGATGAATGGCCAAATTCCATACAAAGAGGTTTTAATCATCTAAATCCGAAAGTATATGTTACCATGCAAGGACCTAGTGAATTTGGCGTTAAAGGCGATGCTATCCTTAAAAATTGGGATGTAAAAGACAGATTACATACTATTGTCGTGCCTACCTTATCAATAGGAGCAACTTACGACACCATGGACCCGAAACAAATGGAATGGCTGGCAAACGAAGTTCAAAATGGTCGTTTCTTATTATGTCCTAACGGCAGTCATTTGTCGCAATACGACGATCAAAAAAACTTTTTCAATGGATTAATAAAATTCATAAAAGATGTTGACATGGGAGAGTTTAATCCATAAAAAAAGCCCTCACTTTGTGAAGGCTTTTTTCTAAATATATAAAAGAATTACTTCTTTGGCATCATCACCTTGTCGATGGCATGAATAACTCCATTGGAAGCATTCACATCGGTCATGGTAATTGTTGATGTATTCCCTTTCGCATCTTTGATCATAACTTTACCGTCCTTAGCAGACAATACAATATTTTCTCCCTGAAGGGTAGTAACATTGTATTTATTTTTGTTATCTGAAATTGCCTTAAGTACATCGGCAGCCATCCATTTACCAGCTACTACATGGTATTTTAGTAAATTCTGTAATGTTGCTTTATTCTCCGGCTTCATAAGGTTATCCATAGTTGCCTTTGGTACTTTTGCAAATGCATCGTTTGTTGGTGCGAACACTGTATACTCACCTTCACTCATGAATGTTTGTGCTAAATCTGCTTGTTTTAAAGCGGTAACTAAGGTTGAGAAATTATCATTTCCCATAGCTATGGAAGCGATGGTATTTTTCTCAAATTCCATTTTTGCCATTTTAGCTTCTTCTTCTGCCTTCATTTTTGCAGCGTCATCAAGTTTCGCTTGTTCCATTTTAGCTTTTTCTAATTCAGCTTCTTTTTTCTTAGAATCATCACAGGAAACAAATAACATACTTGCCACTGCAACTGACATTATTAACATTTTGATTTTCATTATTTTATATTTTTTAGGTTGGTACCAATGTACGCTTCGAAGTGTGAAAATTTTATTAATTATGATTAATTGTTTGTTAAATATCAGTTTCAACGAATTAGTGCGTAAATCATCGAAAATACTAGTCTTCACGATCAATAATTAATTCAAAATGTAATGCGAAAGTGGCAAATTGTGTATCTTTAAATCATCAATTTAAAATATTTAAAAAATGATTAAAGCAAAATATCAAAGTGTATTGGATTTGGGTGAAAAACTAAAAATTCAAAACGGGGATGTAAAGGTTGAAGGAAATCAATTAAAAGTTAATGGAACCGCCAATACTCAATATGAAAAAAATCTAATTTGGGATGAAATAAAAAAAGTTGGTGGCGAATCTCCTACCGATATCACAGCAGACATTAAAGTTGCAGATACTTCTGTATTTCATCGCCATACGGTGCAAAGTGGTGAATCTCTTAGTAAAATAGCTAAGCATTATTATAAGGACCCGATGAAGTACAATGCAATATTTAAGGCAAATACAGATATATTGAAAAATCCTGATGTGATACATCCCGGACAGGAATTGATCATACCCAATTTATAAGTAGTATATCATTACTTAATTTAGCTGCCCTTTCAATACTTTTGGAAGGGCATTTGTTTTATGTTAGAAATTTTAAGCAACATACCTGTCTGGTTACTCGTTACACTATTTTTTTTAGGCGCGACGACTTTTACTTTATCCACTATCAGTGGCGGAGGTGGTGCTTTGATGCAGATTCCTATTATTAACTTTTTAATTGGAACATCTCAAACTGCACCCGTAATCAACCTCGGAGCATTTATTAGCAGACCCACTCGAATTCTTTTGTTTTGGAAGCATATTCAATGGAAGGTTTTTTGGTATTTCGTTCCATCAGCAATGCTAGGTGCTGTATTGGCAGCCTGGTTGTTTTCTGAAGTCAAAATATACTGGATTCAGCTTATAGTAGGGATTTTCTTGATGAGTACATTTTTTCAGTATCGCTTCGGAAAAAAAGAACGTTCTTTCGAAGTAAAACTTTGGTATTTCATACCTCTCGGACTCCTAATTTCTATAATTGGCACTTTTACAGGCGGCATGGGACCAGTCCTTAATCCGTTTCTTCTTAATGCAGGTATTGAAAAGGAAGAATTGGTTGGAACCAAAGCCGCACAGGCCTTCTTTCTTGGACTGGCACAGATAAGTGGTTATATGTTCTTTGGGCTACTCTCCGGTGATTTATGGATCTACGGAATTGCTCTAGGAGCAGGCGCCATCGTAGGAAATATTATTGGTAAGCATTTATTAAAACGAATGAGTAAACTGGCTTTTAGAAAATGGGTAATCACCATTATGGTTATAAGCGGTTTTGTGCTGTGCATAAAGGCGATTACCGAATTAATTTAGTTTTTTATTCTACGTTCTTTACTTTCTGAAATATGTACGACCTAATTCACTTGTTCGTTGAGTATTGAGTATTATTTTAAAGTCCGCTAATATAACTTCCATAGACATCCTTAAATCGAACTCCGTCACTCAGATTATACTTGCTTAGTTTTTTAAATTCCACCAACGCCCATAAGACGAACTCTTTATAAAATGGTTTGTCTTCTTCAGAAATATCCGGAACATATATGTTTATTAGATCTTCTAAAGCTTGTATTCTGTTTAGCTGTTCTTTATATTCTGAATTGTTCAAACTATCCAGTAATTCGAAGCCGCTTTCTTCAAAAAACCAGTTTACTATCGCAGCATATGGATCTGGATCGCCTTCTTTCTGAAGCTTCTCAATTTTAGGAAAGTATTCCAGAAATTGTGATCGCACGGCATCGGTAATCAATTGATAAGCAACCTGTGCCGCTCCCTCCTGCTCTCCTTCATAAACCAATTCTACTTTCCCGGTTATGGCCGGAACAATTCCGAGGAAATCACTTAAACGCACTGAGGTCATTTCGTCTCCGTTTTGAAGCGCTCTTCTTTCGGCAGTGCTTAATAAATTCTGAAAGGCAGTAATACTTAATCTCGCACTTACCCCACTTTTGGGATCTATGAAATCACTTGCTCTAGCTTCAAAACTAATCTGTTCTAAAATGTCCTTTGCGAGTTCGGGCACGTACACATGTTGTTTTTCTAAAGCTGCTTCGACCGTTTCTTGTTCCGTTATCGTACGTGCCGTCTTTATATCATCTGGATAATGTGTTAAAATCTGACTCCCAATTCGATCCTTCAAAGGAGTCACAATACTTCCTCTATTGGTATAGTCTTCAGGATTAGCCGTAAATACAAACTGAATATCCAGTGGTAAACGCAATTTAAAGCCTCGGATTTGTACATCGCCTTCCTGCAAAATATTGAATAAGGACACTTGAATTCGAGCCTGAAGATCGGGAAGTTCATTTATTACGAAGATGCATCTATTAGCACGCGGAATCATTCCGAAGTGAATTACTCGATCATCGGCATAGGTAAGCTTTAAATTGGCTGCTTTAATAGGATCTACGTCACCTACCAAATCTGCGACAGTGACATCTGGTGTGGCTAATTTCTCTGCAAATCGCTCATCTCTATGAAGCCATTCAATTGGAGTGGCGTCTCCTTTTTCGTGCAAGAGTTCTTTTGCATATCGGGAGATAGGCTTAAAAGGATCGTCGTTAATTTCGCTACCAGCCACAACAGGGATATACTCGTCCAGTAACTGCACCATTTGACGAGCAAGCCGTGTTTTCGCCTGTCCTCGCAAACCTAACAAATTGATATTGTGTTTAGAAAGTATAGCGCGTTCTAATTCGGGAATAACGGTAAAATTATAACCATGGATTCCTTCGAAAGTAGTTTCCTTTTTCAGCAATTTCTGAAGGAGATTTCTTCGTAGCTCTTCCTTAATAGGTTTATAAACGAAGCCTGCTTTTTTTAATTCTCCGAAAGTTTTAATATTTTCTATGTTCATATTTTAAATATTCTCTAATTCTTTTATCTAATTTTTTCTGATCTCACTGTCACTTCGAGTGTTTTTCTTAAAGCTCGATAGAGAATTAGGAAAAATGTATCGAGGAGTGATCTCTTCTCGATACATTTTTTAATTCCCTTCTGGTCATTAAAAATCACTCGAAGTGACAGTCTTATATAATCTTACCTCAACCGTTTCTTTCTATTCGTTTCATAATCTGTAAAGATCATTTCTCCTAGTCCTTTAATTCCAGTATAAAACGCCTTTCCTTGATTTGCCAACGTAAAATTATCCACAAACTGTTGCAAATAGGGATCACTTGCAATCATAAAAGTCGTAATCGGTATATGAAGCTTTCGCGCCTGTGCCGCCATCGAATAACATTTATTAACGATATACGGATCAAGTCCGTTGCTATTTTTGTAATACTGTCCGTCGGGTAATTGCAAGCAACTTGGCTTGCCGTCGGTGATCATAAAGATTTGCTTGTTTGTATTTCGTTTTCTCCTCAACATATCCATGGCTAGTTGAAGTCCGGCCACCGTGTTGGTATGATAGGGACCTACATTTAAATATGGAAGATCTTTTATTTTTATAGGCCAGGCATCATTTCCGAAGACTAAAATGTCTAAAGTGTCTTTTGGATAACGGGTAGTAATGAGTTCAGATAAAGCCATCGCTACTTTCTTCGCCGGGGTAATTCGATCTTCGCCATATAAAATCATACTATGACTAATATCGATCATTAACACAGTACTCATTTGTGCTTTATAGGTAGTTTCTTCAACTACGAGATCATTCTCGTCTAAGGTAAATCCGTCGATCCCATGATTTATCTGTGCATTCTTAAAGCTTTCCGTCATCGAAATTTGTTCGAGGCGATCCCCAAACTGATAATTCCTGTACTCCCCTGCATGCTCGTCACCTTGCCCTGTATGTTTTGTTTTATGGTTACCTGTTCCACTTTTATTTAGCTTTCCGAAGATTTGTTCTAATGCTCTCTTCCGAAGAGAACGTTCCAATTTTTCGGTCATTTTGTTCTTTCCCTTCCCATCTCCTGTACCCGTGCCGTTAGGATCTAACTCTTCACGTATAAAGCCTTTCTTTTTCAGGTCTTCTATGAAATCATCAATAGTATAGTCGTCTGTTGTTAATTCGTATTCCTTATCCAATTGTCGTAACCAATCGATGGCCTCATCAAAATCGCCTGATGTATGCGTAATCAATTCCTGGAAAATCTCGAAAAGTCGTTCGAAGGGTGACTGGTCTTCGGGGGAGTGTTTTGTAAATACAAAGCCTGTATTTCCTTTATTCTGCTTCATTCTTTAAAATTAACATATTTATCACCATTTGTAGAGCAGTTAACATCCATTTGTGAATTGCTTCTGAAAGTATATTATTAACTTTAGAAACTCTAACCAAAATAGCAACCTCTTTGCCTATCAATATGTATAAAAAAATACTCTTCTTACTGCTTTGCAGTATATCGTCCGTGCTTATAGCCCAACAATTTTCAATGGATATTTTACAAGACATGAAACCTCGAAATATCGGCCCTGGAGGAATGTCGGGAAGGGTTACCGCTATTGATGTGGTTACAGAAAATCCGGACATTATGTATGTAGGTACAGCTTCGGGAGGATTATGGAAATCGGCAAGTGGTGGAATTAAGTGGGAGCCTATTTTCGATAAGGAGGTTACAGCCTCTATTGGCTCGGTCGCGATACAGCAATCAAATCCTGCTGTTATCTGGGTTGGAACCGGTGAAGGTAATCCGAGAAATAGCCTTAACGGTGGCTACGGAATCTATCGCTCCCTAAATGGTGGGAAAACTTGGCAACTAATGGGTCTGGAAAAAACACGGCACATCCATAGAATAATTATAGACCCCACAAATCCAAACGTGATATATGCAGGTGCAATAGGTTCTCCTTGGGGTGAGCATCCTGAACGTGGCGTTTTTAAAACAACTGATGGCGGAAAAACATGGAATAAAATTCTCTTTGCGAATAACAAAACCGGCGTAGCAGATATGGTGATGGATCCTTCAAATCCGAACAAACTTCTCGTTGCTATGTGGGAGCATAAGCGCGATCCATGGTTCTTTAAATCGGGTGGTAAAGGTTCCGGTTTGTTCATTACGCACGATGGAGGTACTAGCTGGGAAGAACGCACCGACAAAGATGGGCTGCCGAAAGGTGAGTTAGGAAGAATTGGAATTGCAATCGCTGCCAATAAACCGAACATTATATACGCATTGATCGAAGCCAAAAAAAATGCTTTATACAAATCTGTTGATGGCGGATTTAAGTGGGAAAAGATTAACGACAAAGAAGATATTGGGAATCGACCTTTTTATTATTCTGAAATCTATGTAGATCCTCAAAACGAGAATCGGGTGTTTTCTGTCTTCACCTATATTAATGTGTCGGAAGATGGTGGAAAGAATTTTACTGAACTGATGCCGGCCTATGGGGTGGATAACGGAGTTCATCCGGATCATCATGCATGGTGGATTCATCCCAAAGACGGGAGTTTTATAATAGACGGGAATGATGGTGGAATGAACATCACCCACGATGGCGGAAAATCATGGCGCTTTGTAGGGAATTTACCTGTAGCGCAATTTTATCATATAAATGTGGATAATGAGTTTCCGTATAATGTCTATGGAGGTATGCAAGATAACGGAAGCTGGCGTGGTCCTGCTTATGTTTGGAAGGATCAAGGAATTCGAAATGATTACTGGCAGGAGATCTCTTTTGGCGATGGATTTGATGTAGTTCCCGACCCGGACGACAGCAGATACGGCTGGAGTATGAGTCAGCAGGGTTTTGTGAGTCGTTACGATCATATCACCGGAAACAATTATACAGTGCGACCAACGCATTCAGACCCTGATGTGAAACTTCGCTTTAATTGGAATTCTGCTATTAATATCGATCCTTTCGACTCTAATACGCTGTACTTCGGAAGTCAATTTGTACATAAAAGCACAGATAAAGGTTTGACATGGAAGGTGATCTCAACAGACCTTTCTACAAACGATCCTGAAAAACAGAAACAAGGAGACAGCGGCGGATTGACTATGGACGCCACTGGAGCCGAAAATTATACCACGGTGTTAGTGATTGAACCTTCTCCATTAGAAAAAAATATGTTATGGGCAGGAACCGATGACGGGAGAGTGCATTTTACACAAAACGGCGGACAAACATGGACGGACGTTTCGGCAAATTTAAAGGGTCTTCCAACCGGAAGTTGGATTGTACAGATCAAGGCTTCAAACAAAAATAAGGGCGAGGCTTTACTGGTTGCCAATGACTATCGCAGATTTAACTATACTCCTTATGTATATAGAACAGTCAATTACGGTAAAACCTGGAACCGCATTGTAGATGTAAATGATGTAAAGAGTTATACTTTGTGTATTGTGGAAGATCCGGTGGAGAAAAATCTCTTGTTTTTAGGAACCGACGATGGCTTGTATATAAGTTTGAATGCCGGAAGTAGTTGGACTAAATGGACACATGGCTTTCCAACAGTTTCAGTAAAAGATCTTGTGATACAGCCACGTGAACATGATCTGGTAATTGGTACCTTCGGAAGAGCAGCCTGGGTGTTAGATGATATAAGACCTTTAAGAGCGATCGCAAAGAATGCGAATGTATTGGCTTCGGAAATAGTTGCCTTTGAACCTCCTCTTGCCTACCATGCGGCATATCAACAACCCACAGGAAGCCGTTTTGGTGGAGACGCTTTGTTTAATGGTACAAACAGAGATGAAGGTGGAATTATATCGTATTACTTTCAGAAGAAATCTGAAGAAAAACCTTCCGAAGAAAAGGAAAATGAAGAAGAAGACGCTTCCGAAGAAAAAGAAGAAATGGAAGATGGAAAAAGCAAGGATTCTATTTATATGAGAATCTACGATGGTGACCGACTTATTAGAACTTTAAAACGAAAAACACCTGATAGCAGTGGAATCTACAAAATGAACTGGAGGCTTGATGAAGCTGGTGTTGACAGACCTGCAAGAAAAACAAGAGAACGAAAGAATGAGCCCGGTGGGGTTTCAGTAAAACCTGGATTTTACAAGATCGATTTGCATTACAACGAGGCAATTTCCACTACTCGGATAAAGGTAGAAAGTGACCCAAGGCTTGAAATATCTCAAAAAGCAATTAATGATGGCTATGAGCTAGGGAAACAATTAGAAACAATGACGGCAAAAGCCTCCGAAGCAGTAAAACAGCTAGTTGAAAGTAAAACCTCCGCCGAGGAAATAAGTGATAAACTTAAGAAGGATGATAAGAAAAAGTATAAAGAAGAAATCAAACTGAGCAAGGAGATTGTGAAAAAGATTGATTCTGTGATCGCATTTTATATAGGTAAAGATGACAAGAGACAGGGAATTACGCGAGATCCAGAGGTAACGGTAATGCAGAGATTACGTACTGCGGATTGGTATTCGAGTAGTCGGCCATACGGTACAACTCAAACTGAAACAACCCTACTTAAGCATGCGAAAGATGCCTTAAATGACGCAACAGAAAAAACCAATACATTTTTTGCTTCCGAATGGGTTTCCTACAAAGCAAAAATGGAGACATTAGATTTATCACCATTTAAAGAAACTAAGACTTTTTGAAACTATTGTAAACCGGATGACGACTTAATACTTTATTACCTATTTTAGATAAAAAATTAAACATGAAAAAACTAAAACTTTTACTGCTTACCGCAGTAGTAATTAGCTTGCAGAGCTGTTGCTATTACGGAGGTTGCAATGACGACGATATTGGCGATCCATTTTTTAATGAAACAGATTACACTGCTATCGTGATGGACAGAGCTAGCTTCGAAACAAGCGTTGAACTTCTTTCACCAAGAGCTATTATAAATTCAGGTAAAATATATGTCATTGCCGACTTACTGATTATAAACGAGGTGAATGAAGGGTTCCACATTTTCCTAAATAGTGACCCTACAAATCCTTCTCCTCTTAATTTTATTACTGCTCCGGGTTCTAGTGATGTATCCGTTAAGAATGATGTATTATATATTAATCATGCGGTTGACTTAATCGCGGTTAGTTACAATGCATCCTTGGCACAACTAAGTGTTACTAAACGAATTCGTAATATATTTCCATCATTGTTATCACCCGATGGGTTTTATCATTTCGGCGGAGAAGACCAAATTGTTGTTAATTGGATTCTAACACCTCAACCATGATGAAAAATATAACGATAATTTGCATAAGCATGCTACTCATAATAGGCTGTAGCGATGAAAACAACAATGGAAGTTCTTTTGAGAGTAACCAGGGAGGACAAGGTGGCTCATTGGCGAAATTTACGCTAAGCGGTGATTATTTATATACTGTCGATGAAAATGATCTTAATGTTTTTAATATTTCTACCGCTACAGATCCAGTTCAGGTAAATACAATTCCTATAGGATTTGGCATAGAGACAATATTTGGTTTCAGAGACTATCTCTATATAGGTTCTCAAAGTGGGATGTTTATTTACAATATTGAAAACCCTGAATTTCCCGAATATTTATCGGATGTTCAACATTTTACGGCCTGTGATCCGGTGGTGGCAAATGACACTAATGCCTACGTAACGCTTTGGTCTGACATTGGTTGTGGTAATACTGTTAATCAGTTGGAAATCTATGATATTACCAATATTGTTGATCCATTATTAATTAGTGTCCGTGAATTAGTATCGCCAAAAGGCTTAGGTCTTTACGGTAATTATCTTATCGTGTGTGATGACGAAATAAAGATATTCGATGTGTCCGATCCGGAAAATTCGGTCTTAGTACACAATATAAATCGTGCTGTATTTGATGTGATAATCCGTGGAAACTTGCTTATAGCAGTTGGTTCGGAGGGAATTTATCAATTCCAATTAGACCCAAATGTACTCGAGAACACTGTAGAATTGAGTACTATAGAAATATAAATGTTTCTTAAATTCTTCATGCTGGTCTCAAAGAATTGTACCTTTAGTATGTAAGTTAATAATACAAAAACCTAAATCATGAAAAAAATTGGATTATCTATTGCCATTGTTGCCCTTTTAGCATCAATGAGTTGTAAAGAAAAGAAAACAGATGACAAAATGGATGAAAAAGAGACGGATGTTGAAGACATGAAAGAGCCTGAAACAAAAATGGAATCCAACTCTGTTACATTCATTCTGGAGTCTAAAAGTGAAAGTACCGCTACTGGAAAAGTAAATTTCACCGAAACCGACGGTATAGTTCAACTTGCGGCTGAATTTTCAGGATTAAAACCTGGAACGCATGCTATACATATACATGAAAAAGCAGACTGTTCTTCTCCCGATGGTAAATCGACCGGGGGCCACTGGAACCCTACTAAAGAAAACCACGGCAAATGGGGTGATGCTACAGGTTATCACAAAGGAGATATTGGAAATATAGTAGCCGAAGACGATGGTACAGCTAGTCTAAGTATGCAAACCGATGAATGGTGCATAGGTTGTGGAGATGCGAACAAAGACATTATTGGTAAAGCAATTATAGTTCATGAAGGTGTTGATGACTTCGTTTCTCAGCCTACAGGTGACGCAGGAGGAAGAGTAAGTTGTGGTGGAATAATAAAATAATTAATAGTATTAAATGCTTTGAAATCCGGTACATGTATGTATCGGATTTTTTTGTTCCAAGGAGACTTACTTTAATAAACACGAATACATAGATTGATACTCATATATCCCTTCCTAACCTTTCCTTCAAAGGGAAAGAACTATATGTCTAGCTTTTTCTAAGTGCTATAAAGTTATTTCGTACTCCCAGTAATACAACAATGCTGAACTGATATAACTTCACAGAATCCAATTGCTGACCATTCAATCACTGTCCTATTAATTTCTTCGGAAGAATAGCTGCCACAAAAAACCGTCCCAAGTTTTAAATGAGATGGTTTTTATAGTTGATGATCGAAATGTTTCTTTTTAGGGAAATCACGGGGCTTTCTGAAATTTACTTTATGTTTCATTAAGAATACACATCTATGTTATACTATGCAAAATCAATACCAAACTTTAGAAAACACAAAAAACCCTCGTCTACAAAGAGAAGACGAGGGTTCTTATTTATAATTTAAGTGAATCTTATTGCTTCACAATTCGCTTAACGATTGTTGCATCGTCTGCTTCAATCTTAACAAAGTACATCCCTTGTGCTAAACTAGCAATAGAGAATGAAGTTTGTGTAGCATCATCAACATTAAGTATTTGAACAGTTCTACCATTTACATCTGTAATAGTTGCTGAACGAATTACATAATTACTAGTGTTAACCATAGTAATTTGTCCGTTAGTAGGATTAGGATACAAGCTTACATTTTGATTAAACTCATTATCATTAATTCCTAAATTACAAACGGTAAGTGGATCAGTTACTGTAATCGTTGGAGTACAATCTGCCGAGTTTCCGTTAGTGTCTGTAACAGTAACCGTAATTACGTTAGGACCAAAGTCATCACAAGTAAACAATGTCTGACTCATAGTTATCGTAGCACTTGCTCCACAATTATCTGCTGGTCCTCCTGGTGAATAATAGTATGCAACATAATCGTTTGCTGCACTCCAAACCGATGAATTTCTTCCCGGCGTTGGTAATCCCATAGTTCCATCCTGATTTTCAATTCCTTGTGTAGTATTACCATTTGAAGGAATTAATGTAGAGTGAATTTCAATTCTATTTGATCCTTCAAATAAATGAATCTGAGAAGTCACAGCATCTGAAGAAGCATAAAATGGAACTCCATCAAATTCAACTATTAACTTACGATCCGGTGCAGTACCAACAGTTTCATATCTTATTGTACCTCCTGAGCTAGGGTTCAAATCTTCCCATGCCATTGCAATTATATTATCTGCATCACTTGGTAATGGTAATAATTCACCAGAGCAACATCCATCATCTACTGAAGCATCGAACGAAATGAATCCGTTAGAAGATATAAAGAAATTAGTATAAACTGTTTCGTAGAAGCTAAAATCGAATCCTATAGCCAATGCATTTGACACATCATCATCTGAAAGTGATACTGATGTTCCTGTCGCACTTATATCAATAGGCGCAAAAGTACCTGTTTGATCTACTACTAATGCTCCTGGCTCTAGATTTGTAACTACATCATATTGCGTAAGTGTAGCTTCACCATTAATATCTAATTCTAAAGTAACATCTTGACAAACAATCTCTGGAATATCATCCGTAACTTCAATCGTGTCTGTATCCTGAGATGTTGTGCTACATAAACTTACAGCATCGTAAGTAATAGTGTGAGTTCCTATTCCGGCTACAGCTGGATCGAAAGTATAACTTAAACCATTTCCATCATCAGTAACACCAGGTCCTGAGTAAACACCACCTGATGGTGATCCTCCACCATAGGTTTGAACACCTTCACCTACACATACCTCATCGGCTGTATTTAGAGATGTAATTGGCATATCGAATGCTTCAGTTCCATCACTTCTGCTTCCAGAAGAACCTTGATCTGCACTATATCCTAAACCTCTAATAGCAAAAGCTTCCCATAACAAACATTCGTTTGCACCTCCGTAGATCGCTTGATCTGCTGCGAAAATAGCATCTCTTCCATCAACAAATCCAGGACTACAAGGTTGTAGTTTCATACCTTCCATTACCAGCGCAAAAGCTTGCACATTTCCAGCATCTGTATTTACATCACCTGTAAAATCAAAGAAATCATCATCATAACCATGCTCATCAATTAGTGTCCAAGTCATCTCCCAAAGAATTGTAGCCCAAACAGATCCTACACCATGCGGTACAGCAGCTGTTTTAATATAGTCATATGTCTGTGGATCAACTGAAAAATCAGTACTATAAGGATAATCACGTATTCCAGGACCTCCAATTCCTTGTCCGAATAGATAAGTACCAACTCCTCTTGGATCTTCTCCTACTGCACCTGGTTCAATGCTTAGAACTGCTCCAAGGAAATCACCCCAGCCTTCGCCCATTTGCTCACTATTGTTTAGACAGCCAGTATTAGTTGGACCACCTGTTAATCGGTTAGAAATTCCATGAGCATACTCATGAATAATCACTAAATTGTCGAAATCCCCATCTTTATCACCACAAACATACATCTGCATTGTTGGATTAGATCCATCTGGCGGTGTTCCAAAGTTTGCATTACAGGTTCCTGAACCATCCTGAGCTTCTGCATTTACAGAATCACTTCCAGCACCAAGTCCTGTATAATTCATTTCTTGAAAGTTTCCAGATACTTCATCAAATCCATAAGTATAAATAATATCATGGAAAGAGTTATTCATATAAAATAGATGTGAAATAGCCGCATCTTCATATTGGTTAGCACCAGAATAAATTTCACTAAAAGGATATCCCGTAAAGTTAAGATCTGTACCACCATCTGGTTGATATCCTGAATTGTTTCCATCTTCGTAAGCATTCGCATTATTACCTCTTGTAACGGTAAACTCGGCACCAGCGGCACCATCGGTATCGTGCCATCCATAAGGTGATGCTGTAGCATTTGCTGGCAACACTTCAATTGTTCTTGTTCCGTAATAAGGACTTTCTAGTGGAAGTTTAAATACTTCATAACACTCTACACATCCCATTTCATTTTCTACTGAAACCGCCTCGTAATTCGGAACATCATACAAATTAGTGTTGTAGTTTAATTCTGAAGTATCTTCACTGTGATCATGGTCGAAACCACAACTCACCATATAGTCGTTTTTATCGATAATAGTTCCCGTGCTTGCATCAACACGCATACTCCACCAGTTCTTTTGACTTTTCTCCTGAATAGATAGATCCCAGCTAAGAACTAATTTGTTTTCTTCATTCAGCGTGTAAACAAGTTCTGCTGGAATTTCACTTAATGAAATACCACCATCGCTTAGTAGCGTTTTCTGACTTAATCCGTTATCACGGCTTATTACAGCAAGTGATTGTGTTAGATTGTAGTTCAGCTGGTTCGCTGCTGCCTGAACAGCTTCCGAAGCGCTTAAACTAGCAACTGAATTAGAAAGTTTATCGGCCGTTTTATTAATAAATCGATTATTTGCGGCGATTACTTTTCCATTTGAAGCAATATGTACACCAGATTCGGTACCATATACCTGTACCCCATTTACTAACTGTCGATAATAAATGTGATGTACACCACTTATTGAACTTGTGTGTTGGCTTGTAATTTCCCATTGAGCATCTGCAGCTAAAAGATCGCTTTTATCTACAAGTTTCTGTATTTCCAGAGTAATGTTCTGAGAAAAATTTTGAGCGAACAAATTCGCAGAAAGAAGAGTTACCATGCAAAATAGTAAACTCAGTGTAAGTTTTTTCATAGTTATGAGTAATTAGATTGGTTAATTTAAAACGAGGAATTCGTTATTGATTTACCCAAAAATAACTATTTATTGGACAAATCACCTTAGTGGCTATACATTTAACATATTAATCCTTACCCTATTAATGAGGTAGGAATTACTTCAGAATAAGCAATTCAATAAAAAGTTGTATATATAATTTTCATGCTAAAAACACCATACAGAGCGTATTATTAAAATCGAGCACTGATTAAAACCCAGGGTATTATCGAGTAATTATTTCTACATTTTTATTAAACTCAACACTAATTTATCACCAGATTCAGATTCGATATAAACAAAATAAGTACCAGCTTGAAAATCGGAAACATTATATGTGTTGACATGGTTTTCCGAAGAAAAACTTATATTCTCAATTAAACGTCCCTGTACATCCAGGATCGTTCCTTTGGTAAGCTTCAAGCTTGTCAAGTTTAAGATAGTCATCTCATCGTCTGCCGGATTTGGAAACATAAGAATTATATCTCTTAAGTCTAGGCCTTCCCTGTATTGAACTTCAATTATTAAATTTATAATACAACTCCCTGTTTGATTATTGGAATCGGTAGCGGTCATGATTATTTGCCTCGCACCTTGATTCACCTCTGTCCCTGGTTCAATACTTTGAGTAATTTGAGCGGTTTCTCGACAATTTTCAGGAAAGTTCGTCGAGTTTGTATAATCTTCAATGGTGAATGTTTCTCCAAATTCTAGTTGAATAATCAGTTCTTCTAGACAATTTATAATGGGAGGTGTGGTATCAAAATAGACTTCTAAGATTGCCGAATCGGAAGATGCCTGAGTACATGAAGTTTCCGGTACAATATATTGTATTTCATGCTCTCCCAATCCTGTCAGTGAAGGCTGGAAGGTAAATGTCAATCCGTTCCCATCATCAATTACACCTAAGCCACTGTAAACTCCTCCAAAAGGGGTTCCTCCTTTTAATCCATATACATTATCATCATTAATACACAATAAGGTTTGACTTATATCGAATGTTGCTATAGTATCCGGTATATCAAAGCGCTCATGACCAGTTATCGCACTATATCCCAATCCGCGTTTAGCAAAAGCTTCCCATATAAAGCATTCTGAAAAACCTCCATAAATGGATCTGTTTGCGGTTATTATTGCATTTCTCGCTTCGATGAACCCAGCGTTGCACGGTATGAGTTTCAAACTTTCGGTAATGATTGCAAAAGCCATCACATTCCCCGCATCCAAATGTACATCTCCAGTAAAATTATAAATATCAGCATCGTAACCATAAAGAGAAATTAATTTCCATGTCACTTCCCATAACATTTCTGCCCATACAGAACCTTGATAGTGTGTTAATGAACTGAATTCAACGTCACCGTATGTATGGGGATTTACGTTAATATCGGTTGTATATGGATATGTGCGAATTCCGTCACTTCCGGAACCTAAGTTTCTATAAAATGTCGCAATTCCACGACGCATCGTACTTGTGTCTTCAGCATCCATAGTAAATGCTAAACCATACCAATCGCAATAGCCTTCCTCCAGTTTTTCAAGTGGATTTTCACAATCGGTTACTGTCCTACCTCCCCAAAGGCGCTGTACTATTCCATGTCCATATTCATGAATGGTAACCGCCGAGTCAAATGAGCCATCTCTGTTATCGCAGGTATTTATACTTAACTCTGGAATTTCACCATCTACCGGACTTCCAAATGTCGCGCTGCAATTTCCAGAGAATTCTAATTGAGTTCGCACACTTACACGATCATTTTCCAACCCTCCTTTTCCGTAGTTGTTGTACTGAAAGTTACCAGCTGCTTCATCGAATCCGTATATATAGCTAACATCATGCACAACGTTCAGGCAATAAAAAAGGTTGGTAAGAGCCGCATCTATTGATCGATCTTGCAAACTATAATATTCATTAAATGAGTAACCAGTAAAATTAAGCAGGCTTCCTCCATCTGTTTGGTAAGCTTCACTGGCATCCCTTACAAAGACATTAATATTATTTCCTGTAGTATTCGAAAAATCCGCACCTAATTCTCCATTTATATCGTGCCAACCATAAGGTGATGCTATTGTATTCGCGGGATTTTCGACTATGGTACGCTGCCCATAATATGGACTCTCTATTGGTAATTTAAACACTTCGTAACAATTACTACAGCCAGATTCATTGGTACTTGTATTTATCTTTTTTTCTTCGGAAGGTTTTGCATTGTAATTAGGAACATCGTAATTGGCTATTCCACTTTTACATGCTTCGGAAGAAAAAGAACATTTTTTTATAAGATCTTTTTGAATGATAATCTTTCCGGTATTCGCTGCTGCAAAGATATTCCACCAATGTTGTCTACTTTTCTCATAAATGGTCATTTGCCATACCAATACTAATTCATCATTATTCCACAAATAAGACTTTTTACAAGGGATATTCCGAAGAGAAATTCCGGCATTACTTAATATAATAGGTGAAGATGAATTCAAACTTTGCTGTACCACTTCTATTTTATTAGTAATGGAATAATCGAGTTGGTTTGCAATTCGCTCTAAAATTTCTACTGCTGTCAATTGCCGCGAAGTAGCTAAAACTTTCTCAGATGGCAATTCGGTTAAAAAATTAATATCCTTATAAACAACTATATCATCGCTACTAATATGAACTGACGATTCTGTACCAAATATATCCAACCCATTAAATTGCTGTCTAAGATAAAAATGTCGTATTCCGCTAGTACTACTTTTATGTTGAGATGTAATATTAAACTGTTCATCCTGCGAAAACAGGTCAAAGTTTTGTAGTTGATCCCATAGTTCCTCTTCCGATAATTGAGCGGTATCTTGAGCAATGACGGTACAAACTGAAAAATTCAATAGTAATGAAATAACAATCAACCCTTTCCAAACCATAATACTAAATATACAATTTTAAACTTAAATATTACATCAACAACTGTGATGGCAGGATTTAAGAACTAATTGTGATTAATTTCTTTTGTAGCTCAAAAATTCAAATTACTTTTATAAAAGTTACTCTGACAAAAAATCTCTATGGAACAACCAAATGCGTTGATCATCGAAATGCAAAACGGAAACGAAACTGCATTTTCAAAAATATATTCCCTTTATTCTGAAGCCATCCACGGTATAATTTACAGCATTGTTCTAGACAATGATGTGGCAGAAGAAGTGCTACAAGATGTGTTTGTTAAGGTTTGGAACAATTCGAAATCTTACAATATAAAAAAAGGAAGGTTTTTCACCTGGCTTCTGAATATTGCTCGCAATGCGGCTATAGATAACACACGATCTAAGGCTTCTAAAAACGCTAAAAAAAACCTAAGTACCTCTAACTTCGTAGATATATTGTCTGGCAGTGATAACTTAAACCAGACAACCAATGCAATTGGAATTAAAAAGTTTGTTGATGCATTAAAACCTACTTGTATAAAGATCATAGATCTACTTTTTTTCAAAGGTTTTACTCAAGTAGATGCGGCAAAAACACTCGAAATTCCATTGGGAACATTGAAAACACGAAATAGAAATTGTATTCAAGATTTAAGAACCATGGTTCTTGGATAGACAAAGCTTATGACAACAGAAGAACTTATAGCATCAGGTAAACTAGAACTCTATGTAACGGGGTCTTTAACTCCCGAAGAAATTCCGGAAGTGGAAGACGCCATCGCTACCTCTTCCGAAGTGAGAAAAGAAATAGAGCATATAGAAATTACGCTACTTAACTTAGCCGAAGCGGTCGCTCCACCTCTGCCGGCAATGGTATGGACTTATATCCTTAATTCCATTAGAAATGTTAGAAGTATTGGAGATTCCAAGAGCGGTACAAATTGGTCTGCCATTACTGGATGGGCAGCCGCGATACTTTGTATTGGAGGTATTTTCTGGATGCTACAACAAAACAACTCATTGGAAGATGAACTTCAGGTTACAAACACAGAAAATATCGATCTAGAAGATAAATTGCAATTGTCGCAAGGGGAATTAGCTGAAACTAATGACATTTTGGATGTGGTACGTTCCAAAGACTATAAAACGATCTTACTTCCAGGGAATCAGGCTGTAGCTCCCGATGCATTTGCCAAGGTATATTATAATTCAAAAGATAAAATAGCTTATATAGATGCAACCGGTCTGCCAACACCACCTAGTGGAAAAGAATACCAGGTCTGGTCGCTAATTATGGACCCGCTCACGCCTACAAGTGTGGGACTATTGTCTAAGGTGAGTGATAACGCCAAAAAAGTATATAAGTTCGAGAATATCCCGGATCCGGAAGCTTTTGGAATTACACTTGAACCTGAAGGTGGAAGTGAATCTCCAACATTATCGCAACTGTATACCTTAGGTGCAGTAGCTCCATAATATCTCAATAGAATAAAATACAAGCAGCCACGAAATTCGTTTCATGGTTGCTTTTTTTTTGTGTAAAACCTAAGTTTATTCAGTTTATCAATATGTATTTATCAAGATTGATCTCTTAAAGGAATTATGTTTACTACAAATAATTGACTAAATTAGATTTAGAAATCAAACTATTTGAGTTGCTAAGAAAGATAAAATTACACTGGTAAAATAAACCGAAAACTATAAGAAGTACTATGACACATGATTTTTTCGAAAAAATGTATAACCATCCTTCAATAAAAAAAGAGGACTATAAAGCAATTATCGATTCGCATAAAAGAGTTGAATTTTCAAAGAATGAACTCTTGTTAAATGAAGGGAAAACGAGCAATGAGTATTACTTAATAGAAAAAGGTTTGTTTCGGTCGTTTCTTTATGATTATAATGGAAATGAAATTACTGCAGATTTTTTTGGCTCGAATGAAATATTAATTGAGGTTGCTTCCTTATTTCTAAGAATACCTTCAAAGGAAAACTTGCAAGCGCTTTCGGATGGCTATGGTTGGAAAATTGAGTTTAGCGATTTCCAAAATTTATATACCAGTATTGATGGTTTCACAGAATGGGGAAGAACTTGGATGTCCAATCAATTATTTATCTCAAAACAAAGGGCAATTAATATGTTAACTCAAAGTGCAACGGAAAGATATTTAAAACTAACAACAGATCAACCACAAATTATAAAGCACGTCCCTCTTAAATATATTGCTTCTTACTTAGGTGTTACAGATTCGTCCTTAAGTAGGATAAGGAAAGAAATCTCCCAAAAAAAATAAATCTTGTCCTATGACAAGCATTTTGACATTTCGATATTCTATTTTTATATTCTATTAATCGTTAATATCTCAAAAAATGGAAAATGGAAATCCAGTAGTGTGGTTCGAAATTTATGTCGATAATTTAAATAGAGCTAAGAAATTTTATGAATCGGCATTTAAACTTACATTGAGTGAAATGCCTATGCCCGATACAGGTGAAGAAATGAAAATGTTATTTTTTCCATCCGATATGGAGTCTAAAAATAGCGCTTCCGGAGCATTGGTACAGATGAAAGGTTTTAAAGCAGGAAATAACAGCACCATTGTATATTTTATGAGCGAGGACTGTAGTATAGAAGAGGCAAGAATAGCTGGTGCAGGAGGGACTGTTATTAAATCTAAAATGTCGCTTGGCGAATACGGCTTTATGGTACAGGCCAGTGATACCGAGGGGAATATGATTGGCATCCATTCAATGAAATAATTAAAGATACTAATCATGGCAAAAGAATTTTGGTTTAATCTACCTGTCAAGGATTTAAAGAAATCGAAAGTGTTTTTTAAAAGTATTGGATTTGAAAGCAATCCGATGCATGAAAATGTAGATCATTTGGGAAGCTTTTTTTTAGGTGATAAGAAAGTGATAATGATGCTTTTTCCGAAGGAAACCTTTAAAACATTTACTTCCAATGATCTTGTTGATACTTCAAAAGGAACGGAAGTTCTTTTCAATATTGACGCACAAAACAAAATCGAAGTAGATAATATGGCAGCAACAGTAAAAGCTGCTGGCGGAAAAATCTATTCTAAACCCGGAGAAAAAGACGGTTGGATGTATGGATGCGGATTTGAAGATTTGGATGGCCACCGTTGGAATGTTTTGTATATGGACTTTAGTAAAATGCCCAAATAAGTAAGTTATGCTAAAAACCTTAAAATTCTCAACAACGATAAGTACCTCGAAAGAAAGAGTTTGGAACATATTGTTTACTGATGAAAATTATCCGAAATGGGTTGAAGTTTTCTGTGAAGGCTCTTATGCTAAAACCGATTGGAATGAAGGAAGTGATGTCGAATTTTTAACTCCAAGTGGAGAAGGTATGTTTAGCATAATAGAACAAAAAATTCCCAATCAGTTAATGATTTTTAACCATCTGGGTATGATAAAGGATGGAAAAAAAATACACGATAAAAAATCGAAACAGTGGGAAAACGCTAAGGAATCCTATGAATTGAATGAAAAGGACGGAATTACAGAATTAACTGCTAGTATGGATACAATTGACGAATACATAACTTATTTCAATGAAACATTTCCAAAGGCCTTGAAAAGAATCAAAGAGCTTGCTGAAAATATTATTTAACATCATGGTTGAAGTTTTTAAGACCAATATTAGCCAGATTAACGTCGCGGAAAGTGTTCTTCAAGATCTGCTGAAACATTTTCCTAGTTCTTCAATTAATTTTGATTTAGAAGATTGCGATAAAATATTGCGGATAGAAAATTGCTTGGCCAAACCTGAATCTATTGTACTGTTTCTGAACAGAAATGGATTTGAATGTGAAATCCTGAAATAACAATAATAACTCTTTAAAATGAGCGAAACCGACCCATTTAAATCAGTATCCGATTATTTTGAAGCACAACCTGAAAAGACGAAACAAAGACTTCTTGAATTAAAGAACTGCATTGTTAAAGTCGTTCCGAACGCGATCGAATTGTTTAATTATAACATACCTGCTTATACCTTGATAGAAGGTGGAAAGAGAGAACAGCAAATTATGATTTCAGGAAATAATAAATCCGTAGGGTTTTATCCACATCCAACAACCATTGAGAAGTTTAATGAAGAACTCAAAGATTATAAAAAAGGAAAAGGATCTGTGCAATTTCCTTTGAATCAGCCATTACCAACAGACTTAATTAAAAGGATGGTAAAATATAGATTGGAACTACTTCAGAAATAAACCAATATGAACAACCAAGATTACACAGCCACTATCCAAGTTGAAAAAAGTCCACAATCAGCTTTCAATGCTATCAAAAATTTTCGTTCTTGGTGGTCTGAAGATATTGAAGGCAATACCGACCAATTAAATGAAGTATTTATCTATCACTATAAGGACGTACACTTATGTAAAATGAGACTTATAGAGATAGTTGAAAACAAAAAATTAGTGTACCGAGTGGTAGACAATCAGTTTAGTTTTACAAAGGATAAAAGTGAATGGATAAATACAAAACTCATCTTTAATATTTCAAAAGAAGATGACGAAACTTGATCCAATAATAGCAGTAAAAGATGTTGAAGCCAGCTCTAAATGGTACCAAACTGTTTTTGGGTGTAAAAGTATGCATGGGGGAAATGAATTTGATGTACTTATTTCTGAAAATGATGAAGTTCTCATTTGTCTCCATAAATGGGGCGCACATGAGCACCCTACAATGAAGAAACCAAGTATTGGTCCTGGTAATGGTCTAATCCTGTACTTTAGAACCGAAAACATGAAAATTATACGTCAGAATGTCAAGAAAATGGGTAGCATTGTTGAAGAAGATATCCGCTTAAATTCAAATTCAAGACGTATGGAATTTTCACTTAGGAATCCAGATGGTAACTATCTAACAATATCAGAATACCACGAATATGAAGGTTAATATATTCTAAATTTATTTTAGATAAATAGAAGTAATTAAAATATCCAATATGAAAAAAATTACAAGAATTTGGCATGGTACTACAAAAGCCGAACATGCGGATATCTATTTAAAATACGTTGAAGAAACAGGCATGAATGATTATCGTAATGTTGAAGGTAACCTATCTGCAAAAATATTGAGAAGAATTGACGGAAATATATGCCACTTTCTTACTGTTACCGAATGGGATTCTTATGAAAGCATAAAGAAGTTTGCAGGAAATGAATTTGAAAAAGCAAGATATTATAAAGAAGACAAAGAATACCTTCTCGAATTTGAAGAAAAGGTAAAACACTATGAAACATTTTGAGTAATAACTGAACCAAACAGTTATTTAAAATCTATAAAAGGTCATTTCAGTTGAATGGAAGAGTTTAAGGCAAAAATTGAATTAATTGGGATCAATCCTTTTGTATATGTGCCTAAAGAGGTGCTAAAGAATATATTCCAACAAGCAAATAAAGAAAAAACTCCCATCCCAATTCGTGGGGTAATTAATGCGACGCCCTATCAACAAACTCTGGTCAAATATAGAAGAGCTTGGCGGTTTTATATCAATAATAAGATGCTTAAAAATTCTCCGAAAAGAATTGGTGAATCCGTAAGAATAACAATTGAGTTTGATCCCGATGATAGAAACATTAAACCACATCCTAAGCTAGTAACTGCACTTCAGGAAAATAAAGAAGCAAGAATAATATTTGACAATCTTTCGCCATCAAGGCAAAATGAAATTGTGAAATACATCTCACATTTAAAAACGGACGAAAGCATAATTAAAAATGTGAGAAGAGCAATTCAATTTTTGCTCGGCAATGAGCGATTCATTGGTAGAGACAAACCATGATAAATATTGTTTATTTTTAGTTGTAAATAAATGATATTAAATTTCATTAAAAAAGTCTTAGACTATTGGAAAACTATATTACTAATAGCGAGGCCCTTCAATAAAGAAAATTAAGTTCGGATAAAAAATTAAAAATATGAATCCCAAAGTAGTCGATAGGTATTTGGACAGGGCCACAAAGTGGAAGGAAGAAATGAAATTAATGCGGAAAATCTGCCTTGATTGTAGTCTCACCGAAGATTTTAAATGGATGCACCCTTGCTATACATTTCAAGGAAAAAATATTGTTCTAATTCACGGGTTTAAAGAATATTGTGCGCTTCTTTTTCATAAAGGAGTATTATTACAAGACACCAATAATATCCTTATCCAACAAACGAAAAATGTACAAGCGGCTAGGCAAATTCGTTTTACCTCATTGCAGGAGATAATTGATTTAGAGTCAACCATTAAAGCCTATATTTTTGAAGCCATTGAAGTAGAGAAAGCGGGATTAGAAGTGAAAATGAAAAAGACTTCAGAATTTAGAATGCCCGATGAATTTAAAAAGGCATTAAATAATAATTCTATTTTAAAATCTGCATTTACAGCCCTAACACCAGGAAGACAAAGAGGGTATCTGCTCCATTTCTCGCAAGCTAAACAATCAAAAACCCGCGAAGCTAGAATTGAAAAATGCACTCCAAAAATTTTAAACGGAAAAGGATTTAATGAAAATTAGATTATTTGTTGATAGTTTGAAATCTTTTAATAATAGGATTATTACTCTAATTAGAAGTATCAATTTCGCATAATCTGGGTAATTGTGATAATTAAATAACTAAAAAAACGCCCCTTTTACAAGAGGCGTTTCAACTAACAAAAAACTCTGAAAAAAACCAGCTTAATCCATTTATGATCTCACACAAGTGAACAGCCAACCTTTCATATACATTTACGTAAAGAGTGTAGGTTTGGTTTTAATTTTTATAAATCTTTAACATTTCTCATCATCACAGGACCTAATTCAAATGCAGCATCCTGTAATTCAGCTTTTAATGGAATTACCTTATCATTCAATCCGTTCGCTTTATAAACTAAAGCACTACAATACGCAGCTTTTGGTTCAAATGTTTTGCCTTCCACATGGGTTTCGATGGTTTGTAAAGCAGCTTCCTTATCACCTGATTTTAATTGAGCATAGGCCAATAATTGATATGTTTCCGGGGTAGCTCTGTTTTCCACCTCCCTTTCGGCCATTTGTAACGCCTTTTGAGGGTCACTGTCGGCATAAATCTCAATAAGATAGGCATTATACATTTCTCCATAATTTGCATTTTGCACTGCTTGAAGAAAGTTGTTGGTTTGTTTTTGTGCTTCGGAAGCATCGCCGTTGTATTCAGCCATTTCAGCTTTCAGAAGATAATAATCCGGCACTTTGTGTTGCACCATAATAGAGTCTAAAATTCTATTAGCTTCCTGTGTATTCTTTTCCGAAGCATAGGTTATCCAGGCAATTCCTTTTTTTACATAGGCATTGTCTGGTTGCAGCTCCAGAGTTTTTAAATAATAAGAATACGCATCCTGAATTCGTCCAGCATGCCCATAATAATCTGCAATATTAGAATACGTCCAAAGGCGCAATGATTTTGAACCCGAAGATTCAGCCACCTTCATTGCTTGTTCCATATATCGTATTGCGGAATCCAGATCTCCTTTGTGATCACTCCATTTTGATAATCGTATAAGATAATTGTAATCGCTATTATTCTTTATTTTTCCTAAAAATTCATCGGCCAAATCATAATTACCTAGCTCCATATTAACGTCGAACAACATAAGTTCGGTGACCCGTTTATTATCTTTTAATGCATACGCACTATCCAGTAATACTTTTGCTTCCTTAAAGCGATGTTGTGAGATATAATTATGAGCTAACGATCTAAGATAATTGTCTTTATCTATGGCAGCTAAATGCTTCGCCTTTTTAATAAATGTTTCAGATTTGTAGAGTTCTGAAACATCCCCAGTCGCAGAAAAAAGCGCAGTATGTAATCCTCCTAGCTTCGAAAATTCCACCAATTGAGTAGAATCCTCTTTTATTCGTTTACCCCAAAACTCGATATCGGTCAATGCTGCATCCCGAGACGGGGCTTCATTGGTTGCTAAATAGCGGTTATAATCGGTTTCTGATGTTATCTTTTCCTTCTTTTCTGAAGAATTACAGGCACTCACAGCAATAAGTACCAGAATCATTAATATATTTTTCATTGTTTTTTGAGTTTTATTAGTTGTCAAAACTGCTTAATATTTTGACGAATCCGTGTTTTTATCTTAAATGTCTTCCGAAGAGACAGCGATAATTCAAACAAAAAAAGGAGAACCCCGTAGCGTTCTCCTTAATACATTATATGCGTTAGCTATTAGTTAGGAGCTACTACGTAAGGGAATGAAGCTGAAAAAGCCACATCATTTGAGTCTACATTATCACTCGTTAATGTTGGGTTCTCACTGTTTGTTGGTCCACCAAAAATTAAGATCAACGATACGTCAATAACGTCATCTTGTAAGGTTCTTCCAGTTAAAACTTCAGTTCCATTAAAATAGGTAGTGATACCTGTTTCTGCAACCCAAAGTACGTCATTTGCTAAAACTGTTGTAAAAGTTGCAGCATCAAGTCCGGCTAAGTTCGTTGTGTAACCAGGATTTAAAGCTAACAATTTAGTTTCAAAACTAGCTTGAAAAGCCGCTCCCATATTAGATGGAGTCGTTACATTAAATGCATCTTTCATTCCAGTAGATCCAAAAACAGTATTTATACCAGGACGTCCCATTTGGTCTTCCTGAACATAATTCCCATCAAATCCAATTGCGTCTAAACAAGACTGACATGCAGTTCCACCACAATCAATACCTTCTTCATCACCATTTTGTATGCCATCATCACAGGTCACTGCTCCAATTACATTTCCGTTATCGTCGTCGTCACACTGTACAAATAATAGAGATGTACATATTGCAACAAAAATCATTAAATATTTATATGTTTTCATATTTTTCATTTTTCTAAATTCTACTTCTTATTGTTTTCTTTTCGATTCAACCCATACACCATAAATTGATGTACTTGGAGCTAACGGATTAGCACCTACAGTACCGCTTCCAATCATGGATTTTGGCACTTCAATTGCTACAGATAAAACATTTGTACCAACAAAGGTGTCATTTCCTGGGTCATTAAATCCAGGTGCAGTTCCTGCGATAATTTCATTGTATCGTGTAAAATCAAAGAAAAATGGATCTTCCCTTGGTCCGGCGAAAAATTTCATACCGTTTGCATTAGAACTAGATACCTGAACATCGGTTGTAGTAGAAATTTTTACACTCCCTACAAAAGTTTCTGTATCGATTGTACTAGTAAGACCAGGAGTTGATACCTGTGGCTTCAAGAAGAAATACATAGAATCATTTCTTTTTATTGCTTGAATCACTCTATCTTCAATAAGGTCATTGTTATTGTCAATGTTAATTTCCAGTAAAACGTTTTCACTAAACTCAGCTTGTTCTGTTGATTGTCCGGGAGCCAATAACCCTTGTACATTTACCACAAATGCCAGATTGTTCTGATCTTGTGCTCTAAAAGCATAAAAATCAGTAATGTCTGAATTTGTTCCTGCAACCGCGGGAGCATCAATGTGGTCGGCAGCGATTAAAAAAACCGAAAGCACGGCTAGTCCGAGCCCTCCGATTGCTGCAAAAATTTTTGTTTTTTTCATAATTTAAATTGTTATTTAATACTTATTTTTACTTGTTGACAATATTTACGACGAAATTACATTCTTGGTTTTTTAATTGTCGTTAATCTTATGTTAACAACGTTTCATCGAAGCCAATGCTTTGTTAATCAAGGTCAATTACTATTAAAATAAGTTAATAATATCTTCAAAAAAATATGAACCCCTCGGCAGCCGACTGGATTAAGAAGTTTTTAAACCGTTTTGAAAAGCAATCTTTAGTGTTGCGCTTCAATTCGGAAGATGATTTCTACGCTCATTTAAAATCTTCCGGGTTTATATACGGAGTTTCGATCGCGGCACTTCCGGAAGAACCTGTTAGCCATTTAAAACTAAGTAAGGAAGAGTTTACAAAAATAAACCTTTTTCATGGCCTACTGTTCACTTACCTTAACAACTTCCCCGATGGGAGTTTCGATGAAGCAATTGATTCAATTGTGCTTTTTTACAAAGCTTTAGGTAAAGGGAAAACCGGTTTTTTGCAAAAACTAGTCAAAACGAATGCGAAAGACAATCAGTTGGAGCATATTCTATCGGCTCGTTTGCAGGAAACGAATACTGTATTAAAGAAGAACTCGACATCACTTATTACGTTTGCACTCCTTTATATGGATATCCTATCTTTTAAGGTATTCCTTTCGACACCTAAAAAACTAACTCATTATACTATAGAGTTGGAAAGCACGATCATTAATTGTTGCTTTCTGGCACTAAGATCTAAAGAAAGAAAGAACAAATACGATAAACAACTGGTAGCGCTATTCGAATCTTCTTCCTCATATCTGAATGAAATTAATCATGGTGATGATATATTATGGGCCGAGAGCGCGACTTATCTAACATTAAAAGACGGACTTGAAAAAAAATATCTTTTAGATTTATGTACATTGGCGGTGAATGATGACCATGTTTTGGATGCTTCAGAATTTCAATTCCTTCAGCAATTGACGGTTTTTCTGGATTTTTCTGAAGAGGACCTTAAACAGTCAATTAAAGACCTCAGCGATTTTTCCGAAGCTCATTCAGCTAAAATTCAACTGTTTGAATATTCGAATCCGGTGCATCAGTTCTACAAACAATCTTCAGAAACTGTTAAAAAACTAATTCTGCGTAATAAGGTGCGTTTAACTAAAGAATTGGAAGAGAGCGGCGAATTAATGGTATTATTAGGACAATCGGCTGTGCGTGATCTTACTTCCGAAGAAAAAACAAAGGTGAAAGATCAATTGCTGGATATTTGTAAAACGATTCCATCACTAACCATTTTCCTGCTTCCAGGCGGTACAGTGCTTTTACCGCTTTTAGTCAAGTTTATACCTAAAATACTTCCCTCCTCTTTTCAGGACAATCGGATTGATACAAAAAAGCGAAGTTGAAGTTGTATTTTGAATCTGAAGCTGAATCTGAAATCGAAGTTGTAAAATAAGAAACCAATCAAATAAATTCTAATCAAGTTTAGATTTTAAATACGGCCTATCGAAAGTCTATCGTAAAATTTGAATTGAGTGTTCCGCGAAATTTTAGACTGTTTGAGCAAGTATAATTCATATACTTATTGATATTAATAAAGCGAGTTTCTAAAATTTAGGAACCGAAAGATAAATTTAGATATAGTTTCGTAAGCCTAGATTTTTTTGGTTCGTTTTTTCATCAATGGAAAAAATGAACGACATAAATATTAAAGACATCGTTTTGAAACAAATTTGTTTTCATCCATTGAACACTATTCCAGCCACAATTTAAAATCCTTAACACGTTCGCGGGCAACAATAACTTCTTGCTCCTTATAACTGTTTAGCTTCAATTGTAGTCTGGAATTGGTATAGGAAATAATATCTTTTATTGCGTTGATGCTTACATAGTATTTTCGGCTAATTCTAAAAAAATACTCTGGTGAAAGCTCTTCCTCCAATTGCTCAAGCGTTGTATCTAGTAAATAATCCCTTCCATCGATGGTATGGGCATAGGTTCCCTTATTTTCTGAATAGAAACACTCGATCTCATCAACCGCAATCATTTTAATATGCTGACCTATCTTAGTTGTAAAACGTTTTTTGTATTCGCGTTCTACAGGATTGATTAGTAGTTTTTTAATATCGTCGAAATTCAACTGAAGGTTTTGTGATTGTGGTTTCAGCCTCTGGTATTTGGTAACGGCTGCCTCTAATTCTTCCTCATCAATAGGTTTCAACAAATAATCGATGCTGTTCAACTTAAACGCCTGAAGCGCATACTCATCGAAAGCCGTAGTAAAAATAATGGAACTCTTTACCTCAACTGTGTCGAAAATCTCGAAGGAGAGTCCGTCGCTTAATTGAATATCTAAAAAGATGAGATCGGGATGTGGATTGTTGTGAAACCATTCCAGGGATTCTTCAACCGAGTGTAGCATCACGTTAACGGTAACATTCAACTTTTCCAACATACGTTGCAATCGGCGTGCAGATGGTCTTTCATCCTCAATAATAAGTACGTTCATATACGTTTAGTTGTGTTTAACAATTTTTCCGTCTTTCCAAATAGTGACGATACTATTCATGTTCTCAAATTCCTCGGTTGGATTCTTATCCAAAAGTATCATATCTGCATTAAAACCTTCTTTAATAAATCCTGTTCCTTCCAGATTGAACTGTATCGCCGGATTTGAAGTCGCAGTTTTTAAAACATCAATCGCAGACATTCCAGCTTCATGAAGCAGTTTTAATTCTTTGTAAAGGTCGCTACCATAATTGATATTGGCGTTGGGAGGATCTGTTCCCGCAAGAATTGGAATTCCTGCATCATAAAGTCGTTTCACTTCATTGCTTATAGCTTCATTTGAAAGAAATGAGCCCTCGGGTGCAGAATTTCGAATAAACTGAAGCATCGTAATTGAGGTGAGCAAGGTTGGAATCACAAAGAATTTTTTTTCCGAAGCTAAACTTTTTAAGTCTTCCTCACCAATTTCGGTATCCCACCAGATATGAACGAGTCCGTCTGCATCGTCTTGCAGCACTTTAACTGCATCTTCCACCTTAGAAATATGCACCACTGCCTTTTTATCACGTTGGTGTGTTGCATCAATTAAAGCACTCACAACTTCCTCTGTTAAAGTAGGTTTCCAGGGTTCCACAATGATTTTTATATAAGCTGCTCCAGAGGCGAGTCTGGTATCTACAAAAGCCTGTGCTTCGTCGGTTGTAGTTAATGTAGGTGAAGGAAATCCAAATTGAGTTCCATGTCCGTTGGGAGCAGTAGCCGCAGCACCGGCGTAGTAATAACGTGCATAGTTTGTTGAATCTGCAAATTTTTGCTGCATTGCCTTTTGTGATTGTTCCATGCCATGCATATCCAACAGATTTAAAACCCCTGCCGAAGCGGCTTGAGTTAAATTGCCGGCCATAAACGCATGTACATGGCTGTTGGTCAATGCCGGCATCAAGAATTTTCCGGTACCGTCTATTTGAATTTCTTCGGAAGTGATAACGGTTCCAATTTTTGTGATAGTACCATTTTCAATTAAGACTGAAGTATTTTCTGTAATTGTCTCTCCATCGAATAAAGTTACATTGTTCACTATGAAGCTTTGCGCATGGCTCAAGCTGTTCGTGAATATTAGTAAGACTATTAAAATGACTTTATTCATGGTTAATTGATTTTATTTAAAATTAGTTAAATTTTGAAAATTGACGGTTTTCATCTTCTTCCTGCTCTTTCAATATCTTTTCTATTTTCTTATCCTCCCAATTCTTTAGGAAATCGGTGTTAAAATTAAAGAAGACCAACACATAAAGAATATGAAAGAAAAGTCCGATTCCCCACATAATAGTGGTAAAATAAACTCCCAAATATGAAAAATCTACGGGGCTCTCACTAAATACTTTTGCATTTATTAGAATCACAATTGTATTTAATATTACAAACACAATTATATGTCCATATAAGCCTTTGAGGGCTTCTACTTTTTTCTTTGCTTTTAAATAAGCCAAACTCTTTTTAGTTTCCATGATTCAAAAAATTTTTAAAATCGTAATGTATCGTCTTCGTTATTGTCCTTATTCATAAACTCTTTGATCTTACGGTCTTCCCAATCTTTTCCGTAGAAAGGATTCCAGCGAAAGGCTTTGACACCTTGAAAAAATAATCCTATTCCCCATCCAAAGGCAGCCCATAAAAACCAAGGGTAGCGTAGTTCGTTGGTGTAGTAATTAATCCCGGCGAGAAAGGCGATAAAAATGACGTACATCATAAGCCCTGTATAGAATTTTTTAATCTCCCCTACTCGCTTTTTAGCTTTGTAATATTTGTTCCCTTTATTTGAAGTTTCCATGATTGTTATTCTTTTAAATTATAGAATAAAAGTAATATGAAGCTAGCCTTTTTTAAAATGAATGCTACTCAATTGTAGGAAAAGTGCGCTGAACTGTCATACTTAATTATCATTATCCATAAAGTCACGGATCTTGCGCTCTTCCCAATCCTTTCCGAAGAATGGATTATAATTAAAAGTCTCTGAAGCATGTCCCAATATACCAAACCCCCATCCACCTATTGGGAAGATTGCCCATGGAAATCCTGCCTGTGAAATATAATTTAGATATAAAAATACCGGGATAAAAGCCAGGTAAATTGTGAAGTGAATATAAAATCCTTTTAATTTATCCACCTGCTCCTTTGCAAGTGCATACTTCTTTTCTGATATAAATGTATCCTGTGTTTGCATAGTCATTGTATCTTTTGTGAGCATTGGTATAGCAATGCTAAATTTTGTTGTTGTTTCATCAATTAAAACCGGACGATCGGTTAACAGCATATAGCGCTGCTGAATGTTTCGTAATCCCACTCCTGTGCTTTCCTTTACCACCTGCTTTGGCTGTAGGTTATTAGTTATCACCAAATTTCCGTCCTTTTCTTCTATTGTTATATGAAGCTTCCTTTTGGGAGTAACCATATTGTGTTTTACTGCATTCTCCAATAATAACTGAAGTGCCAAAGGAACCACCTTTGCCTCCGGATTAGAAATTGTTTCCGGGACTGTAAAGACAATACTATCCTCAAATCGCATCTTGATAAGAGACATATACAGGTTTGCGAATTTTAATTCATCTTCAACGGTTACCAGTTCTTTATTCTTCTGTTCTAAAACGTAGCGATACACTTTCGACAGAGCCGTTGTAAATCGGGTTGCTGCTTCCGGATTCTCTTCAATTAAACTAGTAAGAACATTTAAGCTATTAAACAAGAAATGTGGGTCCAACTGATTCTTTAGTGCGTCAAATTTAGCCGATGCTGTGCCCGCAATAATCTTTTGTTCCTTTACCTTAGATTCTTGCTTATATCGATAATAATAAAAACCATAAAGAATAAAGGTTACTACTAAAGCAATTACAAAGGATATGTAATAATATGCGGCTTTTTCATTGGCTAAAAATGAGGTAAAATTGCTTCCTTTTAAAATTACTTCGGAAAAAATTCGAAGTAAAAAAATACTGAAAATTGAAATCAAAACTGCACCAATCACTCCTTGGCTAAGCCCTTTTGAATTATAAATATTCTTGTCGTATTTTTTCTGAAGGTAAACGAAATAGAGCATATTTCCGCCATAGAGAACTACAGAGTACAACTGGTTCATCCAAAAGCGTTCCCAGAAATTGTCCCCTCTAAATACATCATAGCCATTAGCGTATTCGATCAATCCAACTATGATAAAGATCAATACGCCAATAAAAAATGCTTTCCCTATTTCTTTAACCAGTACGATCATTATTATTTACATGTTTTTGCTAATACGCTTTCTGCGTAATCTTTTCCACCGCGCGGGTAAAATTCGCCTTCAGGTTCAAAGGTGTCGAAAAGTGCTATGGCTCGTTCTATTTCCGGGCAATATTTATCAACAGGCTGTCCAAAAAACTGCGCTGATCCCATTTGCCATTCTGTGTTTCCCAGGACTACCCGTGGGTTTTCTGGTGCCAACTGCATAGCTTTTTGGTAAAGTTCGGCAATTTTAGGCGAATACTTCATCCCGTATTGCATTCCATCAAAAACAACCCAAGCCGTATACCATTGCGCTTCAAGTACCATAATTTCCGGATTGTCTTTTGAAAGTGCCATGGCATCGTTTAAAAAGTCTCTCGCTTTGCCTAACTGAGCAGTAACCGTAGTTTTGTCCTTTTCAGAAAAACTGTTAAAAACATTTATCTGTGCGATGTAAAACGGAGGTAACCAATTGTCGGGTTCGGCTATTGCTATGCGCTCAAACATATTAGCCGCTTCCAGAGATTGATTATTTTGCCAAAGATCAAAGGCCTTTAGCATACCTTGTTGGTATTTAGTTTTGGTTTCTGAGCTTTGTGAAATCCCCTGGAATGAAATGATTGCTATTAAGATAATTACTATTTTTTTCATGGTTAAATATTTTGTTTGTTGTTTTTTATATCTTCTGAATTAATTCATTTTGATTTGCATCTTTACTACTTCACCATTTCGAAGCTCGAACTTCGCATCCTCCCATGTTGGCGGTCCAAAGTTAGCAGGCGCATCATTTGAAGATCCCGTTTCTTCAGAAGGAATAAATCCCATAATCATATTGAGCTTACCATTTTTATCTTCGTCGTGAACAATAGAAACGGCATATATACCATCTGGTAAATCTGAAAAAGACGTAGAAACTTCCTTGTTTTTAATTTCAAGTAAGGAACCTTTATATCGAGTCGCAAGAAAACTGTCTTCCGAATTATACAAAGCGATCATTGCCTGACCATCGTTGTTTTCAAATCCGGTAATTTTCAAATCTACTGTATTCTGCGCTTGAAGAATTAAGCCGGTACATAATAGCGTTAAGTAAGTGAGTATTGTTTGCATGGTTTCTATATTTTTATTGTTATACCAAAGGTCGGGTAGTTGGTAATGATTTTTAAAAGTGAATGACCGAATTGTAATTTTTAAATGATGAACTGTAATTCTTATAATTTATCCAACTGATTATCGGTTCCATCATCACTAATTGACCAGAAAAAGCCTACAAAGAAGAACTGGTCTGCTGCCGGCAGTAAAGCCCGTCTATTATACACTCCATTCGTATTTGGTGCATCTGCATATTGATAGCCGTTTACATTTGTAAAGCCCAGTGCATTGTTAATCGAGAAATACAAAATCTGCTGCTGTGATAATAAATATGCCCAATTCAGACTTAAGCTGTTATAATCCTTTGTTTTATCCTGAAGAAATCCGGGTCGGTTCAAATCTGTGTATGTACGACTGCTTCCGTAGTTATAACTAAACCCAATCTGACTTTTCCAATCTTCAATCCAGTATTTAGCGACTACAGATAGATTGTGTGTATTAGCAAACGAAGGTGTCGCTTCAATAGGGAAATTCTGATATTTCCGTTTAGTGTCCAGGAACGAATAGCTCACCCAATAGTCAATATTTTTTATGCTTTCATCGTCCCGAAAGAACAGATCTATTCCCTGCGCATAGCCATCGCCATTATTTGTGTAGTTTGAACTGAACTCGGGAGTTGGCGTGTTGTACGTAATAAGACCGTTGTATTGTTTTCTGTAAGCTTCGGCTCTAAATATCCTATTATTCGCCGAATATTGATAGTTTAGGATATAATGTTGCGTTTTTCTTGCTTTCAAATCAGTTTCAAATTTTAAAATCTCACTTCCCGGTTGTTGGTAGAAATCGCCATAAGCCAAAGACAACTGACTGCTTTTACCTGTTTTATACGCAATAGAGACTCTTGGTGAAACAGTGTACTCATCGAATAATCCACTATACTCACCTCTGGCTCCAACTTTCATTGCGAACTTTCTTGAGAAAATAATATCGCCTTCGGCAAAAATTCCACTAATGTTATTGTTAAAACCGTAGCTTTCACTAAAGGTCTCTGATACGTATTCTTCTTCAAAATCAGTGATAAGCTGATCCACTCCAATGTTTAACTTATATCGGTTACTAAATCTTTTTTTAAGCTTAAGTTTAAGATGCGCCGAATTCTCGGTGTCTATAATATTATCGTTTCCAATCCCTATTTTATCCTTGGCAGTTGTAAAGCTTCCCCCGGTTTGGATTTTCCAACTCGAACTGAGATCTCCACTATAGCTGGCATTGGAATAGAAGTTGTTATTCTTCAGACTAAAATTAACTCCTTCTGGGTCGTTGATATCTTCATAATCTAATTGAAAATTAGAAGTATCGAAAGCACTGTATATTTTTAAAATACCTTTTTCAAAATGCTGACGAAAAACAGCCTCCCCCGAAATAGTTTCATAAGGTTTTTGCCAATTATTACGGTCTGGTAACAAAGCTATATAAGGTGCAAGATTAATATAAGATGCGTTCACACTTAAAGAACTCTTTTCCCACTTTTGTGTATTCCCCAGACCACCACCTACAGTCATTAATGATATTTCTGTCTTTTCCTGATCCGGTTCATCAACGGTACTCAAAAGTAAAACCGATGATAATGCCTGCCCGTATTCGGCCGAATAACCACCAGTTGAAAAGGTAATCCCGTCAAAAAGAAACGGACTATAACGTCCTCTCGTAGGCGTGTTGTTTGTAGTAGGACTATAAGGAGTAAATACACGAATTCCGTCAATATAGATTTGAGTCTCGCCTGCATCACCACCTCTCACGAACAAACGACCATCCTCGGCAACCGTGGTGGTGCCTGGTAGTGTTTGAATAGCACCTACAAAATCGCCCAACGCACTTGCTGTTGTTACGACATCTAATGGTTTTAACACTGAAACTTTGCTGTTATCACTCGCTTCGAAGGTTCCAGCCGTAATAACAACTGTATCCAATGAGTTTACATCTTCCTTTAGTTGAATTGAAAGATCGTTCATATCATTTACTGATGCCGCCATCATGAAGGTCTCGTAAGAAACGAATGAAATACTAAGTGTCTGTACACCAGTTTCTGTGGTTTCGAACGAAAAGCTTCCTAATTCGTTTGTAGAATCCCCATCGTAGGTTCCATCAAGGTAAACATTTGCGCCACTGATAGGTAAGCCGTTTACCTGAGTCACAGTACCCGAAATTGTCTGTTGTGAAAATGCTTCGGAAGTAATTGCAATAGACAAGAACATGAAAATAAAGAAATGATGCTTAAACTGGTTCATTGTTTGGTTGATTAGAATTATACTTCAAAATTCAACATTAGTACAAAGCTTTCAGAAAAAAACAAACCGAATTGTAAGTTTTGCCTACCGAACTGTAAGTTGAATTATTACTTTTGTATAAATGAATAAAATTTGAAAAATAGTATCTTCGGAAGAAATTTAAATGGTTAGTCATGTCTGACAAAAAGAAAATAGACTCTTATATTAAAAAGCATTCACTTTGGACTGAAGAATTGATGCTTTTAAGAACTCTTTTCAATGCTTCAGAACTAATTGAAGAAGTTAAATGGGGCGCTCCTGCATATACGTTAAACGGAAAAAACGTTGCTGGTTTAGCGGCATTTAAAAACTATATGGGAATTTGGTTTCATCAGGGTGTATTCCTAAAAGATAAAACGAACAAATTAGTCAATGCACAGGAAGGAATTACTAAGGCGATGCGACAGTGGCGTTTCGGCAAGGGCGATGCAATAGATGCCCAACTTGTGACTGCCTATATTAATGAAGCTATTGAAAATTCGCGTGCAGGGAAAGAAGTAAAAGTAGAGCGTAAAACTGGCGTAGTGCTTTCAACGGAGCTAAAAAATGCCCTTAAAGAAGACGTAAGTTTTAATGAGGCTTTTAAAAAACTTACTCCTGGTAAACAGCGTGAATATGCACAACATATAGATGAAGCCAAGCGCGAGGCTACTAAACTATCTAGGCTTGAAAAAATAATTCCCATGATACTTGAAGGACAAGGATTACACGATCGCTATAAAAACTGCTAATAATTGAAGCCACCTAGATTTAAACAATATTCGTATCAAAAATTGATGTTTTATGTAAGAAGGGCCCTGTGGATTTTAATCGCATGGGTCTTAATCTCGAACGTCATGTTCTTTTACGAAATGATCACTCTATCCACTAATGGAGTTTTGAGTTCTGCTTACGATTTTCAATCTGCTTTTATAGCTAATTTAATAGTGTCTGTTTCTGCAGGACTTGTTGGTGGTATTTATACGGTGAATTTAATGGAGAAATGGATTAGAAATTTCGCATTTTGGAAAGCGCTCGTTTTTATAATAGTTACTTATACCGCCGCGGCTTTGATCATTAGCTTTTTAGGAGCACTCTATATAAGTTCTGAGAATTTAAATATGTCATTTTTGCATACTGAAGTTTTAGAAGAAACACTCTTCTTTTTTGGTACGTGGATGTTTCTTAAAAATTATATCATCTGGTTGGTCATAGTGCTGCTTACTTTAATTGTTCTAATGGTCAACGATAAATATGGGCCCGGTGTCTTTCCTGATTATTTAATGGGACGATATTTTAGTCCGAAAAAAGAGCGACGTATTTTTATGTTTGCCGATTTAAAAAATGCAACAGGAATTGCGGAAGAACTGGGAGAAGAGAAATACTTTAATTTTCTAAAGGATTTTTTTAAGGACATCGCTCCGGCAATTGTGCAAACCCGTGGAGAAGTGTATCAGTACGTTGGTGATGAAATTGTGGTTACCTGGAAAATGAAATGGGGAATAAAAGATGCAAATGCCCTCAGATGTTTTTATAGTATGAAAAAAATCCTGCGATTTAAAGCTAAAAGATATATGACTAAATATAATGTAGTCCCCGATTTTAGAACTGGATATCATTTTGGCTCGGTCATGGTTGGAGAAATTGGTCAAATTAAAAGAGACATAGCATTTTCCGGAGATGTATTGAACACTACATCGCGAATTCAAGGCTTATGCAGTGATTTGGATGTAGATATTTTGGCTTCCAAGGATTTTGGAGACGTTTGTTATAAACTTCCAAAGAATGTTATGAAACAGGCCGTTGGCAAGGAAAAACTTAGAGGCAAAGCGGATGAAATGGAGTTGGTTACCTATGTTTGGAATAAAGATTGATTTAAATTTTCTTTTAAATTAAACACGGTTGAAGTAAAAAACTAACTTTGCGTTCAATGAATATAGCTGTAGTTATTTTAAATTGGAACGGTCGGGCATTGTTGGAGAAGTTTTTACCTTCAGTTGTAAAGTTCTCTTCGGAAGCGACCATTTATGTAGCCGATAATGCTTCAACAGATACATCAGTTTCATTTATTTCTGAAAACTTTCCGACGATAAAGATCATACAGAATACATCAAATGGAGGGTATGCAAAAGGATACAATGATGCCTTAGCGAATCTTTCCGAAGCACTCCTTGTACTTTTAAATAGTGATGTAGAAGTCACCGAAAATTGGTTAACACCAATGATAAGGGCTTTTAACAATGACAATAGTCTCGTCGCAGCTCAACCAAAAATACTAGATTACAATCACAAAGATACCTTTGAATATGCCGGAGCGGCTGGTGGTTTTATAGACGCTTTTGCATACCCATATTGTCGAGGTCGTATTTTTAATGCTATTGAAAAAGATTCTGGTCAATATAATGATGAAGCCGTTATTTTTTGGGCAAGTGGAGCGTGTCTTTTTGTAAGGAATGAGGCATTCAAGGCGATAAATGGATTTGATGAAGATTTTTTTGCGCATCAGGAGGAGATCGATTTATGTTGGCGACTTCAGGCAAAAGGTGGTGTAATTAAATATATTGGCAGTTCGTCGATTTATCATGTTGGAGGTGCAACACTGTCTTCAGCGAATCCACAAAAGACCTTCTATAATTTTAGAAATACCCTTTTAGCATTAGTAAAAAATGTAAAAGGATCTGGCGTTTGGGGGATAATTCTAATTCGTCTCATTTTAGATGCCGTAGCCGCATTTCAATTTGCATTTCAAGGCAAATTTAGGCACAGCTTCGCGGTTCTTAGAGCTCATCTCAGCTTTTACGGATATTTACCTAAATTTTTGATAAAACGTGCTAATACTTCATCGAAACTAAAATATTACGACGTAAAATCTATTGTATTTAAGCACTTTATAAATAAAATATATAATTTTAAGGAACTGTGATAAATAATTACTTAAAGTATTGTTAATCGTAGGCCTAAGTGTCCCCTTTTTAATAATTTTGGGAAACATTTAAAAACATGTACTCATTATGAAAAAACTATTGATTTTAGCCATTTCTTCAAGTTTACTGCTGACGTCTTGTGTTTCTAAAAAGAAATACACAGATTTGGAAAGTCAGTACAAGAACACTAAAGATTTGTTGAATACTGCTACTGTGAAATTAAACAGTTGTTTAACAGACAGAGCGACTGCAGAAGCGCGAGCAAAAGAACTTGCTGAGCGATTGGCAGATATGAAGAAAACAAACTCGGATTTGATCCAGAGTTCCAAAGATTTAACTATGTTAACATCTAAAGGAGCTACAAACCTTGAAAAATCGTTAGAAAGTTTAAAAGAAAAAGATCTAAAAATATCACGCTTACAAGACGCTTTAACCAAAAAGGACAGTGTTACTTTAGCATTAGTAACCAGTCTTAAGAGAGAAGTTGGTATGAATGATCCGGATATTGAGATTAACGTAGAAAAAGGTGTTGTATTTATCTCTATCGCAGATAAATTATTATTCAAGAGTGGTAGTTACCAAATTACAGGTAGAGCAGATGAAATTCTTGGAAAAGTTGCTAAAGTAGTGAATGGAAAACCAGATTTCGAATGTATGGTTGAGGGACATACCGATAATGTGCCTTATCAGAATGGTGTGTTGATAGACAACTGGGATTTAAGTGTGAAAAGAGCAACGGCTATTGTTCGTGCTTTAGAAGGACTTGGAGTTGGACCACAACGTTTAATCGCCGCAGGACGTAGTCACTATGTGCCTTTAGTACCTAATGATTCTGCAGAGAATAAAGCTACTAACAGACGTACAAGAATTGTGGTACTACCTAAGATTGATCAATTCTATGATATGATCGAGAAAGAAATGAAATCACTTTCTGCTACAGGAAACTAAGTAGATTTAAATAAAAATTTAAAAGCCGAACTTTAAATAGTTCGGCTTTTTTTATGTCAAAAAATGAAACCTATACTTTGTATGATTCTTTCAAAAAATAAACCTACAAAGGGTAGGTGTATTTACCAAAACATAGATAAAATGTAAATTTTCTTCGTTAAAGTGTAATTTATTGAAAAATAAAATTACATTTGTAGTCCAAGTCTTAAAGAAAACTTAACTAACCCCCGATCATTTATGTTAAATTTCTACAATAAGAAGGTCTGTTCGTTTTATGTTGTACTAGTATGTTTTATTTTATCTACTAGTCAATCGTATGCACAATGTGCCGGTACCTCGAATACTGTTAGTGTTTGTGAAAAGGAACAGGACCCTACTAATCAAGCGTATGATTTATTTTTGCAATTAAATGGAAACCCTGTACCTGGAGGAATCTGGCAAAGTGATGATCCATTTAACAATGACGCTTTGAATGAAACAACGGGTATCCTCAATCTATGGGGTATCAATATCTCGGGAGAACATTCATTTACTTACTCATTTCCATCATGTGATACAAGTACTGCTGCTGTAACAATACAACTGGGAGGTTATTCTGGAGAAAACAATGTGGATGGTGGCGCCAATGCTTGTCAAGGGGATATCGTCAACCTCTTTTCATTTCTTGATAGTGTCTCACCCGAATTGGACAGTGATATTAATGGAGATTGGGAAGAAGTACCTGCCGGAGCAACTGGTGGATTAAGCCAAGAATTTTTTGATACAAATGGATTGACTCCTGGAAATTATACATTCGATTACACCGTACCAGCAATAGGTAGCTGTCCAGCAAGAACATCAAGAGTCATAGTGGAAATCCATAGATTACCTGTTTCCGGAACCCCCATACCTATTGGATTATGTGAAACTGAAGATTTAAGTATTTACACAAATGTCGACTTATTCGACCATCTTGTTAATGAAGATGCAAATGGACAATGGTTTGATGATGTAGACTCCGGCCAAATTACATTTGCAACAGATCATCATATAAATCTTCAGGAATTATATGACACTAACGGTCCGGGAGTGTATAGTTACACCTATCGTGTAGTCTCTCAACAAGGAGTTTGTCCGGATCAACAAACATCTGTTGAAGTAGTGATAGAAGAAAAGTTTATTTTAAATGGTTCGATTTCTGTCGATGATTTCTGTGTTGATGAAGGTCCGGCAGTAGTGTTAATCAATTATGATGATTCATTATTAAACGAAGGATTCTATCTCATTGAAGGTACCCTAACAGGCGGTGTAAACACAACTTTTTCTGAATATGCTACGCTTACCAACGGTGTAGGTAACTTTGAACTCCAAGAGCCATTTCCTACCAATGTTGATATTATTGTTACTATTACAGATATAGGGCCACATATCTTTTGTACCAGCGATGTAGGTATGATTGAAGATTCATTTAAGGTTATCGATATTGTTATGCCATTAATTCAGGTTAACAATATATGTTTCAACGACGACCCAATAGTAGTTTTAAGTAATGTTGTTAACGCTTCTGTTTCAGATCCATCAAACGAATCTTATAGTATAAACTATACTCTTACAAGTCCTTCAGGCTCAATTCAAAATCTAACATCTCCGGAAATAAATTTCAACAATGGAACGGGAAACTTTGCTATCGATTCAGTTCTCATTTTAGAAACAGGCTTATATACGGTTAATATTGAAGATCCTTTTAACTTTACAGTACCCTGCGCGATAAATGCAATAAGTGACACATTTACGGTCAATTCTAGACCTGATAGTATCGTTTTGGACCTAATAATTGATAATCCATGTGTGGCGACAACACTCCAGGTAATCATTAATGCACCATATTTGACTTCTGGGCAATATACAGTTACATACACTGTAACCGAATTAAACCAATCAATTGAGTTAATCACAAATACTATAGTATTCTCGGGAGGGACTGCTAACTACGACGTTAGCATATCAAATCTTCCTCAAGGCAATTATGTAGTAAGAATACATAGTATTCAAACCGATTCAACACCTTGTCGGGAAATATTCGAATTCGAAGTTATTGAAAATTTCTCAATACAAGGAATTCCGGATGCACCCATACTTGATGCCCAACAAAGTTTTTGTCTAGAATCATACTTACCGGATGTGCCAACAATTAACGATATTGTTATAATTTCAGGAAATGGCCTTGTTTGGCATGAAACAGCGACGTCCACTACCCCACTTGATGTTAACACGCCACTTATTAATGGTGAAGAATATTTTGTTTCTGGTACCGATCCGATTAACAACTGTTATAGTTCAGACAGAAGCAGTGTACAAGTAACACTTTCAGAAACCAGCATTGTTATTGTTGATTCTGAAACACCTATTTTTTGTGTTGAAACAGCACCTACTCTTAACGATTTAAACGTACAAACACAGAATGGTGGCGGCGTGATATGGTATGATGCTCCTAATGGCGGAAATATGATCGATCCAACTAGCATGATTGTAAATGGTATGACTTATTATGCTGGCGAACAAATAAATGCTTGCGTAAGCAATACATTAATTAGCATCACTCCTCAAATTATTACCATTCCTAATCCTGAAGTTGATGATTTTGCAGGGAATCTATGTATCATAGATGCCCCAACAATAGCCGATATAGAAAAGAATGTTTTTATTTCAGGCCCTTATAATCTAAATTGGTTCGCCAACCTTACTTCAGATGTAATACTTGAGCGATCACAGATGGCAGAGCCCGGAACTTATTATGTCTGCGGTTTTGATCCCATAAATGGTTGTGAAAGTGATAGAGTTCCAGTAAGCGTGACATTAGATAACTGTAGCCCGGAAACATTCGAATCGTTTATCCCGGATGGATTTTCCCCAAACAACGACGGCGTAAACGACGTATACAATCTTGTGAATTTCAATATCATTTTTCCAGATTATTCCATTTCAATTTACAATCGCTACGGAAAAATTCTTTTTGAAGGAAATACCAGCACTGGTCCATGGGATGGTGTAAGTAGTAAAGGCTCCCTCGGAAAAGGTATTATGCCAACAGGTGTCTATTTTTATGTGATAGAATTCAATAAACTCGACCTGCCCCCAAAGCAAGGAAGATTATATCTAAGCCGTTAACCCCCCCAGACGAGACCAGATGAAAAATAACCTACTTAAAATAAAATACCTCTGTATCATTGGCCTTATTGCATTTTCGCAATTATGCCATGCACAGCAGGATCCACAATACACACAGTATATGTACAATATGAGTGTGGTGAATCCAGCCTATGCCACAGATGATTTAGGAATTGTAAACTTCGGACTTTTACATCGCACGCAATGGGTGGGTGCTGTTGGAGGTCCCAAATCCTATTCCTTTTTCGGTCACTTACCTGTAAATGATAAGATAGAAATGGGCCTCTCATTTATTTCAGATAATATAGGGGAAGGTGTACTTAACGAACATAATATTTACGGTGATTTTGCTTATAAATTACAATTGGATGATAAAGGAAAACATCTGTCTCTTGGTTTAAAAGCAGGTGTAACACTGTTTAAAACAGACTTTAACGGCTTCAATTTGGAGTCTGGAACAGCCGACACCGATATCGCTTTTGGTCCGGGTCAAAGCAGAACATTTCCAAATTTGGGAATAGGTGCATATTTCTTTTCTCACAATTATTATATCGGACTTTCGGCACCAAATCTTTTAAATTCCAAACATTTAGAGGAACAGGATGGCCTAGCTCGACTAGGATCTGAGGAAATACACAGTTTCCTTACAGCCGGTTATGTGCTAGCAATAAATGAAAATTATTTGCTTAAACCATCTACGATGATTAGAGCGGTTTCCAATTCCCCATTTATGATCGATGTATCCTTGAATATGCTATGTTATCAAAGAGTGGAAGGTGGAGTTTCTTACAGATTTGATGATTCGGTGAGTGGTATGTTAAATTTCAAAGTTACGCCAGACCTGAAAATAGGATACGCCTACGATCATACTTTGACGAATTTCGGCAATTACAATTCGGGTTCTCATGAAATTTTTGTGCTGTTCGATCTCGATCTTATGAGTCTTACTTCAGGATTCGATAAATCACCTAGATTCTTTTAAAACGTATGATCATGAAATACTTTTCAATTCTTATATTATTTATCGGATTTACAGTTGTTTCTCATGCACAAGCCGATTTGAAACGAGCCAACAAATACTTCGAAAATGCTTATTATTTCGAAGCGATTCCTCTTTATGAAAGCATCGTAAAGAAGAATAATGCTTCCGAAGTTGTTCAAAAACTAGCCGATAGTTATTACAATACAGGAAATTTCAAAGCCGCTTCAAGATGGTATCGCTATTTGTCTAATAAATTCGGGAACGATCTGGAGGAAACTGCTTTATTCAAATATGTTCAGACATTAAAAGCGATCGAAAGTTACGAGGATGCTTATACTGTACAACGCAATGTTTTTAAAGTAAACAATGATTCCGAAGGACTGAAAAAACTGGATGACGAAATAAAATACCTTGAGAATGTAAAAGGGATGGGAGATCGATTTTCAATGGAAAATCTAAAAATTAATACCGAGCAGTCAGAATTTGGAATGATCGAATTTGGTGATCAGGTAATTTTTGCAGCACCTTCTAAAGAAAAAGGATTACTGGATTTTAAATACCACTGGAATGGAGAAGGTTATTTGGACCTTTACACCGCGTCTAAGGACAGTTTAAAGTTCGGGAATAGCGTTGCTGTTGGTTTTTCTGAAAAGATCAATACCAAGCTTCATGAGGCAAATGCAATTTTCACTAAAGACGGAAACACCATTTACTTCACAAGAAATTACTATATCAACGGAAAAAAGAGCAAAGATGAGAACGATGTATTACACGTCGAATTATTCAAGGCTCAATTGATAGATGGCAAATGGAGCAATATTGAAGTGTTGCCATTTAATGGAAACAATTTTTCAATTGAACATCCGGCGCTAAGTACTGATGAAAAAACATTGTACTTTGCTTCAGACATGCCAGGAACCATTGGTTCTTTCGATATTTTCAAAGTAGATGTTCATGAAAACGGCACCTATGGAGCTCCCGTGAACCTTGGAAATACAATTAATACAAAGCATAGAGAACAGTTTCCTTATATAAGTGAAAAAGGCAAACTCTATTATTCTTCAGACGGATTACCGGGTTTTGGTGCCTTGGATGTATTTGTTTCCGAAGAAAAAAATGGTAGCTTTTCTAAACCCGACAACGTAGGATTCCCTATAAACAGTGGTTTTGACGATTTTTCGTTTAATATAAATGAAAGGACTAAAGAGGGATATTTTGCCTCTAATCGACCGGGAGGAAAAGGAAAGGATGATATCTATAAAATTAAAGAAACAAAGGATTTAAAAATTGAAGATTGCGGTCAGTTTATCGCTGGTATAATTAGCGATGCAGTGACTAAAGAACCACTTGCGAACGTGGCTCTTAATGTATTGGACAATGATAACAATGCCACGATAATTGCCACTTTCACTTCAGATGAGAATGGTGCTTTTAAACTCCCGGCAAATTGTGAACTTACCATTGAAGTCAATGCTTCAAAAGTTGGTTATCAGGATAAAAGTCGTACGATTTTCCTCGGAAAACAACGCGGAATGGTCAACGACGCATCTATGGAATTAATTTCTTTGGAAAGTATACGCAAAAAAGAAGATGCCGAACGTCTTGCGGAAGAAAAACTGAAACTGGAAAATGAAAAGGATAGAGTTAAAAATATCATTAATTCAGAAAGAGAAATCGTTAAAAGAGATGATAAATTGTTAATCAAGGTTGAAGATATGCGATTCGATTACAACCTTTGGTATATGCGGAAGGATTCAAAAAAGATTAGTAACAAAGTGATCGCTATCATGAAAAAATATCCTAGCATGATCGTCGAAATAGGAACGCATACAGACATTCGTGGTTCGGCCAGTTACAACGCAAATCTTTCACAGAAGCGAGCAAATTCGGTACTTGATTACTTTTTAGAACAAGGTGTTGAAAGTAGTCGCATATCAGCTAAAGGCTACGGCGAAAGTGACCCAATAGTGAGTTGCGCCACTGAAGAAGCTTGCGACGAAGAACAGCACGAAGTAAACAGACGATGTGAATTTGTGATAAAACGAATGTAATTCCGACTACGGATTACAGCCGTTTATTATATAAAACTAACTCCCCAGTTACCCGGCCTATGGCCGGTTTTTTTTGTCTATGATTTATTATTTAGTTTTAAAAGGTTACTTTTAAACAAACAAAAATCGTTCTTAAATAATTCGATTTATCATGAGGCATTAATGAGCATAGAAAAATTTGACACTATAATAATTGGATCGGGCGCCGGCGGACTTAGTGCCGCGATCTGTCTTTCACAACACGGACAAAAAGTACTAGTTTTAGAACAACATGATGTTCCCGGAGGATGGTGTCATAGTTTTTATCTCAATGGTCATCGGTTCACGCCCGGAGTGCATTATATTGGACTCTTAGACAAAGGACAATCTACCAGTCTACTTTATGAAGGTTTAGGCATTGCAAACGATCTTGTTTTTTTTAGAATGAACCCCGAAGCCTATGAGCATTGTATCATTGGCGAAGACCAATTTGATTTTCCAAGCAATTTTGACGACTTAGTTGAAAAACTTTCAGAAAAATTTCCGGAAGAACGTAAGAATATTTACAACTACCTATCTAAAGTACGCAGGGTGAGTCGGCAATTACAACTCATTCCGAAGATAAAAAACTTATGGGAACAGATTACGATACCCTTTCGCACCAAGGATATGGGGAAATACGGACTTTTCAGTTTAAAAAGAGTTATTAACTGGCATATAAAAGACCCACTACTAAAAAAGATACTCAATATACAATTTGGGGATCATGGCCTCCCTCCTGCCCGAGCTAGTTTTCCGTTGCATTGTGCTGTAATGGATCATTATTTTAACGGCGGATTTTACCCTATGGGTGGTGGAGCTGCTATAATCAAGGCGATGACGAATTCACTGAAAAAGCAAGGAAACTCAGTGCGCACAAGTAGTGGTGTGAAAAAAATCCTTCTGGAAGGTACTAAGAAAAAACGCGCAATAGGTGTTGAACTCGACAATGGCGAGAAAATTTATGCAAATACAATTATTTCGAATGCCGATCCCGGAATTACCTATATGGATCTAATTGGTCGTGAAAATATTAGTAAAAAACTAACCAAGAAACTTGAAAAGACTAAATATTCCTGCACTTCGTTAATGCTTTTTCTAACTGTGGATATGGATCTAAGAAAAGAAGGTATTGATTCTGGGAATGTTTGGCTGTTTGACGATGAATGTTTGGATACTATATTCGAAAAAATGGAAAGTGAAGATTTAAGAATTGGAGATACCTTTCCGGGAATGTTTATAAGTTGTACTACTCTGAAAGACCCCGCTAGTTTCGACGGAAAGCATCACACAATTGAAGCTATTACTTACATAAATTATGAGGCTTTTAAAGAATTTGAAAATGAACAAAGTGAGCGATCGCAAGCATATTTGGACTTTAAAGAGACTTTAACGAATAAAATGATCAATACGGTTGAAAAGAGAATCCCAAACATCAGGGCGCATATTGTAGGCTTGGAACTAGGCACGCCGATTACCAATGAGTACTACGTAAACTCAACAGATGGTAGTGTGTATGGCACCGAAAAAAGTTTAAAACATATTGGTCCCTTCTCGTTCAAAGCAAAAAGTGAAATAGAAAACTTATATTTATGTGGCGCCAGCATAGCAGCACATGGAATCGCCGGTGCAAGCTATTCAGGAGTACAAACGGCTGGTGAGATTCTGGGTAAACGTCAGGACGAATTAATACAAGCCGACGAAACGCAAGATGTTCGTATTTATGAAGCCGAAGATGACACGCTATATCCCGATTGGATGAAGAAAAAAATCACCTTGAGAAATGAACGCAGGGAGCAAAAGTTCAATAATGTTGTATAAAATAACCATAACCAAATTTTGAAAGAAAATGATAATATCATAGTTGATTTTTACCAGGCATTCGAGAAATTGGATGCCGAAAAAATGGTGGCCTGTTATCATCCTGATATTACCTTCCAGGATCCGGCATTTGGTGTTCTGAAAGGTGAAGACGCCAAAAATATGTGGCGAATGTTGTGTCATTCTCAGAAAGGCAAAGATTTTCGTGTAAAAGCTTCAGAAATTGAGTGTTCACGCGATAAGGCAAAAGCCAAATGGGAAGCTTTCTATACTTTTAGTCAAACAGGAAGAAAGGTTCACAATAGTATTCATGCAGAATTTGAGATTAAAGACGGTAAGATAATAAAACATGTTGATAGCTTCAACCTATACAGTTGGGCAAAACAAGCGATGGGATTTAAGGGGCTTTTGCTGGGATGGACCGGATTTTTCAGAAAAAAACTCAACGCACAAACTAATAAACTTTTACGAAAATTTATTGCAAACCAAGAGCAACAAAGCAACAAGAAATAAGGGTGACTATATTTCCAGACTCCCCTTACCTTCTCTAACTACGATTGGCTCATCGCCTGTTAGATCGATTACTGTAGAAGCCACATTGTCACCATAACCGCCATCAATTACCGCGTCCACAAGATGTTGCCATTTTTCGTAAATCAGCTCTGGATCTGTAGTATATTCTATCACTTCATCTTCATCCCTAATTGATGTAGAGATAATCGGATTTCCCAAACCTTCAATTATTGCCTGCACTATGGAATTGTCCGGCACTCTAATCCCGACTTCCTTTTTCTTTTTGAAGACAGTAGGGAGATTATTATTTCCGGGTAGGATAAAAGTATAAGGTCCCGGTAGAGCCCGTTTTAGTAGCTTAAAGGTGGCTGTGTCTATTTGTTTTACATAATCGCTTAAATTACTTAGATCCCTGCACACAAATGAAAAATTGGCCTTTTCCAATTTTACACCTCTTATCTGAGCCACTTTTTCCAACGCTCTGGTATTGTTAATATCGCAGCCCAGGGCATAAACTGTATCACTGGGGTAGATTATTACTCCTCCTTTTTTGAGGATATCTACCACTTTTTTCACGTCCTTCGGATTAGGATTTTGTGGGTATATTTTAATAAAATCAGCCATTATTTATCATTTGACATTTAAAATTAGTCGTTTTTTTCAGATATTCATCTCATATCGCGATTCATTAACATAAATTCCCTTTTTTTACGTTATCTGAAAAAGTATTTGCTATGAGTAAGAAGGTTTTCTATGTATTATTTGGAATAATTTTATCAAGTTTATTTGTTTTTTGTTCTTCTGAAGATGACTCTCCCATAGTCAATCAGCAACCACTGGAGGCCGAAATACTTTTAAATGTTTCTTACGGAAGCCATGCGCAACAGAAATATGATTTGTATTTGCCGGCAGATCGAAAATCGAATAAAACTAAAGTAATTGTTCTTGTTCATGGCGGTGGCTGGACTGAAGGTGATAAACTAGATATGGATGGTTATATCACGCTTATTCAGGATAATCATCCTGATCATGCAATCGTAAATATTAATTATGTGCTTGCTACGCTCACATCTCCTGCTTTTCCTAATCAATTTCTAGACCTTCAAAGCGTTATAAATAAACTCACAACTGAAAAAGAAAGTCTCCAAATCGATCCGGAATTCGGACTAATAGGTATCAGTGCAGGAGCTCATATCTCTTTGATGTACGACTATGTTTATGACACAACAGATAGCGTTAAGTTTGTTTGTGACATTGTGGGACCTAGTGATTTTACTGATCCGTTTTACACAAATAATCCTAATTTCCCCATATTACTAAGTTTGTTGGTAGATGAAAGTGCGTATCCCAGTAATACGAATTTCGCCGAAGCTACAAGTCCCGTATATCAGGTTTCAAGTAGCAGTAGTCCTACCCTCATGTTTTATGGGAATCAAGATCCTTTAGTTCCATTGACAAATGGGCAAAATTTGGATATCGCCTTGGATGCAGAAGGAATTACCAACGACCTAACTGTTTATAACGGGGGTCATGGTAATTGGGATACAGCCAGTTTATTAGATGTTCAATTACAATTAAGTACGTTTATCGAAACGCATTTGCCAATACAGTAAGGATAAATAATCTTCAAACTAAAATCTATTATTATGAAAAATGATCTTTATACTAAGACCATACTAACCGTTATTGCTATTTGTTTAACACTTCAAGTAGTGAAAGACCTTGATTTAATTCCTTCAGCTTATGCTTCGGAAGGCAATAATACTGCAGATAAAACTTCAGAATACAGACTCGTTCCGGTTAATGAGTTCAATACTATGGATGTGAGAATCGTTGACATTAATACCTACGATGAGCTAAATGTAAATCTGAAAAGCGTCGATACCTACGACGAAGTAAAAGTGAACATTAAAAGCATCGAAACTTCAGATGAACTGGATATTAACATTGACGAGATTGGCGGAGGTTTTGTGACTAGCGGCGGTCCTATTAAAGTTAAAATAGAGTAGCGAATCTTTCCGAAGAAAAATTAATTCTTCTTAAACGGCCTTATGATCAATCGAGCAGCACGATCGTAGTTGATATAATTATACGTCCAATTAAAGAAAGTGATCACCTTATTACGGAAACCTACCAGAGACCAAAGATGCACAAACATCCAAATGAACCAGGCAAAGGCACCTGAAAAATGAATCTTTTTGATATCACAAACAGCTTTATTCCTTCCAATTGTGGCCATAGATCCCTTATCTAAATAGGTAAATTGCTCCATTTCTTGACCAAGTAAAAGCTTCTTAAAATTCTTACCTAAGAGTTTTCCTTGTTGGATAGCCGGTTGCGCCACTTGAGGGTGCCCCTTCGGAAAAGATTCAGTTTCCATAAGAGCAATATCACCAATGGCGAAAATATTTTTGAATCCAACAATACAATTGAAGCGATCAACCTTATAACGATTTGCTTTTTCTACTAAGGAATCACTATCAATACCTGCTATCGGAGCACCGGTAACACCTGCCGCCCAAATAAATGTTTCTGTTTCGAAGGATGCGTCGCTTGTAACAACTGTTTTACCATCATAATCCTTGATAAAAGTATTTAGATGAATTTGCACTCCTAATTTCTCAAGAAACTGCTGAGCATTTCGGGATGATTTCGCACTCATAGGGGGAAGAACTCTGTCACCACCTTCAATAAGATGTACAAACATTTCTTCTTCCTCCAATTGCGGATAATCATTTTCAAGGATTCCTTTTCTGAATTCTGCCAATGCTCCGGCCAATTCAACACCTGTAGGTCCTGCGCCTGCGACGACAAAATTTAACAATCTCCGTCTTTCGGAAGGATCATCTGTCATATCGGCTTTTTCAATATTTTGAAGAACAAGGCTTCGGATGTTTAACGCCTGCGGAATTGTTTTCATAGGCATGCTATGAGTTTCAATGTTTTTGTTTCCGAAGAAATTAGTTTTAGTACCTGAAGCAATCACTAAATAATCAAATTTCAGATTCCCGATTGAAGTTTCTAAAGTATTGTTGGCTGTGTCTATATGCTGTACATCGGCCATTCGAAAATGAAAATTCTTTGACTTTCTAAATACCTTCCGAAGCGGATAAGCAATAGAATCGGGTTCTAAACCCGCAGTGGAAACTTGATACAGCAACGGTTGAAACGCATGATAATTATGTTTATCGAACAGAACGATTTGAACATTTAATTTTCGCAACCTTTGAATTAGTGAAATACCGGCAAAACCACCTCCAATTACTACAATTCGAGGCATCTGAGTGTGAGGAATATTCATATTGAAATCTTGTAATACAAAATTACCAATTGTTGTGTTAACCATACCAATTTTGGTTAATTTTTAAGACTTTTGTAACAATCATTTCCATTAGGCTACTAATGCCATAACCAACAATCAATCATTGAACAAAGAACTCGAACATAGTTTCGTAACTCAGCTGGAGGAGAATCAGAATATTGTGCACAAGATCTGCAGGTTATATACAAATAACAGCGATGCGCATAATGATCTGTTTCAGGAAATTACCATCCAATTATGGAAGGCATTTCCAAAATTTAGAGGGGATTCGAAATTTAGTACCTGGATGTATAGAGTAGCATTAAATACGGCTATTACACTATACAGAAAATCTAAGCGTAGAGTAAGGACTCAAGATTTTGAAAGTGTAAGTTTTAAAATTAAGTCTGTAGACTACGATGACACTGTTGAAGAGCAACTGAAACTGATGTATAGTGCTGTTAAGAATTTGAATGATATTGATAAGGCGTTAGTGTTTTTGTATTTGGAAGACAAATCATATCGGGAAATATCTGAAACATTAGGTATATCAGAAGTTAATTCCAGAGTAAAAATGAACAGAATAAAGAAAAAATTGAGAACAATTTTAAATCCGTAAACCCCCAATGGATAATTTAGAACTTTTAAAAAAGCAGTGGCAATCAAGGGAACAAGAGCTCCCAAGGCTGTCTTATAAGGATATTCACCAGATGCTGCTTAAAAAATCCTCTTCCATCGTAAAATGGATCTTTCTCATTAGTATTGGTGAGTTATTGTTCTGGACGATTCTCGCTTTTTTTGTGCCAGAATCAAGCAAAGAGATTAATAATGGGATTGGGTTAAAAACAACCTTTCTGGTGATAAACATTATTCATTACTGCATTTTTGCCGTGTTTATTTATTTATTCTACAAAAACTATCGAGGAATTAAAATAACAGACACCATAAAGGATCTGATGAAAAGCATTTTAGACACCCGTAAAACAGTGAAGTATTTCGTGGTCTATAATGTTGCAGCTTCGGTCTTACTACTCATTGGTGTGAACTTATTCTATTACACCAAAAAAGAACAGTTATATCAATTAATGGTGGAAAATTATGAAGGTTATGCCTCCATTCCACCGGATAGTTTTACTTCTGTATTTTTTGTTAGTCAGTTAATAATTGGTGCCATATTTATTGGGCTTATCATACTTTTCTACCGTATTGTGTATGGAATATTAATGAAAAGACTGAGTCGAAATTATAATGAACTTGAGAAAATCGAGGTCTAGATTTAGATGTTAGATTAATGATATTAGACACAAGAATTAAGAATTAAGAAATTTAAAAGAATAGCTTCCACACCCTTTTCTAAATTAGGAACTTTTCTTGCTAAGCTGAATTATAAAAAATTTGGAATTTGGAATTTTAACAAATTCACTAGTATCTCCACTCACGGTCTTTATTGAGTTCTTCCTGAGTTTTAATTTCTTCGGAAGGGATTACTTTTAAGAAAGATGGGTGTTGTTCGATAGCGTATTCCAGTTGTTCAACGATAGCATCTACCGTATCATTTTCATAGTCAATTTTCAAAGGCGCTTTAATCTCCATTGATTGTAGAATTCCTTTCTTTTTTGTCCGTAAGCCTTTTTTGTCGAACGACCTTCTAAAACCATCGATTACGATTGGCACCACTATGGGTTTATTCTTTTTAATAAGGTGTGCTGTTCCTCTACGTATAGGTTTCCATGGTTTTGTAGTTCCTTGTGGAAAGGTAATTACCCAGCCATCATTTAAGGCTTTAGTAATGCTACTAACATCGCTCATTTTTACCTGTCTATTTACTTCTTTTCCTTCCGCTCTCCAGGTACGCTCGATACTCACTGAACCTGCATAAGCCAGGATTTTAGGTAAAAGTCCGGACTGCATGGTTTCTTTAGCAGCAACAAAATAAAGGTTCAATTTAGGCTTCCATAAATACCCAATATTCTTAATATTGTCTTCTCTTCCACTCAAACTCGCATTAAAAACGTGGAACATAGCAACTACATCCGCAAAATAGGTTTGGTGATTGGAGACAAAAAGAACATTAGTTTCCGGAAGCTCTCTTAGAATTTCACTACCATCTATCTGCAACTCATTAAACCCCTTGAATCTTCGATGAGTCAAAGACCCTAAAATTCGAATAAGCCAAAGTTTAACAAATATTATATGTCCGAATGGATTTTTTTTTTAAAAAGCCCCATGTAATTTATATTCAATTGTCAGCAGAGTGTCGGCGCTACTTTAAAGCACATCACAACCCTATAAACTGATATCCCTAAGGCTGTAAATATACAAAATATAGCGTTTACAGCAGTTGTTTTAGTAATTCTCGTACTTCGCTAAGCATCATTGCAGTAGCTCCCCATACAACATGCCCGTTAAGTAAAAATGCAGGAACATCGATATCAGTTGCGTACGATGTAGACAACACTTTTGTTGTGAGAACAGCGTCATCCATAAAATGATCTAAAGTAACTTCTACGAGTTCTTCTACCTCATCTTCCTGTAATACAAATTCTGGTGTAGTAGTGGTTATTCCTATGAAAGCTTGCACAAAAAAATTGCTGGGCGGAATGTAAATTTCTGTGAGTTCCTTTAAAACATTTACTGCCAGACGAGGCACGCCTATCTCTTCTTCAGTTTCTCTTAAGGCTGTATCCGTTAAGTTAGCATCTTCATCTTCTACTTTACCTCCAGGGAATCCAATTTGAGCCGAATGAACCCCTTTATAAGTTTTTCTTAGAATTAACGCGAGCATTGCTTCATTCTTTGCATTCGGATAAAATAGTGCTAACACTCCTGCTTTTCTAGCTGTATTCTTTTGTCTCGCCTGATCTTTAAGTTCTAGAAGTCTTTCGACCGGAGCCATTTTTAATTGAATGGCTTCTCCGGGTAACTCCATTTTTGCTATTTTTACAATCCGATTTTCAAATTCTTCAAATGTCATTCAGCTACAATTTACTATCGATTTCTTTCGCTTTACTCCTTGTCTTCGCCTCTTGTGAAGATAATAAAAAGTCTTCCGAAGCAAAAACAAAGGCTGCAAATGTAGCTGTTACCGATACCATTTCAGAAAAAAACAACTCAGAAATAAAAGACGATAAAAAGCTTCCCGATTTTCCGAAAATTACTGAAGAAAATGCGGTAGAATTTTTTACTAAATACGGAAAAGAAAACCCTGAAACAAAGGTGTTAATCACAACGCAATATGGCGGCATTGAACTAGAATTGTACCAAGACACACCATTACATCGCGCCAATTTTATCTATTTGACGAAGCGAAAATATTTTGATGGCACCTTCTTTCATCGCGTGGTTCCTAATTTCATTATTCAGGGTGGAAATAGTGATTTACGCTCTACACCAGAGAAACGAGCAGACATTGGAAAAGACTATCTAATCCCGGCCGAATTGAAAAACGGTCGAAAACATAGCTATGGATCTATTTCAGGAGCCAAAGAGTATCGTGAAAATCCGGATAAAAATTCGATTCCTTTCGAGTTTTTCATTTTTCTGGGACCGCAAACGTCGACAAGTCATCTAAACGGAAATTATACTGTCTTCGGAAAAGTGGTTAAAGGTATGGACATTGTCGAAAAAATCGCAGATCTTAAAACCGGAAAATTAGATGACTGGCCACTTCAAAATGTTTATATACAAGTTGAAATTTTAGAGTAAGCACTTATTAATAGATAAAAGTTGATTTTTTAGTACCCCTATCTATAGTTGTGAGTAATTTTTTACTGAACATTTTCTCTATAAAGCCGAAAAGACTATGCAAAATATTTAATTTTATTGATTCAATAAATAAGGCTTATTAAATGAATGAGATTATAACGACAATTCTTTTTTTAGTTGCAGTAATTGATCCTTTAGGTTCAGTTCCCGTTTATTTAGAAGCAACAAAACAGTTAAAAAAAAGTGATAGAAAACGAGTAGCTATTAGAGCTTCCATAATTGCCTTTTTTATACTTTTAATTTTTATAGTAGTTGGACAAATCGTTCTTGACGGTATGGATGTTTCACTCGATGCCTTTCAAATATCAGGTGGTGTAATTTTATTTTTATTTGCTCTTACCATGATTTTTGGAGATGGAAAGCCGGAATCTGAAAAACATTTAATAAAGGACTATAAGCATGTTACCATATTTCCTGTAGCTATTCCTTCTATTGCATCTCCCGGTGCAATTATGGCTGTAGTATTATTAACTGATAACAACTTATATACCATTCAACAACAAGCCATTACTACTATCTTAGTTTTTGTAGTAATTGCAGTTACGTGTTTACTGCTTCTTATAGCTAATAAAGTAAAGGAAAGTGTTGGAGATTATGGAATTACTGTGGTTAGTAAGATTATGGGACTTATTTTAGCGTCATATGCGGTTCAAAGTATACTATCAGGTTTGAAAGGTTTCTTTGTAGTTTTGGAATAAAAAACTACACAACCGTGTATAGTGTTAATAGCTTGTTCGGTACTAAAGTTAGAATTTGAATAAATATTTAGCTAGATTGATTCTCGAAATAAGCCAGATTAGCCTGTCTTACAGAGTGTCACGCAGCTTTAGACAATTGAGTCGAAACGAGATCTGGTGGCTGGAGCTGCTTCAAGCTGAACGTTCCGCCGAGCCCTACAAACATTGTTCAAACCTCTTAGCAAAAAAACAAATTTTAAGTAATCTATTGCGCTTATGAAGCCTAATGGTTCACTTTTATATTTGGTGTTGTACACATCATAAAAAATCCAAATCTTTATTACTTGATTATTTGAAATTGGAGAATTTCAGACAGCTTGTATCTTGAAAAAGTGCAAGCTGTTTTTTCTAATGAGAACGCATGTGAATTGAAATGGCGCGGATTTGAATTGATACTTGTAGAGCACTCAAAATTATTTCACCTTTGAAATAGAAAATTGTTTAAAAAAGAAGAATATGAGGTAATCTGGAGCTGCATTAGCCAAGGTTGCCTTTTTCTTTTACTTCGGAATTCGGAATTTAAAACTTTTCAGCTATTCTTCAGACATTTCTTTCTTCGAATAAATGCTTGGAAGTGACAATTTAAACGTAACGGCCAAGATGCGTATAATGATCACTATAGACCCGGAAATAATAACTATAAAATCTTTAGAGAGTGACGTTTTCAGAAGTAAAAAATATACAGTACCTCCTAAAATACAAGCAGTAGCATAAATTTCTTTTCTGAAAATCACAGGTATTTCATTACACAATATGTCACGAATTACACCTCCAAAGCAAGCGGTCATCGTACCTAATGCTACACAAATTAATGGTGGGAATCCAGCCGCAATGCCTTTCTCCACTCCTACAATCGTGTATAACGCAATCCCAATGGTATCGAACAAAAACAAGGATTTTCTTACATATCCCAACTTTTTTCTGAAAATTACTGCCACCACCGCAGCTCCAAATATCACATACACAAACGTTAGATTTCGCATCCAGGTAATATTGGCGTCGATCAAAAGATCACGTAACGTTCCTCCTCCTGCCCCCGTGACAAAGGCAATGATCAATATCCCAAATGGGTCCATTTTCTTCTTTAATGCAGTTAGCACTCCAGAAATTGAAAACGAAATGGTTCCTAAAATATCTATAATTAGAAATAAACTCACATGTTCCGGGTATAATAGTTATAATCTTTAATCACCTTGTCAATAAACACAACTGGTTTCTCATCAAAGTTAACCTCCATCATCTTCGCAACTTTTTCGGAAAGACGAAGAATGACATTGTGATTTCCATTGTATCTCGACTGATTATAAAGATTCTTAATCGTTTGTATTTCCGAATCCTTAAAAACAGTCACTTGTGGGTATTTAGGAATGTAATCATCGGGTATGTCGGTAAGTATCGTCTGTGATAAGCTAATTGTCTTCTTTTCTGTAATTACCGTTGTAGTGGCCGCAATATCGCCTAATCGCTGGCCTTTTCCATTCAACAATATAGAAAATAAAGCAATAGCACCGCTAGAAGCCGTAACGTCAATTATTCGCAACAACCAACGAACCATAAAATTTGAAAAAGCAGGTTTTGTACCATCCAATTTTACAACCCTCAATTTCATAACTGCCTTTCCCGGACTGCGACCATCCCAGAACATCTCCCAAAGTAAATGATATAAAAATATTGGTAAGCCAATAGTAATTGCGGCTATCATATAATTATCATCCGATATTGATAATTGCGAATACAACACTGAAACAATTATCACATAGGTAGCGATTATTAGACCGTCTATTAAATAAGCCAATATGCGATCGCCCACATCTGCAACATTTTGGATAATGTTGACATTTTGAGCTGTTTCTATTTGAAATTTATCCATTAAATCTGTTTCTTTGAGGCTAAACAACTTCAGTTTATGCGCGAAGCTGCTTTTGCCAAGCAAAATAAGGATAAATGGTTAAGATTTGAAAATGTTCTACGGAATAATATGCAAACAAATCCGGATGAACTTAGTGCGCTCTATATTGAAATCACAGATCACCTGAGTTATGCCCGCACTTTTTACCCGAAAAGTAACACCTTACACTACTTAAATGGCCTTTCGGTACTGGCACATCAAAAGATATATAAAACCAAACGTGAGTCTAGAACACGATTTATCACTTTTTTCACCAAAGAATTTCCATTGTTTTTTTCACAATACCACAAACAACTATTAATTGCCTTCTGTACATTTCTGTTATTTTCTATTGTAGGGGCCTATTCTGCCGCTTCCGATGGAAATTTCGTTCGCTTAATTCTGGGAGATGGCTATGTAAATATGACGCTCGACAATATTGAAAAAGGCGACCCTATGGCTGTCTATAAAGAAATGGGAGAGCTGAACATGTTCTTAGGTATTACCATAAATAATATTCAGGTTGCTTTGTATGCCTTTGTTTATGGGCTTTTTTTAAGCCTGGGCACGCTGTTTATCCTAATGCGAAATGCCGTGATGCTAGGATCTTTTCAATACTTCTTTCATGATCAAGGACTCCTTTGGGAATCGGTGAGAACGATCTGGATACATGGAACTATTGAGATATCGGTAATCATTATTGCCGGATGTGCAGGCCTGGTTTTAGGAAATAGCATCCTGTTTCCGGGTACCTACACGCGATTACAATCATTTATTCGAGGTGCCAAAGATGGCCTTAAAATAATGCTGAGCACAGTTCCATTCTTTATCATTGCAGGCTTTCTGGAAGGTTTTGTTACCAGACATACCGAAATGCCAGACTGGCTTGCTATTTTGATTATAGGAGGCTCGCTTTATTTAATTTTGTATTACTACATATTTTATCCAATTAAACTTAAAAAAAGAAATGAACGAATTCATTCAATTTAAAAAACAACGTGATCTCGGTGAGATGCTTACGGACACATTTAAGTTTATTAGGCTTAATTGGAAACCACTTTATGGCCTTATTTTTAGAATTGCAGGTCCTGCCCTATTACTGGTGTTATTTGCCTTTATCTATTATATGCAGTCTACCTTAGGAAGTTTCGATTTTTTATCGGCACAAACTGATCTGGGGATGTTCTCTGCTAATTTTTTCATTTCCTTTTTATTATTAATGGCATCTGGGGTTGCTTTTTATGCTTTACTCTATGGAACAGTACTTCACTATATAAAATCCTATGTGAACAATGAAGGGGTCGTTAGCGAAGCTGAAGTTAAAGCAGGTGTCAAGAAAGATTTTTGGGGTCTTATCGGACTTGGTTTTCTAACCGGACTTATCATCGCTTTTGGACTTATTCTTTGCTTATTACCGGGAGTCTATTTAGGAGTGGTATTCGCTTCAGCCTATGCGGTCCTCGTAATTGAAAAACGTAGTGTAAGTGATACGATCAGCTATTGTTTCGATCTTATCAAAGGGGAATTCTGGATGACTTTTGCCACGCTCTTAGTGGTTTTTATATTGTACTATATAATTATATTTATATTTCAAATGCCCCAGTATATCTACTTCTTTATCAAGTCCTTTACAATGAATGAGCAGATTACCAGTGATCCCGCCGCTTTGTTCGATGGGATTTATATCGCCCTAAACGCGGTTGCGATGATCGCTCAATATCTGGCATATACCCTAATCGTTATCTGCACTGTTTTTGTTTATTATAATCTGAATGAAAAAAGGAACTTTACCGGTACTATTGAAGCTATCGACTCGCTAGGAAAAGAGGAATAAGTTATGCATAGATTCATTTTTCTTTGTCTTATACTTCTTTTTTCTTCGGAAGGGTTTTCGCAAGATACTATTCTTCCATTAGAAGGACGATTAGTGCGTGACGACTTGGATAGTGATGTTGTCCCCATAGAATTTGATCAGGATAAAATTGAGGCATATAAAAAGGATGAAGCCTTTAATTATGTAGAGTTGCAGCAAGTGGAGAATCCCTGGGAGCAGTTCAAATCATGGCTAAATGAATTATGGCATCGCTTCTGGAGATGGTTATTCGGGGATTTTGAAGGCAATGGATTTACAGCCTTCCTCGTTCGCATCATTCCATACATTATTATTATAGGAGTCATTGTTTTTGTAGGGTGGCTATTTTACAAACTTAATCCCGGGAGTCATTTATTAAAATCTAAGGACAAACCAGAGGTCTTTTTTACCGAAGAAGAGGAGATTATTAAAACCAAGGATATTAAAAAACTCATTCAGAAAGCCTTGGATGCTAATGATTATAGACTGGCAGTTCGATATTATTATCTTTTTATTCTGAAAAAATTGAGCTCTGCTGAATTAATTTCGTACGAATTTGATAAGACGAATAACGACTATATCTCTGAAATGAGTGTGACCGTTACTACTTCTGAAAACATTAAAAACAATTTCAGAAAAGCAACAAATATCTATGATTATATCTGGTACGGTAACTTCCTGGTAACCGAAACAGATTTCAGAAAAGCACAACAAACTTTTACGAACCTGGAACATCAAATACCAAAAGCAGTTGACTAAGCTTCAGAAGATATTATTTGGAATATTCCTGCTACTGCTGGGCACGTTGGTGTATCTGGAAGCTACTAAACCACAACCGGTAAATTGGTTTCCAAGTTATACAAAAACCGATAAGATTCCACTGGGAACCTTCGTTTTGCATGATTTATTGACTGAGAACAGCAATCTTGAAGTAATTGAAGAACAGAGTCCGCCATTCGAAGTTTTGAAAGATTCAACTGTTTCCGGGACCTATGTCTTTATCAATAATGACCTTAATTTCGACAAAATTGAAGTTGAAAAATTGCTCAATTGGGTCGCGAAAGGAAATACTGTTTTTGCTTCTGCTAATTACCATAGTCAATTTTTAAAAGATACCCTTCAATTAGAAACACAAGCAGCATGGCTTCCAAACACTATTGGCAGTGAACCACTAATGAATTTAATTAATCCTAAGTTAAAGTCTGAAAAACCTTTCAGAATAGAAAGAAATTTAAGCGTACGTTATTTCGAAAAAATCGATACCTTATCTCAAATCGCACTTGGGGTTTCTCAAATTTATAATGATACATTAAGCATTGCTATTCCTAACCTTAACTTTATAAAGGCTCCCGTAGGCAAAGGAGCATTTTACCTGCATTTACAACCTGAGATTTTTTCGAATTACTTCTTACTTGCTGAAAATAATGCCGATTTCACTAAGAAGGTTTTATCGTATATTAATGATGATAAAATGTTGATCTGGGACAATTATTACAAATCTGGGAAACCCATAAATGTATCGCCATTGCACATTCTACTTAATAATAAATATTTAAAATGGGCCTACTATTTTGTTCTAATTGGAGCACTACTCTTTATCCTTTTTGAAGGAAAGCGCAAGCAGCGAAGTATTCCCGTGGTTCCGCCACTCACCAATAAAACCTACGAGTACACACGAACTATTGCCGGAATGTATCTCGATAAGAATGAAAACCACGAAATTGCAAAAAAACAGATTGCTCTTTTCATGGAATTTATAAGAACAAGAATGAGAATTCAAACTGATAAACTTGACAAACGCTTTTTTGAATCGGTGGGATCCCGAAGTGGCAATACAGAAGAAGCTACTGTAGCTCTCTTTAACTTTATCCAAAAAGTGCAAAGTCAACAACATACAGAAAAAGAAGAACTGATTAAACTATACCACCTTATTACAGATTATAAAAAGAAAATTGATGGAAAATCCTGAATTACAGAATGACGAATTACACTTTAACAACCGTATTCCACTGGAAGAACTCAAAACGGCGGTAAATGCAATAAAATCCCAATTAGCAAAGATCATCATTGGTCAGGAGGATTTTATTGAATTGCTAATTGTGAGCCTTTTAGCAAACGGACATGTGCTTATCGAAGGGGTCCCCGGAATAGCCAAGACCATCACGGCCAAGCTTTTTGCGAAGACTTTAAAAACAGATTTCAGCCGAATTCAATTTACCCCTGATCTCATGCCTAGTGATGTATTGGGAACCTCGATACTAAACATGAAAGCATCTGAATTTGAGTTCAAAAAAGGGCCTATTTTCTCAAATGTGATTCTTATTGACGAGATCAATAGAGCTCCGGCGAAAACCCAGGCTGCCTTATTTGAAGTAATGGAAGAGCGCCAGATCACTATGGACGGTGTACGTTATATAATGGAATACCCTTTTATGGTATTAGCTACTCAAAATCCTGTAGAACAAGAAGGTACCTATGCCCTACCTGAAGCTCAGTTAGACAGATTCCTCTTTAAAATAAAAGTGGGTTATCCAACGCTGGACGAAGAGGTAACCATTCTAAAAACGCATCACGATCGCAAACAGGTTATGCCTCAGGATGCGATTGAAGGAATTTTAACGCCGGACGATTTGAAGAAATTCAGAATGCAGGTTCAAGAGATCTTGATAGAGGATAAAATCTTCAATTATATCGCTCAGATTGTCGATAAAACCCGAAACCATCCGCATTTATATCTTGGAGGATCGCCTCGGGCGTCTCTTGCCATCATGAACGCCGCCAAAGCATACGCGGCCATCAACGGAAGAGATTTTGTTACTCCAGATGATGTGAAGCGTACCTTGGCACCTGTGTTGAGACACCGTATAATTTTATCTCCTGAACGTGAAATGGAAGGCATGACACCCGAAGCAGTAATAGAAATGATTGCCCATTCGATCGAAATACCTAGATAGTGATACAATTTCTAAAGTCCTTATATCTTAGTCCGCGCTTTTTTTATGCGATGGCTGTGCTTGCGATATTGTTTTTAATATCGTATTGGTGGCAGCCGCTCTATGGAATTGTATGGCTTTTAGTTTTAGGATTGGCGGTAGTGACATTTATTGAAATTATAATGTTATTTAGTAAAGCCGGATTAAAAGGAGAACGAATCCTTCCGGAAAAATTTTCAAATAGCGATGAAAATGAGGTTCTAATTCAATTACAAAACACCTATTCGTTTAATCTTGAAGTAGTGATTATCGATGAAATACCGGTTCAGTTTCAGAAACGAGATTTTTTCAGAAAAACCAAAATAGAAGGTAAAAACAGAGTCACCTATCAATATTCGCTGCGTCCTGTTGATCGTGGTGAGTATAGCTTCGGAAGGCTTAACTGCTACGCAACATCTGTTATCGGATTGGTTCGCAAGCGATATACGTTCAACAATGAGCAAATGGTGAAAGTGTATCCTTCGTTTATCCAAATGAAGCAATACGATTTTCTAGCTATCGACAATCGATTGTCTCACATCGGACTTAAAAAGATACGTCGAATCGGGCATACCATGGAATTTGAACAGATCAAGGAATATGTTGTAGGCGATGATGTTCGGACTGTGAATTGGAAATCGACCGCTAAAAACGGGCAACTGATGGTGAATCAGTTTCAGGATGAAAAAATGCAACCTATTTACTCTGTGATCGATACCAGCCGTGTAATGAAAATGCCTTTTAACGGCTTAAAATTAGTTGATTATGCAATCAACAGTTCATTGGCCTTTTCAAATATTGCACTCAAAAAAAATGATAAAGTTGGGCTGATTGATTTTTCAAACAAATTAGGAAATTACCTTCCGGCCAAGGCCAAGAAGACTTACCTGAACAATGTTTTGGAGACTCTTTACAATGTTGACACGAAATTTCTGGATGCCGATTATGGAATCCTTCAATCGCTTGTAAAAAGGAAGATCACTCATAGAAGTTTACTATTGCTATACACTAATTTCGAGCATATATCATCTCTGCATAGACAGTTACCATACTTACAAGCCATTGCGAAAAAGCACGTGTTGGTGGTGATCTTTTTTGAAAACACCGAATTAAAATCACTAAGCGAGTCTGAAGCTACTACCCTACCCGAAATTGTTGATCAGACGATCGCTAAACAATTTGAACACGATAAAAGACTAATGGTGCGGGAATTACAGCAACGCGGAATTCAAACTGTCCTTACTCCCCCCGAAGACCTTACCGTTAATACCATCAATAAATATCTAGAAATAAAAGCAAGAGGGTTACTTTAGTAGCTGGTAGCTGGTAGCTGGTAGCTGGTAGCTGGTAGCTGGTAGCAAAAAAAGATTATTGTTGTCACTTCGAGTGATTTCTTGGAGTAAAACGTAAAGAAATAGTATCGAGAAGAGGCTGAGCAGTGAGCAGTGAGCAGTGAGCAGTGAATAGATAAAATATTTTCATTTATTTTGTCTTACTTCTTATTTCTTACTTCTTTCTTCTTAATTCTTAATTCTTAATTCTTAATTCAAAAAATACATTTCATCCAAATAATTCGACAGTTGAGTAACCCAGTTTATGAGAACTTTGTAATCCACCCCATCTTTGTTTCATAATTAATAACCTAAACACCAAACATTATGAAAACGCTACTAATCACATTCGCCTTATCACTTTCTGCCTTTTTTATGAATGCTCAAACTGACGCTCAAATAGCTTCGGAAGGAACTACAATTACGATTAACGTTCCTTTACAAAGTACCGAAGGAAACGTAGTATTCGGACTTTACAACCAAGACAATTTCATGAAGAATCCTTCCGAAGGCGCAGTGGGAGAAATAATAGAAGGCAATGCGAACGTAACTTTTACTAATATTACTCCCGGTGAATATGCAATCATTCTTTTTCACGATAAAAACACCAACAAACGAATGGATTTCGACGCCAATGGAATGCCTTCAGAGAATTATGGACTGTCAAACAACCCCATGAGTTTTGGTCCGCCACAATGGAGTGATGCAAAATTTGAAGTAACAAACCAACCAATTGAGATGGAAATCAGAATGTAGATTTCCAAAACATACAAAGAGAAATAACCACAAATTCACGAATAAATATTCGTGAATTTGTGGTTTAATTAATATAATTACTATAAGCAAAATCTTATTATAATAAATTATCAATAGATTTTATCAATAACTATTCTTATCTTTGTTCAAAGGAAATTAAGTTATGACAATCACTCAATTAAAATATGTACTTGCGGTTGCCGAGCATCAAAATTTCACAAAAGCCGCTCAAAAAACCTTTGTAACTCAGCCTACTTTAAGTATGCAAATCCAAAAACTGGAGGACGAATTAGAAATACAAATCTTCGATCGAAGTAAAAAACCTATAGAGCTAACAAATGTTGGTAAAAAGATAGTTAATCAGGCACATAAGATTGTGAATGAGGTCGAACGCATGCAGGACGTAGTGGATCAGGAAAAAGGATTTATTGGTGGAGAATTTAGGTTAGGGATCATTCCTACCATCATGCCGACTTTACTCCCAATGTTCCTTAAAAACTTTACCAATCGCTATCCGAAGGTACAATTAATCATAGAAGAACTCACTACCGATGATATCATCGCGCGAATAACAGAAGGTCATCTGGATGCCGCCATTGCAGCAACTCCCTTGGGAAATGAAAAAATTAAGGAACGAGCTCTTTATTACGAACCCTTTGTTGCTTACGTGCCCGAAAATCATCGCCTGGCTTCAGAAAAGACAATAGATAGTAAAGATTTGGACCTAAACGACATTTTATTGCTTGAAGACGGACATTGTTTCAGGGATGGGGTGATTAATTTATGTAAGGCATCTAAATTACATCCAGCAGATACTTTTCAATTGCAAAGTGGAAGCATTGAAACATTAGTAAAACTGTCGAATGAAGGACTAGGTATGACGCTCCTTCCATATTTACATACATTGGAGATATCAAATGAGCAAAAAGGAAAATTGCGTTATTTTAATACGCCTTCCCCAGCTAGGGAAGTGAGTATTATATATAGTAAAAGTGAATTAAAAATGCAGATAACAAATGCATTGTACGATGTAATCTCGGGAGTAGTACGAGGTGCCATTGCATTTCAGGATGTGAAAATAATCAGCCCTGTAAAATAAATCTCTAATTTTATTGAAAAACCTCCTTCACACAATGTAAAGGAGGTTTCTCTTTATGGATTTAGAAAAATTAGACATTGATTTAATTGGGGTTTCTGCTTTATGAGAGAATCAACCCAGATTTTAAGTTCCTCAATTTCGTAAGGAAGTAATCTGGTCATTGCTTTCTTCAACTCTTTACAGAAGAGATTAACATCAAAACTTACTTTTGCAAGAACGGCCTTGGTGTAATCAAACATTGCTCTAGCCATAGTATAAACTGGATTAAATGTAGGGTTAAGTAGTTCTAATCAATAGGCCTTAGTTTTTTATATTTAGCTTTATAAATATAACGAAAAAAACAACACGAAAACTTACTTTTCATGCTTTTCATCGTTAAAATTTGTTATCTCCATCCAATAAGTCACCTAAACCACCTAAAATGCTACCTTCACCTTTATTCTTACCTCCACCTTGTGGTGCCGCCATCCAAACTCTTTTGGCGAGACGACTAAATGGCAATGATTGAATAAAAACGGTACCCGGTCCAGTTAATGTTGCGAAAAATAGTCCTTCACCTCCAAACACCGTGTTTTTAATACCTCCAACAAATTCTATATCATAATTCACCGAACTGTCGAATCCGATGATACAGCCGGTATCAACTTTCAACTTTTCACCTATTGCGAGCTCTTTGGTGGCTGTAGTTCCTCCTGCGTGTACAAATGCCATTCCGTCGCCCTCTAGTTTTTGCATGATAAAACCTTCACCTCCAAACAGACCTCTTCCTAGTTTTTTAGAGAATTCAATTCCTATTGAAACTCCTTTAGCAGCACATAAAAATGCATCCTTTTGACAAATAAATTTATTACCAAACTTACTTAGATCGATTGCCATAATCTTCCCCGGATAAGGAGAAGCGAAACTGACCCTTCTTTTGCCTATTCCAACGTTATAAAAAGCAGTCATAAACATGCTCTCACCTGTTAACAGTCGTTTCCCTGCACCAAATATCTTTCCCATCACACTGTTGTCCTGAGCCGATCCATCTCCAAAAATGGTTTCCATCTTAATACCATCTTCCATCATCATAAAACTTCCTGCTTCGGAAATAACGCCTTCGTTGGGATCTAATTCGATCTCTACATATTGCATTTCTTCGCCATAAATGATATAATCTATTTCGTGTGAGTTCATAAGTGATTTGGTTTTTTGTTCAATGGTTTATATGTTGTGAAAATCATCTAAATGTTACGAAACATTTGAAAAGAAAATAAATTTATTTAGAAGTGATAATAATTAGTCAATTTAAAAATTACGTCAGACATCCAACCGCGGCCATTCCTTCGAAAGAATGGTTTATGAATTAAAGTGATATGAGGAGAAGTAGAATAATAGCAAAATCTTGATGGTTAGCCTTTCTTCTTCACCGTCCACTCAAAATTAAAAATAGAAACCACATCGCCATTTGCATCTTTTCCTTCAGAGCGCATCCAACAGGTTTGCCCCTCGCCTGTTTTTAGCGCTTTGGATATTGCTTCCTTAATAAGATCACCATCACTACAGCTAAACGTAATTCTTCCTTTAGCCTTTTTGGTAAATGTTGCATTGTTATTGGCAACCAACATTGAAACAGCGGCATTACTATTTCTAATTTGCGTCATCACCATTGCCCCTGTACTCAACTCTGCAGCCATTCCTTGCACTGCCCAAAACATAGATTTAAATGGATTCTGATTGATCCATCGATGCTTGGCAGTTGTAATACAGCTAGTTTCAGAAATAGATTTTACACGAACTCCCGTCAAATATGCGGATGGTAATTTGAATAATAAGAAAGTGTTGATTTTACTTGGTGTCATAGGGATGAGAGCTTGTTTTGCGCAAATATATCATATTTAATCGACACTCTTAATTGTTAAAATTATGTTAATATTTACTACTATGCGTAACATATTACCTTCTTTTGTACATATATTTGTATAAGAATCTAATAAGCAATGGAAAATACTGTAACAGAGAATTCAAAAAATTTAGGTGCGATCATTCATTTATCGACCTTTCTAAAGTTCTTTTTTCCCTTCGGAAATTTTATCGCTCCCTTAATCATTTGGACAATGAATAAAGAGAAGCCATTTGTAGATGAACATGGAAGACAGGCCATCAATTTTCAGTTGAGTGTATTTTTGTACACCTTATTAATTGGTGTATTATGTATCCCCTTCTTTGTAATCTTTGCGGCCGATTTTATATCACTAATAGATGTTATTGAGCATACGGCTCATGAAATTCAGTTTAATGAGATTACCAATCTTTCCGGTTATATCTTGCTCTTCGGAATTGTGGCTATGTTGTTATTCGGACTTTTTATTTTCGAATTATACGCAGTAATCACTGCCACCATGCATGCCGCCAAAGGAAAACTTTACAAATACCCACTTAGTATACCATTCATCAAATCTGAAGCTTCATCAATTTCAGAATTAAATCAATCAAAAAATGAGCACAATAGTTAGTTTAACATTAGCCGCTGTTTTAAGTTTTCTCGGGCACGAAATGCCTTCAGAAACAAGCATTATTTTCAATTCTGAATTTATTCAGAAAGAGGTACAAGCGAGCAACAACAGATTAGAATTAATAGACACTAATTGTTGTCTCCTGAAAAACGAACAGTCAATTAAAGTACAAGAAATCAGATAGTGTACTTTAAATTATTCAGAAGAATTTCTTCGGAAACTTCAGAATAAAAAACAAAACATTATCTGAAAGTAAAGAAACAACAACTCAGACACATGAAAATTGAAAACACAAAAGCGCAAATGCGTAAAGGGGTCCTGGAGTATTGCATCCTTTCCATTTTAAAAGATGGTGAGGCGTACACTTCAGATATTCTTGAGACCTTGAAAGACGCAAAATTGCTAGTCGTTGAAGGCACCATTTATCCGTTGCTTACACGTCTTAAAAACGCAGGATTACTTTCCTATCGTTGGGAAGAATCTACTGGAGGTCCACCTCGTAAATATTACGATTTGACCGAAACAGGAAAATTATTTTTAAAAGAATTAAACTCGACCTGGAGCGATTTGCAACAGGCAGTAAACAGAGTAACCAGCGAAAAAACCAACAAATGAAAAAGACAATAAATGTTAACCTGGCAGGTACGTTTTTCCACATCGATGAAGATGCATACGGAAAGTTATCACGTTATCTGGAAGCGATAAAAAAATCACTCTCCGACCCAATGGGAAGCGACGAAATCATTAAAGATATCGAAGCTAGAATTGCCGAGCTATTTTCAGAAAAAGTAGAAAGCAAATCACAGGTAATATCTATAAAGGAACTAGATGCCGTTATTTCTGTAATGGGACAGCCGGAAGATTATATGGTCGACGAAGAGATTTTTGAGGATGTTCCTCAAAAGCCAAGGAGGTCAAGATCACATTCATCTTACAAGCAATTGTTTAGAGATATCGACGATAAATTTATCTCCGGTGTTTCATCGGGTTTAGGTCACTATATGGGCATTGATGCAATATGGGTACGCCTTTTATGGATATTACTAACATTGGCAAGTAGTGGTTTATTTATACTATTCTATATTTTATTATGGATTTTAGTTCCGGCAGCGGTTAGTACTTCAGATAAACTTAAAATGACGGGAGAACCTATCAATATCTCCAATATTGAAAAAAAGTTTAAGGAAGGATATGATGCTGTTGCGGACAAGGTAAAAAACGCAGACTATGACAAATACGGGCAAAAAGTAAAGAGCGGAACTTCCGGTTTTTTCGAAACGCTTGGTAGTATCCTTCTTACTTTATTAAAAATATTTGTCAAATTCTTTGGTGTACTACTTATAATAGTATCACTTTCCACCATTATTGGTCTCATTGTAAGTCTATTCACATTTGGATCACTTGATATTTGGGGAAATGGAGACCTTATGGAACTCTTTTATGCTGTTGACACTACAAATGCCCCTATTTGGTTATTAGTGCTCATTGCATTATTTGCGATAGGAATTCCATTTTTCGTACTCTTTATTATAGGACTAAAACTTTTGTTCAATAATTTGAAATCCATTGGAACACCCGCCAAGATCGTTTTATTCACCTTATGGATACTGTCGATAATTGCGTTAGCAGTAATTGGGGTTAGACAAATTACAGAGAATGCCTATGATGGTGATGTAATTATAGAAAATCCAATTTCTGTAAGAACGGGTGATACGCTTAAAATCGCCATGCAATCTGATAAACAATACAGTTATGAGGTTCATAAACACGGTGGATTAAAGTTGAAATATAATGAGGCAAAAGAAAGAATGATATATTCAAACGACATTCGCCTAATTGTGCGACATACAAAAGATAGTGTTGGAAAAATTGTAATTAAGAAAAAAGCCGAAGGACATGATTTTCTAGATGCAAAAGAACGAGCTGAAGCTATTGATTACAACTATTCTTTCGAAAATAATCAGTTGTTACTAGATGGATTTTTTATAACTGATCTCAAAAATAAATACAGGGATCAGGAGGTAGAAGTTCTATTATATCTTCCTGTAGGAGCGATTCTATATGCAGATGAAAACACGTATTCCTTCCATAGAAATGATTCGAGATTCAATGATATCCTTGATAACGGCGATGAAGAGCAGTATTTGAGAATTCTTGAAGATCGCACCGAGTGTCTGGATTGTCCATTGGAAGTAAATGATCGTCAGGATCGCACTAATAAAAATTCTTCCGATTGGGAAATCGAAGTGAACCGGGATTTTAAGGGGGAAAATGACATGGAAAATGAAGAGGAAACATCCGAATCTTACATAATTGATGCCGATGGAATCACTACCGATGTAACTACAAAAGACACTATAAATTAAAATCAGTTGGCTTAAAATTTATTTGTTTAGCTATTCTGAAAACACTAAAACTAAAAATCATGAAAACAATAAAATATTTACTTATTTGCTTGATGGCGCTGCCACTGGCGAGCTGTGATTTTGATATAAATATAGGAAGTACTCAAGGAAACGGAAATGTAATAACTGAAGACCGACATATTTCTGAAGATTTCGATCAAGTAAAAGGCAGTGCCGGACTTGATGTTTATCTAACCGAAGGCAATGAAAATAAAGTTGTTGTCGAAGCAGATGAAAACCTTATGGAACTCATCGAAACTACGGTTAGCAATGGGAAACTAAAAATTGGAACTAAGAGTAATATTGGACGTGCCAAAGCGAAAAAAATACATGTTACTTATACCAAATTAAAATCTATTGAAGCCAGTAGTGGTGCCGATGTTATAGTAAATTCAGTATTAAAAAGTGAAAGCTTAACCTTGGACGCCAGCAGCGGTTCTGATGTAGAGGTTGAAATTTTTGCAAAGGAAGCCTATGTAGAAACAAGCAGTGGTGCTGAAATCAAAGTCACTGGAAAAACTTCAACCTTAAAGGCAAAAGCTTCAAGTGGAAGCGAGATCGATGCTAAAGAATTAGAAACAATCGATTGTATTGCCGATGCTTCCAGTGGCGGGGATATTACTGTTACTGTAAAGGATAATTTAGAAGCTGAAGCCAGTAGTGGTGGAAGCATTGATTATTACGGTGATCCAGCTGCCGTTACCAACAACGGAAGCCGTTCAGGTAATGTTCGGAAGATGTAACAACACTTAAAAGCAACCATTAATAAATCCGCTTCAGATCTTCAATGCTATCGATAGGTTTGGGGTGGATTTTCTTTTTTCAGAAACTTAACAAATGAAGACACTATCAGTATTAATCATAGCCTTTTTTGGCCTTTCTTCCCAAGTAACTGGACAAGTTGCAAGTACTTCAGAATTATACAAAACAATTATAGCTAAAGATAGCCTATTGTTTACTATTGGCTTCAATACTTGCGACCTCAGCCAATTTATTAACAACTTAAGTGAAGATTTTGAATTTTATCACGATAAAGGTGGGATCACAACAACTAAGGCAGAATTCATAATCAATTTTGAAAATGGCTTATGCAAATCACCAGAGTCGTATCAGTCCAGAAGGGAGTTGATTCAAGGGAGTTCGGAAATATTCCCCCTAAAAGACAATGGAAAATTGTATGGAGCCATTCAAAAAGGGGATCATAGGTTCTTTGAGAAAGTAGAAGAGCAAGCCGAAACATTTGCGAGTACCGCTAAGTTCACACATTTGTGGATATTGGAAAATAATGAGTGGAAACTTTCCCGAAGTTTAAGTTATGACCATCAAAACTTTGATGATTCTGTATCTCAACAAATAAAGCAGTTAGAGCTACAATTTGATGATCAAGTCCAAACGGAGCAATGGTTAATTGAGCAAAACATTCCTGCTATGGGAATAGGTTTTATTGAAGATGGAAAAATAAAAGAAATAAAGGTTTTTGGAGAATTAGAAAAAGGAGTTCCTGCGCCAAAAAACACTATTTTCAACGTGGCTTCTTTAACAAAACCAATTACGGCATTAGTAACCCTAAAATTAGTTGATTCTGGGCTTTGGAATCTAGATGAACCCATCTACAAATATTGGATTGACCCTGATATTAAAGACGATCCTTATCTTAAAAAACTAACAACAAGACATATTTTAAGTCATCAGACCGGCTTTCCAAACTGGAGACGACTTAATGACGATGGTAAACTTGGCTTTCAATTTGAACCCGGAACCCAGTATCAATACTCGGGAGAGGGTATGGAATACCTAAGAGAAGCACTAGAGCGCAAATTTGTTAAAGCTTTAGAAGAGTTAGCATCCGAACTTATTTTTGAGCCACTTCAAATGAAGGATACCCGCCTTTTTTGGGATCAGAATATGGATGAAAAACGATTTGCAAAATGGTTTAATTCAAAAGGAGAACAATATGAAACTTATAAAAATGACCAAGTGAATGCTGCCGATGACCTACTAACAACAGTAGAAGATTATTCGAAATTCATGTTATATGTTATGAACGGAGCCGGACTTTCTTCAGAATTAATAAAGGAAATGAGTAAGGAACAAGTCAAGGTAAAAAAAGGACAACATTTCGGACTGGGATGGTCCGTAGATACACCTATTGGTAAAAACGAATACGCATTAACGCACGGTGGAGATGATATTGGCGTAAAAGCAATTTGCTTTGTTCTTCCTAAGACCAAACGAGGTTTACTTATTATTACGAATTCGGATAATGGCGTACAAACTTATATACCGGCTATTAAGCATTATTTAGGTGAAGCTGGTGAGGATATTATCTCAATTGAGACCAATCAATAAGCATTGTAAATTTGAAGTATCTATTCTAAAGTCCCATATAACACCGCAATAACACTAGTTGTGTGTGAAAGAAAACTTAAATCTACATTAATAAAAAGTTATTTATCATTCCTTTGTGAAATAAATAAAGACTAAAGAGGTTTATTGCAGTACAAATCTAATAATAAATAAACCTCATGAAAACTCTTAAATTAATTGTACTAGTCGTTACTATAAGCTTATTTGCTTCGTGCAAAAGCGACGATAACGGAAACAACGATGCTAATCAATTTGCGAATATTGTAACCGATATTCAAGGAAACTGGGAAATAACTCTTTTTTCTGAAGATGACGTCGATCAAACATCCAACTTTCAATCTATGGAATTTGAGTTTAAAGCAGACGGAACTGTTGTTGCCTCCAATGACCTCCTATCGGAAGTAGGAACATGGAGTTACCAAGAAACTTCGAGTAATTCGAGTGACGAAAAACTTCAATTGCAATTTCCAGTTGGTGGTCTTTTCGAAGAACTTACCGATGATTGGCATATTACTTCTGCGAGCACCACCTCAATTGTACTTTTCGACATTAGTGGTAATGGAACCACAGATTTATTGACTTTTGCTTCGCTTCAGTAAGAAATAATGTAAAGTAAAAAGCCGTTCCAGTTAAATTGGAACGGCTTTTTTATTTATAGTACTTCAGTTTTTATGCCGTTACCTCAGATTCAATAGATACTAAGTATCTTTCAGCATCTAAAGCAGCCATACATCCTGTACCGGCAGCTGTCACCGCTTGACGATATTCTTTGTCTTGTACATCGCCACTGGCGAATACACCAGGCTTGTTGGTTTTTGTAGATTTTCCTTCAGTAATTAAATATCCGGTATTGTCCATTTTTAACTGACCTTTAAAAATATCGGTGTTTGGTTTATGTCCAATAGCTATAAACAATCCGGTGATAGCAATTTCTTCCTTCTCTCCAGTTTGGTTATTTTTCATTCGTAAACCTTCCACGACCATATCGCCCAATACCTCATCAACTTCAGTATTGTAACGGACATTGATATTCTTAGTTGCAGTCACTCTGTGTTGCATCGCCTTACTCGCTCTCATCTGGTCCTTACGTACTAACATAGTCACATTTTTGCAGATGTTAGCAAGATAGGTAGCCTCTTCTGCAGCGGTGTCACCCGCTCCAACGATTGCAACATCCTGACCCTTGTAAAAGAATCCGTCACAAACCGCACAGGCAGAAACTCCCCCACCACGTAGTTTTTGTTCACTTGGCAATCCTAAATATTTGGCAGTCGCTCCAGTAGAAATAATCACAGTTTCGGCTTCCAGTTGTGTAGTATTATCTACCGTAATTTTATGAATCCCCCCATGTACTTCACTAAACTCAACAGCAGTAACCATTCCAATGCGAACCTGGGTTCCAAAACGCTCTGCTTGTTGTTGCAGTTGCACCATCATTGTTGGTCCGTCGATTCCTTCAGGATATCCAGGAAAGTTATCAACTTCGGTAGTTGTGGTTAGTTGACCACCCGGCTCCATACCAGTGTACATAATAGGCTTAAGATCGGCTCTGGCAGCATAAATAGCAGCTGTGTATCCGGCAGGACCTGAACCAATAATCAAACATTTAATTCTTTCGATAGTATCAGACATAATTTATTTGCTTCAAATTTTTCAGATTGTAAAAATAAGAACTTTAAGGAGAACCATACACCTAAAGTTATTAAGAAATATTATGCTAAAATAATCAATGCTGATGCTTCGGAAAAAAATGGCAAGATCTTATAAAAATTTTAGTACCGATTTTGTAATTTTAAGCTTCATATCATTAGCATTTACTCCTTCTGAAGCATCTAATCATAAATTCAAGTCTAAAATGAGCAATTATCACATAAAAAATTTAGAAGAATATTTTCAAGTATACCGTAAATCGGTACGTGACCCTGAAACATTTTGGGAAGAAATAGCTGAAGAAAATTTTGTGTGGCGAAAGCGATGGGATTCAGTATTAAAATACGACCTCGAAAAACCGGAAGTAAAATGGTTTGAAGGTGCAAAGCTCAATATCACAGAAAACTGTATTGATCGTCATTTATATACGCGAGGTGATAAAACCGCGATAATTTTTGAACCCAATGACCCTTCCGAAAAAGCCGAACATATTTCGTATCGCAATTTACACGAACGGGTATGTCGATTTGCGAATGTCTTGAAAGATCATGGAATTAAAAAAGGAGATCGTGTATGTATTTATGTACCCATGATCCCCGAATTGGCTGTGTCGATCTTGGCATGTGCGCGAATTGGTGCTATTCATTCGGTTGTATTTGCCGGCTTTTCGTCTAAGGCGCTATCGACTAGAATTAACGATTGTGATTGTAAAATGGTGATCACCAGCGACGGATCTTTCCGAGGAAATAAAACAATAGACCTAAAAGGTATTGTAGATGAAGCTTTAGAGTCATGCGATGGTGTAAAAACAGTTTTGGTCGCCAAACGAATTAATTCTGAAATATATATGAAGGTGAATCGGGATAAGTGGCTGCAACCATTACTCGATGAGGCTTTTCACGATTGTGTTCCGGAAATTATGGACGCCGAAGATCCTTTATTTATTCTATACACCTCAGGTTCGACCGGTAAACCAAAAGGGATGGTACATACCACTGCCGGATATATGGTTTATTGTGCTTACACATTTAAAAACGTATTCCAATATCGTGAAGATGATGTTTATTGGTGTACAGCAGATATTGGTTGGATCACCGGGCATAGTTATATCGTATATGGTCCTTTGGCAAATGGAGCTACCACATTGATGTTTGAAGGCGTTCCCTCCTATCCCGATTTTGGGCGTTTTTGGCAGGTGATTGAAAAGCATAAAGTTAGTCAGTTTTATACGGCACCAACAGCTATTAGAGCCTTGGCAAAGGAGCGTTTGGATTTTTCTGACAAATACGATCTAACTTCTTTAAAAATTCTTGGCTCCGTAGGTGAACCTATTAACGAAGAAGCCTGGCATTGGTACAATGATAATATTGGAAAGAAAAATTGCCCCATTGTAGATACATGGTGGCAAACAGAAACCGGCGGAATTATGATTTCACCTATTCCATATTCAACGCCAACTATTCCCACCTACGCTACATTGCCTCTGCCCGGGATTCAACCTGCTTTGATGGACGAAGAAGGTAATGAACTTAAGGGAAATCTAGTGGACGGCAGACTCTGTATTAAATTCCCTTGGCCGGCGATGGCCCGAACTATTTGGGACGATCACAAACGCTATAAGGAAACCTACTTCTCTGCCTATAAGAACTACTATTTTACCGGTGATGGTGCCTTGCGGGATAGTACAGGATATTATAGAATTACTGGAAGAGTGGATGACGTGATTATCGTCTCTGGCCATAATCTTGGAACCGCGCCCATTGAAGATGCAATTAATGAACATCCGGCGGTGGCAGAAAGTGCGGTTGTAGGGTTTCCACATGACATTAAAGGAAATGCGTTATATGGCTATGTGATTATAAAAGATACGGGCGAATCACGGGATAGAGATAATTTAAGAAAAGAAATAAATCAAATTATTGCAGATCATATTGGTCCGATAGCTAAATTAGATAAGATCCAGTTCGTATCTGGATTACCAAAAACAAGGAGTGGTAAAATAATGAGAAGAATACTTCGTAAAATAGCCGAAGGTGATACTTCAAATTTAGGCGATACAAGTACTTTATTGAATCCTGAAGTAGTTCAAGAGGTAATTGATAATGTATTGTAATGTCAAAAATTGTTAGAAATATTATTTTTTTCTTAAATTAAGCACAATAAGCCATCTAACTATGTTAAATCGATTTTAATTTGTCGTTTTATGTCCTGCTTTCTATGTATTTTTCGATGATATATTCTATTCGAGATTTTAACTAGATTTCGCTTCCTTTGATCACTATCATATTGGAACTTTTAGCTTATATTTAAAAGCATATTAAGTAGTATCTAATGAGAAATTTTACCTGAATCGACTTTAATACAATCAACCATTACTCAACAGCATTAACCAATTTATGAAAATACACCGTCAACGAAACAACCCACTACTTCTGAGTCTTATTTTTATTTTTTTCTTCGGAATCTCTTTCTCACAAGAACTTCCTATATCCACTATAAAAGAAAAAATACAACTATTTAAAGACAATCCTAGAGGCCCTTACAAAGGAATCAATTGGTTTTGTGAAGATGGGACCGTTCGAGAAGCACGTGATCCTTGCCCTGGAAAACTGGAAGGAGTACAACACGCTAGCTATAGAGATGACACTAAGGACCTGGCAAAAAAACACCATTTATTTTTTGGAGAGATTCTAGCATCTACAGACCGAACCGCGTTCTGGGATGAGGAAAACAATCACAGTCGTTTAAAACAATACCAAATTAACAAATATTTGGAAAGTGTAGATGATGGGTGGATTCAAAGAAAATCTCAATTTTATCGAGGTGCTCTTCAAATTGAAGACGAGCAAGCATGGGGTGTAGAATTTTATGAAAAATTTCTCCCTAGAGATGAGCGTATTACAAATAACTACTTTTTACTGAAGCAATCATTAAAAGATATTCCTCATGATGGTGACAGTAATCTCTCCCAATTAATGAGGAGTCAATCGAAGACAGTTGCCGATGAGTTCCCGAAATTTATGGACGCCCGGATAAAAATTCATGGAAATCCGACTGTTGAAGATGTTGAAATGGTGAAAAATTTTCAATTGAAGTACGAAAAAGATCTTTCAGCTAAACTAAAGAATGAGCTTGAGGAACTTCAAAACACAATGGCAGAAATTTACGCTCCTTTAAATACTGCAAACCTAAAAGTTCAGGTAAGTAAGATTTCCAAATCAAATTCTACACGACAGCGATTATTAGAATTCCTGGAAGGCTATAGTGATGTGGAATCACCAGAACAGATGGTTCCTGCTTTAGCCGATATACTATGTGTAATTCGGACAGATATTACTGAAAAATCGACAGGTAATGATCGTTTGCTGTTATTAGATCTTTCAAATGCATTCGAAGATGTACTTTTAAAAAAGACACAAGAATGGCAACCCGATACCCTCTTGGGATTGATGGAGAAAATACGCCATTTAAGTTTGGCAGCGGCCGGAACTGGTCTCATAGAACTATGGGAATGGCATAAAATCGAGCCTTTGCTAGAATCACATTTAAATAAAACTGAACTTAGTATAGAAGAATTGAATCAATTTCTACAAACTTCTAGAGGTGTGGTAGAATGGAGTGCTGCCATGGTGAAAGCCAATTATCAGGAAGTAGTTGACACCTATACGGCCTTCGAGCCTATGAGTTATGGTTTTATAGACGATAGAATACGATCTACCGTGGCGCTGGATCTGGGAGAAACAGTGAGTAGATTGGGAGGCAAGATCGCTCAAATATCTGCTATGACTAATAATGTGATGAACTTAAGATCTCAATCGAGTTTTAGAGGTCTAAATCCTGGATATGCTTTGGGTGAACTTGTAGTGATAGAAGAGTCTCCAGAGAATATTGATATCGATTCGGATAAGATCTATATTTTTCAGAAGCCACCATCAGATCTTAAACCTGTAGCTGGTATTATGACGGTTTCTGAAGGGAATCTCGTTTCTCATGTACAATTGCTTGCCAGAAATCTGGGAATTCCAAATGCTGCACTTTCAGGTGATAATTTAAAGTCACTTTCGAAGTACAACGGAAAAAAGGTGTTCTATGCAGTTTCAGAAAAAGGCAATGTAATCCTGAAATCTGAAGACGATATGTCGAATGAGGAACAAGAGCTTTTCAGTAAAAAGGAAAGAAACACTGAGAAAATTGCGGTCCCTGTGGAACAAATCAGACTCGATGTTTGTGAGGTTTTAAATATGCGCGATGTAGGTGCATCAGATTCTGGGAAGTTATGTGGCCCGAAGGCTGCGAATTTAGGGGAGTTAAAAACAATGTTTCCGGAAAATGTGGTTGAAGGAGTTGTGATTCCCTTCGGAATATTTAGAAAGCATATGGATCAGGAAATGCCGAGTGAAGGTGTAAGTTTCTGGACCTATTTAAATACCACTTTTTCTGAAGCAGACTATAAAAGACAAAACGGAGTTAATGAAAATGAAGTAGAAAACTACCAATTAATTCGTCTTGAAAAGCTGAAAAATGCCATTTATAAGATGCCTTTGGATGAGCAATTTGTTACGGATTTGGAAAAGAAATTCAATAAGGCATTTGGTAGTGCGATTGGTACTGTGCCTGTGTTTTTAAGAAGTGACACCAATATGGAAGATCTGAAAGAATTTACAGGTGCCGGTTTAAATCTTACACTTTTTAATATTCTAACTAGAGACAATATCATGGAAGGAATTAAGAAAGTATGGGCCTCACCGTATACCGAAAGAAGCTTCAAATGGCGTCAGAAATACCTGTCGAATCCTGAAAACGTATATCCGTCTATTCTTATTATACCTAGCGTTGATGTGGAATATTCCGGAGTACTGATTACAAAAGGGATTAATTCCGGTAACGATTCCGACCTTACGGTAGCGTTTAGTAGAGGTGCGGGTGGTGCTGTCGATGGACAATCGGCCGAGACACGATTGGTAACTGCGAAAGAAGATTATTTACTCGCTCCAGCGCGGGAGGGTAATTACCTTAGATTGCCAAAAACCGGTGGAACAACTAACAACAGAACTACCTTTGAAGGACCCATTCTAAATGAGAAAAACATAAAAGACATTCGCGATATGGCAAATCGTGTTAGAACCACAATGGCTTCGGAAGGAGAAGATGCTAACAAAGGAGCTTGGGATGTAGAACTTGGTTTTCAGAATGATAAATTATGGCTTTTTCAAATTCGGCCTTTTGTAGAAAACAAGCGTGCCAAAAGTTCAGACTATCTGGCTTCGATTACCCCAAAAATAGACTATTCAAAAAAGATATCATTAGCGACAAAAATATAATTTCATGAGAACAACTATAACAGTAGCCTTATTAATTTGCACATTTATATCTTTCGGATTCTATCCAATTGATGGGTACGAACGATCTCGTATTGTTCGACTTCTGGACATTCAGGAGAGAATCGATAAGGGAGAAAAATACACAAGAATCCCTACTGGTGCTTATGCCAGTATTAATGACATCAAATTAAACCTTACAGACATTGCTTCGAAGAATATGGATGATATCCTTACAGAAGATGCTGAATTTGCAAAGAAAATAAACCGTCTATTCCCTGGGAATGGCTATTCGGCGGCTGTATTGGATATTACAAATCCTGATAGCTTGAAATATGCAGCCTTTAGAGAGAATGTTGGGTATCAGCCGGGAAGCGTAGGGAAAATCGCGGTGTTAAATGCATTGTTTACAGAACTCGAGAAAATTTATCCGGACGATTTTGAAGCGCGTATTGCATTGCTTTGTAATAAACGAGTCTCCTCGGGAATTTGGGGGGTAGGTGATCATCATACCATACCTATTTACGACCCTAAGAAAAAGACACTTGTAAAACGACAGGTGATAGCTTCAGATGAGTTTACGCTTTTTGAATGGGCAGATCATATGGTATCTGTAAGTAACAATGGTGCTGCCAGTGTGTGTTACCGTGAAGCAATGTTGATGTCGGCTTTTGGAAAAGATTACGCAAGGCTTTCCGAAGAAGATGCAAAAAAATATTTTGAAGAGACTCGAAGAGATTCACTCACGCTATATGCAAATCGTGTGGTTAATGACCCATTGCGAAAACTAGGAATTACCGAAGACGATTGGAGATTAGGTGGCGTTTTTACCAATGGGCCGGACAAATATGTGGGGCGTATGGGAGGAAGTACAGGAAGTCCGAAGGGATTAATGAAATGGTTGGTGCAATTGGAGCAGGGAAAAGTGATCGACTCCTCCTCTAGTCTGGAAATGAAACGTCTTTTATACAGTACAGATAGAAGAATTCGTTACGCCCAATCGAAAAAATTAGACAGTGCCAGAGTGTATTTTAAATCAGGAAGCTTTTACAGTTGTGACAAATCGAAACCCGGTCATTGTGGGGAATACGCTGGAAATAAATTCAATTACATGAATTCTGTAATTACTGTGGAGCATCCAAATGGCAAGAAATATATTGTGTGTTTAATGACCAATGTACTAAGCAAGAATTCCGGAACTGCACATATGTATTTGGCGAGCCAGATTGATGATGCAATTACGAAGGAGTAAGTTGCCCTTGTCGAATTTTGTCTAAGGCATTTTTAGCAAAATAGCGTACACTTTTGTTCTTATGCTTGAGTAAGGGCGTGATCTTTTTAATGAAGGTCACGTCATGTAATTCTGCCATTAAGTTTAGTACTGCTAATTTTACCTTAGGTCCGCGGTTCTTCATAAGCATTAACAACACTCGTTTTTCGCTAATATCGGCAGAGTCGAACGATGAAATGCTGTAATCGTTATTGTCAATGATATGATATTCAATTAAAGGAAGCATGGAGCTTTTTAATCGTGATTGTAATAAGTTATCCAAAAATTCTACAGCATTTATCTTAGTATTCTGGACGTCACTTTTAAGTCCGAAGTAGGCTGTTTCTATATCTACTCGATCGTATTTTAGACTTAATAGTTTAAAAACACATTCCAAACTCTGATCTAATTGATGATTTAAAATTTCGATCAAACTTTCTCGTGCAACTAGCAGATCGGTTTCTTCATCGGTAGTTGTTTCTGAAAGATCCTGAGTCCCAATAGACCTCTTAAGGCTCGTAATCGCGTTTAGCGTATTTTTATAGTACTCATTTTCTTTGAGAATAATTTTGGTAAGTGATCTTTGATCTATTTTCAGCGTAGCGGAATTAATTTGAAGTTTATTCAAAGATTTGGCGGCTTGAAGGCGAATAATAAAGTCTTTACTTTTCAATAATCGCATCAAAATTTTAACACCTTCCTTGCTTTTAAAAGATTCAATAACCTTCGGAATATAGGGCTTCACTTCATTATCTAAATTTTCAGAAACCACCAGATTTAAAATTGTTTTATTAATTTCCGGGCCATAATTACGAAGCGCTCTTCTCGCATTTCTTCGGAAGGTTTTTTCAGCTAGAAAATTTATTAAATCATTTACAAAAGGGGCATGTGCAGTGATGCCTGCCGCCTTTATAGCATGTCCTACAACATAAGGATCCCTATTATTAAAATTCGCTGAAATAAAACTATAATACTTAGGTTCGCCGGCATAAGCAATGGCGATCATTAATTCTCCAACTTCCTGTTTTCGCAGGTCATTGTCGGCAGTTGTCAACTCTCTTATCTTACGCTCGATTCTTGCATTAAGATCATATTTTACTGCCAAATTTTTATTTTCAGGAGACTCTTTTGCCAGACATAGTAAGGCCGCATTTGTAATATAATCGCTCGAATGGTTTAGATATGACTCAAAAATTCTGGAATCATCAATGTCAGTATGATGCAATAGATAATCCATTGCTCTGTAAACCACATCATCATCTTTGGTATGAATTAGCTCTTTTATTCTATTGATGGCAGTACCTTTCTTATAAAAATACAATTGAGTTATGGCTGCCGATTTAATTTCATTTGATGGATGATCAAGGAGTTTTATTATATGGGGTTCTAACGATTTCAATCTGTAATTCTGAAGCCGGTCAAGAAGGTTTAGAATTTCTATTTCCGAACCATTTGATAGAACTTGTATTGTGGAATTTGTAGTAGTCTCCAATGAAATCTTCTTCTTCACTTGACTATTGGCTTGTAGTGAGCTCTGAATGTTTGTGCGAAATGATTCGAAATAGGTCTCTCGTAATTTATAGATCAGGAAGATCCAAATAAACAATATGAGTAAAATAATAACTGTGATGTAAGAGCTATTAAGATTCATTCCCCGAACAACAAAAAACAATAGTAAACCAGCGATCCCTGTTGCAAAACTATCGACTACCACATCGATAAATGACTTTGCCTGACTCTTAATATGATATGGAATAGGAAGTATTGAAAGTTCGATTCCAGCTTTATTGATGGATTGTTTAAAACTTCCATCCAAACCTTTTATAATGATGAGCACCCAAAGCTCTGGGAAGGTTAAAAATAGCAAACAACCAATTGCAATACCAAATGGAAGCAACATTAAGTTGGTGGTTACACCCAACCATGCCAGCATCCGATTGGTAAGAAACAACTGAATCAATAAGGCAATAACATTGAATGTGGAGAACCAAAATCCGAAGAAAGAAGCCAACTCATCACTATCTGGAATAGCCCTATTCGCAAAATCACTAAACTGAAAATCGACGAGCTTTGCCATGATCACCCCCACTCCTACAATTGCTGCGAGATAGGTAAGGTGTTTAGATTTTAAAACGATTTTATAAGGACTGGTGTATGATTGTTTTTCGGCATTCTTACGTTGATTCCGAATATAGACGTTTAGCTTCCTAATCCTAATTTTCCATACAGAATTTAAAATAGGAATACAGCATAACAGCAGGGCTGCTGCTAACAACATAACTACTCTGTTTCCAAATGCCGGAGCAATAATTGAGGTTAAATATCCTCCAAAGATACCTCCTGCAATCGCCCCTGCTCCAATGAAGCCAAATAGTCGTTTCGCTTCTCTTGCGTTATAAACCATATTTGCTATGATCCAAAATTGCGAGGTAACTAAAACTGCAAACAGTGCAACACTTAAATAATATGCATAAAGTGCAAAATAGCTCAATGCCCCCCAAAACATCAACAATGAGAGTAGTAAAAAGCTTAAGCTAAAGAATACCAAGGTGCTTATTGTGATAATACGCAAGGAAAATTTCTTTATAGCCTTATTGTAAAAGAACATTGTAATAAGAGCAATAACGGCCACTAGGATATATCCGTACGGAAGATGGTCTGCACCCAGTTTTGAAAGGAAAAGCGCATTAATTGTGGGCTTTACCATTAATAATACGGTGATTAGCAGAAAGATATATAACTGCATAAAAAAAGAGATGTGTATTTCACCATCTCTTATATCGAATGTTTTCTTAAAAAGTTCCTTAAGCATTTTAAATCATCAGTAATTCGTTTTATAAATTACGGGATTTTTTCATAACTTTTTCTAAAGGAACTACTAAATCTCTAATTATTTGTTCACCTAAGTCGTTATCGATTAATGCGACTAAAATATACTTCCGTTTAGGACCCCATACTAATACTGAATCTGAATGGTAGTTTTTCCAAGATCCCGACTTTCTAAAAAGTCTGGCTTTAGGCGCCACTTTATCAAGTGTATTTACAAATTTGTGATGCAAACCAGGATTTTCCATAATGTCCAACATTTGCGCAGAACGTTCTTCGTTCACCAAATTACCCATTGCCAATTGATAATAGAAACTACATACTTGTCGTGTAGTTGCAGCATGGCTTAATCCTTTCATAGGTTCTGGATGACGTTTTCCACCGGCAGCATAACGTTTTCCAACCCAAAGTCCACCACCCTCTTCTTCATCATATAAATTATTCTCGGGCGTGCGGAGTACTGCTTCTATTTTTTCGTAACCAACACGGTCAATCATTCGCGTTGTTGCCTGATTATTAGATTTGCTAATCATCAAGCGCATATCACTCTGGATTTCTTCGGAATCTTCCAGTTCACCTTTTTCCAAGGCATCCATAGCTGCTAATAATACGGCGATCTTCGGAAGGCTTGCCGCGTACATCATATAGTCATCATTCAATCCAGCATAGCGTATATTGTTAAGATCTGATAGATCTACAATACCAATACTCATTTGCTTATTTTGAACAAGACTCTTCCATGTTTTATTCGTGTAAATTTGTTTTTCAAGTAAGGAGTGTAAATCTTCAGAATATAAATCGTTAATTTTTTCGATTTCACTATTAGAATGTATAGGAAGTTCCCTAATTATACCTGTTGACGGTTTGATCTCCGGATATGTAGCAATTGCCATATCCATTTTGTTCTGCTTGAGGGGATATATTTGCGCTTCAGTAGCATGAATAGTAAAAAGCGCAATAAAAGAAAATAATTTAAAGGGAGTTTTTAAGTTCATTTAAAACGTAGGGGTTAAATTATTAATTAGAGTTTATTTTTATAAAAATCAGACAAATGTATATTAAAGTTCTGATGTTTTAACTAACTAAACGTTAAATTGTTAGATTTGGTATGTCTGTTTTTTAATGACACTTAACTTTAACATACTATAGGCATCATTTTAAGGATAAGTGATTGAATAATAGATGATAAAAAAACCAAAAAAATTGCTTTGTTTTTATCGCTTCACCATAAATTCCATGTAGAAAATAAAGATAGCCATGACGAAAATAAAGTAACCAAATCCTTTCTTTAATTTATTTCCATCGATAAAACTACTTAAGTAACTCCCAATGAAGATTCCAACCAACGATAGGCCTGTAAATGTTAACAAGAAGTTCCAATCGATATTCATATTAAAAGCATCGCCAAAGAAAAATCCTAAAAGTGATTTTAAAGCAATAATGATTAAGGAAGTACCAATCGCTCTTTTCATTTCTAAGTTTGCAAGTAATACCAATGCCGGGATAATCAAAAATCCACCACCAGCTCCAATAAGTCCGGTTACAGCTCCAACTATTACTCCTTCAATTATTATAAGTGGATAGTTATACTTTACTGAACCGCTTACTTTTTTATCACAATCCTTTCCATTTTTTAGCATAGAAAGAGCCGCTGGAATCATAAGAGCCGCAAACAGCCCGAACATTGCCATACGTCTTGTCAACTCAAAATCGTTGAAGGTAAACAACACAGATGGTAAGGCGGGTATAACGTAATAACGAACTAAGGTAACTCCCAGCATGGCGGGAACTCCAAAAACTATGACCATGCGCCAGTCTACATATCCCTTCATGTGCTGTTTAATACCGCCTACAAGGGCGCTACAACCTACCACGAATAAAGAATATGCCGTGGCCACTTTTTCGTCAACTAAAAATAAATAAGCTAAGACCGGTACGGCGAGAATAGACCCTCCTCCACCAATAAGCCCAAGCGAAACACCAATAATTAATGCACTGCAGTAACCTAATATTTCTATTAACTCCATATTTATTTTTAATCTGTGCAAACCTACTATAATTAATTAAAACCTTTGGGATTGAATTTTATATAGATATAAGATTTGAGACCTGAGATATGAGATTAGGATGGTTGGATGGTTGGATGGTTGGATGGTTGGATGGTAAAAATAAAAATTTGAATTCTTAATTCTTAATTCTTGTTCTCGATACTATTTCTTTACGCTATCACTTCAAGAAATCACTCCTTCTCGATACAATTACAAAACTCCTTTTAGTCATTTTGTAATCACTCGAAGTGACAATAGAGGAGTTTCACTTATTTTTTCTTCTTCCTTCTTACTTCTGAATTCTGAATTTCAAAACAACTCCTTTTTTACATTATCATAATAAGAATCACTTACTGCAATTGTAATATCACCCAGTAACAGATCTCTCCCTTTTAAACCTGAAACCTTATTCTTATTTACAATAAATGATCTGTGAACTCGCATAAAATCTGAAGCCGGCAAAGAATTTTCTAAAGACTTCAAACTTTGATATGACATGATCTTCTTGTCTTTCATATAAAACGTCACATACTCACTATCACTTTTTATATAAAGAATATCTTCTGTTTGGACTTTATGAAGGTCATACCCGGATTTTATAGTTAGGGTATCAGTTGTTTTTTCTGAAATGCCTTCCGAAGTACTTTTAACCTTATTAACCGCAGTTAGAAAACGTTCGAAGGTGATTGGTTTTAAGAGATAATCAATTGCATTTAACTCGAAACCATCCAGAGCATATTCTGAATAGGCGGTTGTAAAAATAACACGGGTATTTGAAGGCACTAACTTAGCGAAATCGGTACCTTTTAGTTGTGGCATCTGAATATCTAAGAAAACAACATTTATAACTTCCGACTTCAAAATTGCCAAGGCGTCCAACGGATTCTCAAATTCACCTATAGAAACCAAAAAATCTAATTTATCTACATAACTCTTCAGCAAGGTTCTTGCTAATTCTTCGTCGTCTATGATGATACAGTTAAGCATTGGTTATTGGTTATTGGTTATTGGTTATTGGTTATTGGTTATTGGTTATTGGTTATTGGTTATTTAAAAGAATTGAAAAATAGTTTACAAATTGTGGGAAAACATCCCTTCCCAGCCTTCCCTTTAAAGGGAAGGAGCTAATATTCTATTCATGATGTCTTAATTTTTAAAATCAAGGACACTTTAAATACATTTTTTTCTTCTGAAATTTTTAAATCATGCTGTTCAGGATATAAGATAGACAATCGCTTCTTAACGTTCTCCAGTCCGATCCCTCCTACTTCATCTTTGGCAATTCCATTTTCAGCAATGGTGTTTTCAACTTCAAAAGAAACCTCATCATCTTTTACATCAATTTTTATTTTAATATACGTATTATCAACAGCTTCAATATTACTATGCTTAAATGCATTCTCAACAAAGGGAATTAGCAGCATGGGAGCAATTGTTATGGTTGAATCAGAAATATTGAATTGCGTCTCAATCGGATAGTTTTTACTACTCTTCAGAACAAATAATTTAATGTAATCTTCTATGTAAGCAACCTCCTTTTGTAAAGAAACCAGTGGCTTTTCACAATCATACAATACATAACGCAACATATTAGACAAATAACTAATACTCTCTTGAGTTCTTTTGGAATCTATGGCAGATAAAGCATAAATATTATTTAAAGCATTAAACAGGAAATGCGGATTGATCTGAGACTTCAAAAGCTTTAACTCTGTTTCTAGATTTTCAGTTTTACTTAAAATAAGGGCTTCCTCTTTTACCTTGGCGAATAAAAACACTTCTATTACAGTTGTTAAAAAAAATGTAAGGCAAAGGATCAAGAAGTTTACAAGAAATGATCTGTTTAGTATTCTTCCCAATGGCGTTAACCTGGCTCTCGGCATTGGCGGACGTTTATGTGAGAGTTCGGTTGGAAGGTTCGGGGGAAGGTCCGGAGATGGAAATGCAAATGAAAACTGATACGCCAGAAAGGCACAAACTAAAATTGAGGCAAATCCAAGTCCGATAAATAGGTAATTGTTCTTTTTAGATAGAATTCGGGGAGCTAAAGTGTAAGTCACCCACACAATTATTACAATTTGTATAACAAGGATCTCTAGATTTTGTTCGAGGAATTTCAGCTTATCTTCGTGGCCAAGTGCCATGATAAGCCAGACTACAGCCCAAAACAAGATTAAAAATATAATTCTTTTTAATTCCTTCATACCGCAAATTAAAGTAAAATAAAAGTAATGATTATCAAAATATAGCTACTTGAAAAGGTTTAATAGAACCGTTCACTGAATTGATAAGCCGATTCACATAAAACATCCTATTGTCTACTGAATATCTGTAATACACATTAATCCATTCTCGACCTTTGATGTCATAATAGAGAATTTAAAACAGTAATATCATGAAAAATATCAATTTAAAAACAGTTACAATGACCCTTGGCTTTTTATGCTTCGGAATTGCTTTTACAAATGCACAACCTAGTGGTGAACGATCTCAAAAAGCTCCAAGCTTCAGTGAGTTGGTTGAAAAAATGGATTCCAATAAAGACGGAAAACTTTCCGAAGACGAATTAAAGGGACCCCTAAAGGAAAATTTCGCAAAGGTGGATACTGATGAAGACGGCTTTATTTCCGAGGAAGAATTTAATAAAGCTCCTAAGCTAAAAGGAAGAGAGAAACGTCAGAAGAGTTAAAAGAATAAATTTAAAAATTAAAGGTTTTCATTATTTAGTTGGTTGTTAGAGAGAAGCTTCGTAAGAAATTACGAAGCTTTGTTTTAAACCGGATTTTTTTGAAAAGTAATAAAAGCACCAAGGATGAGGCTATTAAGAAACATTAGAAGAAAATTAGTTGACTCGGGAAAATTTAAAAGTTACCTGATATATGCATTTGGAGAAATACTATTAATTGTTATCGGGATTTTAATAGCATATAAGATTAGTGATTTAAACGAAATAAGAAAGAATAGAATAGTTGAGATTAAGATCTACGAAAGTCTGTATGAGGAATTGCATACCAACTTAAACGTTTTAGATAGCGCTATCGTTCGATATGGTAATAACTCACTCGCACTGGAGAGTTCACTTTACTACGTCGGTCCAAAATCGGGAAATTTAACGCAAGAAACAAAAGATATAATCGTACAGATAAAATTTAGAAATACGAATTTGAGAAATGAAGCACTGAATTCAATTAATAATACCAACAAATTTGAATTTCTCGAAAACGACTCTTTAAAAGAATTAATTGCAGCATATCCTAATGAAATGAACGTATATAATATTCAGGAAGTAAAGATTATGAATATTGTACAAAATCGATTGCAACCGGTGATTGAAAAACACATTTCATTAATCGATTTACTTCCGAAGGAAAATAAAAAGTATAACCATATCAAGAACTTTGGGCAGCAATCAAATTATTCAGATTTATTAAATAGCAGGGAATATCAGAACAGTGTAATTGATCAATTGTTACAAACTCAAATTCAATTAACATATGCGAAAAAACTTAGGAATAAAACAGAAACACTTGCAATTAAATTAAAGAAGGAATTAAAAGGATAAATTTTTTCCTGTCAGAGTTTATAGAGAAGTTAAATAAAATACTAAATCCGATTATTATGACTAAAAACCCACATAAACAGGAGAAAATGCAGCCTTCTAAAGTTCGATAATTTCTGTTCACCAGACAAGATCCGCTGTTTACTTAAAAGTTTCGGGGATTCGCTGATTGGAAGATTTTGTCATCTAAATCAAGACTACCTTTAACTTATGATTAAAGAAAATTAAGTGTTCACTTTAAAAAAAGAGATTATGAAAATGACAAGATTATTTAATAAAAACTCCCATTTCGTTCCCGCGGGTTCAGACTTGGTTGCAGTTATCGAACTTAAAGCAAAACCCGCACACATATATAATAATCTAAATAAAGAAAAAAATGAAAATTACATTTAAATTCTTATCCTTTACTGTATTCTCATTAGCAGCTTTTATGGCATGTTCAAGTGACGATTCAACGTCTCAAGATGACGATGAGGCAGTAACTGAATTACATGCGGCTTTTGCAGCATTTAATTCCGACGCAACTACTATCTATTTGGATGGATCGAATGTAGTTATTGAAACCACAGGCTTACCAAATCACGAAAGTGTTTATTGGGGTGTAGGTAATGCGCTTTACAGGGATGAACCTACTGTTCAGGTTACGCCAAGTATTATGTCCAGTAATAACAATGCGACTACAATTACTGTAGATGCAACGCCAAATTTAAGTGGAAGTACTGTAGCTACCCAGTTAAATACAATTGGGATTGCGGTGAGTGGTGCCTCAATTTTTAACGATCAGGAAGGTGGAGGGGCCTTGGATCAGGCAGCGGGCAGTTTAGATTGGACGGGAGCACATATTGGCCCTGGAGTGTATCACTATCATTTAGAGCCTAAAGCCTTTACCGATGATGACGAAAATTTGGTAGGTATCTTATTGGATGGTGTTTTTCTCTACGGAAGAAAATGTAACTCCACCGGGACGTATCCAACAGATTTGGATGCTTCAGGAGGGCACACGACTACCACGCAATATACTATAGGTGATGAAGAATACCATTACCATATAATTAATGAATTGTATTCAAACACCGGGTCATATATAGCTTTCGCCGGACCTTACCAAGGATATTAAATTATGAAACCATTTCTTATCATCATACTCGCATTGTTTTTATGCACCAGCTGTTCTGAAGCTTTAACAGATAGAACGGAAGCTGCTACTAATATGGTTGAAGAAGCCATAGTGATTGTAAAATTGGAGGTTTTGAAAGAGGAATTGGTATTAAATCAAACGGAAGGAATATGGTATTACAAGGAGAAAGCTTATAATGGTTTCTCCTTAAAATACCATAACAACGGTACTTTAGCTGAAAAACTAGGGTTCTATAATGGCAAACGGGAAGGTGTGGCTAGAAGATGGTCTGAAAATGGTGTCCTTCGTGAAGAATTCTATTATAAACAAAACCGTATGATAGGGATCTACAAAAGTTGGTGGGAAAATGGCGTATTGGCTTTAGAATCAAAGTATGTCGATGGTAAAATCAACGGCATTGCCAAGGAATGGTATCCGAACGGCCAATTGTCTAAAGAACGTCAGCTCGTCGATGGAAATGAAGACGGTTTGCAAAAAGCCTGGTTGGAAAATGGAAGCCTATACGTTAATTATGAAGCCAAAAACGGACGAATCTTCGGAATGAGAAGAGCTAATTCATGTTATACATTAAAAAATGAAGTTATTAATAGAGATGAAAAAATATAGCCTGTTGTTGATTTTGGTATTGATCTCTTTTACAAGTTGTAAAAATGAGGTCAAAAAGGAGAACCTTGCTATTGTTGAAACCAGCAGAGTGGCTCACCTTCCCTATTACGATGAAGAGTCGTTTACACCTAAGTGGATAACTCCTGGTACTTCGGAAGAAAAAGATTTTCATAAGATCCCCGATTTTGAATTGACAAACCAGTTGGGAGAAATTGTAAATCAAAAAACTTTTGAAAACAAGATCTATGTAACGGATTTCTTCTTTACGATTTGCCCCGGCATTTGTCCGCAAATGACAGATCATATGCACCAGATACAGGAAGAATTTAAGAATGATGATGATGTCCTTTTACTTTCACATTCGGTGATGCCATCGACAGATTCGGTGTCTGTTTTGAGGGAATATGCTAATACCCACGAAGTAATTGACGACAAATGGCATTTGGTAACCGGCGAGAAAACTGAAATCTATAGCCTCGGAAGAGATCAATATTTCGTAGAAAACGATATGGGAGTACCAAAAGACCTAAACGATTTTCTACATACCGAAAACTTCTTGCTCATCGACAAGAACAAGCATATCCGTGGTATTTACAATGGACTAAACCGAGCTTCCATTGCTCAATTAATTACCGATATTAAAGCCCTTAAATTAGAGTAGGCAGGTTTTAGTGGTCAGTAGTAAACGGTCAGTGGTCAGTTTATTGTTTTAAGTTATTAGAGTTCAGTTTTTAGTTTAAAGTTTATATCCCCAGTATCTCGTCTATCGACAGGCAGCTATATTCTTTCTTCTAAATTCTGAATTCTTATCTCACATCTCACATCTCATTTCCTCCTCCTTAAATAATTCTAATTAACTAGATGTTAGAAAGTTGTGGTTTTAAGTGGGCTTATCTCTTTTTTTAGTGTTCTTTCTTCGGAAGGGTTTGATGGGTTATTAGTACTTTTAAGTTTTATAATATGAATTATCATACATTAAACTAGAGCATTGAAACTATGAACAACCCTAAGAGAATTTATTTAATTGCATTATTTACACTTAGTTTACTATTTTTAAATAGTTGCGATAATGACAACGACCCAACCAATAACGTTTGTGAAGACACCTATGTATCAACACTTATTACGAATGCCTTTTCTATGGGTGTATATAGCGATTTTATAAATGTCGACTATGAAATACACGAATATGAAATTCGAATTAATGCTGATGGAGAAATATGTACCATAGGTTATCAAAATCCAGGTCCAGATACTCCTTGGGTTGGATATGCTGGTGCTTACACAATGGAAGTCATTAACAATACAAGCGGAACTTCTTATATAGGATTGCATACATTTTCTCAAACAATGCTAGACTACCAAGCAATTACACCAGTATCTGTAGCAAGTGGGGATATAATTACTGTTAGAAGAATTACTGACGCCCCTAGTATAGGAGGTTTTGAAGCAACTAGAGGTCGTGTATTACAGAAGACTGATGGGAGTCCTATTCCTTATCCTATAACTCAAGGAAATGTAGATTTTCTAGGCTCAACACTTTACTATGAAGGAGGAAGCTCTGTTAGTAATAATAACTTTCAGCCCTACATTGCGCTTGGATTTAAGGTAAATTAAAAACAATAATTAGGTATTATGATATTGATTCCCTTTATTTCCATAAATTCAATTAGTAGATACAACTTTTCGGAATTGAATATCTAAACGGAATAAAAAAAGCACTACCTACAACACCGTAAATCGCTTATAACTAAGAGTACTGTAAACAGTATATTTCTTACAAATTATCATCTATCTTGTAGGTCGGAATAGAACGTAAAGCTTGCCCTTCTTCCCGAGGTATCGGGATCACACGGCTCCAAATAATTTGGAAAAAAGAATTAACTTTGGAGTAGTCGCCGCGTCGAGCCATACGCTGCGCCAAGAGCAACGATTATTATACAAACCCGTTAGGTGTAAGCTGAAAAAAAATCCGAACTAAAAAAGCTCACCACACAAACAGCACATTTATTTTTCCCCTACGCAAAAGCCAACACCTTAAAAAAATAACAGATGTAATTCTCGCCTTTGCCCACAAGAAGAATTTGCATTCGAAAAAACCAAATTATAAATTATTACATTTGTGAACGATGCAAAAACACAATCACATAAAAGCACTTTTCTTTTTAGGTATATTCAGCCTAATGCTTTTTCATCAAGTTTTGCCTCATTTACATCATCAACACGAAGTTGAACACTCACATAAAGCTGTTTCAAATAGTGACAGGTATAGCCATAATCACGATGTTCCAGCAAAAGAAAGTACTAAAAAAGGGCTTTTAGATTTATTTTTGGAAGTACACATACATTCTATAGTTGCTAATGAAATAGTAATAACTCACGAAAGTAATGTAAAACAACTCAATGTTAAACAAGATGTAAAAACATCTGCTTTTTTTAATCGTTATAGCATTTCTATAAATTATGATGATGAATCCGAAAAGATTTCGGTGTATCGTCCACCCAATAAATATTTCAATCCTTATCTTTTTTCCCTCGACTCACGAGGTCCACCATCATTAGGTTAATCGTTAAGGAATACTTTACGACTACGTAAATATTCCATCTTAAAAATTCAGGTTAAACCTAAAATTTCAAACAATGAATAAACACATCGTGTTCGCAATTTGCGGATACCTGTTCTTTATTACTGGTTTTTCACAAACTAAAAGTGTAGAAGAACTGCTAAACGAAATTGAACAGAATAATACAGAGTTAAAAGGCTATCAATCATTTATTGAAAGTCAGCAACTCGAAAACAAGAGCACTAACAATTTGCCCAACCCACAGCTATCTGGATATTATATGCCTTTTGGCGATAATATAACCGGAGATTATACCGAATATGAAATTTCACAATCTTTTGAATTTCCTACGGTATATGGTTCTCGTAACAAGTGGAACGAATCTAAATCGCAACAGTTAGCGTCAGCCTATTCAACAAAAAGACAAGAAGTCTTGCTGCAAGCAAAGAGCATGCTTTTAGAACTCGTTTTTTTACAAAAACAAAAAGCGATTGAAACCAAAAGGAATGCCCAGAGCAAGCAGGTTTTCGAACAAATTCAAGAACTTTTTGACAAAGAGCAAGTAGGTATTTTAGATTTGAACAAGGCGAAAATTGCTTGGATTCAAGAGCAATTTGTAGTTAAACAGCTAGAAAGCGATATCCAGATTCAAATGTCCAAACTCGAAACTTTGAACGGTGGAAATCCTATTGATGGCATTTTATCAGAAATTGTTTTGCCTATTGAGATTGGAACAATTGAAAATCTTTGGCAAGATAAACTGACAAAAGATCCTCAATTGCAGGAATTGAAAACCAATGAAACTGCTTCGCTTCAAAAAATAAAATTAGAAAAAAACAAGGTGTTGCCCAATATAGCTCTTGGCTATAACTATCAAGGAGTCAGCGGAAGTAACTATTCAGGATTTTATGGTGGTATTTCATTACCACTTTGGAGCAGCAAGAATAAGGTAAAAGCTGCCGAAGCAAATTATGAATATCAGCAAACTAACACAAAAGTAATCACTACTTCGATTTATGCAAAATTTCAAGAAATCTATAATCAATACGAATTGATGCTCGAAAAATTCAATGAGTATCAAGCAATAATAGGCAATTTAGATAGTGAACAATTACTGTTTAAGGCGTATCAATTGGGCGAGTATTCTTTTATGGATTATTATTTGGAGCTTCAGTTTTACCGAACTGCATTAGACAAAATGTTGCAAATGGAGATGGAACTACAATTGATTCAAACGCAATTATTAAAACATCAATTATAAATTTTAAAACATACAATTATGAAAATTTCAAAAATAATATTAGCAATTGCAATCACATCAACTTTAATGATAAGTTCTTGTAGAGACACAAAAAAGGAAGCAACGGACGACCACGGTCACGAACACAACGCGGACGGTACACATATGAACGAAGAAAAAGTGGAGCAAGAAGAATTTCAAGTCGAAACCGATTCTATGGAAATGAAAAAAGAAACACACACTCACGATAATGGCAGTGAACACCACAACCACTAAAGATAAAAAAAATTACAGATGAAATATATAATCATAGTGTTGGCCTTTTTGGTAATGTCCTGTAACAACAAGACAGAAGATGCTCACGCACATAATCCTGATGGAACACACGCTGGAGAAGAAATTCCTCGATTAGACCACACCATTTGGACAGATCAAACCGAACTCTTTGTAGAGTTCCCAGCGTTAATTGTAGGTAATTCAAGCAGGTTTGCAGCCCACTTTACGGTATTAGATAAGCACCAACCTATTAGAGAGGGATCGGCTACAGTAAGTTTGATTAAAGAAAATAAAGGTTTACGAAATACTGTCGATGCACCATCATCACCGGGTATATTTTCGCCAACCATTCGACCCAAAGAAGCGGGAACATACCAGCTTGTTTTTGAGTTGAAAACACCAGAATATTCAGATAAAATTACAATTGATGATGTTATTGTTTATGCCAATACCCAAGAAGCTATTAAAGCATTAGGAACTGCGGAAAAAGGTGGAAGCATTTCGTTCTTAAAAGAACAGGCTTGGAAAATCGACTTTCAAACTGCACCTGTAGTTTCAGGTAAAATTTATGATGTTATAAACACCTCTGGTGTTTGGATACCATCACTTGGTTCGGTAAAATCATTGGCAGCAAAATCTAACGGTGTGGTTGATTTTAAAGTGAACAATCTTACAGAAGGTACAGCAGTAAAACAAGGTCAGTTATTGATGAGTTTAAACAGTCAAGGCCTGGCAACTAACAATTTAAGTACGGAAATAGCCAATGCACGTTCCAATTTTGAACAGGCAAAATCTGAATACGAACGCAAAAAGGAGTTATACAATTCTAAAATTATCCCAAAGTCCGATTTCGAAAAAGTAGAAAGCAATTATTCGATAGCAAAATCCAACTATCAATCATTAACATCAGGAGTTTCAGGTGGTAGTAAACAAATTGTTGCGCCTTTTGATGGTTTCATTAAATCTATTACAGTTTCTAATGGCGATTATGTAGAACAAGGTGTTGCATTAGTTTCAATCGGCACACAACAATCCAAAGTATTAAAAACCCAAATAGCACCTAATTACGGACTAACAATGGAGACTGTACAAGGAATATGGTTTCAAACTAAAGACGGAGAATGGAAAAACGTAACTGATGCTGATGGTTCAATTCTTTCTATCGGTAAAGATGTAGAACGAGAAAACCCATTGATTTCTGTTTTTGCTCAAGTAAATGCAGAAATCGATATGCCAGAGGGAAGCTTAACGCCAGTTCAAATAGCAATGGGAGACGCAACGAAAAATACTATGATTCCTGTTAATGCCTTATTAGAAGACTATGGAAGTTATTCTGTTATCGTGCAACTTTCGGGCGAGGGTTTCGAAAGAAGACCTGTGAAAATTGGAAAACGAAATGGAGAAAATGTAGAAATTATACAAGGTTTGGAAGTTGGCGAAGTGGTTGTCACAAAAGGAGCTTACCAAGTTAAAATGGCTTCAATGTCAGGCTCAACACCTGCTCACGGACACGAACATTAAAAACGAAGGGAAATGTTAAACAAAATATTATCAATTTCACTTCAAAATAGATTACTCATTCTATTGGGAGCGGCTGCATTGAGTGTATTGGGCGTGTATTATGCGCGAACAATGAACGTAGATGTATTCCCAGACCTTACAGCACCAACGGTAACTATTCTTACCGAAGCGCACGGAATGGAGTCTGAAGAAGTAGAAAAATTAGTCACCTATCAACTGGAAACGGCCTTAAACGGTTCGCCTAATGTGAGAAGAATTCGTTCTTCATCCGCAGCGGGAGTTTCCATTGTTTGGATAGAATTTGAATGGGGAACCGATATTTATCGGGCACGCCAAATTGTAAGTGAGCGCATCCCAATGGTTCGAGAAAATCTGCCTGAAGGTATCGGCGCACCTACTATGGCACCTATTTCATCCATTATGGGCGAAATAATGCTTTTGGGAGTGACATCCGATAGTTTGTCGCCAATGGAACTTCGAACCCTTTCCGATTGGACAATTAGACCACGTTTAAAAGCAATTGGTGGAATTGCCAATGTGGTGGTCATTGGTGGCGATTACAAGCAATATCAAGTATTTGCGAATCCTGAAAAGATGAAGCATTACGATGTAAGTCTTTCCGAATTGGTAGAACACGTTAAGGAAGCCAACGCTAATGCCCCAGGCGGTGTAATCAATCAATATGGAAATCAGTATATCATTAAAGGTAGCGGTAGAGCTTATGCTTTAGAAGATTTGCAGGAAGCAGTTTTAAAACAAGTCAACGGGCAAACCATAAAAATCAAGGACGTAGCAACAGTTCAAATTGGTGCTGCCGATAAAATTGGCGATGGTTCTTTAAACGCAAAACCAGCAGTCATTTTAACCATTTCAAAACAACCTGATGTCAATACCTTGGAATTGACAGACCGTTTAGATGAAGCGATTGCCGATTTGGAAAAGACCCTACCAAAAGGTGTAAATATCAAAAGTCAAATTTTTAGACAGTCCGATTTTATTGATGCATCCATTAGCAATTTAAATCAAACTTTATTGGAAGGTGCATTTTTTGTAATGATAATTCTGTTCATCTTTTTAATGAATTGGCGTACTACTTTAATTTCATTATTGGCAATTCCTATTTCATTATTGGTGACCATCATCATCTTAAAATGGTTGGGTTATACTATTAATACAATGAGTTTAGGAGGAATGGCAATTGCGATTGGTGCTTTAGTAGATGATGCCATTATTGACGTGGAAAATGTGTATAAACGCTTGCGTGAAAACATAAGAAAACCGAAAGAAGAACGTGAATCAACTATTACTGTTGTACGTGATGCTTCGGTAGAAATAAGAAGTTCTATCATCATTGCAACCTTAATTATTATAGTTTCATTTATTCCATTATTCTTTTTAAGTGGAATGGAAGGTCGATTGTTGCAACCGTTAGGTATTGCTTTTGTAACATCTGTTTTAACATCGTTGATTGTTGCAGTAACCGTGACGCCTATTTTGTGTTCTTATTTATTGAATAACGAAAAATTGTTGAGCAAACAAGCAGAAGGTACAAAAGTGGAACGTTGGTTACAGAAACAGTATGGCAACCTCTTGGAAAGTGCTACTAAAATGCCAAAAACCATTATCGGAACAACTGTTATTGCTTTTATCATAAGTCTTTTTGTATTAACCCAATTAGGAAGAAGTTTTCTGCCAGAATTTAATGAAGGCTCATTGGTAATAAGTGTTGTTGGTCCACCTGCAATGTCTTTAGAGGAAAGTAACAAAACAGGAAAATTAATAGAGACCATTTTATTGGATTTACCTGAAGTTAAAGTTGTTACACGAAGACAAGGTCGTGCCGAATTGGACGAACACGCACAAGGGGTAAATGCTTCGGAAATTGATGTGCCTTTTGTTCTAGAAGATAAAACCAAAGAAGAATTTTTTGAGGAAGTCAGAAATAAATTAAGTATCGCACCAGGCGTAAATATAACTTTGGGTCAGCCCATTGCTCACCGAATTGATCATATGCTTTCGGGGACACGTGCCAATATAGCAATCAAAATTTTTGGTACAGATTTACAGCGTTTGTTTGAAGTGGGTAAAAGCATAGAACAAAACATCAAAAATATTGATGGATTAGCAGATGTCGCAGTAGACCAACAAATTGAAGTACCACAAATTCGTATCAAACCAAAACGCCAAATTCTTTCGGCTTATGGAATGACAGTTGGTAATCTAATGGAGCAAGTAGATATTGCTTTTGCTGGCGAAGAAGCAGGCGAGATTTATGAAGGTCAGCAGTATTTTGATTTGGTAGTTCGCTATGAAAAACCATTTCGAGATAATATTGAAAACATCTCAAATACCTTAATCAGTTTACCAAATGGAGGTCAAACTACTTTAGGCGAATTGGCAATGGTAGCTTCGGTAAGCAGTCCAAATACGATTAATCGAGAAGATGTGCAACGCAAAATCGTTGTAGCTGCTAATGTTCAAGGCAGAGATTTACGAGGTGCAGTAGAAGAAATAAAGGAAGTGGTTGCAAACAATGTGAATATGCCAGAAGGCTATCGGGTACAATATGGCGGACAGTTTGAAAGCGAATCGAAAGCATCACAGTTACTAATGATAACCGCAATTATTGCAATAGTTGTCATTTTTCTGTTACTCTACTACGAATTTAGAGATGTGAAATTGGCTTTTGTAGTGTTAATTAATCTACCATTGGCACTAATTGGTGGAATCTTGATTGTGTATTTTACATCAGGCATCATCAGTATAGCAGCAACCATTGGCTTTATTAGTTTGTTTGGTATCGCTACTCGTAACGGAATCTTATTAGTCTCACGTTATGAAGATTTGAGAAAAGAAGGAATGAAAGGATTTCAGTTAGTAAAAACAGGAGCATTAGACAGATTGAATCCAATACTAATGACAGCCTTTACAACAGGTTTGGCTTTAATACCATTGGCATTGAAAGGAGGAGAACCAGGAAGTGAAATACAAAGTCCAATGGCTGTAGTAATTTTGGGTGGTTTGCTTACAGCTACTATTTTAAATTTGGTTGTAATTCCTTGTGTGTATCAATTGGTTACTAGAAAACACTAGTTTTTGTTACACAATAATATTAAAAAAAGGGCTGTTGAAATTGTTACAACAGCCTTTTTATTAATAACACTTTTATAATAATATAACAACCAACTTAAAAAAACATTTACGATATAATTTAGTTTGACAAAGCCAACGCTAAAAGCCATACACATTTACAATTCGCTCAATGTCAGCTATACCAAAAATTGTAAAAGAGTATTTCTAGACAACGCTCAATCCGAAGGGAAATTAAAACATCGGAATAGAAAATCTGAATTGAGCAAAGCCAGTGGCTAACTACGAATAAGTCATAATGGCTTCTCTCCTACTAGAATTATGTTAGCTACAAATAAATGACTAAATTGGTTCATGGAATATGCCGAACTAGTTTGCCTTTCTTTCCGAAGTATCGGGATCACGTGGCTCCAAATAATTTGAGAAAAAGAATTAACTTCGTAGTGGTCGCCTCTTCAAGCCACACGCTTCGCCAAGAGCCACGATTATTATACAAACCCGTTGGCAATAATTAAAAACTAAACTTCTAAATTTAAGTATATGAGATATTTTATTGTCCTATTAGTTGTTTTATCATCTTGTAAATCTTCGACAGATAAAGAACCTGAACTCAAAACATTTATAGAAATTCATAATGAGGCAATTGTAATTGACACCCACAATGATATCTTGATGAAAACTGTAGACCTAGGAATCATGTTGGATCAAGATTTAACCGGGAAAACACATAGCGATTTGAACCGTTGGAAAAAGGGAGGTTTGGATGTTCAAATATTTTCTGTGTATAGTGATGGAGCTGTTGAAAACCCTTTTGCGTTAGCAAATAGGCAAATGGACAGTCTAGATGTAGCAGTTGCGCGTAACCCAAATAAGATCATTAAAGTTGCCAACTCTGATGCGATTTTAAAAGCTATAAATGAAAATAAAATTGCAGCAATGTTTGGTGTTGAAGGTGGACATATGATTGAAGATGACCTTAATAAATTAGAAACACTCTATAAACGAGGCGCTAGATATTTAACTTTAACTCATAATGTTGCTCCTTCTTGGGCGACTAGCGCTGCAGATGAAACAACAAATCCAAATCTTCCACAAAAAGGCCTAACAGATTTTGGAATGCAGGTTATAAGGAAAATGAATGAATTGGGTATGATGATAGATGTAAGTCACTCTGGCGACCAGACATTTTGGGATGTAATTAAGATTACCAATAAACCTATTATCGCTTCTCACAGTTCGGTTTATAGTCTTGTAGCTAGCCGTCGTAATTTAAAAGATGATCAAATAAAAGCAATTGCTAAAAATGGTGGTGTAATTATGGTGAATTTTCATCCTGGTTTTATTGACAGTAGTTTCGATGGAAAAGAGATGGCCTTTCTTGAAAAGCACGCTATTGAAGGAGATTCTCTCATGAAAAGCAGAATGGACGAATTTTATACGATGGATTATCTGTATAAAAAATATGCAGATGAAGCAGAGCTAATGAGACCGCCATTATCTAAGTTGATTGATCATATAGATTATATTGTTAAACTAGTTGGCGTTGATTACGTTGGTCTAGGATCTGACTTTGACGGAATCGTTCTTACACCGTTGCAATTGGATGATGTAACAACATATCCTTTAATAACGAAAGAATTAGTCGAAAAAGGATACAGTGAGGAAGATATTGTTAAAATTCTTGGAAGCAATTTTTTAAGAGTTTTAAAAGCAAATGAATTGAAAAAATAACTACTGCCAACAACGAATATGCAATCATGGCTTAGTGGGAAATTGAATTGGAATTCCTACTTTTATTCAAAATATGATTCGTCGGAATAATCCGAACTCGCTTGCCCTTCTGAGTCTCACGCAGCTTCGGAGAATTGAGCCGAAACGAGCGATTGATGGCTAAGCTGCTTCAAGCCGCACGCTGCGCCAAGCGCCACGTTTCATTTACAAACCCGTCGGGCATAATTGTCAAAATTAGCTTCTATTCAAATAATTATAATACCATCTTCTACTAATTGCCAATACTGTTGAGGGTTAGATTCTTTGAGTTTATTAAATTTCTTTTTTTGCTCAAGTATTTGTTCTTCGGCTTTCGGTTTTTCATTTACTTTATTTTTCCAATTCTCAACCGAATCTAATATTTCAGATTTAAGATTGTCCAGTAAATGTGCTTTATTATCATAATAAAAAATTGGCAAAACAGAATCAAATCTTTCCCAATGCTCAAACATTGCATAGACCTGTTCATTTTTTAAAAGAATAGGTAAGATTGGGACTGAGGGAAATGAAGGAATAATGATTGATAACTCCTGAGGAATGCTCTTGGCATCGGTAACATCTGCGATCACAAATTTGGACATACTAGCTAATAATTGAACTGTTTCTGTAAGGTCGCGATTCTCAGAAGGTTCGAAATCGAAGATAATTGGTGCCAAATCATTTTTCTTTAATTCTTCTCTCAAAGCATCTAAAATAGACTTCCTTTCTTTATAAAAACGTCCTAGAATTAGTACGGCTTTTGAAGTTACCGTATGTATCACATTTCTTATCTCTTTATTCGTCAATAACAAATAAACAAATTGTGCCATTTTTAAATCGTCAACAGTTACTTGAGCTTCGTGATTTCCTGTAATAACAAGTCCAGATTGATCTGCTGGTGTTCCTTCTAAATTCCATGTTGAGATACCATGAACAAGAGCTTTTTTAAATGAAGCCCCTTCAATCTTGGTCTGAGACAAGAGGGACATTTGTAAATTTGCCTTACTAAGATCAGCTCCTCTTAAATCTGCACGTCCTAAATAAACTCGATATAAATTGGCGCCTGAAAGATTTGTGTTAGTTAAATTTACTCCATTCATGTTAGCCCTATATAGTTGAGCTCCTTTCAAATTTGCCGAGCTAAGATTTACTTCTCTTAAGTTCATTCGACGCATATCAGCATTGTGTAGGTCAGCTCCTGATAAATTTGTTTGGAATAAATCGGCAGATATCAAATCAATTTCTTCATTCGGGTTTTCTGCGCGCCAATTGTTCCAATCCTTTATACTTCCTTTAAGTAAATTCAACTGTTTCTCGTTTGCCATCGTACTTTTTGGTTATTGTTTAAAGTTACTTAAAAAGAAACTGTGTCCAACAATGTATAATTTTCATTGCCGGTTCGGTAATAAAGTTAGAAATTGATCTAATATTTAGCTAAATTGGTTCTCAGACCAATCTGAACACGCTAGCGCTTATTTCCAAAGTATCAAAATCACGTGGCTCCAAATAATTTAGTAAAAAGAACTAACTTTGGAATAGCCGCCACTGCAAGCTAGTCCTGAAGCAGTCAGGCGCTCGCTGCGCCATGTGCCACGATTATTATACAAACCCGTTATGCATAATAAAAAAACACCGAACTAACATCAAAATATGAAATTGAAAAGCCATCTTATATTATTAGTAATGTTATTCAGTATTACAATTGGTTGCAAGACTTCAGACGACAAAATCGTGCACCAAAAAATTGAAAAACACACCAATGCAATATTTGATGGTTTGGTTAAAATTAGAAGAGACTTTCACGAAAATCCAGAACTCGCTGGAAATGAAACAAGAACTTCCAAAATTATTGCAAAGTATTTAACTGATTTAGGTTTGGAGGTAAAGACCGGTATTGCAGGCAATGGAGTTATCGGAATCTTAAAAGGAAAGGAAAATGGCAAAAATATAGCTTGGCGAGCGGATATGGATGCCCTACCAAATGATTTTCCCGACGAAGCATCGTATAAATCTAAAGTTGATGGAGTACAGCACGGTTGTGGCCACGATGTTCACATGGCGATTGGACTTGGAATAGCTGAAGTTCTAGCTAAAAATAAAGATTTATTAAATGGCACTATTTATTTCATATTTCAACCAGAAGAAGAAACTTTTGTTGGCGCGAGGAATATCGTTGCCAACGATGAATTTTTAAAGATGGACCTTGACGAAATATATTCATTACACGTAACTGCCTTACCAGTCGGTCAAATAATGGTTAAACCTAACGAACTTTATGCATACCAAAAAAGAGTTCAAATTACATTGAACGATAAGTTTTCTAAAGAAGATGTAAAAACACTTTACGATGAAATAAGGAGTGAGATTCTACGAAAAAAAGATGGAGCGAATCCTTGGGAAATTCCAAAAGCATTTGATTCCATAATTGGCTTAACAAACCCAAATACTGTTTTCAAAAACTACCTTTTTTTAGAGGAACATTTCGTTATCGAAGAAGAAAACAATCAGCTACAAATAAAGGCATATCTGTATGAAACGAATAAATCCAATCTGCCAAATATTTTACCAAAAATTGAGGAAATAATAGACAATTCAGAATTTAAAGACAAATTTGTCGCCACATCATACATTCAGGAAAATCCAACTGTATTAAACGATGAAAGATTGACAGATAAAGCGACAATGATTCTCAATGAGATTTATGGTAATGAAACTGTAGTAATGGATTATGGTCAAATTCCTTATTTCAATGACGACTTCTTTTACTTTCAACAAAAAGTACCAGGAGTATACTTCCTTTTAGGTGGTTCGAATATTGAAAAAGGAATAAGCGCAATGAATCACGCACCAAATTTCAGAGTTGATGAAGAATGTATAAAAATTGGTGTAAAATCGTTTTCATCATTAATTTTGGAAAGAACCAATATCAAATAAAGCACAAGGCATAACATTGTATATGCAATCATGGCCTAGTGGGAAATTGAATTGAAATTCCTTTCACCCAAAGCTTTAATATCCCACCATAAAGAAGAATTTTGGTAAAAAGAACTAACTTTGAGGTAGTCGTCGTTTCAAGCCCCTCCGAAAAGACAGGCAGGCGCGAGCTGCACCATGAGCCAAGATTATTTTACAAACCCATTAGGCTCCATCAGAAAAAACTGAATAAACGATAAATGAAAGCTTCAATACGTAGGAAATATGGTTCAACAAATCAGATAAGAGTTGAGAATATTGAAAAGCCTATTCAGATTGGTAATGAGATATTAATTAAAGTATATGCTACCACAGTAAATAGAACTGATTGTGCAATCCTAACAGCTCAACCATTTATTATGAGATTTATATTAGGATTATTTAGACCAAGAAAAATTATATTGGGGACAGATTTTGCGGGAGAAGTTGTATCAATAGGCGAAAATGTCAAATCATTTAAGGTTAATGATAAAGTATTTGGTTTTAACGATACAGGTTTAGAATCACAAGCTGAATACATCACATCAACAGAGGAAAATCTATTTCCTATTCCAGAAAATATAAATTATAAGCAAGCTGCTGCAAGCTTAGAAGGTGCTCATTATGCTTATACTTTTATCCACAAAGTGAATATTCAATCTGGACAAAGAATTCTTATTAATGGAGCAACTGGAGGAATAGGTTCAGCGCTCTTACAATTTGTCAAACAGTATGATGTAAAGATAACAGCTACTTGTAATTCAAAAAATATAAAATTAATAAAATCTTTAGGTGCTGATAAGATTTATGATTACACCAAAGAAGATTTTACGAGTGATGAAGATTCATATGACTTTATATTCGATGCTGTGGGAAAAAGCACTTTTGGAAAATGTAAACCTTTATTAAAAGAAAAAGGCATCTATATATCCTCAGAATTGGGACCTTATTCCCAAAATTTATTTTATGCATTCACAACATCAGTTTTAAATAATAAAAAAGTAATCTTTCCTCTACCATATAGCACGCAAAAAACCATACCCTATATTATGGAACTTCTGATAAAAGAAAAGTTTGAACCCGTAATAGATCGAGTATATTTATTAGAAGAAATAGCTTTGGCATACAAATATGTGTTAAGTGGAGAAAAAACAGGAAATGTAATAATTAAGGTCTCAAATTTAAGATAACGAGAGCACAACCACGAATATGCAATTATGGCTTAGTGGGAAATTGAATTATATTTCCTAGTTTTAATCAAAATATGATTCGTCGGAATAAGTTGAACAGGCTTGCCTTTCTTTCCGAAGTATCAGGATTACGCAGCTTCGAATAATTGCAACTAAGAAAAAAACTGTCGCTGCTTCAAACCCGGCATTCATTGGGCTTCGGTAAGCAAACACACACTGCGCCAGGCGCTACAATCGTTTTACAAACCTGTTGTAAACTATTTAAAAAACAAACAAAATTGCAATTCAAAAAAGAACGGAAAATGAAATTATTTAGTCCTAAATTAAATCTTTCGTGTTTACTCATTCTATGTGCTAGTCTATTAATATCATGTACGGACTTTGCCACAGATGATAGAAAAAGTGTTCAACTGATTCTAAAAAAAGACGATAAAACGTATCTCTTTTCACGTTTAGGGACTATGATCACTAACAACAAATTAGACAAAAATGAAAGTCCTACAACTGTACAATCAACCAGTATAGTTGTAAAGGAAAATCAACTTTATACTGAGCCTCAGCATATAAAAAGTATTGCAAATTTAATTTCAGGAAATTATGTAATACACGACCACCAAGAGAAAATATTTGACGGATATATTTCGGATGGAAAGCATAAAGTTTACAATAAGAAATATGTTAATGAGCATTCAGAAAAGTTTGGAGAAATGATTTCAATAGCAAACATCTATTTGACAGACACTGATCAAACAAGAAAATACCATATTTCATGGCAGAGAAGTCCAAATCAAATTCCTATAACGAATTGTATTGAAATGGCTTTGTGGGTAGATAAATCATATAAACCCGGCGAGCGTACAACAGCAAGAGACAATTTTATAATGATTAATTTAAATGATCTGGTGGAATTCTACAATTCAAATGTTAAACTCGATTATGTTGAAGAAGATAAAGTTTTGTACTTTATCGTTGATTAACCCAAGTAAAACGGCTTACAACAACGAATTTGCAATCATAGCTTAGTGGGAAATTGAATTGAAATTCCTTTCTCCAAAAGCTTTAATATCCCACCATAAAGAAGAATTTTGGTAAAAAGAATTAACTTTGAGGTAGTCGCCGTTTCAAGCCCCACCGAAACGACAGGCAGGCGCGAGCTGCAAAAAGCGCCGCGTACAAACCAGTTGGCACACATTTAAAAAAGCGAAATCATGAAAAAACTTCTTTTAATTTTTTGTCTTTTATTTATAAGCAATGGCTTTTCCCAATCCGAAAAAGAAATCAAATTTTTAGATTATGCAAGTATTGAGATTGCGATTCCTGATAACTGTTCAGCAAAATCGAAGTATGAACTTTTAGATTGTGATGGAATTTCAGCTCAATGGATATATTTTGATCAAGAAATGCTAAAGTCGGCTTTTGAACAGTTTATTAAAAAATTCGGCGAGAAAAATAAATCTAAAGAACAGATTGCGGTAATCTCATTTGGCTCAACCTTAAAAGGTTATAAGTTTACTTCTAAGGATCCAGAAAAATGGAACCGAATATTAGTATATGGAACAGTCAACAACCAACCATTAATCTTAAATGTTGCTTCAGAAGATGAACTATTAGGTGTTATTAAATTGAATGAGTTTCTTAAAAAAATCATGAAAATAAAAACGTGAGTAAACAACGCATATGCGATCATGATTAAGTGGAATATTGAATTGAAATTCCTTTCACCCAAAGCTTTAGAATCATACCACAAAAATTTATTTGGTTAAAAAGTACTAACTTTAAAGAGGTCGCTACTTCAAGCCCCTCCGGAAAGACAGACAGGCGCAAGCTGCGCCAAGCACCACGATTGTTATACAAACCAATCAGTGACTATTTGATGCAAAAAAGACAAGAAAGAAGTAAATACTAGATAGTACTCTAGCTTTCCTTAGCATCAATAAAATGTGAAAAATCACTTCAGTCTCATCAAATAAAATCAGAATATATTTCATTGAATTTATCTCTCATTTCGATGTTTCCAAGCATGACTATTTCTGCTCCATGGGGAAGAATGGTATTTGCCGATAATTGTGTTACAACTTTGGAGTTTTCTTTTATAGCAATTACAGATAATCCTGTCTTAGCGCCTATCTCAGATTCTGCGAGTGATTTACCTTCCAAGAGCTTTGGTACAGGCAAACTAAATAATAAAATACCTTCTCCAAGTATATTGAGTTCTTGACCCTTTGAGATGGACAAAACGGCTTCAGAACCCAAAGAAGCATAACTCAAAACAAAATTAGCTCCTGCCCTATGAATAATATCAATATTTCGAGCTTCTGATATCCTACTCACTATTCTCAATTCCTTGTTTAATTGACGACAATAGGATGAAAGATAAATATTCATTGAGTCATCATTGGTAGAAAGCAATATCGAGGGCGCTTCCAATATTCCAGCCTTAGTCAGCAGGTCGTAATCTGAAGCGCGCCCAGTGAATACCTTATTACAAATATGACTTGCCTTTTTGCATATCTCTGGATCTTTATCAATTAAATTCACTAGGATGCCATTTTTATGTAGTGACTTAGCGGCAGCTAGCCCTACTCTACCCCCTCCAATGAGAAGTACCGGATTCGGATTTATATTATAATCATGGAAGAGTTCATCAATGCTTCGGAATTGCTCTTTGCTCCCTATAATAACCAAAACACTTTCAAATGTTAGTTTTTCATCAGCTCGCACAGGTTTTAATCTACCTTTTTCCCAAATTGCCACAATACTAACTCCGAATTTTTTTCTCAATCCGGCCTCTTTAATGGTTTTAGAAACCAATGGAGTGTTGAGGAGTGGTAATTCTGCGATGAATAAATCTTCGTATTGCCCTATGGGTTGTGATTTAGCATGCTGTGCATTTACCCTGTTGGCCAATTGTTCTCCAAGCCACCGTTTTACTGGCAGCACGTGATTAGCGCCACTCAATTCCTGTACATCGACTGCTTCATCATCGGTTGCGATGGCGACAATAGGGATGTTTGGAGCAATATCGCGTATGGTAAGAATGATTTTGGTATTTTCAATGTCATTTCTATTGACGACCACCAGCTTTGCATCCTGAATATTTGCCTTTATGAAAGTTTCCTGTTCATCCAAATCTCCATATAGTACGGGAACACGATCATCATGATTTTCCAGAGCTTTTTCTAAATCGTTTTCAATGACATAATAAAGAGTCTTCTCTTGTTTCAATCGTGCTGTTAAATCTCTAGCTATAACATCGTAAGAGCATATGAGAATATGATCTTTTGTTCCATTAGGGGCACTTCGAGGAACTCTATTATTATTTTGGGACTCTAAAAGCGGAATGTAAAAATGCCTGATAAAGGCGAATGGCAAAACGATTAGTAACATAACTATTCCAGAAAGTAAAACTACGATGCTAAAAATACGACCGATATCAGATTCAAATGTGATATCTCCAAAACCAAGAGTACTCATAACAGTGAGTGTCCAGTAAAATCCTGTAACCCAAGAATGATCATGACCCTCAACCTGAGCCATTATAATGTGGAAAAGAATAGAATAAATAAAGATGACTATTCCTAAAATGGCCAAATACTTAAGAAGTAACTTGGAGTTTCTTTTAAATTCTCTGTCACTTAAATAATAGGCTATCTGACTACCAACAAATTTCATACTCTCTTTTTCTATTGGGTTATAATTTGGATTCTAGACGTATACAATTTACGTCATGTTTTTCTTAAACAAGAAAAAAATAGCGATTATACGCTTCATGAAATTTGAAATAAACTCCTTCAATCGAGAACAAATGTTTAAAAAACCTAAACACGATAAAATTTTAATTTTGATTGTTTCGTTGTTAGGATTGGATCATTAGTTTGTCTTCTTCCCTTAGATTCGGAAGGATGCCCTCAAGAAACATCCGACAAAAAGAATTAACTTTGAAATCACCGCTACTTAAAGATGTAGACCTCAACAAGCACGCCAATTCATATATCAACATATTAGGCATCATTATGCAAAAAAATTATTTACTCATAAGTCTACTACTAATTTATATTGTTAGTTCTTCTTGCACGGTTCTACAATGGCGAAAATCAGATAAAGAAATTCAAGAAAATTTTAAGGTTTTAAATATATCGAGTGTAATTTCATATTTTCGAGTAGACAGCCTTGATTTAAATGTTCGTATTCAAGAAATTAGTACTGATGGAAAGGATGTAAATCTGTTGTTCGTTCATGGCGCACCAAGTTCTATTTCCACATGGGAAAAATACTTAATTGATACAACACTTATCGCAGCCACAAATATGTATGCCTTAGACAGACCGGGTTATGGCTATTCGAATTTTGGAGATGAGATAACCTCAATTGACCAACAGTCTCAAATATTGAGCGCTATAATTAACGAAAATAAGCTACAAAACGTTATTGCAATTGGATCATCATATGGAGGCCCTATTGCGGCAAGAGTTGGCCTTTTGAACCCTAATGTAAAAGCTGTAGTAATGATTTCACCCGCAATAGACCCTTCTATAGAAAAGGATTTTTGGGCATCTCGGTTTACACAATGGAAATTAACTAGATGGCTGGTTCCAACTGCGTATCGAGTTGCAGGAGATGAAAAACAATTTCACGCAAGAGAACTTGCTCTTATTGAAAATGATTGGAAAAACCTTACGATACCCATTTTGCATTTTCACGGAAACATTGATGACATTGTACCATATGAAAACATTAATTTCAGTAAAGAGAATTTTCAGAATGTGGAAGTTATTTCAATTTCAGACAAGGGACATGAAATTTCATATAAAAATAGTGAGCTAATCATTCCACATATAATTGATCTTATTAATCAAATCCAAGAGGATGATTAAGAGTATTGTAATGTGTCTACTTTTGGTTAATAAAGTGATATATTACAGTGTAAAATTTTCTATTTGAAAAACATTCCCAACATATCATTTGAAAGTTCTGAAAACGCAAAAGATTTTGAGTTTTTAAATTTGACAAAATTATTTGCAAGAATTCCTGATATTTTAGATCATAATCCGTCTCAACCACATAGAATATCCTTTTTTGCATTAATGATTATAACCAACGGGACAGGTAGCCATCAAATTGACTTGAAAGATTATCCTCTAAAAGAAGGAACCGTACTAAAAATTGCAAAAGGACAAGTACATTCGTTTCAAAACAATCCACAATATGAGGGCTTTATACTTATATTTACTGAAGATTTTGTGCTAAACCATTTTTCAAAATCATCTTTAAATATAATATCCCACTTATATAATTATCACATTACTTCACCCATTTTTAATGATAAGACTGGAAATGAAAATTTTCTAAATCAGCTTATTTTTGAGCTTAATTCTGAAAACAGTTATGCTCAAAAAAATATTATAGCGGCATTATTGGACCTGTATTTATTAAGATTAGAGCGTAAATCAAATACTAATAAGCTACAAGTTAAGAATCCGAAGCAATACACCATTTTCATCCAATTTAAAAACTTGGTGGAAGCTAATTATACAAGGACACGAAACGTAAAAAATTACGCTGAATTGATGTTTATTTCTACAAAAAACTTAAATCAAGTGGTAAAAGACTTCACTTTAAGTACTGCCAAAACTTTTATCGACAATTATGTAATTCTTGAAATTAAAAGAGCCATTGTCACTACGAACCAAAGTTTTAAAGAAATTGCATTTGCAACTGGTTTTGATGAAGTCACGAATTTCACCAAATTCTTCAAAAAGAACTTGAAAATTTCTCCTAAAGAATTTAAGGAGAACCTATTTAAGTAATTCCACTTTTCCCACATTTACCATTTTTGTCATCACTTTGATAATATTTTAAAGGCTTCATTACCTCAACTTTGTGGTATAATCAAATTAATCTTTAAAATAAAAAATGATGAAGTATTCAAATTTAAATTTTTGGCTCATTGCAATCCTGGCTACCACCCTAATTGTATCATGTACAAATGATGATGAAAGTTCGCAAACTGAAGTTGTTGTCTTTGAAACGGCGCCATCAAGTGCCATTATTACAACAGGTTCAGTAAATGTTATTACAGAAAACACTGTAAGATACCATACCATTGATTTTACACAAGCTCCATATACAGTAACAATTATTGAAACTGAAAATGAAGTTGTTATTGTAGATCTGGGACCCGCCCCTGTTTTCGCAGTTGAATTAAAGACCTATTTAGATGTTATTAACAAAACGGGTTCTGTAATTATCACGCATAATCACGGCGACCATTATGGCGGTGCTGTAAATTTTACAGATTTGGATTTTTATGCTGAAAGCACTATAGCCAATCAGTTAAATAACACCTCAGATTTTACTGACATATATCCTAATAATGTAATTGGTGTTAGCGGTACTCAAACCATTGGAGATTTAACATTTAGCTTTGGAAAAGTTTCGAATGCTGAAACCGGAGAAAATGGTTATTTCTATAATGAAGAACACAAAATATTATTTTCTGGTGACCTTGTATACAACCTTTCTCATCCTTATTTAAGAGAATACACTCCCAATGACACAAATGATGAAATTGATAACTGGATAGCAGGTTTAAACGTACTAAAGACAAATTTTTCAGCCTACAATCATCTATTCGTAGGTCACAATGGTTCACGTTCTGATATTGAGGTTGTTATCGATGAAAATATAGATTATTTGCAAAATGCACAGGGTATTATTAATGGAACTCAAACTATCACTGGAGGAGGTATAGCAACGACACACCAACAAGTCATAGATGAGCTCGAATTGCTATACCCAAATTATCTGGAGGCAGGTCTTTTCTTATCACTACCAGACGCCTTTTTTCCAGGTGACCCAGGAGCAGATTGGTTCTAAGATTCATCAGAATTATTAATAAAATGTAAACCACTGTAAATAAAAAATTTATAATTACTAAAATCAAACAAAATGAAACATTTACTTCTATTAACTACACTATTTTTAACGCTAACGAGTTTCACACAACTTCATCCTGAAAAGAGGAAGAGTAAAGAAATAATTATTGAGGTCACCACTTTTAAGATTAAATCAGATATAGATATAGCAGCTTTTGAAAAGCGAGACCAATCGACTAAAAGAGAATATACCGCTAAACAACCTGGTTTCATGAAGCGGATGAGTGGAGTAAGTGAAAACGGGGAGTATGTTGTAGTTGTTTACTGGAAAACAATGGCCAATGCAGAAGCTTCTATGTCCAAGTTTATGTCTGACAGTTCAGTTGCAGATTATATGGCAATGATAGATAATTCTACCATGAAAATGTCACGCTATAAAATGCTAAAAAGAAGTCGATAATTATTTTGCAGGCTATTTCCATATAAAAAAAGGAAAATGATGAATACTGAAGAACAAAAAGTCGAAACAATTCTCAATGAACTTTATTTAGATTCAAAATACGACTTTATAAAAATGGTGAAAGGTGCTGCTAAAAGCATATTCAGTCCTATGCAACCATTAGATTTTAAAGATGCATACTTATCGATTTCTAAAGTGCAGGGAGTAGATCTAGTGCAACTTATTAAGGAAACAAACTCTAAAAACATTGTTGAATTTGGAACTTCATTTGGGATATCCACTTTGTTTTTATCCCAAGGTATTTTAGAAACAGGAGGGAATATAATCACCACGGAATTAATAGAATCGAAAGCCATAAAAGCCATAGAGAATTTTAAAAAAGCTGGTGTGAGCAGCCTTATTGATGTCCGAATTGGCGATGCAATGGAAACCTTAAAGAATCATGATGAGCCAATCGATTTATTGCTATTGGATGGCTGGAAGGATTTGTATTTGCCATTATTTCAAATGCTCGAACCTAATTTTCATGCAAAGACAGTAATTTATGTTGACAATGCTGACATGGCAGATTCGCGTAAATTTTTAAAAACAGTCGAGCGAAACAACACCTATAAATTACGGTCTAAATTTGGTAATAAAGTAGTTTTGATAAGCCTTAATAATTAAAATTATGAAAATCGCAGTAACATCAGCAAGTGGAAAATTAGGGTCCTCAATTATAAGACAATTGATAAACGAAATTAGTAGTGACAATGTGATTGGCATCGCACGCACACCAGAAAAAGCAAAACATCTTGGCATTGAAGTCCGAGAAGGCGATTATAACAATCGCGTGCATTTTGATAAAGCTTTGGAAGGTATTGATACGGTATTACTAATATCTGGAATGGATGAACCGCAAAAAAGAATCCAACAACACAGAATTGTCATTGACGCTGCAAAAGCAAATGGTGTAAAAAAGATTGTGTATACCAGTATTGTTGGTGCCGAAGAAAACAATGCTTTTAGTCCTGTGGTACAAAGCAACAGACAAACGGAAAATGACATAAAAAATTCGGGACTTGATTGGGTGATTGGTAGAAACGGTATTTATATTGAGCCAGATTTAGAATATCTTGATACTTACATTAAAGATGGTGAAATTAGAAACTGCGCAGGTTTAGGTAAATGTACTTATACAAGCCGAGAAGAATTGGGTTATGCGTACTCGAAAATGTTAGTTCAAGACTCGCATGGCAATAAGACTTATAATTTGGTGGGGGAACCACTATCTCAAAAGGAATTGGTTAAACTTATTAATCAGGTGTATAATACAAAACTTGTTTTTAACGCAATTTCTGCTGAAGAATATGCCAAAGAAAGGAAACGAGAATTAGGCGAATTTATTGGAGGTGTTATTACTGGGATTTATGAAGGAATTAGAGATGAAGAATATGATATCACTTCCGATTACGAAAAAGCTTCAGGAAGACCTCACAAATTAGCTGTCGAAATGATAAAAGAATTTAAGCTTAACCAAAAAACGTAGCTTAACAGTTCCTGATGTTAATTTCTCGAGTATTCTTATACTTAGATCTTGAATAACTATGTGACAAATAGATCCTTCGAATATCCCGTGCATGTTTTTAATATGCCTTCCGAAGTATCAATTATTTAAATTAAAATAATTTGAGGCGATCACCACTTTAAAACTGTTCTACGGCAGTATAAAGATATTCCAGACGCAACAATTCTTATACATCCCTGTTGACATTCGCAGTAAAAATCTCGATACAAATTCAGTATCTTTAGAATTCAGAAAACTGATAGCATTTATATCTAACCTAAAGAATATGAAACAAATACTTATAGTAACAACCGTTTTGCTATTTAGTTTGGTAAAATCACCTCTATTCGCTCAACAAGATAATTTTATTGCAGATTATTTAGAGCGTTTGGAAAATTCTCGAAAGTATCTAATTCTTGTGGCAGAGATGATGCCCGAAGACAAATATGATTTCAGAGCTACACCAGAGTCAATGAGTTTTTCTGAAAATTTGTTGCATATAGGATATGCGATAGATTGGCACAGTCAGTCGTTGTTAGGTGGACGAGAATCAAGAGATTGGAACACTGACACCATCTTCAAGGTTGCCAACAAATCTAAAGAAGATATGATTGCAACAATTGATAAAGCATTCGATCAAGCCATAAAACTGATTGAACAATTCGATACCACTAAAATGGATGAGGAGTTAGACTATTTCGGATTGAACAGGACGAAAAGACAAATTTTCTTGTTGCTTGCTGATCATATAACACATCACAGAGGACAAATGCTCGTTTCTATGAGACTAAACGGACTTGTTCCTCCTAGATATGTTTTGTTTCAATAATTTGGTATGAGACACTTAGCAATCTTGATAATTGTAACATTATCTATTCATTCATTTTGTTATGGACAAGATACCTACACATATTCTCAACCTAAAGAACTTGGAGATGGCTGGAAAACAAGCGATCTAAAATCACAAAATGTAGATACTACATTGATTTATAAGTTGTTCAACCAACTGAAAGACAGAGAAAATCAAATTCATAGCGTGCTATTAGTAAAAAATGACCAACTTATTATTGAAGAATACTTTAAAGGACAGTCAGTGAACGATGCACACGACCTTCGTTCTACAACCAAAAGCATAAGGTCTATTCTAATGGGAATCGCGATTGACAAAGGTTTTATCGAGAGCATTGACGATCCAATATCAAAATATCTCAAAAACCCCATACCGAATAAAAATCTTGACGAAAGAAAGGAAAAGATTACTATCAAACACCTTTTAACTATGTCGAGTGGACTAGATTGTAACGATTTTGACAGAAAATCGAAAGGACAAGAGGATAAGATATATAGAAAAAAAGATTGGCTACAGTATGCACTTGACCTGCCAATGGTCAATGAACCTGGCGGGGTATCAAATTATTGTTCGATAGGCACCGTTTTGATAGCGGAAATAGTTAGTCAGGCATCAGGAATGCCAATCGATAAATTCGCCGAACAATACTTATTTAATCCTTTGGGAATTACCAATGTAGAATGGGGACATACTTCAAAGAAAGAGGTTATTCCTTCAGCTAAGAGACTGTATATGAGGTCACGTGACATGGCTAAAATCGGACAATTGATACTCAACAATGGGAAATGGAATGACACACAAATTATTTCTAAAAAATGGGTCGAAGAATCTACTTCCACGAAAACAAAAATTGAAGGAATCGATTATGCTTATTTATGGTGGAATATTCCGTTTAAACTAAATGATAAAATTCTTGTTTCTAAAACCGCATCTGGAAATGGTGGACAGTTTATTATTATAATTCCAGAAATGGATATGGTTGCTGTTTTCACGGGTGGAGCCTACAACTCGCAAGATGGACAATTGGCTTTTGCTATAATGAACGACATCTTTCTACCTACATTTACTAGCAGAAAATAACAATTGGGTACAAAGTAAATCTTTACTCAAATGTATTCCGAAGAAAAAAAACAAGAATGTTTATTAATTGCTAAAACATTTTCATGTCCAAATCCTTCAACTTTTCCGGAATGTCTCTGTAGAAATTGTTGATTACAGGATCATAATCATGCGAATACGATTGATAATAAATCTGCTGTTTTAGAGAGGGTTAATAGATATTTAGGAAGTAATAATCAAGACACCAAATCACGAATTTCTAAAGATGTTAAGGTAATTATATCGGGTAAAACTGGTATCGTTAGTGGATTAACTATAATGGATAGAGGTCCTAGTCCAATTACTTACCATTTTATGAGAACTTATGTTGAAATTAATGAAAGGTGTTATCTAATTGCCAACCATACTATGGCCATTCCTGAAAAAGAATAATGAGACGGGAAGTTGTCTATCACTAATGAAAGTTACTTTGTCATAATTGTACCCAATTTGAATGAAAAACCATTCAAATGTAGTCTGGCTCCTGGTACTTATTTTCTAATTCTTAATGATAATGAAATTATTAAAGTCTTGAAAGAATAAACATTGTTAACATCGCATAATGTTAATTGCTTGTTCGGAAATAAATTTAGAATTGGAGATATTTTTTAAGTAAAATGGCTCTCAAAATGAACTGAACTGGCTCTTCCTTCTCCACTTAACACTGGAATTACTCGAATCAATACTAAGTAAAAAAAGAAGTAACTTTGAAGTAGTTGCCGCTTCAAACCTGTTGTTCAACATTTTGAGAAGCTGTCATCAATCTTAAAACAATCCAAAATGAAACTATCTAAACTTCTACTTCTATCCTATTTCTTTATAGGAACATTTACTATAAATGCACAATCTGAAAATAGTCAATCAGAAATTCAATTAATTACGGAAACATTGATGGATTATATTGATGGCACTGCAAATGGTGAACCTGATAAACTTAGGCGGGCATTTCACCCAGACTTCAATTTATATACTATTTCTAATGACAGTCTTTGGATTCGCTCCGGAAAAGAATATGTTTCAAATGTCAAAGAAGGTAAAAAGTCAAACCGAATAGGCCGAATTATTTCGATTGATTTCGAAAAAGACGCTGCCATGGCGAAAGCAGAAATTGTAATACCTAATTGGAGAATTTTTACCGACTATTTTCTGCTATTGAAATACGAAGGCAGTTGGAAAATTGTTCAGAAGTCCTATACCTACAGACCATTTCCGAAGAAAGAGGATAAAAATTAAGACTTCGGAAGAAATTGAATTGAAATAACTTCTTTAGTCTAAAATATGCTTCGTCGGAATAATCCTAACATATTTGTTTACCCCCGAAACATTGGAATTTGGTTAGGTCTGGCGCCACGTTTTACTTACAAACCCATTATACATCCTTTAGAACAAACAGCTATATTTCAGGAACTTAGCGCAATAATTATTATTTTTAGTATTCACTTAAAAAATAATAAAAGATGAAATACCTAAGTTTTTTTATCGTGCTTTCCCTTGCTGTAATATGGGGATGTGGTGATCCTGTTGAGATCGATTGTTCAGATTGTAAAGAAAGTATTACCGGTTATGAAATTGTGGTAGTAGAATCGACTTACGATAACGCTCCAAGTAAGCAACTTGTAGCAAATTGTCCGGCTGGAAAAAAAGTTTTGTCGGCAGGATGGTCTGTTTTGGATGGAACTGATGCCATATTATCTGGGCGAGCAACTTATTCAGAGCCTTCATTTGATGGTCAAAGCTGGATGGTAAATGCCATTAATACCGACACTAGTTTCTCTCCGGAATGGAAACTACGAATAAGATGTGTCTGTGCAGACGTAGAATAAGAATCATTTTCCATAACTACCAAAAGCCAAAATGCTTTGTTAAAAAGTGAATTGTAATTCCTCGTTTTAATCAAAATATGATTCGTGGGAACTATAAGACTGCGCTTTTAATTCTAAATGCTATAGTGATATTAGGTCACTCTTGGCACCACGATACATTTTCAAACCCTATAAACACAATCTTACAAAACGTCTTGCCACACTTCTTAAAATAAATATGATTAATGTATTTTTGCAGCCGATTTAAAGATGGGAATTATGAAAGACATTAAAATGCTTAGTTATATTAAAGATGTATTAGAAAATATACCAACTGGCTGGTTAAGTATAACAACCCATCGGCTAGATATTTATGATGAAAAGTTGGCGAAAACTCAATTTCTAGAGCAGTTCGAAATCTTATTTAATAGTAATAATTCTGAATCTTCGGCACTAAGTGAATTACCCACTGCTTACGACTATATTCGATTAGGGCATCCATTATCTTGTGTATTAGAATGGGGAATTGCTCACTTAAACAGTCTAAATCCAAAAAATGTAATAAGTTTTTCATCAAAGACAATTCCTATTTTGGCAATTTTAAGAAAAAATTTATTAGAAAATAAAAGCACTCAAATTTTTTATACAGGTAAATTACCTGATTATTTTGATGTTGATGTATTGCAAGGTGTTTATGGTTATAAATTTGATTTAAAGCATGTTGAGAAAGTAGAAGAGATTTCTTTCCCTGATAGCTATCGCGATAACGGCAGTACCATCTTCATTTCACAACAAGAGAAAATTGGTAAGTATAATCTCAATTCTAATATTGACTTTTTCATCAGTCTTAATGCTCATCTTGGAAGTATATTAGTAGTAAATGGTGAACAAAATGAAAGTTATATTTCAGACCTTCAACATGTAAGAAGAAGAGAGACTATTGCAATGACGCCAGCCAATTCGCTTGCTGCTTTAAGGTTGCTAATAGCGCAATCTTCTTTTGATACTAAGAAAACTAATGTGGAGGCAAACAAAATACTTGTCTTAGATTCAATTAATGACATTACTGGTACGAACACTAAGGTACTAGTGGCTTCTAGTGGACTGTCTATACAATATGCTATTTTGATGGGGCTCATTCACGATGCCATAGTAAATCACAAAGGAAAGGCCATCAAAATTATTGTTCCTCCTAATTGTTATGGTGGAACAAATGATCAAGCAAGACGAGTTGCAGCTTGCCTGGATAATGTTGAAGTGGTAGATTTACTTGTTGATGGTGATAATGAAATGGTGCAAAGTATTGATTCCGTTTTAAAAAATATAGCCAACGAAGATGCTGTTCCATTCATAATTGCTGAAATTCCAACAAACCCTAGAGTTGAAGTTCCAGATCTTGAAAAATTAAAAGATGTTTTAAGAAAAGAACGTAAAACAAGCAAAGGTGAAATTGCCATTGATCCAGTTTTTATTTTAGATCAAACATTTTGTCCTAATGTACACTTTTTAGGAGAAGGTGAAATTCTCTCAACAGTTAAGACCATTTCATTTGCTAGTGGTTCGAAATTTCCAAGTGGTGGGTTATGTACTGCCGGCTACTGTGTAGGAAATAAAAAAGCTGAAGCTTTGATGGAAAAAATAGAAATTCACCTAAGACTTTGCGATAACGAGGCTACAAATCTTCAAATTGAAATATTAGCAAAACAATTGCCTACAATGAATCAAAGAATTAAGGACGCTTATAAGAATACACGTGATTTAGTAAACTTCATCCACGATACTTTACCAGAGGCTAAAATCAATTTTGTTTCAGAAGAATTGGCAAAAAAAGGATTTACCCCATCTGTGTTTTCCTTAGATCTTCCCACTAAAGGTAATACTGATCAAGAAAAAGAATCTTATAAAAGAGAGTTAAATCATAAACTAATCAATTTAATGATTACAGAAATCCCCAATGAAAGTAAGTTCTGTGTGAGCTATGGGCAGTTAAACGGGTGTTATTGGACCATACCAGCAACATCTACTCAAGGGACGACTAAAGAAGGAGACAAAGATTATATCGTCCGAGTATCACTTTCTCCCAATCTGGATTTGGAGCTTCATAAAAAAGTATTTTTAGATTTTGTTAGTACAATTTGATGAAGGAAAGGCAGACGATAATAAGCTCACAACTTATTCCTATTATTAAGTAGTTTTTTAACCGTTAAGCTTTGCTAGTAGCTAATAACTCAGTGCCTCAAGATGACACCCGTTTTGACTTAGAATATTAAAATACCAGTATTCCATCCATATAATTAATTATCATTTATATTCGGACTATTACATAGAACTAGCTTTTCTTCCCCGAGCATCGGGATAACTTAGATTTTAGAAATCAAGTCGAAACGAGTTTTGATGGCAGTAGCGGCTGTAATACTGATCTTCTTTAGGCAAGCATAGGCTGCAACAAGCCCCACAATTATCAAAGCAAAACAACTCTAACCACCATTAATAATTCTGATAGTGAGTTGGTTGTTGAAAAACATATTTAATTCTTTTATTTTTGAAAAAGGAGTATAATACTTAAAAAATAGGGTTGAAACCCCCGTATTTTAATCAAGAAGAATCTCTAATTTTAATGTTTAACTAAATAAATTGATAAAGTATATAAAATACCTGATTTCCTTTCTTCTAATCTTCGGTCTGACGGTTAGCGAAGGCACTGCATACACTCGCATAAATTCTTCAGACTATCATCAAGTTTCGTACGTCACCACTCGAAAAGAATTAAGCCGCAAACATTCAAAATTGTATGTTTTTGCAAGACAATTTCTTTCAGAAAAAGTAATCATTTCAGTTATTACATATTGCAATCTACGCGATGTACATAGTAATCAAATTCAAACTATTTTGAAATTACATATTGAGTTTTTTAGAACAATAAATTCAATGATTGCTCAACGTGTTTTTTTAAATAAAAAATTCATTTCCAGTAACCAATATTCAAGTCTATACATAGCTTAGAACAGATTTTAGTTCTACGCGAACATGCACTTAGCTGCATAGAATGATAACACAAATGTCTAATCATTTATCATTACTAAAATGTATAAACAAAAGAATAAAACATATTTGGAGAAATCCAAAACTTTCGCTTATTGGATAAAAAGAAAACTTATTTTAATCATTACCGCATTCATGCTAGGAATGTCTAATTCGATGTATGATGAAGATAAAATGATTAATGGAGATCAATATTACACAGAACAAGAACAGAAAAAAGATTAATATAAGTACTTATAAAAAACATGTTTTGTGAAAAATTGAATTGAAACTCCTAATTTTAATCAAAATATGATTCATTGGAGAAACTGAGTAACGATGCTTTTTTTTCTGAAGTGCGGGATCTCATATCCTAAACAATTTAATAAAACAGTTTAAATGACAGAGAAATCAGAAGATTTAGATACTTATCTAGATAATCATTACATACACCGAAGTAATTGGTTAAGAGCTGCTGTTTTAGGAGCTAACGACGGAATTTTATCAACCGCTAGTATTGCAATAGGAGTTTCTGCTGCCAGCGGAATTCGGGAGCCTATTATTCTGGCGACACTGGCGGGATTGGTTGCCGGGGCTTTATCCATGGCAGCCGGCGAATATGTTTCTGTAAGTTCACAAACAGACATTGAAAAAGCCGATATCGAACGAGAACGGCAAGAACTCGAAGAAATGCCGGAAGAAGAATTAAAAATGCTTGCAGAGATTTATGAAAAAAGAGGTCTGAAAAAAGAAACTGCCCTAAAAGTAGCTGAAGAATTAACAGAACATGATGTATTAGGAGCACATATTAGAGATGAATTAGGAATCAATGAAATAAGTCAGGCCAAACCAATGCAAGCTGCATTTGCTTCTGGTGCTGCCTTCACTGCCGGAGGAGTATTACCTTTAATTGTAACTATTTTTTTACCATTAGAAAGTATGGAGTATACATTATACGGTTTTGCTACTGCTTTTCTAATTATTCTAGGAGCATTGGCTGCAAAAACGGGAGGATCAAGTATATTAAAGGCAATTTTACGGATTACATTCTGGGGTACTGTTGCAATGGGGTTAACTGCTTTAGTTGGACATTTATTTAATGTTAGTGTCGGATAAGCCTCCACGAACGATGAATACGTGCTATCATGTTTAAATAAAAATCTGGATTAGAAAATTTTATAGAAAGTAGTGACAATAACACCTTCACCATCATTTAACTTTACCGCCAATAATTGTTTTTCTTGTTTTATCTTGAAATTAAATGGTGGAGCTGATATGTTTAAACCACTATGTTTTTTTAGTCTAATCCCCTGTCCTGAAACTATATCCTTATTGGGTGTAAAATCTCCTAGAGGTAGATGTTCTGTTAGAATTACATACTTAAAACTATATAATTTACTCAAAATACTATTTACTTCAGCATTCGATAGATGCTGCAATACTTGTCTTAATAATACACAATCTCCGGAAGGCAAATCATCCGTTGCAATATCTAAACAATGGAATTCTAAATTTTTTGCTTTAAATTTTTCTTTGTTGTATGTGATAAGGTCTTTTACTATATCTACAGCGATATACTTTTTAGAATGCTTTACTAATTCTTTCCCAACATTAAAATCGCCACAACCCAGATCACATACTACAATAGCGCTTTGAAAAGAGGTTAGAAATGAAGTGAGAACTGTGATATATGGATTTACTAACTCAGTAAGATGCGATCCTTCTCCTGAATAAAAATGAGATTTGCCAGCACCCCAGAGTTTCATTTCATAAACCTGTTCCATAGCTTCTTTCGTTGGCCAGGGCTTCTTTATTCTTTTAGTGCCATTTTCTTTCTTATTCATAATCAGACTAGTGAACTATAAAAATATGATTTAATGCATTCAAATTTAGTGATAAAAGAAACTATCAAATTATAGTTTCTTACCAATACTCTAAAACTGATAACTCTTTATGTTTAAAACTTTTTACAGGATATACACAAATATTGGTTAATGCGAAATTGAATTGAAATCCCTACTTTTAAATAATAAATACTTCGGAATAAATCGAACCTTCTTGCTTTTTTCCGGAAGCATCACAATCACGCGACACTGAATATTTTGCAGCAAAGAAATAATACCTAAATATTAAAACTAAAATCTTCAATAAATGAAAAGTTTAAAGAAATTCTTAATGGGGAATAAAAATGTTTTTAAAACCCTCGTGTTTATATGTTTTTTCTCTCTTAATTTTAACCTCAATGCTCAGATAAATTGGGCTAATGATGGTGATTCTTATTACAGTTTAGACAAAAATGAACTTGTTGCCTATACGCTCCCTAATAATGAAGCAAAAACAATCCTTTCAAAAGTGCAGCTCACTCCGGCAGGTAGGACAGAACCTATTAAGGTCGCTCATTTTACATTTTCTTCAGATCAACAAAAAGTACTGTTGTTCACAAATACTCAAAAAGTCTGGAGACTTCACACCAAAGGTGACTATTGGGTTTTCAACTTTAAAACAAATACGCTCACTCAAATAGGAAAAACCTTAGCTGCTTCATCTCTCATGTTTGCAAAATTCTCTCCAGATGGGAATTCTATCGCCTATGTTTCAGAATATAATTTATACAGTGAAGATTACGCAACCGGTAAGATCCAACCTTTAACCAGCAATGGGACGGTTTCTTTAATAAATGGAACATTTGATTGGGCCTACGAGGAAGAATTTTCCTGTAGAGACGGATTTCGTTGGAGTCATGATAGTAAATCTATTGCTTATTGGCAAATCGATGCAAGCGCGATTAAGAAGTTTTATATGATTAACAACACAGATTCTATATATTCACAATTAATCCCTCTAGAATACCCTAAAGTTGGTGAAAAGCCATCTGTATGTAGAGTTGGTGTTGTGAATCTTTCCGACGCCAAAACCAATTGGATAAATGTGCCTGGAGATGCTTCTCAGAATTACTTAGTAAGAATGGAGTTTATTCCTTCAACCAACAATCTTTTAATCCAACAATTAAACAGAAAACAAAATAAGAGTACATTATACATTGCAGATGCTTTAAAAGGAAACACTAAGATTATTCAGGAAGAATCGGACGAAGCATGGGTTGATCTATTTCAAATTGGTGATCCATATCAAATTGATTACACCAATAATTTTAGTTTTTTGAAAGAAACGAAAAGCATTCTTTGGGCGTCTGAAAAAGATGGCTGGAGGCATTTATATCAAATTTCTTTAGAAGGAAAGCCTGAGACTCTAATAACAAAAGGCGAATACGATGTTATAGATCTAAAACATATCAATTTAAAAGAAGGATATGTTTACTATTTAGCTTCCCCGGATAATGCCACTCAAAAGTATTTATATAAATCTAAACTAAACGGAAAAGGAAAAAATGAATTAGTAAGTCCTGAAAGCTTAAAAGGAACTCATAATTATTCTTTTTCTGCTGATGGTACTTATGCATCACATACTTTCTCAAATCACTATACGCCGGAAACCAACGAAATAATAACGGTTTCGAATCATAAGGCCTTGAATGAAGAAGAAAGTATTTTGAAAAGAGTAAAGGAATTGGAAGAAAAACCTACTGTTGAATTCATTAAAATAAAAACCGCCGACAATATTGAAATGGACGGGTGGATGGTAAAACCAAGCAATTTTGATCCTAAGAAAAAATATCCAGTAGTATTTTATGTTTATTCTGAACCTGCCGGTGCTACCGTAAATGACATCTATAGAGCCGGTCAAAATGGACTGTATGTAGGTGATATGGCGGAAGATGGGTACATCTACATTTCACTAGACAACAGGGGAACTCCAGCTCCGAAAGGACGAGCATGGCGAAAATCAATTTACAGAAAAATTGGTGTAATTAATATAAACGATCAGGCTATGGCAGCCAAAGAAATTTTGAAATGGGACTTTGTTGATGCAGAACGAGTTGCCGTTTGGGGTTGGAGCGGCGGAGGATCTGCTACATTAAATTTGATGTTTCAACATCCGGAGATATACAAAACAGGGATTTCAATAGCTGCTGTCGCTAATCAGCTAACATATGATAACATTTATCAGGAACGTTATATGGGTTTACCTCAGGAAAATATGGAAGATTTTGTAGCAGGTTCTCCCATTACTTATGCCAAAAATTTAGAAGGAAATTTACTTTATATTCATGGAACTGGAGATGATAATGTCCATTATCAAAATGCCGAACTCTTATTGAATGAATTAATAAAATACAACAAGCAATTTCAGTTTATGCCTTATCCGAACAGAGCTCATGGAATTTATGAAGGAGAAGGAACAAGAAAACATTTGTCAACTTTATACACCAATTATTTAAAACTTCATTGTCCGCCTGGAGGAAGATAGGTTTTGGTAAAAGTGGTGTATTGAAAAAGAGTAATTAGACTGGTTAATATTATAGCATAAATTATGAAAACAACACCCGAACACGATGAACGGATCGCAAAAATGACATTCTCTTCTGTTTATCCGCACTACATAACAAAAGTCGAAAAGAAAGGGGGAACATTAGAAGAGTTGCATCAAGTGATTGAGTGGCTTACTGGTTTTAGTAAAAACAAATTACAAGAACTAATAGATGACAAGGTAACATTCGAAACATTCTTTCAGAAAGCAAAATTAAATCCGAACGCACACTTAATTAAAGGTGTCATCTGTGGCTATCGAATAGAAGAGATTCAAACCCCATTGACTCGACATGTAAGGTACTTGGATAAACTAGTGGATGAATTAGCGAAAAGACGTAAAATGGAAAAGATCTTAAGGGTTGAGTAACTTTTACCTTATTAATTGTACAAAGAATCAATTGAAATCGCAGTATAATAATTTATATAAAACAAATAAAAACTAGAACTATGGACTTTCAAATTTCAGCCTTAGACGACACTATATTTCATGCTTTTTTTAAGCTGAACGACACTGAACTAGAAAAAATAGGTGGAAAAAGAATGATCGTAGATGAAAATCCCGGATATCCATGTAGAGTTAGCTTGGAAGACGCTGAGATAGGAGAAAAAATTATTTTAATTCCGTTTGAACATCACAAAACACAAAGTCCGTATCAAGCTAAAGGTCCAATTTTTATTAGAGAGGGGATAAAAACAAAGACATTAAAGAAAAATGAAATTCCGAAAATGTTAGATCATAGACTGCTTTCATTTCGTGGATACGACAAAAATGGATTTATGAAATCTGCAATTACTGAAAAAGGAAATGAGACTAAACAAATCATTGAAAAAATATTTCAGAAAAAAGAAATACAATATATTCATATCCACAATTCAAGTCCGGGATGTTATAACTGTCAGGTGACTAGAATTTAATAGGGGCATGAATTTAAAGATACATTTATTAATTTTTTCATTAATAATCCTATCATGTAATGATGAGGAAAAAAAAGTATTCCTTGTCCCTGAAAATGCAGTTGAATTAATTTCTGGCGATACTATAAAAACCTGGAAAATAGCTAAGCGATTCAATGACGGACACAGGATGAACATGGGCGATTGCTTTTTAAGCTATAGGGTTTCTTATTCTCGGAATTCGAATATGAGAGATAATAGTTCTGAAAATATCGACTGTGGTGAGTCACTCGAAGCAAATTGGCAGCTTATAACCAACAAAAACGGTGGTTTCATTAAATTAACAGGAGATAATCTATCCGAACTATTAAATATAGATGAGAGTTACAAATATTTCAAGATAAAAGCACTGTCTCAAAATGAACTAGTGCTGCAGTTCAAACACAAGCAGTTTTCAAACAAATCGACAATAATTGTGGATCATCTAGTTCCTGAAAATGTTCTGGTGGAAGATCGCGATTTTCACAATTAGTAAAATGATGCTCACTGCTTAAAAATATAAAGTTGTTGAGTAAAATTCGGTTATGTTGTTTCAAAAGAATTCACTATTGAAATTAGCTCGCCGGGCTTTATGGGTTTAATTATATAGTCTGAAACTTCAGAAATACTTTTAGCTCTAAGTATATCACTGGAGTCTACTGAAGAAGAAACCATATAAATTAGTATCTTTTTTCCTACTCTTGGTTTAATTTTAATATATTCTTCCATGAATTGAAATCCATCCATTATAGGCATATTAATATCCAATAAAATGATGTCTGGAAGTTTTGCACTATCATCAAGATTTCTAATTAGGAAATCTAAAGCCTCTTCACCATCCGAAAAAGCGATAATTTCTTTAGCTAAATTGTAAGCTTGAATTGTTTTTGAAATTGTGTATTGATAAATGTTATCATCATCAATAACACAAATATTATAAAGGTTTTTCATTCCTATCCTCATTAAAAATTATAGTAAACACAGAGCCCTTATTTACTTCACTTGCTGCAGAAATAATCCCACCCATAGATTCGATTTGTATTTTCGTTAAATAAAGCCCAACACCTTTTGCTTCAGGGTGTCTATGAAATGTTTTATTTAATCCAAAAAGTTTATGTCCGTGTTTTTTTAAATCTATTCCCAATCCATTATCGCGAAATGTAAGTTTAATCTTATCATTGATATATTCCGTTTCAATATGGATTTCAGGATTTCGATCGGGTGATCGATATTTCACAGCATTGGTCACTAAGTTAAGAAAAATACTTTCTAAATAGGTTTTATGATATTTAATTTTGGGTATTCTTGAAAATTCACTAGTTATAGTTGCGTTAGATTTAATTATCTGCCCTGAAATTATTTCTTTTGTTATACTCAAAATTTCCTCGAAATCTATAAATTCAATCTCTTTTGCGACGCCTTTTTTAGTTTTTAAAGCTTCGATTAAGGTATTTAAAGTTGAGGTGAGATGGCTAATTACGATCTCAAATTTTTCAAACAATAATTTTCTTTCCTCCTCACTATCTGAAATATTATACAAATGTAATAGTGCATTTAAGTTACTTACGGGTGAACGTAAATTATGGGAGGTAATATGTGCAAAGTCTGCCAACTGATTATTTTGATCTGTAAGATGTTGCGTTAAAACTTCTAGACTTTCTTTCGCTTGAAGTATTTTATGTTCTGCTAATTTTTGTTCTGTAATATCACGTATTGCGGCCGAAACGAGTAAACCTTCTTCTGTTTGAAGGGGACTTAAGCTTATTTGAATTGGAATTTCTATTCCTTCTTTATTTATTCCGAATAGCTCTTTTCCCACGCCCATTCCCCTAACCTTAGGGTTGGTGAAAAAACTATCTCGATACTTTTCATGGTTGCCAGTAAATCGCTTGGGAATAAGAATTTCAACAGATTTCTCAATTAGTTCCAGCGCAGAATAACCAAACAATATTTCGGCTTGTTTATTAATAAGTTGAATGTGTCCTTTTTCATTCACAATTACCATAGCATCGGGCGCAGATTCTAATAATCCTCTAAACTTATTTTCTGCCATTCTCTGCTCAGTCACATCTTGACACGTACCGATCATCTCTATTAATTCGCCGTCTTTATTAGTGATAATCTCTGCTAAGAGTTGTATTATTTTAACAGTACCGTCTTTTAATTTGATGCGATGCGATAGGTCATCAAATTTTTTATCTTCAAGTGACTTTTGGACGTGTTCAGTCACCATTTCCTTGTCATCCGGGTGAACAAAACTAAAATAGGTGTCATAGCTTACATCTGAATTTTCATCGAGTCCAAAAATTTGAAATAAATTAGCAGACCACTTTACAGCATTGGTAGTGAGATCCCATTGCCAATTCCCCATCATAGTTATTTTCTCTGCGAAAGTTAATAACTGATTTTTGCGCAACAATTCATTCTCTGTTTTTTTCCTTTTAGTAATGTCTCCTGTTTGCATTAATATGCCTCCGATATTGCCATCTGAATCATACCAAGGCCTTACATCCCAAGTAATCCATTGCAATGATCCATCGGTACGAATAAACGGTTCTTCATCATTTATATCAATAGCGCCGTTAAGACATCTTTGATGCATTTTCTTCCATTCTTCCCCTATTTCCGGAAAGAGATCATAATGAGAACGGCCAATAAACTCTTTACCCTCCATTTTATAGTCCGTAATCCAGCGCTTGGATACTGCTATGTACCGCATATTATTATCGACCATAGCAATAGCTATTGGGCTTTGCTCAATAAAAATTTTGTTATGCTCATCTTTAGCCTCCAAATATTTTTTGAGCTTTTTTAATTCCAAAGCGTTCAGATTCAATTTGTTTTCAGAAATAGCTAATTCAGTAGTTGCTTCTCTTAGCTCTTTATTTCTTTGAAACAATTGTTTTAAACCAGGGGTTAAAACGAAAAGGAGTTCTCCTATTAATATTAAAACGGCTATTAATACAAGAAAATAAATTATCAGTTTTAAATTTTGAAGATTTTTCTCTGCGTTTTTTTGATATTCGTTGACTAGGGCATCCATAGTCAACAAAAAAAATGGCTCTACCTTTGCAATAGTATTTACATCCTTTATAAGGAACTCAGAATCCGGATCATTAATTATATTCCTTGAGGAGCTAACTATCTTTTTTAATTGTAACTCACTAGTTTTTAATAATGAATCAATCGTACTATTATTCTCCCCTTCTTTATTAGTATTAATAAGATAATTATGAGTGCTTTCAAATTCATCAATAACTGTCTTTAATGAATTTAATCTTAGAGTATCGCTTGAGTCATTATCAATAGAAAACACTATTTTAGTTATGTTTTGACTTAGCGCGCGTTGTTTTCCCGATTTGTTAATTAGGTAAGCATCCTGTTTTTGCAAATTGATACTTCGGTGTATAATAAATAGTACACTTACAATTATAATTAATAACGTAATTATGAAAAGTAGATATCGATTTTTTATGGACTCTGTTAGTTTATGAATTGCCAAAGTCCTTCTGATTTGGGCTCAGTGAGCCGATATAGGTTTTTGAAATAAATTTGGAAATGGTGAAATCAGAAACTTTTATCATCATTGAGTTAGAATTTACTATGCTTAAGAGGGTTTGTTTAAAATAAAAATAGCGAACTCGATGATGTATACAAAATAAATCGCTAATAGATATAAGTTATATCTACTTGAAATTGGGGATTTTCGTACAAATACATTTATTTACGCTGATATACCATCAATGTTTAAATCATTGTTTATCAAATATAGTTTTTTAATGAACAATACGAATATTTTTTTTTACTGAATTTAGAATAACATCCTAATCTAGTTATTAAAGAAAGCATTATAAAATCAATTTTACCCATAGCTAAATTTCAAAATGTGATTGTATACTCCTTCGTCAAAAGTACTTTAGGCATTATAACTAATTTGTATATGTACGCTTCGGAAGATGTCAATAATCTGTTACTATAAAAAGAGTTAGGAAGCTTTTAAATAACATTCGAACTGTCTAGAACCTAGTAGAAAAACGATACTGAAGTACAATGAAATATAAGAATTTGTAGAAACAATAATTGTTCTATATAATTTCACCATTAAAAGACAAGTGAAATAATATTTCAAGCGAATTTATAAATTATTTAATGTCGAAATTCTATTGAAAAAGTTACTCAAATAAGTAGCGATAACTAAAGCTCCATAAATTCCATTTTTAGTACTTTCGTGTCCATGAATAAAATTGATATTCGAAGCGTAGATGTTATTCAATATGTGCAGCCGTTGCGGGAAGGTGGCTCACTTCCTGCTATAGTTAAAGCCGATGATGGATTTCTTTATGTACTTAAGTTTAGAGGAGCCGGACAAGGTAAGAAGGCGCTGATAGCTGAATTTATTGGAGGTGAAATTGCGCGAACAATTGGTTTACATGTTCCTGAATTGGTATTTATGAATCTAGATGATTCTTTTAGCAAGACAGAACCTGATGAAGAAATTCAAGACTTGCTTAAATTTAGTGTTGGTTTAAACCTGGGGTTGCATTTTTTATCAGGTGCGATTACTTATGATCCATTAGTTTCAAATGTAGATGCAATGACTGCTTCAAAAGTTGTAATACTAGATAGTCTTATTAGTAATATTGATAGAACTTCCAAGAACACAAATTTGTTAAACTGGAATAATGAACTTTGGGTAATTGACAATGGAGCTAGTTTATATTTTCACCATGACTGGAAAAATTGGAAAAAACACCTTATTAGAACATTTCCACTCATCACAGATCATGTACTTTTGCAACAGGCAACTGTTTTAACTGAAGCTTCGGAAGAAATCCAAGGTTTACTTAGAAATGAGAGAATTACTGAAATAATTTCAAATATACCCGAAGACTGGTTGTTAAGTGAAGCTGATGCATTAAGTCCTAACGAAATGAGAGCAGCGTATATCGAATTTTTAAGTGCAAAACTTTCTATGATTGATTTATTAGTTAAAGAAGCAGCCGATGCAAGATAGATATACATTTGAATATGCCATAATAAGAATTGTGCCAAAGGTTGAACGTGAAGAATTCTTTAATGTTGGAGTAATTCTCTTTAGTAAGCAGAAAAAATTTCTAGGAATAAAATATCAAATTAATGAAGACAAGTTAAAAGCATTTTCAACTGAAATTGAGCTGGAAGTATATAATGATTACTTAAATGCCTGGAAATTAATTTGCGATGGTGAACCTTCAGGAGGGAAAATAGGGAAACTGGAATTATCTGACAGGTTTAGATGGTTAGCAGCTTGCAGAAGCACAATTATTCAAAGCTCTAAAACGCATCCCGGCTTAAGCCATGATCCGAAAAAAACATTGGATGATATATTCAAAAAGTACGTTTTATAAACAGTTTAGATGTCAAACAAACAAAAAACAGGTTCCAAACTACAAGGAATTAGCCGTTTAATTACTGATGCTACTATAGGAATAACCGATTTGGTCGAATCCATGCATAGAAGGATAGTCCATCCTCCTTTTTTACCCTCCACCCCCATTCAGCATCTAATTACCGATATTTCCGGAATAGTTTATAACAACATAAGGTGGAGTACTCGATTTATTGGCAGTGGTGTAGATAATGTTTTAGGACAATTTGCAACTGTAAGTGGAAAAATTAAGACTACCGCCGAAAGGGAAGCTTTACAAGCTGTTTTAAACGGCGTTGTAGGTGATTATTTGGAAAAAACTGAAAATCCGTTGCAGATTGAAATGCAATTAAGATACGAGGCAAATACTGTCTTAATTAATAAAAAAAGTCTTGAAAAAGCATTTCCGTCAATCAATGGCAAAATTCTCTTAATGGTACACGGTTCATGTATGAATGATATCCAATGGACTAGAAATGACCATAATCATGGAACAGCGTTAGGAAAAGAACTTCAGAAAACCCCCATTTACCTGCTATATAATAGCGGTTTACATATTTCCAGCAACGGACAAAGTTTAAATGAATTATTGGAAAAACTGGTGCTTCATTGGCCTGTACCCGTTGAAGAACTTATAATTGTCGCGCATAGTATGGGTGGCTTAGTCTCGAGAAGTGCCTTACATTACGGTGAAGAACAGCAAAAAACATGGACGAAGCATCTCAAAAAAATCATTTTTTTAGGCACCCCTCACCACGGCGCATCCTTAGAGCAGGCAGGTAATTATGTGGATGTCGTTTTAGAGGCTGTTCCCTATGCCAAACCATTTGCACGATTGGGAAAAATAAGAAGTGCCGGGGTTACAGATTTAAGATATGGGAGTTTAGTAGATGAAGACTGGAAAGACATCGATCGTTTTAAAATGGGAGGCGACCAAAGACAGAGCAGCTCATTACCGAAAAAGATTGATTGTTATGCTATCGCCGGAGTTGTAGGAAAGGATATTAAATCTGGATCTACCCAGCTATTAGGAGACAATATGGTGGGTTTGAAAAGTGCACTTGGACAACATAGTGACCCCGCTAAAAATTTAAATTTTAAAAAGAAAAATACGTGGATTGCTTTTGAGAATAATCATATGGATTTGTTAAGCAATAAAGAGATTTATTCCAAAATAAAGACATGGATGCTTTTATAAGCCATAATTTAAAGTCTCAGCTGTTTTTAAACGATCAAATTTAATCTTTGCTACTCAAAAACTTATTTATTTATTAGTACCCAAAGTTCTACTTCCTCCAAAGCACGCCAATGCTGATCTCGCTTCGTTTTATTTGAAGCACTTTTAACCGTTTTTTTTAAATAGTTATCCAGTTGAAATCGCCCGCCTTCGGCTAGTTCCTTTTCAATTGGATGTTCTTTTGACACATTTGTTATTTGTGCTAAATTCGAGAATAAGAGCACCAATTTTCCATCTGGTAAAAGTCGTTGCTTTGCTCCTTCAAAAAAATCAGGAAATAGATTTTCATCGTAATAAATAGCTTCATCAATTCTGTCTAAATCATGAGATTTTGGCAACCATGGCGGATTAAAAACTATTAGTTCGGTTTGTTTTTCGAACTTTCCAAAAAGAGATGCAACATCTAATTCTATCTTTCTAGACAACTTTGTATCTCCCATATATTCGATTAATCCAACAATGGCATTTGGGTTTGTATCTGTGCCAAAAACCTTTTGAAAACCATACTTTATCATTTGAAAAGAAAGTATGCCACTGCCAATACCTACGTCTATCGCTGTTTTTTTGTGCCCATCATAGCGTTTTAACCAATTATCGAAAAGTATTAAATGATCAAAACGAGTTGGGAAATAGGTACCGTAATAAGGATGTATTTTATTTCGTAATACAGGAACAGAAATTCCGTTTTTATACCATTGCCAGGCACTGTTTAGTCCTTGTATTTGAGGAAAGGTCAATAAAAAATCACTTGATTCCGGATACAATTTTTTTAGCCAACCAATAGAGGGTGATTTTTTAAGTATTAAATTATGCGCTACAATTTCCACATAAATAAGATTGGATAGCTTATTATATTCCGCACGATATTCACGTTGTTCTTGAAAAGAGCTATTTGGGAGTTTTTTTTGAAGATATATCTTTAATGCCTTGAGCAGTAATAATCCGTTGCTATAAAACTCGGTTATTAATACCGGCTTACCCGCTTCTAATGCTTTAATAGTGAGTTTAACATCTGAAGTCCGATTAAACAATTCTAATTGCTTGTTTAGAATAATAGGTTCCGGCTTACTTAGATTTATATCTGTACTCATTGTTTGGTTTTACTTGTGTGTAATGATCGTTTTACTTTCTGTTATTGTAAATGTAAAAACTTTGCGTGAGGGATTGCAGTGTAAATCCCGCATTCGCCAGAGGCGGAGCGGAATTGCAACGGAAAGCCCGACCCTTTTGGGCACGCCCTAATTTAAAAGAAAAAAATGTCTTATACATTTAGCTTAATAGTGCTTTCGCTCATTTATTTAATAGGATCGTATAATTCTTAAAATGGTGTGAAAGGATCACAAATATCTATAGATAAATAATGCGTGGCAAAGGTACTTTATTAATGCCCATTAGAGAGCTTCGATTAAAGCAATTATAAATCAAGCGGATCCACATAAAAGCAGAACGGATAGCTCTTTTTGATTGGAAAAGCTGACTAATCGTAATAAGTATAAGATTTATTAAATTTATTGGCGACCAGGTAAATGCAATCACGACTTAGTGAGGAATTGAATTGAAATTCCTACTTTTAATAATTATGATACTAGAGATTGCAAAATGGGTTGTAATAATATTTGGGATCTTTATCATTTTTGCTGGTTTCGTGATGCTATTTGCACCAAAAAAGGCAAGAATAACTTTGAGAAAAGCCGGTAGTTCAAATTTGATCAACTATTCGGAAATAACAATCCGATTAATCCCTGCGATTGCATTGATTTTACATGCTGATTATTCCAAATTCCCTATTGCATTTAGTGTTTTCGGATGGGTTATGTTAATAACTTCTCTAATTCTTTATGTTGTTCCAAGAAAAATACATCACAAATTCTCAATGAAAAGTGCTGATATACTTAAGCCATTATATTTTCAATTGATTTCACCATTCGCCTTTTTGTTCGGTGCATTAATAATTTATACAGCTATTTAAAATTTAATTTTTTTATTTATTTAGCATGAATCACAGGTTCTAAGGATTAATAGGAATAACCAATATCTTAACCGAAGAAGTTGAACTTAAACAAACCAATGTGGGAGCCAGTCTTAATGTGGGTGGCGTATTTGCGTTTTAGAAGCAGAAAACTTTAGTTAGTCAAAAAAGAAGTATCTTCATTCTATCAGTTGATTATTAACTCATTTTACATATCATGAACGATTCCATATCGATAAAAAGCGCCGGTCTAGTTTTAATTCAGAGTTTTTTCCCTATGCTCTTTGAGCGCTTAGGACTTACACAAGACAATGCTTTTATTAATAAGGAAAATCAGATGGATGCCTGTCGTTATCTACAATACCTGGCAACCACAGACGCAAATGTTGAAGAGTCTTATTTACCTTTAAATAAGGTTCTTAGTGGTTTGTCTGTTAACGATCCTGTATTTCCGGATCTTGATTTGATTCAGGCAGATAAAGATCTAATGGAAGGGCTTATTCAGGCAGCTATAGGTCATTGGACAGCAATAGGAGAAACATCAAATCTTGGTTTTAGAGGCAATTGGCTTGTTCGCGATGGCATTTTAACAGAACTTGAGGATCGATGGGAATTAACGGTAGAAAAAAAAGCATACGACCTCCTAATCAGCAAAGCTCCTTTCGCCTTTTCAATTATAAAATTTCCATGGATGCAAAAACCGATTCATGTAAACTGGCCTTATTAAAAAGATGTTTAGAATCTTATGAAATGTTATAAACTTTTAATTTTTGTCTTACTGTTTTCAAGCTGCAAAGCACAGGAAACAAAGCTTATAGTTAGCAAGGAACTAATAGCAGATATCTCAGGGGCTCCCATTTATTCAAGCTTAACGGAGGAGATTAATGGTAAGATAGAATGGAAAGAAGAGTACAATTATCTAGACAGAATTGATATCTATAAAATCACCTATTTAAGTGATGATTTAAAAATAAACGGCCTCTTAGTAAAACCTAAAAAAAAGGGCAAATATCCGTGTGTTATTTATAATCGCGGTGGAAACAGAGATTTTAGCGCACTTACAATTGCTACAGGAGCAATTAGACTGGGTGCCATTGCTAAAGAAGGCTATGTGGTTATTGCAAGTCAATACAGAGGGAATGGAGGAAGTGAAGGAAAAGAGGAGTTTGGAGGAGCCGAGGTGAATGATATTACAATTTTAACTGAAGTTTTAAAGGAAATAGAATCGGCCGACACAGATAAAATTGGAATGTATGGTTGGAGCCGTGGTGGAATGATGACCTATATCGCTTTAACCAAAACAGATAAAATTAAAGCCGCGGTTGTAGGTGGCGCCGTATCAAATCTTTATAGTATAATTGAAGACAGACCTAAAATGGAAACGGCAGTTTTAGCAGAATTAATTCCGAAGTATTCAGAAAATAAAGAGATTGAATTAACAAAGAGATCTGCCATAAAATGGACTGATAAATTCCCTAAGAATGTTCCAATTTTAATGCTTCATGGTAACGCAGATTGGCGCGTAAAGCCTGAACAAAGTTTACAGCTGGCTTTAAAACTTGAAGAAAACAGAATACCATACAGACTTATAATATTTGAAGGAGGAGATCATGGAATTTCGGAGCATACGAAGGAAGTCACAGAACAAATAATTAAATGGTTCAATAGATTTTTGAAAAATAACGAACCCTTACCAGACATGGAGCCCCATGGAAGATAGCAATTACCTTGATTGTAATTCTTGCAACTAGTTAACAGCTTGGATCACTTTTAAATTAAATGTTGATTGAAAGCTTCAACCTCATGGATTTCTGTTTATGGTCAAACCCATTTTTCTATTTATAAATTTTCTTCAAAAGTATAGGTCTCGTTATAAATGTTCATTTCAATTTTTTGACAATAATTTTATGCTATTTTACTTTTATTTGAGAAACAGAATTTAAAAAATCCTATCGACCCTCATTATAAAGCTGACAGACTTCTAGTAGTTGAAAAATGATGGTTTGTGATTTACCTCTCCTTTAATTTAATCATTTTCAAAAGGTTATATTGTTATTGAGATAGTTAATTTCAAATAACCTCAACATAAAAGTTTCCAGCTAAAAATTTGCAGCTTAGAATAAAATACATATATTTGGTAAACCAATCTGGTAAACCAATTATATTTAGCTCTGATATGACACGAAATTTTAGATCATTTTTTGCATTTATTTTGATGAGTTACTTATTAATTTCCTGTAACACTACATCTAATAATAGCACTTTAGTTGAAACCATCATTGAATTTAATGAGGCAGTAGCAAATGCCAAACCTGGTGATGCCATAATATTAAAAAACGGAATCTGGGAAGATTCTGAGTTGTTATTTGCAGCAGAAGGAACAGATGAAAAACCAATAACACTGCGAGCAGAAACACCGGGCAAAGTTTTTATAGAAGGAGTTTCTAGCTTAAAATTTGGCGGAAACTATTTGGTAGTTGATGGCTTGCATTTTAGAAACGGATACTCACCTACTGAGGCCGTTGTAGAATTTAGAGTTGATGATAACAACATTGCAAATCATTGTACTTTTACCAATAGTGTAATTGAAGACTTCAATAAAATGCAACGTGATGACTCAGATCTTTGGGTGCTTTTTAGAGGAAGACACAACACCATGAGCAACTGCTACATTGAAGGAAAAACAAATAGAGGACCAACGGTAAGAGTGGACATCGCAGGAAGGGAAAGCATTAATAACTACCACCAGATAATTAATAATCATTTTGGACCAAGACCAACGAAAGGTGGAGCTAGTGGAGAAACCATACAAATAGGTGACAGTTATACTTCAATGTCACCGAGCTATACTATGGTTGCTAATAATCTATTTGAAAAATGTAATGGTGAGGTAGAAATTATATCAAGTAAAACCAATTTCAATGAGTTTAGAAATAACGTATTTTATCAAAGTGAGGGTTCATTAGTTACCCGACACGGTAATTATGTGACCATTGATGGAAATTATTTTATTGGCGATGGTGTAAACGAAAATTACGGCGGAATACGAATCATAAATACAGGTCATACGGTAACAAACAACTATTTCTACAGCATCATAGGGAAAAATTTTAGAAGTCCGTTAGCGGTAATGAATGGTATCCCAAAATCTCCATTAAACAGATATAATCAGGTTACAGATCTTGTGGTAGCCTATAACACCTACATAAATTGTGCTTCGCCTTGGCAATTTGGGGTAGGATCTAATATTAGTCAGAAAGATGTCTTGCCATTGTCAGAAATTCGTTCTGCAAGACCTATTCGATCTTTGGTAGCCAACAATATTATCTATAATGAGAATGGAGACCCTTCTCCTATTATTGAGCATGATGAAGCTGATGGTGTAACTTTTAAAAGCAATGTAATAAACAATCACGGGCTTGCATTTAAAGCTTATGATGGGCTGGAAAATTTAGACTTCCAAGTACAAGAGATAGCTCCTTATATTTTCATGCCTTCAGAAACTTTAAAAATTAAAGCATATCAAGGATTTGGATTCGATGAATTTTCAAAAGATATCTTCGGAAATTCTAGAAAAAATGATACATCTATAGGTGCTAGTGTAAATCCTGCGGCAAAAGATCCAATGATTTTAGATAAAACGAAATATGGGACAAACTGGTATTCAAATGAAGTAGAAGCAAATGATCCAACAACCCATACCGTATCTAATGCTGATGAACTAAGAATAAAAATTAATGAAGCCGAAAATGGGGATATTATAAAATTGAAGGCTGGAAATTATGCTATCGAAACTTCATTACAAATTCATAAAAGACTCAACATTTTATCTGATGATAAATTAAACACTATCCTAACGTATTCGGGCGCAGAAAACACCGCACTTTTTGAATTGCATCCTAAGGGTTTTTTAAACTTGAAAAGTGTTGTCTTAAAAGGTAATAGCTCACAATATGCTTTTTCAAGTATAAACAAAAACATGTTTACTCATTTTGGGCTGACCGTTTTAGACTGTGCTATAAGTGATTTTAACTATGCCTTAAAAGTGTACAAAGAATCATTCGCAGAACGAATCACCTTTCAAGATACGGCTATTTCAGATTGTACAAACGGCTTAGAATTATCTGAAGAAACAGATGATAAAGGAGATTATAACACAGAATATTTAACCATCAAAAATTGCGATTTTTCAAATGTTAATCGCAATGTAATCGACTATTATCGTGGCGGGTATGATGAATCTACTATTGGTGGAAATCTTTTAGTTACCAATTCGAATTTTACTAATTGCGGGGGAAAAGAAGAAACCGGGATCCTGATAAACACGCGAGGTATTATTAATGTAGCTATTTCAGAAAACACCTTTAAAGATAATCCTGTAAAATTGGTTGCATTACTTTGGGGAGCAAAAAATAACTCACATTCGAATAATCAAATTACAAATTCGGGCGAAATTAAAGTGGAAGAGAATTTGAAACTTAAGTTGATGTACTAGTCTTTCTAAAAAGTAAGCAAAATGAAAAATATAGCTTTAATAATACTAGCTCTTATTGCAATTGTTGCCTGTAAAAATAAATCGGAAACTATTTCCGAAGGAATTGTACAAACCAATGAAATTGTAAAATACCCAAGCGATGTCTTACCATTTATGGATGAATGGAAGATTTTATTAGGCGATGGTACTCATAATGACTCTTTAATAAATTATTCAAAAGAAGATTTTTTTTATACTGAAAACGATGGTAAAACTAATTGGGTAGTATACAAAACTCCAAACTCTGGTATTACCTCCAAAAATTCGGGGAATACAAGAACAGAATTAGGACAAAAAAAGCGCTGGATACCAGAAACTGGTGGCAAACTTACCGGCAAATTAAAAGTACAACACGTTTCTACAACTGGTGATGCGAGAGTTGCTGCATCATATTCGGTGGTAGTTGGGCAAATTCACAGTGATGAAGGTCATAAAAATGAACCCCTTAAAATATTTTATAAAAAATTCCCTGGGCACACTAATGGTTCTGTTTTTTGGAATTATGAAATTAATACGGAAGGTGACAATGGAGAAAGATGGGATTATTCAACGGCCGTTTGGGGTTATGATATGTCTGTTCTAGGAACAAGCCTCGCAACTTATCCGGAAGAGCCCAAAGATGGCATTGCCTTAGGTGAAGAATTCAGTTATGAAATAAATGTTTTTGAAGGCATCATGTATCTCACATTTTCAAGTGATACACACGAGACTAAGACCTTTACAAAAAGCTTAATAACTTCCGACTATTCAAAAAAATCTGACATTCCGCAACAAATAGTAAGCTTATATGCTACCATTGGTCGGGATGGCACGGAAAGAACTAATGCCTATGCCGATGAGTTACAGTTTTTTAAACAAGGTGCATACAATCAAACTAATGGTAAAAAACCAGTAGATAATATGGTTTGGAGTACCGGATCAGAAATCTTTGGAGGTAATGTGGCGGAACAATATGCCAAAGGAAGTTATACAGAAGTTTGGTTTAAAGAAGCCACTGTTGGTTCAGGAACAGCACCGAATAATTAAAATATTAAATCATTGAAAAAAGTAATCTTCATAATAGGCGTTGCTGGATGTGGAAAAAGCACTATTGGAAAATTACTAGCAGAAGAATTACATATTCCTTTTTTTGATGGTGATGATTTTCATTCTGAAAACAACCTTAAAAAAATGTCTGGCGGACAAGCTTTAAATGATGAAGATAGACAAGGTTGGTTAGAAACTTTAAATGATTTGGCCAAAAAGCAATTGATTAAGAACAGTTGTGTTATTGCATGTTCAGCACTGAAACAAAAATACCGTATTACGTTAAGTGATACTTTAGAGAACCAAACTAAATGGGTGCATTTATCTGGAAGCTTTGAGCAGATTTTGGAAAGAATGAATAGTCGAACGGATCATTTTATGCCCTCAGAATTATTAAAATCTCAATTTGATATTTTAGAAAAACCTAGAGAAGCGATACAAATAGATAGTAGCTTATCACCAGAAAACAGTATTAAAATCATAAAAAAAGAATTAATGAATACCTCTGACTTTGGATTATTTGGCTTAGGTGTTATGGGAAAAAGTCTGTGTAGAAATTTAGCAAATAATGGATTTAAAATTTCAATGTATAACAGACATGTTGAAGGTGTTGAGGAAAATGTCGCTAAAAATTTTAAAGACGAATATCCTGAGTTATCCAATGCAGCTGCTTTTGACGATATTTCTGCTTTTGTAAAATCTTTGCAACAACCAAGAAAAATAATGCTGATGGTTAATGCAGGAAAAACAATAGATTTTGTATTAGAAGATTTGCTTCCACATTTATCTAAAAATGATATAATTATAGACGGAGGAAATTCTAACTATGTAAACACCAAAGAGCGTTTTGATTATTTAAAAACTAAGGGTATTCATTTTATAGGAACAGGAGTTTCCGGAGGAGAAGAAGGTGCTTTAAGAGGGCCTTCAATAATGCCAGGTGGAGACTTAGCGGCCTATAAAAGTGTTCAGTTATTTCTAGAAACAATTGCTGCTAAAGACCAAAATAATTTACCGTGTTGTACCTATGTTGGTCCCGAAGGAAGTGGTCATTTTATAAAAATGGTACACAATGGTATTGAGTATGCTGAAATGCAATTGCTAGCTGAAGTATGTACCATATTAGAATCTACAGCTAAAAATCCGGATGAAATAGCCAACATTTTAGAAACTTGGAAAGACAATGCTAATAGTTATTTACTAGAAATTACAATTGATATTCTTAGAAAAAAGGAAGGTGACGATTGGTTGGTAAAAAAAATATTAGATAAAGCTGCTAATAAAGGAACTGGAAACTGGACGACTATTGCTTCGGCAGAGCTGGGTGTTCCAAGTACTTTAATAGCTTCTGCCCTATTTGCTCGATATACTTCGTTTAATAAAGGTGAGCGACTTGCAAATAATGAAATTTATAGAAATACTAAAAAAGCAAAAGTTGATATCGCCATTGATGAGGTGCGTGAAGCATATCAATTTGCAAGAATTATAAATCATTATCAGGGTTTTAAACTCATTTATGAAGCGTCGAATGCTTATTCCTGGAATTTAAATTTAAGTGAAATTGCCAGAATTTGGACCAGTGGCTGCATTATTAAATCCTCTTTAATGAAAGATTTAGTCGATATCCTTAAAGACACAAAAAACATATTAAACAATCCGCGATTAGTGGAATCCATTAATCAATACAAACCATCAGTCAAAAAAGTAGTATCACAATGTGTACTCAATGACCTTACTGTGCCTTGTTTAAGTGAATCTATTCAATTTTTCAATGGAATTACAACTGCATACTCTTCAGCAAATATAATACAAGCTCAAAGAGATTATTTTGGAGCACATACCTATCAAAGATTAGATGATGTAAAAGTAAAAAGTCATCATACAAACTGGAAATAAGAACAAGCCAATAAACTAATATTATGGAAGCGTCTAAGACTAATAAATCATTTCTGAAGAAAGTTATAGCGCTAATCTTGGGTTTTGGTCCTGGTATTTTTGCAATTGGCTACACCATTGGTACAGGCAGCGTAACCTCTATGATTGTTGCAGGAAGTAAATTTAATATGCAATTATTATGGGTGCTTTTATTAAGCTGTATTTTCTCAGGAATTTTAATGTTTGCTTATGGAAATTACGCGTTACTAACAGGTGAAACAGCACTTTTTGGGTTTAAAAAACATTTAAAATACGGGAAGGTTTTAGCGATATTAATAATTATAGGAATTACGTTTGGACAATGGAATTCACTAATGGGTATTTTAGGGATTTCATCAAATATTATATATGAAATACTGGCAGTTAATTTTAATGGATTAGGTGCTTATAAATATGAAACCGTTCTAATAATTGCAATTGTAATAATTATTACTTTTTACTTACTAATGCTAGTCGGTAAGTACACTTTTTTTGAAAAGATACTCGTCATATTTGTAACCCTAATGGGTTTCTCGTTTATATTGTCATTATGCTTTGTGCAGCCACTTCCTTTAGATGTTGTAAAAGGATTAATACCAACGATACCTGATGTTCCGGGTGGTAAAATGTTAGTTGCCGCATTTGTTGGCACCACTATGGCTTCGGCTACTTTTCTATCACGACCCTTATTTGTAAAAGGAAAAGGATGGACTATCAAAAATTTAAAGCAACAAAAAAGAGACTCCATTACTGCTGCCATTCTAATTTTTGTAATTAGTGGAGTTATTATGGCAGTAGCCGCTGGCGCTTTGTTTTATCAAGGTAAGGAGGTGACTCAAGTACTTGATATGGCAAATACTTTAGAGCCGGTAGCTGGTAAATGGGCTGTTACTATTTTCTTTTTTGGAGCATTAAGCGCAGGCTTATCATCAATATTTCCTTGTTTATTAATAGCGCCGTTACTGGTTGCTGATTATCAATCGGGAACCTTAGACACCAATTCTCGTCAGTTTAGAATTATCACTGCAATTGCATGTCTGGTGGCTTTAATTGGCCCTGCCTTTGGAGCAAATCCTATTGAAGTCCAAATTCTATCCCAAGTTTTTAATGTGTTTGTGCTTCCAGTTGTAGTACTAGGTATTATTCTTATGCTAAGCAGTAAAAAAGTAATGAAAGATTATACCACTAGCGTAGGTGTTTATATGGGCTTGTATGCTGCGCTTTTCTTTTCATTAGTGATTTCATACAATGGTATAGTAGCACTTCTGGAATATTTCTGATAACTAATTAAAGATGAAAAATATGAAACCAAATAATATACAAATGACTAAAAAAACGATTACATCATCAGCAACGTTCATAATTCTTACTCTTCTCATAATATTAAGTAGTTGTAAAAATGAAGCGAAGGAACCAAACAAAAAAGAAATTGCAAAAACAGTTTATGCAAGTGATGTTATTCCATTTTTTGATCATTGGAAATTAATTTTAGGTGATGGTACAAATGCTGGTATTGCAAACAATTTTGAAAATACAGATTTCTTTTTCACCACAAATGATGGCAAAAGCGATTGGGTTGTATTTAAGTCTCCAAATGGTGGAGACACACATGGAACTTCAAACAATACAAGAACCGAATTGGCGCAAGTAAAAAAATGGTATCCCAAAACTGCTAATGATAAATTAACAGCTACACTTAAGGTAATGAATGTATCTGCGACTGGTGATGCACGTGTAGCGGCTTCATACGCTGTCGTTGTAGGTCAGATTCATAGTGCAGATTTACATGAAAACGAACCACTTAAAATATTTTATAAGAAATTCCCCGGCCATTCCAAAGGCTCAGTTTTTTGGCATTATGAAATCAATACAGAAGGTGATGATAATTCTGGAAGATGGGATTATTCCACGGCTGTTTGGGGCCATGACTTTTCTGTAGTTGGTACTGATGCAAAGACCTATCCGGAAGAACCTAATGACGGTATAACTTTAGGGGAAGAATTTAATTATGAAGTCGAAGTTAAGGATGGTATTATGACCTTAAAATTTAGTAGTGAAGGTCATGAAACAAAATCGTTTACAAAAAACTTAATCGAATCTGAATATACAACAACTGCAGATATACCAGATCAAACACAAAAATTATTTGTGCCAATTGGTCAAGACGGAGTTGAACGTAAAAATGCCTACGCTGGTGAAGGTTGTTTTTTTAAGCTTGGCGCTTACAATCAAACCAATGGAAAGTCTCCCGATGAAAATATGAACTGGTGTTCTGGTGCTGAAACACATGGTGGCAATCTTCAAAAACAATATGCAGATGGTAACTACGCAGAGGTATGGTTTAAAACAGCAACGATCTCTGTAAGTGATGCGGCCGTATCCAATGAAGGATATTTCACCAAAAATGATTAAACCGATTAATTCAGCAATAAGATGATAAACAATAATAAATTAGCTGGCAAAAATGTTCTAATAACCGCTGGTGCTCAAGGAATTGGAGAGTCGATTACAAGGCATTTTATTGATAGCGGTGCTAATGTTGCCATTCATTATTTTTCCAGTGCCGAAACTGCAAATCAATTAATTGAATATGCAAACGGCAAAGGGCAAAAAGCGGTTGCAATAGCTGGTGACTTAACAAAAGAAACTGATGCGAATGCGATAGTAAAAAAAACGGTAGAAGCATTTGGTGGATTAGATATACTAATCAACAACGCAGGTTCACTAGTTGCGCGTAAAATGTTAAGCGAAATGGAGACTGAGTTTTGGCATAAAGTAATGGATATCAATCTTACATCCATGATGTTTGTGACGCGAGCAGCGGCTCCATATTTAGCAAAAAATGATCACAGCAGTATAGTGAATTTGGCATCACTTGCTGGGCGTAAAGGGGGCCATCCTGGATCATTAGCTTATTCTACAAGTAAAGGTGCTATCCTAACCCTAACACGAGCCCTCTCGTCAGAATTGGGACCCCAAGGTATCCGAGTCAACGCAGTGTCTCCAGGTCTTATCCTTGGAACTTCATTTCACAATACACATACTACGAATGAATCAGCGACTGCAACAACGGCCGGAATTCCAATTCAAAGAGCGGGCAACGCAGCTGATGTAGCACGAGCAGTTGTATATCTGGCATCCGAATACGACGGGTTTATTACCGGTGCGACATTAGACATCAATGGCGGCGTCTACAATATGTAATTCTAGTCAAATTATGTGTGAACAACAGTTGAATATTTATGTTCTAAGCTCAATTTATAATAAACTAAATGTGTAAATGCTTGGTTAGTAATATAATATGTGTATATTTGGTTAACCAATCTGGTTAACCAATTAAAATTCTTTGAATGAGAATAGTTAGTAACTATAATACTCTAATAATAATTATCTCAACATTATTGATATTTATTTCCTGTGCAGAAGATAAAGTGTCGTCCCCAACACTTTCTTCTTCTGCTTCGGAAATATCAAATAATGCACACCCCTCTTTGATTATAACTAGCGCAGGTGTAGAAAAAATAAAAGCGAATCTAGGAAGTATTCCCATTTTCGATGCCTCTCTTGAAGCTGTAAAAAATGAAGTGGATACTGAAATTGCATCTGGAATAGAAGTACCTATTCCGAAAGATTTTTCAGGAGGTTATACTCATACTCGTCATAAGAAAAACTTTCTTATTCTTCAAAAAGCAGGAATTTTATATCAGATTTTAGACGATCAGAAATATGCAAAGTATGTTCGTGATATGCTCTTTCAGTATGAAGCAATGTATAAAACATTACCTATTCATCCTCAAACGCGATCTTACGCCAGAGGTAAATTGTTTTGGCAATGTTTAAACGATTCAAATTGGCTGGTATATGTTAGTCAGGCTTATGACTGTATTTATAATTATTTAACTGCTGAAGAACGTGAAACATTAGAAAAGAATCTCTTTAGACCTTTCGCCGATTTTATTTCAATAGAGAATCCACAGTTTTACAATCGCATTCACAACCACAGTACATGGGGAAATGCCGCAGTTGGTATGATTGGTTTAGTGATGAATGATGAAGAATTAATAGAACGTGCACTCTATGGAATAAAGCACGACGGTTTGGATCCTAATGCAAAAGATAATGATGGAGGCTTTATTAAAAGTAAAGATGGAAAAGCAGGTTTCATAGCCAATTTGGAAGAACCTTTTTCACCCGACGGTTATTATACTGAAGGCCCCTATTATCAGCGTTATGCGATGTATCCATTTTTAATTTTCGCTGAAGGTTTACAAAATGTAAAACCGGAACTGAAGATATTTCAGCACAAAGATAGTGTGCTGCTAAAATCGGTGGATGCTCTTTTAAATCTTTCTGATGCAGACGGTGAGTTTTTTCCACTTAATGATGGTCAAAAAGGAATGTCATATTTTTCAAGAGAGTTGGTTACGGCAGTGGATATTGCATATCATTATGGAGGACATCATCCAGGACTTCTAAGCATTGCCGAAAAACAAAATAATGTATTATTAGATGATTCAGGTTTGTCTGTAGCATTGGGATTAAAAAATGGTGAAGCAAAACCATTTAATAAAAAATCAATCAATCTTTCAGATGGTTCAGATGGCAAACAAGGAGGCGTTGGTATTTTGAGATATGGTAATGAAGATATGACCCTCGTTTTTAAGTATGCAGCCCAAGGATTGAGTCACGGTCATTACGATAAGTTATCTTTTTCACTTTATGAAAAAGGAGACGAGATACTTCAGGATTACGGTTTGGTTCGTTTTGTCAATATCGAACAAAAAGGAGGAGGTAACTATTTACAGGCAAACTCTAGTTGGGCAAAACAGACGATTGCCCATAATACATTAATTCAGAATGAAACTTCGCATTTTGAGGGGAAATATGAAATTGGCAGTAAACATTTTTCAGAATTATATCTTTTTGATGTTGCAAATGAAGCCATTCAAGTGGTAAGTGCCAAAGAAAACAACGCTTATCCGGGGACTCAAATGCAGCGCACATTGGTAATGATAAAAGACGAAAATTTTGAAAAACCTTATGTGCTGGACCTTATGCAGGTAACTTCCAATACAACGAATCAATACGATCTACCCTACTATTTTATGGGTCAGGTTATAAAAACCAATGTTGACTATAAAACTCATCAAACACTAAAGAAACTTGGGGGCGCAAACGGATATGAACATCTTTATGTTGAAGGGATAGGTAATGCTTCGGAAGAGAATACAAAACTGTCTTGGTTAAATCATGGTAACTTTTACTCATTAACTTCAGCAACAAATAAAGCAGATCAAATACTATTTACTAGAATTGGAGCTAATGACCCGGAATTTAATCTAAGAAGAGATGCCGGATTTATGATACGGAGGAAGAATTCAAAAAACACTGTATTTGCAAGCACGATCGAATCACATGGTAGTTATAGCCCTGTGTCTGAATTCGCATTAAATTCAAATTCTAATATCGCCGATTTGGAAGTCGTATTCTCTTCCGAAGAATATATGGGTATAAGTATTACGGATTTAAATGGCAGTACCCGATTATTTATTATGTCGAATAAAGATGCTTCAAAGGAAAAAAATCACACGATTAAAATAAATAACATAATGCATCAATGGACAGGTGCTTATTATTTCAAATAAAAACAAAACTATTATTATGAAAACATTTGGATCAAGTAAAGAATTTATATTCGGCGATGAAATGGATTGGGAAGTTGTTGGAGTAGGCCTTAAACGTAAAATAATGGGTTACGACGATAAGATCATGTTAGTAAAAGTTGACTTTCAAGTTGGCGCTATTGGTGTTATGCATGAACATTACCATTCACAAGTAACTTACGTTGAAAGTGGCGAATATGAATTAACCATCGGAAATGAGACTAAAACGGTTAAAGGAGGAGATTCATTCTACATTCCACCGCATATAATGCATGGGGCAATTTGTACGAAGGCCGGGGTTCTTATTGATGTTTTTAGCCCTATTCGGGAAGATTTCATGGAATAATTAAAATTTAACTCATTAATTTCTTGTGAGTTAACAAAAATTTAATATATTTGGTAAACCAAAGTGGTTAACCAGTTTGGTTTACCAAAAAGAATACTCATAAAAAAAAGGACAGGTGCACGCCTATCCTTTTAAATCATACTTCTTTCGAGGGAAGTAAAATTCACGTAGTAACTAATTAAAACATGAGCCACAAAAATACGAATTTGTTTATTCATTTATCGGTCCACTGTCTTTTTAAGTTCCTATCATTTGCAAACAACCAAAACTTAAAAAATCTCATTATGAATTTAAAAACGAAGCTAACTTTAATTATGATGCTCTTTAGTAGCATTGTTATTATTGCGCAAGACAACTACCAACTAAAAGGTACTGTAGTTTCAGTAGTCGACCAATTTGGTATTCCAGGAGCTAACGTGCTTATTCTGGGCACATCGACAGGAGCAAGCACAGATTTTGATGGAAATTTTGAAATTGACGTAAAAAGCGGCGATCAATTACAATTTTCTTATATCGGTTATGTTACTCAAATTGTAACAATTACTGATCAAACTAACCTTTCAATTGCATTAACTGAAGACGCCAACACTTTAGATGAAGTTGTTGTTGTTGGTTATGGTACACAGAAAAAGAGTCATGTAACAGGTTCAATTGCTAAAGTAGGAGGAGATGATCTTGCAGCAATTCAAGCTACTCGTGTGGATGAAGCATTAGCAGGTAAGTTAGCGGGTGTATTGATTCAAAATCAGAATGGGTCACCGGGAGCAGATCCTAAAATCCAAATAAGAGCCGCTTCATCTATTAATGGTAATTCAAATCCACTGATTGTTGTGGATGGGTATCCGATTTCAGGAAGTTTAGCGACTGTTAACCCAAACGATATTGAAAGTGTTGAGGTATTAAAAGATGCTGCTTCAGCTGCCATTTATGGTTCTAGGGGAGCAAATGGGGTTATTTTAGTTACCACCAAAAAAGGAAAAGAGGGCAAACCAAGTTTTAGTTACAATGCCTATGCAAGCATATCAAATAAATATAAGAATGATAGAATAAATATGACAGCTGGAGAATGGGCCAACACATTAGAAACTGGTATAGCTAGTGGCAGGTACGATGTTTCTGAATTGGATCCAGCCTTTGTGAATTATAAGATAAATGCCTATAAAAATTCACCTGACGTCTTAGCGGTAGAAGATTGGCTTTACGGAAGTGGTTATAGTACCAATCATGACTTCAGCTATAGCGGGGGCACTGAAAAATCAAATTATTTTGCTTCAATTGGTTATCAAAACACAGATGGTATTGTAAGGACTGAAGGTTATGAAAGACTTAATGCGCGTTTAAATATCGATACTGAATTGGGGGATAAGTTCAAGACAGGATTAAGTTTCAACGGATTTGCAGCAGATAGAGATATTGTAGGTCATGACCAGAGAGATTTATTAAGAGCCTATAGCGTTAGTCCTATTTACCATACCGAAGCGTCTATTGCATTTGTTCAACAATTGGATCAGCAAGCGCAGGCTTTGGGACTTGATCCGTTTGACGATGGTTATAGAGGAGGTGATGCACCTTTTAATAATAGCATCTATACACTACAACCTGGGGATACGGCGCAAGACTGGCATTATGGAAGAAGCGGTAATGGTATTGGAGGATCTGGAGATGCAGGTCCTGCAACGAAGCTTGACAACACAGACCGATATCAAAAAACTTATTTCGCAAATGTGTCTACATTTTTACAGTACAGCCTCTTAAATGATTTGGATATAAAAGTTGTTCTAGGAGCTGATATTAGAGATACCAAAGACTATTTCTGGAGAGGACTTGAGTTTGATTCCAGGGCACGTACTAATCAAACTGCCTTAGACGAAACCAATATAAAACAAACTTCAACTTTAAGTGAAACTACTTTGAATTATGCAAAAGAAATTGGTAAGCATGATATATCTGCGGTAGCTGGAGTTGAATTTCAAAAGATCTATTTCAGGGGTACCGCTACAGCAGGAACCAATGTGCCATTTACCGATATAGTAAATTATAACCTGTTAGATCCGGCAGATATTACTGTAAGTGAAAGAGACGAGACTATTTCAAGATGGAGCATTTTTGGAAGAATTAACTATGCCTTTGACGATCGTTATTTGCTATCGGCATCTGTGAGAAGAGACGGTGATTCTCGTTTCGGGGCTAATGAAAGATACGCTACATTTCCGGCGATTTCTTTAGGATGGAACGTGCATAAAGAATCATTTTATAACTTAGACTTCTTGAGTTTATTAAAACCAAGGTTTAGTACTGGGTCTTTAGGATCTACATCTGATTTAGGGGCATACAATTCATTGAGTCTTTTGAACCCTCAAGCAACGGTGTTAGGGACTGGATATTTAATCCCGTCGGATATAGCAAACTCGAATTTAACTTGGCAAACAAATACAGAGACTAACTACGGAATTGATTTAGGTTTTATAAACAATCGTATTAGAATTGGTGCAGATTACTACACATCTGATATTGAAGACATCTTAATTAATCAAAGTGTATCTGAAGTTTTCGGTACCTCTACATATAGAGTAAACGCTGGTGATGTGAGAAGTTCTGGTTTAGAACTTGAATTAACCGCAGGCATTGTGAGACAAGATAATCTGAGATGGGATATTGGAGCCAACTTCTCTACAGTGAAAACAGAAATCACAGATTTAGGTGGTCTAGATCAATTACCTAATGTAATTTACGGTCAAAGTGGAAGAGGTCCCGTGTTTAGAAATTATGTAGGTGGAGAAATTGGAGAAATGTGGGGATTAGAAACCACTGGACAAGTTGAAGATAGTTTTATAGAAGACCCAACAAGAGCTATTGGCCTTAATAGTTCAGCTTTTTACGTCGTTGATCAAAATGGTGATGGTGTAATTGATAAAACAAAAACAGTTGAAGAGGGTGGAGATTTAGTCAAAATAGGACAAAATACACCAGATTTTTACTATGGTTTCAATAGTACAGTAAACTATAAGGGTTTTGATTTGTCGTTCCAATTTCAAGGAACCCAAGGAGGGGAAGTTTGGAATGTCGACCCGATTTACTATAATTCAGAATTTGGTGGAAGAGTACGTGATAGTTTTGATGCAGATAACGATGGTATTGCCGATCATAATGGGGAGTACTATTTAGATTCAAATAATCAACTAGATGCGCAGATACAAGATGCTTCTTATTTAGCTTTAAGAAACTTGACTATAGGTTATACCCTTAATTCAGAACTGACTAATAAAGTGGGTATAAGTTCGGCGAGGGTATATCTTGCATCCACTAACTTGTTGTATGTCTGGGGGGACGATTATACCTCTTATAATCCGGAAGGTGTAGAGATTACGCAAAGTGATTATTTAGGACCTACTACCTATGGAGTGCAAGTAGGTGCGAGTCCAATTGTTAGAAGCTTTACGTTTGGTTTTAATGTTAATTTTTAAATTAAGGAAAAAATGAAAAAATTATATATATTATTTTTAGGATCATTGTTGTTAACAATGTCATGTAGTACGGATTTGGATGAAGCTCCACCAAATATTGCTAGTTCAGATTCTTTGACAGATTTTGAAGGAGTTTTGAATGCGGCATATTACTATCAGCTTGGCTCTGTTACGCCAATGGGAGTGATGGGAGACTTCAGAGCAGATAATGCTTTAATGTTAGAATCTCCTTACACTGAATTTGATGTTTACGGTCCTGGTTTAACAGCGATGGAAGATCAATTTTTTGGCCCTTTATATACGGCTTTATACCGGTCAATATTAAGCGCGAATAACGTAATCGAAAATTCATTGGATGCTACTCAAGTAGGTGAAGCTAAATTTATTAGGGCTTTGTCTTACTTTAAACTTGTCCAAGTGTTTGGCGATGTTACTGTTATTTTAACTTCACCAGACATAGGCGACATCCCTACGTTCGATTTAACAAGACAACCGGCTGCTAATGTTTATAGTACCGTTATAATACCTGATTTACAAGATGCAATAAGTGCTTTGGGTACCACAAATACTAATGGTAGAGCATCAAAACTTGCTGCACAAGGCGTATTAGGCAAAGTATATATGCATATGGGGAATTATAGCAGCGCGCAACCACTTCTAGCTGCTGTTGTAAACGGAGCTGCTGGCGCAGGGATTAGTTTAGAGGCTAACTTTGCTGATATTTTTGTTACAGATTTGAATTCAGAAATTATATTTGCAACTCAAGTATCTAGTTCTGTAGTAGATGAATATGGTTTTTCCGAGTTTTGGGAATGGTATGGTGGTCTTGACACCAAATCTTTAGATCCTTTAGATCCACGTTTAATTGCTGCATTTGATGCTAGTCCTGGAGATTTAAGAAGAGCTGTAACTATTGATGTAACAACTTTATCGTCTCCTAAATATCCTCAATCAGGAGGAGCTGATTTCGACTGGATAGAACTGAGATTAGCAGATGTTATTCTGTTATATGCTGAAACATTAAATGAAAATGGTTCTTCCGCTGAGAATGTACTTAATCTTTTGGATCCTATACGAACTAGGGCTGGATTAGCTGCTCTGGATCATACTGTCATTAATACTCAGGCTTTAGTTAGACAGGCTATTCAAGATGAAAGAAGACTAGAGTTGGCTTTTGAAGGACATCGATGGTTTGATTTAGTTAGAACAGGTACCGTTGACGCTGAAATGGGAGAAACAATTAATCCCAATTATCATGTGTTTCCAGTTCCAATCTCAGAAATTCTTGCGAGTGATCAAGTGATCACTCAGAATCCTGGATACTAATCATTCCGATGCATTTGCAAAAGTTAATTATAACAGTATAAAGGTGTCTCATTAACGAATGTTTGATTAGCCAATCAAGATTCGTTAAAAGTTTTACTGGCCTTGTTAAGGGCCGGTAAAACTTATTATAAAGAGTATGCTAGTTGAAAAAACAAAAATGTAGAGGTTAACCATACAGTTTTACAAGATTTTTCTAACTTTAAATTTTATTGTTTGGTTAACCAATTATTGAAAATATAAAGACTATGAAAGTCGAAATACTTAATTCAACTGAAAAACGCACACTTCAGAAGGAAGTAATTGATAAGATTCGAAAGCTTATTAACCATAAGAATTTGGAGCCTGGAGATAAGCTACCTTCCGAACGAACGCTTTCAGAAAAATTTGAAGTTACAAGAAGTACCATTCGTGAAGCAATTCAGAAATTGGAATTCTACGGCTTGCTCAGGTCAATACCACAGAGTGGAACTTTTGTTGCTAATATAGGAGTAGTTGCATTAAACGGAATGATTGATGACATTTTACGTCTTGAAGTTCCAGAATTTAAATCACTCGTTGAAACAAGAATTCTTTTAGAGTTAAAAACTTCAAGATTGGCGGCGATTAGAAGAACGGAAGAAGATCTTGATATTATGAAAGAAGCTCTGGAAGCATACGCTACTAAAGTTGAAAAAGGCGAACACGCTGTACAAGAAGATCTACTCTTCCATTTAGCCATCGCCAAAGCAAGTGGCAATAGTACAATGAATACATTTATGTTGATAATTACACCCGAAATAATTATAAATTTTGAAAAATATCATGTCTGCGATGCTGCCTTGGCGTACTCCGGAATTGAAGAACACCGCTTAATTTATGAAGCTATTAAGGATCAGAATCCTCAGTTGGCCAAACAAAGAATGAAGGAACATTTTAAAGAACTATACAAATATTGTTACAATGTATAATTGGAATGTTAGAGAATTAAGTTGCACGCTTAATTTCTAACAAATTAAAAAATATTGGAGGGGGGTTATATTTATGTGGTAGACTCATTTTTCTACACAAGCTTCCTATTGCCCGAATAATCAAAGAATTTTCAAACTATTACACCTGTTTGATGCCTTAACTAAATTAGGTGCAAATAATTAAAGAATTGAGTGAATTAATTTAACGAAATATCATGAAAATAAAAGGACTAAGATGGTGGATTATATCTTTAATCTGTTTAGCCACGGTTATAAATTATATTGATAGAACAGCATTTGGGGTGATGTGGCCAGAGATGGGTAAAGACCTTGGTATGGACGAATCTGACTATGCCGTTATGTTAAACGTCTTTATGGTTACCTATGCGTTAGGAAAATTTTTATCAGGAAAATTATATGATATAATTGGAACACGTATGGGCTTTACAGTATCAATTGTTGTTTGGTCTGTTGCATCTATCTTTCATGCATTCGCTAAAGGATTATTTTCATTGACATTATTTAGAGCTCTTTTAGGTTTAGGAGAAGCTGGAAACTGGCCTGGAGCCGTTAAAAGTAATGGAGAATGGTTTCCGGTTAAACAACGGGCTATAGCACAAGGTATATTTAATGCTGGTGCTTCATTAGGAAGCGTTATTGCACCGATTTTAATAGCTTTTTTATATGGCCATTTTGGTTGGAGATCAACTTTTATCATCATTGGAGCAATTGGTATACTTTGGGTAATTCCCTGGTTATTTATAAATAAGACTACTCCTGAATCTCATCCTTGGATTACCGAGAAAGAAAGAAATCTTATCATGAACAGTCAAATTGAGAAAGCTGCATGTGATGTAAAGAAAGGAAAAGGACTAAGTGTAGTACAAATTCTAAGTTATAAGGAATCTTGGGGAGTACTAGCCTCTAGATTTTTTATTGAGCCTATTTGGTGGCTATTTGTTGGGTGGATGCCCTTATATTTAAATTCAAAATTTGGATTCAGTATAGAAGAAATTGGTTCTACTATCTGGATATCTTATTTAGGAGGTATGGCAGGAAGTATAATTGGTGGTTGGTATTCAGGAAAATTAATGGAAACAAAATCTGTTGATGCGGCCAGAAAGATTACAATTACCATTGGGTGTACCTTGATCTTTTTAGGCTTACTAGGCATTATATTCTTAGTAACAGAAAATAATCCAATGACATTCATATATATAGTCGCTGTAGTTCTCTTCGGATTTCAATTCGCAATTGGGAATATCCAAACAATATCAAGTGATTTATTAAAAGGGCCATCAGTTGGTACATTAGCAGGATTAGCAGGAAGTGTTGCGGCAGTTTCTGTAATCATAATGAACTCACTAATCCCATCTATTGCTTCTGTATCATATACACCCGCATTTATAGTAATCGCTATTCTAGCTCCAATGGCCGTGATATCAATCTTCGCGTTGATTAAAAAAATAGAGCCAGTAGAAAATAAATAAAAAGAAAACAATTATAATTCAATAGAATAAATATAAAAAATATGAGTAAAGCAAAAGGAAAAGTAGCTGTAATAACGGGAGCAACAGGAGGAATTGGTTTTGCAGTAGCACAGCGATTAGGAAATGATGGATATACGGTAGTTTTAAATGGTATCGACAACGAAGCAGGAGCTAAAAGAATACAAGAGCTTAAGGCTGAAGGAATCACTGCAGAATATTATGGTTTCGACGTTACAAATGAAGAAGATGTAACATCAAACATAGACGCGATTGGAAAAAAATACGGTAAAATTGATCTACTTGTTAATAACGCTGGTGGCTTAGGTGGAAGATCTAGGTTTGAAGAAATGACCACCGAGTTTTACAGATCTGTAATGGCACTGAATCTCGATTCAGTATTTTTTGCTTCTAGAACAGCAATACCATACCTTAAAAAGGGAGAGCACCCTTCCATTATTAATTATACTTCAAATGCAGGATGGACTGCTGGAGGTCCCGGAGCAGGAATCTATGGTACATCCAAAGCTGGTGTTCATGCAATAACCAGAGCATTAGCAAAAGATCTAGCAGAATATGGTATCAGAGTTAATGCAGTATCTCCTGGTACAATTGACACGCCATTTCATGCGCAAATTAAAGCGACAAAGCCAGAAGTTTTTGCATCTTGGGCAAATAATATTATGTTGGGCCGTTTAGGCCAACCGGAAGATGTAGCTTCTGTTGTTTCATTTTTAGCAAGTAAAGATGCCGCTTTTATTACAGCTGAAACCATTCAAATTGGTGGAGGACAAGCGTTAGGAATTTAAAATTATAATCTAATTGTCAAGTAGTTTTATTATTTAACGTATCTTCTTTAAGTTTAAATTAGACATTAAATAATAAAGCTATTTGGCTTTTTAAAAAGTGAAGTTTAGTAATAAAATTCAAAAAATGAGTAAAGTTGTCACATTTGGCGAAATCATGTTAAGACTCTCAACAGAGCGTCATTTAAGATTTTCTCAAGCCAAAAGTTTTGCTGCTTCTTATGGTGGTGGAGAATTTAATGTAGCAGTTTCATTAGCAAATTATGGAATTCCCGTTGAATTTATAACAAGATTACCTAATAATGAAATTGGAGCCTGTGCGTTAAAAGAGATGCGTAAATTTAACGTGAAGTCTGAAAACGTAATATATGGTGGCGACCGTTTAGGTATCTATTATCTTGAAACAGGTGCTGGAACTCGTGGTAGTAATGTTGTATATGATAGAGCAAATAGTTCGATGGCAACTATTACAAAAGGAGCTATAAACTGGGAGTCTGTATTAAAAGATGTTACTTGGTTTCATTGGAGTGGTATTACTCCTGCAATTTCTGAATCTGCCGCAGAAGAATGTTTAGCAGCAATAAAAGTTGCCCATAAACTAGGTGTTACAATTTCTTCAGATTTAAATTATAGATCTAAACTTTGGCAATACGGAAAGGAGCCAGATCAAATCATGCCAGAACTTTTAAAATATAGTAATATTATTTTAGGAGATATTGACACTGCTCTATTTATGTTAGGAAAACCTAAAGTAAAGCCAAACTATCAAAATGAAAAATCATTACCTGTTATATATGATGAACTATTTAAATTATGCCCTAATTTAAAAACTGTTGCGACCACATTAAGATACTCTGTTAGCGCATCGCATCAAAGAATAGGCGGTATATTATATGATGGTAAAAACATATTCAATGCAGATGTTAAAGAAGTAACTCCTGTAGTTGATAGAGTTGGTAGTGGTGACGCGTTTATGGGTGGATTAATCTACGGAATGATAAACGATAGCAACGACAAACAACGAGCTTTAAATATTGCAGTGGCTGCTTGCTGTTTAAAACATACTATATCTGGTGATTACAATTTAATTACCCTCAACGAAATTGAAAAACTACTAAGTGGAGACGAATCTGGTAAAGTCTCAAGATAAATCACAATACAATGGCACAACACTCAAGAATTAATGTTGCAAATATTATGACTAAAACGGGCTTAGTTCCGTTGTTTTATGATAGTGATATATCAATTTGCAAAAAAATATTAGATGCTTTATATAATGGTGGAGCACGATTATTAGAGTTTACTGCTAGAGGCGATTTTGCCGAAGATGTTTTTAGTGAACTAAATAAATATGCAATATCAAAATTACCTGGAATGATTCTAGGCGTTGGTTCTATAACCGATGGGGCTGCTGCATCAAGATACATGGCTTTAGGTGCCAATTTTATTGTAACTCCTGTTTTAAGAGAAGATATTGCGCTAGTCTGCAATCGTAGGAAAGTGCTATGGTCACCAGGTTGTGGATCTTTAGCCGAAATTGCAAAAGCCGAGGAATTAGGTTGCGAAATTGTAAAACTGTTTCCCGGGGGTATCTATGGTCCCGATTTTGTAAAAGCGATAAAAGGGCCTTGTCAATGGACAAGTATTATGCCTACAGGTGGTGTATCACCTACCAAAGAAAATTTGGAAAGTTGGTTTAAGGCTGGTGTTACTTGTGTTGGTATGGGATCTAAATTAATTGTAAAGGATGCGAGCGGAAATTATGACTATAATAAAATCCGAGAACTGACAAAGTCCTCTCTTGAGATAATTGCAGAATTAAAGAAATGAACCAAAAAAATGCATCGATTAATTTAAAAGAATTGTCGCACTTAACAGGCTTTTCTATTTCCACAGTCTCAAAAGCTCTTAATAACAGGGTAGATATTAGTTTAAAAACTAAAGAAATTGTTGTGGAAGTTGCTAAGAAACACAACTATGTTCCTAATAGTTTTGCCGTTGGTTTAAGAAAAAATAAGAGTCATACAGTCGCAGTTATTCTGCCTCAGGTGAATGTGCCTTTTTATGGAAATCTGCTTTTTTATTTTCACAGAATAGCAGATTGTCTTGGGTATAGACTTCTAGTTTTTCAATCCTTCAAAAGTGAAAAAAAGGAAATTGAATACTTAAAGAATATTGGTGATGGAAGTATCGATGGCGCAATTGTTATTACGAATAAAAAGAATAAATGCCCCTATAATCAATTCTCCGTTCCTGTTTTAACGATCCCAATTTTCGAAGCAGAAGCCGCAGAGAATCTAGAACGATTTTCTTTTAATACATTTGAAAAATTTCTTGTCGAGATAAATTGATTTTTACTTTAAAGAATTATTAAAATGTATCTATTTTTGATTCTTTAGCCGGTTTAATCCTACCATATGTTCAAAAAGTCACTGTATTACATGTTTATAAGTGCATTGGCATTTACCTTCTTAAATGTATTTGTGAAACAACTTGAACAATTTGATGTACCTCAAATAATCTTCTTCAGATCTTCAGGATCTCTTATATTCTCGCTCGGATTTCTATTGCGCTATAACATCTCCCCACTTGGCAATAAAAAAGCTTTACTAATTCTACGAGGACTCGCAGGTTTAATTTCATTAGGACTCTTCTTTGCAGCAATTAAAGAATTGCAATTAGGCTCAGCAGTTTCATTAAGGTACACCTCCCCTATCTTTGCGATGTTGTTTGCCTTATTCTTTCTGAAAGAAAAAATTCAACCTCTGCAATGGCTGTTTATTGGAATCGCCTTTTTTGGAGTATTACTAATGAAAGGTTTTGACAACGATTTAAATAGTCTTGGAATGCTTTTCATTCTAGGTTCTGCTATTTTCAGTGGACTGGTATTTATAATTATTCGAAAGATCGGAGACCGTGATCACCCAGTAGTAATTGTAAATTATTTTATGGTTATTGCGACCATTGTAAGTGGAATTTTCACCTTTTCAAATTGGACAACTCCTAAAGGTACAGATTGGTTTTTTTTATTGAGCCTTGGTTTGTTCGGTTACGTGGGTCAGCTTTTTATGACGAAGGCATTTCAGTCGGAACAGACGAATTTTGTGGCTCCGTTAAAATATCTGGAGGTTATTTTTACAATGTCACTAGGTCTCATATTTTTAGATGAAAAGTATTCTATGTGGAGTTTAGCGGGTATCATTTTAGTACTCACAGGCCTAACGTTGAATACACTTTTTGTAAAAACTGGAAAGTAAAGTTTTAAACTTAACAACTACTACTTTAAAATGTAGCCATCGATTAGTAATCACAACTTTATATCACAGCAAGAAAACTACCCATAGAAGAAATTAAAGACTAAAGATCAAAAGATTCATAATGTTTTTAAAACCACTAAGAGCAAGCCCCAAAATCTTAAAATAAACAAGCTAAACTTGGTCGCTGTATTATTATTGTAGCTCAAAGACAGATTAGGGTTAAGTAAAAACAGCGTTAGGCACATTCATTTTTTTCAACCATTTACAATAGCCGAGCTTTTGACACAGTGATAATTCCAATTAAATTGCAGGATTTGCATAATCCTTATAAACCCTCATTGCAAATGGAAAATGATCGCTTTCAGCGTCCACATTTTTTATTTCCATGCGTTTACAAAAACTTAGAAAAATGGATTTACAGAATCCCAATAAACCCTCGTTGCAAATGGAAAATGATCGCTTTCAGCGTCCACATTTTTTATTTCCATGCGTTTACAAAAACTTAGAGAAATGGATTTGCAGAATCCTAATAAACCCTCATTGCAAATGGAAAATGATCGCTTTCAGCGTCCACATTTTTTATTTCCATGCGTTTACAAAAACTTAGAGAAATGGATTTGCAGAATCCTAATAAACCCTCATTGCAAATGGAAAATGATCGCTTTCAGCGTCCACATTTTTTATTTCCATGCGTTTACAAAAGCGCTGCTTTTGACACTTTTGGAAATAAAAAATGACCCAGTTTCACTGGATCATTTTACATTCAGTCGGGATGACAGGATTTGAACCTGCGACCACTTGACCCCCAGCCAAGTACGCTACCGGACTGCGCCACATCCCGAATTACTATTATTTGCTAGAATATAATATGACTAATTAAGTTGATCTCATTTCATATTCACTCATGTGGGGCAGCCTGTCCCGAGCTTAGCGACAAAGGAGCTATTATCGAGGGGCCACATCCCGAATTACTATTGTTTGCAAAAATATAATATTACTAATTAAGTTAATCTAATATCCTTTTCACTTTTGTGGGGCAGCCTGTCCCGAGCATAGTTGAGGGGCCACATCCCGAATTATTATATTTTAGAATAAACCAACTGTGGTGCAGTTTACCCTGAGCATTGTGACAAAGGAGCTATTGTCGAAGGGCCACATCCCGAATTAAAATTGTTTGCAAAAATATAATATTACTAATTAAGTTAATCTAATATCCTTTTCACTTTTGTGGGGCAGCCTGTCCCGAGCATAGTTGAGGGGCCACATCCCGAATTATTATATTTTAGAATAAACCAACTGTGGTGCAGTTTACCCTGAGCATTGTGACAACGGAGCAATTGTCGAAGGGCCACATCCCGAATTACTCTTCCAACTTCCAGCTTCCAGCTTCTTTCTTCTTTCTTCTTTCTTCTAAAATCCAAATATACTATTACCAATAAAACTAGATACTAATATTACAACGGAATATTCCCATGTTTTCTTTTTGGAGAATCTACTGTTTTGGTCTCTAGCATCGCGAAGGCTTTTAATAATTTCCGTCTTGTTTCCTTCGGAAGAATAACCTCATCAATGAAACCTCGTTGTGCTGCTTTGAACGGATTTGCAAACTTTTCGGCATATTCGGCTTCCTTTTCTGAAAGTTTCAGTTCCGGATTTTCAGCTGAAGCAATCTCTTTTCTAAAAATGATTTCACTTGCTCCCTTCGCTCCCATTACAGCAATTTCGGCGGTTGGCCAGGCATAATTGATGTCGGCACCAATATGTTTACTGTTCATAACATCGTAAGCGCCTCCATAAGCCTTACGGGTAATTACAGTTACTCTAGGAACTGTTGCTTCACTCAATGCATATAGTAGTTTTGCGCCGTTTAGAATTATTCCATTCCATTCCTGATCTGTTCCTGGTAAAAATCCGGGCACATCGACTAATACAAGTAACGGAATATTAAAACAATCGCAGAATCTGGTAAATCGCGCGGCCTTTCTCGAGCTATCTACATCAAGAACTCCCGCCAAACTCATAGGCTGATTCGCAACTATACCTATACTCCTACCTCCTAACCTTGCAAATCCAACAATAATATTTTCGGCGTAATCTTTATGGACTTCAAAGAATGAATCTATGTCAATAATTCCCTTTATAACATCATGCATGTCATAAGGCTTATTCGAGGAGTCGGGAATGATGGTTTCAAGTTGCTCTCTCAATTCATCTCCAAGCTCATAAGGAAGTTTTTCTGTAAGGATCTTGTTGTTCTGCGGTATATAACTCAACAATCGCTTTATTTGATTTAAACAAACAATATCACTGGCAGCTGTAAAATGAGTTACGCCACTCTTAGTAGCATGTGTTCTCGCTCCACCTAATTCTTCCGAAGTTACATTTTCATTAGTAACGGTCTTCACCACATTAGGACCGGTAACAAACATATAACTACTATCCTGAACCATTAGGGTAAAATCTGTCATCGCAGGTGAGTATACTGCTCCACCGGCACAGGGTCCCATTATTGCTGATATCTGCGGAATCACACCTGATGCCTGCACATTTCGATAAAAAATATCTGCATATCCACCAAGCGATCGCACTCCTTCCTGAATTCTCGCACCTCCCGAATCGTTTAACCCGATCAATGGAGCACCCACACGAACTGCATGATCCATTACTTTACAAATCTTTTCGGCATGAGTTTCAGATAATGCACCTCCAAAAACCGTGAAATCCTGAGCGAAAACATAAATTAAACGCCCATCTACAGTACCATAACCGGTAACTACACCATCTCCATAATAGATTTCCTTATCCATATCGAAATCGGTAGTTCTGTGTGTTACCAGAATTCCCATTTCTTCAAACGAGCCTTCATCGAGTAGATACTGAACCCTTTCTCTTGCTGTTAATTTCTTTTTTGCATGTTGTTTTTGAATTCTTTTTTCTCCGCCACCCAGATGTGCTTCAGCAATTTTTTTCTGTAAACTTTTAATATTATCACTCATAGTAATTATCTAATTAATGATTTGGAAGACGTAGTTTTTGAGCGTCCTTCACATATTGAAACAAAGCTACTTTGGCAGCGATCTTCGCTTCAGCCTCTAGTTGTTCTTTCATTTTTTCTTCGGAATAGTAATTCTTCACGAAATGTGTATTAAAATTTCCACTTCGGAATGCATCATGCTCAAAAACAAACTTTCCGAAGGGTAGCGTAGTACTAACACCTTTCACTTCAAAACTGGAAATAGCATCTATCATACGTTGTATGGCCTCATTGCGAGTCTTTCCGAAGCAGATCAGCTTAGACAACATGGGATCGTAATAAATAGGCACTTCCATACCTTCTTCAAAACCATCATCCATTCGAATATTAGCTCCGAAAGGTGGTCGATAGAGCTCTAAGGTTCCCACACTCGGCATGAAGTTATTTAAGGAATCTTCGGCATACACCCTCAATTCCAACGCATGTCCGTTTATCTGAATATCATCCTGAGAAAACTCAAGGACTTCACCGTTGGCTACCTTAATCTGCTGTTCAACAAGATCAATTCCGGTGATCCATTCGGTAACAGGATGCTCCACCTGCAGACGAGTATTCATTTCCAGAAAGTAAAAGTTCAGATTTTCATCCAATAAAAATTCAACGGTTCCTGTTCCTACATAATCACATGCTTTTGCCACTTTCACAGCAGCATCTCCCATTTGCTTTCTCAATTCGGGCGTAAGTACCACGGAAGGAGCCTCCTCCACAACTTTTTGATGTCTTCGTTGAATACTGCACTCTCGTTCGAAGAGATGGATAATATTTCCATGCGTATCGGCTAAGACCTGTATTTCTATATGACGCGGAGAGGCAACATACTTTTCAATAAATACCGAACCATCACCAAAAGCATTTTCTGCCTCACTAATAGCACGTTTCATTTGTTCCTTTATTTCTGAAGCGTTTTCAACGATTCTCATCCCTTTTCCTCCCCCACCAGCTGATGCTTTTATAAGAATAGGAAAGCCAATTTCATTTGCCACTTCTGAAGCCTTTTCAACATCAGTAACTGCTGTATCGATCCCAGGGACCATAGGAATATCGTAATTTTTAACGGCCTCCTTCGCAGCAAGTTTACTTCCCATTATACGGATGGCGTGTGATTTTGGTCCAATAAAGATCATTCCGCTTTCCTCCACTTTTTCGGCGAAATCGGCGTTCTCACTTAAAAACCCATAGCCGGGGTGAATTGCATCCACGCCTAACTCTAATGCAACCTTAATAATGTTATCTCCTTTTAAGTAAGATTCGGACGAAGGCGGAGGGCCAATTAATACTGCTTCATCGGCAAAACGAACATGCGGTGCATTTCTATCTGCTTCAGAATAAACTGCGACCGTTTTTATTCCCATTTTTTGAGCCGTTTTCATAACTCTAAGCGCAATCTCTCCTCTGTTGGCTACTAATATTTTTTGTATCATATTTAGACTTCAAATTCGATTAACAAATCCCCTTTATCCACGGTTCCTCCCGTTGTAATTTTAAGCGATTTAATAACGCCATCGCGTGGGGACACTAATGCATTTTCCATTTTCATCGCTTCCAGTACACAGAGTGTATCACCCTGATTAACCTTCTGACCTTCCGAAACAGAAACTTCCAAAATCAAACCCGGCATCGGCGCATGAATTTCGTTTGTTACCGTGTCTTCACCTAATGAAAGGCCCATTTCGGCAATTAGAGCGTCTAATTCATTTTCTATTTTTACTGTATAACTGTTACCATTTATCTGGACTGTATAACATCGCTTATTGAAATCAGCTTCAGTTATTTTCGCTATGATGGAATTGTGATTCACAACAATATGTGACTCATTATTTTTAGACACAATATCGAGCATTTCAGTGTCCTTCCGAAGTAAAGAAAACTCAAAAGAATCGTTGACAACGGCTTTAAATTTTGATTGCATTTATATAAATTTTGATAAAGATAAGCTTTGTGGAAAAATGCAACAAATAGTGAGGCAATGATTACAGATAACTTCTAATTAATTACCGTAAATCAATTTTTAAGAGTGTGTTTAAACCAGCGATTGGCTCAAGTCTCGAAAAAGGATCGTTGTTTTACGACATGAAAATCAACGTGATTTATTTAAAATAAGGGAACAAAATTGTTTTAAATTCCTTAATTTCAAGTCTTCAAATAAAAGCCATTTACAAATGGTCGTAATTAGTCTTCTCCCCTTCTGACTAATTGCAAATAAAAAAATTGTTCATTTTTTAACCCAGTTTAGATGGATTTTTCACCAAAACGTCGTCGTTCCTTAGGAAAGAAGAAAGCGCAATCGCAGCAGCAAATTTTTGTAGGACGAGAGAAACAAATAGAACAATTCACCTCCAATTTAAAACTAAACCCAAACGACAATTCATTTAAGAACATTTTCTCTATACATGGACAAGGTGGCGTAGGTAAAACCACTCTATTAACGTATTTCAAAGAACTTTCTGAAAATCATGGTGCATGTTCTGTCCTTTTAGACATGGAAGACATACAATTATATCCAATTCCGTCGGTGATGGCTAAGATTGCAAGTCTGTTGGAGGAAAATGGTTTTGAATTTAAAAAGTTCAATAAACTTTATAAACATTATTTGCGCAAACGAAGTGAATTGGAAGGGGATCCTCATCGACCTGACAGTCTTTTAGATAATGTTGCGAGTAAAAGTTTAAAGATTGGCGTTAGTGTTGCCGCCGAATTTATTCCTGGTGGTGGAATTGTAAAAGATTTACTTCCTATTGATAATCTTGCCAAAAAGACAGGCGAACTAGCGGATTTTGCATGGAGGAAGTTCGACAATAAAGAAGATGTGGAATTAGCGCTTTATCCATTGAAAAAACTCACTCCCGTATGGCTAGATGAATTATATGATTGCTGCGATGAGAAAAATATAATTTTAAACCTGGATACTTATGAAAATTCAAATCCTAATCTCGATAAGTGGTTCGCTGAGTTATTGGAGGAGAAATACGGCTACGTTCCTGATAATATTACATTGGTTTTTAGCGGAAGGAATAAGTTAGACTCCATTACATGGAAAGATTCATTGGGCTTAATATCTTATATCTCACTACTCCCTTTTACAAAAGAAGAGACTAAAGAATTCCTTTTAAAGAAGGGTGTTATTGATGAAGATGTTATCGCATCGATTATCTCAATTTCTGGCTGCTTACCAGTTTATCTTGCTCTTCTAGTAGATGAAAACCCGGATCAGATGGCGCATATTTCACACCCAAATGAAAAGGTTGTGGAAAGGTTTCTTAGACATATCACAAATCCGGAACAAAAAAAGTTAGCGCGTCTAGCGTCTCTACCTAGGAAATTAAATGCCGATATTATAAAGAGGTTGTTAACTGTGGAAGATAAACATATAGACCTTCTATTTAACTGGCTTAAAGACAGGCCATTTGTGCAAAACAGAGGTGGAAATTGGATTTACCATCCAATTGTACGAAAACAGATGCTGCATTATACGAAAGGCGAATCGTTTGAAACCTGGGAACAAATTCATACTGACTTAGCTGATTATTATACCAATCTAGCGGTGAGAATAGAAAGCGAAGAAGAAGAAAAGAATTTTGCGGATGACGAATGGAGAAGCCTAAGCTTAGAATCATGGTATCATAAATTATGTGCTAATTATAAGAGATACTTACCCGAATTTATTAGATTTTTTGTGCTTTCTGGAATGAAGAAGGTGCCATTTGAAGACCTAACAATTTATGGAGAGGTTCTCTCTCAGGCTGGAGAATTGACAGAATCTATCGAATGGGGAGATAGAATAAAAAATGGAATTGGTAATTATTTGTCTTCGGAAAATGATATGGGATTGGATCTATTTACATCTCTTATTAATTCTGAATACCACAACGATATTGAGAGCAAGGCATATTGTCAGAATGCATTGGGGGTCGTATATAGTAAACTAGGGAAATTTAATGAAGCGGAAGCAGTGACCCTAAAAGCCATCGAAATATTACCCACCTATACCCGAGCTTACAGAAATTTAGGAAATCTTTATAGACTAGAAGATAAGAAAAAGAAGTCCATCACATATTTTAAAAGAGCATTGGAACTTGAACCCGAAAATATAGGATGCTTATTTGGGTATGGTTATGCATTCACTCATTTTAAGCAATTTGACGACGCAATAATTCAGTATAATAAAGTATTACAACTAAAACCAGACTTAGCAACCACTTTAAATAATTTAGGGTACGCATATTTTGCTAAAAAAGACTATGATGTGGCAATAAACAATTATGAAAAAGCGCTAAAAATACAACCCGATTATCAATTGGCCTGGAATAATCTGGCGATTTTACATGTTGAGCAGAAAAATTATGAAATGGCCATTGATTGTTTTCTGAAGCTTGTTGAATTGGACGCCAAGAATCACTTATTTTATTATAACCTTGGATGGCTTTATTATGGTGAAAAAAAAGAGTTTGATTCCGCTCTCAAATATTTAGAAAAGGCCATCGAAATTAAACCCGACTATTTCGAAGCGATGAATACTATGGGGCTCACTTACAATGAACTGAAACAATACGATAAAGCTATAGCTACTTATAATAAAGCATTGCTAATACAAAAAGACCATCATTTTACTATAAACAATTTGGGCAAGGTCTATTTTGATTTAAAAAAAGACTATGACAAAAGTATTGCACTTTTTAAACAAGCCATTGACCTGCAGCCCGATAATCACACCTATTGGTCAAATTTAGGTCTCGCCAAATACATTGGCAAGCTGGATTATAAAGAGGCGATCAAATGTTTTGAAAAAGCGTTAGTGCTTAAAAATGATAATCCTCTAGATTTAACAAATTTAGGATCTGTTCTAGTTAGGAGTGGAAATGACATCGATAGAGGTATAGATTGCTTGAAAAAGGCAATAGAAATTAATCCAGACTCTTATTTGGCTTGGTATAATTTGGGTTATGGTTACTCTAGAAAGTTAGATTTTCTGGAAGGTATACGATGTTTTTCGAAATCAACGGAATTAAATCCGGATCATGCACTTGGTTGGTTTTCAAAAGGGATATCACTTAAAAATGCGAAGAAAGATTTTTCTGAAATGATTAATTGTTTTGAAAAAGCGGTAGCATTAGAACCACAAAATGCCGAATATCTAAATACTTATGGGTTTAATCTATTGATTCAACACAAAACTGAAGAAGGTAAAACACAATTATTAAATGCGTGGAGCTCTAAAAAGGAGAATGTTTTATTCGAAATACCAATGAATATTGGCCATTGTTATTATATGCAGCGTGAAAATGAGCAAGCTATAGATTGGTACAAAAAAGCAATCACATTATGCAAAGATGAACCGCATTTCTTTAAGGGAATGGCATCGGACTACGCAGATTTAAAGATGAAGACTCTTGGAATAAAGGAAACAGACTACAATCAAATGATTGAAGATTTAAAAAAAGGTTAAGCCTGAACTTTTGCAATCGTAATCATCTATAAATAAACCACTGAAAAATCAGTGGTTTTGGTCGGGGTGGCAGCCCCGATACTTCGGGGGAACCTGCAACCTATAAAAGGGATATCTTTAATTAAAATTGTAAACCAACTGAATGCTCAAAGATAAAACTCCAATTGCTTAAGTTAAATGCACAAAAAAACCACTGATTTCTCAGTGGTTGATGTCGGGGTGGCAGCCCCGATGCTTCGGGGGAATCTGCGATCTCTAATATTTGATAATATTTTTATAAACAATTCGTCGTAATGGACTCACACATATTTTCCCAAATTTATGGCACAAAAAAACCACTGATTTCTCAGTGGTTGATGTCGGGGTGGCAGCCCCGATGCTTCGGGGGAATCTGCGATCTCTAATATTTGATTATATTTTTATAAACAATTCGTCGTAATGGACTCACACATATTTTCCCAAATTTATAGCACAAAAAAACCACTGATTTCTCAGTGGTTGATGTCGGGGTGGCAGGATTCGAACCTGCGACCTCCTGCTCCCAAAGCAGGCGCGATGACCGGGCTACGCTACACCCCGAAAAGTGAGGTGCAAAAGTAATTAATTTATTCCTTCCTGCAAGCTACTTACTGAAAAATCTTTATTTTTTTTAAGTCCGATCCAGCTAGCTTAATTAGACCCAGTATTTTAGCAACAAAGTGACTATTTACCTTTCTTTTTTGGCTTAGCACTAACTTTCTTTACGACTGGCTTAACAGCTTTTGTCGCTTTTTTAGTCCCCACCTTGTTCTGTTTGCTCTTAAGATGTTTTTTGGCAGCTTCTAAAGCCTCTTTTAGTTCTCCTGTATACGATTTAAAATTATCATCTATCTTTTCATCTTTAGCTATTCGTCGATCATAGAATTCGGTGTTAGTATCTGCTGCTTTTTTCAACGCATGTATCAGAAATTCAATATGTTCAATTTCTGCAGTCTTCTTAGCTATTGAGCCCGCCTTTTGCCAAACTGTTTTAAATTCTTCAATGAAATTCTTCCATTTTTTAGAAGTTTTATCGTCTTCAGAAATTAACAATAAGCACAAATCTATATTCAGGTAATCAATCATATCCCAATAATCCAGATTTTCTAAATTAGATTTTTTCTGAAGTTTTTCATGTTCTTCATCAAGATTTTTGACGTAATCGGAATCTGTATTAAATTCATAGACCTTATCCTCGAATGTGAATTTTCCTTTGCTTTTATAAACACCATTATATTTTAATATCGCCGCTAATTCAATCATATTAGTAAGTGCGTATACCTTCTGTTTGTTGTTTTCGTGTGAATACGCTCTCGAATAATAAGCATAGGCGCCTTTGTATGCACGAATTCGTTCATTGAATCCTACAGCAAGCATAGACAATCGTTTGTAAGCACTTCCCAACAGGGTTAAACGTTCAGATGTAACACCTGCGTTCACCAAAACACCTAAATCAGGGATTACCCTAAAATCCATTGCTAGGTAAGCGATATTACGGATCTCCTCACGTTCTTTTTCTCTGTCATTTTTCTTTTTATCCTTAGGATCTATTTTAATCTCAAAAAATTCACGGACGAACGATTTAGCTCTGATATTACAATACCTTTCCATACATCTAAAAGAGAATTCGGCATTCTCTAACTTCAGGAGTTTTTCGTAGCCTTCAATTGCTTTTGCATATTCTCCCAGTTCCTGATAAATTCTCGCTTCTTTCTCCATTATGCGAGGTGTAATTTCCACATCCCGCTTAACCGCCTTAATTATTGCGTTTAAATCGGATAGATAATTCTTATCAATTCTGGTAGCCATTTCCAGCTTATTGAGAAGATTATCTAAATCCACTTCCGCCTCTTGTGAGGCAATGTAACTAGGACTCCACGTACCTGAAAAAGAGCTAATTTGCTTCAATTTAAAGAAGGGATCTCCATAACATTGATAAGCTCCCCAGGTATTATTCTCCGGGTATTCCTGATATACTTGTTTACGAGCATTTTTTACAGCATCTCCAAAATTACAGCCGGAAAACATTCCTGAGTAAAATGATTTTGCAAAAAGGCTGGCTGCGGCATCATCAATTGCCCATCCGGCAGCAACCACCGCTCTTACGCCCATTCTTATTAACTGAGTTCCAATGTTGGCAGCTAGTTTATAACGGTTCTCATAATATTTTGAATCTTCGGAACTTGAGTAACCTAGATGGCAACAGTTTATAAATACTAATTCAGGTACCACTGCCATTTGTTGGATCGCAAAAACAGTTAAGAATAAATCTTTTCCTATCACCATTCCAGATTTCTTTGGATCATCCGGGTTATATATTCCGTGTCCGGCTAAGTGAATAATCGAATAGTCTTTACAGAATAAACTTCTAATTATTGTTGCAGCATCGCTACCTATAATATCATTTACGGGATAGCCCACTCCTTCCAAAACCTCTTTTACTTCTAATCCTTCTCGTTTCGCACCCTTTAGCTGACCAATAAAACCATGTAAATTGGGATCAGCAATCACTAAAGCATCATTAGCTGCAACACGTTTTATGTTTACTCTAAAGTCTTTTGTTTTTAACTGTCTTATCATTCCAGCATCGATACACAACGGATCTGCATTTGTAGTGTTATCCTGTAACAATTCCCAAGGATAGGATGCGGTGTCATCATCAAGAATCCAGAACATATTTCCTTTTCGTTTGAGCTTCTCTTTGAATTCATTCGGAATTAAAAGCTCAAATAATGTCTTTGCTGTACAATCATTCCAATTGTGATTACGTGATATTTCAGAAACAAACATATCTATCAAAGATGTACTACTCTGAAGCTCCACCTCTTCTTCCCTTGAATCTCCTGTAGAAACACTAAATAACATACTTGACATCTTATCTTTAGACTCGTCTTCAGTTTTTCCAACAATTGTGATCCGTTTCCACCAATCATCTGTAGTATCTAAAGGAATCATTTTTCTAACCCCTAGAAGATTTTTTATTTTCTTATTACCAATTTGAATATTGTACGATGAATTTTCATTTTTAGCAATCTTATTAATTACATACATGCAATTCAATGCCCTGTTTTCATACAACTCTACAAATTCTAAATGTCCTATTGTTTTGTAGCCTTCTTCGAATAACATTCTTATTTTAACATTCGCACGATTCACCCCTTCAATAATTGCCTTTATGGAACTTTCAACCGACAATCCTCCATATCCTGATCCAATTACTAAAGCTGAAACACCCACGGTGTTATTCATGCTGTTGTCTCCACGAATTCTAAGCATATAATTTAATACACCCTGTTCTATCGTTTTGGTTAGTTGAAAAGAAGTGAGCTGATCAGGTTCACCTAGCCCAACAATTATTGACCCAGGAAAATCACTTCCCGGAAGTCGATCAAAATAGGAATGTGTACTAATTCCGCCGGGATATAATCCCAAAAAGTGATTGGCCGACAAGCTATCGTTCAAATAACGATCGATTGCTTTCTCTGCCGAAAGAATTCCGTCGTTAAGAAAATGGCCTGCAAGTATTGGATACGAAGCGTACCTTAGATCTCCATTGCTAATTGTAACATTTAATGGTAGTATACTTCCCTCAGGTGATTTAGTTGCACCTACGCCAAATATTGTATGTGCCAATCCACCTTCAGAAATATCAAAATCCAGATCCGGTTCGGCTCTAAATACTTTCTCTTCTCCTCGAATAAGTGGTCGGGTTTTACGAATAAGTCCGGTTTCTCCTGTTAACAGAATTTCTTCAATAGCAGGGAATAATTCAGCATCGTTTGCTAGCGCTCCATGTGTCATTCTAGAATAATACACCGTATCATTCTCTATCATTTTCTTCGGAATTCCCAATTCCCATGTAACACTCTGATCTCCTTCATTAGTGTATAGGAAATAGAGCTTCTTTTTCTCTTTTTTGCCCTTATCGTAGTCTTCCAGATAATAACCACAAGGGGTCATTTTATCTTTTCCGGCGATATACACCATATCTTTATAGTCTATATTCTTCAGACTTGAATTTATTGTATCTCTATATTTTCTGAAGTCGGTTAAATCTGCTTCCCGTGGTAACGGCCAGTCTTCTTCTCCAAAATATTCCCGCATTTTTTGCCATGTCTCAATATTCGCAAAATCGTTCTCTCCTTTATCCGTCAATGGCAATAAACTTAGAATACCGGGGAATTTCGAAAACATGGTTAATAATCTCTTCTTTGAATGAAAAAGATCCAGTTTACTCAATTTATTGATAATCGCATCTTTTCCAAATAAGACAGCTGGAATACGATGTGACCCACCAAGTGGTGAACCAAGAAAGAGTACCTTAAATTCGGAATGTTCCCTTAATTTACTTAAAGTCGTAGGGTGGGAAACCATAAAATCCCTTACAAGGACGCCTCCCATCGAATGTCCAATAATTTTTATGGGTTGCCCAATCTTCAGTAAATCTTCAATTTTTTTGTTAAAATCGCTTACACAAGCAGTAAGTGGTCTACGCCAATCGAAGGGATAAATTACAACATCATAGACATCGCTTAATCGATCGTATAACTTCTTATAGGATGTCTCTACAACAGAGTCTGCAACTATCTTATTAGAATCGGAATACTCTAGTTGTAATAAACCTCCACTTAATATGCGTCCATATTGAAGCCAGATCTCCTTATTTTTTTGCGATAAATTCGACCCCATAATCCCTGGGAGCATAATCACAATTGGCTTATCTCCTGCCGGTGGTAAATCGGATGGTTTAAGTTCTCCGTGCTCAATTCCTCCCCTGTCACTACCGGGAACAGACATTTGATAAACATCCTTAAATCCCTGTATTACTTCACCCTCTTTGGATCGTATCACTACTTCTATTGCCTCACGTGTTCTGTCATTTTCAAAGTATCGAACATGGTTAACATTCGCAGCTTGATCGAAAAAATAACGAATCTTCTCTTTCCTCTTCACACCCAAGTACATAGAGTCTGTATTCACTACAAGATCGTTTCTCTGCCAGTAAAATAACCTTCCCAGAATCACAAACAATCCTTGACCTGTAAAACTCACCCGTCCATTACCTGAAATAACAGATAAAGCATCCCCTTCAATTGCACTATCATCTCCGGGATCGTTTAAAACCTTGAGAAAAGGGGAATCGGGATGCATAGCTTCGACACCTGCAAGTACATTTGAGTCTGCTTTACTTTTTATGGCTTCGGAAAGCAATTCCTTTAAAACATCTCCAAATCCTCCGCCAACAACAGTTAGTAGATTTAAAAAGACATTAAGTATATGATCTAGTCGCTGCGAGGCAAGTTTCGTTCCTGCCGCCGGACATGCAACCCTTATATATTTGGTTATGTATATCTTTTTATTAGAAAAAGCCTTATTTAATTCTTTAATACTTTCAACATCTCTCTCCCTCTTTTCTTCTTCATCTAAATAATTAACTTGTCTTTCATTGAAACCGGGAGGATTATCCCCGGCGTATTTGCTCAGAACGTCTCCCACTAGACCTCCTCTTGAATGAGTCAATAGATGTAGCTCTGCATTTTTTGGAAGCATTTTAGCAAGTTCCACTGTGTTTTCAAGCGGACTTTTAGTAAGTGTTCTATGTTGAAATGCAAGTATATTTTCTCCATAGGTTTGAAACAATACAGGCCAAACCGATGAATTTTTCAAATCTTCATAAGCCCCAAGCGTATCAGAATTTGTTCCATGAATAAATAGAAAATATGGCTTTTGAGACGAAGCATTGGAAGTACCATTTGTAGCATTGTTTGTTTTTGTAAAATCAACAGCTTTGAAGCCAAAGCTTTCATCAATTCTAAAAAGACCGGCACCTTTTTCTAAAAATTCATTCTTATCCATTGTCTCCCAGACATCACTATCTTCCGGAATACCATTCTGAAGGTTCTTTTCTTCGAGCTTCGATGCGAGCGCAACAACTCCCGCACTTATTGCCTTTTTTGCAAATATCTTTAAAACCTTTATGGCAATCTTTCCTATTATTCCTCTTTCAGTACTCGGTGCGTCAATTGTGGGTTCCAACACAAACACTCCATCCTTACCATCTCTATTTAAACTAGGGTTAACAGCAGGATCTAGTTCAGGATAGATCTCATGCATAGTGGAAGCATCGCACATCCAAATGGTGCCATCATCCAGTTCAAATTCCATGAGGTCTCCATCTTTTTCGAGATCGATTTCATGCGAATCTGCTCCGGCACGATTGCTTGAAACTAGATTATAAATGAAATTGCCATCGGCATCTTTCTCCATCTCGCCGTGGACTATTATTTTTTTTATTGGTATCATATAATTGCTATAAGGTTGATTCAATTATTAAAAAGACTGATGTAATTTTGGGGATACCAATCAAATATAAAGGTGACAATCATTTCAATTCAAGATAGCCACCTCATTCTAGGGAGATTAAAAAGGTACAACTTTTTTTCAAATTGGAACTTATTATGTTGAGCAAAGCAAATGAGTTTCCGAAGTAAACAGCACCCAGCTTCAAAAAAAGTAGTTTTAATAAAAAAACACCTTATTTAAAAACTATAATCCGAAATATTACGTATGTTTATATAAGTCAGAGACCCACACATTGCTTATGTTTTGTGGAGAGACTTAAATCCCCCGCAATATCCCCAATCGTGTAATGGTTGGGGTTTTTTATTTCCCGCCCGATTTAGTATCTTTCAGAGTAAAAATTTGATATGAAACTCTATATCTTCTATTTCTCCTCTCTATTGTTTTTAACTGCCTGTCCATCATCGCAAGAAAGCAAAAAGCAAGAAAAGGAAATTGCAAAAAACAGTGAAATTGTATCTCAAACAGAGCTTACAACAGCAGATCGAACCTATACGATTGAAAAAGTGGTAGAAAATCTATCGAATCCATGGGGTATGACGTGGTTGCCAGACGGAAGTATGTTGATAACAGAAAAAAGCGGCGAACTTATTCACTTCAGAAACGGGGAAAAAACAGAAATTAAAAACGTGCCTGAAGTCTATAACCGCGGACAGGGAGGCCTTTTGGATATCGAACTTCATCCTAATTACAGTGAAAATGGCTGGATTTATATCACGTATTCTTCGGAAGAAGGAGAAGATAAAGGTGGAAATACTGCGCTAATTCGTTGCAAATTGAAGGATGCCGCTCTCACATCCATCGAAAAACTCTATAAAGCAACACCAAATTCTACCCGCGGACAGCATTTTGGCTCCAGAATTGAATTTGATAATGAAGGTTATCTCTATTTTTCTATCGGCGAAAGAGGAGATCGGGATGTAAATCCGCAAGACATATCTCGTGACGGAGGGAAAATTTATAGACTTAATGACGATGGAAGTATTCCGGCAGACAACCCGTTTATTGATACACCTAATTCAAAAAAAGCAATTTTCACCTATGGAAATCGCAACCCTCAGGGAATAGCAAAACATCCTGAAACTGGTGAAATATGGATTCATGAACACGGTCCTAAGGGTGGTGACGAAATAAACATTGTGAAGAAAGGTGCTAATTATGGCTGGCCCGTAATTTCGTATGGGATTAATTACAGCGGTACAAAGTTCACCGATGAAACTTCCAGACCGGATATGGAAGAACCTGTTTACTATTGGGTGCCTTCTATTGCTCCCTGCGGAATGGCATTTGTAACCGGCGATAAATATCCCGATTGGAAGGGGCAACTTTTAGTAGGCTCATTGAAATTTAATTATGTAGAATTGCTGAAATTTGAAGGAACTAAATTAATTAGTCGTCAAAAAATCGCAGAAGATGTGGGTCGTGTAAGAAATGTGAAAATGGGACCCGATGGCTATATTTACATAGGAGTTGAAGGTCAGGGAATTGTGAAAATGGTTCCCAATTAATTTGAAGATTAACTAATATGAAAAACTTATACGGTCTCTTATTCCTGCCTTTGATTATTATTTCATTGTTTTTTTCTGAAATAAACCAAGATCCTAATTTAATGAGGTATCGGGATGTTGTTTTAGAGTCAATGCAAAGTGACCTTGAAGCAAGTATCGACCGTGGCGCGATTGTATACAAGGAGTATTGTAACCGCTGTCATCGTCCCAAAGGGAAAGGAATGGGAAAGAGCTATCCTCCTCTGGCCGGATCGGATTATTTAGCAAATAACAGAACGGAAAGTATAAGAGGTGTTAAATTTGGTCAGGAGGGTGAAATAGTTGTTAATGGAAAGACCTATAATAAAGTAATGGAACCGATGAATTTAAACGACACCCAAATAGCCGATGTGATGAATTATATCATGAATTCCTGGGACAACACACAAGTTAATATAGTAACCCCTCAGGAAGTAGCAGCTATAACAAAATAATACTTTTATCCTTCAGAAATACTAAAAACCTATGCAATTATTGAAATTAAAACGAAATGTTCCGCTTTTATGTCTCATCTTTCTAATCTCCTGTAATAATTCAGAAAAGAAAAAAACTCAAATACAGATCGGGCAAAATTCAGAAGTCAATCAAACCAGCCTGGAAGTGAGCATTGAAAAAGGCAATGAAGTGTATCAAAATTTTTGTCTTCAATGTCATTTGCCAAATGGTAAAGGGATCCCTAATAATTTTCCTCCTTTGGCGGGTTCAGATTGGCTGACAGAGAAGAGAGAAGAAAGTATCCGCGCAGTGAAGTTTGGGCAAAATGGCGAAATTAAAGTCAACGGTTTAACCTACAATGGAGTGATGACCCCTATGGGACTAAGTGATGAAGAAATCGCCAACGTTATGAATTATGTCATGAATTCATGGGGTAACACACAGGATAAAATGGTCACTGAAGCAGAGGTAACGGCTGTTGAAAAGTAACTATATGTTTTATTAATTAAGGTAGCTTCTATTTAAGTTAATCTCTATTTTTGTAAAAAGCTAAAACTATATGCTCATAATTGGTATCGCGGGTGGTACAGGAAGTGGTAAAACAACTGTTGTTGAACAAATTGTTGCAGAGCTTCCGAAAGACGAGGTATGTGTGATTTCACAGGATTCCTATTATAAGGATACGAGTCATCTCACTTACGAAGAGAGGATAAAGATCAATTTTGACCATCCTAATTCTATAGATTTCGCTTTATTGGTAAGTCATTTGGAAGAACTTCGGAAAGGCCATTCCTTCGAACAACCGGTGTATTCGTTTGTAGAACACAATCGCACTGGAGAAACTATAACCACCTACCCCAAAAAAGTGGTAATTGTTGAAGGTATTTTAATTTTAACGCATCCCGAAATTCGGGAAATGTTCGATATAAAGGTTTATGTGCATGCCGATAGTGACGAACGGCTAATTAGAAGATTAAAAAGAGATATTTCGGAAAGAGGCAGAGACTTAGAAGAGGTACTTAACCGTTATCAGACAACGCTAAAGCCAATGCATCAGCAGTTTATAGAACCAACCAAGGAGTTTGCAGATATCATTATACCTACAAACCGATATAACACAGTTGCGGTAAATCTAATTCGCAGTATTATTCATCAAAAATTAGCCTAAAGACCTGTGAAAATTTCAGAATTAAAACAGAAAAAATGGCTGCGGCTAATTAGCAATAAATATGTGCTTATATTGTTGTTATTCGTTATTTGGATGTTTTTTTTCGACACCAATTCATTTCTAATTCACAACGAACTCAACCATGATGTAAATGCACTGGAAGATAATAAAGAGTTTTACAAGAAGGAAATAAAAAACGATAAGGTCTTTATTGAACGAATGAAAGATAGCGAGCAGATTGAAAAATTCGCACGTGAAAAATACTATCTGAAAAAAGAAAAAGAGGATATTTTTATCATAGAAAACGAGGACAGCCTTAAAAAAAAGAAGAAAGATGAGTGATTTCCTGTTTAATGAATTCGATACTGTTTCTGCAAAACAATGGAAGCAAAAGATACAGGTAGATCTCAAGGGAGCCGACTATAACGACACCCTGATCTGGCAGAGCTTGGAGGGGATTAATGTCAAGCCGTTTTATCATAATGACGATCAGAAAGCGGATTATTCTACTATACCCGGCCAACCATTGAACTGGAATATTGCTCAGCAAATTTTTATCGATGATGAAAAAATAGCAAACAGATTAACCTTAGATTCCTTGGAAAGAGGAGCTGAGGCTATTATCTTTTCTTCGGCTGAAGAATTTGATCCGAAGGTTGTTTTTAAAGGGTGTTCACCAAAAAAAACAAAAATTTATTTTCAGTTTACGTTTCTTTCTGAAGCCTTTATCCTTCGTCTGAAGCAATTTTTCAAGAATCCAGCTTGGGAAATTTACTACAATATCGACCTCATTGGTAACCTTACGAGGACTGGTAACTGGTTTTTTAACCTGAAAAAGGATCATGAAATATTGGATTCCCTTCTTCAGAAATTACCAAAGGAGCGATTTATTAGTGTCGATGCTAGTCTATACCAGAATGCTGGAGCCAATATGGTTCAGCAACTTGCCTATGCCCTTGCACATGCAAACGAATATCTAAATCACTTTGAGGAAGTTTCAGAAGAAAATTTGAAAATCACTTTTCAACTTTCTGTTGGCTCAAACTACTTTTTTGAAATCGCAAAGATTCGTGCTTTACGAAAACTTTATGCAGCACTCGCTTCAGAATACACCAAAAAGCAGGAATGTTCTATATTGGCTATCCCTTCAAAAAGGAATAAAACCATTTACGATTATAACGTAAATATGCTCCGTACCACCACCGAATGTATGAGCGCGGTGCTAGGAGGTGCAAACACAATTTCAAATTTAGCTTACGATGTGCTATATCATAAAAGCAATGAATTTGGAGAACGAATTTCACGTAATCAATTATTAATTCTGAAAGCCGAAAGTTATTTTGAAACGGCCGGTAATCCCGCAGATGGTACCTATTATATTGAGGCCTTAACCGACGAATTAGCCGAAAAAGCCTTGAGTCTGTTTAAAGATATCGAAGCCAATGGCGGATTTCTAAAGCAACTCAAAGAAGGTACCATTCAAAGAAAAATTAAAGAAAGTGCATCAAGAGAACAGAAATTATTCGATTCTGGGGAAATTAAACTACTAGGAACCAATTTCCATCCCAATCAGCAGGATCACATGAAAGAGAATCTCGATTTGTATCCTTTTGTAAAAACTAATCCTCGTAAAACACTAATTGAACCAATTATAGAAAGAAGACTTGCAGAAAAAACGGAACAGGAACGCTTAAAAACAGAATAGTCATGAGTGAATCGTATTTTGAACATTATTCCCGAAAAATTATCATGTAATGGCAAGAAAGAATCTGCAACATATAAGCTTAAAGAATTCGATAGTTAAAACGAACAATTCACAATCGGATGTAACTTTTTCGACTGCCGAAAAGGTCGATGTGAAAAAGCAATATAGCGCTAAGGATCTTTCGAATCTGAAACATTTAGATTTTGTTGCAGGTATTGCACCTAATCTACGTGGTCCTTATTCTACCATGTTCGTGAGAAGGCCCTGGACTATTCGACAATATGCCGGTTTTTCGACTGCCGAAGACAGTAATGCCTTCTACCGCAGAAACTTAGCTGCAGGGCAAAAAGGCTTGTCGGTTGCCTTCGATTTGGCCACCCACAGAGGTTATGACAGTGATCATCCAAGAGTTGTTGGGGATGTTGGGAAGGCTGGTGTTGCAATCGATAGTGTGGAAGATATGAAAATTCTCTTCGATCAAATTCCGTTGGACAAGATGAGTGTATCTATGACCATGAATGGCGCGGTGTTGCCTATAATGGCTTTTTATATTGTTGCTGCGGAAGAACAAGGAATATCTATTGAAACCTTGGCAGGAACCATTCAGAACGATATTTTAAAGGAGTTTATGGTGCGTAATACGTATATCTACCCTCCTGCTCCTTCCATGAAGATTATCAGTGATATTTTTGAGTTTACTTCGGAAAAGATGCCGAAATACAATTCTATTTCCATCTCAGGATATCATATGCAGGAAGCCGGAGCGACCTGTGATATTGAATTGGCATACACTTTGGCTGACGGTCTAGAATACATTAGAACCGGAATCGCCGCCGGAATGGACATAGACACTTTCGCACCAAGGCTTTCCTTTTTTTGGGCAATTGGAATGAATCATTTTATGGAAATCGCCAAGATGAGAGCGGCTCGGATGTTATGGGCCAAATTGGTAAAACAATTTAATCCGAAGAAGGAAAAATCGCTAGCCTTGCGAACTCATTGTCAGACAAGCGGTTGGAGTTTAACTGCTCAGGACCCTTTTAATAATGTAGCCAGAACTTGTATTGAAGCTGCTGCAGCCGTGTTTGGCGGAACACAATCATTACATACCAACGCCCTTGATGAAGCTATTGCACTTCCAACCGATTTTTCGGCTAGAATTGCTAGAAACACACAAATTTATCTTCAGCAGGAAACTCAGATCACTAAAACTGTAGATCCATGGGCGGGAAGTTATTATGTTGAAAATCTTACCAATGATATTGCAAACCGCGCTTGGGAATTGATTCAGGAAGTGGAAGAGCTTGGAGGAATGACGAAGGCTATTGAAGCCGGAATTCCGAAGCTAAGGATTGAAGAAGCTGCTGCACGCAAGCAAGCACGCATTGATAGTGGACAAGATATCATTGTTGGTGTAAATAATTATCGCTTAGAAAAAGAAGATCCCTTACAGATTTTAGATGTTGACAATGAGAAGGTTCGCAAAGGTCAAATTGAACTATTAAATAAAATAAAAGCTGAAAGAGACACTAAAAAAGTGAATAATGCCTTGAATAATTTAACCCAATCTGCTAAATCGGGTGAGGGAAATTTACTAGCTTTAGCTATTGAAGCAGCTCGTGAAAGAGCTACTTTAGGAGAAATTAGCGACGCGCTCGAAGAGAAGTTTGGGCGCTACAAAGCACAAATTAAATCTTTTAGCGGTGTGTATAGTAAAGAAATAAAAAAGGACCCAACTTTTGCAAAAGCAAGAGAAATGGCCGATCAGTTTTCAGAACTGGAAGGTAGGCGTCCGCGTATCATGATAGCTAAAATGGGCCAAGATGGTCATGACCGTGGTGCTAAGGTTGTGGCGACCGGCTATGCCGATGTTGGTTTTGATGTTGATATTGGTCCGTTATTTCAAACCCCGGCCGAGGCAGCAAAGCAGGCGATGGAAAATGACGTTCATATTCTTGGAGTATCTTCCTTAGCAGCAGGACATAAGACACTTGTGCCTCAAGTAATTGAAGAGCTCAAGAAATATGGTCGGGAAGACATTATGGTGATCGTGGGAGGTGTAATTCCGCCACAAGATTATCAGTTTTTGTTCGATGCCGGAGCCGTTGCTGTTTATGGTCCCGGTACTAAAATTAGTGAGGCTGCAATTGAGTTGCTTCAGATTTTGATTGATTCGGTTGAATGAGTTTAAATTGGTGGATTGTTAGATGTCGGATGTTAGATAAAATGTCAGTTCGAGTGATTTCTTGAAGTGGAACGAAAAGAAATAATATCGAGAACGATCTTAATTTGATAGGTGACCGCTAATGGATCGTTGGATATCTGAATATTTAGACAAAAGACAATAATTCTTAATTCTTAAAATAATCATTTCTACAAAAACCTACATCCTAAAAACCGAAAGACTCGGTCTTCGTAATTGGGTTGCTTCAGATGTAGCACCGTTTTATGAGATGTGCAGTGATGAGGAGGTAATGCGTCACTTTCCGAAGACACTTTCCGAAGAAGAAACTACAGAGCTTATAAACAGACTAAAAGAGCATTTCGACATCTATGGCTATACTTATTTTGCGATTGATGTATTGGAAACTGGTGAATTTATAGGGTTTGCAGGTTTGAAAAATCAGGAGTGGGAAAGCGACTTTACACCTTGTGTCGATATTGGTTGGCGCTTAAAAAAAGCTGCCTGGGGAAAGGGTTATGCTACAGAAGCTGCAAAAGCTTGTTTGGATGCCGGTTTTCAAACCTTCGGTATTAAAGAGATTCTATCATTTGCCACCGACACAAACGTGGCTTCAGAAAATGTGATGAAAAAATGCGGCATGAAATACGTTGGAAACGTACAGCATCCGGCTATTTTAAACGATTCTCGATTTAAACATTGCGTGGTGTATACCCAGTACTCATGAAATTTGAATTCGACTTTCTTATGGGAAAAGGATTCGTAATTTGAAAACACAGCAATTATTTAATAAGTCGCTAAAATGAAAATCTAAAAATTATTTACTATGCAAGCATAATAAATTAGCCTAGATTTCCTACTTTTGTTACACAAAATGTACTTCTATGGATTTTAAAGCAAAAATGTTGCGTGATGACGCATTAAAAGGTAAGACAATCGTAGTTACCGGTGGTGGTAGTGGTCTTGGAAAAGCGATGACTACTTACTTTTTAGAATTAGGTGCCAATGTTGTAATCACTTCCCGAAATATAGAGAAATTACAAACCGTAAAAACTGAATTAGAGGCAGCAACTGGTGGAAAAGTATTACCTGTTCAGTGCGATGTACGTAATTACGATGAAGTAGAAGCTATGGTAGCAGCTTCGGTTAAAGAATTTGGAACCGTTGATGTATTATTAAATAATGCGGCGGGTAATTTTATCTCTCCTACTGAAAGACTTTCGGCCAATGCGTTCGATACTATCATCGATATCGTTTTAAAAGGAACAAAAAACTGTACTCTTGCCTTCGGAAAGCATTGGATTGAAAAGAAGGAAACTAATAAAACAGTATTAAATATTGTAACAACCTACGCTTTTACAGGATCTGCGTATGTTGTTCCAAGTGCAACCGCAAAAGCCGGTGTTTTAGCGCTCACAAGATCATTAGCAGTAGAATGGGCTAAATACGGAATGCGCTTCAACGCCATCGCACCGGGACCTTTCCCTACAAAAGGAGCATGGGACAGATTATTACCGGGAGATTTAAAAGAGAAATTTGACTTATCTAAAAAAGTACCATTAAAACGCGTTGGAGATCATCAGGAATTAGCGAATCTCGCGGCTTATCTGGTTTCAGACTTTTCTGCTTACATCAATGGAGAAGTAGTTGTAATTGATGGAGGAGAATGGTTAAAAGGTGCCGGACAAATGAATCTTCTGGAAGAAGTACCTGAGCAAATGTGGGATATGCTGGAGGCGATGATACGCTCTAAAAAGAGCAAATAACACCTTAAAAATATAAATTTTATAAAAGTTCCTTCTTATTCTTCGGAAGGAACTTTTATGTATAACAAAACTATAATGTGTGTGCTGAGGCTTGAAAGTCAAGTGTCTGAATTTTGTTCACTTCCTGTTAACAAAATTCATTTTCAATCCGCATAATTAATCGTATTTTTAACCTGAATTTTAGAAATAATTAATGGGTAAAATAATTGCAATCGCAAACCAAAAAGGAGGTGTCGGAAAAACAACTACATCGGTAAACTTAGCCGCTTCCTTAGGTGTTCTTGAAAAGAAAGTTTTATTAATTGACGCCGATCCCCAGGCAAACGCAACATCGGGATTGGGTATAAATGTTGAGGAAGTAGAAGCAGGATCTTATCAGGTAATAGAACATACTATAAGTGCGAGAGAAGCCATTATTAAAACCAAGTCTCCCAACGTAGATCTTATTCCAGCCCATATTGACCTGGTAGCAATCGAAATTGAACTAGTTGATAAGGAAAATCGTGAATCAATGTTGAAGTCGGCTATATCCGATCTCGCCAAAGATTACGATTACATTTTAATAGATTGTGCACCCTCTCTTGGATTACTAACTTTGAACGCACTTACGGCAGCTCATGCAGTAATCATACCTATTCAATGTGAGTATTTTGCACTGGAAGGTCTTGGAAAACTGCTCAATACCATAAAAAGCGTTCAGAAAATACATAATGAGAATCTGGATATAGAAGGTTTATTATTAACCATGTACGATTCCAGACTTCGCCTATCGAATCAGGTGGTGGAAGAAGTGAAAAAGCACTTCACCGAAATGGTATTTAAAACAATCATTCAGCGAAATGTGCGTTTAAGTGAAGCCCCTAGCTATGGTGAAAGTATTATAAGTTATGACGCGGGTAGTACAGGTGCCAATAATTACTTAAGTTTGGCGCAAGAATTAATTGAAAAAAACAAGTAGGAGAAGATGGCGAAAGCGACAAAAAAACAAGCCTTAGGCCGCGGCCTGTCAGCATTACTAAAAGATCCCTCGAACGATATTCAATCTGTTGCTGATAAAAATGCGGATAAAGTAGTTGGAAGTATTGTTGAGTTAGATCTAGATGCGATCGACGTCAACCCATTTCAGCCACGGACAAGTTTTAATGAGGAATCCCTAAGAGAGCTCGCTTCTTCGATTCGCGAGTTAGGTGTAATTCAGCCAATTACGGTACGTAAACTCGATTTTAACACCTATCAATTAGTAAGTGGAGAACGTAGGTTCAGAGCTTCGAAATTAGTAGGTCTGGAAACGATACCAGCTTATATAAGAATCGCCAATGATCAGGAATCGCTCGAGATGGCATTGGTTGAGAACATTCAACGACAGGATTTGGATCCAATCGAAATTGCAATATCCTACCAACGTCTAATCGAAGAAATTCAAGTAACACAAGAAGAGCTTAGCGATCGTGTTGGGAAGAACCGATCTACTATAGCAAATTACTTACGATTGTTGAAGTTAGACCCAATTATTCAAACAGGAATGCGGGATGGCTTTATTTCAATGGGTCATGGAAGAGCACTAATAAACGTAGATGACACCAATCTACAACTAGATATTTACGAAAAGATTGTCAGTGATAATCTATCAGTTCGAGACACAGAAGCTTTGGTGAGAAATTATAAGGCTCCGGAAGAAAAAGCCAAGCCAACTAAAAAGACAGTACCTAATTTCGCCAAAGAAGCGAAAATAAACCTGTCTACTATTTTTGATCGTAAAGTTGATATAAAGCTTAGCAGTTCAGGCAAAGGTCAGCTTATTCTACCTTTCAAGAATGAAGAAGATTTTCAACAAATCCTGAAGCTTATTAAAAGTGCAAAGTAGGACAATACATATCCTATTCCTCCTTTTGGCGACGACCCTTTTTGCCCAAGAAAATGATACATTAACGGTAAAAAATGTCAAAGTCCTTGTGGTTAAGGATTCGCTATCTCCTAAAGAACCTTATGATCCTTTAGCACCTTCAAGAGCTGCATTTTATTCTGCCGTGATTCCTGGTTTAGGTCAGGCATACAATAAAAAATACTGGAAAATTCCTGTTATTTATGCAGGAATGGCTGCAGGGGTCTATTTTTATATTCAGCAAGATAACGATTACGATCGCTTCAGAAATGCATACAAAAGACGCTTGGCGGGGTACACAGATGATGAATTTTACGGGACTGGAACTACGCCAACCATCTCGAGCGATCGACTTATTGATGCTCAAAAATCAGCACAAAAAAACAAAGATGTAAGTATTATCGTTTCTCTGGCCTTCTACTTACTAAACATAGTTGACGCCAATGTTGATGCGCATCTTGGACAATATAATGTGAGTGAAGATCTTTCATTACAGCCTAGCTTAAATTATAATTCGGTAAACATTCAGCCCAACTACGGATTGTCACTTCGATATTCAATAAAATGAAAATAGCACTCTTAGGATATGGTAAAATGGGTAAAACCATAGAACGATTAGCTTCGGAAAGAGGACATACAATTGTGTATAAAAAAACCAGTAGTGCTTCGGAAGGTGAACTACATAAAGCTGATGCTGCCATCGATTTCTCTACTCCTGAAACTGCCGAAAAAAATATATTGCTCGGATTAGAAACCGGCATCCCTGTAATTTCAGGTACTACCGGCTGGTTGGAAGCATTTCAGAAAATCACAAAGTTTTGCCAAGACCGTAACGGAAGTTTCATCTATGCGTCCAACTTCAGTGTTGGCGTAAATCTATTTTTTCAATTAAATGAACAGCTTGCAACCGTCATGAATTCGTGGCCGGAATACAAGGTATCCATCGAGGAGATTCATCACACTCAGAAAAAAGATGCCCCAAGTGGCACCGCCATTACAGTAGCTGAAGGAATTATAAAGCATTCAGAAAAGAAAAAATGGACACTCAATGAAGGAGACCCAGATGCTATTGAAATAAAAGCTAGACGAATTGATGATGTTAAGGGAACACATAGTGTTTACTATACTTCGGAAATTGATACAATTTCAATAAAACATGAAGCTCATAGTCGGGATGGATTTGCCATAGGAGCTATTATGGCTGCAGAATGGATTTTAGACAAAAAAGGTATATTTACCATGAAAGATGTGTTGGAGATTGGTTGAATTAGATATTAGATGTTAGATGTTAGATGTTAGATGTTAGATGTTAGATGTTAGAAATAAAGTAATTTACATTTTGATAAAGGTTCAAAAACTATTCTTAGTTGAAATATTTTGAATCGATTTAAAGATTGAACATTTTAAAAAGGTGTAAACCTTTCAGAATAAAAGAAATAAAATATGAGTTGGACAGGTTGGTTACTATTTATAATCGCAGTACAAGTGATTCATTTTCTAGGTACCTGGAAATTATACGTTAAAGCAGGGCGACACGCCTGGGAGGCCGCAGTTCCGGTATACAACGCTGTAGTATTAATGAAAATAATTAATCGCCCGTGGTGGTGGACAATCTTGCTTTTCATCCCTATTGTAAACCTAATTATGTTTCCGGTAGTTTGGGTAGAAACACTGCGCAGCTTCGGAAAAAACAGCATGATCGATACGCTTTTAGGAGTACTAACTTGCGGACTTTACATCTATTATATAAACTATACTCAGGATGTAAAATACATAGAGGATAGGTCCTTAAAACCTCGCACTTCGGGGGGAGAATGGGTAAGTTCTATTCTTTTTGCTGTAGTTGCAGCGACTATAGTACATACATACGTAATGCAACCGTTTACAATTCCGACTTCATCCTTAGAAAAAACTTTATTAGTGGGAGATTTCTTATTCGTAAGTAAGTTTCATTACGGCGCAAGACTGCCAATGACACCGCTATCCTTTCCAATGGTGCACGATACCATTCCAGTAGTTAAATCAAAATCATACATAAAGAAACCGCAAATACCCTATTTTAGATTTCCCGGTTTTCAGAAGATAAAAAGAAACGATATTGTTGTGTTTAGTTGGCCAACAGATACGCTAACCAATATTACCGACCCTTTTAGTAAGGTGGATATCAAACCACTGGATAAAAAATCCAACTACGTAAAACGCTGTGTAGGCTTACCGGGAGATTCACTTTCGGTGCGCGATGGCTATGTATTTATCAACGGCGAACAAAATAAGTTGCCTAGCCGGGCAAAGCTTCAGTTTGCATACGCGGTTCAGACGAACAGTGCAATTAACCCACAATTGTTAATGGATCGCTACAACCTCACCGATCGTTATCAGTATGACAATCAGCGGAATGTCTATTACTTTGCAGCTATTTCGGATGAAAGTTTGGAGTTATTAAAAAAGAACCCCAGCGTTGTGAATGTGGTATCACTTAAAGGAAAAGAAGGCGAAGGAAATGCTGCTACTTTCCCACAAGATCCCAATTACAATTGGAATACAGATTACTTTGGCGCTTTATATATTCCGAAAGCGGGTGCTACTGTTGCAATCACACCCGAGACCCTTCCACTCTACCGAAGAATTATTGAAGTATATGAAGGAAGTGAAATTGGGTATGACAATAAAATAACTCAGTCGGGTACCGAAGTTTTACTTAATGGTTCGCCTCTAACTGAATACACTTTTAAGTTGGATTATTATTGGATGATGGGAGACAACCGAAACAATTCTCAAGATGCTAGAATGTGGGGTTTTGTACCTTTTACACACGTTCTGGGAAAACCGGTTTTCGTATGGATGAGTTGGGATACCAATGCAAAAGGAATTATGAATAAAATCCGATGGGAGCGCATGTTCACTACTGTTGGTGGTGAAGGAGCACCTGTTTCCTATTTCAAATACTTCCTTGTATTCTTAGCAGGCTGGTTTATATTTGACTTTTTCAGAAAGAGAAAGAAGAAAGTTAGCTAATAAGCCATTTATTAAAATCACCTTGTTTGAAAAAAAATCACATTATTCTGCTCATTTTAGCTGTGATTCTGATTGTAGGAGGAATCATCTTCTTTTTTAATCAGAATTTATTGAAGACCTATCACATTTCAACAACTGCAAATGAGCCAGCACTGGAACAAGGAACATTTATAATTAGTTCCAGTTTATGGAAGCCAAAGAAGAACGATTTCGTTCTCTTTAAGCATAAAGATTCAGTCTTTGGAATCGGTGCATATATTTATAGACTTATTGCCACTGAAGGTGATACACTTCGAATCAAAAACAGTACTACTTTTATAAACAGTTCAAATGTAGATAGTAGTTTAAATCTAAAACATGCGTATTTTATTTCTGAAAAGCAAATGAATAATGTTATGGATAACCCGGATTATCAAGAGGCATACCTTACGCAAGACAGCTACTTAGTTCATTTAAAAGATTCTATTGCAGCGAAAAACGACTATAAGAGAAACTTAATGAAAGTGAGTGAACCAAATCCGATTGTGAGTAAAGTCTACAACGCAAATTGGAATGCAAACTTTTTCGGACCTTTAGTAATTCCAGAAAACAAGATATTTGTTATGGGTGATAATCGTGATAATGCGATGGATTCAAGATATATAGGACTCATCGATGAAGAAGAGATCATTGGTGTAGTAAGAACAAATTGAGAAGATCATCAGTAAAATCAATACCTTCAGAAAATATCAAATCAACAATTAAACGAAAGACGGAAAAACTAAATGACGAAGATCCTTCTATATCCTACATACTTTCCATCTATTGTGCAGATGATTGCGGTGGTGAAGGCAGAAGAAGTTGTATTTGAAATTAATGACAATTACCAAAAACAAACCTATCGTAACCGCACATATATTGCTCACAATAATGGCAAATTATTGCTCAATATTCCAATAAAACATACAAAGGACGGTGAACGTCAGAAAACGGCCGATGTGGTTATAGAAAATGACTTCCCATGGCAGTTACATCATTGGAAATCCTTACAGACAGCCTATCGCACTTCTCCTTTCTTTGAATTTTATGAAGATGATTTAATGCCAATTTTTAAAACTCCGGCTAGTTCGTTATTAAAATTAAACTTTCAAATTTTTGAAATGCTTCAGGAGCTTATTGGTTTCAGTACAGATTATTCTAACACTGAAACATACCAAAAAACACCTGATTTCCTGGACTTACGATTACTTTGCGATGTGAGAAAAGCGAAGAAGTTCGTTATGGAGCCATATACCCAGGTTTTGGAGGCAAATCATGGATTTTTACCAAATTTATCGGTCCTGGATCTCCTTTTTAATGAAGGTCCTAACACCCTGAATTATTTGGAATCGCAAAGTTTTAAATTCGAGTAGTGTTGAAGATTGCACCTTAGGGTTTTTCATTAGGATGCTCAGTGATCGACTGTTACCAACCAACCTTAGCGCTTATAGGATAATGATCTGAAAACGTGCGCTTACTAGTTTCAAAGCTTAAGACTTCAAAACTTTCCGAAGTAAAAATATAATCAATCCGCATTGGATAATAGTCGAAAAGATAAGTGGTTCCCAGGCTATTTCCTTTTTCCACAAACCCATCTTTCATTCCTTTTTGGATTTTTCGGTAGATATAAGAAAATGAAGTATTATTAAAATCCCCACAGAGCAACACAGGAAACTTACTTTTCGCCTTATGCTCCATAACAGCCTCCATTTGCTGTTGTTGTCCTAAAAATGCATTGGACATTCGCTTGCGCAGCTTTTCTTTATCACCATCCTGCAACGTCGCTACCGACGGAGTTATTCCCATTGATTTTAGATGCAAATTATAAACCCGAATCGTATCGTCCCCTTTCAAGACATCTGCGTAAATACTATTATTATAGGTTTTATCAAAATCAAAGGCGCCGGTATTTATCAATGGATATTTCGATAGAATTGCATGTCCCAAGACATGTTTTTTGGTAACACCCTTATTGTTTGTTGTCTTTTTAAAATGTACAAATTGATAAGGATATTCAGAAAAAGTCTGATTTGCGCCATTATAATATTCTTGTATACAAACTATATCCGGTTGCTGCTCTTCCAGTATTTCTGAAATAATTTCTGAAACATTTACCTTAGAATCATCTTCATAGGCATTGAACAAACGCACATTGTACGACAGTATCTTCAAACTGTTCTCAAATTCATCTGAAGATTTTTCCGAAGAAAATTCGATAAAGGGATTAAAAAAGAACCATGCCGCCACTAAAATAACAGCAGAAAGCAAAAATGTTCGCTTCCTTCTTATCAACCAATAAATCACAAAGATAATGTTAATCACAATTAAAGGTGAAACTCCCAAACTAAGTAAGGAAAGATTTGGAAATCGATCTGGTGGCAGATAAGGAAGCACAAACGACAATAGCAGACAAACTGCAAATATTTGGTTAGCCCTATAAAGTATTTTCGTAAAAAAACCTGATCCTCTCAACGTTAGTATGTTTTCTATTCCTCCTTACCGGCTTTAAACAAAAAGTCTTTCTCTGCCTTCGTCAAGCTTTCGTAACCACTTTTACCAATCTTGTCTAAAATACCATCCACCTTTTTCTGATGTTCAGATTTATTTACCTTGGCGTTAGTGGGTGTTTCTGTTTTTCGCTTGTTGCGATGTACTTTTCTAAACGGTTTTTGAGTCCGCGGTTTAAACAAGTTAGTACACCAATCCATGATATTTTCAAACCATTTTCCGATATCATTTCCTTTGACCAATTGTACCGCGTAAAGATAGCCAAAGATTCCGCCTCCTATGTGAGAAATTAGACCTCCGGCATTTCCAGATGAAGGCAATCGTACCAAGTCAAGAAGGAACAAGAAGGCTGCAATCTGCCACAACTTTATAGTAAATGAAAAAATCCTGAATTCGGTGTTAGGTGTATATGTAGCAATAAAAATCATGATCGCCGTTACGGCCCCCGAAGCGCCAATTAGAAACGCTTGTTTTTCAGCAAATACAGGGAAAAGGTTATAGGCAAAAACATAAGCTAGTCCACCAAAAAATGCTCCTAATAAATAAATGGTTAAAAATCGTTTAGCATCGAAGATGTTGAGTATGTATTTTCCAAACCAATGAAGCCATAGCATATTAAACAGCAAATGGAAAAATCCGAAGTGTAAAAAACTATAGGTAAGTACCGACCAAGGTTGTGTTATAATCGAACCTAGATCACTAGGCAAAACAAACCAACTTGTTAACCAGTCCGGGTTTACCTTAAACAAGAAGGTAGCCAGATTGATCAATAAATAAATAAGTGCATTAATCACAATAAGTTTAGTGACTATGCTTGCCGTTTTATATTGATATGCTAAGTTATTTGCCATAATTTATCAATCCCACCTTCGATCATTAAAACTATTCTTTTTCCAGTAATACGCCATTAAAAATCCAAATAGCGCCCCACCAATATGTGCCCAATGTGCAATTCCAAAGGGAGAACCCGTTATTCCGAAGAAAAGATCACCCAAAATAATAGCAGGTATAAAATACTTAGCTTTTATTGGAATTGGAATAAACATTAGCATAAGCGCCACATTTGGAAACATTAACCCAAAGGCTACCAATACACCATAAACGGCACCAGATGCACCAACTGCAGGAATCGTATAGGAATCATACAAATTTTGAATAGTTTCCCTCGAAACTGAGTTCAATATATCTGGATTGAATTGTCCTGAAGACAACAATTCAGTTATTTGAGCTTGAGACATTCCTGCTGCTAGTAAGGCATCCATTCCATTTTGCACAAAATAATAATTCGACAATGTATGTATTAAAGCTGCACCTATACCTGCGGAAAAATAAAAGAATAAAAATTTATTTCGACCCCAACGTTCTTCTAATGGAGACCCAAAAGCCCATAATGCATACATATTAAAAAGTATGTGCATAAAATTACCATGCATAAACATATGCGAAATTGGCTGCCAGAATTTAAAGCTCGGACTCTCAAAATAATAGAGCGAAAATAGCTTGTATGCCACGTCTCCAGTAAGCTGTGTTCCAATAAAGAATATCACATTTACAATGATCAGTGCCTTAACTGTATCTGTTATTCTCCCCATTTATATAAATCTTTTATCAAAATCATTAACGTTCATTGTAATCAATACTGTCTTATTATTCGGTGCGACACTTGGTTCCTTACAAGCAAATAATTGATGTACCAGATGTTCTTGTTCTTTTCGGTTCAACTGAGTCCCAGTTTTTACAGCCATACTCTTTGCCATTGACTTAGCTAACAGATCGTTCTGACTAAAACCTGCATCTGGCACTTCGTCCTTAATATCTTTTATCAATTGTTCTAAAACCTGAGCTACCTGACTTTCAGAAATGCTTACGGGTGTACCGCTAATTTCGACGGTTTCTTTATCGAGCGATGAAAACACAAATCCAGTATGTTCAAGTTGCTCTTGTATTTTTTTGAGAATTTCGATATCCGGTTTTGAATAATGAAACTCTAGTGGAAATAATAATTGCTGACTTACAGCTTCCTGAACAGTGATATTCTTTAGCAACTCTTCATACAAGATTCGCTGATGAGCCAAATGCTGATGGATGATCATCATTCCCGATTTTATAGGGCTAATAATATACTTATTATGCAATTGAAAAGTCGTTTGTCCTGAAGCTTCCGAATCTCCTTCAAAAAGGGTTCCAGTCACCTCATCGCTTTCTACTTCAATATTGTTCATTCGATGTGAATTCGACGTATTATCGCCATCCACTTCATCTTTCAGACCTACATACAAGGATTCCCAGGAAGCAGTATTTTCCCTTTTATATGGAAATTTTATATTGCCCTGAGAGGCTTCTCTTTTAAATGGATTAAAGGCTCTATCTACTTCTATCGTTGGAGCTACTGGAAATTTCTTACTGTATTCGTATGGCGTATCGAAGCCTGAATCTTTATTGAAATCCAGAACAGGAGCAATACTAAATTGTCCCAAACTGTGTTTTATCGTTGATCGCAACATTGCATACATAGAATGTTCATCATCGAATTTAATCTCGGTCTTTGTAGGGTGAATATTTATATCGATAGTTTTAGGATCTACATCCAGGAAAAGAAAATAGCCTGGATTCATCCCATCTTTTATTAAACCTTCGAAGGAAGCAACAACCGCATGATGTAGATAAGAGCTTTTTATAAAACGGTCGTTTACAAAAAAGAACTGTTCTCCCCTACTCTTCCTAGCAAAATCGGGTTTTACTACAAATCCACTTATTTTAAGAATTTCGGTTTCTTCACTTACTGGAACCAATTTCTCGTTTGTTTTTGTACCGAATATATTCACAATTCGCTGACGAGAGTTACTCGCCGGCAACTGAAAAACATCACTTCCATTGTTAATCATTGTAAACGCAACATTAGGATGCGCTAATGCCACTCTATGAAATTCATCTATAATATGTCGAATTTCGACCGTATTACTTTTTAGAAAATTACGTCTGGCAGGAATATTATAGAATAGATTCTTCACCGAAATGGTGGTTCCTTTTTGCACAACAGCAGGTTCCTGAGAAATCACCTCACTGCCTTCAATGGCAATCTTTGTTCCTACTTCGGAAGAGTCTTCTGTTCGTGTTTTTAACTCTACATGTGCGATCGCAGCAATCGAAGCCAATGCTTCGCCTCTGAAACCTTTGGTATTAATACTAAATAGATCTTCAGCCGATTTTATTTTTGATGTCGCGTGTCTTTCGAAGCATAATCTGGCATCGGTTACACTCATGCCGGCACCATCATCAATGACTTGCACTAAAGTTTTTCCTGCATCTTTAATAACGAGTGTTATCGATTCAGCTTTCGCATCAATAGCATTCTCCAACAATTCCTTTACAACAGAAGCCGGACGCTGTACGACCTCCCCTGCAGCAATTTGATTCGCTACATGATCCGGTAAAAGTTGAATGATATCTGCCATTATTTTTGCGAGAATATGGACAAATCGAAGTCAATTATAAAAAGAAATAGTAAAATAAGGGCTAACGCAACAATCACAATTGTAGCATTTAAACCACCATTGTTTCTATTTCGGTTAGCGATTCGCGCATCTCTCCATTGTCCGCTAAAATCATTACTGTTGTAAACATCCTGATACGCATCGAATTTACTGGCACTTTTTACCTCATCAGCTCCTTCTTTTCCTTTAAAATACCTAGGAGTATAGTTGAAGTGATTGTTCGTTTTAAGTCTTTTTATTAATGTGAATTTAATAGGTCCCATAGCGCTTATCGTGTTTCAAAGTTACTTAAAATAAGACAGTTTTAGGAATACAAACTGTGCATAATTTTAAACAATTAACGTGCCGTTTTCATGAAACACAGCTTAACAAGATTATTCTAATTTTATTGTTCGATCAACAGGATTGACCTTAAAATGCCTTCCGAAGATTAGAAAATAAAAGTAAGCCTGTTCTTTTAAAACTTTGAGTCCTTTCGAAGTTGTGCCATTTTAATTGCGGCAATTGCTGCCTCAGAGCCTTTGTTTCCGTGTTTACCACCACTGCGATCAATAGCCTGTTGTAGATTGTTATCTGTTAGCACACAGAAAATCACAGGAATATTATTCTGAACATTCAAGTCTTTTATGCCTTGTGAAACTGCTTCACACACGTAATCGAAATGCTTTGTTTCCCCTTGAATAACACTTCCAATGGCGATTACAGCATCCAGCATATCGTAACTCTCCTGCATGCGTTTACATCCATAAATAAGTTCGAAGCTACCGGGAACATTCCAACGCACGATATTTTCGTTGATGGCTCCACAATCTTTTAATGTATCGAAAGCTCCCTGAAACATGCCTTCGGTAATTTTATCATTCCATTCAGAAACAACAATCCCAAACCGAAAGTCCTTCGCGTTTGGGATTGTTGTCTTATCGTAAGCCGATAAATTTTTATTTGATGTAGCCATATTTACTGCATTGCTTCAGCCTTCCCGATATTAACGGTTGCTTTAGCAAATTCTGGTGCATTCGGATACTTCTCAGTAATTTCAGTAAAATGCTTTATTGCTACTGCAGGCTTTTCTAATTTCATTGCTGTTAGTCCAGCTTTCAATAAAAACCTTGGAGCTGTAAACTCATTTTTATTCATACTAGCGGCAGCTTCGTAATAACCCAATGCTTTATCATCCTGACTCAACTGGACAAATGCATCACCAATCGCACCTTTAGCCAATGGCCCGATTATCGCATCATCGCTGCTAAAATCATCTAGGTAATTGATTGCCTCTTTGTAATTGTTTGTATTTAAGTAAGACATTCCGGCATAGTATCTCGCAAGATTTCCAGCCTTAGTCCCTCCGTAGTTGTTGATAATATCGAGGAATCCGTATTTTCCTTCACCACCTTGAAGTGCCAAAGTAAATAGTGAATCTTTTGATGTAGCCGTCAATGCTTCTTCAAAATAAGTCTGCGCCTGAAACATTTCGTTGGTCGCTTCTATCTCTTTTGGTTTCTGAACAAACTCGTGGAAAGCCAAATAACCCAACACACAGATAGCAACAACCCCAATAAATCCTAAGATATATTTCTGGTTCTTCTCTACCCACTCTTCCGTTCTGGATGCACCTTCATCTAAAGTATTAAATACCTCAGCCGTTGTACTTCCTTCTTCTATGTTCTGCTCTTTCTCGGCCTTAGTTCTTGGTTTACCACCACGTTTCTTGTACGTTGCCATAGTTTAGTTTATTGAAGCGCAAAAATAAAATATTTATTAGAATTTAAAAGGGAAAAGATTTCTTATTTTTCAATAATTTGCAGTGCGTAATTCTGGTTTCTGAAGAATATACATTTAATCGGGTTTTAAAGAGCAACTACTTAATTACTATGCTGTTAGAAAAAATATCACTTCTTAATTATAAAAACTTTGAAGCCGAAACATTCGACTTCGACCCTAAAATCAACTGTTTTGTGGGTCATAATGGTGTTGGAAAGACAAATGTCCTTGATGCAATCTACCATTTGTCCTTCGGAAAAAGCTATTTTAACCCAATTACCGGACAAAACATAAAACACGGTGAGGAATTCTTTGTAATTGAGGGAGAATACATTAAAAATGACCGTCCGGAAAAGTTCATTGTAAGCGCAAAAAGAGGCCAAAAAAAGATCATAAAACGAAATGCGAAAGCCTACGAAAAATTTAGTGAGCATATTGGTTTTTTGCCCTTAGTGATTATTTCTCCTTCAGATCGGGACCTCATCACCGAAGGAAGCGATACCCGTAGAAAGTTTATGGATGGTGTGATTTCTCAAGGCGATAGCGGTTACCTTCAAAATCTAATTAGCTACAATAAAGTGCTGGCACAGCGGAATTCTCTATTGAAGTATTTCGCGGCTAACAATACCTTTAATAAAGACAATTTAGATATTTATAATGCTCAGTTGGATGGCTTCGGAAGTAAAATCTTTGAAAAAAGAACACAATTCATTGAAGACTTTACACCTATCTTCATGGAAAGATACGACTCAATATCTAGTGGCTCTGAAACTGTTAGCTTAGAATACAGCAGTCAATTAAAAGCTGAGAAGCTCCTAACACTACTTGAAGAAGGCATCACCAAAGACAAGATCACACAATACACAAATTATGGCATCCATAAAGACGATCTTAGCTTTCAGATTGATGGTCATCCCATTAAAAAATTTGGTTCCCAAGGTCAGCAAAAATCGTATTTGATTGCTTTAAAACTGGCGCAATTTGATTTTATTAAAAAACTGAACAAAGTAAACCCAATTCTATTATTAGATGATATTTTTGACAAGTTGGATGAAGTTCGTGTTGAGCAAATTATAAATCTTGTGTATAATGAAAACTTCGGACAACTATTTATAAGCGATACTCATGCCGATCGTACTGAAGAAGTGATAAAGAAGGTAGGGCAAACTTATAAGATGTTTAGACTTAGTAGTCAGTGATCAGTGGTCAGTGGGCAGTGGTCAGTGGGCAGTGGGCAGTGGTCAGTGGTCAGTGTTCAGTGGGCAGTGGGCAGTGGGCAGTAATAAAAAAGAACAGTCTTGTCACTTCGAGTGATTTAAAAAGGACTAAAAGGAGTTTTGAAATTATATCGAGAAGAGACAGTGGGCAGTGGGCAGTGGGCAGTAAAATAAAGTATGATTATGGTCACTTCGAGTGATTTTTAATGACTGGTAAAGGAATTAAAAAATGTATCGAGAAGATCGAAAAGAGAGAGAAGTCAAATTACAATTTATGAAAACAAATTTTATTATTATCCTTTTATTTTTCTTCGGAATTATTTCCTGTTCGAAACCTTATGAAGTAGCGAAAAAAGAGAATTTAGGTGGGTATTGGGAAATACAATCGGTCGAAATGCCGGATGGAACTATGAAACATTTTTCATTTAATGCTATTGTAGAATTCATTGAGGTTACTGGCGACTCTGGTGTGCGAACGAAGGTTTCTCCTCAATTGGATGGAACATTTATTACTAATGAGACTTCAGAAAAATTTATAGTAAAAATAGAAAACGATAGTCTGCGTCTTTTGTATGAAACACCATACGATAGCTGGAAAGAAACGGTGATTAAAGCAACAGACAGCAGCTTGCAAGTAAAAAACAAAGAAAACAAATTATATAGCTATAGAAAGTTTGAGAAGTTTAATTTTGAATAATGAAGATCGTTAGTAATTAGTAAAAACATGTCAGTTCGAGTGATTTCATGGAATGTTAATGAGATGGAATAGTATCGAGAACCTAGATTCTTAATTTAAAAAAGTGGCCAAAAGAAAAGCAGAAAACACCAGTATAAGCGATGTCCTCAAAGACTTTATTCAGACCAACAAGCTAGAAAAAGGGTTAGATAAAGTTGATGTAAAAAAAGCATGGCATGAAGTCATGGGCACAGCCATTTCCAAGTATACCACCAATATTCTTTTAGAACGTGATGTCTTGTATGTTTCGTTAAGTTCCTCCGTTTTACGCGAAGAATTGAGCTACGGCAAAGACAAGATCATAAAATTACTTAACGAAGAGCTTGGCAAGAAATTGATAAACAAACTTGTATTGAGATAAGTAAAGTTGGAAGTGGGAAGCTGGAAGTTGGAAGCGGGAAGCTGGAAGTGGGAAGTGGGAAGCTGGAAGTTAGACTTTTTTCTTTACTCTTCTTCTCGATACTATTTTTTATTCCCCTTGGTCATTAAAAATCACTCGAAGTGACAGACCTCACTACTAACCTCTAATTCTTTCTTCTTTCCTCTTTCCTCTTTCTTCTTTCTCCTTTCTTCTTCTTTCTTCTTCTTCTCGATACTATTTTTTATTCCCCTTGGTCATTAAAAATCACTCGAAGTGACGGACCTCACTACTTACTCCTTAACTAAAACTATTTAATCCACCCTTTTCCCTCACTAAAAACACCTGTTCCCTCAATCATGGTTTTTTAGTGGGATAATTTTTGAGTGCTTTGAGGTATCAAAACCATCACTCATGAAAAAAGCAATTACCATACGAATTCCGGAACCTTGCCACGAAAACTGGACAGAAATGTCACCAACTGAAAAAGGAAAATTCTGCGGAGTCTGCACTAAAGAGGTTATCGACTTCACTGCTAAAACCGATGAAGACTTGGTAAAAACCTTATCCGGAAAAACAAATGTTTGCGGCAGGTTTAAGAAAAATCAGTTGGATCGTGAAGTCAAACTAGAACGCAAATCGGGCATTAATTTAGCTCCTTACGCAGCCTCTTTATTACTTCCCTTATCGTTATTAGGTAATTCTGGAACGATGAATGGAAATAATGAAGCGTCGGAAAAGTCGGCCATATCATTAGGCATTGGGCGCTACAGCAATCCCGACAGGATCTTGATTTATACCACGGGTAGAATATTTGGTCAGGATGGGGCTCCGATTTCGAATGTAAAAATTACTACTTCAGAAAACGACAGAACTTTTTACAGTGATGATGATGGTTATTACAGAGTTCGATCTCTGGATAGAGAGACATTGACGTATACCAAGAGTGGATATGAATTACATACTTTTAAAACCGGTATTGCTTCATCAAAGCAGGATATTTTCCTTAACTCCCCGAATATTCAATCAATGATTTTAGGAAAAATAGCTATTCCGAAGGAAACCTACGAAGAAATTCAAGGTGATATAGTACAAATTGAAGAGCCTTCCGAAGAAAAAGTTTCCGAAGAGATTAACATTAAAGGCACTATCACGGACGAAGCCGGCTTACCACTTCCCGGAGTAAATATTATAATAGAAGGAACTAATGATGGAACACAGTCGGATTTTGAAGGAAACTACAATATAGAAGCAGAGCCGGGTCAGAAATTAGTAATTAGTTATGTAGGCTATGAAACACAAACTATTACGTTGTCTAATATTTCCAATACACTAGATGTTCAAATGTATGAGAGTTACGATGTCTTAGGAGGAATGGTGATAATATCGTGTAGAGCTTCATATGAAGAAGTTGAAAAGGTATCCTATTCTCTAACATTAGATGAAGTCAAAGAAAAACGTGCTCAAATAAAACAGGCCAACGAAAATACAAGAGCCTTCAACAAAATAAAACAAGCTCGAAAAAAAGCCGCAAGAGAATTAAGAAAAGGAAAAAAGTAATAACGAAGAAGAAAAATAGGAACGAAACGGGAAATTTCATTTGGACAGGGATATAGAAGTGAAATTTCTCAATCGTTCTATTATTATAAACAACAACAATCTTTTTGCTTCAACAATAATTAGCTTCATAAAAAGTTATATTTTTACGAAAAATTTATCTTAATGAAGTATTTGTACGGATTGGCAATTCTTTGCTGCCTTGTGTTATGGAGTTCTTGCCGAAATGATTTTGAGACAGTTGCCAGTAGTGGTAATTTGGAATTCTCCCGAGATACTGTTTATTTAGATACGGTATTTACGAATATTGGCTCAAGCACCTACAATTTAAAGGTTTATAACCGTAGTGATGAGGATATTAACATCCCAACAGTACGCTTAGGCGAAGGTGAACAATCTAACTACCGTCTTAATGTAGATGGCTTGCCTGGAAAAGTTTTCAATGACGTACAGATTCTAGCTAAAGACAGCATTTTTATTTTTGTCGAAACCACTTTTGATATCAACTCTCCCCCAATTTCAGATCTTCAATTTTTATATACCGATCAGATTTTATTCGACGCCGGAAGCCAAGAACAGAAAGTAGAATTGGTGACGTTGGTTAAAGACGCATCTTTTCTATTTCCGGCAGATTTGGGAAATGGCATGTTTGAAACATTAAACTTAGGAGTTGATGAAAATGGTGATGATATCTTAATTGAAGGATTTATCTTAGATGATACCGAATTACATTTTACCAACGAAAAACCCTATGTGATCTATGGCTATGCAGGCGTTGCGCCCGGAAAGACCTTAACAATCGATGCCGGAGCGCGGATTCATTTTCATGCGACTAGTGGAATCTTGGTGGGTAATACCGGTTCCATTCAAGTAAATGGTGCTCCAAGTGTAGACCCTGAGGCAATGGAAAATGAGGTGATTTTTGAAGGCGATCGTCTAGAGCCTGATTATACAGATGTGCCTGGTCAATGGGGAACCATCTGGCTTACCGAAGGGAGCATGAACAATAGAATGACGAATACCACGATCAAAAACTCGGTAGTGGGAATTTTAAGCGAAGGAAATGATGGAGATCCTAACACCAACGAGTTAGAACTTACAAATGTTCAAATCTACAATAGTTCGAATGTTGGTCTTTTAGCTAGAAACGGCCATATATTAGGTGAAAACATGGTGATTAATAATAGTGGTCAAACCTCTCTATCATGTTCTTATGGAGGAATCTACGAATTCAACCACTGTACTTTTGCTAATTATTGGACCAATAGTTTTAGATCTTTTCCCTCAGTGCAAGTCGATAACTTTTTGCCGATCAGTGATACGCAGGTATTGCTCGCAGATTTGCAAGCCGATTTCAACAACTGTATTATTTATGGAAATGAAATGCGCGAATTAGGGATCTCAATTATTGACGATCCTTCTGTTACTTGGAATTATAACTTCCGAAATAGCCTAATTCGTTTTGAAGATCCTACAGGAGAGTTTGACGATGATCCTTTTTATATGTTTGAAACTAATCCGTCTTTCATTAACTACGTATTGAACGTAGAGCCGTCCTTTCAGGAAACGAACTTCAACAACTTCAATATAGAAAAAGATGTAACAGGCGCAGAAGGAATTGGAAATCCTTTATACGGTCCGGTGATCGATCTTAATGGCACTACCAGAGTAAATCCACCAGATGCCGGAGCTTACGAAAGCATTGTGTTTCCAGATTGACACAATAAAAGTAAAAATTCACAATATACATCCACTATTTCAGCGAATAAATTTAATTTAATTTACTGATATACAGCTTGTTGTGATCAAATTTTGTATATTTATTTACTCGTATACAATCCTCTTCATATCCCCTTTTTTGTTATAGAATATTTTATGAATCAATCGATTCAAAAATTTCGAATATGAAATTTTAAAAATCGATCTATTTACTAACCATAAACATTATGACTATGAAGGCACTACTAAATTTTACAAAAGGATTATTTACAACTATTTTTATTGCCGGGCTATTAACTTTCTCTGGTTGTCAGAAGGAGAACCTTCCATCCTCGACTGATGAAGGAGCTTCTCAAATCACTACCGAATTACAAACAAAAGGCAGTGGTCCCTCCGCAAACGGACAAGGAACAATAACGCTTGCAAGTGGCTCTACAAGACATTTCTCTTTTCACGCTAAAATAAAAAATAATGGAGATGTTCAAGGAAGTGGGGTTCTCACATATACTGCTGGAGAGTTAAAGGTTCATTTTGACATAGAATGTTTAGCGATTACTGGGAACACAGCAATTATGACAGGTATAATCACAAATTATCCGCAATTTCCGGAACGAGTTGGCTGGGAATGCTGGTTCAAAGCAGTAGATAATGGTGAAGGTTCTAACGCCGATGCTGACGAACTCACATTAATGTTATCGAATCCTGATCTTGAAGATTGTGACTTCGATTACTTAGTAGCATTGAATGTAGTCGAAGGAGGGAATATTCAGATAAAACCTTAAAAGAAATTTCAAAATTTAAATCAGGGCTGCTCGTTTTATATTGAGTGGCCTTTTTTGTTCCTTTTTTGGCAATGAAAAAAAGAAAAATGTTTCAATTTCAAACTCTACTCGAAATCTTATTTAAATTAAATGGAGTGCTATTTTTTATCTGTTGATTTCTCTACCGAACTAGCATGGTCTTTTATCACGAACCACTTTCCGTTTATCATTTTTAGATCATAGCTCACAATCATTCGATTGAAATAGGGTTTTCCGTCTCGCAGTGGTTCTCTGTAGACTATTTCAGTTACTGCCATTCCCATCTCGGTTCCAATTTCAGTGTTTAAGATCTTTGTTTCGAAAGTCCAATTTGGTGAAGCGAACCAGTCTTTATGATACTGCATAAATTCATCTACTGTATTTGTTGTTTCGGTTCCCGGTAAAATAAGCTGCATATTGCCATTTGGCGATAATGTCTGTTTCAGAGTTTCCAGATCTCTATTTGTAACAGCATCGAGATGTGTTTGCATTGTTTCAATGAACATTTTACTGTTCTCTTCGGAAGGCATTTCCGAAGCAATTATAGTTTCCGAAGCTATCAAAGGATTTGTAACTTGCTTTTCTGTGCAAGCTGAAAAAATTAAGAGAAATAATAAAAAGCCAGGAAGTAGATAGTTATACGTTTTCATAATAGAATTTTAAGTTGAGAATAAGAGTAAGTCTTCGGGATCGTCTTTCAAATTAATCACATCTATCTGCTTCATTCCTAATTTTTGCAAAAGTTTAATGGAGTTGTGATTGTAATCTACGGTAATTCCCCAAATTGTTGAGAGTTTGAGTGTGTTTTTAGCATGCTCCATCAACGCATTGGTTGCCTCGAACGCATATCCCTTTTTACCATATCTGGAGAACATTGCAAAACCCATATCAGGATGCTCCAACGCTTCCCGTTTATACAAGCCACAGGATCCGAGTATCACCCCATCTTCCTTTCTCACTATTATATAAGCCCCATAGCCGTTATCCTTGTATTCAGATAAATAATGCTCTTCAATGTACTTTGCAGCCACTTCAACAGATGTTATTTTTCTATCCCCAATGTATTTAAGCCATTCGGGTGTATTGAGTAATTCATAAGTAAAAGGGGCGTCATCCAAGGTAAATTGTCGGAGTTGCAGGCGTTCAGTTTCTAATAATATCATTGTAATATCTTGAAAGGTAAAGTTATGTTTTTTTATTTTCTGAAGGTCGGTAGATCGTTCTTGGATAATCCAGAATATTTACCTTCTCCCCTTCCAACTCGCGAATAGCATCTTTAGCGATCCATTGAGCACTTTTCGAATTTTGTTGAAGGAGTTGTTTAGCTTCGGAAAGAGCCAATTTGTTAAGATCTATATTGCGTTTACCAATACTTCGAAGCGCCCAGTTCACGGCCTTTTTTACATACAGCCTTTCATCTGAAGCAGCCGTCTTTATCAATGGTAAGAATGCTACAAAAACCTTGTTGTCGGCTTTTTTATCTGCCATGCAATAGGAAGACATTGTTGCAAAAGCAGCCCGTTTCTCGAATTCAGCTTCTCGTAGGCTCCATTCGTTGATTTTTTTTAGAGCAAAAGGACTTTTGGAAAACAAACCCATAGAAAAGGAATCACAAATCTCCCAGTTTTCGAAGGTAGCCACCCATTTTTCCATGAGTGCTTCGGTTACATCTTTAGGTTTAAAAATTTTACTACAGAGGAGGCGCGCTTCATAAATACCGCTATCAAAAAGTTGCAAGGCAAGTTCGTTATTGTTACCAATTTCCTTGGCCAATACTTTAAGATCTTTGTGATAGATTCCGAGGGATTTATTCGCGATAATCCCAAACTTTTTACGCTTAAAATCTACTTTAAGGGGATTGGAAAGGGATTCTAGTTTTTCTAGGGTTTTATGAATGGTCATGTTTGTTACTCACTTAATAAAAGGGGAGCAATAAAAGCTACGTTCTGCACAAATACATGTTTGGCTTTCCCTCACAGAAACAAGAACGCTTGTCTAAATATACATTAATTTTTTAAATGACTGAGGTTTAACTCGTTGAACGGTATAAAAAAACCTTCAGCGAGTTACTAAAGGTCTTTTATTATTCTATCTTCAAAAACCACTATTAATAGTCTCTGGTAACGCCTTCGGAATATTCATTTACTGATGAGGGCACATAACTTTTACGTTCAATCTTGTATCTTAAAATATCTTCATACGCGTTTATCGAACTATAATTAAAAAGACTAATAGCGTCAAGTGGATAACTAGGAACTAGCGCTAAGTTTGGAAAAAAGCTTTGAATATTTAATCGTAAGTTTTCAATTGAAAAAGTAATTTCCGGGGCTGCCTCCCCATAGATAAGATGTGTAGAATGCAAACCGTTAGCATTACTACTATAGAATGTACTTGCAAGATACCAATCCGCTACTCCGGTAGTTGTCATACTAAATTGATCGAGATTCGGATTAACGACTGCAAAATCAAAAGACGGTGCTTCGAGGGACGAAGGGATGTCAACTCTATTTTCTGTTTTTGTATAAGAGTAATCACCCAAGCTATATCTCATTCGAATCTTGTACATATCAAATAGGTTTAAAGGAACTGGTACAGTAAGAGTTCCTATCGAAGTATTTGAAAATTGATATGAAATTTGTTGTGTGATATCGTGCAAGCTAGTATCTAGAAATCCATTAAGTATAAAACTGCCTCCATCATTATCAGGAAGCGTAATGCTTTCCAGATTACTAATTTCGGGGAGCGTGCTATAGTCCACATTGAAAACAGACCCTTCTTGCACATCTTCTTGCCAAAAATATTTGAAAACTGAATCCCCTAGTCTTTTAAACGAAATAAAATAATCACTTATCGGAGAAACAGGCAAATTTGACCTATAATTTAAATACCCTCCATTTTCGGTACCACATTCAAATGCTCCCGGTGGTATATTTTCCCAATCACAACTTGACCCTGTATTCGTCATATTCAGGTAGAATCCATCATTCGTAAAATCATGGACCCGTTTTTCCAAATTATAGGTTTCCTGCACCACATCTTTATAGGTTAACAGATCAATAAATTTCACATCCCCGGATGCTAAGACTTCGTAGACAATTGTCAAATCTAGAATCTCAGATGGATCTATTTGGGCATTTAGTACTGTAGGAGGTCCTACGTTTATTTCGGCCTCATTCACTATATTCCCACTCTGATCACTTAGAAAAGCTCGCGCTTGTACATGTTCGGTATCACCAATTTCATGTCCAGCCTCATAATTGAGTGTTAAGGTAAAATCCTGAAGTTGTTCATGGACGTCATCTTTATCCTTGGAACACTGTACTAAGAACACGGCTAAAAACAATAGTGGTATTGACTTTTTCATAAATTCCATTTTAATATACAAAGACCGATTTTAGCTTTGTTCCTACTTTATAGTCTTAAAAACAAAAAAAAGTTGCGTACTAAACATAAAAAACCTTCAGTTTTAAGTTGAAGGTTTTTTATTATTAGCAATAATTATCGCTTAATTCTTAAACAAAGGCAAACCACTCATCATGGCATGTACTTTTTCTGAAATAGCTTCCAGCTTGGCTTCATCTTCAAAATTGGTTATAACTTCGTCGATCAAATCAACAATTTTTGTCATATCTGCTTCTAGCAAACCTCGCGTTGTTACTGCGGCAGTTCCAATTCTAATTCCGCTGGTAACAAAAGGAGATTTATCATCGAAGGGCACCATATTTTTATTTACGGTAATATCGGCTTTACCAAGGGCATCTTCAGCCTGTTTTCCACTTAGATTCTTATTCCGAAGATCGATCAACATCATATGATTGTCTGTTCCGCCGGAAATAATATGGTAGCCTTTATCAACAAAGGCCTGTGCCATTACTGAAGCATTCTTTTTCACCTGAACCATATAATGAAGGAAATCATCAGTTAATGCTTCTCCAAATGCGATTGCTTTAGCTGCAATTATATGTTCTAATGGACCTCCCTGATTTCCGGGGAAAATACCACTATCCAATAAAGAAGACATTTTTCTAAGATTTCCGTTCTTTAATTTTAAACCAAAAGGATTATCGAAGTCCTTGCCCATCAAGATCATTCCTCCACGTGGTCCTCGTAAGGTTTTATGTGTAGTTGTTGTTACCACATGACAATGAGGTATGGGGTCGCTAATAATACCTTTTGCAATCAATCCGGCCGGATGCGCGATATCGGCAAAGAGAATAGCACCCACTTTATCGGCAATCTCTCTGAATCGTTTATAATCTATCTCTCTAGAATAGGCTGATGCTCCCGCAATGATCATTTTTGGCTTTTCACGAACAGCGATTTCTTCGATCTTATCGTAATCTAATCGTCCCGTAGCTTCTTCAACTCCATAAAAAACCGGAGTATATAATTTTCCTGAAAAATTCACTGGAGACCCATGAGTTAAATGTCCGCCATGAGAAAGATCAAAGCCTAAAAATTTATCACCAGGCTTCAGACAGGCGGCATACACTGCTGTATTTGCCTGTGAACCACTATGAGGTTGCACATTGGCATATTCGGCACCAAATAAGGTCTTCGCACGATCGATCGCAATTTGTTCTACTTCATCGACTACTTCACAACCGCCGTAATATCTTTTTCCGGGGTAACCTTCAGCATATTTATTAGTTAAAACAGAACCAGCAGCTTCCATTACCTGATCACTTACAAAGTTTTCAGAAGCAATAAGCTCCAATCCATTTAATTGCCGTTCTTTTTCGGCTTCAATCAATTCAAAAATCTGTTCGTCTCTAGCTATCATTTGGTAAAAAAGTTAAATAATGCCAAAAATAGTAAAAGCATTCGGTTAGTATAATGAAAATTATATATTTGGTATATAATTTACTAACAGAAAAATTAATTACTATGCCTCTTACAGCTAACGATCCTAACAATAAAACTTGGATAGAGACTGCTCCAAATACAGATTTTCCTATTCAAAATATTCCGTTTGGTGTTTTCTTAACAAGAGATGATATTATCACCATAGGAACAAGAATTGGAGATACCGCTATCGATCTTGGTGCGCTACACCAATTGGGATATTTTAAAGGAATCGAACTTACTGATGATATTTTTCTACAAGACACTTTGAACGATTTTATCAGTGATGGTAAAAAAACATGGCGTCTGGTACGAAATAGAATTTCAGATATATTTTTAAAAGACAATCCTGCACTAAGAGATAATGCAGAGCATTGTAAACAGGTCTTATTTACGATGGATGAGATTGAAATGCAATTACCCGTGCAAGTTGGAGACTATACCGATTTTTACGCGAGTAAAGAGCATGCTACCAATGTAGGGTCTTTATTTAGAGACCCTGAAAATGCTTTGTTGCCAAACTGGCTTCGTATTCCAATAGGATATCACGGAAGAAGCTCATCTATAATACCGTCAGGAACGCCTATTCGAAGACCTGTGGGACAAACAAAACCGGGTGATGATGGTATTCCAGGATTTGGACCAACAAAGTTGTTGGATTTCGAACTTGAAATGGCTTTTATCACTACCGATGCGAATCCGTTGGGAAAACGTATCTCAGTTAAAGATGCCAAGGATTATATATTCGGACTTGTATTATTCAATGACTGGAGTGCCCGTGACATTCAGGCTTGGGAATATGTGCCGCTTGGTCCGTTCTTAGGAAAAAATTTCGCTTCAACGATTTCTCCATGGATTGTAACTCTGGATGCGCTTGAAGGATTTCGCGTGGCTGGACCAAAACAAGATCCTGAACCTCTTCCTTATTTGCATCAGGAAGGAAAGAAAAATTTCGACATAAAAATGGAAGTTTCTATCCAACCAGAAGGCGGTGAGGAAACAAAGGTTGCACATTCCAATTTTAAATATATGTATTGGTCTATGGCGCAGCAATTGGCTCACCATACAGTGAATGGTTGTAATCTTCGATCTGGAGATATGATGGGAAGTGGTACTATTTCGGGACCTACCAAGGAAGAATATGGCTCGATGCTGGAACTTACTTGGCGCGGACAGAATCCCATAAAATTAAAGGATGGTAGTGAGCGTAAATTTATCAATGACAACGATACTGTAGTAATGAGAGCTTATTGCGAAAAAGACGGACAGCGAATTGGATTTGGTGAATGCATCGGAAAAATACTTCCAGCCTTTCCTTTTGAGTAGATTTGAATCAATAGAACATAAAATTATACCTTTAAACCTCAGCTACTTATCTACAAATAAGTGATTGAGGTTTATTTTTGGCATTAGAATTGTAATTTCCTATCCATAACCAAACTATTGCATTATGAGAATCACTTATACTTTACTGTTTACACTACTACTTCTGGTAGGATGTAACAGTGTGAAACGCAATCAGAAGTTTCTGGCTCAGGGGAATTACGATCGTGCAATTGATTTGGCCATAAAAAAGCTTCAGAAGGATAAAGCTTCAGAAAAAAACGATGCCCATATTGCATTACTTGAAGAAGGATTTAAAAAAGCTTCCGAAGAAGATCACAGAAGAATCACCTTTCTGAAAAAACAGAACAATCCGTCGAATATAAAAGAGGTATACCATTTATACAAAACATTAAACAATAGGCAGGAGTTAGTACGTCCTCTCTTACCTTTATTCAGTCAATCTCTGAATAGAAATGCGAAGTTCAAACTAATAAATTACACAGATGAGCTTATAAGTTCAAAAAAGGAATTATTGCAGTATCTATACTCTGAAGCTACTATTTACATGAATCGGCAAACAATTGATGATTACCGAACGGCATACAATGTTTTTTGTGAAATAGATGAATTGCAGACCAATTATAAAGAGGTTGCCCGTCTTAAAGAAGATGCACGTTTTTTAGGAACTAATTTCGTTTTTGTCACTCTAAATAATAGAACAGGACAAATAATCCCTTTTCGTTTAGAACGAGAACTATTGGACTTTAACACCTACGGCCTGGATGATTTTTGGACAGAATATCACAATGAGCGTGAACAGGGTATCGAATACCACTATGGCATTGCCTTAAATTTTAGACAATTGGATATCTCTCCTGAAAGAGCGAGGACTACAGAGGTGATTCGCTCACTACAGATTAAGACTGGTTGGGAATACAAACGCAACAGAGATGGTGAAATCATCAATGACGAGAACGGGAACCCAATTAAGATCGATAAATTCGAAAAAGCAACTGCTGTGCTTACTGTGACGGTTCAAACAAAAGGGGTTCTTTTGGGAGGAAATGTGATTTATCGTGATTTGGTTAACCGAAGGGATATTGAAGATTTCCCAATTGGTACTGAATTTGTATTTGAAAATGCCTTCGCCACTTATAGAGGAGATAAACGAGCTTTAAATAATGATGATCTCGGTCTAATTAATAATCATTACGTTCCCTTTCCAACGAATGAACAAATGGTTTTGGATGCAGGGGAAGATTTAAAATCGAGATTAAAAGATATCCTTGAACGAAACGGACTTGATTAATTAATGTAAGTTCCACCCCTTCTAAGGGGAGGATAGAAGGGGATGTTTTTTTTAGATTAAAACCCCTAATCTATCACACAAACTTCTCAAGTTCTACCGCATCTATACTATGATGACTGGCGTGATACACAGTTTCAGTATTCTTTAATACAATAAGCTGCGGACTTTGATGCATCACCTGAAATTTAAAACCTACCTCGTCTGAAACATCACGATGCGCGAGTAAATCGAGAAAATAAAGGTTCAATTTTTCGGGTTCGATATTGTAAGAAGCTTCAAATTGTCGAAGTACCATTTTACTAATTCCACAACGTGTAGAATGCTTGAAGATGGCTACAGGAATATTTTTGGATGCTTCGGAAATTTCTTCCAATTGATCAATGGAAGTCAAACGTTTCCAAGGTATTTGCTTGGTCTCTTTTATTTTTTCTGAAGACTCTTTCGATCCAAATAATCCAAATAAACTCATATTTTATTTTTTTTCAAAGTTACACATTTAATCGCTTCGGAAATGTTTACGAAAATGTAAAATTTGGTTACTTCCGAAGTTATACATCAGTCAATTTGTCTTGCAAAAACTTACAAACATCCGACATTTTGTCTTAAAACTACTGTGGCTTGCATTTTGAAATAGACTTATCAAAATTGATAATATACTGAAGCTTCTTACGATAGAGAAGTCATTTCAGAAGAAAATAAAAACACTAAAATTCAATTAAAATAAAAAAGCAAATGAATTTTAATAACTATACTATAAAATCACAGGAAGCCTTACAGCAAGCACAGCAGCTCGCTCAAAGCTTAGGGAATCAACAAATCGAAAATGAGCATATTTTAAAGGCCATTTTTGAAGTTGACGAGAACGTAACGCCGTTCATCTTAAAAAAACTAAATGTAAATCTGGAATTGTTACTACAAATTCTGGACAAACAATTGGAGAGTTTTTCGAAGGTTACTGGTGGCGATATAATGCTTTCGAGAGAGGGATCAAAAACTGTAAATGAAGCGAGTATTATTGCTAAGAAAATGAACGATGAATACGTTTCCATCGAGCATTTATTGTTAGCTATTTTTGCTTCAAAAAGCAATATTGCGCAAACTTTAAAAGATCAAGGGGTGACCGAAAAAGGTCTCAAAGCAGCTATTAATGAATTGCGAAAAGGAGAATCGGTTACTTCACAAAGTGCTGAAGAAACTTACAATTCGCTAAACAAATATGCGCGTAACTTAAACGAGCTTGCCAAAAATGGAAAGTTAGATCCAGTAATTGGGCGGGATGAAGAGATTCGTCGTATTCTTCAAATACTTTCGCGAAGAACAAAGAACAACCCTATGTTGGTTGGAGAACCTGGAACAGGTAAAACTGCTATAGCAGAGGGATTAGCGCACAGAATTGTTGATGGAGATGTACCCGAAAACCTTAAATCAAAGGTAGTTTACTCTCTGGACATGGGAGCGCTAATAGCCGGTGCAAAATTTAAAGGTGAATTCGAGGAGCGTCTTAAATCCGTAATAAAAGAAGTTACTTCAAGTGATGGCGATATCATATTATTTATAGATGAAATACACACTTTAGTTGGTGCCGGTGGCGGACAAGGTGCGATGGATGCAGCAAATATTTTAAAACCTGCATTAGCGCGAGGAGAATTAAGAGCTATAGGTGCAACCACTTTGGATGAGTACCAAAAATACTTTGAAAAGGACAAGGCATTAGAAAGACGATTCCAAAAAGTAGTCGTGAATGAACCGGACACCGAAAGTGCGATTTCTATCCTTAGAGGGATTAAAGAAAAATATGAAGCTCACCATAAGGTGCGTATTAAAGATGAAGCGATTATCGCAGCGGTCAAATTATCGCAACGATACATAACCAATCGATTTCTGCCCGATAAGGCGATTGATTTAATGGATGAGGCAGCTTCAAAAATCCGAATGGAGATCAACTCTAAACCTGAAGAACTCGATGTCTTAGACAGAAAGGTCATGCAGTTGGAGATTGAAATAGAAGCTATAAAACGTGAAAAGGACGAAGTAAAACTGAAGTCACTACGTGCTGATTTGGCTAATCTAAAGGAAGAAAGAAACGAGCTGAATGCCAAATGGATGAGTGAGAAAGAGGTTGTAGATAACATTCAGAATGCAAAAAAAGAAATTGAAGATTATAAGGCTGAAGCCGAAAAAGCAGAACGTGAAGGTGATTTCGGAAAGGTTGCAGAATTACGCTACGGGAAGATAAAAAATGCACAGGAGGAATTATCGGCACTGGAGACTGAGTTAGCTGAAAACGAAAATGAATCCACTTTAATAAAAGAGGAAGTAACCAACGAAGATATTGCTGAAGTAGTTGCAAAATGGACTGGAATTCCAGTAACCAAAATGCTACAAAGTGATAAAGTGAAGCTACTGCATTTAGAAACCGAATTGCACAAACGTGTGGTAGGACAGGAAGAAGCAATTGTTGCTGTGAGTGATGCAATTAGACGTAGCCGTGCCGGTTTACAGGATGAGAAAAAACCAATTGGTTCCTTTCTTTTCCTCGGAACAACAGGTGTTGGTAAAACTGAATTAGCTAAAGCATTGGCCGAATATTTATTTGATGACGAAGGTGCAATGACTCGTATCGACATGAGTGAATATCAGGAACGCCATAGCATAAGCCGATTAGTAGGAGCTCCTCCTGGATATGTAGGATATGAAGAAGGTGGACAGCTAACGGAAGCCGTGAGAAGACGCCCCTACTCTGTTGTTCTTTTAGATGAAATAGAAAAAGCCCATCCGGATACTTTCAATATTTTATTACAAGTATTGGACGAAGGACGATTAACAGACAACAAAGGTCGATTGGCAGATTTCAAGAACACTATTATTATAATGACAAGTAATATGGGAAGTGAGATCATTCAACAAAAATTTGAAGCCGTAAAAGATCCGGAAACGGCAATGGAAGCTGCAAAAGTAGAAGTACTTGGCTTGTTGAAACAAACGGTACGGCCGGAGTTTCTCAATAGAATTGATGACATAATCATGTTCACTCCTCTAAATAAAAAAGATATTAAACAGATTGTTAAACTTCAATTGAAAGGTGTTACAAAGATGTTGGCTAAACAGAACATTGTTTTAGATGCGACAAATGAAGCGATAGATTTCCTGGCTGAAAAAGGCTATGATCCCCAGTTTGGAGCACGTCCGGTAAAAAGAGTAATTCAGAAAGATGTGCTCAATGCATTGTCTAAGGAATTGCTTTCAGGAAAGATTAGTACAGACAGTATTATATTAATCGACAGTTTTAATGATGAAATTGTCTTTAGAAATCAGGCAGATCTGGTTGAAAGTAATGGTTAGAGTTCCTTAAAAACTCGTTTCATAATTGGTTGGTTAGTTGAACCACCTGTTTCCGAAAGGGACAGGTGGTTTTTTTATAAAGAACTAATTATTGAATTATTATTGTTTTTGTACCAATACTATTCTCTGAAACAACATTAACAAAATATGTTCCTGCATTTAAGTTTAATTGCATAGAAATCTCTTTTTCGTTATAGTCATTTTGAAAAACAATTTTACCTGAAACATCATATATACGAAGAGATACAGGTGATTGATCATTTAGGATAATAGAAAAAACTCCGTTTGAGATTGCAGGAAAAACTTGAAATAACTCCACAATATCGTTATCTTCAAATCCAAGGCTACAGGATGTAACAGGTGGTTCAAAACCACTTGGAAATGTATTTTCAAAATCTTCTAATGTAACAGTACCATTAACCCAAATATCTTTTTCCAGAAGTACATTTCCAGGACCTATCATACAATACGTTGGATAAGCAAAAATACCTAAATTAATATCTACCGCTGCAGATCCACCTTCCGAACTTACTGCAGGGGCATGGTTAAAAGTCCCTCCATAAGTTTCACCAAAAGCGATAACAGCTGCATCATCGTCAGAGCCATTATTAATGGAAAGACAAACCACATCACCCAGATTACAACCATATTTATCAAAAAATTCATTAAATATTGGGGTGGTCTGCTGACAAGGATAACAGGTATCGAAAAAGAAATCAAGCCATACATACTTACCTTGAGAAATATAAGTATATAGATTATGCTCAACACCTTCTACATCGGTAACAGTAAAATCATCTACTACGTCGCCGACATTATAATTACCGACTTGAGCATTCACAGAGAATGCAATAAATAATAATAAAAAAGTAATTTTTTTCATGGCATGAGGTTTTAAGTTGAATACCAAGGTATTAATTAAAATTAAATAAATAAAATACCGTTTGGTATATTTTTTATATCTTTGCACTGTTATGCTAAAAAAATCGGATAAAACCACAAAATTTATTATTGAGAAAGCTGCCCCTATTTTTAGTAAAAAGGGATATACCGCAACCTCCATGGCAGACATTACTCAAGCTACTGGTCTTACCAAAGGTGCGATTTATGGGAATTTTGTGAACAAGGAAGCAATTGCTATTGCGGCATTTCAAAAAAATGTAAACGATCTTCTTGTGCGAATTACTAAGCATCAGGAAAAAGGAAAAACATTCTTGGATAAATTATACCTCATCACAGATTTTTATCGTCAATATGAAGATTACAGTAGATCTTTAGGGGGTTGTCCTATTTTAAATATAGGTGTTGATTCGAGTCATCAGGACACTGAATTGTTATCGCAAGTGCAATTCGTTATTAACAAGACCCAACAGAATATTGTACGACTTATAGAAAAGGCAATTGAAGACGGAACAGTAAAACAAGAAACAGATCCTCAACAATTTGCCAAAATGATGTACACTAGAATACAAGGGGCGATTTTTATGTCTCAAACAATGGGAGATAAATCCTATTTAATCGAAGCAACTAACGAACTTGATGAGGTCATCACCAACAAACTAAAAAATTAATATACCAAATGGTATTAAAAAATATTACATGAACAATTTACCTAAAGTGTTAGAGAGTAAGACTAAGATTCGTTTTCAAGACTGTGATCCATTTAATCATTTGAACAATGTCGCATATTTAAACTATCTAATTAATGCGAGAGAAGATCAGGTGAATGACAACTATGGTATTGATATTTATGAAATGGCCCGTAAACAGGGTAAAAGCTGGGTGGTAGGAAGCAATCAGATTGCCTATCTAAAACCTGCATTCCTTATGGAAGAAGTGGTTATACAAACACAACTACTAAAATTTAATGAAACAGAGTTACTAGTTGAATTGAAAATGCTCAACGCCGACAAAACAGAAGTGAAAGCCATTATGTGGAGCACCTATGTTCATTTCAATCTATTAAAACAAAAAAGAGAAATTCATACGGAAGATCTAACGACCTTATATAATGAAGTAGTTGTCCCGGTAGACACGACTATCTTTGAAAATAGAGTAGCTTCCTTCAAGAAACAAAAAGTGTAAATAAAAAATCCCCCAACAATTGTTGGGGGATTCCTTTTTCATAGCAACTTATAGTTGACACTGTTTACCAGCGATCTATTTCATCTTTAAGTTGTTCCTTGGTCTTTCCTGTACTTTCTTGAAGTTTACCCAACATCTCGTCGAACTTACCTTCAGCAAAGACGGTATCATTATCGGTGACTTTACCATATTTTTGCTTAAACTCACCTTTAATTTGTTTCCATTTTCCTTCTAATTGATCTGAATTCATAGCTTTTGTTTTTTTAGTATTAATGTATATCTCAAAATTAAGCCATAGAATAGCCAATCAGTTATAACAAAACATTAAAAAAGGAGTACAATTTGTTATTGTTTTGTAAAAGTTTCTTAAAGTATGTTATAAACAAGAAAAACTCTTCCTTTAAATATAAAAGAAGAGTTTTTCAATCAATAACAAACAAACAAATTCAGTTTTTCAATCCTCACAATCAACAAACTGCTTATAATAAATACGTAATATTTTGGAGTTTGGTTTTATCAATTCGTATTTTTATCCTCTAAATTATTCAATCCGTGCAAAAAATCCTTCTATCCGCGCTCATAGTCTTGCTTTTCAGCAGTTGTAAAGAGAATAAAAAAGAGATAGCCACTTCTACAGTTAACGAAGTATCTACTACCTATTATCTCATCAGACATGCAGAAAAAGATCGAAGTGACTCAACCAATCAAAATCCTGAGCTAAATGCGCAAGGAATAGAAAGAGCGCAGAATTGGGCCGCCTATTTTGAAGATAAAAAAATAGACCAGATTTATGCCACCGATTATAAAAGGACTATGCAAACAGCTGCATATACAGCAGCAAGCAAAAACCTGATGATACAGTCTTATGATCCATCAAACCTATATACTGATGATTTTAAAACGGAAACTAAAGGGCACGACGTACTCATTGTAGGCCATAGTAATACTACTCCTCAATTTGTGAATGCAATTATTGGAGAGAAAAAATATCCGGATATAGACGATTCTGAAAACGGGATGTTATTTATGGTAACTGTTACCGGAAATGACAAAAATGTGCAGATTTTTACGGTTGACTAGTCCCAGTTAAAGTAACTTTAACTTCTTCACTTTCAATTTTCGATAACAATGTAAGTTGACCGGCTTCAAACAAAGATGTAAGCTCGGTAAGTTTAGTGTCAATAGAATCTGGTTTATAATTATTGTAATCGACAAATCGAATCCCATTTACCTTCCTTTCATTATAAGCTTCTCTAAATCTTATACCTCCTCCATTGGTAAAATATTTATAAGCCAGGTAATCTACCGTATAATTTGTCTTGTGAATCCAATAAACAAAAGAATCATCGAAATCCACTCCTCCACCTTCTTCCGAAAAAGTCACTCCAATTACATAATAGTCTTTCGCTTTTATAGTAGTTTCTCCAATTAACTCCTTCATTACGGCAGGAGCATTCAAACCATAAGGCAGCTGTACAAAATAGTGCACAGAATTCACAGCTTCCTCATAACGTGTTCTCATCGAGTCTGCTACCACATACTCGCTGCCGTTAATCAATCGTGTAAATCCGTTGTTGGTTAGTTTGTCATGTATCACATTCGTCGAGTCTTTAAACATTCGTTCTAAACTATACTCCCCTCCATTTAGTTCACTTTTATACTGTTTGTCCCTAAACTTAAATTCGACAATGCGTTGATCACATTGTGTACCACAAACATTCGATATTGCCTTATCCACTATAGATTGTGCCGTAACAACAGGTTCTTTCTCTTTACAACTAACTATTAAAATCAGGCAAATTAATATTGTATATAGTTTCATTCGATTCATTTTTTACAAAAGTACGTTCTAAGTCAATATTTGACATTAAAACTTACGTTATAATTTTATGTTATTTCCCTTCAGAAGAAAAAAATAGTCAAACTTAATAATCTTTCTAATTCATAAATAGAAATACTACTTTTGTGCAATGGCACTTCAGAAAAACGTAAAAATAAAAAACCGCAAGGCACGCTTCGAATATGAGATCCTCGATACTTATTCGGCAGGAATTGTTTTAGCAGGAACCGAAATAAAAGCCATTCGTGAAGGACAGGCATCAATCGCCGAAAGTTTCTGTGAATTTCACAACAGTGAATTGTTTGTAATTAATATGACTGTTCAGGAATATTCGCATGCTACTCATTTTAATCACAACCCAAAAAACGAACGCAAGCTATTATTAAATCGAAGTGAACTTAAAAAGTTAGAAAAAGAAGTAAAAAACTCCGGACTAACTATAATCCCACTACTTCTTTACACCAATGACAAAGGCATAGCAAAATTGCAAATTGCACTTTGCAAGGGAAAAAAAGAATACGACAAACGGGATACCATCAAGGATCGCGATAATAAACGAGACCTCAGCAGAATTAAAAAAGCATTTAATAATTAACTTTTTCTTGCAAAATTTCTTTCATTTTCGTTGTAGTTTCGTCTTAAGAAGCCTTTAATGTCTATGATCAAAAAAATTATTTTGTTGTTATTCTGTATTTACACCAGCCTCGCTTCGGCTCAAATTGTAGGTAAAGTAACAGACCTCGAGGGGAATCCATTACCTTATGTAAACATTTATTTAGAAAACACCTATGTTGGTACGACTACTAATGACGACGGGAATTTCGAATTATCCGTTACCAACGATGACAGTTATTCGGTGATTTTTCAGTTTTTAGGTTACAAGACCGTTTCTAAAAAAATCAACATTGTTTCATTTCCATATATCCTAAATGTCTCTATGACAGAGGAAAGTGTGAGCCTTGATGAGGTGATTATTTCTAACGATGAAGATCCTGCCTATCGAATCATTCGTGAAACAATTGCCAGGCGCAAGCATAATCTCGAGAAGATTAGCGAGTATACTGCCGATTTCTATTCCAGAGGTTTGTGGAAGGTTGAAAATGCTCCCCTAAAAATCATGGGACGCGATCTTGGTGATTTAGAAGGCGCTCTGGATTCTACCCGCTCCGGAATTATTTATTTATCAGAAAGTATTTCGAAGCTTTCCTATCGGCAACCAGATGAATTTAATGAAAAGATCATCGCTAGCAAGGTGAGTGGAAATGACAATGGTTTCAGTTTTAATAGTGCACAAGAAGCGAATTTTTCCTTCTACGAAAACACCATAGATCTTAATGCTCCAATAGTTTCTCCAATTGGCGCCTCTGCAATGAGCTATTACAACTACAAATTGGATGGAATTTTTTATGAAGGCGATAAATTGATCAACAAGATTAAGGTGACTCCCAAACGACCTAAAGATAGGGTTTGGGAAGGATATATTTATATTGTAGAAGACGATTGGCAATTGTACGGTGTCGAAATTAAAACCAATGGTGCCGCTATTCAGGTTCCCTTTATAAAAGAACTGGTCTTTAAACAAAACTTTAAATTCGACCCTAAATACAACTTTTGGGTTAAGATTTCACAGACGATCGATTTTGGATTTGGTTTTTTAGGTCTGAATGGCGACGGAAGGTTTATCGCAGTCTATAGCAATTACGATTTTAAACCGAAATTCGAGAAGAGGCATTTTACTAATGAGGTACTTTCTTTTGAAGCTGAAGCAAACAAAAAAGACAGCATTTTTTGGAAAGGAACCAGACCTGTCCCTCTAACAAATGAAGAACTAACAGATTATATCAAGAAAGATAGTCTGCAGGTTTTACGACGCTCAAAACCCTATCTCGATTCTCTTGATCAAAAATCGAATCAATTCGGATTGCTTGATCCTCTCACAGGCTATACCTATAAAAACAGTTTCAAGAAATGGCGTGTAAGCTACGATGGCCCACTAAAAGGGATTGCATTTTCTACTCTTCAAGGATGGAATAGTAGCGCCGGACTCTCCTTCTTTAGGTGGTTCGATGAGAATCAAACGCGATGGTTTTCACTTCGTACCGATGCAACTTACGGAATTTCAGATGATCGACTGCGTTTCACCGGTCGGGCAACTTATAATTTTAATCGTAAAAATAACCTGCGTTTTTCCCTTGCTGGCGGTAGTAAAATAGAACAGTTTAATTCAACAGAACCTATTTCTCTACTTATAAACAGCATCGCTACCACTTTTTTTGAACGCAATTATTTAAAAGCATACGAACTTAATTTTGCCAGAATCTCCTATTTCCAGGAAGTGGTCAACGGAATTGAACTGCAAACCAGAGTAGGATATGAAAATAGGAAGCCATTGTTTAACGAAACAGATCAGATAATTGTTAAAAATAAAAATGTTTCCTATACGTCAAATAACCCTTTAGCGCCTTTAAATTTTAATTCTGCCGCTATAGATGAGCACGATATAGTTAAGGTCGATCTTTCGACCAGAATTACCTTCGGACAAAAATATTTCTCGAATCCTGATATGAAATTCAATATTGGTAACGAGCGTTATCCAAGGCTTACATTGGGTCTGGAAAGTGGTTTTGGCGCGTCCAATTCTAATTATAATTATTCGCAAGTTAAAGCTGCTTTAGATCAGGAATTGAGTCTTGGTAACAAAGGTAAATTCTATTACAATCTTAAAGGCGGGACGTTCTTCAATGCCGAGGACATTTCGTTTGCAGATTACCAGCATTTCAACGGGAACCAGACTCGTGTGGGGACAAGTGTGAATTACACCAATGTATTCAACTTGCTGCCTTATTACGATCAAAGTACCAATAAAAGTTACTTTGAAGGCCATTTAGAGCACGATTTTAAAGGCTGGATCCTCGGTAAGATTCCTGGAATAAATCAGTTGAATTTTAATCTCATCGCCGGTGCCCACCTTTTGAGTAGGGAAGATAATAAGCCTTATACCGAGTGGTCTGTTGGAATCGATAATCTAGGAATTGGGAAATACCGATTGCTACGTCTAGATTACGTTCGCTCCTATCACAATGGTGTGAGTGACGGCGCCTTTATCTTTGGATTAAAATTTCTTGATCTTTTAGGTTTATAATTTCTTCGGAAGGCTTCGGAAGTGCAATTAAGCTAAATCCTCCATTAAAATAAATTGACTCACTTGAATAATTTTCTGTTAGCGATCTTTCTGAAGCATTGCTTTCTGAAGAAATCATAGAGATTAATTTTCAGAAAAAAGAGATAATGAGTTTAGTATCGTGCAAAGATGTTATTGATTTCTTCATAATGCCATAATTTCAAGTAGAATATTTGGTGAATCATTTTTGACAAAGTAGAAGTAAATCAATTAGTTTTCTTTTGTATCTTTAGTTCTCAATCTAAAAATCAACACTTATGAGAAGCTTACTTTGGTTAGTTGCAGTAATCTGTATTATCGCATGGTTATTAGGATTTTTAGGGGTAATTCCCGGTTTAGGCACAAGTAGTCTTATCCACATCCTTTTAGTTATTGCTATTGTTGTAATCTTGTACAATATAATTAGTGGGAGAAAACCCTTATAAATTTTAGATCATAGATATGCTTAATAATCTCAAAATTTGACCAATTAGTATAGTGCAATTATATTGAGCTTATTAAGTATATCTAACAAATAAGATATCATGTTAAAAAGAGTTTTTGCGATTCTCCTTTTGTGCGTATTGTTTCCAGTAACAATCTATGCGCAATCGCAAAAAAATCTGAAAAAAATCAATGAGGTTTGGGCTAAATTCTATCAAGCATTCGATTCACTTGATTATACTTTGATGGCACAGATTCATTCAAAAGAACTCATTAGAATAGGCGGTGGTCAAAGCATACTGGATTATAACACCTACATCGAAAATTACAAACAGCAATTTCAGAATTCAAAAGAAAATAATACGACCAGTACAATCTCATTACGCTTTTTTGAACGAATAAGTAATGATTCGGTTGCGAGCGATAGAGGGATTTATAGATTAATAGTAAATAAAGACACTCAAGATGAGCAATCCCATTATGGGCAGTTTCATGTGATTTTCAAAAAAGAGGCTGGAGACTGGAAGATCACTATGGATTATGATGCTACAGAGGGAAACACTATCAACGAAGTAGATTACGAGAAAGCTGTTCCTATAAATGATTTTAGACCTTTTATGGAAAAGTAACTTCCTTCGAAACTCTTAATAAACAATTTTTGAAGATATTAAACGACAAATCATATTAAAAGATTTGAAAGAAATGCTACCAGCTTCCACCGCCACCGCCACCAAATCCACCACCTGAAGAGCCGCCGCCTCCAGACGATCCGCTGCTGGAAGGAGAACTTACCATTGTTGATCGAGCCGAACTCATTGAACTGCTAAATGAATTAGAAAAATTATTCATATTTAAAGAACTGTTTGCAGAGTTACTATACCACTTTGGAGGTGTTATATCCAAAGCAGCAAACTTCGACGCCCAATTTTCAAATAACCCAAAAGCTAACGCATAACTCATTGTGCTCTCAAAATACCTTGGATTTTCTGCTAGTAACATTTTTAGTTTATTCTCTTCCGCGACTTTTACAAAACGCTTAAATCCTTTTAATTGGGAGAAAATTCGATTGCCTTTTTCATTTTTTTTAATCATATATCTATTAAAAATCATCAAAATGAGACAACTTGCTAAAAGTGCAATTACTCCAATAAAGCTCCATAAGTAGAGCATCGGAACAAAAAGCGCAGCACATATTAAAATTAGAACTACATACGAAAAGCCTTTTACTTTTCTGGATCTTGCGTTATAATAGACTTGTGCATCCTTCTTCAGCATTGCTTTTGCACTTATCATGGAAGTGTAGAATGTATTGCGAAGACTACTAATAAGAACTTCTGTTTTAGTCTTCCCTGTATAATTTCCGAAGAGTCCTGAAAAAATCTTTTTTTCGTATGGATTTGCTGTGTCCGGCAACGGTTTTAATCGAATAAGTTTTGTATCATTTGAGCCAAACCAAGCTTTTTTAGGAATATCCTCAACAATCAATAACCCTTGTGAACCCCAGTAAGGAATTAAGGAAATCAGATCGGAGGTATCCTCTTTGTCATTGATTAAGAATCCCGCCATAGCAGGATCCATGTCATTAGGCGGAAAATATTCGGTAGCAGCTACAACCTCATCATCCTTGCCGTAACTGCGCCAGACTAAGAAGTAAGTTATAAAAAGTGCTGCAATAATTAGTGTCCATCCATACTTTGTCCAAAATGGCCATAGTGGAACAATTTCTTTAACAGACCCTAAGGGCAAGTTTAGCAATACGGTAACGCTTTGACCTGTGTAGGAAAAAAAGAACTGGTCACTTTTTCCAACAATCTTGCCTCCTTCTTGACTCACATCAAAATGTGTGCTCACTGTGTCAGTTCCAGTAATTCCAGAATACACAAAAATAGAATCGGGCGAAACTTCTATTCCATCTGGCAGGTGAATCTCAAAATCAATCTGTCTAAATAGTGTATACCATCCGTGAGGTTTTAAATTCCAGTAAAAACGAATATTTGATTCCTCAAACAGAAAAGCATTTTCGACCCTATATCGAATTTCATAATGCTGTGGTCCTTGAATATATACATCAGGATCTCCAATTTTTACGTTGAAGTATCCGCCAAGTCTTTGAGATAAACGTGATGAGGCGTCAAACATATAATCGGGCACATCGACATGAGAAATCTCTATTTTTCTTTTTTCTTTTTTCCCTTCAGAAGTAATCAAATCATAGTTCGTTTGGATATCTCTATAAATCCCATGTTTGGGAAGACTGAAATTCAAATCATACTTTTCTACAACATCAAAATAACCCTCTTTATGAATGTAAACTTCAATCTTACAATAGGTCACTGTAAAATCTTGCGCACTTGCTTCCGAAGTAAATAAAAACAGCAAAAAAATAATACATATTCGTTTCATCATTTAGGTAATTTGATTGCAATTGAATAAAACATCTTCAAAATAAAAAACATTCACATGATTCTAAATTTTCAACTCTTAGGAAAAATCCACTTTTATATTTTCTCGGCTCGCTGCATCACTTTCAAAAAAGTCGAAATGCTGATACTTCAAAATTCCGGCGAACAATAGCCCAGGGAAACTTTCACCATAGGTATTATTGACACGAACCGTACCATTGTAATAACGTCGACTACGTTCAAGATTCTCTTCGATTTCGTTTAGTTTATTCTGAAGATCGATATAATTCACATTGGCCTTCAATTCTGGATAGGCTTCAGCTAGTGCAAAGATACTTCGTAACGTTTGCTGCAACTGATTTTCAGTTCTAATCTGCTCGTTAATATCTCCTTGCGGCACAGCCACAGCTGCATTACGAGCTTTAATTACTTCATCCAAGGTCGTTTTTTCATGAGCTGCATACCCCTTGACTGTTTCTACCAGATTGGGAATTAAATCGTAACGACGCTTCAATGCAACATCGATATTGCTCCAAGCATCCTTTACTAAATTTTTGTTGCTCGTAAATCGATTGAAAATAAATATCAGTAAGAATCCGAGGATTATTAAAACTGGCACCAAAATAATTATGAAGTTCATAAACCAAAATTTTCTAACTCAATTATAAGGAGTTAATAATGAACATCTAAGATAAAAACTTTTTATTAAAATCATTCAAGTGTTATCTCCCCATTTTCTTAGTGTTTTACCTTTTCTATATGAAAATGCTCAGTTTATTGTAAATTAAAACAGTTATATTAGTAGATACTTTTCTTCATCTCATTACTTAAAATCTTTGATTATGAAACCATCAATTATCATTATTCATCTGATTATTATGGCATTTTCTATAAATTCCTATTCACAAAAACCCTCCGATCCATTAGCCCACACCTTTTCTATCGTTGCCAGAGATGCGAATACCGGTGAAATGGCCGTTGGAGTGCAAAGTCATTGGTTTAGTGTAGGTACTGGAGTTTCCTGGGGAAAAGCAGGAGTTGGCGTGGTTGCCACACAATCATTTACAAACAGAGGTTTTGGTATAAACGGCTTAGCACTACTCGAAAGTGGAAAAACCCCGCAGGAAGCTTTGGATATACTACTCAGTGATGATGAAGGAAGAGACTTTAGACAGGTTGCCATTCTCGACGCTAAAGGCCAGGTTGCGACACATACCGGAAAAAGCTGTATTGATTTTGCCAGCCATTTAAACGGTAAGGATTTTTCCGTTCAAGCTAATATGATGCTTACTGATAATGTAGTTCCCGCAATGGAAAAAGCATGGAAAGACAATAGTACGCTTCCATTGGCAGAAAGAATGGTAGCGGTTTTACAAGCAGCACAAGAACAAGGTGGAGATATTCGAGGAAAGCAATCGGCAGCTTTGCTTATTGTTGCTTCGGAAGGCAGTTCGAAACCTTGGAACGATACCTTAATAGACTTAAGAGTAGATGATGCTGAAAATCCTATCGCAGAATTAGATCGTCTTCTGAAGGTCTTTAGAGCCTACGAACACATGAATAAAGGGGACTATTTTGTCGAAAAGAATGAGATGCAAAATGCAATGTTGGAGTATAACAGCGCTATGCAAATGTTTCCGAAGAATTTAGAAATGCAATACTGGACGGCTATTACACTCGCTAATGATCAAAAAATTGAAGAAGCTTCAGCCATGCTACAAAAAATCTATGCGCAGGATGCTAACTGGCGAACATTGACCCAAAGATTACCCAAGGTCGGTTTGTTGAATGTTTCCGAAGAAGATCTAAAAAAACTACTTCAATAAAAAGGTCAAAGATGAGCTAATTTAATTCTTATCCTCCAATAGCGGGACGAAACGAAATTCGCCAAACTTCTCTTTTTCAAATGAAGTTGCAGATGTGCGTGTAAAAACGTTCATAATTTGCACGGCATCCCCCACAGGAATAACCAACTTCCCTCCTACTTTTAATTGGGCGAGTAACGGATTTGGGACATAAGGAGCTCCTGCTGTTACGATAATCCCATCGAAAGGAGCTTCACTTTCTAGTCCGATATATCCGTCTCCAAAAATTAACTTTTTAGGACGATATCCCAATTTGGGAAGAAAAAGCTTGGTCTTTTTAAAAAGTTCGTTTTGTCGTTCGATTGAATAAACAATAGCTTTCATTTCCAACAAAACCGCTGTTTGATAACCACTGCCCGTTCCGATTTCAAGAATTTTATCGCCTTTTTTTACATTCAACAACTCTGTTTGGCGCGCCACTGTATAGGGTTGTGAAATTGTTTGCTCGGCACCAATTGGGAATGCCTTATCCACATAGGCGTGATCTACAAAGCCAGAGTCCATAAACAAATGTCGGGGAATTGTACTAATTGCCTGCAATACATCCGGGTTGGTAATTCCTTTTTTTCGAAGGATTTTTACCAATTTATTCCGCATTCCTCTATGAGTAAAAGTATCTTTCAATGGTTGGGGTTTTGACTGCAAAATAAATAAAAATGCGATGAAGTCTGTGATTTGAAGAAGGAAGTTTTTCACCTTCTCTGATAATCGTTTTTTTCCTTTTTTCTGAAATACTTATATTTTCATAAACGCATCAATTGTAATATGCATTACAGCGATTATCCCTATAGAACTTCTAATCTTATAAACTTTTAAACTTCTTCTGAAACTCTTACATTTGTACAAAATATATACCGATGTTAAAAGCCGGAGTACTAGGTGCAGGTCACCTGGGAAAAATTCACCTAAAGCTACTTCAACAATCCGATGCTTACGAACTTATTGGATTTTATGATGCAAATCCAAAAGCTTCCGAAGCAATAGAAAAAGAATTTGGATATAAATCCTTTCCAAGCATGGATGCACTTATAAATGCCTGTGATATGGTAGATGTAGTGACTCCAACGATTCATCATTTCGAATGTGCTAAAAAAGTGTTGGAAGCCGGAAAACATTTGTTTATTGAAAAGCCCATCACTCATACCGTGGAAGAGGCAAATATTATTCGTGATCTCGCTAAAAAGCACAAAGTAAGAGGACAGGTTGGGCAAGTAGAGCGCTTTAATCCCGCATTTATGGCGGTAAATCATATGATTAAGAATCCAATGTTTATCGAAGCCCATCGTCTTGCCGAATTCAATCCAAGGGGAACGGATGTTTCAGTTGTGTTAGATCTTATGATTCACGATATAGACGCGATATTAAGTGTGGTTAATTCCGAAGTAAAGGAAATTCATGCAGGTGGTGTGGCCGTTATAAGTGAAACACCAGATATTGCAAACGCACGAATCGAATTCGAAAATGGCTGTGTTGCCAATCTTACAGCCAGTAGAATTTCTATGAAGAAAATGCGGAAAGCTCGCTTTTTTCAGAAAGATGCATACATCTCAGTTGATTTCCTAGAAAAGAAATGTGAAGTGGTAAAAATGAAAGATGCCCCTGAAAATCCTGATGATTTTGCTATGATTCTCACCAATGCTGAAGGAGTGAAAAAACAGATTTATTTCGATAATCCCGAAGTGGATAGTAATAACGCTATCCTGGATGAGCTTGAATCTTTCGCCAACGCCATAAATACTGACACAACGCCTGTAGTTAGCTTAGGTCAGGGAGCCGAAGCCCTTCGCATTGCGATGAAAATAATAGAAAGTTTTAAAACAGTATAAAGTTTAATTAAAAGATACCGCCATTGCGGATAAGTTTATGAAGAATATTGCAGTTATAGGAGCGGGAACCATGGGAAATGGAATTGCCCACACATTGGCCCAATTCGATTATAAAGTACAATTAATAGATATTTCTCAGGCCTCATTAGACAAAGGGATGGCTACGATCACTAAAAACTTGGACCGCATGTTAGCCAAGGAAAAAATCACCGAAGCCGATAAACAGCGAACCCTAAATAATATTTCTACCTATACCAGTTTGGAAGAAGGCGTCGAATATGCGGGTCTCGTAATTGAAGCAGCTACCGAAAATCTCGATCTAAAATTGAAGATTTTCAGAGATCTTGAAAAATTCTGTCCAGACGATACTATTCTAGCAAGTAACACCTCGTCTATATCGATCACTCAGATTGCGGCAGTTACTTCCCGCCCTGAAATGGTGATAGGAATGCACTTTATGAATCCGGTTCCTATCATGAAATTGGTGGAAATCATCAAAGGATACAGTACGAGTCAGGAAACATATAAAACGGTAAAAGAACTCTCTGAAAAATTAAATAAAGTTCCTGTAGAAGTAAATGATTATCCGGGATTTGTAGCGAATAGGATTTTAATGCCGATGATCAACGAAGCTATAGAAACGCTATACAACGGAGTCGCAGGCGTGAAAGAGATTGACACAGTTATGATGCTTGGAATGGCTCATCCTATGGGACCATTGGCATTAGCAGACTTTATTGGCTTGGATGTATGTCTTTCTATTCTGAATGTAATGTACGACGGATTTAAAAATCCAAAATACGCGCCTTGTCCGTTGCTTGTAAATATGGTGATGGCAGGCAAATTAGGTTCTAAAAGTGGTGAAGGATTCTACGATTACAGTCAGAACAGAAAAGCGGAGGATGTAGCAGCTATGTTTTCTTAGAGGGTGTATTCACAGTCGCGGTCACAGTCGCATTCACAGTCGCAGTCGCAGTGACGGTGGTTGTAAATAAAATTATATCAACTCCCCTTAACACATTAGTTTTATGGATTATCGCGAGTTGATAGCGTATCGGAAATCGGTAGATTTAGCGATGCAAATTTTTGAAATAACCAAGAAGTACCCTAAAGAGGAAACGTACGCGCTCACAGATCAAGTTAGGAGATCGTCCCGAAGTGTTTCGGCTAATATGGCAGAGGCGTATAGAAAAAGAAGCTATATTAAACAATTTCGAAGTAAATTATCTGATAGTGATGCAGAAAATGCAGAAACACAGACGTGGCTCGAATTTTCTTTTAAATGTGGTTATATAGATAAAATAGTTTATAACCGATTAATTGAAAGCAGTATTGAAATTGGTAAGTTGATAAACTTTATGATCCTAAATCCAAAGAAATTTGGTGTAAATTAGCTACCCAATTTTGAACACTGAACACTGAACACTGAACACTGAACACTGAATACTGAATACTGAATACCAAACAATGGCAAAGATAATCCCATTTAAAGCAGTTCGCCCAACGAGAGACAAAGTCAGTTTACTTGCAGCACGATCGTACGACAGTTATACATCGGCACAAGTGGAATCGAGGCTTAGGGATAATCCGTTTTCATTTTTACATATTATTAATCCGGGCTATAAATACCAAAAGGAAATTTCCGGTGAGGCTCGTTATTCTTTGGTGAGAAACCGTTATCAGGAATTTAAGGAAGATGGAATCTTTATGCAAGATGAAAATCCTTCGTATTATTTCTATCGTATTGTGAACCGCGACGGATTGGAATTTAATGGAGTTGTCGCCGCTGCTAGTGCTCAGGATTATGAAGACGACATTATTAAAAAGCACGAAGATACGCTCGAATACAAAGAGGTGATTTTTGAAAAGTATTTAAAAACCGTAGGCTTTAATGCAGAACCTGTACTACTCACCTATCCCGACCACGATGAGTTAGCAGCCATTATCGCTAAGGTGATGGAAAATCGACCTGAATACGAATTCACTACTACCTACAGAGACACTCATTATCTTTGGGCGGTCGATGACGCCGATATTGTAGCCAAGGTTAGCGCTATTTTTTCTGAAATGAACACCTTGTATATAGCCGACGGACATCATAGATCGGCTTCCTCTTGTTTGTTGGCAAAACATCAGAATGAGGAAAACAAGGATGCAAAGAAACTGGAATCGTACAATTATTTTATGAGTTATCTAATTCCTGAAAGCGACTTAAAGATTTATGAGTTCAATCGTCTTATTAAAGATTTAAATGGGCTGAGTAAAGAGGAATTTTTAGTACAACTTGATGCTATTTTTAGAATAGAAAATCGTGGAGAAGAGTATTATAAACCCTTCAAAAAGCATCATTTTAGTATGTATATGGACGGAAATTTTTATTCATTATTTCTTCGGAAAAACAATTACGAAATTAACAACGCGCTTGACGGTTTGGATGCTCAGATACTTTTCAAAACTGTTCTGAAGCCTATTCTTGGAATTGAAGATCTTCGTAACGACACTCGCATCGAATACTCGCATGGAAAGAATGATCTTGCTTATGTACGAAACCTGGTCGATAAAGGCGAGTTTACTGTGGGCTTCGGATTGTTGGCAGTTACAACCGAGGAATTAAAGCAAATAGCCAATGAAGGTTTAAAAATGCCTCCAAAGAGCACTTATATCGAACCCAAACTTAGAAGTGGGGTGACCATTTATGAATTTTAGTATTAAAAAATTCTCTTGAAAATACAACTTTACACCCTTTTTGAATTATTATGAAAACTATGAGTATTTCAGAAAACATTACAAAACTTACAAAACAACTTTCAGAAGACGTCACTTTGGTAGCGGTTTCAAAAACCAAGCCTGTGAGTGATCTAATGGAAGCATATAAAGCCGGACAACGCATCTTTGGTGAGAATAAAATTCAGGAGATGGCATCTAAATGGGAAGAAATGCCCAAGGATGTACAATGGCATATGATTGGGCATGTGCAAACCAATAAGGTAAAATATATGGCTCCGTTTGTGAGTTTAATTCATGCAGTTGATAGTTTTAAATTATTGAAAGAGATCAACAAGCAAGCAAAGAAGAATGATAGGGTGATAGATTGTCTGCTTCAGATAAAGATTGCGGAAGAGGATAGCAAATTTGGTATGGATGCTGCAGATGCCGGTGTTTTATTAGCTTCAGAAGAACTAAAATCGCTTCAGAATATAAAAATAAAAGGCCTAATGGGAATGGCCACATTTACCGAGAATGAGAAGCAATTGAGAAGTGAATTTCAGAAGTTAAAAAAATGCTTTAATAATTTAATGAATACCTACGAGCTTTCCATTATATCGTTGGGAATGAGTAGTGACTATATTATCGCTATTTCCGAAGGAAGCACCATGATTCGTGTAGGTAGCGCTATATTTGGTGAACGAGTTTAGTAGGGGATTTTGGACGCTTTCATCGTGTAAATATTTAGCGTAGATCAACATAAATCCTCGTACCTTTGAACTTTGTAACTTACATAACTTTAAACGAAAGCACAGAAATTTATAGATGTACGCAATTTTAGATATAGAGACGACAGGTGGAAAATATAATGAGGAAGGAATCACAGAAATTGCAATTTATAAGTTCGATGGACACAAAATAGTAGATCAGTTCTCCAGTCTCGTTAATCCTGAAAGAAGTATTCAGCCTTTTGTGGTAAATCTTACCGGGATAAATAACGATATGCTTCGAAATGCTCCGAAGTTTTATGAGGTTGCCAAACGAATCATTGAAATCACCGCAGATTGCGTGTTAGTGGCACATAATGCAAAATTTGACAACCGTATACTCACCACCGAATTCGACAGACTGGGATACAATTTTGACCTAAAAACCCTATGCACCGTCGAGCTTGCAAAAAAGTTGATTCCCGATTTACCTTCATACAGTCTTGGAAAGTTGGTTCGTACATTAGGCATACCGCTAAGTGACCGTCACAGGGCTCAGGGAGATGCAAAAGCAACCGTAACACTTTTCAAGTTATTATTATCGAAAGACACTTCCAAAGAGATTATACAGTCGTTAGTTCGCAAAGATCCTAAACGACAATTGGAACCTAAGTTACTTGATATCATTGCAACGGCTCCAAGTGAAACTGGCGTCTATTATATGCATCGTGAAGATGGAAAAATCATCTATATCGGGAAAAGCAAGAATATTAAAAAACGACTTACCCAGCATTTTACCAACGATAATCGAAAGTCAAAACGAATACAATTGGAAGTAACGGCTGTTACCTACGAAGAAACCGGAAATGACCTTATAGCGCAACTTAAGGAAAGTGATGAGATAAAATGCAATAAGCCTCTATTTAATAGAGCGTTAAGCAAAACAATATTTACACATCAACTCACATCGTTTATAGACGAAGCCGGCTATATGCAACTTAAAATAGAAAAGGCAGACGGAAGAAAGCAAGCGATTACAACCTTCGGGAACTATCAGCAGGCAAAATCTTCTTTATTTAAAATTACAGAAGAATTTCATCTTTGTCAGAAGTTAACAGGTCTATCTGAAACTAAGAATGCTTGTTTTCTACATAGTATTAAAGAATGTCACGGAGCTTGTATTAACGAAGAAGCACCAGATGATTACAATATAAGGGTGCGACAGTTTTTAGATAAATACAGTTACGAGAATCAGCATATGTTAATTATTGATAAAGGAAGAGGTGTTGACGAACGTTCGGTGATTTTAATTGAAAACGGACAATACAAAGGCTTTGGTTTTTACAATTTGAACTTTCAAATTAATAACATTGAGGTATTGAAAACGATTATTAGTCCGATGCAAAATAACCGGGATGCTCAGCATATTATCCAGAATTACCTTCGTAAAAACAAAGTGCTTAAAACCGTGCATCTAACTACAGACAATGTAGATTCTAGAAATTGATTACATTTATAAATACAACCATTCAAGATTGAAAGGAATAAAAAATAACAACTGGCGTACAAAACTTCATGATATAATTTATGAAGCAGACACCCCTATAGGAAAACTATTCGATATTATATTACTCGCACTTATTTTGCTAAGTGTTATTTTTGTGATGATCGAGACTATTAGAGGGCTACCCGGCTGGGCTTACGACCTGTTGTATTATGGAGAATGGGTTATAACGATATTTTTCACCTTCGAATATATAGCAAGAATTGTCACTGTAAAGAAGCCATCAAAGTATATATTTAGTTTTTATGGCATCATTGATTTCTTGTCTACTATCCCACTTTATATATCTTTTATCTTAGCAGGTAGTAATGTTTTACTTGCGGTTAGGGCACTGCGTCTACTTAGAGTATTTAGAATTTTAAAAATAACTCGTTATATAGGTGAATCAAATAAGTTAACGAAAGCCCTTAAAGATAGCCGACCTAAAATATTTGTGTTTTTATTTGCCGTACTAATTATTTCCATAATTGCGGGAACCTTAATGTATCTTATTGAAGGTGAGGAAAGTGGTTTTAAAAGCATCCCAGTAAGTGTATATTGGTGTATTGTGACACTTACTACTGTTGGTTTTGGCGACATCGCACCTGTAACTCCTTTGGGTCAGCTTCTTGCCGCCATCATTATGATTATGGGTTACGGTATTATTGCCGTTCCAACGGGAATCGTGAGTGCTGAATATACAAAAGCTGGTAAACCGCTTCAAAAGGATGATCCTGAATACGTTCATGTTAATTCGCAGGTTTGTTATCATTGTGGCGCAGCAAAACATAGAGATGACGCAGAGTTTTGTCACAAATGTGGGAACTCACTCTTCGAACAAGAAGATGAAACTTCGGGCTAATGAGCGTTAAAAAACCCTTGCTTATATGTGTTGTAGGCCCCACTGCTATAGGAAAAACCAATCTTTCAATTGAACTGGCAAAGGCGTTCAATACAGAAATTATTTCAGCAGATTCACGACAATTTTTTAAAGAAATGAGGATTGGAACTGCCGTTCCTTCTTCGGAAGAGTTAGCGATGGCTCCTCATCATTTTATTCAGAATAAGTCTATATTCGACAGTTACAGTGTGGGTGATTTTGAAAAAGAAGCACTTCTGAAGCTGGAAAATTTATTCGAAAAACATCGGTTAGTAATCATGGTTGGCGGCTCCGGAATGTACGTGGATGCTGTGGTAAACGGTATGGACAAATTTCCTGAAGTAGCTTCAGGTGTACGTGAACAGCTAAATCAGGAATTAGAAACATTGGGACTTGAAGCACTTCAGAAAGAACTAAAAAAAGTAGATCCAGAGTATTTTCAGAAGGCAGACATACAAAATCCACATCGCGTGATACGAGCCTTGGAGATTTACAGGGCAAGTGGTAACTCCTACTCTTCCTTCCTCGCAAAAAAGAAACCAGTTAGAAGCTTCAATACAATCTATATTGGCCTTACAGCCGAACGAGACGTTATTTACACTCGAATTAATAAAAGAGTAGATCTAATGATAGAAGAAGGGCTATTAGAAGAAGCAAAATTACTATTCAAACATAAAGACCTTAATGCTTTGCAAACTGTAGGTTACCGGGAGCTATTTCGTTTTTTTGAAGGAGATCTAACAAAAGAAGAAGCGATTGAAGAAATTAAAAAAAATAGTCGCCGTTTTGCCAAAAGACAAGGCACCTGGTATCGTAAAAATGAACAGATAAAGTGGTTTGATTATAGTGATTCAACTTCAGGAGTAGTAGACTATATAAAAGAGAAGAACGCCCTCTAGGAGAGCGTTCAAACACCTATCTTATATCTTAAATTAGGGAATATGCGTCACATTAAATACGTACTAAGAGTATGTATTTTGATATGCGCTAATTATCCATCGATCTTTTGAAAATCAATGTATTTACTTAAATCTGTAGAAACAATAATTTAGTTATCTACTTCGTCCTTTACAACCAGACGGAATCCTTCCCCATGAATATTTATAATTTCCACGCCGTCATCCTTACCAAGGTATTTTCTAAGTTTAGCAATATATACATCCATACTACGAGAAGTAAAGTAATTATCGTCTCGCCAGATCTTTGTAAGTGCTAATTCTCTTGGCATTAAATCATTTTTATGCAATGCAAGCATCCGCAGTAATTCGTTTTCTTTAGGAGATAATTTAATAGAATCTTCTTTCTTGTAAGTAAGAAAACGAAGTTTTGAATTTAAATGGAAGTTACCAACCTCGAATTCAAATTGTTTGCTGTCGGCTATCGAATCGGTCGCTTTACGTTGGATAATCGCCTTGATCTTCATTAAAAGCACTTCGCTATCGAATGGTTTGTTGAGGTAATCATCTGCCCCAACCTTGTAACCTTTCATCACATCTTCCTTCATAGCCTTTGCCGTAAGAAAGATGATAGGCACTTCTGCATTTTTTTCGCGAATCTCCTTTGCAAGAGTAAATCCGTCTTTGTAAGGCATCATTACGTCCAAAATACAAAGGTCGAAATCATCTTTTTTAAATTTTTCGAATCCTTCCATTCCGTTCTTCGCATGAGTAACATTGTAATCGTTCATAGCAAGATAATCCTTAAGGACTGTTCCAAAGTTTGGATCATCCTCTACAAGTAAGATTTTTTTGTTTTCTGTTTCCATAATTTAAGATATTAAGTGTAGTTTTATTATAAAAGTACTGCCTTTGTCTTTTTCACTCTCCACATAAATTTGTGCATCGTGATCATCCAGTATACGTTTTACGTATGCTAATCCAAGACCGTGACCTTTTACATTATGTATATCACCGGTATGTTCCCGGTAAAATTTTTCAAATATTTTCTTTTGAACTGCATTAGACATCCCAATTCCCTGATCGGAAATTTTCAGAATAATGCTGTTTTTTACATTTTCGGTATAAATGTCAATTTTAGGAGCATCGTCCGAATACTTTATTGCATTGTCAAGGATGTTTACAACCACATTTGTAAGATGTAGTTCATTTCCTAAGACCGATGATTTTGCGGCCTCACAATTGGTATGTATATATCCACCCCTATCTTCTATGATCAAGCTAACATGGCTTATTGCGTCATCTATAATATCGTGTAACTTTATCCTTTCCTTTGGAAGGTCTATTTCATTCTTCTCGAGTTTCGAAATCCTAAGTACGTTTTCAACCTGTGCATGCATTCTGCGGTTTTCCTCTCGAATCATCCCTAAATATCTACCTAGAAACTCGTGATCATCCTTCACCTTAGGATTTTTTAAAGCATCCAATGCTAAATTGATAGTAGCGATTGGTGTTTTAAATTCATGCGTCATATTATTAATAAAATCACTTTTTATCTGAGATATCTGTCGTTGTTTAAAGATCTGAGAAAGAGCACTAGCATACGCCAGAACAATTACTGCTGTAAATGTCAAAGACAACATGGCCATTCCAATAATTGAATTGAGCACCACTTTTTCTTTCTCTGAAAAGTTTACATACAATTCATACTTCGAATTCATATCCACATTAACGAACAGCGGAACACTATAAGTGGATTCAGGATTCAAAGTAAAATGTTTCGACTGTACCTTGGTCGCCAATTTATTACTGTAAATTGCATATTCAAACTTGGATTTCATCCCACGTGCTTTCAATTCACTAGAGATAATCTCTTCAATTTCTGCCTTAGTTACCCGCTTATGTATCGGGGTTTTAGACGAAATATTACTAAACGCTCTTTCAAACTGAATGCGTTCATAATCTTTTAATCGGGTTAATGAATTTATAGTGGTATGAATCTCACTACTCCCATCTATTCCCGGAGTGATTTTTGTCGTACTTTGACGGTTAGTTAATTTTTTAAACTGAATACTGTCTATTTCCGTATCCAGAAAATTGGAAGACAATTTATAGTCCTCCTGCAAAATACCATCCGAAAATATATAGGTTTCTTCGTTGTTTTTATTATTAATCTTATAAATAAGTTCGCTGATACTTACATTATCAGGAGTTTGAATGCTATCTATAAAGCCATCATAAATTTTATAATAATAATCTACTTCTCTAAGATGTATTTCCTTAGAGGTGACGGTTAAAATCTGTTGAACATTAAAATTAAATTGATCATCTTTTGTTTGATATGAATTCGATATCCAATACCCCTGAACAAATATTATCCCTAATAATGAAAGGGTCATCAAAGCAATAAGAAGGGCAAACAACTTTTTGTTCATATATCAAAAGTAAGATTTTAACATTTAGGCTTCTGTCCATTTAACCAAATGTTAACAAAATGAAATTCGAGGAGTTACAAGCACCTATTTTTGAAGCTCTTTGTGGATTTCCAAGACCCGTTTTGCAGTAGATTCCAAAATGACATTCTCAATAATTATATCAGCTAGTTCAGCCTTTTCTGCATCAGTCCATTGGTTTTTAATACGGTCGAGAACTTCCTTACGTGTGCTTTTATCACGTTCCATGACTCTGTTTATTCTTACTTCTTCAGGACTGGTAACCAAAATAGTTAGGTCACATTGTTTATGCCCTCCATTTTCAAAAAGGATGGCTACTTCTTTTATACAATAATTTCCTTTTTGCTTTTTAATCCAACGTTTAAAGTGACTGGCTACTTTAGGATGAACAATAGCGTTAACCGTTTCTAGTAAAGATGTATCATTAAATATCTTATTTGCGATAAAGGACCGATTCAAACCATCCTTATTGTAAGCCTGATCTCCCAGTAATAAGGTCAGTTTTCTTCGAATTATTTTAGAAGATGTCATTAATCTTTTAGCCTCCACATCTGCAATATATACCGCTACACCCAATTCTTTGAACATTGCGGCAACTGTAGATTTACCACTTCCTATTCCGCCTGTAAGTCCAACTATTTTCATTTAAAGATTAAATAATCAATTTTTTCTGAATCAATTAGAATGTTTACGATGCCCTTCGGGTGTTTTATCAGCTTCGGAATCATAAAATTCTCTTCCTTATTTCTCTCTGTATAATCACAAACTAATCGAAATTCCTGCTTTGAGATACCTTTGAAATCATCCACCGACGCATCGAATGTTACGGTAACCACTTCTGGAATTAATTTAATAATTGTGCTTTCCGGGGCATTGATAATTTCCACATTAAGGATCACTTCATTCTGTGAAAACTCTGCAACTTTCACTTCAATTGTTACTTCAGAAATATCTATAATCAGATTATTGACATCAGGATTCTGTAATTTTACTGTTTTGATAACGTTCTTATCAATATTTTTTTCTGAAATATTATCTGTTCGTATTATGTCAATTTTTTCAACGTATTCTGAAGGACCCGAAATATTTACAGAGTCGGGACTTACACTTACCGTATCTACTGCTCTGAAACCATTTTTATATTCAAGATTAACTTCAGAAAAAACAGGTACCTTCTTACTTATAATTTCGTCAAGTTTTACAATTAGATTGTCGACCAAAATGTTGTTTACAGCTATATTAGATTTAAGTCTTGATGAAATCATTCGTGCTAAATCAACACTTGGGATTATCACCTCTTTCGAACCTTCTTTATAAAACGATGCTACATCAATAGTAATATCCGGTCTATTAAGTTTGTAATACAAAAACTCAAATCCGTTAGTGGTAAGATCTACATCTATACTTTTATAATTACTATGCGCTAACATAGTAGTGGCCGGCACATTTATGCAATGAATATCCATCGTTGCTGAAGCTGTATATTGTCTTGAAAATTTTGTTAACACCCAGAAGAATGTTGCTAAAAACAAAAAGAACAAAAACGCCTTAAACTTGGTATTTTTAAAAGGATTCTTAAGCTGTTTCTTCATTTTTTTCTTTTCTGAATCTATTAAAATTACTTAAAAAATAAACTTGGAAATTGCTTTTGAGGATCTTTCTTTAAAAGGGCTATGTAAAAGGTTGATTTTAAGAAGGCCAGTCCATAACCAAAAAATTGTACAAATACAGCAATAACCGACAAAGCTCCTATATATACACTGCTGTTTCTATAGCTAGAATCAATAAAGATTAATACCATATATCCCAGTAATGGTAAAAACCATTTCAAATCAACTAATAATGCCATTATAACAGAACTGATTACAAAAAAAACGAAACAACTTGGAAACCAAAAACTAATCTTTGAAGCTTGTGGATGCCAGCTATTTAAGATAGGCCTCACCATTCCGAATTTCTTTACCTGAGTATAAAACTTATTCCAGGAAATACGTCTTTTATGATACACATATGCATCCGGAACAAATGCTGTTTCAAATCCTGCCTTAATAATTCGTTGCGAAAGATCTGGATCTTCTCCTGGATGAATTTTAGCAAAACCACCAGTTTTTAAGAATGCTTCTTTCGAAATTCCCATATTGAAGCTTCTAGGCTCAAAATTGGAAACGCTTTTTTCACTTCCTCGTATCCCTCCAGTAGTGATAAATGAGGTCATCACGTAATTAATTGCTTTTTGTAACGGACTAAAACTTTGATGTGCTGCATCTGCGCCTCCATAGCAATTAACAAAATTCTGACTTAAAAAGGATTGTACAGTTTTAAGGTAATGTGGAGGTAGCAAACAATCTGAATCCAAAATAATAAAGTAGTTTCCTTTGGCCTTTTGCATTCCAAAGTTTCGGGAATCACCCGGACCTGAATTAGGCTTAAAATAATATGAAACATTCAAAGTTTCAGAAAACTCAGCAATCACCTTTTCGGCACTTTCCGAAGAACCATCTTCAACAATAACGATCTCGTAGCTAGCATCAAAATCCATTTCAGAAAAACTTATTAAAAGCTCTTTGATCTCCTGAGGACGATTGTATACCGGTATAATGAAGGAAAAATCGAGATTCATCTGGTAAAGATAAACAAAAAAAAAGCCGTCCCAATATGTATTGGAACGGCTTTAGTATTAGAATTACTCTATTCTATTTCTTAAGAATCTTGTAAGTACCAACTTGTCCATTAGCAGAAACTTTCATAATGTAAGTTCCGGTTGCAAGACTTGATAAATCAAGAACTGAAGTAGTAGCATCTATGTTTTGGTCAATTACTTTTTGACCTAACATATTGTAAATAGCAGCACTTTCGATGTTATCTACAGATGTTAAATTAAGAGTACCTTCGGTTGGGTTTGGATAATACGAGAATCCTTCGATTGTATTATTCGGAGTACCCAAGTTAGTACCATCAATTACGATATCTGTAATTCCACCGTGGTTAGCTACATACACATAGTATGCCTGACCAGCTGTAGTAAGAATAGTTGCTGTATTTCCAGGTACACATTGGTTAGAAAAATAAGGAACCAATGTAAGATCTGTTTCTACTGCATTCTCATTAGGAGCTGTATAGAAAGTTACAGAACTAAATCCAGCAGGGCTAGTAATAGTAGCTGTAGCATCTCCGTCACCTTCAGGAACGAAATTGTACCATACACCTTTTACTCCAGCGTTGTCACAATCAGCTGGCGTACCAGCTTCAGTAGTTGCAGCTGGCATGGCTACAGCAGGATCTGTATAAGGAAGTGGTCCATTCTCATCAACATCGATAGAGTTCGCGATCATATCGTTTGGTGGTGGGATTGGAGTACAAAGCATCTCTAACTCAAAGTTACCAGTTGCTGTTCCAAAACCATGTACCAAAATATAGAAAGTTGTATTACCATCACTCTGGAATGAAACTTCAGACTGTAGTCCACAAGTATCATCGTTACCAACCACACATGTTAATGGTGGTGCGTTACAATCTCCAGTATAAACAGATAACTTACTATCATAATCAGTAGTTCCATTACACATTGTAATTGTGATATCAGTTACTAAACCAGTTGTGTCTTCGTACTTATACCAAACACCAGCTGCAGTTACAGTAGTATCACAAGTAGGAGCAACAGCACTGTCTCCAGTAGCACCAATAGTGCTTCCTGCTACGATTTCACCACACATAATTGAACGAGCTCCGTCACAAGTATCGTATGTTGGATCTGGCACAACAATTAATGGAGAACAAGTTCCTGCAAAAGTATACACTCCTTCAAGTGTATTATCAATTACAAAGACACCTGAAAGACCATCATCGTAGGCTTCACCCAATCCTACTAAACCAGCAGTGGAGTTTTCCCAGAAAGTATTAGATCCATCTGTTGGCTCTAAAGAGATTCCAACCCAATAAGTAGTTGGTACACCCGCTTGACCTTGTAATAGTACATCCGGAATATCTAACTCAACATCCCATACATCAAATCCGAAGTTGTTTCCAATTACGGTTTGTGAGTCTGGAACATAAGCGGCAAATGAAGTAACAACAGCTCCCGGTAGTCCACCTGAATTTTCATAGATAATGATATCTACATCAGCAGCATTTACACCAGAACCAGTGGCTCCAATAAACGCATTCAAGTTAATAGTCTCTAAATTGAACTCTTCGTCGGCTGCAACAGTTATGTCATGAGCAACAATACGAGCAAGGTTTTTAGTAAAACTCTTTCCATTTTCGAAAGCATTACTTAAACCTTCAGTAGAACATGGTCCACCAGTTCCACCGCCTCCACCAGTACAAGTACCAGCGAAAGAGTAAACTCCTTCAAGTGTGTTGTCAATTATAAATCCTCCTCCAAGACCATCGTCATAAGCTTCACCTAATCCAACAAGACCAGCAGTTGAGTTTTCCCAGAAAGTATTAGATCCGTCTGTTGGCTCTAAAGATACTCCAATCCAGTATGTAGTTGTAGAACCTGCCTGACCAGCAAGGTTAATATCTGTTACATCTAGTTCAACATCCCAAAGATCAAATCCGAAGTTTCCACCAATCACTGTTTGTGCTGTTGGAACCATCCCTAGTTCTGAAGTAAGAATTGCACCCGGAGCTCCAGCTGCATCTGCATATACATAGAAATCAACAAAAGCAGCATTTACACCTGAAGCAGTTGCTCCGATAAATGCGTTTAAGTTGACCATTTCTAACATAAAGTCTCCATCGGCGGCAACAGTAACATCATGTGCTACGATACGACCAAGGTTGTTTGTAAAACTCTTTCCGTTTTCGAAAGCATTACTTAAACCATCTGTAGAACAAGGTGCAGAAGTACCTCCACCTGCAGTTGTACATGTACCTGCAATTGTATAAACACCTTCAAGAGTGTTATCAAGTACATATCCTCCACCAAGACCATCGTCATAAGCTTCACCTAATCCAACAAGACCAGCAGTAGAGTTTTCCCAGAAAGTATTAGATCCATCTGTTGGCTCTAATGATACACCAATCCAATAAGTAGTTGGCACACCTGCTTGACCAGGAAGGTTGATGTCTGTTACATCCAATTCTACATCCCATGTATCAAATCCAAAGTTTCCACCCACAACTGTTTGTGAAGCTGGAATCATCGCTAATTCTGAAGTAAGAATTGTACCTGGCGCACCAGCTGCATCTTCATATACATAGAAATCAACAAAAGCAGCATTTACACCAGAACCGGTAGCTCCAATAAACGCGTTTAAGTTGACCATTTCTAACATAAAGTCTCCATCTGCATCTACCGTTACATCATGTGCTACGATACGACCAAGGTTGTTTGTAAAACTCTTTCCATTTTCGAAAGCATTACTTAAACCATCTGTAGAACAAGGTGCAGAAGTACCTCCACCTGCAGTTGTACATGTACCTGCAATTGTATAAACACCTTCAAGAGTGTTATCAAGTACATATCCTCCACCAAGACCATCGTCATAAGCTTCACCTAATCCAACAAGACCAGCAGTAGAGTTTTCCCAGAAAGTATTAGATCCATCTGTTGGCTCTAATGATACACCAATCCAATAAGTAGTTGGCACACCTGCTTGACCAGGAAGGTTGATGTCGGTTACATCCAATTCAACATCCCATGTATCAAATCCAAAGTTTCCACCCACAACTGTTTGTGAAGCTGGAATCATCGCTAATTCTGAAGTAAGAATTGTACCTGGCGCACCAGCTGCATCTTCATATACATAGAAATCAACAAAAGCAGCATTTACACCAGAACCGGTAGCTCCGATAAACGCGTTTAAGTTCACCATTTCTAACATAAAGTCTCCATCAGCATCTACCGTTACATCATGTGCTACGATACGACCAAGGTTGTTTGTAAAACTCTTTCCATTCTCGAAAGCATTACCAGGACCGGTAGTTGCACAAGGACCAGAAGTTCCTCCACCACCACCACCAGTGGTTACAGTGATTGTATAATCTTCAGCCTGTCCAAATCCAGTTCCTAAACAAGGATCTAAATAATTGGTAGTACCAAATATTTTTTTAACTCTCATTCTAGTATCTCCTGCAGTAACACCAGCTGGTACAACTATACTTCCTGTTGCTTGCTGTCCATCGGTACCGTTAGAATTTATTATTGTTTGAGTAATTTCATAAACTTCACCGGCATCGTCAAGAACATCATTTTGGTTCCAGTCGATAAAAACAGCAAATCTATTTGTAAAGTTTCCGTCAGTATTTCCTTCAAGTGCTATAGGATAAGACATTCCTTCCTCCATAGCTCCAACAATAAGTGTGAAGTCTTCGTGAGCTGGTGTTCCGCCTACTGTAGCATCAGTTACATTACTAATTCCTGCAACATCAACCAAAGTCATTGGTTCTACAGCACTAGTAAATACCAGTGGTCCACAATAAGGAGCTGGAAATACAACTGGTGCAGACAATGCAGTAATTTCAGCATCCCATCCACCATAATCAACTACGGCAGTTGCGTTGAATTCAAACGTTAAAGACCCGGAAGTTCCAGTAAAAATTCCAGAACCATGAGAAGCAATCATGTCGGCTAACGTAATGTCACCTTCATTTGCTCCACCAGCAGCATTGTTAAATAAAATAGGTCCAGATGTATCTGCGCTATCGTAGATTTTTAACCAATCGAAGTTTGCAAAAACACTGAAAAATTGAAATTCAACTTCAGAGACACCATCTAGTGTAGTCAAAGTAACACATCCACAGTTTGGATAGTTACCGGCAGTTCCGCCAGTACTACTTCCTCCCGGTCCTCCCGGATCGAAAAAGTGGTCTCCTAATGCTGGAGTGAATGTTTCTGTTGCACCTGCTGTTGGAATAATATCTGCAAGGATTCTTGCTCCGGTATTATTTGAAACAGGACGATTTACAACCTGGTTTGCAGGGCTTATCTGATAAGCCTCATTGGCTACAATCTCTGCCTCTACATTAGTAGGAATTTCTGCAAAACCGTTTAAGTACATGTTCACATACTTATTGTTTTGACCTTGTCCGGCAAAATAAGGGTTATTAACTCCCATTGAACTCGCTACTTCATTCCCTGAAGTAATGCTCTTATATGTTACTTCAGTCATTGGCTGAGAAACATAGTAAGGAGCATTCTGCCCTAACGTACTTACTCCCATTGCCTCAGTACGAGATGGGGTAACATTTACACTTGCACTCTGAGTTTTGAAATACAATGGATTATTATCTCCATAGTTCCCAATCATCTGAGTTGCAAAATTTTCACTGTTTGATTGATTTACAGCTGGCCGATCCTGAACTTGGCTCGTTTGCTGTGTGCGTTGGGAGGCCCTAATATCCGTCCCCAACTCCGACACTTTGTGCTGGCTAAAACCTATAGCGCAGACAAAGAGTAAGGTTAGTAATGTAATTTTTTTCATAATATGAGATTATTATAATAGTTAATAGTATCTTAAAAGTAATTTAAATAATGGGATTCCAATTATTTTTTCGACAACCGACTTCTTTTATCGATTAATACTAAATTCCTACATAATACGCAACAAAAAAAGCTGCCTTCCATATTCCAGAAAGGCAGCTTTTTAGCTTATTAAGAAAAATTTTACTATTCTTTGCTTATTGCTTCAATCACTTCATTACTTACACCCATATTAGAAAATCCTCCATCATTATAAAGATTTTGTAAAGTGACTCTTTTTGTTAAATCACTAAACATCGCTATTGTATAATTTGCACAATCTAAAGCAGTAGCATTTCCAAGTGGAGACATCTTTTCTGCATAACTAATAAAACTATCAAATCCTTTCACTCCTTGCCCCGCCGTTGTTGGTGTTGGCGACTGCGAAATAGTATTCACTCTCACCTTTTTTTCCTTTCCGAAGAAATAACCAAAACTACGCGCTATCGACTCCAAATAAGCCTTATTATCTGCCATATCATTGTAATCAGGAAAAACACGCTGAGAAGCCATATATGTTAAAGCAACTATACTCCCCCATTCGTTCATTGCGTCATTTTTGTACAATGTTTGCATCGTCTTATGAAAAGACACAGCCGAAACATCCCAACCTTTTTGAGTCCAATCGTAATTTTGATCGGTATAATGCTTTCCTTTTCTAACGTTTACCGACATACCAATAGAATGCAAAACGAAATCCAACTTACCTCCTAAAATTTCTACAGATTTTTGAACTAAATTTTCAAGATCTTCTATACTTGTTGCATCAGCAGGCACGATTTGAGAACCAGTCTTTTCTGCTAACTCGTTGATTTGCCCCATACGCATCGCAATAGGCGCGTTAGTAAGAACAAAAGAACCTCCTTCTTCATGAACTCGCTCGGCAGTTTTCCAAGCAATAGAATTAGCATCAAGAGCCCCAAAAATGATTCCTCTTTTTCCTTTTAATAAATTATATGACATACTTTTCTGATTAAGTTAGCGTTACTTTTTATCGAAAACACATTACAACTCTACTCTAATTTATCGAGTTAACAGCGTATTTTCTATCTATACACAAATATACATTTTAATTCAATAGTTCTTTTGCATTCGCAATCGCCGCTTCGGTTACATTATGACCACTTATCATTTGCGCGATTTCAACTATGCGCTCTTCCTGCGATAAACTCTTCAAACGGGTTTGTGTAACTTCTTCCACATCTTGCTTATATACCTTTATATGGTGTAATCCTTTTGCAGCTATCTGCGGTAGATGTGTAATACTCAATAACTGCATTGAACGACTCATTCCGGCTAAAATTCCAGCCATACGATTCGCAATTTCACCCGACACGCCCGTATCGATCTCATCGAAAATAATTGTTGGGAGTTTTTTATACCTCGCAAGCACCGCTTTAACAGCCAACATAATCCGACTCATCTCTCCTCCCGAAGCCACTTTTTTCAATGAACCAAAGGCCAATCCCTTATTCGCTGTAAATAATAAGTCCAATACATCAATACCGTTTTTTCTAAATTCTACTCCTTGATGCAATTCAAATTTAAATTGGGCATTTGGTAAGCCTAACTCAAATAAATAGCCTTCCAGTTGTTCTTTTAACTTCGGAATAGCCTCTTTCCTTTTTTTATGAAGACTGCTACCAATAGCGATAATTTCTTCTTTAATAGTAATTTGCTCTTTTTCTAATTTCTGAAGCCGATCGTCCATACTCACCGTATCATCAATCTTTTCTGACAAGCTTTCCTGAATTTCTAATAATTCTGAAACCGTCGCCACCGAATGTTTCTGCTGAAGTTTATAGATTGTTTGCAATTTTTCGTTGATCTCGAATAATTTTGAAGGATCTGCTTCCACATTCGACAATTGATCTTCCATGCCTTCAAAAACATCTTCCAACTCAATGATAACACTGTTCAAGCGATTCCAGAATTCTTCATAAGTCCCTGAAAATCCCTTTATTTTTCCGAGTGCGATTCTCGCTTCTTTTGCAGTCTCTAATGAACCTATATTTTCTTCAGAAATCAATTGAAGTATCTTCGAAAAAGACTCCTGAATCACTTCAGTATTGCTCAGTGTCTCATAGGTTTCCTCTATTTGAACAATATCGACTCCTTTCAAATTTGCTTCTTCTAATTCTTTATGTAAAAATGTGTGATAATCCAACTCTCTGGCTGCTGTTTCTTGTAGTCCTTTTAATTCTGAAATTTTTGCGGTTATACTTCGGAAAGATTCCAATTTCTCCTGATACTTTTGTAACACGGAATTTGAATCTGCCAACGCATCAATCACTTCCATCTGATAACTTTCAGAAGCTAAAGAAAGAGTTTCATGCTGACTGTGAATATCGACCAAATGTTCGGCAATCGACTGAAGTTGTGAAAGAGAAACGGGACTGTCGTTTACAAATGCCCTGGATTTTCCACCAGGCAGGATTTCACGTCTAATTATCGTCTGTGCATCGTAATCCAGATCATTTGCTGCAAACACATCTTCTAATCTGTAGGCCGCAATAGAAAATTCTCCTTCAATAACACATTTCTTGTCCGGATTTTTAACGCTTCCCATATCGGCTCTTTTTCCGAGAATCATTCCCAGAGCTCCAAGCAGGATGGATTTACCCGCTCCGGTTTCGCCAGTAATAATGGTTAAACCTTCGTGTAGCTTCACATTGACATCGTCAATAAGCGCATAATTTTTTATAGCGAGGTTTGTTATCACGAATGAAGATTAAAGTTTTTTCTAAAGTAAGTGAGTTTTACTACAATCGCAAGCGAAACAGAAGCTGTTTTATAACTTTATTTCACTCCAGGCACTTCTCTTGGTAGGTGCCATTCTCGTAAGATTTTCAACCAATTCGGCAATATCAACTCTAGGTCCGCCAGAAAATATCGACTGAATTTCTCCGCTTTTAGCATCGAAGAAAGTACGCAAAAGATACGAATTAGGTCTACGGTCATTAATTCCTTTGAGCGTTTTAATAGATCCAATAATTGTATTCTTTGCCTCCTTTTGATCTTCAGACATAGCGTCCAATCCAACGCGGTGATAATCGTACATTGCAGTGTGAAATTCTTTGTAAACAGGCGAAAGAATCGCATCGTTATATTGATAACGGGATTGAGTTCCATCGGTAGGTTTCCAACCTGTAAAACTACTTGATGCAGCAGTACCCACAATCTGCTTTGCTATTTTAAAATAATTTTCTCCACCGTTTGGAGCAAAGGTATCTGCATCTAAACCAATAAGCGTATAAATATGATAGGAAACTATAGATACCAAATTCGACTCATAAGTGTTCAAATTGAAATTGAGGGGTTCAAATTCTTTATATCTAAATGCTACTTGCTTGTCATTGTAGTTATACACCGGACTATCATAGGTAGAATCAAATACGGGTCTTGAAGAACCAATTTGCATACTCCCGGTGAATGTCGTTCCATCATATTCTGAAATAATCAAAGATATGCTGCAATCAATTCGTTCCTGATTTTTGTATTCCCTATTGGTCCAATTCGTATTATTTACGAATTCCGTAAGTTGTTGTTCAAGTGTCTTAAAAATCTGAAGATTTGTTTGCCCGGTTTGCTCTGCATCGATCACTACCGTGCAATTCAATTCCTGAGCTTGAACTGTGTATGCTCCAATTAATATCGCAACTAAAAGTATTATTCTACGCATGAATCTGTTCTATAATATGATTTAATATATCGATTGCCACTTCAGACTTAGCTTTAACCGGAAAAGGAAGCACTTTATTGTCTTTGGTAATCAAAGTCACTTTGTTTGTATCCGATTTGAATCCGGCACCTTTATCTTTTAGCGAATTTAAGACAATTAAATCTAAATTCTTTTTTTTCAGTTTTGTTTTTGCATTTTCGAGTTCATTCTCGGTCTCGAGCGCAAAGCCTACAAGGAATTGAGATTTTTTAATTGCTCCTAAAGACGCGAGTATATCTTTGGTTTTTTCTAATTCTAAAGTAAGCGAACTGTCTTTCTTTTTTATTTTTTCTGAAGCTACCACTACAGGCTTGTAATCTGCTACAGCGGCACTTAAAATAGCAATGTCACAACTTCCGAAGCCAGCGTGAGTCGCGTCGTACATTTCTTGAGCCGATTGCACTGAAATCACTTCAATGGCAGCATTATCGGTTTTCAAACTCACCGGACCTGTGATAAGTAGTACCTGAGCCCCAAGATTCGCGGCTGCTTCCGCTATAGCGAAGCCCATTTTACCACTGGAATGGTTTCCGATAAATCGTACGGGATCTATTGCTTCAAAGGTAGGACCTGCTGTGATGAGTATTTTTTTGGAACGAAGGGGAAGTGATTGTATGATATCCCTCTCTAAAAAAGCGACGATATCTTCAGGTTCTGCCATACGGCCTTGTCCGATTAAGCCACTGGCTAACTCGCCATGTCCCGCAGGAATTTGGATGTTTCCGAAGCTATCCAACTTCTTAAAAGTCTCTAAAGTACTCGGATGCTTATACATATCGAGATCCATTGCCGGCGCATAATACACTGGGCATTTTGCAGAGAGATATACGGCTAAAAGTAGATTGTCGCAGTTGCCATTTGCCATTTTAGACAAGGTATTGGCAGTTGCCGGAGCTATTAAAACCAAATTTGCCCAAAGGGCTAACTCGACATGGTTATTCCATTGGGCGTTTTCGTCTTCCTCATTGGTAAAGGAGGAAAATACTTCGTTCTTTGAGAGCGTGGATAAGGTAAGTGGCGTGACAAATTCTTTTGCTGAAGCGGTCATAACCACCTTCACATTCGCACCCCTTTTTACTAACAATCGAACTAAAAAGGCAGCTTTATAAGCGGCAATACCGGCAGTTACGCCAAGCACTATATTTTTACCGCTTAGTACCGACATTTTTTATTTTTCGATTTCTTCGTCTTGGGTATTTCTGTAGTAGATCTTATTTTCGATCCATTCCTGAACAGCTAATGCGTGTGGCTTAGGAAGTTTTTCGTAAAACTTAGATACTTCAATCTGCTCTTTATTTTCAAAGATTTCTTCTAAACTATCGTTGTAAGTAGCAAACTCATCTAACTTTTCAAGAAGTTCTTTCTTGATATCTCCATTAATCTGATTCGCTCTCTTCGAAATTATTGAAATAGCCTCGTAAATATTATTCGTTGGCGCGTCAATAATGTTTTTATCAATTGTAGTAGTATTGATAGGTGCTTCAGAATTTTTAATATCTGTCATAATCTATAGTGTTAACTTGTAGGTTCTTTTTTATTTAGACGTTTGTTAATATCATTGAGGATCTTATCTGCATCTTCCTTTAAATCAGAATCCTTATAATATTTTACAAAACCGTTATAATATCCTTTTGCTTCAATTAAACGTTCTTCAACCAGTGTAGGAACACTGTTAATCGCCAATTGGTATTGTGCATCCATTCTTCCGAAGAAAGCGTCCTTTCTAAATTCAGAACCTGGATGATCTGTAATAAAATTATCGAATGCTGCGATGGCCGGTTTGTAATCGGAAATTCTTAAATATTGCTTAGCAACTTCAATATCCTTACGCTCTAATTTACCTCTTAACTCGGCTACTAAAGCATTTGTCTCCTCTCTATAAGGGGTGTCAGGATAATTGTTGATATATGATTGTAATTTTTCTAATGCCTTTTCCGTGTCCTTTTGATCTAAAGAATACTTTGGTGAAAGCTCGTAATAACTCTTTGCCGAACGATAAGCGGCTACTTCAACGCTATCACTTTTTGGATAGGTTGTTTCAAAACGCTCGAACTGATATCCTGCTAAATAAAAATCGCCCAATTCATAAAAAGTGTTCGAGTACATAAACATAAGACGTTCTGCCTGTGGTTTACCTCTATAAGCAGGCACCACTTGTTCCATCAATTTTAAAGATTTCTTATACTTTCCTATCTTGTACAAAGAATCTGCAAAAACATATTTTGCACCGGTATCATCACCGCTATACACCTTTTGATAAGGGCTACAGGAAACAAAAATTATTGAGCAACAAAAAAGAAGTAATACGCTTATTCTCATAGTCTTAAAAAACATCGTGCAAAAGTAGTGAATTCTACCTGATTACAAAAACTTATTAGCGCACTAAATTATTGTTTAAAAACCGCCTTACAACGGCTATTTTGAAAAGTTTAACGCTTTCTTTTAGACCGGCAATTAGAATTCATCCGTAAACACTCCAATTTTCTTTCGTAATTCGGGACTTACGCTTACTAATGGTAATCGCACCGTGTCTCCACATAGCCCTAATTTACTAAAGACAGCCTTAATTCCAGCAGGATTTCCTTCAGCAAAAATATAATCAATCATAGGGGCAATTCTATGGTGAATATTGTAAGCTTCATCTACTTTCCGATCCAATCCTAATCGAACCATATTCGAAAACTCCTTTGGAAAACCTTGTCCAATCACTGAAATCACCCCCATCCCTCCTGCCATAATCATAGGCAAAGTAATCATATCATCTCCAGAAATCACCAAGAAATTTCCGGGACAGGATGCTATCAATTTCATAGCTTGTACAATGTCGCCCGCTGCTTCTTTCACAGCTACAATATTGTCAAAATCTTTCGCCAATCTCGACACCGTTTCCGGTAACATATTGGAAGCAGTTCTGCCCGGCACATTATATAAAATGATGGGTTTAGGCGAGGCTTTGGAGAGCACCGCAAAATGCTGATAAATTCCTTCTTGAGTCGGTCTGTTATAATAAGGCGATACAGACAAAATAGCAGTGAATGCTGTTAGGTCTCTGGATCGCATTTCTTCAGCTACAGTGGCTGTGTTGTTACCTCCAATACCTAAAACCAAAGGTATACGTCCATTATTTGTCTTCACAACTGTATCAATTACAAGCTGTTTCTCTTCTTTTGAAAGCGTTGCACTTTCAGCCGTGGTACCTAACACTACTAGATAATCAATACCATTTTCGATATTGAAATTCACCACCTTAGTAAGCGCTTCAACATCCACAGAAAAATCTTCCTTAAACGGCGTAATTAATGCGACTCCCGTTCCTATCAATTCTTTCATTTCAATTTGTTTAACACAGTTAAATACTTTTTTAATTCAGTTTTAAAAGCAGTAGTTTTATCAATATCTATTTCAATGATTAGATCAAAAAGTCGTTGATCTGCACCAGTTGCCCCTACCTTGAATTTTGCATGGCTTTCAGAAACCAAGAGATCCAAAAACTCATGACTCCCTTTATAATATCCAATCAATATGTCGAACTCCCTTTCTAAAAACTCCTGGGCATTCTGATTAGAAATAACACCGCCCCAAGAAACATCTTTATTATTGAGCTGATTTTGTCGTAGTGATGGAGCCTTTTTCTGAAATTCTACAAATGAAAAAACACGAACATCCTTTCTTTGTATTCCAAGAAAATCGGCAAAATCATAGAGATTCTCGAAATCCTGAAACTCCATCTCATTCACTAAAAACCCAAGCGTTTTAAGAGAAGAATTTACATTAGTCAAATCCCTCTTATGCAAATTCTTCTCAATCTGCTTCCGGATTGATTTTCGTTTTAAATTCTTAAACATTTACACTAACCTATATAGAAACAAAAGTACGATTTTAGGATATTTTATTTAGCTTTCTGAAATCATTTCTAAAAAATCATCTTCACTAATAATAGGAACATCCAATCCTTCCGCTTTAGTGCGTTTACTCGGCCCCATATTATCGCCTGCAACCACATAGCCAGTTTTGGCCGATATCGAGCTTGAAACCTTACCTCCATTATCTTCGATAAGTTTTTTAAGCTCGGTACGGGACACTTTTGTAAATACCCCTGAAACCACAAACGTGCTCCCTTTAAGCTTATCGGTCTGACTTGCGAGTTTTTCGGCTGAAATTTCAAGTTGGACACCGTATTCTTTCAATCGGTTGATTATGGCTCTATTCTCTTCGGAAGCAAAAAAAGCAACGACACTTTGGGCGATTCTATCACCAATTTCATCGACGGTGATTAAGTCTTCTTCCGAAGCAGCCGCAATGGCATCAATACTCTTATAATGCTTTGCCAGTTTCTTGGCTACCGTCTCACCTACATAACGAATTCCAAGTGCAAATAATACACGTTCGAATGGGATTTGTTTAGACGCTTCTACGCCAAGCACTAGATTTTCTGCGCTTTTTTCTGCCATTCGTTCCAACGGAATAAGTTGACCAACCGTTAAATCATAAAGATCTGCATAATTAATTATAAGTCCATTGGTCACCAAAAGTGCTACAGTTTCACCTCCTAGCCCTTCAATATCCATGGCTTTTCGGGAAATATAATGTTGTATTCTACCAATAATCTGTGGTGGGCAACCATCGACATTCGGACAATAATGTTGAGCCTCCCCTTCTTGTCGAACCAGTTCAGTATCGCATTCGGGACAGCTAGTTCTATATTGAGTTGGCTTTGAGTCTGCGGGACGTTGGGCAAGATCTACCCCCATAATTTTCGGGATAATCTCTCCTCCTTTTTCTACAAAAACGGTATCTCTCTCTCGAATATCAAGTTTCGCAATCTGATCGGCATTATGCAAAGAAGCTCTTTTAACAATGGTTCCTGCTAGTTCTACCGGCTCCAGATTTGCGACAGGTGTAATTGCTCCTGTTCGCCCTACTTGATATGTAATTTCTCTTAGAACGGTAGAAACTTGTTCGGCTTTGAATTTATATGCCATCGCCCATCGTGGCGCTTTGGCGGTGTACCCTAACTCTTCCTGTTGCTGTAGGTTATTCACTTTTACCACAACTCCATCTGTTTCATATGGCAATTCATGACGGTGGACATCCCAATAATTCACGAATTCAAGTACCTCATCAAGGCTTTTTGCAACTATCGCTGCTTCAGGAACCTTAAATCCCCATTGTCTAGCTTTTTCTAAATTTTCGAACTGGGTATTCAACGGAAGCCGATCCCCTGTTATAGAATACAGTAAACACTCTAACGGACGTTTAGCGACTTCACCGCTGTCTTGCAGTTTTAAACTACCGGATGCTGTATTTCTGGGATTGCGATATGGCTCTTCTCCAGCTTCTATTCGCTCTTCGTTCATTTTATTGAACCCTTCAAACGGTAGAACGATTTCTCCGCGAATATCGAACAATGGCGGATAATCACCTTTCAGCTGAAGTGGGACAGACTTAATTGTCCTGATATTTGCAGTGACATCATCCCCTTGAAACCCATCACCTCTAGTGACAGCTCTCAGAAGTTTTCCATTTTCATAAGTAAGACTAATTGACGCCCCATCATATTTCAACTCACAGGTGAACTCAACCGTGCCATCTACTTGTTTTTCAATTCGCTTTTCCCAGTCTTCCAAATCCTCTTTAGAATATGAATTCTCCAATGAATACATCCGATATGTATGTGCTACTGTATCAAAATTTTTAGTAATAGCGCCTCCAACTCTAATTGTGGGTGAGTTCGGATCATTATATTCAGGATGTGCCTTCTCCAGTGCCTGAAGCTCCTTAAGTTTTATATCAAAATCGTAATCCGAAATCGTTGGATTATCAAGGACATAATAATTTTGATTATGCTCCCTGAGTTCGAAGCGAAGTTGAGTGATTTTTTCTTCCGTAGTCATGAAGCAAATATAAAAAATTAAACCTCACAGCTTCGGTTAGAATGTGAGGTTTTAGATCATTATAAAACGAATTATTATGCACGCTCTTCATTAAGCCATCTAGGGATTTGAGGCGCTCTAAATTCGGCCATTTTTGCCAATAATGCGTCAATATTAGTATCCACTAACAGCAATTCATAATTCTCCATGGACAAGAATCCTTTACGCACCATATTTTCCAGTAGTTGCAATAAATCATCGTAAAAACCATTTACATTTAGCAATCCAATAGGTTTTGTATGTAATCCGAGTTGCAACCAGGTTAGGATCTCGAACAATTCTTCTAAAGTTCCTATGCCACCAGGTAATGCAATAAACCCATCGCTTATCTCCTGCATCTTCAATTTACGTTCGTGCATGTTTTCTGTTGTTATCAGCTCGGTAAGTCCGAGGTGAACAACTTCCTTTTTTTTAAGAAACTCTGGAATTACACCAATAACTTCGCCATTTGCCTCCAAAACTGCTTTGGCAACGAGGCCCATAATTCCAATTTTGGCAGCTCCGTAGACCAAACTTATATTTTGTGCGGCGAATGTATTTCCCAGTTGTTTAGCAGCTTCAATAATCGCGAGATCGTTTCCTTCACTGCTTCCACAGAAAACGCAAATTTTGTTATTTTCCATTATACGTACATTTTATCATTCGGTCCCTTCCGAAGAGATCTTTACGAACAATCACTTCTTCATATCCAAGACCTTTCAACATTTTTACTAGCTCCTTACTAAGATACTCATTAATCTCGAAGTACAGAAAGCCATTGGGTTTTAAGTGCTTGATGGCCAATTTAGAAATTGCCTCATAAAAAACCAAAGGCCTTTCATTACTCACAAACAAGGCAGTGTTAGGTTCATGTTTTAAAACGTTGGCTTGCATTTGCTCCTTTTCCAATTCACGAACGTACGGAGGGTTAGAGACTATGATGTCGTATTCACTATTTAATTCTTCGGAAGCCAAGATATCTTTAAGCTCGAAAGTGACATCAACATTATTTAGATCGGCATTTTCATTTGCGACGATCAATGCCTCTTTTGAAATATCTATAGCAGTCACACAGCTATTAGAAATATTTTTAGCCAACGATATAGCGATACACCCACTACCTGTTCCTATATCTAAAATTTTCACTCCCGGATTTATTTCTCTAAAATCTGATACAATCCATTCCACTAATTCTTCCGTTTCGGGTCTGGGAATAAGTGTATGCGGCGTTACTTTAAAAGGGAGGCCGTAAAATTCTGTTTCACCTATAATATATTGTATGGGTTCAAAATGCTTCAGACGAGCGATGCAATTTTCAAAAGTATTTATGATAGCTTCGGAAACCTTCTTGTCGGGATTGATGGCTACTTCTACGCGAGAAAGTTTCAGAAATTTTTCAGAAAGAATAGAAAAAAAAGACCCAATTTCTTCCGAAGGATATAGTTCAGAAAGAGAGTTTGTAAAGTGAGATTTTAAGGAAGAAAGTTTCAAAAATTATGATGATTTGATGATTTATAAAATGCAAATTTGAACCGTTATGCAAAATTAAAATTTATAATCGAAGGCTCAATTAATAAAATGTTTTCTAAAGCTAATTAAATATAAAACTCTCAGTCTGAGCTTGTCGAAGACACTTTTTACTCGCACTTCGACAGGTTCAGTGTGACAAAGAAATTTTAAGAAACAATTACAGTGTATGAGTTTAATCTCTCATCAATTGAACTTTGAGCATTGATAATTGAACATTCATAATTCCTTCAGCATATGCACAGGACAGGAATAATGGCCGGTATCTCCCATGGGGCCGTCGATATACGAGAAACCAGAACGTTCATATAATTTTTGAGCCGCTGTCATATAGGGCATAGTTTCCAAATAACATTTCTCGAATTTAAATTCCTTTGCTTTGTCAAGACATTTTTTAATCATTGCGCTTCCTATCCCCCGACCTCTTGTCTCAGGCAGGAAATACATTTTCTGAAGCTCACATACATTACCCTCATAATTATCTAAAGGAGCAAGACCTGCACCGCCAATAATCTTACCATCGTCTTCTACAACAAAAAATACAGTTCTCTCCTTTTGATAAGTTTCGAACATGCGATCCAAAGCGGTATCTGCATAAGCAGTTCCAACTTTAGGAACTCCCATATCCACAAGAACCGAACGGATTACAGTCGCAACATGAGGATTATCTTTTTTTTGGATAGGTCGGATAATGGGTGGGTTCATCTTAGAATTCATTGTATTTTTACGCCGTGAAGATACACGAAAAATACATGAGACGTTGTGTTCAATTGGCTAAAAATGGCCTTGGAACCAGCTATCCAAATCCCTTGGTAGGTAGTGTTATTGTGCATAATAATATGATTATTGGTGAAGGTTGGCATTATAAATCAGGGATGGCACATGCCGAGGTGAACGCAATTAAAAGTGTATCGAATCCAGAGTTATTAAAAGATTCGACCATTTATGTAAGTTTGGAACCTTGCAGTCATTTTGGAAAGACACCGCCTTGTAGTGATCTAATTATCGCCACTGGGATAAAAAAAGTTGTAATTGGAAGTATGGACCCCAATCCGAAAGTGGCGGGCCGGGGAATAAAAAAATTAACCGAAGCAGGCTGCGATGTGCAATTCGGTGTCTTAATCGAAGATAGCGACCAACTCAACAAACGATTTTTTACATATCACAAAAAAAAACGCCCCTTTATTATATTAAAATGGGCACAGACCAAGGATGGATTCATTGCTCCCGCTAGCGATCTGAGATCTAAAAAGGAACCCGTTTGGATTACTAATACGATTGCCATACAACTTTCTCATAAATTAAGAGCAGAAGAACAGGCAATTTTGGTTGGCACTCAAACTGTCATTGACGATAACCCCAGCCTTACAACAAGAGAATGGAAGGGCTCAAATCCCCTTCGTGTAGTAATCGACAGAACGCTGCGAATACCTGAGGATGCTTTCGTTTTTTCAAATGATGCCGCAACGTTTGTAGTTACTGAAAAGGAAATGACAAATCGGGAAAACATAATATATGAAACGCTAAACTTTTCAGAAAATATTCCGCAACAGCTTTGCAAAACACTATACAATCATAATATACAGTCCATCATAATTGAAGGCGGAGCTACGACGCTTCAGTCTTTTATAGACACAAATCTATGGGATGAAGCGCTGGTTTTTACCGGAAACTCTATCTTTGAAAATGGCATTAAAGCCCCGCAATTAGCTGTTAGTGCATCAACGGAAACAGTAGTACTAGATAATTACTTACACACTTTTATAAATCAAAACTCTTGATAGCATTACTCCTTAGTATTGTAGCTTCGACGCTCATTTTCGTAATTTTCAAATTATTTGGCAAGTATAAGATCAATACCCTCCATGCCATTGTTGTTAATTATTTTGTTGCCTGTACTTCGGGAATTATCGCTTATAGTGAACCTGTTACGATAGGAAATCTCCCTGAGTATCCATGGTTCATTTATACTATCGCACTAGGAGCATTGTTTATTATTGTTTTCAATTTAATGGCTCTTACAACTCAGCGAAGTGGCCTATCGGTTGTATCGGTGGCGACAAAGATGAGCGTCGTTATCCCTATTGTATTTGGGTTGCTTTATTATAAGGAGAGCCTTGGGATTTTTAAGATAATTGGAATCGTACTCGCACTTATGGCGGTATATTTGGCTTCAATTAAAAGTAAGGACGGACTTAGTATACAATCCAAAAATCTGATATTCCCGGCATTGGTATTTCTGGGAAGTGGGATTATCGACACCAGCATTAAATTCCTGGAAGATACTTTCGTCGCGAAAAATGATGTGCCTTTGTTTTCAGCTACAATTTTCGCATCGGCTGCGTCTATTGGTGTCTTACTGTTAATCGGCCAGAAAATTCGTGGAACTTTTAAATTTGAACTAAAAAATGTGATCGCCGGAATTGTTCTAGGCGTTCCTAATTATTTTTCCGTTTATTTTCTGGTGCAAGCATTAAGAGGTGATATTTTTGATAGTTCAGACGTATTTACCATCAACAATGTAGCAATAGTAACGCTTTCTACATTTATTGGGATTCTTATTTTTGGCGAAAAGCTATTGCCAAAAAATTGGCTGGGAATAGCACTCGCATTAGCAAGTATTATTTTAGTCGCCTTAGCTGCCTGGTAATGGAAATTGAAAAAGACACATATAAAACTATTACTAAACCTTCTTCTGAAGCACTTTTCAAGGATAGAGGAAGCAAATTTTATGGTTATGCTTTTCCTGTCACTTCGGAAGACGAGGTAAAAGAACATCTCGAACAATTGAAGAAAACGCATTACAATGCAAGACATTGGTGCTATGCATGGCAATTAGGAAAGAGCTACGATTCGTATAGAGCAAATGACGACGGCGAGCCAAATAATAGTGCAGGAATGCCTATTTACGGACAACTACAGTCGTTTGATGTCACCAACACACTTGTTGTAGTAGTACGATATTTTGGTGGTACAAAATTGGGTGTAGGCGGTTTAATCCAGGCGTATAAAACTGCGGCGCAGATGGCTTTGGAGCAATCCAGGATAGTAAAACGAACAATAGACATCACTCTTCAATTGAAGTTCGAGTATCCTGAAATGAATATAGTGATGCGAATTATAAAAGATGAAGAATTAAAAGTATTGAATCAGAAAATGGAAATGAATTGTGAGTTTTTAATTTCTGTTCGTAAAAAAGACGCGACTCGTATTTTTGAAATTTTTGAAAATACGCATAAAGTCACAGTGAAAAAATTAAAGTAATAGCACAAAAAATTTAAAGTAAAAACAATTGATCTTCTGTTTAACTAATCTACTAATTTTTCCAACAGATAATCGGGTGCTTTTCTCGGTTTATTCGTAGCACTATTTACAAATACCAAAGTAGTATTTGCGGTGATAAGAAGTTTACCCTCTTGATTATGAATTTCATAGTAAAATTCGATGCGCACTGTAGGAATTTTTGTAAGAGAAGTAGTGATGGTTATAACATCATCATAATAGGCCGGAGCCTTATAATCGATATTTAAATTGATTACCGGTAAATGAATGCCGTTTTCTTCCATGAATTTGTAGGAAAACCCCATATTTCTTAACCATTCGGTTCTTCCCTGTTCTAAATATTGTGCATAATTTCCATAGTAAACGATCCCCATTTGATCAGTTTCTCCATATCGCACTCTCAAATTTGTCTTTGATTTTTTCAAAATTTTATAGCTGTAAAAAGGAACTTTTTTTGTAGTTTTAGAATTAATTAAGTATGCGAAAAAAAAAGAACAAATTCAATACCCTTCATATTTTTTTTTTCATTTTTTTGTTCACATATTTGCATTGTTAATAAATGTTAAGGAAAACACTTTTTCTCGTTTAATAACCGCACCCAAAAATTAAACTAAAACCTCAAAAGAGAACTATGAGTAAAACTGCCGAATCGGTTTGGAACAATTGTTTGTCCTTTATTGAAGATAACATAACTTCTCAGGCCTACAAAACTTGGTTCGAACCAATAAAAGCGGTGAAGTTATCAGACAATGCTCTTAGTATTCAGGTACCCAGTAAATTTTTCTACGAATGGCTTGAAGAACATTACGTTAAATTATTAAAAGTCGCGCTTACCAAAGAAATTGGAACAACGGCTAAGTTGGTATATGTCATCAAGATGGAAAACACTTATGGCAACAAACAACCATTTACTGAAAGAATTCCAAGTTCAAATCGAAGCAACACTCAAGCATCTCAGGAAGTTGATGTTCCTTTAAAAAATAAAAGTCCGGAGTTAAAGAATCCTTTTGTGATCCCGGGAATTCGAAATGTAAAGATCGAATCACAATTAAATCCGAATTATAACTTTGATAATTTCCTAGAAGGTGAGTCTAATCGCTTGGCTCGTTCTGCAGGATTAGCAGTTGCTAACAAACCAGGAGGTACTTCTTTTAATCCATTGTTGATATTTGGAGGCGTCGGTTTAGGTAAGACACACCTAGGTCATGCCATTGGTGTAGAAATAAAAGACAAATACCCAGAGAAAACAGTATTATACATTTCTGCCGAAAAATTTACCCAACAATATATTGAGTCTGTTAAAAAGAATAACAGAAATGACTTTATCCATTTCTATCAAATTATCGATGTTCTTATCGTAGACGACATCCAACTACTTTCGGGTAAAGCTGGAACTCAGGATGTATTCTTCCATATTTTTAACCATTTACATCAAAATGGAAAGCAGGTTATACTTACCAGCGACAAGGCTCCTGTTGATATGATCGATATTGAGCAACGATTGCTTTCCCGTTTTAAATGGGGACTTTCCGCAGAGCTTAATCATCCGGATTACGATACGCGCGTTGCTATCATTAAGAACAAGTTGTATCGCGATGGCGTTGAAATGCCTGAAGATATTGTCGAATTTTTAGCTAACAACATTAAGACAAATATTAGAGAATTGGAAGGTGCTATCATTTCATTGATCGCCCATTCGTCCTTTAATAAACGTGAAATAACTATTGAACTTGCCAAAAAGATTGTCGACAATTATGTGAAACACACCAAGCGTGAAGTTTCTATAGATTATATACAAAAGGTGGTAAGTGATTATTTCCAAATGGATGTTGATACTTTGCAATCCAAAACACGAAAGAGGCATATTGTACAGGCGAGGCAGTTGGCGATGTTTTTCGCAAAAAAATTCACCAAAGCTTCATTGGCTTCAATTGGCTCTCAAATCGGACAACGCGATCATGCTACCGTGTTACACGCCTGCAAAACAGTCGATAATCTTTCTACTACCGATAAACAATTCAGAAAATACGTAGAAGACCTTAACAAGAAGCTGACGCTATAATTTTCTTTTCTTCGGAATTACTTCTGAAATAATTTCCTATTTTTAAATATGCAAACAAAAATACTCATGGTATGCCTTGGCAATATCTGCCGCTCTCCATTGGCTGAAGGTATACTGAAATCGAAGGTTGATTCTTCAAAAATTCAAGTGAATTCTGCAGGAACAGGACATTGGCATGTTGGCAATGCTCCTGATCCAAGAAGCATTGCAGTCGCTAAAAAAAATGGCCTTGATATTACAGACCAGCGAGGAAGACTGTTTATTGCCAGTGATTTCGACACCTACAATCATATTTACGTCATGGATAGCTCCAATATGGAAAATGTCCTTGCATTTGCAAAAACAAAAGCACATCGTCAAAAAGTTACAATGATCTTAGAAACCATTTTCCCGGGAGAGAAAGTGGATGTCCCGGATCCTTACTATGGTGGTAATATGGGTTTCGACAATGTTTTTAAAATGTTGGATGAGGCCTGTGATGTGATTGCAGCCTCTTATATAAATTAAAATGATATTTCCGAATACTATGAAAAAATTATTTACACTCTTAATTGCGCTTTTACCACTCAACATATCAACCGGGCAAAATATCGAATTTGAACTCGTTAATGACAACTTATATAAACCTCTTGCATTAACACATGCTAATGATGATCGATTATTTGTTGTTGAGCAAACGGGATTAATAAAGATTATTTATCAGGATGGCACTCTTGAGCCTATTCCTTTTTTAAACATTGCCAGTATAATTACCTCTCAAGGCGAACAAGGCTTATTAGGCCTGGCCTTTCACCCGAACTATATCACAAACGGCTATTTTTTTGTAAATTATTCCGATCTTAATGGGCACAATCAGATATCAAGGTATTCTGTAGACCCAGTTAATCCAAACCTAGCTAATCCAAATTCAGAGTTACCCCTTCTCTTAATCGAACAACCAGGAAATGCCCATAATGGTGGATCACTGGCCTTCGGCCCTGATGATTATCTCTATATCTCTTCAGGCGATGGCGGTAGTAGCTTCAATGCACAAAAACTTGATATTTTATTGGGTAAATTATTAAGAATAGATATAGACAATCCTTCTGGAGGAAAGAATTATGGGATTCCTTCCGATAATCCATTTGCAGGAAGTACCACAAGTAAAGAAGAAATTTGGGCCTATGGTTTGCGAAATCCTTGGAAATTTTCTTTTGACTTTGACGAGAATAATCTCTGGATTGGAGATGTTGGTCTGTTAGATTGGGAGGAAATAAATAAAGTTGGTATAACGGAAGCTGGGTTAAATTATGGCTGGCGTTGCTGGGAAGGCAATCATCCGGCTTATACATCTGGCTCTTGTCCTCCAATAAATGAAGTCACTTTTCCCATTGCTGAATATCCTCATGGTAATGGTGTTTGCGCTGTAACCGGAGGTTACGTTTATAGAGGATCGCAATACCCTTCTATACAAGGAGTCTATTTTTTCGCTGATTATTGCAGTGGAGTGATTGGAACTATTGACCAAAACAATACGGTTACATATTATGAGAGCTTAATTGGTTCTATTGGTAGCTTCGGAACTGATGTTAATGGAGAATTATATATTTTACAAACTAGAATAAATCCGAATGGTGCCGTTTTAAAGTTGAAAGGAGATACTTTAGGAGTATACGACAATTTTGATTCAAATTCCCTTTCTATTACCCCTAATCCCGCTTCTGAAATGGTTGCATTTCAATCTCAAAAAGAATTAATAAATTCTATCACGATCTACGATCTAAGAGGGACTGTACTAATAAACGAAGAAAACTTAAATACTTCCGAGAAAACTATAGCTATTGAAGCTCTTCAAAACGGAATGTATTTGGTGCAGACCAAAACCGAAACTGGTAAGCTCCATAATTCAAAACTAATCATCGAGTAAAGCTATCCAAAAAAGTTAAAAAAGCACTGCGCTTTATATATCTGTAGGTTTTCACTACATTAGTAAGCCTAATAAATCTACTATGAAAAATCTCCTTTTCTCGCTGTTCTTTATATTTTTTTCGTTTACTATTTCAGCACAAGATATTGACATTGAACTAATTACAAGCGGTTTCAGTAATCCGATAGACATCCAGAATGCAGGTGATGATCGATTATTCATCGCTGAACAAGGAGGACGAATAAAAATATTAAATCCCGATGGTACCGTAAACCCTACTCCATTCTTAAATATTTCAACCTTAGTTTCAGGTGGAAGTGAACAAGGCCTACTCGGACTTGCGTTTCACCCCGATTACGCTTCCAATGGTTATTTCTTTGTGAACTACACCAAAACAAATGGAGATACACGAATCGCGAGATATACAGTAGATCCTTCCGATCCGGATGTTGTTTTAGCGGGTTCTCAACTTACAATTATTGAATACGATCAGCCATTTGGTAATCATAATGGAGGGGGTATCGCATTTGGCCCCGACGGTTATTTATACATTGCAACTGGAGATGGTGGTAGCGGTGGAGATCCTGGAAATCGAGCTCAAAACACCACGCTACTTCTTGGAAAATTACTACGTTTAAATATTGACATCCCTGCCGGAGGAAATAATTACTCCATTCCCGCAGACAATCCATTCTTTGGTTCTTCTTCTCAAGCTCAGGAAATTTGGGCATATGGTCTTCGTAATCCCTGGCGATTTTCTTTCGATAGTGAAAACGGCGATCTTTGGATAGGTGATGTTGGTCAGGGGGATTGGGAAGAAATTGATAAAGCCGGACTTACCGAGGCAGGAATTAATTATGGTTGGCGATGTTATGAAGGTAATATGCCTTATAATACCACTGGATGTCCTCCTGTTGGAGATCTAACATTTCCTATAGCCGAATATTCTTCGGGACCCGGATCACCTCATTGTTCAATCACAGGAGGAATTGTGTACCGAGGAACTGCGCAACCAACTTTAATAGGTCATTATTTCTTTGGTGATGTTTGTAGCGGCATGATAGGATCGATTGCTCCAGATGGCACATTAACCGATCATGGTACTTTTGGCGGCTCATGGGTAGGTTTTGGGGTTGATATCAATCAGGAGTTATATGTGTTATCTCATGGTGGAAATTTCAATCGTGTAGTAGAAGTCGTAGTAGCAGGAGTTTCAGATTTTGATACTGCTCAAATCACAATGGTTCCTAATCCTGCTTCGGAAGTGATTGCAATTTCAATAGAAAATGACCGAATTCAATCGATACGAATTACTGATATGAAAGGAAGCACTTTGTTTTCCGAAGATAAATTAACTTCAGAAAAAGACATAAACATAGGTGGTTACGAGTCTGGACTTTATCTTGTAAATATTGTCACAGAAAACGGAAATTCTACAACAAAAAAACTACTTATAGAGTAAATAAAATATGCAGCAACCAAAAGGTAATTTATATTTAATCCCTTGTACATTAGGTGATACTCCTCCCTTAGAAGTGTTGCCTTTGTTAGTTAAAAAAGCCATTGAACACATTAATCATTATGTGGTTGAACATGAAAAAAATGCAAGAAGATTTATAAAAAATATCGATTCGAAAAAAAATCAGACGGATCTCGTGATGAGTGAAATAAACAAATTCACTAATGCCGACGATATTCCTCAGATGTTAGAACCTTGCTTACAAGGTTTTGATTTGGGTGTGATTTCAGATGCAGGTTGCCCGGGAATCGCAGATCCAGGTGCTGCTGTGGTTCAGGAAGCACATCGACAAGGCATAAAAGTAGTTCCTTTGGTAGGGCCATCCTCTATTTTACTAGCAATGATGGCAAGTGGTTTTAATGGTCAGAATTTCGCTTTTAACGGCTATTTACCCATCGATAAAGGAGAACGGAAAACAACCATAAAACGTCTTGAGAAATTATCTTCAGAATACGACCAGTCACAATCCTTTATAGAAACACCCTACCGAAACAATCAACTATTAGAAAGCCTATTGCGTACCTTAAATCCGGATACGATGTTGTGTGTTGCCTGCGATATTACGTTGCCTTCAGAATATATAAAAACGGCAAGTGCGGCAGATTGGAAAAAAATAAAGGTGGACCTTCATAAAAGACCCACCTTATTTATTATCCAAAAGTAGTTAATTACAATACCTTCGCTTTCTTATTAGGAACGATAAAAGAAGTATCGTAGCCTGAGAATTTTCTCAAATAATACTGTACGCTTACTCCATTTGCATCTTCGAAGATCTCTGCTCCTGCGCTTCTTAAAAATTTCTTGACGTTTCCTGCGCCGGCAAGATGTGCAGCTGCAAGGATTCCCGATTCGGTCACTTTTACTCCATTAACGTATCTTCCTGTGAATCTTTTGATGTCTCTTCTTAATATCCACTTATTACGCTCAGTGTTTGCTTTGAAAGCCTTTTCCTGTAATTCGGCATCTTCCATGAAAGAATCTGAATTATTGATTCCAATCATTTTCAAGGTATTTTTGGAGAACTGATATTTCCCCATATAACCATACTGATTCACAATCTCATAATCCCCTCTTGATTCTTTAAAACCCAAGGCCTCTTTAAATCCAACATAAGTCTTTCCCAGGTATAAGTTGTATTGAGGCAATACTTCTATAGGCATTAATTCCTCATCCTGATTAGGAACATGATAGAAATACGCCATACCATGCGTCTTATAGTCTGATAAGTCAACTTTTTTGAAAGAAAAACTCGATGCAACTAATACAGTTACAATGACTACTAATGATACTTGTAAAATATTTTTTTTCATTACTTTAAAAATTCAAGTGAGAAAATTCACACTTCATTTTCAGCGCGCAAAAATACAACTTTTATTTTAAATCTGATAATCAGACTGTTAATAAATGTTAAAATGGGGAATACACTAAACCTTGAATGCATTTTCCTACAAATTATTTGGCTAATGTAAGAATGAAAAGTGATTGATTTTGAAGTCATTAACAAAATTTAACCACAGAGTTATGAACAATTTAACGATTGCAACATACTGTATTTCAGTTTAATAGGCTGTAAACTGCAGTATTACTCGAAAAATTCATTTTGGGAGAATTGTGTAAGAATTGACTACATACAAGTTTAACCATCGAAATAAGTTAGAAATATCATGATTTCTATCTATTCACTCCATTGGCATTTACCCAACGTACATACTCCTGTTTATTGCGGTTGTGCTGCGCCAAAGTCTTGGCGAATTTATGATAGCCAAAATTAGTCACATCGGCTACAAAGAAGATATAGTCGTGATTTTCATGGTTTAACACACCGTCAATAGAAGATATATCCGGCATACTGATGGGTCCGGGAGGCACCCCTGTATATTTATAAGTATTATATGGCGAATCAATTTCAAGATCAACATATAGCACTCTTTTTATAATCTGATCAAAATTGTTTTCACTTAATTTCTTGGCGTAGATAACGGTAGGATCTGCTTGCAATAACATCCCTTTTTTAAGTCGATTAGTATACACTCCTGCAACTCTGGGGCGCTCATCAGCTTTTGCAGTTTCCTTCTGAACAATAGCCGCCAGTGATATAACTTCTGTATGCGTAAGCCCTAATTCCTTTGCTTTCTGATCACGCTCAGCAGTCCAAAATGCCTTGTATTCTTTTAGCATACGATCTCTAAAACCTTCAGTGGTTGTGTTCCAGTATAATTCATATGTATTTGGAATGTACACCGACATTGCAGTAGCATTATTAAGTCCTGCTTCTTTCAGAAATGCGGGGTCACGCATCGCTTCGAGCAACGACAGACTATCTGGCTCTATTTGTCCGGCTAATTGTCCTGCAAGGTTTTCAAGTCGTTCCTGATTATTAAATTTTACGAAAATTGGAATATTCTTACTTCTTATGGTGTTGATAATATCATTATTATTCATCCCCTTCTCTATAATGTAATGCCCGGATTTGATATTAGACGCATAGCCCTTTTTATTCGCCACTTTTTCAAATGAACTCATATTATCTAACAGAGGTTCCAATTCTTCGCGAACATCACTAAAACTGGCTCCCGTAGGAATATAAACATGTGCTTCTTCATTATTAAAAGCCGTATTCGGACTAAAAATATTAGTGTAAATATAAAAGGCGAAACCTCCCATAATCACTAATCCGATAAGAGCAACAGCCCACAAAATTTTCTTTATATACATCTTTACTTTTTATGCTTTCTATTTGATAATTGTAAAATTAAGATTGAATTCGCTGAAACAGCAGTTCGTTTTTAAATTTCCCTTCGGAAAAAATCCAGTCTTTTTTGCTTCCGGAGAGTTCAAAACCTGCCTTCTTAAAAAGCTCAATACTTGCAATGTTTTCTTCCGAAATATTTGCATAGATCTGATGCACATCTAAATGTTTGAAAGCATAATTACTAATTAATTCCAATGTTTCCGAAGCATATCCATTACCTCTATCCGCTTCAGATAAAATAATGATTCCAAGTCCGACCCTTTTGTGCTTAGGTTCAAAATCGAACAAATCTATAAACCCTAAAGCTCTTTCTTCCGAAGCTAAACAAATTACTAATCGCAATTGTCGTACTTCATATATATCACGCAATGAATTTTCAAGATATTGCTTTAAAACAAATTTCGAATAGGGTGTTGTGGTATTACTTATTTCCCAAATGTTTTCATCATTCTCTAAATTGTAAAGAAATTCGAGATCGCTCTCTTCCAATGCTCGAAGTATAATGTTATCGCCCGTTAATGTTAACATGTCCAGATTCCTTTAAATACAAATGAAGCAGGACCTTCAAGATAAATATCTGTAAATCCTGTTGCCTGCTTTTTAAAACGCACTGTTAAAACGCCACCAGGAGTTTGCAGCGTCACCTTATTAGAAGTTGTTTTTCCGGTTTCGAACATAGCCAGAGCTACAGCCGTAACTCCAGTGCCGCATGACAAGGTTTCGGCTTCAACACCACGTTCATAGGTACGTACTGAAAAAATATCATTTCCCAAAGCTTGTACAAAGTTCACGTTCGCTCCTTCCTTTCCATAAATAGAATTCCTAATATTAGCTCCTTCATAATCCACATCGAATGTGTCGAGTTGAGACACGATCTGCACGTGATGAGGGGATCCTGTATCTAAAAACGTACAGTTTTCAGAAAGAGAGATTCTAGATACGTCGGCCATTTTTAGAGAAACATTCATCCCTTGAATTGACGCCTCATGTAGTCCGTCTACAGCTTCAAATTTCGCAGTTATATCCACAATGCCAAGTTGTTTTGCAAATTGAGAGATACATCGTCCTCCGTTACCGCACATGGAACTTAAATTCCCGTCGGAATTATAATACACCATATTAAAGTCCAGGTCCGGGTGATTTTCAAGTAGAATAAGACCGTCGGCACCTATGCCAAACCTTCGGTCGCATATTTTAGCCACCAGTTCGGTATTGTTTTTGATAAAAATACCTTGACGATTATCGATCATTACGAAATCATTTCCCGTTCCCTGATATTTAAAAAATGGTATTTCCATGAGCACAAAGGTATAAAAAGCCGACTCGAGTTAAAATGTTTTTTTTAACTAAACAGTGACGATCTATCTCGTTAATGCTTAGTGTTAAATGAGCGTTAAAGTTGAAATTTCAAGGAAATAATTTCGTCTTATAATTGTTACAATATATGAATCTAAATATTTACTTATGAAACAGACAATGCGTTTATTCGTCGTTGCGCTAGTTGCCGGCGCAGTTACACTTGGAGGATACAAATATTTTATCGAAGGTGAGAACACTTCTGCACTACCTCAACAAGAAAGGCAAACAAATTTTATTCCTACCAGTTTTTCTTCGGAAGTAAACGGAACTTCGCTCGACTTAACTGAAGCTGCAGAAAAAACAGTCCATGCGGTAGTACACGTAAAAAATACTACTCTTAGCAGGGAGCCATCAAATATAATGGAATACTTTAACGGTGGTGGTCAACCGCGGGAAATGGTAGGTTCAGGTAGTGGGGTAATAATTACTCCCGATGGCTATATTATTACAAATAATCATGTAATCGCCAATGCTTCTCAATTGACAGTTACCTTAAACAATAATAAAACATACCAAGCCGAACTTATTGGAACGGATCCCAAAACCGATATTGCATTGATAAAAATTGATAGCAAAGATGAATTTCATTACATCCCTTTTGGTGATTCGAACAACTTAAAAATTGGGGAATGGGTTTTAGCAGTTGGTAACCCTTTTAATTTAACTTCTACAGTCACTGCAGGAATTATTAGCGCCAAAGGTCGGGACCTTAATGAATTCGATGGCAATCCACAGTCGTTTATTCAGACAGATGCCGCTGTGAATCGTGGAAATAGTGGAGGCGCACTAGTTAACACTAATGGAGAACTTATTGGAATTAATACGGCTATCACTTCTGAAACTGGTTCTTATGTTGGTTACTCCTTCGCAGTTCCATCCAACAATGCGCGAAAAGTGATTGAGGATATTATGGAATACGGAAACGTACAACAAGGAATTCTTGGAATTAGAGGTACTAATCTCAACTCTAAATCTGCAGAACAATTTGGTGTAAAGCAGACTCAAGGTGTATATGTCGCCGGAATTGAACGAGGAAGTGGAGCAGATAAAGGAGGTATAAAAGAAGGGGATATAATTAATAGTGTAGATGGAATTCAGATTTCGAAATTCTCGGATCTAACAGGTTATCTTGGCTCCAAAAGGCCAAATGACATTGTAAATGTTAGCATTTTAAGAAATGGCGAGGAAAGAGTAGTTCCGGTAACTCTAGTTAAACTAGAAACCTACGAGATAGATTATCTTGGTCTGGAAGTTAAAAACGCAAGTAAAACAGACCTTGCAGACAGAGGAATTCCAAATGGTGTAATTGTAACGAAAGCACTTACAAGAGATATTTCACAATATAATCTGGCTGGTGTTCTTATCACTAATATAAATGATGAAAAAGTGTCATCTATCGATGATGTAAAACAAATTATGGCTGCACGCAATTTTAATGCTCCTATAAAAATGACCTTTGTAAATCAAAAAGGAGAAACTAACACCTTTATATTTAGGTAGCTAAATACATATAAAATTGAAATTGAGGTCATCTAAAATTCATTAGACGGCCTCAATTCATTTATAATCGCTTTTATTGATACAATTACGATCTAAATAACGCAAATTTTTCAGAGAAAATAATAGAAAGTTCAATTGGCTACCTTCAAGAACTTTAGACCTGTATTTATTTTTAAAATTAGCGTTCACAAACGAATAGAAATACCTATTTTTGCACAAAATTTTTAAACCCTTTCTTTACTCATCTGCAAGCTTGTAGTGAGCGTAAGAAACTAAAAACTATACAACTATGAGTTTTGATGACGTTTATGAAAAAGAACTGTCTTTTCAAACCGATCGCCGCAAGGCTAGCGTAGAGTTCATTAATATTATTAGTGATCTTTGGTACGACAAATCAATTGAATTAGTACTGTTTAGAAATCAGTTAATAGATCGAAATGTAAGTGAAATCCTAAATTTACACGAATACGCCGGAGAATTTGTTCAAAAACCGATCTCAATCTTCGATTCTGTTGAAATTGCCCAAGCAATAAAAACTTTGGATTTGCCACCTGCTAAGCTGGATATAGGTAAACTAACCTATGAGTTCCATTTAGAAGACAATAAGTATTCTAACGCGCTTGCTTTTGTTTCAGAAAAATTGAAAGAGGCCAAAGAAACTAAAGAAATTTCTCCTAAGGATGTTGTTTTATATGGCTTCGGAAGAATTGGTCGTTTGTTAGCTCGTGAGTTAATGACCAGAACCGGAAAAGGGAATCAAATGCGATTGCGTGCGATTGTTACTAGAGGAAAAATCGATAAAATTGTATTGGAAAAAAGAGCTTCTTTACTTCAATACGATTCTATCCACGGAGATTTCCCTGGAACCGTTCGCATAGACCTTGAAAATAAAGCCCTTATCATTAACGGAACCACTGTTCATATGATTTCTGCCAATGGTCCTGAAGAAATCGATTATACTGCTTACGGTATCGATGATGCCTTAGTGATCGATAATACTGGTGCCTTTAGAGATAAAGAAGCACTAAGTCGACATTTAACTTCAAATGGTGCTTCAAAAGTATTATTGACCGCACCTGGGAAAGGAGTTCCAAATATTGTACACGGTGTTAATCATACAGAATACAATCCGAACGAAGTAGATATTTTCTCTGCTGCTTCTTGTACAACCAATGCAATCACTCCGGTTCTTAAGGCAATTGAAGATTCATTTGGTGTTGTTCAGGGACATCTTGAAACTATCCACGCATATACAAATGACCAAAATTTGGTTGATAATATGCACAGTAAATACCGTCGTGGACGTGCAGCAGCACTAAATATGGTAATTACTGAGACTGGTGCAGGAAGTGCAGTAACTAAAGCACTCCCTTCTTTTGAAGGAAAATTAACTTCAAATGCGATTAGAGTTCCCGTTCCAAACGGTTCATTAGCAATTTTGAAACTAGAACTTCAAGCTTCAACATCGATAGATGGTATTAACGCAGTAATGAAGAAATACGCCCTTGAAGGTGATCTAGTAGAGCAGATTAAATATTCGCTTAACAACGAATTGGTTTCCAGTGATATCGTTGGCTCTTCGGCCCCTTCTATTTATGATAGCAACGCAACTATTGTAGCCAAAGACGGAAAAAACGTTGTGCTATATATCTGGTATGATAATGAGTACGGATATAGTCATCAAGTAATTAGACTAGCGAAGTATATTTCGAAAGTAAGAAGATTTACTTACTATTAGTAGTAACTTATTATAATTTCTGAAAAGCCTGTTTTAATTAACGGGCTTTTTTTTATTCGGAAATATATACGTTTCCAATCTATAACATCAGGTTGTGTTGATACAGTATAACACTTATCTTTATAGAATGAAAGTCGTAAAAGCCTCTGAAGCACATCTGGAATTATTAGTCCCTCTATTTAATGGGTATAGAATGTTCTACAAACGAGCTTCAAATCCTGAAGCAGCCCGGAAATTTTTAAGTGAACGTTTTAAAAAGAACGATTCGATGATCTTTTTAGCGATTGCTTCAAATGGAAACGGTCTGGGTTTTACACAACTCTACCCGAGTTTTTCTTCCGTAGCCATGCAACGAACCTACATCTTGAATGATCTTTATGTCGCTTCCGAAGCTAGAAAAAAAGGAGTTGGAGAAGCACTTATGGAAGCCGCCAAGGAGTTTGCAATCGCACAAGGAAGCAGAGGCCTCACTTTAGAAACAGATGCCGACAACCCGGCTCAAAAATTATATCAACGCCTGGGCTGGAAGAAAGATACTACAGTGAATCATTATACTTGGGAGGCATAATTTAGCCTAATTACCTATTTTTACAGTTAAAATTATTTGTTATGGATCATTTAACGAAGTTGGAAGAAATGCTCGACCGTGCCAATACGGAAATTAAAAACGGGAACTACGAATCTGCTTCTAACATACTTGAAAAAATTATTGACATCGATTCTAACTTCGGAAAGGCATATAATCACCTGGCATATTTATATGAAGTAAAATTCAAGGAATACGAAAAAGGCGAAACACTTTACAAACTGTGTTTAGAAAAAAGCCCAATGTATCCGGCGGTATATTATAATTATTCTATCCTTCTTTCTACTCTCGGAAAACATACCGAATTAAAAGAACTCCTGGATACAGCATTAACCATTCCGGGCGTCGTAAAGGCTACTGTCTTTAACGAATATGCCATAATGTATGAGCAACAAGGAAAGTTGGATGAAGCCATCGAATATTTCAAAAAATGTGCTTTAGACACCTTAGACAAAAACGTTTTGAATCGGGCTAAGGAATCTATTGATCGATGTAAATTAAAAAAAGAATTACTATAAAGAATGCGAATAGATATAATTACAGTATTACCCGAATTACTTACAAGTCCGTTTGAAGCTTCAATCTTAAAAAGAGCCATCGAAAAAGGATTGGTATCGGTGCATATGCACAATCTTCGGGATTTTTCTACCAATAATTACAATCAGATAGATGATTATCAATTTGGAGGTGGTGCCGGAATGGTAATGATGATAGAACCCATAGACAAATGCATTTCAAAGTTAAAATCGGAAAGGGATTATGATGAGGTAATATATATGACTCCCGATGGCGAAACGCTTAACCAGAGTATCGCCAATCAGGTTTCGCTTCAGGAGAATATAATCATCCTCTGCGGACATTATAAAGGAGTGGATCAGCGAGTGCGTGATCATTTCATTACACGGGAAATATCTGTAGGTGATTACGTTTTAAGTGGAGGTGAACTTGGAGCTGGGATTTTATGCGATGCAGTTATACGATTAATTCCGGGTGTTTTAGGGAATGAAACAAGTGCGTTAACAGATTCGTTTCAAGACGATTTATTAGCGCCTCCTATCTATACTCGTCCTTCCGAATACAAAGGTTGGAAAGTACCGGAAATACTATTAAGTGGGCATACCGCCAATATTGAGGAATGGCGGGAAAAAGAGGCCTATAAGCGCACCGAAGCGCGACGTCCCGATCTTTTGGAGGAATAGGGATTTTATATATAAATTAAATTTAAATAAAAATGGAAGATCTTTCGGTTGGGTTCTATCTAGGGTTTATAGTTTTTGTAATCGCCCGATTGCTTATTTTAATTGCTTGTATTTTTTTAGTTAGTAGGTATAAGAGCACTGCTACCTATTTAATGCTGGGCGGTATCATTCTTTCAATTCTATTTTCTATGGGTGGACAATTAAGTCATATACTCATGAATTACAACGATCCCGAAAAAATAGTACAGGCTCAGGGTGTGATTACATTGTTGAATGGTTTAGCTGAAGTGATTCTAGGTGCGGGAATACTACTATTTGTCATTCAAATAATAAAGAAAAAACAAATTTCAAATTGATTACTTTTATTTTCTGAAAAAACTACCCATACTAACTTATGAAAAACATCATATCCACAATTTGTATCATCGCATTCTTTTCATCTTGCAACGACAACGCAAAAAAGGAACAGCAAACAGACGCCACCATGGAATCATTCTCTGAATTCGCAGAAAACTATTATCAGGAAAATCTGAAGTTAAATCCGATAAGTGCCACACAAGCAGGCGACTCTCGTTATAATGATCTTTTTCCTAATTATTTAGATAGTCTTCAAATAGAAAAAACCAAGAGTTTTTATAAAAACACGAAGAAAGTGCTGGCAAATTACAGCGATGCAGATCTGTCTGAAAGTGAAATCATGAGTAAGAACATTCTTGAATGGGAATGTGATATCAATTTAGAGACCTTATCGTTTAAGAATTTCAGATACTTTCCTATCGATCAGATGTGGACAGTGAATTTAGGGATGGGTCAATTTGCCAGTGGTGCTAGTGCACAGCCATTCAAAACAGTGGAAGATTATAACAATTGGTTAGAACGAGTAGATAGTTATCTTATTTGGTTAAATACTTCGGAAGAAAATATGAAGCAAGGAATGAAAGAAGGTTACATACTCCCAAAAAGCCTTATCACTAAAATTGTACCTCAGTTAAAGGAAATGACGCAGCCAAACATTGAAGATCATTTGTTTTATTCACCTATTAAGAACTTTCCTGAAGGTTTTTCCGAAGAAGACAAAAATCAATTGACAGAGGCATATACATCAATGATTAAAGATAAGCTCATTCCAACCTACCAGAAGCTTTCCGATTTTATGGCTGGCGATTATATGACGGCAGGAAGAACAAGCAGCGGAATTGCTAGTATTCCGAATGGGGACGATTATTACAAACATCAGATTAAGCTATACACGACTACCAACATGACTGCCGACGAAATTCATCAATTAGGGCTTTCAGAAGTTGCACGAATTTTATCTGAAATGGAGAAAGTGAAAACAGAAGTTGGATATAAAGATGATCTCAAATCCTTTTTCAACTATGTACGCGGCAAAAAAGAGCTTATGCCCTATTCTCAGCCAGAGCAGATTATATCCAATTTTAATGACATCCATGAAACAATGAAACCACAATTGGAAAAGTTGTTCGACAAAAAACCAAAAACTCCATTTGAGGTTAGACAAACTGAGGCTTTTAGAGAGAATTCAGCCAGTGCAGAGTACAATCCCGGGTCGGTAGATGGAACGCGACCGGGAATTTTCTATACACCAATTCCGGATGCTACCAAATACAATGTCTACAGTGATGAGTCATTATTTCTGCACGAGGCTATTCCCGGACATCATTATCAGATTTCGTTGACGCAGGAAAATAACGATTTACCAAAATTCAGAAAAACGCTTTGGTATAGTGGTTATGGCGAAGGTTGGGCCTTGTATAGCGAATCCTTAGGAAAGGAGCTTGGTTTATACACAGATCCTTATCAGTACTTCGGAATGCTGGGTGCCGAAATGCATCGTGCCATTAGATTGGTAGTGGACACGGGAATACACTCGAAGGGATGGACACGGGAAGAGGCAATACAATATTCATTGGACAATGAAGCTGAAAGTGAAGCGGGGATTATTTCAGAAATAGAACGATATATGGCGAATCCGGGGCAGGCCTTGTCGTACAAAATAGGACAATTAAAAATACGAGAGTTAAGAACGAAGGCGTCTCTTGCATTAGGTGATAAGTTCGATATCCGTGAATTTCATAACCAAGTTTTAGAAACGGGCTGTGTTCCGCTAGCGTTGCTAGAAGCTAAGATCAACAGATGGATCGACAAGAAATAGTGAATGGTAAGTAAACCGTGATGGGGGTTTTTTAAAAGCAATTAAAAAATCTACATAAACACTTGCAACTTAGTATTAAATACTTATTTTTGCACCCACTTAATCCAACCTCTGGCGAGAAACGTGAATGTTGTTTTAATAAAAACTTTATCAATTAATAACAATGGAAGAGTTAATTAAATTTGTTCAAGACGAATTTGTAACCACAAAAGATTTTCCTCAGTTTGGAGCCGGAGACACTATTACAGTGTACTACGAAATCCGTGAAGGTGAAAAAACAAGAACACAGTTCTTTAGAGGAGTAGTAATTCAAGTAAAAGGAACTGGTTCTTCTCAGACCTTTACAATTAGAAAAATGTCTGGTACAGTAGGAGTTGAACGTATTTTCCCAGTGAATTTACCAGCTTTACAGAAAATAGAGATCAACAAAAAAGGTAGTGTTCGTAGAAAGCGTATCTATTACTTTAGAGGTCTTACCGGTAAAAAAGCAAGAATTAAAGAGAAGAGATACTAGTATTTCACTCAAAATAAAAGAAAAGCCTTTGGAAACCCCAAAGGCTTTTTTTATGAACAATTGTTAAGAAGTACGGTTGATAAACGGTTAATATTTAAAGCGTTGCAAATTGTTGTTTTTTCAATTTCTTGCTTTATATTTATAATATCAAAATGATGTAAAAGTCAGGATGATACTATAAAGAAACGTTCTTTTTTAGTCATTTTTAATTGTTTGATTTACTCACGATCTTTGTGTCGGCGAGTTTCGAGATTGAAAATTGTATAAAAACAGAAACGACTTTATATTCTTTTTCTAATTGTTTGAGATACTTCTTGATACTTGTATCAATAATGTGTTGAGATTAGAAAAAGGTTGAGAACAATATTTGGTTGATGTAGATTGACTTTTAGTTAATAGTTCAACATAAATAAGTTCTCGTTGAAATAAATCACGGTTACAAGGGTTTAATAAACTTGTCTTGATTTGCCATTGGTAAATAGCCGGTAACGATTTTTTCACAAGAAGCCATATCAAGATAGCAATATCAGGATATGGCTTTTATTGTTTAGTAAATTGCCAATTCGGGATTTAGGTTTTAGGGTTTTTTAAAATTAAACCTGAAACTTAAAACCTGATGTTTTAAAATACCTCGTCAAATACGTATATTTGCAGCTGCTTACCGAGGTAGGCAATATCTTTGAATTCTAAACAAACTATATGACAAAAGCAGCCAAAATTATCTATACAAAAACAGACGAAGCCCCAGCATTGGCAACGCAATCTCTATTACCTATTATAAAAGCCTTTACCGCACCTTCAAACATTGTTATCGAAACAAGAGATATCTCGCTGGCTGCACGAATTCTCGCCCAATTTCCAGAATATTTGAGGGATAATCAAAAAGTTAACGACGCTCTTACTGAGCTAGGCGAATTAGCTAAACAACCAGAAGCAAATATTATAAAATTGCCAAATATTAGTGCTTCCGTCCCACAACTTATAGAAGCAATTTCAGAACTACAAGCAAAAGGATTCAATCTACCCGATTACCCGGAAGATCCTCAAAATGCAGAGGAGAAAATGGTTAAAACCAGTTATGACAAAGTAAAAGGAAGCGCTGTAAACCCTGTGCTTCGTGAAGGAAACAGTGATCGTCGTGCTCCAAAAGCTGTAAAAAATTATGCCAAGAAAAACCCACATAGCATGGGTGAATGGAGTAGCAACTCTAAAACGGAAGTAGCCACAATGAGCAAAGGTGACTTTATGCATAATGAGAAGTCAGTTACAATAAAAGGCGATGGCTCTGTAAACGTAGTGCTTACCAAAACGGACGGTGCTAAAACAGTTTTAAAAGAAAAAATTACAGTCTTAAACGGTGAGATTATCGATGCAACCAAAATGAATAAAAAAGCATTGATCACATTTTTAGACAATGAAATCAAGGAAGCCAAAGACAAAGGGATATTATTCTCCTTGCATATGAAAGCCACCATGATGAAGGTTAGTGACCCAATCATTTTTGGTCATGCTGTTGAAGTTTATTTTAAAGATCTTTTCAAAAAATACAGTACTGAATTTGATACAATTGGTGTAGATGTTCGTAATGGTTTTGGAGATCTTGTTAGTAAAATTGAAGAACTTCCAGCTGAAAAGCAAGATGTAATTAATGCTGCTATTAAAAAAATTCTTTCAGAAAACGCATCTTTAGCAATGGTTAACAGCGACAAAGGCATAACCAATCTACATGTTCCAAGTGATGTAATTATCGACGCTTCCATGCCAGCTATGATTCGAAACTCCGGACAAATGTGGGGCGCAGACGGGAAAAGCCACGACACCTTAGCCGTAATACCTGATAGCAGTTATGCAGGAATCTACAGCGCAACTATAAATTTCTGTAAAAAACATGGAGCTTTCGACCCAACAACAATGGGTACTGTTTCTAATGTAGGATTAATGGCTCAAAAAGCTGAAGAATACGGATCTCACGATAAAACCTTCGAAATTCCTGCAAATGGAAAAGTAAGTGTGATAGATGATAAAGGGATGACCCTAATGGAGCACACCGTTGAACAAGGCGATATCTGGAGAATGTGTCAGGTAAAAGATCTTCCTATTCAGGATTGGGTAAAGCTTGCAGTGAACAGAGCAAGGGCTACGAATTGGCCAGCAATTTTCTGGTTAGATGAAAATCGCGCCCATGATGCCGAGCTTATTAAAAAAGTAAAAACCTATTTACCGCAACACAATATTGAAGGACTCGATATTAAAATCCTGTCGCCCGAAAAAGCTACCGAATATACATTGGAACGTGTAAAAGCTGGAAAAGATACAATCTCGGTGAGTGGAAACGTGCTGCGTGATTATCTTACAGACCTCTTCCCTATTCTTGAATTAGGAACAAGTGCAAAAATGTTATCAATCGTTCCTTTGATGAATGGTGGGGGCTTGTTTGAAACAGGTGCCGGAGGTTCTGCTCCAAAGCATGTGCAACAATTTATGGAAGAAGGTCATTTAAGATGGGATTCTCTTGGTGAGTTTTTGGCAATTGGAGTTTCACTTGAGCATTTAGGAGAGACTTTTAACAACCCTAAAGCGACTCTTTTGTCCGAAACTATAGACGATGCGACCGAAAAATTACTTGAAAATAATCAAGGCCCATCTCGAAAAGTAAACGAACTCGATAATAGAGGAAGTCATTTCTATCTAGCACTATATTGGGCAGAAGCATTGGCAAACCAGAACAAGGACGAGATGTTGAAAAACAGATTTGCACCTGTCTATAAAAAACTGAACGAGAATAAAGAAAAGATCCTTCAGGAGTTATTACAGGCACAAGGTCATCCGGTAGATATTGGAGGTTATTATGAGCCCACAGATAAGCTCGTGGTTAGTCAAATGAGACCTAGTGATACCTTGAATCGCATACTTTCTGAAATAAAATAATTGCAACAAGCTCATTTAAAGCCTTTGGTTCAACTGAAGGCTTTTAATTAAACCTACAAAAATTGAAACAAATTGTTCTTTTGTTCCTTCTCTTCGGAAGTCTTAGCATTTTCGCACAAGAGAAATTCACTTTAAGTGGTACTGTTTCTGAAGACGCTACAGGAGAAACCGTGATAGGTGTAAATGTTATTATTCCCGAGCTTCAAACAGGTGCCATTACTAACGAATATGGTTTTTATTCGATTACTCTTCCGAAGGGAAACTACGAAGTATTCTACAGTAATTTAGGTTTCGCAACTCGCAAGGAATCTATCAATTTAACTGAAAACATTAAGCTTGACCTAACTTTGTTTGAAGATTCTGAAGAACTGGATGAGGTGATTATAACGGTAGATGGTGAACGTCTTAACATTCGTAAACCACAGATGAGTGTAAATACACTGTCTTCAAATACCATCAAGAAAATTCCTGTGGTGTTGGGAGAGGCCGATGTTATTAAAGCCATTACCTTACTTCCCGGAGTGACCAATGCCGGCGAAGGTGCCTCTGGCTTCAATGTTCGTGGGGGTGCCGCAGATCAAAACCTTATTCTACTCGACGAGGCGACCTTATATAGTTCCTCACATTTATTTGGTTTCTTTTCCGTTTTTAATCCGGATGCCATAAAAGATCTAACCCTATACAAAGGTGGAATCCCGGCGAGATATGGAGGTAGAGCTTCATCCGTTTTGGACATATATCAAAAAGATGGTAATAAAAAACAGTTTAGGGCTAGCGGCGGAATTGGTTTAATTGCCAGTAGATTATTATTAGAAGGCCCTATTGTAAAGGATAAATCTTCCTTTCTTTTTGGGGGTCGAAGCAGTTATGCTCATCTTTTTCTGCCTTTATTCGATATCGATAGTAAAGCCCTCTTTTATGATCTCAACACAAAAGTGAGTTATAAAATTGATGCGAATAACAACCTATTTCTCTCGGGTTACTTCGGAAGGGATGTATTTAATATTGCCGATTCTTTTTCTAATACCTTCGGAAATACTACTGTTAACCTAAGATGGAATCATTTGTTTTCTGATAAATTGTTTTCGAAACTATCGTTGATTTATTCGGATTACTACTACGGACTTGAGCTGAAGTTTTTAGAATTTCAGTTCGATAGTGGCATTCGAAATTTCAACTTTAAATATGATCTTACACATTTTCTTTCCGAAGATATAGAACTAAAGTACGGACTTAACAGTATATACTATAAATTTAATCCGGGCGATGTCCAGCCTACATCCGATGTTTCCGGTATCAATCCTTATAAATTAGTCGACAAATACGCATTCGAAAATGCACTATATGTGGATGCTGAAATCGAAATTACAGACAAGATCGCAGTACAGACAGGTATGCGACTTTCTACTTTTAATAGATTAGGGCAGGATGAATTAAACATTTATGAAAACGACAACCCAATTTTATACAATGCCGAACTCGGAATCTATGAAAAAGCGACCCCAATTGATACTGTATCGTTTGGTAGAAGTGAAACTATAAGATCTTTCGCTAATTTAGAACCAAGATTTGCTGTTGCTTATCAACTGGATTCGCAGTCTTCTATCAAAGCAAGTTATAACAGGATGACACAATATATTCATCTAATTTCTAATACCACATCCCCTACTCCTTTCGATATCTATGCGCCCAGTGGAAAATATATAGAACCGCAACTCGCCGATCAAGTCGCTGTTGGTTATTTCAAGTCGTTCGACAACTATTCATTAGAGGTGGAAACCTACTACAAAGAAGTTAAAAACCGAATCGATTATACAGACGGTGCAGACCTTATCGCCAATAATGCAGTGGAACAAATCATTTTAAATGGAGAATCCAGGTCATATGGTCTTGAAGTACTTTTTAAGAAAACGGAAGGAAAATTTCAAGGATGGATAGCCTATACGCTTTCGAAAAGTGAACAGAGAACCCCGGGAAGAACAGAAAATGAAACTGGAATTAATAACAGTGAATGGTATAACGCCGCCTGGGACCGGACTCATGACATATCCGTTACAGGACAATACGAATTATCAAAAAAATGGTCCTTTGGCGCTAATATGATATTTCAAACCGGCCGTCCAACCACTTATCCAAATGGGCAATATCTGTACAATGATATGATTATTCCTGTGTATGAAGCACGTAATAGCAGCCGACTACCCGCCTATCATCGTCTAGATTTGTCTGCCACCTGGATACCAAAACCAGACTCTAAAAAACGCTGGCAAGGCGAATGGGTTTTTAGTTTATACAATGTTTATGGAAGAATGAACGCTGCTTCAATTTCTTTTAGCGAAAACGTTGATACAGGAGAAAACGAAGCTGTTCGTTTGTCAATTTTTGGCAGAATACCTGCCATCACCTATAATTTTAAATTTTAAGCCATGAAAAAGTTATTTCTTTTGATCTTTTTCTTCGGAATGTTAGCTTCATGTGAAGATATAATTGACGTAGATCTAAATACTGCGGAGCCTCGTTTAGTAGTGGAAGCGAGTATCAATGTACTCGAAGATGGAAGTTCGACACCGCTGATAAGACTTACAACCACAGCTCCATTTTTCGACTCTGAACTTCCCATTGTGGAAGATGCCATTATTGAAATTACAGACCAAAATGGTATCGTTTATCCCTTCACTTATGAATTAGATGGATATTACACCGCAGATTTTATCCCTCAATTAGATATTGATTATATTTTGAGTATTGTATATAATGGAGAAACTTATACAGCAACAGAACAGCTGCAAACTACAACACCACTTGAGTATGTAGAACAAAGAAACGATGGCGGATTTACAGGTGAAGAGGTAGAACTAAAAGTTTATTTTTCAGATCCTTTGGGAATAGAAAACTATTATTTGATTGAAGGTTTGTCGATTCGTGGTGATGAGCAAGACGTGTTTAATGACGAATTTTTTGATGGAAATGTCGTCTTCGGACTATATCTGGCCGAGGATCTGGCTTCAGAAGATGAAGTGACTTTTAACCTTTATGGGGTTAATAAACAGTTCCATGATTTTATGTTCATCTTATTGCAACAAACTGGAGGTGGAGGTCCCTTTGAGACACAGCCTGCAACAGTAAGAGGGAATATTGTTAATGTATCCAATAGTGATAATTTTCCATTAGGATATTACCGCATTTCACAACAATCGACTATTGTTTATACAGTTGAATAATCTCCAGTTTACCAACTATCAAATCGACTAAATTCGTAATTTTACCTAATGAGTTTTATTAAAACTACCGAAGCAGATTCAAATTATAACGATCTCGAAAAAATGAGCATCGCGGATCTATTACGCAATATGAATTCGGAAGATCATACGGTAGCTTCGGCTATTCAAAAGGCATTACAGCAGATTGAAGCATTGACTTCCGTTGTTTCAGAAAAACTGAAAAATGGCGGAAGACTTTTCTATATAGGAGCAGGAACTAGCGGAAGATTGGGAATCGTGGACGCAAGTGAATGTCCGCCGACCTTTGGAGTGCCTCACGGACTCGTAATCGGACTTATTGCCGGTGGTGACAAGGCTATCCGAAAAGCCGTTGAATTTGCCGAAGATTCAAGCGAACAAGGATGGAGTGATCTTAGAGAATATCAAGTGTCTAAAAAAGACGTTGTCATCGGAATTGCAGCTTCAGGAACAACACCTTATGTGATAGGCGCCTTGAAAAATTGTAACGAGAATAATATTGCAACGGGCTGTATCACGAATAATGAAGGAAGCCCATTACACAAAACAGCTAAATATCCGGTTGTTGTGGTTGTAGGACCAGAATTTGTAACTGGAAGCTCGCGCATGAAAGCCGGTACTTCACAAAAATTGGTTTTAAATATGATTTCTACTGCAGCAATGATTCAGTTGGGGAGGATAAAAGGAAACAAGATGGTAGACATGCAACTTAGCAATAATAAGCTGGTAGACAGAGGCACACGCATGCTCATGGAAGAACTACATATTTCCGAAGCTAGTGCAAAACTACTGTTGGACACCCATAAAAATGTTAGAAACGCGATAAATGCCTACCGAAATGAGTAAAGAACACACAGATTTGGATTTATTAAAAAAGGGGATAAAAAAGCTGGCTTTAGCCTTACCACTACTTTTTTTAAGTCCGTATTTAATTACCCTTTCATTTCTAAATAAGGATAATTATACGTTTTATCTTTTTCTTTTCTTCGGAATTATTGCTGGTGCTGCAGCAATTTACCTTTGTTTTAAAGGAATTAATACCATTATGAAATCTATTTTCTGAAACCCAACTATAAACTGGAAAGAGCTGTCGGCTTCTTTTTTGCAACCTCAAAGATGTCGAGAGCACCATTATTATTGGCTACAATCAATAATTTCTTCCCCTTGCTCTCCAATATTATTACTTTTCGTGCGTCACCAGTTGTATAAAATCCGGTATCCATTGCATTTAAATTCACTAGTGCTCCATTCTCAAAACTAAAGATAGCGCCTTCCGAAGCGTCGTAACGCTGAGTTTCAACTTCAACGTTATAAAGGTTTCCAACCGAAATAATTTCATCCTTGCCATCACCATTAATGTCCAAAAATGCGAAATCCTGTATGGGAGATAATTGAGCTTGCCAGGGTAATTCAGAAATTGTAAAATTGCCTTTTCCATCATTCAGTAAAAATACACTCGATAACATATCGGCTTGATAGTGCAAGCCCTGAAGTAACTTCTCACCATAAATATCTTCTAATGATGCATTAGCAAAAGATTTATAATCGGTAAATTTATCTTTAATAAAAGGCATCTGTTGTGAAGAGCATTCTCGCCCTCTGGACGGAACTAATTTACCATGATAATTGCTACTTAATACAATATCATAGGTTCCGTTTTCATCGAAATCATTTCCGTAGATATGAAACTCATGTGATTGATCCGCTTTAAATTTAGCATTTAGCCCCAGGTTCCCAACAAAATAATCGGAATCTCCATCATTGTCAATATCATTTTCGGCTAAACCAAACCAAAGCCCTCTTGTCGCCGCTAAATTGGGGATTTCAGCTCTACTAAAATCTCCATTGTTATTATTGAATATCTCAATTCGTGACCACTCACCAACCATAATTAAATCTTGATCACCATCACTATCATAATCTGAGAACAAAGCAGCTGCAACCATGCTATTTACCTGTAACTCTTTTAATTTGAATTTTGAATTTTCATTGATTAACAAATATGATTTTGGAGCCTTTGGATAACCGTTTGGAATGAGTCTTCCTCCCACAAACAAATCGATATCTCCATCATTGTCTATATCCGTAGCAGCTACTGATTGCCCGCTAATTCTAAAATCTGGCAATACGTCCTGCATTTTCTTAAAATTACCCTTCCCGTCATTTTGATAAAGGCAATCCTGATAATTTTCATGACCTTCTTTTAAATGGGCACCTCCACTCACAACATATAAATCCAAATCCTCATCTCCGTCGTAATCGAAAAATATGCTGCCGGTATCTTCTCCTTCCTTGTGAAGTATCCAGTCCCCTTTCTTATAGATAAAATTGCCATCTCGATTCTGCAAATACATAGCAGCTTCCTGTCCTGCTGCTCCTCCAATAAAAATGTCTTCAAGCCCATCACCATTTACATCTCCTTTAGAAATGGTTGGTCCGATATTCGATTGAGAATGTGGAAGTAAAATTTGCTCGTAATAATCGTCGAAAGAATCTTCTCTATGTACGAATGTTAGTCCAAAATTATCCTTGCTTCGGCTCGTTAAAGGAGGTGCTTCATTTTTGGTCTGATTGGCTGTTATTCCCGACTCGTAATTGAGTATGTACTCCTTATTTGCTGGTATTTCATTCAAAATAGATTTTTTGCCATCGGGCCAGGTCACCTCAATAGTGGCTTTTTCTTCATTCCCAATTCCAAAGACCACCGGAGTGTCAACACTGGACAAATAACCCCGTGTTGTATATAGTTCGTGCGATTGCGTTTGCTTTTTAGTAATCAACTTTATTTTGGCACCTATAGCCTGAGTATTGGGACTTTTACCTTCCAATTTAATCTTTATACTATTTCCAACCCCCTCATTGACAGCTAGACTTTCGTATAAAACGGCACTGCTTTCCATATTATTAATTACAAAATCCAGATCGCCATCATTGTCAAAATCCGCGGTTGCGACTCCATTTGAGTTATGCAAACTAGGACTCGACCATTTTCCCGATTTATTTTCGAATGAAACACCATCTTTGTTCTTATAGAAAACATTTTCAGAAATATCACTGGGTACAATTTCCAAAAGCTGTTTTAGATCCATTGAAAACCCCTTTCCATACTTGCTCCTGGCATCTACATTAATATCGCGGTATAAGAAATTTTCTTTAATACCATTAGTGACAAACAAATCTTTATAACCATCATGATCCATATCAAAAAACAATGGAGCCCAACTCCAATCTGTCTTAGCTACACCTGCGAATTGTCCCAATTCACTAAAGGTATTATTGCCATTATTTAGTTGTAAGGAATTGAACATATACTGGTGGTGAAATCCAAATTTAACCAGATTATTATATCGCACTACGTTCATAGACTGCATATAGGCTTTGGATCTAAAGTGATCGCTAGGCGCCATATCCAGCACAAAAATATCCAACAAATCATCATTATTTATATCGATCATCTCGTTCCCCATACTATTGAAAGAAGTATGTCGAAAGGCTGAGTCTATCTCATTTCTAAAAGTTTTGTTGCCTTGATTAATGCATAAATAATCTGGGTCGTCTGAATCGCTGGAAATATATAAATCGGGATATCCATCTTTATTTATGTCACCTATCGCAATACCGTGACGATATCCGAAATTCTGTAGATTAGATTCTTTGCTTTTATCGATAAAAACACCATCGACATTCTCATAAAATACATCAGTAGTACTCTTTCCTGATCTAACATTTTTTATATGTTCTTGCAGCGAACTAACAATAAGTTTAGGAGGATGATTCAATAAATAGGCATCTAAATCACCATCCAAGTCATAATCGAAGAATGCTATTTGTGCAGAATATGCTGTACTCTGAAGCCCGAATTCTTTTGCTTTTTCTGAAAAGGTTCCGTTTTGATTGTTAATGTACAATCTGTTTGTTCTAAGTGCGATGTCTTGTGAAGGTCCGGCTCTGCAGACATAGATGTCGAGCCATCCATCGGCATTGACATCTACCATAGAAACACCTGTACTCCAACCCTTGAATGCGTCGATTCCTGAAGAAACAGAGATATCTTCAAATTTGAGACTTCCTTTGTTCAGAAATAGTTTATCATCGGCCGAATTTCCGGCAAAATAAATATCTGCCAGCCCATCATTATTTATATCTCCAACGGCGACACCCGACCCATTGTATATAAAAAAGTAAGATTGATAGTTCTCTGAATCGGTTTCTACGACAGTATTTGTAAAATGTAAATTGGTTTCTTCGGCAGGTCTGGGCTGAAATAACAATCCTGCGAATTCCTTATTCTCTAAGCTTATTTCAGGGGTGTTTTCTTTTCCAGTATTACAGGAAAAAAACAACACACCCAAAAGAAAACACACTATCGTTCGCATTGGTTAGTAGATTTACTCAAATATATAAAAACAAACAGCTTAAATCCTTGTCTATCAGATATTTCTGTAAGCAACCAAGGATAGAAAGAGGCTCCTTTTTACTAAGTACTATCAGTCAGTTTAATTTTATATCCGAATTAGCTTTCCAATCAAAGCTATTAATTTTTCATATGTTAAATGAAATCAAACGATAGTTCCCGGCCCGAGTATTATACTAGATTCAGAGTTTGGGCGTCACTTCCAAAATGAAATCCATTTTCCATTTACAGACTTGTAATTGATTTTTTATCTTTGGTTGCAATTTCAAAGATATCCAAGCTTCCATTGCTATTTGTGATCACCAAAAGCTTTTTTCCATTATTTTCAAGTTGAATAATTTTTCTTGAATCTCCTGTTGTTGCGAATCCGGTTTGTGATTGTTTAAGCGCTTCAAAATTTCCGTTATCATACCTCAATACAGATCCTTCAGAAGCATCGTAACGCTGGGTTTCCACTTCTACATTATAGAGATTTCCCACGGTAAGAATCTCATCCTTCCCATCACCGTCTATATCCGCGAAAGCAAAATCCTGAATAGGCGCAATTTGAGATTGCCAAGGTAAGATTTCAATTGAAAAATCACCGTTCCCATTGTTTTTCAGAAAAACACTGGAAAGCATATCTGCCTGATAGTGAAGTGCTGTGGTCAATTTGTCTCCATAAATATCTTCCAAACTAGCATTAGCAAAAGATTTAAAATCTGAAAACTTATCTTTTATAAAAGGCATTTGTTGGGAGGAGCATTCTCGTCCTCTGGATGGCACCAACTTTCCGTGATAATTACCACTCAGCACAATATCATAAGTCCCATTATCATCAAAATCATTGCCATAGACATGGAATTCATGTGTTGCGTCCACTTTAAATTTTGCGTTCAGCCCTAAGTTTCCGACGAAATAATCCATATCACCGTCATTATCGATATCGTTTTCCGCGATACTAAACCAAAGCCCGGTAGTTTTAGACAATGAAGGTACATCCACCTTTGTAAAATTGCCTTTATCGTTATTGAACACCTGTATCGGTGACCATTCACCCACGGTCAATAGATCCACATCCCCATCACCGTCATAATCACTGAATACGGCAGATGCTACCATTTGCTTGATAGGTAATTCTTTCAGAATAAATTTAGAATTCTCGTTTATCAGCATATAAGATCTTGCTGGCTGCGGGTAACCATCTGGGATAATTCGCCCTCCTACGAACAAATCGGTATCCCCATCGTTATCGACATCGGCTGCGATTACAGTTTTTCCACTAATCTTAATCTTCGGGAGAATATTGGAATTATACTTAAAATTACCTTTACCATCATTCACATACATTCGATCTTGAAAGAAAAAATGGCCTTCTTCCTTTTGTGTTCCACCACTTGACACATAAAGGTCTAAATCATTATCATTATCGAAATCAATAAACAATGCTCCGGTATCTTCACCAGCAGCATGTAATTTCCAATCCCCTTCACCTTTACTAAATCCACCACTTGCATTCTGGATAAATAGTTTAGCTTCCTGACCCGCAGCCCCTCCAATAAAAAGATCTTCCAATCCGTCGTTATTTACATCAGCCTTGGCCGATGCGGGACCCGTTGTAGATTGCGAATGCGGTAATAAAATCTGGACAGTGTATTCATCAAAATTATCTTCCTTATGAACAAAATTAAGTCCGGCAGGGTTTACATTGCTCAACAAAGTGTTATTTGTTTTCTGAAGCTGTGTTGACATCTTACTTTTGCCATCATAAGCTACTGTATAGACTTCATTTGATTTTACGTTATCCAGTAAAGTTGAAGTGCCATCGGGCCAGGTAATATCGACTGTTGCAGACGTATCATTTCCTAATCCAAAAACAACCGGTGTGTCCACACTAGAAAGATAGCCACGACTTGTATACAATTCATGAATCTGTTCTCCGAGATCACTTTTCACTTTAATTTTTGCACCTATGGCTCTGGTGTTAGGTGCCTTTCCTGTTAATTGAATTTTAATACTGTTGCCTTTCGATTGGTTAGAAGCAGTACTTTCATAAAGAATTGCACTCGAATCCATGTTATTGACCACGAAATCCAAATCACCATCATTATCGAAATCGGCCGTTGCTACGCCATTTGAATTATACATACTTGGCACCGCCCACTCCCCTGATTTGTTTTCAAATTTTACACCATTTTTATTATGGTAAAAAATATTTTCAGAAATATCGCTTGGAACCACATCCAAAAATTCTTCCAACTTTAATCCCTTGTCTTTACCGTATTTTTTCTTTGCATCAACGTTTATATCGCGATACAGGAAATTTTCTTTTATCCCGTTGGTTACAAATAGATCTTTATATCCATCATGATCCATATCGAAGAAAAGAGGCGCCCAACTCCAATCTGTTTTTGCAGTACCCGAAAGTTGCCCAATTTCACTAAAAGTATTGTTTCCATTATTTATCTGAAATGTATTATACATATATTGATGATGTAAACCTGCATCTACCATCCCTCTGAAGGCTTTCACATCCATGGACATCATATATGCCTTCGATCGAAAATGATCGCTGGGTGCCATATCAACTACATAAATATCCAACTCCCCATCATTATTTATATCGGTGAGTTCATTCCCCATACTGTTGAACGAAATATGCCGAAAAGATTCATCGATAGTGTTTTTAAAGGATTTATCCTTCTGATTGATATACAAAAGATCAGGATCTGAAAAATCACTGGAAATATACATATCAGGATATCCGTCCTTATTCACGTCACCAATCGCAATTCCATGCCGATACCCGTAATTAAACAAATTAGCCTCTTTAGTTTTGACTTCGTATGTTCCGTTTACATTTTCATAAAATACATCTGTTATGCTTTTACCCGCTTTTACACTTGCCAGATGTTCCTTAAATTTAAGATCACTCCCCCGTTTCTTTGGCGGATGATTAAGTAAATACATATCCAGATCTCCGTCAAGATCGTAATCAAAAAATGCCGATTGCACAGAGTGTTGTGTATTTTGGATGCCGTATTTTTTTGCTTCTTCGGAAAAAGTACCATCCTGATTATTGATAAACAATCTGTTAGTCCTATTTTCTATATCGGGTGAAGGACCAGATCTACACACATAAATATCTAACCAATCATCACCATTTATATCGACAAAACTAACACCGGTACTCCATCCAGGAAATTCATCAATTCCGGAAGCTTCAGAAATATCTTCAAACACAAGATCGCCCTTATTGATGTATAATTTATCTTTCGCAGAATTCCCTGAAAAATAAACATCTGGGAGTCCGTCATTATTAATATCACCTACGGCAACACCCGCTCCATTGTAGATAAAAGGGTAAATATAATAGTTTTCAGAATCTGTTTCTTTTACTGTATTCGTAAAGAAAAGTTTAGTCGACTCTGCTTTATGTTCAACAAATAATTGTTTAGGCGCATCATCCCCCCTGGCTGCAGCCGACTCATTATCAGTCACTTTATCATTACATCCCAATAACAATAGGAAACAAAAAGTCATTAATGTGTATTTCATAACTTAGATTTTTAAACTGACAATGAATTTAGCTATTAAAATGTACGATTTGTAGAGTTTTACCTACAAAATTAAATAATAGAGATTGCTATTGTATCTGATTTTCATTAATCATTGATAAACTGTTTTCCCTTATAAATTTTATTTTGTTCCTATTATTGGTAACCATTAAATAAGCATTGCCACCAATTATTATTTCCTTCATAGAACGAGCATCACCATTAGCAAAAAATCCGCTTTTAGCAAAAGGTATTGATTTCATACTTCCATCTGTGTTTACACTCACTACATTACCAATATGTGCATCGTAACGCCCGGTTTCAATTTCTACCGGGTAAAAATTGCCTACCATTACTAATTCCTTTTGGCCATCATTATCCATATCCACTCCACATATTCCATTGGTAGGCGCAAACTGACAATCATTTGGCAGAGATTGTATTTTAAATTTATTGCCTTCATTAATAAAAATTGAAGATTCAAACATTTGAGCTTCCAATTTTATCGCATCACTCAGGTCATAGTAATTATAGAGATCGTCGAAAGAAGCATTCCCAAATTCTGTATAAGATTTAAAATTCTTCTTAATGTCAGGAACCTGCTGTGAAGAACATTCTCTTCCTCTTACCGGATAAAAACTCCCATTTTCATAATAAGCCAGTGCAATGTCATTCGTGCCATTATTATCAAAATCCTTTGCAATAACCTTGAATGTACCTTTTTCACTCGCCTTATGTTTCGAGTTTAATCCTAAGTTCCCAGCTGCAAAATCCATCTTACCATCCTTATTAAAATCATCCAGATAAATCGTATTCCACCAACCGACAGTATTATTCAATCCATATTTTTCGGACTGATTTTCTAGACTTCCGTCCACATTTATAAAGACACTTACTGGCATCCAATGTCCCACAACGATCAAATCCATTTTACCATCTCCATTTATATCCGTAAAAGCTGCGTCTTTAACCATTCCAATATTTTCAAGACCCGTACTAAAAGTAGCCGTACGGTCAATGAAACTACCATTTTCATTCATTAAAATCGTACTTTTTCCTGCCATCGGGTATTTTTGAGGCACCAAATATCCTCCTATAAAAAGGTCCAAATCCCCATCTCCATCAATATCCTCGCTTCTAGCTACAGATCCAGATGCAGCTATATTCGGAATTACATCTTTCGTCCTTGTAAAATGCCCTTTTCCGTCATTAGCATATAATCTGTCGTTCATATATTTCGAATCTAAAGGCACTTCATTACTTCCACTCACCACGTAAAGATCTTTATCACCATCATTGTCATAATCAAAGAACAACACGCCATAATCTTCATAAGATTTGTCAGCTATAAAAGCCGGCTGATTCATTTTTAAAAAAGTAGCATCTACTTGCTGAACGTATAATTCTCCAGCGAATCCGCTACCATTTCCAACGTAAAAATCGTCCAAACCATCATTATTAACATCAGCCACGTCTATATGTGGGCCTTCTTGAGATAATTTATGTGGCAATAATATTTCTTTCAAATAATCGTCATACTCTGCTTCTCTATGAACATAATTCACATTGAAATTCAAATTAGCTGTCTCGAAAAATAAACTTTTTATATTCTTCGAATTCAATGAATTAAAGTCTGATTTTTCATAATCCACGGTTAGATTCTCATTCACCTTCACATCGTACAACATTGTAATTTTTTGATCGTACCAAGTAATCTTCAGGCTATCGATCTTTTTCTTGTCACTTATTCCGAAGTGCAGCACATCTTCACTTTTAGACAAATACCCATGAACATTCGCTAACTCCTTTGCTTGATACAAATCTGTAACGTATAATTCTACCTTACTTCCGTAGGCATAATTTGCACCCTTTTTCAAATACACTTTCAAATAATTATTTCCGGTTCCATTGTTCTTATAAATCTGGGCTTTGTCGTTCATATTATTCACCACAAGATCGAGATTCCCATCGTTGTTAAGATCCACATAAGCAGAGCCGTAAGAAAACATAGGGTCAAAAAGTCCCCAGTCATTTGTTTTGTCCGAGAATGTCAAATCCCCGTTATTTCCGAACATATAATTCGAAGTTTTAGTACTAGGCAGCTTTTGCGTAAGACTTTCGAAACTATAACTTTTTTGTTTCTTCGCCTCTTTCATCTCTTTGCTCCCCACAAAATCTTTAAAGTGTATATCCCTTTTAAAGCCGTTGGTTACATAAAGGTCCTGGAAACCATCATTGTCGAAATCGGCAAGAATAGGAGACCAACTCCAATCTGTTTCTGCGATTTTAGATAACCAGGCAATTTCGCTAAAAGTCCCGTTAGTGTTGTTCAACTGAAGGCAATTATGCATGTCCTGATATTGTTTTCCCTTATTGACATACTCCCAATAAATCTTGGTATTCATGGGCATCATATTCGTTTTCTTTCGAAAATTATTGGCGGCAAGCATCTCCACACTTACTATATCTTGAAAACCATCATTATTCACATCCCCAAAATCACAACCCATGCTAAATTTTGCCATGTGCTTTAGAGAAGTTTCGGTCGTATTCTCAAATCCTTTCCCTTCCTTATTCAAAAGAACGATATTCGGCATTTTAAAATCATTCGATACAAATAAATCCCTATAACCGTCATTATTGTAGTCGAAAGCGACCACTCCAAGGCCGTGAGCTCTGTTCTCGAGTCCGAACTCCTTGGTTTTATTCACAAATTTATTGCTTTCATTTACAAAAAACTGATCGCTGAATTTTGATTCGTTAGGAAGATCAGGTAACAAGGTATTATTTTTTCCAGATTGGATTTCTTTAAACACATTGGGATGGTTTAACAAGTAAAGATCTAAATCTCCATCATTGTCAAAGTCAAAAAAACAGGCTTGCATTGAATAGTAAAAGCCGTCGAGACCGTATTCTGCGGCAGATTCGGTAAAAGTGAGGTTACCATTATTTATATATAGTAAGTTAGTAACCTTGGCTTTGTCTTTATCCTCATAAAACCCAGAACGACATACGAAAATATCCTCGAAGCCGTCTCCGTTAATATCGAGAGTAGTCACGCCGGTATTCCATCCTTGGATCTCCGAATTAATCCCCGAAGTCTCTGAAATGTCCTGAAACTTAAAATCGCCTTTATTTAGATAGACTTTATTGTCCTCCATATTCGAAGTAAACACAATATCCTGCAGCCCATCGTTATTCAGATCAGCGATTGCAACGCCTCCACCATTATAATAATAAGCATACTTATAAACATTATGCACATCATTATCCTCATTTACATTCACAAAATCTATCCCTGTCTTGTCCGACGATAGTTTGGAAAACAAGGCCCGTTTAACATCGATATTTTCTGCGATATCCTTACTATCACTACTTTTATCATTACATCCAACATGCATAAATAATGCAAAAATCATAAACAATAACCGTCTCATACTTCTAATTTTATATCCTTAATTTCCTCCGAACTAATTTACTGAATTATTCTTACTATTTAAGTAACTGCTTATCAATATATTATTAAGCATTGATTGATTGTGTATAATTATGGCAACTCCCTCTTTGCGAAAAGCAAATAGGACCGGGCTATCCGCTGTATCCCTGTAGTAGTCATGTAGTGAGCTTCGCTCTACTTTGTGGCACTACAGGGGATGTCGCTGCTATCCCTGTTGCGGTTTACAATATTGCATTTGTTTAAAGTTCATTCGTAAATTATAAATCATTACTATATATTTCCCCTCCCCCTCTGGGAGTTGGCCGGGGTGAGGGCAAAAACGCATAAATAGTAATGGAACAACATAAACCGCCAAAACTGTATACTGAAATGTACAATTTTGGCAGTTTTTATTACCACGATCACTTGTGGTATCTGAGTTTATGGCAAGAAAAAGACTCGATTCAAATAAATGTATCGAGTCTTAAAGAAGGTAGCTAGAAGTTTTGATACCACTTCATTTATGTTAAACTTCATTATTGCACTTTCCAATCTGCCTCCCTCTCCCTCTGGGAGTGGGCCGGGGGTAAGGGAAAAAACGCATAGATAGTTATGGAACAACAAAAACCGCCAAAACTGTATACTAAAATGTACAATTGTGGCGGTTTTTATTACCACGATCACTTGTGGCATTTAAGGTTAGGGCAAAAAAAAGACTCGATTCAAATAAATGTATCGAGTCTTAAAGAAGGTAGCTAGAAGTTTTGATACCACTTCATTTATGTTAAACTTCATTATTGCACTTTCCAATCTGCCTCCCTCTCCCTCTGGGAGAGGGCTGGGGTGAGGGCAAAAACGCATAAATAGTAATGGAACAACAAAAACCGCCAAAACTGTATACTAAAATGTACAATTTTGGCGGTTTTTATCACCACGATCACTTGTGGTATCTGAGTTTATGGCAAGAAAAAGACTCGATTCAAATAAATGTATCGAGTCTTAAAGAAGGTAGTTAGAAGTTTTACTACCACTTCATTTATGTTAAACTTCATTATTCCACTTTCCAATCTGCCTCCCTCTCCCAGAGGGAGAGGGCTGGGGTGAGGGCAAAAACGCATAAATATCAATGGAACAAAAAAAAGACTCGATTCAAATAAATGAATAGAGTCTTAAAGAAGGCTGCACATTAGGTTGATACGTCAAAAGCCGAAAAGCAGTTCTCTTTATATTAGAAGTCTGTTTTCGGCTTTTGCCACCACGATCACTTGTGTTATTTAAGTTTAGGGCATAAAAAAAGTCCCAACTCTTTCGAATTGGGACTTAAAGAAGGCGGCGACCTACTCTTCCAC